>DASWZN010000039.1:0-350146 GCA_036404435.1 Bryobacteraceae bacterium
CGTTTCGCGTGTCGGCGATGCGGCACGGCGGGGCGGGATAGAACGAATACGAAGTCGTGCCGGTGCTCGTAGCGAAGTAGCCGTCGATATCGAGGATCACATCGGTCTCGTCGCTGACGTAGACGCTCACCGCCCCGCCCGTGCCGGCCGGGACCAGGGCCGCGTTGGCCAGCACAATGCCGCCAGGGGAGTTCAACGTGGAGACGTACGGCTGCGTCTGCCCGGTGGGCCACAGCGACAGGTAGCCCAGCGGCCCTGCGGGCACCACCGTCACGTTCAACGAGTACTCCAGAGCCGTGCTCGGAATGCTGCACGCGCTTTGAGGAATCGCGAAGGAGCGCGTAGAGCCGGCTGTCATGGTGGGTCCACCGAAGGGGCCGGCGGAGTTGCGCGTGTCCGCCACGCGGCAGGGAGTCACCGGCACAAACAGCAGGCCGACCGCGGGAGCGGCAGTCGTAAAGGACCAAATCGGGGAACTGGCGGAACCGGAGCTATTCTGTGCCACGATCTGCCAGTAGTAGGTGGTGCTCGCGCTCAGCGTTGGCGGTACGTAAGCGATCCCCGCCGTGGTCGTCACCAGGGGTGGTGTGGACGCAGTGCCGAAATACACCTCGTAGGAGGCCGCTCCGGCCGAAGCGTTCCAGCTCAACGTTGGCGTGAGCGCCACTCCGGTCGCGCCGCTCGCGGGCGCGGTCAACGTTGGCGCCGGCGGAGCCGCGCCTTGCGTCGTGAAAGACCACGCTACGGAGCTGCTCGATCCGATGCTGTCCTTGGCCACCACCCGCCAGAAATACACCGTTGCCGCCGCCAGCGTTCCCGGAGCGAAGCTCGTTCCCGCCGTGGTGTTCAGCAGGGGCGGCGAGGACGAAGTCCCGAAGTACACGTCGTAGGATGTCGCTCCGCTCGAAGGGCTCCAGTTCAACGCCGGCGTGAGCGATACGCCGTTCGCCCCATTGCCGGGCCACAGGAGCGCCGGCGTCTGCGGGGCCGAGCCGTTCAGCAGGACCGTCAGGGTGCCGTCATGCCCGTTGGCGACGGCCAGGTCCAGCTTGCCGTCTCCGTTGAAGTCGCCTGCCGCGACGGACGTAGGATCGGCGCCCACCAGGAACAGGTTGCCCGCCGTGAATCCGCCCGACCCGTCACCCAGCAGCACCACCACGGTGTCGCGGGCGTTAGCGAGGAAGCTGGCATAATCGGCGATGGCGACGTCGGGTTTGCCGTCCCCGTTGAAGTCCGCCACAGCCACGGAGTTAAGAATTCCTCCCAGCGCGAGCGTGCCGCCCGGGGCTGCCGTGAACCCGCCGGTTCCGTCGCCCAGCAGCACTGTCAGCGCGCCACCGTAAGTTCCGACGGCGAGGTCGGGTTTGCCGTCCCCGTTGAAGTCCCCTACCGCAACGCAGATAGGACCCGATCCCACCGCGAACGGGCTGCCTGTCACCGCGGTGAACCTGCCTGTTCCGTCGCCCAGCAGCACGGTCACGCCGCCGGCGCCAAGACTCGCGATGGCCAGATCGGGCTTGCCATCCCCGTTGAAGTCGCCGACCGCGACGGACATAGGACCCGATCCCACCGCGAATGGGCTGCCTGGGGCTGCCGTGAAACCGCCCCTTCCGTTACCCAGCAGCACCGTCACGGTGCCGCTGCCATAGTTCGCCACGGCGAGGTCTGGCCTGCCGTCCCCGTTGAAGTCCCCCACCGCCACGGAAGTGGGCTCCGAGCCAGCCGCGAACGGACTGCCTGGGGCGGCCGTGAAACCGCCTGTTCCATTGCCCAGCAGAACCGTCACGTTGTCGCTGGCGAAGTTTGCGATGGCGAGATCGGGATTGCCGTCCCCGTTGAAGTCTCCAACCGCCACGGAGTCAGGGTTCGATCCCGCCGGGAACGGGCTTCCCGGAGCGGGCGTGAACGAGCCCGTTCCACTGTTCAGCAGCACCGTTACATTGTTGCTGCCGGCGTTTGCGATGGCGAGGTCGGGCTTGCCGTCCCGGTTGAAGTCCCCCACCGCTACGGAGCTAGGCCCTGTTCCGACCGTGAACGGGCTGCCCGTGGTCGCGGTGAAACCCTGGGTTCCGTTGCCCAGCAGCACCGTTACGGTACCGTCGCCGGAGTTTGTGATGGCGAGGTCGAGCCTGCCATCGCCGTTAAAGTCCCCGACCGCCGCGGACGTAGGGGCCTGGCCCACCGTGAACGGGCTGCCCGGGCCGGCCGCGAAGCCACCCGTTCCGTCGCCCAGCAGCACCGTTACGGTACCGTCGACGTAATTTGTGATGGCGAGGTCCGGTTGGCCATCCTCGTTAAAGTCCCCGACCGCAACGGACGTCGGCCCATTTCCAACCGCGAACGGGCTGTTCGAGGCCGGCGTGAACCCGCCGGTTCCGTTCCCCAGCAGCACCGTCACGGTGCCGTCGTTAAAATTCGCGATGGCGAGGTCGGGCTTGCCGTCCCCGTTGAAGTCCCCCACCGCCACAAACCAGGGACCAGACCCTACCGGAAACGGGCTGCCCGAGGCTGCGGCAAAGCCACCCGTTCCATCGCCCAGCAGCACCGTCACGGTGTTGTCGTTGAAATTCGCGACGGCCAGGTCGGGCTTGCCATCCCCGTTGAAATCCCCCACGGCTACGGACTCAGGGACCGTTCCGACCGGGAACGGGCTGCCCGGAGCCGCGGTGAACCCGCCCGTTCCGTCGCCCAGCAGGACCGTCACAGTGTAGTCGCTGGAATTCGCGATGGCGAGGTCGAGCTTGCCATCCCGGTTGAAGTCCCCCACCGCCGCCGACGTAGGCTTTGTTCCCACCGGAAACGGGCTGCCCGTGGCTGCCGTGAAACCGCCGGTGCCGTCGCCCAGCAGCACCGTCACGGTGCCGTCGTTAAAATTCGCGATGGCGAGGTCCAGCTTGCCGTCCCCGTTAAAGTCTCCCACCGCCACGGATGCAGGCTGTTTGCCCACCGGGAACGGGCTGCCCGGGGCCGCTGTGAACGCGCCCGTTCCGCTGCCCAGCAGCACCGTTACGCTGCCGTCGTTGAAGTTTGCGATGGCGAGGTCGGGCTTGCCATCTCCATTGAAGTCCCCCACCGCCACGGAGAAAGGACCCGATCCCACCGTGATCGGGCTGCCCGGGGCCGCCGAAAACTGGGCGGACGCGACGGCCGAGAGCGCCACCAGGACGCCGGCCGCGCGAGCAATCCACAGCAGCCCACGTGTTGTCATAGGGAGACTTCTCCTTCAAACAGGCGATTCGAGCGCGAATGGCACTGAGAGGCTAGGGTCGGAGATTATTTTACACCCGGAGGGGCGAGTTCTGCGGCGTTGACGCGGTCCGACGGTTGCGGAGCGGAATACGCCACCGTAAGTTCACGGCCGCTCCAGTGCGATAATAGTGAGTCGCCGATTACGAGAGGCGAATAATGCTCATTTGGATGTCGCCGCTCACCAACTTGTCCGCCCAGCTCAGTGTGAGCGCGGTACTCGACATCCTGCTTGTCGCCGTCCTGATCTACCAGCTCATTATGGTGGTCAAGGGAACGCGGGCGGCGCAGGTTCTGGCCGGAATCGGAGTGCTGCTGCTGGTGTATTCGGTTGCGGTTTGGGCGCACCTCGAGCTGCTGCGGTCCATTCTGGCGATGGCGGTGCCGTATCTCGGCATCGCGCTGATCGTCCTGTTCCAGGCCGAGATCCGCCGCACGCTGGCGCGCATCGCCCGGCGCCGCTGGCTGGGGTTCGGCGGAAACCTGCAGCGGCGCGAATCGACCGACGACATTTTACTCGCCCTGACCCGCCTCTCCCAGCAGAAGACCGGAGCGCTGATCGTTCTCGAGCGCGATACCGGCTTGCGCACCTTCATCGAGAGCGGTGTGGCGTTGAATGCGGCGCTCTCGCGAGACCTGCTGCTCTCCATCTTCCAGCCCGGCGGCGCGCTGCACGACGGCGCCGTGGTCGTCCAGGGCGAGCGCGTCGCCGCCGCGGCCTGCTTCCTTCCGCTGAGCATGAATCCGCTGCTGGCGCGCAAGCTGGGCACGCGGCACCGTGCCGCCATCGGCATCACCGAGGAAGCCGACTGCCTGGCGCTGGTGGTCTCCGAAGAGACCGGAAGGATTTCCGTGGCGGCGTTCGGCGAGCTGGAATCCGATGTCACCCTGAACCGCGTCGCCGAGCGGGTGGCGCAGCACTTCGGGCGCAAGCGGCAGGAGGACTGGCGGCAGGCCGCTCGGGAGCCTGCCTGGGATGGCGAGCCGGCGGCCGAACGCACGGGACCCGACTGGAAACGGGCGGGGCGCGTATGAAGCGCCAAGTGTTCGTGAAAATCGGCTGGCAGTTGCTGGCGCTCGCCGCGGCATTCGTTCTTTGGCTGGTCTTCACCGGAAGCCCGCAGGTGGTGACCTCCATCTCGGCGCCCATCGAGTACCAGAACATGCCGCAGGACCTGGAGAGCACGGCGGAGCTTCCCCGCCGCGTTTCGCTCGAAATCAGCGGCCCGGCGGCCCGCTTGCACGAGGCGGATCTCACCAACCGGCGGGTGGTTCTCAACCTGGAGAGCGTGCTGAGGCCCGGGGAACGGACCTTCACCATCGAGAGGCGGAACATCGATCTGCCGGCCGGGCTCAGCCTGGTCCGCGCGATTCCGGCGCAGGTCCGGATCGCATTCGAGCGCAGCGTTTCCGCCAGCGTTCCTGTGCGCGTGCGAATTGCTGTGCCGCCGCCGGAGGGATATCGCGTGGCGAGGCAACAGGCTTTGCCGAATGCCCTCAGAATCGTGGGCCCGGAAAGCCGCGTGCGACAGGTGGAATCGGTCGATGCCGACCCCATCGACCTTTCGCGCACGGTGGGCAAGGCCCGCTTCCAGGTGCACGCATTCGTGGCCGATCCGCAGGTCCGCTTCGTTTCGTCTCCGCTGGTTGAGGTAAGCGTTTCGCTGGAAAAAACCGTCCCGGGAGGAGCCCCTTCGAGTGGTTCGCCAACTGTTCGGAACTGACGGCGTTCGCGGTGTTGCGGGCGAGTATCCACTGGACGCGCGGACCGTCCACGCGCTGGGGGCAGCCCTGGGGGATGCGGCCGCGCGGCTTTCGCCCGATCCCCAGGTGGTGATCGGCATGGACACGCGCGAGTCGGGGCCGTGGATCGCGGCGCAGGTTGCCGGCGGCCTGGCCCGCCGCGGCGTGAAGGTCCGTTTTGCGGGCATCACGACGACACCGGGGGTGGCCTATCTGACGCGCACCGGCCCCTTCGTCGCCGGCGTCATGATCTCGGCATCGCACAACCCGTATCGCGACAACGGCATCAAGGTTTTCGGGCACTCGGGCTATAAGCTGCCGGACGCCCAGGAGCACGCCATCGAGCAGGAGATCTTTGCGCTGCTCGAATCCGGCCTGGAGCGCGCGCCCTGCGAGCTGGTGCAGGATCCCGAGCTCGACTGCCATTACGTGGATGCGCTGGCCTCGACGATGCCTCGGCCCCTGAAGGGCCTGCACATGGTGATGGATTGCGGCAACGGCGCGGCTTCGCGTCTGGCGCCCGAGCTGTTCGAGCGCCTGGGAGCGCGGGTCGAAGCCATCTGCGCCGAGCCCGACGGCCGCAACATCAATCTCGGCTGCGGCGCGCTCCACGTCGAAAGGCTGCGCGAGCGCGTGCTCGCCGCGGGCGCCGATCTGGGCGTGGCGTTCGACGGAGACGCCGACCGCGCCATCTTCGTTTCCTCGACCGGTAACGTGGTGAATGGCGATGGCGTGCTGCTCATGGTCGCGCGGCGCCTGCACGAACTCGGCCGTCTGCCCGGGCCGGAGGGCGTGCCCACGGTGGTGGCGACCGTGATGTCGAACCTGGGCCTCGAGCGCGCTCTGGCGGCGCACGGAATCCGGATGCTGCGCACGCCGGTGGGCGACAAGTACGTGCTCGAGGAGATGCTGCGCACGGGCGCGGTGCTGGGCGGCGAGCAGTCCGGCCACGTGATCTTTCTCGACTACGCCACCACCGGCGACGGCATCCTGACCGCCCTGCGCGTGGCCGAGATCGTGCAGGAATCGGGCCAGGGCCTGGACGAGCTGACAGGCGAGCTCGAGATCTACCCGCAGCTTCTGCTCAATATTCGCGTGCGGACCAGGCGGCCGCTCGAGGAGATGCCCGCGGTGACCGAGGAGATCCGCGCGGCCGAGCGTGCTTTCGGCGCCGCCGGACGCGTCCTGGTGCGGTTCTCCGGAACCGAGCCGCTGGCCCGCGTGATGGTGGAAGGCCCCGAGCTGGCGCAGGTGGAAGCGTTCGCCGCGCGCATCGCCAAGGTCATCGAGCGCGAGCTGGGCTGAGGGCGCGACCTACTTGACGTATTCGTAGGCCGGGCACTCGGGTTGCGTAGTCGACTTCCCCCACTCGATTCCGAACGCGGCGCCTTCGATGGCGCGCTGGATGGTCCACAGCTCGATCGGGCCGGCGTCCGCGTAGTTCTCTACCGCGTAGACTTTGCCGTTCCGGGTCACGCGCGTGGTCTCGAAGCCTCCGTGCGTGACGTTCCTGCTGTAAGAGGTGTGCAGTTCCCAGAAACCGCTCTTGCCGAGGAGGCGTGCGAGCTTCGCGAATCGCGACCAGTACAGGCTTCCTTCCTTCTTCTCGCAGAACGTAGTTCTGTCGTCGGGCGTCAAGTTGCGGCAGCGCTCGGTTAAGAGAACGGCGGTGCCATCCGCCCGCAGTGTGATCCGCTGCCGGGCGCAGAGCAACGAGTTTGCGCTCCAATCGAACTCAATCTGTGACACCTCGGTGAACTGAGACGTGTCCGCCCTGAGGTCCAGCGATCCGTCCTCCCAGCGCTGGATCAAAGCATCCGGGAGGACGTGCGAGAGATGATTGCCGAAGAGGTCGAGCCCCTCGAGGTCTTTCAGCGTGCCAAGCGTTTCGGGAACGGCGCTGGAGAGTTGGTTCTCGCTCAAGTCGATGGACCTGACGTGCGTGAGCCGGGCAATCGACTCCGGAATGGCACCGTCCAGGCGATTCCGGTCGAGCATCAGGTCGACGACGTGCCATCGGTCGTCCTCCAGGGTACACACCACGCCGTGCCACCCGACTCCTTCCCAGCGACATTCGGTGCCCGGAGGCCCCAGCCAGCCGGCATGGTGCGTCCAATGGCTGCCGTCCGTGGCCTTATAGAGGGCAATCAGGGCCTCCCGCTCTTCGGCGGGAATCGGTTGGAAATCTCTTTGGACCGACTGGAATCCGGGCGCGTACTTCGCGGCATCGGCCTCGTCCACGGTTCCGAAGAAGACGCAGTGGCGCCCGTTGTCGGTCGACAGGATTGCCCGCTGGCTGCCGGTGCCTTCCGGCTCCTCCTGGCGCTGGCCATTGGCTTCGAACCACACCCGTCCGTAGAGAGAGTACGAGGCGGTCTTATCGGAGGTCTCCACATCGTGGTCCGGCCATACCCTGATCAGGCGCGCGCCTCCTTCGCGCGGCAGCGGCGGCGCACCGGCGACACCGAAGCGGACGCACGCCCACCCGTGGTAGCCCTCCGGCAGCAGCCAGACGTACTGCTCCTGGGCCGGCAGCAGGGCTGCGACCGCAGAAACAAGAGCGAGAGCACGCAGGATTCTCACCAGCTCACCTGAACCAATGATACCGCCTGGCGCGGCAGCGCGAAGCTCAGCTCGACTTGGCCGGATTCGCTCGTCAGCCAGCGCGGCGAGTCGAGCAATTGCAGTTGTCCCGCCGCCTCCAGCCGCGCGGTTTGGTCCAGCGTCGGGTTCTGCGGCGAGCCCATCTGCTTCCAGGCCGTGCAGGCGTTGCTGTGGTCGCGATCGATGCGATAGTGGCGCACCTGAACGCGGGAGGCGCCGGCCGGGAGGCCCACAATCTTGAGCCGTATGGGTGCGTCCGGGGCTTCGACATCGTCGTCGTTGTAGTTCCAGAGCAGGACGGAGACCTCGCGCGCGGATCGGGTCGCGAGCGCGGCCTTCCCGTCCACGGCAACCCGCTCGCCGCTCATCAGCCCCGCCATCCGGAAGAAGTTCAGTACCGGCTTGTCGATGCCGTTGGTCGCCAGCGTTCGGAATCCGGCGAAATATGGTTGGTCCTCGAACTCGAAGGCCCAAGTGAGCATTCCTTCGATATTCGCTTTGTAGCGTTTCGCTAGATCGAGGACGCCCTTCATCGCCGCCGCTTGGTAGGACGCGTAGAGCGGGCCATTGCGGTACGCCTTCTGGGGGAACGATTGCGCCGAGCAAGCCCCGCAGCCCTCTGGATCGGATTCACTGAGGATGATCGGAAGGTCCCGGAACCGGGGAAAGGAAGTGACAATCTCCAAGCCCCGCGCGACGTCTTCGAGGTTCTTTGCCAGGCCCATCCGGACGTGCCCGTCCACGATGTCGGTCCGTCCCTTGGCATGGTAGGTGATGAAATCGAGCGGCACACCCGTGTGATCGCAGTGTTCCAAGAACTGACGCAGGAAGCGAGCGCCGTTGGCCCCCGCCGGACCCGTGGTTGCGGGACCGCCGCACCGGATCGCCGGCGAGACGCTTTTCAGCGCATCCGTGGCGAGGTCGTACAGCTTGTCGTACTCCTCCGGCGTACCCTGCCAGTATTCGATGTCGGGCTCGTTCCAAACCTCCCAATACCAGGACTCCACCTCCGCCCGTCCGTAACGTGCCACCGCGTGCCTCGCCCACTCGCGCACCAGGTCCGCCCACTTCCGGTAGTCTTTCGGCGGATAGGCCCAGCCGGCCGCTAGCGGCGTCCTCGGCCAGTCGTGCCGGTATGGCTGCGCCTTTGTCGAGAGCGCTTCGGGCATGAAGCCAATCTCGACTAGCGGCTTGATTTTCTCCCGAACCCATGTGTCGAAGATGCGGTCCAAGATGGTCCAGTTGTACACCGGCCGGCCGTCGGCGTCCTGGGTGTAAGCATTCGTCGAGCCCCATTTGAGCGCGGGCGTCCCATCTCCGCTGGTCAGCAGGTTGTGGGTGCGTATGTGGACGGGAACCGGGCTGAGCGCGGCCAGTTCGCTGATCAATTTGCGCCCGTTCTCGGCGTAGGTGTAATTCGGCTCGTCGTATCCGAACCAGGCCCAGATGGGCCTGAACGGGCCGATCGCCTCGGCGGCATTGACGCGAACAGCGACCGGCTCCTGGGCCGGCAGGAGCGCGGGCAACGCTGCCAGCACGAGCCAGGTTAGCCGCGTCATCGACCTACTTCGGCTGCTCTTCCGCCGCCTTCACCAGCTCCCAGCGGCCGCGGCCGCACTTGTTCCTGCACTCGGGCAGGTCCTGCTCCTTCGTGAACTGGGCCGGCGTCTTACAGACGCTGCACCAATAGATGCCAGTGGCGGGGGCTTTCGTGCCCGGCTGATAGGTCATGACTGGATGACACCTCGGGATTTTCGTTCGGCGATCACGGCCCGCGCGAGTTCCTCGGGCCGACTCACTATCATATCCGGCGGATCGGCGGCGAAGCTCTCCGGCTGGAAGCCGTAAGTGACGCCGCAAACCCTGACGCCGGCGTTCCGTGCGGTTTGCACGTCCACCGCGCTATCGCCGACCATCATCGCCCGCTCTTTCGGCACGCCCGTTTCCTCGAGCAGGGTTTCGACGCCGAGCGGGTCGGGCTTTTTCCGCTCGAAGCTGTTGCCGCCGTAAACGTGCGTGAAGTATTTCGAGAGCCCCAGACCTTCGATGATCCGGCCGCTGATGCGCACCGGCTTGTTCGTCAGCACGGCCATCCGTACGTCGTCCCGATGCAGTTCCTCGAGCGCTTCGGGAATGCCCGGGTAGGCGCGCGTGTTGTCGAGCTTGTGGTCCCCGTAATAGGCCATGAAAAACTCGAGCGCCTTGTCGACTTCGGCCTCGTTCGCCTGGGGGCCCATCGCGCGCCGGATCAGGACCGGGGCGCCGTTCCCGATGTAGTTCCCGACGGTCTCCAGGTCCAGCCGCGGGAGGCCGAAATGCGCGCGCGCCGCGTTGACCGCGTGCGCCAGGTCGAGCTTCGAATCGACCAGCGTGCCGTCCAGGTCGAAGATGAGGAGGTCCATTGCCGGGAGTTGTGCCACTCCCCATTGTCCGACATCCGGCGAAGAGATTACCGTCTGATTGCGGGAGCGGGGTTAGCCGAGTGTGTCCCAGTCGTCGGGATTGATGTGGGCTTGCCTGAGGATGCTGCGCAATGTGCCGACAGGCACCTCGGGCCTCTTGGGCACTATGGCAGTGTCGACAATCTCACCCGAGCGTCGTACAAACTTGACATGGCTACCCCTCTGGCTGGCTTCGACGAAACCGGCCGCTTCGAGCCGGCGCTTGATCTCGCGGTAAGGGTGGGGCCTAAGCCGCCCCAAGCTCGACCTCGATCGTACGGACCTTTGGCGGTCGCGTCGCCTGTGGCGGCTCGAAGTGCAGCTCCAGCGCTTCCTTCAGGTTCGCAAGAGCCTCGTCCTCGGTTTCGCCCTGGCTGGCGACGTCGAGCTCCAAGCACTGGGAGACATACCACTTCCCCTCGCGCCAAACGGTCGCAGCGAATGGTCGCTTCATGACCTCATTGTTTCACAGGCGGCGATCCATCGCGAAAAGCGTCCGCCTCCTACAACTCGTCCGTCTCCGGCTGCTCGCCCTTCTTGTGCGTCACGTCGTCCCACAGCGCGCGCAACTTCTCGTAGCTGCGGTGGAAACCTTCGCGGAACTCGTGAGGCGCCGCGTAGACCAGGATGCGCGCCGTGCCCATCGCGTAGGGCGCGAGGCCAGACTGCGCCACCGGTCCCGGAGGCTGCTTGGTCGAGAACGCCATCATCACCGCCACGATCACCGCGCACACCAGCGCTCCGCGCAACACGCCGAAAGCGGCGCCCAACAGGCGGTCGAGCCAGGAGAGATGCACCATCTTGAGCAGCTTGGCGATCAGCGCCGCCAGAAGGCCGCCCAGCAGGATGACGCCCACGAAGACGATCAGGAAGCCCAGCACGTTCTCCCACGGCCGGGAGATGTGCGTCCCGAAGGCCGCTCCCACAGTTCCGTAGAACCACAGGCCGCAGACGAGGCCCACGATGACCGCCGCCAGGCCGATGGCCGTGCGCGCCAGCCCTTTCTTCAGCCCTTCCAGCACGGACGAAATCAAAATGATCGCGAATACAATATCCAGCCAGTTCACAGTTCGCTCCGTCCGTTACAGCGCCCGCCCGGTAAGGACGCGGAACGCTTCCATGTATTTCTCGCTGGTCCTGGCCGCGACTTCGGGCGGCAAGCCCGGCGCCGGCGGCTGCTTGTTCCAATGAATCGATTCCAGGTAGTCGCGCACGTACTGCTTATCGTAGGAAGGCTGCGCCCCGCCGGGCCGGTAGGTCTCGCTAGGCCAAAAGCGCGAGGAATCCGGCGTCAGCACCTCGTCCGCCAGCACTAGCGCGCCGTCCACGAAGCCGAACTCGAACTTGGTGTCGGCGATGATGACGCCGCGCCCGGCCGCGTAGCCGGCGGCCTTGCGGTAGATCGCCAGCGTCCGGTCGCGCAACGTCGCGGCCAGCTCGCTGCCCACCAGATTCGCCACCGTTTCGAAAGACACGTTCTCATCGTGCCCGGTCTGCGCTTTGGTTGCCGGCGTGAAGAGCGGCTCCGGCAGCTTGTCGCTCTCCTTCAGCCCCGCCGGAAGCCGTATGCCGCACACCGTGCCGCTCTCGCGGTACTCCTTCCAGCCCGAGCCTGCCAGGTATCCGCGCGCGACGCATTCCACCTCCACCATGCGCGCCAGTTTCACCAGCATGGAGCGGCCTTCTAGCTGGCCGCGGAATTGAGGCAGCGGGGCGGGGTAGTCGTCCACGCTGGCCGTCAGGAAGTGGGTGGGCGTCAGGTCCTTGAGAAAGTCGAACCAGAAGACCGAGAGTTGGGTCAGCACCCGGCCTTTGTCCGGTATGCCGGTGGCGAGGATGTAGTCGAAGGCGGAGATGCGGTCGGTGGCGACGATCAGCAGCCGGCCGTCCACCGCATACACGTCGCGCACTTTGCCCCGCCCGTGGCGTTCGACGCCCGCGAGGTCGGATTCGAGAAAAGTGTTGTTCATAGAGCTGCCAGGCAACTGACTATTGTTACCACGACTCGATATCGCCGGTCATCCCCGGCCCTCCCCGACTATACTGGGGGTATCCCATGAAACTCTCCGTGCTCATGCCCGTCTACAACGAGCGCACTGTGGTCGAGCGCTCGATCGCTCAGGTGGTAAGCGCACCTCTGCCGGAGCAGATGGAGCGCGAGCTGATTATCGTGGACGACCGTTCGACCGACGGCACCTGGGACATCCTTACCCGCCTGGCCGAGACGATCCCCTCGATCCGGCTCTACCGCCACGAAGTCAACCAGGGCAAGGGCGCCGCCGTCCGGACGGCCATCCAGCGGGCCTCCGGCGATTTCTGCCTCATCCAGGACGCGGACCTCGAATACGACGCCTCCGAGTATCCGCGCCTGTTGCGCCCCCTGCTCGATGGCCACGCCGACGCAGTCTTCGGCTCGCGCTACCTGGCCGGCGAGCAGACCCGTGTGCTTCCCTTCTGGCACTCCATGATCAACAAGGGGCTCACGCTCATGTGCAACATGTTCTGCAACCTGAACCTCACGGACATGGAGACCTGCTACAAGGTCTTCCGCACCGACCTGCTCAAGAGCATCCCCATTCGCTCCGACCGCTTCGGTTTCGAGCCCGAAATCAGCATGAAGTGCGCCAAGCGCAAACTGCGCGTTTACGAGGTGCCCATCAGCTACCACGGCCGCACTTACGAGGAAGGCAAGAAGATCGGCTGGAAGGACGGCATCAAGGCGGTCGGCGTCGTGCTTTACTTCTGGGCCATCGACGATCTGTACGTCGAGCCGTATGGCCGCGGCATGTTGCAAAGCCTGACCGGCACGCCGCAATACCTGAGCTGGCTGACGCGCATCCTGCGCCCGCATCTGGGGGACACAGTGCTCGAGATCGGCGCCGGACTGGGAAGCCTCACGGGCCGGCTCATGGGCAAGCGTCTCCAGTACGTCGCGGCCGAGCGGGATCCGCTTTACCTGCACGCGCTCCGGAACCGCTTCCTGCGCACCCCGAACGTGTGCGTGCGGCCGCTCGATCCGGCGGTGCCCTCTCAGTTCGAGGAACTGCGCGAGAGCTTCGACACCGTGCTGTGCGTCAACGTACTCGAGTGCCTCGAAGATCCCGCCGCCACCATGGCCGCGCTCTACGGCACGCTCAAGCCCGGAGGCTCGCTGCTGGCGCTGGTTCCACAGAACCCGATGCTGTACTGCCGCATCGACCGCAAGCTGGGCCACGTGCGGCGTTTTCGGGCCCGGGATCTGGCCGCGATGATCGAGAAGGCCGGATTCCACGTGGAGAGCCTTTACCAGTTGAACAAGTTCGGCGCGCTCGCCTGGTTGGTCTACGGCGGCCTGCTCCGCCACAACCGGATCAACAAGGTCACGCTGAAGCTGTTCGACAAGTCGGTGTGGTTCTGGCGGCGGGTGGATCCCATACTGCCCTGGCGGGGGCTCTCGGTGATCGCCCTGGCGCGCAAGCCGGCATGAGAAGACGCCGTGGCGCACGCTTGGTGGGGCGGACCCCCTGGTCCGCGCGGGTCCCCCTGGACCCGCGTTCCGCTGATAGCCGACGAGGGCGTCGGCCGCGGACCAGGGGGTCCGCCCCACGACAGAGAGTGTGCGGCATCAGGCGGAAGCGCCTGCCCAGGACGGTTTAACCCATGCGCATCGCGGGGCTCGATTACGAACGGCGGGAAGTCGTCGTGCGCGACGGCCCCGAACCGAGGTTGGGCGGCGCGAATGAGGTTCTGTTCCGCCTCCAGGAGAGCGGCATCTGCGGCAGCGACCGCGAGCTGGCCGCGTTCCGCCACGGCTACCCGCCGCCCGGCGAAGCCTTCCTCATCCTCGGTCACGAAGCTCTGGGACAGGTTGTCGAGACCGGACCCGCCGTCGGCGGCCTCGCCCGCGGCGATTGGGTGGTCCCGCTGGTGCGGCGCCCTTGCCAGCCGCCTTGCGCCTCCTGCGCCCGCGGCCGGCGCGATCTGTGCCTGAGCGGCCGCTACACCGAAACCGGAATCTTCGGCCGTCACGGCTACCTGCGCGAGTACGCCACCGATGCCGAAACGGACCTGTTGCGAGTGCCCGCCGATCTAGCTGGCTGCGCCGTGCTCATCGAGCCTTTGAGCGTAGTGGAGAAAGCGGTCGAAACCGCGCTCAGGATTCACGAACCCGGCGTCCGAACCGCCCTCGTTCTGGGCGCCGGCCCCTTGGGAATACTGGCCGCGCTCGTCTTGAACCTGCGCGGTATCGAGGCGTCGGTCTTCTCGCTCGAGCCGCCGGATCATCCCCGGGCGCGCCTCATCGAACGCGCCGGCGTGCGGTACCTGGCCCGGCCGGACGGCGTTTCCGCCGACGTCGTAATCGAGGCCACCGGGTCCGCGGCCGCGGCCTTCGCGGGCTTCGGCGCGCTTGCGCCGCTTGGCGTCTACTGCATTCTGGGCAGCCCGAATGCGACGGGCGAAGTGCCGTTCACGGAACTGATGCGGCACAACAAAACGGTCTTCGGCAGCGTCAACGCCGGCCCCGAGGCGTTCGCACTCGCCGTCCGGGATCTCGGTCGGCTCGACCGCGAGGTGCTCGACGGCATGATCCAGCGCACCTCGCTGGCCGCCCTCCGCCAGAGCGTGACCGCGCCCCCGCCGGCGGCCGTTAAGATTGTCCACGTGGTCGCCGACTGATTACACTGGAGGCACATGTCTAACCAGTACGTGGTCACAGGAGGGGCAGGCTTTATCGGGTCGGCCCTCGTGAGGAAGCTGCTCGCCAGCGGCGCTTCGCGCGTCGGGGTAGTCGACAACCTTTCCACCGGCCACCAGGAGAACCTCGAGGAGGTGCGCGGGCAGGTGGACCTCCATCAGGCGGACATCCGCTGCTACGACGCCATCGAGCCCCTGGTCCGCGGCGCCGAAATCGTGTTCCACCTGGCTGCCATTCCCTCCGTGCCGCGCTCGATCCAGGACCCGGTGCCTTCGCACGAAACCAACATCGACGGGACCTTCCAGGTCTTCCGCGCCTCGGCCGCGGGCGGCGTCAAGCGCGTCTTCTACGCCGCCTCCTCTTCGGCCTACGGCGACACCGAGGTGCTGCCCAAGGTCGAGACCATGACGCCCCGGCCGAAGTCCCCTTACGCGCTGCAGAAGCTGGTCGGCGAGTACTACGCCTCGATCTTCGCCGGCTGTTTCGGCCTGGAGACGGTGGCCGTCCGGTACTTCAACGTGTACGGTCCGCGGCAGGACCCATCGAGCCCTTATTCGGGCATCATCTCGCTGTTCATGAAGGCGTTGATCGAGCGCCGCGCGCCGACGATCTTCGGCGACGGCGAGCAGTCGCGCGACTTCACCTTCGTGGAAGATGTGGCCGATCTCACCCTGCGCGCCGCCCGCGCGAACGGCGTCTCCGGCCGGGTCTACAACGGCGGCAACGGCAACCGCTACACCCTCAACCAGGTCTGGGATACGCTGCAGAAGATCGAGGGCGTCTCGATCCCGCCCACCTACGGCCCGCCCCGTCCCGGCGATGTGCGCGACTCCCAGGCGGACACCACCGCCGCCGCTCGCGACCTCGGCCACAGTCCGCGCTTCACCCTTGAACAAGGCCTGCGCCGCACCCTGGAGTGGTACCGGCGCCAGGGCTAGAGTAGAGTATAGCTACGCCGCCTCCGCCCGCAGCTTGATGGCGCGCAACCACATGCGCCGGATGAGCGAGCTTCCGGGATAAATCATTCGCCAATAGGTCGAGAACCCGTGCAGGGCATCGCGGCCAACCGCATAGACGCGGGTTTCCGTCGAGACCACGCAGTGGGTTGCATCCACCTCCTCAATCCGGAAATTCATCGCGATCTTGACCAGCGGGGCCTTCTGCAATGCCTTGAATTCTTCCGCCGTCAGCTTCCTGGCCTTACGCCCGTCCCCTGCCTGGCCAATTACGATTTCGCGGCCAGGACCTTCCGCCAGTAGCTGAAACGCCCCAGCCGTAAACGTGTCGAGCATCGGCCCGTGCTTGGGAGCCCAGGCCCCCGCAAACCGAATCCACATGAGCGTCTTGAGGAACCGGATCTCCTCCGGGCCCACCGTGCGGATGGCGGCGTAGACGCGGTCTTTGGGTGCGCTGACGGCGATGCTGTGAAACTCGCTGAACTGGTACACGGGCGCAAACTTGTCCAGGCGCGTGCGGACGGTCGCCACCCGCGTCTCCCGGACCGGCAGGTAGACGCCCGCCGTGAACGCCACGAAACCGAGGCCCAAGACGAGAAGGCCCCGCTTCCGATTACGAATGCCGAGGAACCGGAGTGGCTTCAGGAGGGAAACGGTGCCGGCCACCGCGCCGATCAGGCCCAGGTAGAGCAGAACACCGCCAAAAATGGTCATAGGCTCTCTTGACTCCGACTAGATATTGTGCAATATATATATGATCGTGTCAATAGATCCGCGAAGCTTCCTCCCTCTCCACACCAACTGGTTTCACATTCTGCTCTCGCTGGTCGGGTCCGAGCAGCATGGCTACGGCATCATGCAGGAAGTCCTCGAGCGGACCGGCGGGACGGTGCGCCTCTGGCCCGCAACCCTGTACGGCTCGTTGAAGCGGCTGATCGGCGGGGGGCTGATCGAGGAGTCCGAGGAGCGGCCGGCGCCGGAACTGGACGACGCCCGCCGGCGCTACTACAAGCTGACGCGGCTGGGACGGCGCGTGCTCGACTTGGAGTGTGAACGCCTGGAAGAGATGGTGCGGTTGGCGCACAAGAAGCGCAAGCAAGAGGCCTTCGGATGAAACGTCCCTGGAACGTCTGCTTATCCCTCTACCGGCGTCTGGCGAACGCCTACCCTCACGAGTTCCGAATGGTCTACGGAGAGGACCTGGATCGGCTGGGTGAAGACGCCGTCCCGGAGGCCTGGCGCCGCTACGGTTTCGTCGGCCTGCTGCGCCTGCTGGCCGATGTTGCCGTCCGGCTGCCTGTCGAGTACTTCGGCGAGATCCGGCAGGACGTCGTCTACGCCCTACGGGTGTTGGCCCGTTCGCCCGGGTTCGCGGCCGTCGGCGTTCTCTCCCTGGCGATCGGGATCGGCATGTGCAGCGTGGTGCTCTGCGGATCGAATGCCATGCTGGGCCCGCTCCCCGGCGCGCACGATCCGGCCGCGCTCGTCACGCCGCGAAGACACGTCTCCTACCCGTATTTCGAGCACTATCGCGACCAGCAGCGCATTGCGGGCGCGGCGACGGCCTTCCTCGTTTCGGTCCCATTCGCCGTGGCGCCCTCAGGCGACAGGAACGCCCGGACGGAGCGCTTCTATGGGCACCTCGTTTCGCCCGAGTATTTCTCGACTGTGGGAGTAACGCCGGCAGCGGGACGTTTCTTTTCTTCGGAGACCGAGAAGCCCGGCATGGCTCCGGTCGTGGTGGTCAGCGACCGCTTCTGGCGTACGTATTTGAACTCGGACCCGGAGGCCGTCGGGCGCCCGTTGCGGCTGAATCGTCAGTTGGCCACCATTGTCGGCATCGCGCCCCAGGGTTTTCTGGGCATGTGGCCTTGGAATCCCGCGGACCTGTTCGTGCCGGTGACGTGCGGCTCTTCCGTGGCGCCAGAACTCGGCGACGATGCCCTCCACCGCCGCGATCTCGAGATGTTCAGCATGGTGCTGCGACTGCCGCACGGCATGACCATACCCGCGGCCGAAGCCGCTCTCGATGCGGTGACCCGCGCGCTGGACCGGCAGTTGCCCGATCCGGACCGTGATCGCGATCGTCCCAGCCGGCAACTGGGCCTGATTCCGGCCGGCACGATCATGTTCGTGACACCCGAAGCTCGCGCGTTCGTAACCAGCTTCAATTTCATGTTGTGGGCCATGGTTTTGTCGCTGCTGTGCGCGAACCTGGCCAATCTCCTGCTGGCGCGTGGCAGCCATAGGCGGCGCGAGATAGCCGTCCGCCTCTCGCTGGGCGCGAGCCGGGCGCGCCTGGTCCGCCAGCTCCTCACGGAGAGCATCCTGCTCTCTCTGGCAGGTGGCCTTGCCGGCATCGTGCTGGCCTACTGGATCGCCCACGCGATGTCCTCTCTGCCGATGCCCTCGCAGACGCCGCTTCGGATGGACCTTCGTCCCGACTTCCGCGTTCTCGCATTCACGCTGGCGGTCTCGTTCGCGACCGGCGTGGTATTCGGACTGGCGCCGGCGCTGTCTGCCGTGCGCACGAACATTGGCGCGGTGCTGAAAGAAGGCGCGCAGGCTGCGCCTCGCGGCTATCGGCGGTTCAGCCTGCGCAACCTCTTCGTGGTCTCTCAGGTGGCGGCATCCCTCATGCTCCTGCTGGCTACCGGCTTCATGGTCACTGGCTACCAGCACACCACCCGGCTCGACCCCGGCTTCGATACCGCCAATTTGAGCCTCTTCTCGATCGACCCGCTGCGCGACGGCTATTCGGCGGAGCGATCGGAGGCACTCTTTTCCAAATTGCCTGACGAGCTATCGCGCGTCAGCGGCGTCCGCGCGGTCGCCCTGGCCGGTGGCGTGCCCTTTTCCAACCTAGCCGCCAGCCAGGCCAATACCGTTGTTGCGGCCTCAACCGGCGAAGGAGACAGCCGCCAGGTATGGCGCGGAGTCTTCCGCGAGCGAATCGGCGCGAACTACTTCGCCACGCTCGGTGTCCGCCTGGTGGGCGGGCACGAGTTCGATCGTCGGGACCAGCAAAGCGAGCTGCCGCCGGGGACGGCCGCCCCCGCCGTAATCAATCAAACCGCCGCGCGCGCTCTCTTCAGGGCGGAGAACCCCATTGGCCGGCGCATTCAGGAGGAAGGGGCCACCTATACGGTGGTGGGCGTGACACACGATGTGCGATCCGGGTTCTTCGCGCCCAGACCCGTGGCGACGGTATTCCTGCCGCTCACGGCGGGCTGGTTTGTCCGCAGCCGCGCGCCTCGTGCCACAGTATTGGTGCGCGGCACCGCGGGCGCGGCGGCGCTCACCGCGGTTCGCGACACAATGGCCTCCCTTCATCCCGATCTCACCGTCTTCAATGTCCAAACCATGCGGGAGAATCTCGACCGCATGAACTCGTTCATTCAGTGGAGTTCTGCGGTCTATGCCGTCCTGGGCCTGTTTGCGCTGCTCCTCGCCTGCGTCGGCCTGGGCGGCGTCACGGCTTACGCAGTCGTGCAGAGGCGGAAAGAGATCGGGATTCGCATGGCGCTCGGCGCGGGCAGCGGCCAGGTGCGGAGGCTGGTGCTGCGGGAGGGAGCCGCGCTGATCGCGGCCGGGTCTCTGCTGGGTTTCGCCTGCGCGTTCGCGATCGCCCGCGGCGCTTCGAGCCTCACCGCCCAGTTGGCGAGCGTCTTCGAGACGCGCGCCGGCGATCCGCTCCTCGTCATAGGCGCGCCGATGCTGCTGGCCACCCTGGCTCTGCTCGCCTGCTACCTCCCGGCGCGGCGGGCGACCCGCATCGATCCGGTGGCTGCGCTCCGGGAGCAGTAAGACTTCTTCTACCGGCCCGGCGTTTGCTTCCCCAGCGGAGAGGGCAGCTTCACCTCGCAGCCGCAATCCTCGCCCGCGTTCTTGGCCGTCTTCTGGTAGTCGATCTCGTAGTCGACGATATCCCGCAAGTTGGGCCACGGGATCTGGCCGTCGATCCGCCGCCCGTTGATGAACATGGTGGGTGTTCCGGTTACGTGCAACTCCTTGCCCTCGGCGACGCTGCGGTCCACCTCTGCCTCCGTGGCCCGCGTGTCGACGCAACTGGTGAGCTGCATCGTGTCGATGTCCTTGTCTTTGCTCTTGGCGAATTCGAGTAGCTTGCCTTTAAAGTTCTCGGGCGTGATGTCGGCCTGGTGCTCGTAGACCCAGTCATGGTACTCCCAGAAGGCGGCCGGGTTCTGGCGGAAGATGCAGCGGCCGGCTATGGCCGCCGTCTTCGCCCACGGATGCATCTGCATCAGCGGGAAATCCTTGAAGTACAGGCGGACTTCCTTGGGGTACGCGCTCGCCAGGTTCTGACGGAGCATCTGCGCTTCCAACTTGCAGACCGGGCACTCGAAATCGCTGAAGATCACCAGCACGACGGGAGCGCCCTCGGTTCCCATACTCGGCTGAAACTGCGTTTTCAGCTTGTCCAGGTCCTCCTTGAAAGGATTCTCGTTGACGTCGAAGATGGCCGCTCTCAAGATCTTGTGGCCGTCCTTCGAGACCAGAAACGTGTCCACCTGGCTCACCTCGCCGGCCGTCGCGCGGACGTCGATCGAGTACAAGCCTGGCAGGCCGGGGGCCGGCTTCGCGTCGAGGACCTCGACGCTAATTGTTTTCCCCCAAACGAAGAGATGCCGCACGTAGGCTTCCAGAGTCGCCTTGTCGAAAGCGGATCGAACCGGCTTCTCCGCTTTCCCTTCCGGGGCTTGGCAAAATGCCGCCACACCGGCCAGACAGAACATCAGAGCACCGCGAGCCATGAAACCCATAGAGGCCCATTCTATCAGCCTACGAATCCCTGAGAACCTTAGGCCCCCGCGCTGACAATTGTATTCAGGGGATGGGACGAACGCGCCTCACGCCCTCTCAGCCACATTGCGACCAGGAAACATGGGAGTGGAGGGGCGGTAGCCTGCGCCGTAGGGCAGGCGTCTACGTCCGATGCACATACCGTTTGTTGTGGGGCGGACCCCCTGGTCCGCGGCCGGCGCCCTCGCCGGCCTGGGAGTAGCGAGCGGCTCGCGGGGATCCGCGCGGACCTGGCGGCCCGTCCCACCCATGAGGGGCCTCCTCAACGGAGCGACTTCTTGATCGAGCTTGACACCGAGTTGGACGCGGAGATTCTAGTCGGACCCGACGCGCCTTGGTTCGCTCTCCACGTCCGGTCCCGGTGCGAGAAGGCGGTGGCGGCGGCCTTGCGGTCAAAGGGGTATGACGAGTTCCTTCCTCTCTATCGAAGCCGGAATCGCTGGTCGGACCGCCTGAAGGACGTCGACCTGCCCCTCTTCCCCGGCTACGTCTTCTGCCGCCTTGAACCCGCCCGGCGCCTGCCGGTGCTGATCACCCCGGGTGTGGTCTCGATTATCGGGTCGGGGAAGATCCCTCAACCAGTCGCGCCCGAGGAACTGGCGGCCATCCAGGTGCTGGCGAAATCCGGGCTGCCCGCCGTGCCCTGGCCGCATCTAAAGGCTGGCGAACGCGTGCGGATCGAGCGCGGGGCGCTGGAGGGCATCGAAGGGATCCTCACCGCCATGAAGAAGGAGTGCCGTGTCGTACTATCGGTAACGCTGCTGCAACGCTCGGTCGCCGTCGAGATCGACCGCAATTTCATTCGACCCATTGCTTCCGGGAGTGCCGTGCATGTCCGTGATCAGACGAAAGACCCGAACCATCAGCATTCGACTGTCCGATGACGAGTACGGCGCGCTGAGGGACGTGTGCGAATCCCAAGGCGTGCGTAGCCTGTCGGATTTTGCCCGCCTGGCCATCGAGAACCTCAGCGTCGGGGGCGGCTTAGAAGCACAGGTAACCGTGAAAACGCGCCTCGAGACGCTGGCCAGCCGCGTCGACGTGCTGGACCTCGCCGTGGAGCGCCTGGCGGGGATCTTCGAAGGCAACGGCCGGAACGGCGGGACAGAGCCCTCCGCCCAATTGGGAACGGAGGATGCGGTCCCGGCCTGACGCCTATGAATGGCGCAGATGCCAATGCCGCGCCAGGATGCCGCCGCTGAGCGAGGCCAGCTTGAGGAAGCCGGCCGCTCCCACGCCCAGGGCCACCATGCCAATCCAGTACAGGCGCCGGACGGGATACCGGGTTTGCCGCGGTGCGCTCCACCTGGCCGGCGCAGGCTCGTGCCAGCCGGCGTAGACGGCCAGCGCCACGAGAGTGCACATGATGAGCGCCCTCACGATCCCGTCGCGGGGCGCCGCTTCTTCGCGGCTCGCCACGGCGATGGCCTGGGGAAAGAGGAACCCCAAGAGCCCGCTGCCGGCCGCGGGCGTCGCCCTCATCGTCTCGATCGCCATGCTGGTGGCTGGCGTCCTGCTCCGCCACTCCGGTCTGGCGCTGGTCTCGGCTGCGCTGGCCGGGGCGTTGCTTGGATTCCTGCGTTTCAATTTCTACCGCGCGTCCATCTTCCTGGGCGACTGCGGCAGCCTCACTATCGGCTTCCTCCTGGGCTGCTGCGCGATCGTGTGGTCGAATGAGAGCGCCACCCGGGCGGCGCCGTCGCCCCGGTCTTGGCACTCTCCGTTCCCTTGCTCGATACGGCGCTGGCCGTGATCCGCCGCGTTCTCCGCCGCCGGCCCGTCTTTCACCCCGATCGGGACCACATACACCACAGGCTGCTCGGCCGGGGATTGTCGCAGCGCCAGGTGGTTCTGGTCCTGTGGGCCGCCTGCGCCCTGGCGGCGGCCTTCTCGCTGGCGGAGTGCGTTGCGAGGTATCCCTGGCCCGCCGTCATCGCCGTGTTCTACTGCCTGCTGGCTGGGTTGGGGGTTCAGCGCCTGGGCTATGTAGAGCTGCGCGTTGCCGGGCGGCTGGTAGGACCTGCCAGGCTGCTGCGGGCGGCGAGGGCCGAAATCCGGCTCGGCTCGCTCGAAGAGGCGCTGGCCCGCGCCGTGACAATGGATCAATGCTGGGACGCGATCCGCTACGCATGCCGCGATCTGGGGTTTGCGCGCCTGTCGATGCGCGCCGGGGGCGCCGTGCGGGAAGCCTGGCTGCAAGGGCCGGGACCGTGCGCCGTTTCCTGGACCCTGCGTGTCCCTCTGCCGGCGAGAGACTGGGTGAACATCGGCGAGGGATTCGATTCGGCCGTGGAGCCGTCGGTTGTGGCGCCGCTGGCGGACCTTCTGCACCGGGCGTTCGAGCCCAGGCTGGCGCCGGGCGGCTGGGAGCGGGCAGCCGTGGCGCCCGAAGCCCTGCCCATTTCTGTGGTAACCGTCCCGGTAACCTCACAATGAAGGCCCTGTTGAAGTCCCTCCCCGCCGGTGGGCTATTCTGGGTAGGTTGATTCCAACCAATACAGATGCCGCCGGCGTAACGGTCTGGTTCACCGGCCTGAGCGCCTCGGGCAAGACCACCATCAGCCAGGCGGTCGCGGAGGTGCTGCGCGCTCGGGGATACCGGGTCGAGACGCTCGACGGCGACGTCGTGCGACAGAACCTGACCAAGAGCCTCGGCTTCTCCAAGGAAGACCGCGACGAAAACATCCGCCGCATCGGCTTCGTCGCTCACCTGCTCTCCCGCAACGGCGTGATCGCTGTAGTGGCGGCCATCTCGCCCTACCGCGCGATCCGGGACGAAGTGCGCGCACGCATTGGGCGCTTCGTCGAGGTGTTCGCGAACGCCCCGCTCGAAGTCTGCGAGCAGCGCGATCCCAAGGGACTCTACCGCCAGGCGCGCGCCGGCGAGATCAAAGGATTCACCGGCATCGACGACCCCTACGAGGTCCCGCTCGCGGCCGAGGTCGAATGCCGCACCGACCGCGAGACGGTCGAGGAATCCGTCGCCAAGGTCCTCCACGCGCTCGAAGCGTACGGCTACGTGGACGGCGGCGAGGGCGCTTCGGGCTCGCAGTGATCGAGATCCGCCCTTTCCTCCGCCGCCACCTGGAGCGCGTGCTCACGATCGAGAACGCCTGCTTTGCCCGAGAGGCCTACCCGCGCGAGCTGTTCCTCGAGCTCCACCACGAATGCGCGCGCACCTTCTTCGTGGCGCGGCGGGCACGGCGCATCGTAGGTTACTCGGTTGCGTCGGCCGCGGAGGGGGCCGCGGAGATTGTCTCCCTGGCGGTCCTGCCGGAGCACCGCCGCGCGGGAGTAGCCACGGCCCTGCTGCGCCATACCCTCTCGCGTCTCCGCCGGGCGCGCGTGGCGGTGGTGACGTTGATGGTCAGAACGGATAATCTTCCCGCCATCCGCTTTTACCGCCGCCTGGGATTCCGCGCCGCCGGCCGCATCGCGCGCTACTACGAGGACCGCTCCGACGGCCTGCTGATGCGCAAGAGGCTGTGAGCGGCGCCCGCGAGTGCGACAATTACTTCTTCGGGGAGGAATCTCGTGTTCAGACACATCGCTATACTGGCCGCGCTTATGACGGCGGCATTAGGAGCGCAAGCTCCCGTGGATCCGCTCGATCAGATCGTCAAGATGGGCCGCGGAGTCAACATCATCGGCTACGATCCGCTGTGGGAGGATTTCGCCAAAGCCCGCTTCAAGGAGCGACACTTTCAGCGCATCCACGAAGGCGGGTTCCAGACCGTTCGCGTCAACCTGGAGGCCTTCGGCCACATGGATGCCCAGAACCAGCTCGATCCGGCCTGGCTCAAGACGCTCGACTGGGTTGTGAAGAACGCGCTGGCCAACAACCTGATCGTCATCCTCGACGAGCACGACTACAACTTCTGCGGCAAGGACCTGGCAAGCTGCAAGCCCAAGCTGCTGGCGTTCTGGGAACAGATCGCGCCGCGCTACCAGGATGCTCCGGCCGGCGTGCTGTTCGAAATCCTGAACGAGCCGAACTCGCAGCTCAACGCCGTTACGTGGAACGGTCTATTGAAAGAGGCGCTGGCCGTCATTCGCAAGACCAATCCCACGCGCAACGTCGTCATCGGCCCCGCGTTCTGGAACGGCATCCATTTTCTGGACAAGCTGGAGTTGCCGGCGGATGACCGGCACATCATCGTCACCGTGCACTATTACCTGCCCATGCAATTCACGCATCAGGGCGCGTCTTGGAGCCCGATGACCGCCAAGCTGTCCGGCGTCACCTGGGGCACCGATGCCGAAAGGCGTCGTGTGGAGGAGGATTTCGCGAGCGTCGCGCAATGGTCCAAGGCCGAGAAGCGGCCGATCCTGCTGGGCGAGTTCGGCGCATACGATAAAGGCGACCTGGACTCGCGCGCCCGCTATACGGCCCACGTGGCGCGCACCGCCGAGTCGTTCGGATTCGCCTGGACCTACTGGCAGTTTGACTCGAACTTCATCGTCTACGACATGGACAAGGACGACTGGTTCCAGCCCATCTGGCGCGCGCTGGTGCCGGAAACCCCCGCCGGTTCTCCCGTTCTAAAATAGAACGATGGCCGACGAACCTCAGCAGGAAAACCCGGCGCCTAGTTTCGAAGTCAGCCTGGCCGAGTTGGAAAAGGTCGTCCACGAGCTGGAAAGCGGGGACCTGCCGCTCGAACGCGCGCTGGAGTTGTTCGAGCGCGGCGTTCAGTTGAGCGAAGGCTGCCGCAAACAGCTCGAGGAAGCCGAAACCAGAGTCGAAGTGCTGATCAAACGGAACGGCAAGCTGCAGCCCGAAGCCTTCCGTCCGGACAAGGGATGACATTCCGCGAATACCTGAAGCAGCAGCAGCAATTCGTGGACGCGCAGTTGGACCGTCTGGCGCCGCCCGAGTCCACGCCGCCCCAGACCATCCATCGCGCCATGCGCTACAGCCTGTTCGCGGGCGGCAAGCGCATACGGCCCGTTCTGTGCCTGGAGGCTGCGCGAGCGGTGGCGGATTTCGCGCCCGGTGCGGAGGAGGCGGCCTGCGCGCTCGAATTCGTCCACACCTACTCGCTGATTCACGACGACCTGCCCGCGCTCGACAACGACGATCTCCGCCGTGGCCGTCCCACCTGCCATAAGCAGTTCGGCGAAGCCATGGCGATCCTGGCCGGCGACGGGCTGCTCACGCTCGCCTTCCAGGTTCTGGGCCAGATCCGGGGCGCCGTGGGGCGGCGGGCGCAACTGGTCGAGGAACTCGCGGTGGGCGCCGGCACGGTGGGCGGCATGATTGGCGGGCAGGTCGCCGATCTCGAAGGCGAGGGCCAGCCGCCGACCGCCGAGCTGCTCGATACCATTCACCGCGCCAAGACCGGCGCGCTGCTCCGTGCCAGCGTGCGCATGGGCGGCATTTGCGCCGGCGCCGACGAACACCAGCTCGCCTCGCTCACCTGCTACGGCCAGCACATCGGCCTGGCGTTCCAGATCGTCGACGACATTCTGGATGTCGAGCAGCCTTCCGAAGCGCTGGGCAAGACCGCGGGCAAGGACGCCGAACAACATAAGATCACGTTTCCCGCTGTCTATGGCCTGGAAGCGTCGTACCGCATGGCCGAACAGGAACGCCGGGACGCGCACCGCGCGCTCGAAGCCTTCGGCGAGCGCGGCGCCCGCCTGCGCGAGCTGGCCGACCTGATCGTCGAGCGCAGCGCATGAAACCGCCCGGCCGCCTCCGGCTGGATCAATTGCTGGTCGAGCGAGGACTGGCCGAGTCGCGCGCAAAGGCTCAGGCGCTGGTGCTCGCCGGCCAGGTCCTGGTGGACGGACAGCGAGCCGAGAAGCCCGGCCATGCCGTCTCCGTGGACGCCCGCGTCGAGGTCCTGGCGCCGCCGCGATTCGTCGGCCGCGGCGGCCTGAAGCTCGAAGCCGCGCTCGACCACTTCCAGATCGACGTCGGCGGGCGCCTGTGCCTCGACGTCGGCTCCTCCACGGGCGGCTTCACCGACTGCCTTCTTCAGCGCGGAGCGCGCCACGTCTACGCCGTCGATGTCGGCGCCGGCCAGCTCGATTGGAAACTGCGCGGGGATGCCCGCGTCACCGTCCGCGAAGGGATCAACGCGCGCTATCTCCGGTTCGAGGATATCGGGGAGACCGTGGAGGTGGCGGTTTTCGACGTGAGCTTCATCTCGGTCACGCTGGTCGCGCCGGCTGTGGTTCCCCTGCTGAAGGAGACCGGCCAGATGGTTATACTTGTTAAGCCGCAGTTCGAGGTGGGGCGCGGCGAGGTCGGCAAGGGCGGGATCGTGCGCGATGCCGGGCTCCAGGCCCGGGCTTGCGACCGAGTCCGCACGGCGGTCGAAGGGTTGGGATTCAAGACCGGCCTGATGGAGAGCCCCATCCTGGGCGCGGAAGGGAACCGGGAGTTCCTGCTCCATGCACGACATTAAATCCGTTGGCGTGATCTCGAAGCCCCAGGTGGACCAGGCCGCTCAGGTGATTCCCGGCGTGGTCGAATGGCTGCAGGCGCGCGGGCTCGCGGTGCGCTTCGACTCGGTGACGGCGGCCTATCTCGGCTCGAGCGGTGGGGTGGCCCGCGAGGAGGTTGCCGAGGGCTGCGACCTGCTGATCGTCTTCGGCGGCGATGGCACTTTGCTGGCCGCGGCGCGCGCCTTGCGGGGCCGTGAAGTTCCGCTGTTCCCCGTGAACCTGGGCGGGCTGGGTTTTCTGACCGCCATCGCCGTCGATGCGGTCCTCCCGGAACTGGAGCGCGCCCTGCGCGGCGAGCACCGCATCGGCACGCGCCGCATGTTGCACTGCGAAGTGCTGCGGGACGACCTCGCGACGGCGTCTTACGACGCGCTCAACGACGTCGTCGTCACCAAGGCGTCCATCGCCCGGATCATCGACCTGGACGCCTTCGTGGACAACAACTTCGTCTGCGCCTATAAGGCGGACGGCCTGATCGTCTGCACCCCGACCGGATCCACCGCCTACTCGCTCTCGGCCGGCGGCCCGATCATCTTTCCGCGCGTCGGCGCCCTGTGCCTGACGCCGATCTGCCCACACATGCTTACCAACCGGCCGGTCATCGTCCCCGACACCGCCGTCATCACGCTGCTCAGCCGCACCCGCGACGGAGACGCCTATCTGACCATCGACGGGCAGATCGGCGAACCGCTGCGCGAGGGGGACAAGGTCGTGTGCAGTCGCTCGGCACACGTGCTGCGGCTGATCCGGCCCCCGAAGTCGATGTTTTTCGACGTGCTGCGCCAGAAGCTGAAGTGGGGCGAGCGGTAGACTCACGCCGCCGCCCGCTCCCCCACGGTCGCGGTTCGGTGCTTGGGTGCGGGCCGGCTCCCGGCCTTACGGCGCGAAGGGGTAGTAGCCCCGGCGCGTGCGAACCGTGACGTCCGGTACGTCCACGGTAACCTTGATCGCGCGGAACGGACGCGCGCTCGTGGTGGTGTCCGGAATGTAGCGCAGGATGTATTGGGTGTTGATCTCGCCGGCAACCTTGGTGATGGCATCGAACATGTGCGAGGAGACCGCGGCCGAGTAGGCGCCGCTGCCCACCACCAGCGAGTAATTGCCCGCGTCCTGGGGCTTCGACAGGTATCCCGAGACGTCGGCGTAAACGCCCTCGAGCGGCATCTCGACGCGTCCCCCGGTCTCGTCGGTTAGGCGCATCACAGCCGGCTCTCCCTCGTTGGAGAATCCGAATGCCTGCGTGCTCACGACATAGATCGTCACCAGGTTACGCTGCGCCATCTCGATAACCTGGTCCAGCGTGTACTTGCTGGCATTGTCGTTGCCGTCTCCGAAAACAACCAGCACGCGGCGCGGTTCGATGGGCTCGCCCGGAATCACATGGTGCTTATTGATGGCCATGACGATGGCGTCGTACAGCGCGGCTCCGCCTCCCGGCTTGAGCGTGCGGATCTTGTCCACGATGGGTTCGGGATCCGAAGTGGTGTCAACAGCCAATTCCGCTTCGGTGCTGAAGCTGACCAGGAAGCCGCTGTACTTCCTGTCTATGTTGTCGGACAGCAGCGCCCAGACCATCTGCTCGGCCGTCTCCTGGAAGTTGTTCCAGTGAATGCGCGACCCGCTACTCAAGTCGAGCACCAGGCCCAACACGATCGGCTGGTTGGCCTGGCGACTGAAGAACTCGATCTTCTGCTCCCGGCCGTCCTCGAAGACTTTGAAGTCGGACTTATCCAGGTTGGAGATGAACCGGCCCTTGTAATCGGTCACGGTCACGGGCACGATGACCTCGTTCACCTGGACCTTGAAGGGGTGCGCTTCCGCCTCGGGCTTCTGGCTGGCCGTCTGCGCCAGCGCCGCCGCGCAGAATCCGGAGAGGAAAATCAAACCACAGCGATGCATCCTCATCATTATCTCACCATGGCGCGGCCGCTTCATCGTTCCACCCGGCCGGAGCCGCCGCCTTTCATCAAAGCCTTTATCTCGTCGGCGCTGAAGCGGTTATAATCCCCCGGCAGCGAGTGCTTGAGACACGACGCCGCCACGGCGAACTCCAGCGCCTCGTGGTGGTTCGGCAGCCGCTTGAGTCCATAGATCAGGCCGGCCGCGAAGGCGTCGCCTCCGCCCACCCGGTCCACGATATGCGTGATCTCGTAGTGCCGGCTCACCAGAAAGTTCTTGCCGTCGTGCAGGCACGCCGACCACCCGTTATGCGATGCGCTTCGGGACTCGCGCAGCGTCACCGCCATCACCTTCAGGTTGGGGAACTCGCGCATGACCTTTTCGGTGAGGCGCGAGTACTGCGCGGCATCCAGCTTGCCGGAATGCACATCCACCTCGGCCTGAATGCCGAGAGCCATTTGGCAGTCCTCTTCATTGGCGATCCCGACGTCGGCCAGTTGGAACAGTTGCCGCATCACCTCCGGGGCCGTCTTGCCGTATTTCCACAGGTTCTTGCGATAGTTCAGGTCGCAGGACACCGTGAGGCCCGCCGCACGCGCTTTGCCGGCGGCCTCCAGGGCCAGATCCGCGGCGCCCTGACCGATGGCGGGCGTGATGCCGGTGACGTGGAACCAGTCCGCGCCCTCGAGTGCCGCGTCCCAATCGATGGCCCCGGGAGCGGCCAGCGCGAGCGAACTGCCCGCGCGGTCGTAGACCACTTTCGAGGGGCGCTGGTTCGCTCCGGTTTCCAGGAAGTAGATCCCCACGCGGCCCGCCCCCCGCGCGATCTGCGAGGTGTCCACCCCGAAGCCGCGAAGCTGGCGGAGGGCCGCTTCCGCGATCGGACTGGCGGGCGGCAGGACCGTGACGAAGCGCGCCGGCTCGCCGAGATTGGCCAGCGAAACCGCGACGTTGGCCTCGCCTCCGCCGAAGGTCGCCACCAGCAAAGGCGAGTCGAGAAGACGCTCTAAGTGCGGCGGCGCCAGCCGCAGCATGATCTCTCCGAAGGCGACTGTTGTGTGGGCCATTAGTCTAAAATACCAGTGCCGGGCCAGTGGCGAATCCGCTGGGCAGCGTTGGTTGCGCAGGTTGCTATTTGCCCACGGGTTTCTTGGTGTACCTTTCGGCTGCGACTATCAGGTCCTCAGCCATCTTCTTCCAGTCGGTGGCACTCTCGTCCAACAGCCGCGACTCGCTGCCTACGGTGCCCAACGGTTTCCACGAGGCTCCGTTTCGAACGCTGAGAGCTGCCAGAAGTGTGTTGCAGTAGAGCGGCTGTTTCTTCCACTTTCTCTGCTCGCTCTTGCGTCCGAGAACCACCAAAAGGAAATCCGCCTGGGATTCGTCATCCACTACGACGAACTTCCCCGGTTTGGCTTTCATGTTCGTGACCGCTTCCGCCAGCTTCGGATCGGCGGCCTGCTGTCCGCCGGTGGTGGAGTCTGCGGTCTTGATGAACAATCTGCCTACCGTTTCGTCAGCTGCGTTAAGTGCACTGGAGTAGAATCCCAAAGCCAAGGCCGCAGCTGCGATGGCCGGAAGGAATAGGTTTTTCATGTGCGCTCCCTTGTTCAGTTCGTAGTGACTGCTGAGTTACTTGGAATCCGGCAAAACAGCCTCCGCGTCAACGGCAAAGGTGGCATCCAGGGAGGGCAGGCCCTCGACCAGAAGAACCGTCAGCGCCGGCGGTTTGGCCGGATCGAAGAACTCGCGCCCGGCGCGCACGGCCAGCTCGGCCGTCGACCGCGACAACGAATAGACGCAAAGATGGACCACGCGGTGATAAGACGCGCCCGCCTGGGCCAGCGTTTTTCCCAGCCTTTCGAACGCCAGCCTCGCGTCGGCGGGGGTGCTGCCGAAAGCCAGTTGCGCGCCCGTGAAGACCAGCTTTCCGGCTCCCGGGGGCTGCTGCGGCGCTATCAGCCGCCCCACCGTTTCGCAGCTTGCCCCGCTCGCGAGCGTCGCCCTCTGCGGCTGCACGAAGTTGGAAACAGCCTTCGGGAATACGCCCGTCATGGCGCTGCGGAACTGGTCCATTTCATCGAGCGAGGTGGGGTAACAAGTGACCCGCAGGGTTTCGTCCGGGCCCGCTCCGGCGTTAGCAAGCGACGTGCGTAAACGGTCCAGGACGCGGCGCAGGTGAGGCAGCACCGGCTGGAGCGGCTGGTCGACGGTGTCGCTCTCGGCGGGCGCCATCACGATTCCGTTTGGGTTCACCGCCCTTTTGTCCAAGGCCACCGCTTCCAAAACCACCTGGGCGCCGTCGCGCGGAAGCTGCCCGACCTGCACTACCGTCAGCGCCGGCAGCGAGACTCGTTTCTCCGTCGCGAGCTCGCTCACCAAGGCCTGCACGCGCCGGGTGTCGCCGGTTCCCGCGACGAAGACCCGCAGCTTTACCAGCGGGCGGTCCGGGCGAAGGAGCGGTCTGAGGGCTTCCCGAAGCTGCTGCGACAGCAGCCCGTCGCCACGCAACGGCGTCACTTGAAATATCAGGCGGTCGGCGTCGGCCACCGTTACGGCCGGGAGTTCCGGAGGCAGTTGATGGGCCTGCGTGACCTGATCTTCTTTGTTCTTGTCGCGCGGCGCGGCAATCAGCGCGGAGGCGAGAGCGAGGCATGGAATCAGGGCGAAATGCTTCATGAAAACAGGGTGCGTGAGCGATTGTATCAGATCCGGCGCTTGTCCTTGAGTCATCCAATATGGTATGGTCATCTGAGATTGGAATGTTGCCGGCAATCCATCTAGATCCCTCTTCCAACGCGCCGCTCTATCGGCAACTCTCTGACGCAATTAAGGAACTGATCGGCGTCGGTCGCTTGGAGCGGGGTGGGCGCCTGCCAGCCACTCGGGAATTGGCTGGCATACTTGGCCTGAACCGCACCACCGTCTCTGCCGCCTATGCCCTCCTTGAATCCGAAGGGCTGGTCCGGGGCCATGTCGGTAGGGGTAGTTTTGTTCTCGGCGAGACGCGGCCGCCGGGCGCGGGCCTGAACTGGGAGCAGTTGCTTCCGGCGCTTGCTCCGTCGGCGCCCGCCGCGCCCGACGGCATCAGTTTCTCCAGTTCCTGCCCGGCCGAAGACCTGTTCCCGATGGAGGCTTTCCGCCGAAGTTGCGAGGAGGTGCTGGCCGGTACGGATGCCTCGGCGGTGCTGCAACTCGGCTCGCCCTCCGGCTACGCGCCTCTGCGTCATCACCTGCTGGGCGAGGCGCGCCGCGAGGGAGTGGCGCGACCTGGCGACGACCTCATCGTCACCAATGGATGCCAGCAGGCGCTCGACCTGATCGCACGCGTTCTGGTTCGCCCCGGCGATGCGGTGATCGTGGAGGACCCGGTCTACCCCGGCCTGAAGAACGTGCTGCTGAAGGCGGGCGCGCAACTGGTCGGCGTGCCTGCGGGAGTGGATGGAATCGACATCGACGCGCTCGAGCGCGCCGCCGTTCGAAGCCGGCCGCGTCTGATCGTGACCACGCCCGACTTCCAGAACCCCACCGGCGGAACGCTTCCCGCCGAGGCGCGCCGCGCCGTGCTGCGCATCGCCCGCCTGGCCGGTTGCGTGCTCGTCGAGAACGATATCTACGGCGAGCTGCGCTACGAAGGCGAGGCCGCGCCCGCCATCAAACAGATCGACGAGACCGGTGACACGGTGCTGTTGCGCAGCTTCTCCAAGCTGACGTTTCCCGGATTGCGCGTGGGCTGGACCATTGCGCCGAAGGCGCTGGTGGCGCGCATGGCCGACGCCAAGCATCTGGCCGACCTGCACAGCGATCAGCTTTCGCAGGCGGTGTTGCTGCGCTTCGCGGTCTCCGGCCGTCTGAAAGAGCACCGGGCGCGTATCCTCGCCGCCGGCGCCGAACGCCTCGCGGCAGTGCTCGAAGCATGTCAGCGTTGGCTGCCCGCCGGATCGCATTTTACCCGACCGCAAGGCGGCATGAACCTGTGGGTGCGGCTGCCCGAGCCGCTCGATGCCGGCGATCTGCTGGCGCGCGCGCAGCGCGAAGGGGTGAGCTACCTGCCGGGACGCTATTTCGAGGTGTCCAGGCGCGAGCCGGGCGGCTTGCGCCTGAGTTTCGCAGCCCTGCCGCCGGAGAAGATCCGCGCCGGGCTAGCCATTTTGGGGAAGGTTTTTTCGAGCGAGCTGGCCCGCGCGCGCCTGGAGCGCCACGAACCGGCTCCGGCGGTGGTGTGAGGGAGCCGTCGGCAGTATGAACAGGGAATTCGCTGGCAGAGACTTCGGAAAGGTTGATGTCGAGGGTTATCAGGTGAGGGTCCCGCGCGAGCAAATCGCAATCGAGCCCCCATGGACGCGAGAACGACTGTTTCTGAATCCTCAATGTCGCTATGCACTTTCGACAAGCGGGTTTCTCTGGCCTTGCGCCCTTTCGAGCGAGGAAGAAAAAGAGGTCACGGACCCTGTGGTTGGGCTGATCGCGGAAGAGAAGCTCGGGCTCGCGTTCTATGCGCTGGAGGCTCACGCATGCGAGATCCTGTTTCTGCGACTGATCGGAGTTCATTCTATCCGCTCCGGAGTTGTCAATCTGGCCGTCCCGCCAGGTTTCGAAGTATGCGGGTTCGATGTGACGAACGGGTGGTGGGGCGCCAGTCCGATTAACGCCCAAGGGGACAATGATGAAGGCTGGAAAGAACTCCGGTCCATCGCGGGCGGTCACGTGAACGAGTGGAGTCTGCTCGACGACTTCGCGGTCGCCAATCAGCTCGCAACGGTCTGCACTGAGCGCGATCCAAGAGAGGGCCCGTTCAGAGCCGTGCTTTTTGCGACGCCGACGATGGAAAAGAGGTGCTGCCTTGCAGCGCGATCTGGCGTGATTGTGGATGGATAGAGGTGGGGACCGACGGCTGATGGCTGAAGGCTGATGGCTACTAACAGGAGGAGAACGCAATGTTTCTAGACGATGCTTTCCGGGTCAAGGTTGGCCTGGCCGAGATGCTGAAGGGCGGCGTGATCATGGACGTCACCAACGCCGACCAGGCTGTCATAGCCGAGAAGGCCGGCGCGGTGGCCGTGATGGCGCTCGAGCGCGTGCCCGCCGATATCCGCAAAGAAGGCGGCGTGGCGCGCATGTCGCCCATCAAGAGGATCCGCGAGATCATGCAGTCGGTCACCATTCCCGTGATGGCCAAGTGCCGCATCGGGCACTTCACGGAGGCGCGCATTCTGGAGGCGCTCAAAGTCGATTACATCGACGAGAGCGAAGTGCTCACGCCGGCCGACGAGGAGCACCACGTCGACAAGCGCCCCTTCGCCGTTCCTTTCGTCTGCGGCGCACGCAACCTGGGCGAGGCGCTACGCCGGATCGCCGAGGGCGCCGCCATGATCCGCACCAAGGGCGAAGCGGGCTCGGGCAACATCGTCGAGGCCGTGCGTCACATGCGCACCATTCAGAAGGAGATGAAGCAGCTCACCGTGCTGGGGCGCGAGGAGCTGGTGGCGGAGTCGAAGAAGCTGCAAGCGCCGCTCGAACTGGTCGAGTGGGTGGCCGCGAATGGCAAGCTTCCGGTGCCGAACTTCTCGGCGGGCGGCATTGCCACGCCGGCCGACGCGGCGCTGGTGATGCAACTCGGCGCCGAGGCGGTCTTCGTGGGCTCCGGCATTTTCAAGTCCGACGACCCGGACGCGCGCGCCCGCGCCATCGTCAAGGCCGCAACCTATTACAACGACCCCGCGAAGCTGCTCGAGGCCAGCGAAGAACTGGGCAAGGGGATGTTCGGGCTCGACGTGGCCAGCATGCCCGAGTCCGAGCGCATGGCGGTGAGGGGCTGGTAGGTGGGCGGCGTCAAGCGCGCGGGCGTGCTCGCGCTGCAAGGGGATTTCGAGGCGCACCGCAAGGCGCTCGAGCGCGCCGGAGCCGCGGCCGTTGAAGTGCGCACGGCGGCCGAGCTCGACGGCGTTGACGGCCTGATCATTCCCGGCGGCGAGAGCACGACCATGCTGCGCATCATCAAGGACGAAGCGCTGCTCGAGCCGCTGGCCCGCTTCGGCCGCGAACGCCCGATTTTCGGAACCTGCGCCGGAGCGATCCTGCTGGCGACGGAGGTCTCGAACCCGGCGCAGGAGTCGCTCGGCCTGGTCGACATGGCCATCGAGCGCAACGCCTATGGGCGGCAGCTCGACAGCCGGGTGGTGCGGCTGATGCCGGAAGAGGAATTCCTCCAGCGGACGGGTCCGGGCGATCTGGAGACCGTCTTTATCCGCGCGCCCATCATCCGCCGCATCGGCTCGGGCGCGCGCGTCTACCTCTTTTACAACGGCGACCCGGTGCTGGTGGCCCAGGGTCGGCACCTGGTGGCGACTTTTCATCCCGAGTTGACCGCGGACTTGCGCATTCACCGTCTGTTCGTCGAGGGGCTTTAGCGTGCTGCGGCGACATGTTCGGACTCCGGCGCCGAACTGCGCGCGTAAGCAAGCGGAGTTCTGCTGTTTGGCGGGACTCCGCTCCCTGACGGTCGGGATTCTGTGTCTGAGTGCCCAACCGCGCGCGTAAGCAACGGCGTCGGCAGGCTACAATCGAGGTATTCAAGGAGGTGGGAGTATGCGTCGATACGGCCCCAGCGCCGTTGTCCTTGCGGTGTTGTGCGCCACGGCGCTGGTTTCCCGCGAACCGGGCGATGCCCAGCGGTTGCGCCATGCCTCGCGATCCGAGAAGGCCGGCTGGATCTTCGTCCACCTGGAGGGGGCGCCCGCCGACCTCGGCTACCAGCACGGCTACCTTCTGGCGCCGGAGATTCAGGATGCGCAGCGCGTCATCGAGCTGCTGCTCAACCACGACACCAACCAGGACTGGGACTTCTTCCGTGCCGCCGCGCGCGACATGCTTTGGCCAAAGGTTCCCGCCGAATATCGCGAGGAGTTGCAGGGCATGTCCGAAGGCCTGGCGGCGCACGGAGTGAAGCTGGACACGCTCGACCTCACCGTCATGAATGCCTGGATGGAGCTTTCCCCGTACTGGTTCAAGTGGCGCCAGGCGCAGCAGGGCAAGACCGCGCCGCCGGTCCCGCCCGAGCGTTGCAGCGCGTTTGTCGCCACCGGCTCCTACACCCGCGACGGCCGGCCTGTGCTGGGTCACAACCTGTGGAGCGGCTACGCGGAAGGCGCGCGCTGGAGGATCGTCTTCGATCTACACCCCAAGGACGGTAACCGCATTCTCATGGACGGCTTCCCCGGCCTGATCCACAGCGGCTCCGATTTCGGGATCACCTCCGCCGGAATGATGATCGCCGAGACCACCATCGCGCACTTTTCCGGCTTCGATCCCAACGGCATTCCGGAATTCGTGCGCGCGCGCAAGGCCATGCAGTACGCTTCGTCGATCGACGATTTCGCCCGCATCATGGAGGAAGGGAACAACGGCGGCTACGCCAACAACTGGCTGGTGGCCGACCGCAAGACCAAGGAGATCGCCAGCCTCGAGCTGGGCCTCAAGAACGTGACGCTCCAGCGGACTAGCGACGGCTACTTCGTGGGCGCGAATTTTCCGGTGAACGAGAAGCTGATGCGCGAGGAGACGGATTTCCCGGCCAAGGACATTTCCGAAAGCGCCAACGCGCGCCACGCCCGCTGGGACCAGTTGATGGACGAGAACAAGGGGCAAATCGACGTCATCCGGGCGCAGAAGTTCCTGTCGGATCACTTCGATACCTTTGAGCATAAGACAGACCCCGATGAGCGCACGCTGTGCGGGCACATCGATCTCTCGCCGCGCGGCGCCAAGCCCTGGGAGCCGCCCTACGGCCCGGCCGGCACGACGCAGGCCAAGGTGGCCGACTCGACCATGGCCGAAGCGATGTCCCTGAGCGCCTCGATGGGCCACCCCTGCGGCCTCGGCTTCAAGGCCGCCCGCCACCTGGCTGCCCACCGCGACCTGCTCTGGCAGGGCGCCATCCTGCGCGACCTGGAGTCGCACGCCTGGGCGGATTTCAAGGCGCTGCCGTAATTGTTCGACTTGCGCGATTCAGCTCCCCTTGAAGGCTCGTTCAATCGTGGCCATGGCGAGGAAGAGCTTGTTGGGGTGATCCGCAAGTTTCACAAACTCATGGTGAAGATAGAAGGAGCGGGCGGTTTCGTCCAGAGCTTCGACTACAACGCCAACGGAGGCTACTTCGGACGTATTTCTCCAGCTTCTGTGCAGGGCATCCATCAAGAGGAAGCGGCCCAGGTTCTGGCCCCGCCCTGAACTGCTGACGGCCAGCCTGCCGAGCAGCGTCGCCGGAAGTTGCGGGTAGCGGGGGAGCTTCCTGGCAATAGGTTCAGGCAGGTCGGCAAGCTGGATGCTGTAAGCCGAGAGGGTGTAATAACCGGCGATCGAACCGCTGCGCGCGACCATCACGAAAGGCGCGGCGACTTTTCGTCTGGCATCCTGGCCGGCCTGATGGTGGAGATAGCGGTCGAGTTCCGGAACGCCCGAGTGGAAGGCGGTGCGGTCGTGAGAAGGGCCGAGGGGCTCCACCCGATACTCAAAATGCGGTGCAGTGGTCAACGCGCGGCCGTTTTTGCGCGGTACTCGCGGGCCGCCTTCCGCAGGACGGGGCCCGGACGGGGCGGGTTCAGAATCGCGTTCGCGAAGTTCTCCGTCTCGCGGAGCGTCAGGACCAGCAGGGCACGCTTCTCGATGGTCCGTTCGGCGGCGGCCTCGGCACTGTGAAGGACGAAGTCCGTCATGGTTCGGCCCTCTAAGTCCGCCGCTCGCTGAATCAGGAGCTTCTGCTCCCCATTGAGACGGGCATCGAAGCGGTAGACTTTCGCCGGCCGCGTCCGCTCGCTTCGTTTTCGGGTTCGTTGGACGGTCTGTCGCACGGGAGGATCCCCTTCAGCCAGTGTACGGTAAATATCCGTACCGTGTCAAACTGTGCGGGATTCGGCCGGGCTGACTCCGGCAGGAGCCCGCGGGCGATCGGGGGCAGTTCGCTGGACGCTGGCAATCAGCTCGATAGCGATGATTGGGTCGGCGCCCGAGACGTAGATGCGCAGCTCGGTTCCGTCGTTCCAGCCCATAACGTAGCGGTTGGCGGGCGGATGCCAGAGGAAATGCGGGTACATTCGCTCCCGGGCGGCTCCCGAGATTCTCGTGCGGGGATGTCTACCGGGCCTTGCCGGCTATAATGGTACGTCTTGTAAGAACCCTCATGCACAACGAGTTGGCAATCTCCATGTCTAGTTTCCGCACTCCTCGAGTGAGAGGCTTTCTCGGACTTTTGGCCGGCCTCGCACTCGCGTTCCCTGTCCATGCCCAGCAGGAGGGAGCTGCTCAGCCTGGGTATATGAATCCGGCGTTACCGCTGGAACAGCGTATTAGCGACCTCATCGGCCGCATGACGCTGGAAGAGAAAGTCGCGCAGATGCGGGACCACGCGGCCCCCATCCCGCGGCTTGGCCTTCCGAGGTACGACTGGTGGAACGAGGGCCTGCACGGTGTCGCCTTTGCCGGCTACGCGACGAATTTCCCTCAGGTGATTGGGATGGCCGCCACCTGGGACACCGGCCTTGTCCACATGATGGGCGAGACGATCTCGACCGAGGCGCGCGCCAAGTACAACGAGGCCATGCGCAACGACCATCGCGAAATGTTCTTCGGGCTTACGTTTTGGGCGCCCAACGTCAACATCTTTCGCGACCCCCGTTGGGGGCGGGGCCAGGAGACCTATGGGGAAGACCCGTTCCTGACGAGCCGCATGGGCGTCGCATTCGTCACCGGCATGCAGGGAAACGATCCGCAACATTTCAGAGTGGTCTCGACTCCGAAGCACTACGCGGTGCACAGCGGTCCCGAACTGCTGCGGCACGGCTTCAACGTGGATGTCTCGCCGCACGATCTTGAGGACACCTACCTGCCCGCTTTTCGCGCCGCGGTGACCGAGGCGCACGCGCAGTCCCTGATGTGCGCCTATAACTCGATTGACGGAGTGCCTGCCTGCGCTAATACCATGCTCCTGCGCGATCATCTCCGCGAGGCGTGGAAGTTCGACGGCTACGTCGTAAGCGACTGTGCTGCCGTCGCCGATGTAAACACGGGACACCACTACGCTCCGGATATGGCCCACGCGGCAGCCGCCGCCGTTAAGGCTGGCGCCGATCTCGAATGCGGTTTCGGGCCGGGACAGGCGTTCCCGGCGCTCGTTGACGCAATTCACCAGGGCTTGATTCAGGAATCCGAGCTTGACACCGCATTGCGCCGCCTCTTCCGGGCGCGATTCCAGCTCGGCATGTTCGACCCGGCGTCCGGTCTTCCCTATGGGCGTATTGCCGTGAGCGAGGTCAACTCGCCGGATCATCGCCAACTCTCGCTGCGCGCGGCGCGGGAGTCCATCGTGCTGCTGAAAAACCACAATCGCATCCTTCCTCTAAGAGGCGGGATCGCTCGCATCGCCGTCGTCGGTCCCACCGCGGAGCTCATACAGTCCCTGCAAGGCAACTACAACGGGCCGCCACCTCTGCCGGTCTATCCACTCGACGGGATTGAAAAGCGGTTCTCCTGGGCCAAGGTGGCTTATGCGCAGGGCTCGACGCTGGTTGAGGGTCTTGCGATGCCTATCGGGCATACCGCGCTTCATCCCGCCAGCGGTTCGGGCCATGGACTTACCGGCGAGTACTTCAGCTCGCCCGATTTGAGTGGCCCGCCTGTCCTTACGCGGACCGACCGTAACATCAATTTCAATTGGGACAAGGTTGTCCCCGTAAACGGCCTCGAGCGCAACAACTACTCGGTGCGTTGGAGCGGCAGCTTCACTCCGCCGGCACCCGGCGAGTACAAACTGGGTGTGCGCGTGAACTACTGCTACGCCTGCGAGAACGCGGAAGGCTTCCGGCTTTACCTGGACGAGAAGCTGCTGGTTGAAAGCAGCGGCGGGACTACCGGCGAGCGAGGTGCTGTCTTCGAAGCGGCTGTGACGTTCGGCGATACGCAACCACACCCGATCCGTCTGGAGTACTTGCATGGAACGGGGAGCGCCGGCATTGACCTTACCTGGCACGCTCCGGCGGCTGTGCTGCGCAACCAGGCAGTCGAGGCAGCGAAACAATCGGAGGTGACCATCGCGTTCGTCGGGCTTTCACCCTCTCTGGAGGGCGAGGAGATGCCCGTAAAGCTGGCTGGGTTCAGCGGCGGCGATCGCACTTCGATCGATTTGCCCGCGGCCCAGGAAGATCTGCTGAAAGCGCTCGCCGCTACCGGAAAGCCCTTGGTTGTGGTGCTGCAGAACGGCAGCGCGCTGGCCGTCAACTGGGCGCAGCAGAATGCCAATGCGATTCTCGAAGCCTGGTATCCGGGAGAAGAGGGTGGCACGGCAATTGCCGAGACGTTGGCCGGCGACAACAATCCTGCCGGGCGCCTTCCGCTGACCTTTTACTCGTCGCTGAGCCAGGTCCCACCGTTCGAGGAGTATTCGATGCGTGGCCGGACCTATCGTTATCTCGCGGACAAGCCGCTCTACGGATTCGGCTTCGGACTCAGCTACACGAGCTTTGCGTACGACAACCTGAGAATTACGCCATTGACGGTCGAACCCGGTGATTCGGCCACGGTAGAAGGTGACGTGAAGAACACGGGCGCAACGGCGGGAGATGAAGTCGTTGAGCTTTACCTGACGCAGCCTAAGGCCTTTGAGACTCCTCTGCGTGTGCTGGCGGGATTCAAGCGCGTGCATTTGGGTCCAGGCGAGTCGGCTCACGTCACCCTGACAATCGATCCGCGCTCCGTGGGCCAAGTCGATGGGAAGGGCAATCGCGTGATCGTGCCTGGTGAATACATCGTCTCACTGGGTGGAGCACAGCCCCAGGAGGCAGCCTCGGTTCAGGTCGGAGAATTCAACGTAACGGGCAAAGCCGATCTGCCGAAGTAGGGGCGCCGGCCTCGAACTCGGCCCGCTCGACAGCCCAGGTTGATTCTCGTAGGACTGCAAGAGGTGGCTTCGGCCGGGCGGTGTTGCCTTCGGGCAAGAACGCCGTCGACGTTGACGTCGGTTTGGCAGACGGCTATCGTTGTACTGCGATGCGTCGTTCTCTAAGCGTGTGGCTCCTGGCATGCGCCGGCGTTTGCGCCGGTTTTGCGCAAGCGACAAAGTTGGTCGATTGTTCGGGGGATAGAGCCTATCGCGACAACCGCAACGGTGTCGGGGGACCGGTGTTCTGTGAGCACGTTTTGCCGGGCTCCCTCGCGGTAAAGGACGGTCCTTTTCGGTTCTGGTTCGATCCAGATTTCGAAGGCTCGTCAGGAGATTATAGCGAGGGCCGCCAGGTAGGCAAATGGAAGGAGTGCGACCGGTTCGGGCGGTGCGAGCAGAAAGATTACCCCGCGATTTACCCAGAGGAAAAGCAGAGGCCTGGATTCAAGCCCGAAATCCCGGTCACATATGTGGAAGGGAAGTACATCTTCGATTTCGCATCGTGCCGGAGCACGTGGGTAACGCACAGGGATGGCGGGAAGGCGGACCTCGACCTGAACATCAATGCGCTAGCCGATGGTTGCTTGATTGCCCACATCCCAGCGGATGCGGCGGGACATGAGGGCAACGCCGATTACACCTGCACAATACCGTTTCAAACCGGGAGACGCGCGTTCGCCTCGCTCGATCTGCTCACCGAATTTCCAAAGGCCGGACTCCCCCAGTATTGTGCAAAGCAGGTGTTCAAGACGGGGCCGTACATGTCTTCGGTCGATCCAAACCGTGGGGAAGGGGCGGCGCAGGTCTTCACGGCCGAGTTCTCGCTAGGGAACAATGGCGTTGGCATCTCGCAGGCGCGCCTGCATTTCCAGGAGCGGGCGGGAAGCCGCACCGACAGGTGTGTTGTCAGGTACGATCCGGGCAGCAAGAGCCTGTATCTGCTCTCGGACCAGCCCGGCAAATACCTTGGGCCAATTGCCGCGGCTGGGAACGCCTCACTGTGGAACAACCGCTGCTTCCTGGCGGGATGCTCGCAGGCCGAAGTCACCGTAGATACCTTGAAAGTGCATTTTGCAGTCCGGTTCAATGCCGCCCACTTCGCAGGCTCGCACAACATGTTCCTGGAAATAGTGGACAGCGACCGGCACGCGAGTCCCGCGGCCGGGTATGGCCATTGGAGTGTCCCCGCAGAGTCCACCGAGCCAGCAGCCGAGTGGCCCAGTGATCGAAGTTGCCCAGCAGCGACGCCCGTCGCGCCCCTGGGTGTTCACACATCCTCTGTGGTGAACTGTAAAGACGCGAGCGGAACCTGGTCCGACCCGGAAACGGGCGGAACATGGTCGCTCAGTCAGACGGGCGGCGACATCTCCGGTTCGCTGACGATTACCAAACCGGAATGCGGACGTGTTTCCTGGCGAGTGACCGGCCAAATGAACGGGGACGTTGCGACGCTGAAGGCAACCGAGCCGATCCCCGCAGTGGACAAATGCGGCGCAGCCCCTGCTGCTTCGATTGCTGCGACCCTAACCCCGGACTGCAAGACTGGCAGCGGCAGAGTGGAAGTCCAAAAATAGCGCACCGGTTGCCCGGGTAAGGAGCCAATTCATGGGGACCGCAGGAAACCCGCGCGCACGGGGGCCCGATTGGCTTACGTCACAAACCACGTCACAAGGACAGATCCGGCACTCTCGATTCCTGCTCTAACCAATTGATTCTATTGGTCGGGGCGGGCAGATTCGAACTGCCGACCCCCTGCGCCCAAGGCAGGTGCGCTACCAGGCTGCGCTACGCCCCGACATTGCCGTTCCTCATTTTACGACACCGCGCGCGGCCATTTCCCGGCCGGCCCCCGGCGCACCGCCCCTACTTGTCCTCGAAGGTGCCGCTGACCGAAGAGCCGCCGCCCTCCGCAATCACGTTGACGGTGGCCGAGCGTCCCCCGGTTCGCCCGGTCATCAGCGCGCCGCCGGGATGCTGCATCACCTCGACTGTGAAGCCCGCCTTCTCGAGCGCCTCCTTATAGAACTCAATCACCTTGTCGGATGGGTCGCTGGCTTTGAAGGAGAACGTGCCGGCCGAGCCGCTGGGGGTCTGGCTCGAAAAGCCCTGGACGCTCGCGCCGCCATAGGCGGGCAGCCACGCGGGCATCTTCACCGCTCCCGCGCCGAACGTGGCCGTGCCCTGGTCGCTCTTCACGGTGAACGAACCCGTATCGCCCTGGCCGTGGCCCTCCATCTCGACCTTCTTGCCCTCCGACTCGAAGCTCATCTTGCCCTTCTTGATGTCCTCGAAGTTCATGGTGACCGTCTTGCCGGTCTTCCTGTCCCGGACCGTGACGATCCCCCTGTCTTCGTCTATGGAAACCAGCTCCGCGTCCGGGTTGGCCGCCACCATGAGCTTGACCACCGCCAGCTCGGGGTGCCTTTGGATCAACTCGGGGTCGAGGCCGGCCTGTCTGACCTTGTGGGCGATGAACAGGCCGCCCAGGGTTAGCGCCGCCACCGCCAGGACAACCAGCACGGCGCATCCGCCGAGGATCCAGACCACGGGGCTGACCTTCTTCGGCGCGGGCAGGCCGGTGGCCGGGGGCTGAGGCGGGGGCAGGGGAGGAACGTTGCTTGCCATATCTCTTCACTCCTTCAGGGCTGAATGGGACTGCGTGGGACGATTATGGGCGGCGGGCGCGCCAAAGTCAAGACGACCCGCGCAGGCCCCTTTCGGCGAGGTGCTGAATGAGCCCCGCCGGATCGTCGGTGATGATGCCGTCCACGCCGGCGCGGATCAGGCGCGTCCAATCGCGCGGCCGGTTGGCCGTCCAAGGGACCACCCGCAGACCGGCGGCGTGCGCCCGCGCCACGCTTCCGCGCGTCACCAGGCGCTGGTATGGACCCACTGCCGTCGCGCCCGCCTCGCGCGCCAGCCGCAGGAAGTCCCGCCTGCCGAACTGGCACAGCGCGGCCAGCGGCAGCGCCCGGTCCACAGCCGAGATCGCGCGCAGGACGCGCAAGTCGAACGACTGCACCTCGGCGCGCCGGCCCAGGCTGCGGCGTCCTATCGCCTCGACCACGACCGCGGCAATGCTCTCCGGCTCCGGCCCGTATTGGGGGAACGTCTTCACCTCGATGTTAAAGCGGAAGTCGCCCTGGCCTGCCAAAGCCAGAACCTCGTCCAGGGTCGGAATTCGGGCGCCGGGGACGGCGGTCTGGCGGGCAAAGCGGCGGTCGGTGAGCGACCCGCAGTCGAACCGCTGCAACTCGGCGAGGGTAAGCCGGCTGACCACCCGGCCGCCCGGCGGCCCTTGGCAGCGGCGGCGCCTGAGCACCGGATCGTGGCACACCACCAGCGCGCTATCGCACGTGGCTTGGACGTCCAGCTCGATGTAGTCCGCGCCGGCGCCGATGGCGTAAGCGAACGCGGCCAGCGTGTTCTCCGGAAACGCGGCGCGGGCGCCGCGGTGGCCATGCACGGCGATGCGCTGGCCAGGCATCGCTCTCATCATAGCGGCGTCCTGGGGCGTAAAGTGCCGGGTCGGGCGAGCCGATAGAAAGGGCGTGGAACCGGATCAGCCTGGCCAACTCCTGGATAGCACGGCCATCCTCGACCGGAGGCGATTTGGATTTCCTCGAGGAGATCGCCGCCCTGTTCGCCGAAGATTGCCCCAAGCTGCTTGCCGATATCCGCTCGGCGATCGCCGCGGGGAATTCTGGTGCGCTCGAGCGCGCCGCCCATACTCTGAAGGGATCGGTGGCGAATTTCGGAGCCGAGCCGGCGCGTGAGGCGGCTTTCCGCCTGGAAATGCTCGGACGTAGCGGCGATCTCCGGCCTGCGCCCGAGGTCTGCGCCGTCCTCGAACGCGAAATCGAGCGCTTCACGGCAGCCCTGCTGGCGCTGGCCCGGCAACTCAAGCTGGCGTAGCTGCCCACTACCGGATCACGGTCCGGTTGCGCCGCCAGGCGGTCTGCTATAGTGTTTGAAGCCGCCTTCCTATGACGTCAACTGGACCCGCAGAAATTGCTTGCGCCCACAGCCCGGATTCGGACGACGCGTACATGTTTTACGCGCTGGCGACCAGAAAGATCCGCTCGCGCCTGGTCTCGTTCCAGCATGTGCTCGAGGATATCGAGACTCTGAACCGGAAGGCGGAGCAGGGCGTCTACGCGCTCACCGCCATTTCCTATCACGCTTACCCCTACGTCGCCGACAAGTACGCTCTGATGGCCAGCGGGTCGAGCGTGGGGGATGGCTACGGGCCCCTGCTCGTCGCCTCGTGGCCGATCGCGCCCGCGGAGATCAAGGGCAAACGCGTCGCCGTGCCCGGCCTGCTCACCACGGCTTACCTGGCTCTCAAGATCTTCGAGCCCGATTTCGAGCCCGTCGTGACACCCTTCGACAAGGTGCTCGAGGCGGTCAGCGAACACGTGGTGGATTTGGGCTTGGTGATCCACGAAGGCCAGCTTACCTACTCCCGCTCCGGTTTTCACAAGGTGCTCGACCTGGGAGCGTGGTGGAAATCGACCTACGACTTGCCGCTGCCGCTCGGCGCGAATGCGATCCTGCGCTCGCTGCCGCAGGAGATCCGCTCGGAATGCTGCCGGCTGATGCGCGAGAGCATCCAGTATTCGCTCGACAACCACGAAGAGGCGCTGAACTACGCCCTCCAGTTCGCGCGCGACATGGAGCCCCGCCTGGCCGAGAAGTTCATCGGGATGTACGTGAATCACTTCACCGTCGATGCCGGAGAAGTGGTGCCGCGCGCGGCGCAGAAACTTTACGACGTCGCGTTCGAGCGCGGCCTGATCCCGGAGCGCATCACCGCCGATTTCGTGCGCTAAACCGGGCGCCGACTCTCCAGCTTTCGGATCTTCTCGAGCCGCCGCACGTGCCGCTCCTCGCGCGAAAACTCGGCGCCGAGATAAGCCCGCACCAACTCCCGCGCCAGCTCCGAGGCGATCACCCGGGAACCCAGGACCAGGACGTTCATGTCGTCGTGCTCCACGCCCTGGTGCGCCGAGTAGGTGTCGTGACATAAACCCGCGCGGATCCCCGGCAGCTTGTTGGCGGCCACCGAAGCGCCCACCCCGCTCCCGCATACCAGGATTCCGCGGTCCGCCCGGCGGTTGAGGATGGCCATGCCGACGGCCTCGGCGTAATCGGGATAGTCCACGGGCACGGTGCTGTCGGTCCCCACGTCCTGAACCTCGTGACCGAGCCCGCGAACGTAGGCCAGCAGGTTCTCTTTCAACTCGAAGCCCGCATGATCAGCGCCCAATACGACGCGCATGAACCCTCCCACCTCCATTACACCGCACGAAGCCGTTTGCCGTTTTATTGACGAACAATCCTGTCACATGCCAGACTGCGATCGACTGACGACACTTTTCGGAGGTGCTTCACGTTAATTCGCGCCGTCGCGCTCCTCCTTGCGCCGCTGACCCTGCCGATCTGCACGGCCGGCGTGTGTACATCGGACCCGCTGCCGGGCGAGCACCGCCACGAGTTCGAGTTCTTCGCGGGATACTCGCCGGTTTCGACCACGCTCATTGGGGCGACGTCCGGAAGCCGTTTCATTGCGGCCGGCTTCAGCTACTCCTATCGCTGCTGGGCATGGAGGCCCGTCTCCATCAGGTTCGCGCCGGGCGTAATGCCTGCCGCCGTCTTTCTTCAGCCGGCGCCCGCCGCAGTCCTCGTTATTACGACGACACCACCCACCGGCTCCGAATTGTACTCCTCCGGTGCGAGCCGCGCAGTCTACGGCTTCGCGATAACACCGGTCGGGTTTAGGATCGAGTTTCTCAGAAGCAGAAGGGTGCATCCGTTCTTTCAGACGGATGCCGGCATCATCGCGTCGACCCAGCCCATCCCCGAAAACGTCTTCGACGCAACCGCGTTGAACTTCCTATTGATTTTGGCGGGGGCGTGAGATGGCATCCAAAAGACCGGAAATACGGCTTCGAACTGGGCTATAAACTACTCCACATCTCGAACGCGTCTACCACACCCGTAGATCCAGGCGTGGATAACAACGTCTTCTATGCGGGGTTCGTGATCTTCCGGTAACGGGTAGGACGCGGCGCGGTCAAGCGATCGGCGCTGTCGATGACCAAGACCCCGTGCGATACGAAGCGCAGTACCGGATCGCCGGGGCCGTACGAGAACACCACGCCGCCGCCTCGGTTGCGACGGCGTACGTCTGGCGCCAAACCCGCTCGACAGACGAATAGGTCGGGCTGGTCTACGATCGCCTCAAATGGCGACTCGAATCCTGGCGGAAGCAGGATGCGGATGGCCATCTCAGCCTTGGCATGGAGCGTTCCATCGAACCGTGCGGCGGTCAGCTTCAGGTTGATCTCGCCCTCACCATCGACATTGAGTCGAACCCGGCCGCGATGGCCCGCGAAGTCAATGACACCAACGTGGGCGGTCGCCTGTACTTCGGCGGTGGTCTCGATCAATTTTATGCGAGCGTGCGTCGTGGAAACATGCACCGGTGCGTCGATGCCGAATACTTCCATGTAGGAACTGGTGCCATTCACCGTGACCGCGCGCTGCCGGGCAGCCTCGATATGCAGCCATGCATTGACGGGTCTTTCCCGTGAGTGCTCGGGCGCCGTCGCCTTCAGTAATTGGCCCGAATGCGTCAAGGCGATCTTGTCGAGCGACAGGCGCGCATCGCTATCGTTCGCGCCGCCGGCCTGAGCGCAGAAGCGCACCTCGTACCGGTCGGCATCGGTCCCGACGATACTGACCGTAGTCTGGTCGCCCGCATCGATCGCGAGCGCCGGCATTTCCGTGGTCGAGAGGGACAATTGCTCCGCTCGATTGCACACGGCGGGAGCGATCGGAGGTCCCACTATCTCGACGCGCGGCCCCGGCAAAGTCGGATCGCAGGGCGTACTCATTGGCCGTGAATCAAACAGCGACGGAAAAGTCGCCTCAAAGCTGTATTCGCGAACCCGCGCCGGGCGGCTGCACCCGAGGGAGCGAAGGACCTGCGGCAGCGCCAGAGCGGCGGCGAGAACGGAACGTCTGCTTGGCACACCACGAGGCCAGCCGAGCCGTTCTTTGAGGGTCATTGCGGCTTGCGGAGCGCGATGCCCAGCTCGCGGAGCTGGCGCTCCGGAACGGGCGAGGGCGCGTCGCACATCAGGTCGGTTCCGCGGGCGGTCTTGGGGAAGGGAATCACGTCGCGGATCGAGTTCTCGCCGGCCAGGATCATCACCAGCCGGTCCAGGCCCAGGGCGACGCCGCCGTGCGGCGGAGCGCCGAATTCGAGCGCTTCGAGCAGGTAGCCGAAGCGCTTTCGAGCCTCGTCCTCGGAAAACCCGAGCGCGCCGAAGACCTTCTGCTGGACGTCCTGGCGGTGTATACGAATCGATCCGGAACCCAGCTCGACGCCGTTGAGCACCAGGTCGTACGAGCGGGCGCGGCAATGCGCAGGGTCGCTGGTGAGCTTCTCCAGGTCCTCGTCGTGCACCGAAGTGAAGGGGTGGTGCGCCGCGTCCCAGCGGTTCTCCTCTTCGTTCCATTCGAACATCGGGAACTCCACCACCCACAGGAAACGCAGGTCGCGGTTGTCCAGCAGGCCGTGTTTGGCGGCGTACCGCTGGCCCGCAAAGAGGCGCAATTGGCCGCAGGCGCGCAGCACGGTCATCTCGGGACGCTCGCCTTGGGGCGGGCCGGGCCAGCCCGCCAAGAGCAGCAGATCGTCCGCGGAAACGCCGCAGCGCTCGCGGACCGCCTTCATGGGTTCGGGATAATCGCGGTCCAGGCGCTTGGCGTCGTCGTAAATGCGGAGGCCGCGCTCGGCGCCGTATTGCTTCAGCTCGTCGCGCTCCTTGCGGCTTGCGCCGCCCGCCTTTGGCACCACGACGGCCACGAGCGGCAGGCCTTCGCCGGTCAAGCCCGCGCCCGGGAACAGATCCCCGACCGAGTGGAAGGGCGGCAGGCGCAGATCGGGCTTGTCGGTGCCGTAGCCGTACATGGCCTGCTCCCAGGTCAGGCGCGGGAACGGGTACGCGATCGGGAATTCGGCGACGCCGCACACGCGCTGGATCAGCGGCTCGACCACCTCGAAGATGCGCTCCTCCTGCACGAACGACATCTCGATATCGATCTGCGTGAACTCCGGCTGGCGGTCGGCGCGCAGATCCTCGTCGCGGAAGCAGCGCACGATCTGGAAGTACTTGTCGAAGCCGCTAATCATGAGCAACTGCTTCAGGAGCTGCGGCGATTGGGGCAGGGCATAGAACGAGCCCGGTTGGACGCGGCTGGGCACCAGGTAGTCGCGCGCGCCCTCGGGCGTCGAGCGCGTCAGGAACGGCGTCTCGATCTCCAGAAAGCCCATCGACGTGAGGCACTCGCGCACGGCGAAAGCGATCTTCGACCGCAGCACGATGTTGCGCTGCATATGCGGCCGGCGCAAATCCACATAGCGGTACTTCAGGCGCGCATCCTCGCTCACGTCCACGGTCTCTTCCATGGGGAACGGCGGCGTGCGCGATTCGTTCAGTATCCAAAGCTTCTCCGCCACCACCTCGACTTCGCCGGTCGCAATCGAGGCGTTCACGGTATCCGGGGTGCGAGGCTTTACCCGGCCCTCGACGGCGATGACGTACTCCGAGCGCAGCAGTTCGGCCTTCTGGTGGATGGCCGGGTCCGCGTCTTCGTGGAAGACGATCTGCGTGACGCCGTCGCGGTCGCGCAGGTGGATGAAGATGACGCCGCCCAGGTCGCGCCGCCGGTACACCCATCCCATGAGGACGGCGCGCTGGCCGGCGTCCGCGGCGCGCAGTTGGCCGCAGGTGTGCGTTCGCCGCAGATTGCCGAGAAAATCGAGTGGTACGGTATCCGCCATTTTAGTTAGTGAGTTTTGCGATCAATTCTTCGCGGCCGAGGTTCTGCTGCTCGCCGCTGGCCATGTCCTTCAGGGCGTACAGGCCGGCCGAGATTTCATTGTCTCCGAGGATCAGCACGCGCCGCGCGCCGAGCTTGTTGGCCAGTTCCATGGCGCGCTTCAGGCGCCCTTCGGGCGCGATCTCGACCGCGATCCCCAGCCGGCGCAGGTCGCGCGCCAGCAGCGCGGCGTGGCTCAGGGCCGCTTCGCCCAGCGGAGCGATGAACAGATCGAGCCTGAGGGCCGGCTCGCCGCCCGCCTGCTCGAGGGTCATCACCAGGCGATCCTCGCCGATCGAGAAGCCTATGCCGGGCGCGGGGACTTTCGATCCGAGCGACTCCGCCAGACCGTCATAGCGGCCGCCGCCCAGGACCGAGTTCTGCGCACCCAGCGCGCCGTGGACGATCTCGAAGGTCGTCCGCATGTAGTAATCGAGCCCCCGCACCAGGCGCGGCCGAACCTCGAAGGGGATCTGCCGCTCGGTCAGGTAGCGGCGCACTGCGTCGAAATGCGCGCTGCAATCCGGGCAGAGGTGGTCGAGGATCGAGGGCAGCTTTTCGATGATCGGCTGGTCCTCGGGCACCTTGCAGTCGAGCACACGCAACGGGTTCGTTTCCGCGCGGCGCTGGCAATCGGCGCACATCGAGGGCGCAACCTTGGCCAGCTCCTCGCGCAGCTTGGCCAGGAAGGCGGGGCGGCAATTGGCGTCGCCTACGGAATTCAGCAACAACTTGAAATCCTGTAGCCCAAGTGATTGCAACAACTGGACTACCATCTCGATGACTTCCGCGTCCACGAACGGCGATTCGGACCCGATGGCCTCCGCGCCAATCTGGTAGAACTGCCGGTAGCGGCCCTTCTGCGGGCGCTCGCGGCGGAACATCGGCCCGATGTAATACAGTTTCTGTACGCCGGGCCGCTGGTCGAGCCGGTGCTCGATATAGGCGCGGATGACCGAGGCGGTGGCCTCCGGGCGGAGCGTCAGGGAGGTCTCGTCGCGGTCCTCGAAGGTGTACATCTCCTTGGTCACGATGTCGGTCTCTTCCCCGACGCCGCGGGCAAAGAGTTGCGTCTCCTCGAGGATGGGCGTGCGGATCTCGTGGTAGTTGTAGGCCCTGAAAACGCGCCGCGTCTCGGCCTCCACACGATTCCAGAGCTCCGTGGATGGCGGCAGCAGGTCTCGAGTACCTTTGACGGCTCGGATCAAATCGGCTCTTCCTTGTATTCCTGGGCCAGGCGGACGTAGTGGCCGGCGCCGCTCGATACGCGCTCGCGCTCGGCCTCGGTCAGCATGCGGCGGACCTTGGCGGGCACGCCCATCGCCAGACTGTCCGGCGGGACCTCCATGCCCTCGGGCACCAGCGCGCCGGCGCCCACGATCGCCCCGCGGCCAATGCGCGCCCCGTTGAGCACCACCGCGCCCATCGCGATCAGGCAGCCGTCCTCGACCTCGCAGCCGTGCAGCGTGACCGAATGGCCCACCGTAACGCGGTTGCCGAGGATCAGCGGGTTGGTCAGGTGTTCGACATGGAGACAGGAGTTGTCCTGCACGTTCGTTTCTTCCCCGATGCGAATGTAGTTGACATCGCCGCGAATGGTCACGTTCGGCCAGACGCTGGACCGCTCCCCGATCACGACGTCGCCGATGATCTGGGCGCTGGGATCGACGTATGCGGATGCGGCAATCCTGGGCAGTGTGCCGCGATAGGCGCGAATCATCAATGTCCAGTGAAACGACTATCGTAGCACGGGGGGAGCGAGAGGCTATCCGCCCTCATGTCGATTGGCGTACGCCGTGCGCAGCCATCCAGGAGAAGAAGTCTTCCCCAACCGCCTTCTTTAGTGAGATGGCTTCTTCCTGTATGCGGGTGATGCGGGCGATGAGAGATTCGAGGCCAGCGTCGACTTGGATATCGTCTCCATTCTCAACCAAGGAGCGATGCACCAGCCAATGCCGCTCTGCCCTGAAGGCTTCGAATCGCGATTGATATTCAGGCCGGATGGCCTTGCGGCTCGTGCAGGACTCGATCAGCGGTCCCAAAGTTAGCCTCCGCTTGTCGGCGATCAGAGCCCGGGCGTCGTTTTCGGTTAGGGTCAAACCTGCACACCGCCGCTCATGTATGATCTTCACAGATAGGAAGCTCACGAGAACGTCTTCGAGATACTGCAGATGCCACAGGGCCGCCCCCACTCTGCGATAGAACTCGGCAAGCTCGTCGGCGTTCATCCCCTTGTGGCCGCCAGTTTCTCCATTTGATCGAGTTGCGAGAGGATGTGACGCACGAGATCGCGCGCCTCGCCGATCGACAATACGATTCCCGGGACCGCCCGTCCTTCCGGGTTCCGGATGGCCGAGTCCGCGGGCAGGGCGAGGATTATTCCCACCTCGCCGCCGGACGTACAGCCGTAAACGTGGATCGACTCGTCGGTTTCCACTGTAGTCCTCCGCCTTTCCAGTGCTCCACGAGGATTAGGACACTCCACATCCGATCCTCGGCTGACAGTAATTGTATCAGGCACAAGCGAATGCCACCCCGCCCGATCGTCGATGGCTATAGAATGCAGGGTATGCTCCTCGTCCTCCTGGTCCTCGCACTCGCTGCGCCTGCCCTGGCGCAGAAACCCTTCGATGTGGACGCCCTCATGAAGCTCGCCCGCGTAAGCGATCCTCAGGTTTCGCCGAATGGCAAGATGGTGGCCTTCACCGTGCAATCGGTCGATCTCGCCGCGAACAAGAAGCCGACGAACATCTACGTGGTTCCGCTCGCCGGAGGCGAGCCGGTGAAAATCACCGCGGCCGGCACGGTGAACGAGCGCCCCCGCTGGTCGCCGGATTCGAAATCCATCGCCTTCATCTCTGATCGCGGCGGCTCGGCGCAGGTTTGGCTCATGGCGCCGGATGGCAGCGACGCGCGCCAGATCACATCGCTCGCGACCGAGGCCGGCGGCGTGCTCTATTCGCGGGACGGCAAGAACCTCGTCTTCACCAGCGAGGTTTATCCGGACTGCCCGGACGACGCCTGCAACAAGACGAAGCTCGACGCCGAGAAGGAAGCCAAGGTCCACGCGCGGCTCTACACCTCGCTGCTGTACCGCCATTGGACCGAGTGGCGGGGCAACCGGCGGAGCCACCTTTTCGTCGTTCCGGCGAACGGGGGCACGCCGAAGGACCTCACGCCGGGGGATCGCGAGGTTCCTCCGTTTTCCCTCGGCGGCCAGGACGATTACGCGATCTCGCCCGACGGCTCCGAATTGTGTTTCGTCATGAACGCGGACCCGGAGCCGGCCGTCAGCACGAACTCGGACCTGTGGGTCGTTCCGATGGCGGGCGGGCAAGTCATGAAGATCACCTCCAACCCAGCTGCCGACAATTCGCCAGCCTACTCGCCAGACGGCAAGTACCTGGCGTGGCGCGCGCAGGTGCGGCCGGGCTACGAGAGCGACCGCTGGCGGCTCATGGTCCTCGAACGCGCCACCGGCAAGCTCACCAACCTTACCGCGGGCATGGACCGCTGGGTGACCGGCTTTGCCTGGTCCCCGGACTCGGCGCGAATCTTCTTCACTATCGAGGACCGCGGGCGGCAGCTCCTGCAGATGGCGCCTGCGCGCGGCGGCGGAGCGCAGAACATCTACTCCGGCGACAGCTTCGTGGACGAGGTTCAGGTGACCCCGGACGGCAAGACGGTGGTGTTCACCGAGCAGACCGGCGCGCGGCCTGCGGAGATCTTCGCGGCCGCCAGCGGCGGCGCCGTGCGGCCATTGACGCACTTCAACGACGCGCTCCTGGCCGAGTTCGCGCTGCCGAAGCTGGAGGAATTCTGGGTGGAGAGCACCGACGAAACCCGCATCCACAGCTTCCTCCTGAAGCCTCCGGGATTCGACGAGAGCAAGCGCTACCCGGTGCTGTTCCTCATCCACGGCGGGCCGCAGGGGGCCTGGGGCGAAGACTGGGGCTATCGCTGGAACGCCCAGGTATTCGCCGGCGCTGGATTCGTCGTTGTAATGCCAAATCCGCGTGGATCAACCGGATACGGGCAGAAGTTCATCGACGACATTAATGCGGACTGGGGCGGCAAACCCTACGACGACATTATAACGGTGGCCGACTACGTGGCCAAGCTGCCTTACGCCGATCCAGACAAGATGGCGGCGGCGGGCGGCTCCTACGGCGGCTACATGGTGGATTGGATCCTGGGCCACACGCAGCGTTTCAAGGCGCTCGTCTCGCACGCCGGAGTGTTCGATCTGCGCAGCATGTTCGGCGCGACGGAGGAGCTGTGGTTCCCGCTGTGGGAGTTCCGGGGCGCCCCCTGGGACAACCCCGACCTCTACGCGAAGCTCTCGCCCAGCTTCTACGCCAGAGACTTCCGCACGCCGACGCTGGTGGTGGGCGGGGAACTGGACTTCCGCGTTCCGTACGGGCAGGCTCTGCAACTCTACACCTCGCTCCAGCTCCAGAAGGTGCCTTCGAAACTCCTGGTCTACCCCGACGAGGGGCACTGGGTGCTGAAGCCGCAGAACAGCGTGCTCTGGTACCAGACCTTCATCGATTGGGTGAAGGAGTGGGTCAACAAGCCGTGGACTCCGCCCGCCGAGCCGGCGCCAACGCCGGAACCGGCTAAGCCGTAGGGGGACCCCGGTCTGTTACGGTGCCCCCGGCGCCGAACCGCTCGCGCAAGTAAGCGGCAACCTCTTCATCGCGCTTGGCCAGCCGCCCGTCCATGCGTCACTCCGTCATGCGCCAGCAGAGCGCCGAAGCTGGCGTCTCTGTAGTGCGGGCTTGCAGCGGGTTCGTCGCCAAAGGGCCCAGTCTGGGAAGAGCCTGAGGAGTCACGCACTCGGAGCAGGCGCAACAAGGTGCCAAGCTTGATAGGGAAACCGCCCCAGCCGCCGCCGGTTCCGCAGAAACCGGCGGCGGGACAGTGAAGATCGAGGACTAACGATTCTTGCGGAACTTCAGCAGCGGCGGCGCCAGCAGCAGGGCCGCGCCCATCATCAGCGGTAACGTCCCGGGCTCGGGAAGGGAGGTCGCACCGGACGCAGTAACCTCGCCGCCGCTGAGCACAGTATCACCAAACTGGCCGTAGATCTGGTTGGGCGGCAAGTTGGTCGTGTCGTCCGCTTTGTCGGCGAGGAAGGTGCCCGGGGTCTGGAGGGACGGGTCAGTGTTGGATCCCAGAAAGAGCGGCGGGCCGTTCAGGAAGAACTGAACGGTGTCGCTATTAATCGACAGCAGGCCTCCTTCGGCGGCGTCAAAAAAGGTCACGCTTACTGTGCCTGTCAGTGGTCCTTCGTCCGTTCCGTTCAGGAAAAACTCAACGCTCGGGCTAACGAGGAACGAGTCGGGGTCGGGGTTACTTGTAATCGTTGGGGTCAGGTCCAGCGTGAAAGTGAACTCGTAGGTGTCGATTCCGCCGGGACCTTCCACATCCGGGGCGTAGCCTTGGACATCGTAGGTCACTACGGGAGCGGCCTGGGCGCCAAGGGCAAGGGCCAGGAGGATGAGAACTGCGGATGCGATTCGCATGACCTTTTAATCTAACCGAAAAGTCTCCTGGAATCAAAACTAAAAAGTCCCGGTACTCCGGTACTGAGGTCCAGCACCACTGCTTGGGTGGTGTCGGTACGCGCGAGTGGGGGGAATTCGGTCAGGACAGCCGCAGGCGAAGCAGGTCCAAAGCGAGCTGAGTGGCCAAGATGCGCACTCTGTCGCGGTCGCCGACGAAGTGGGCGCTACGTGTGGCCGCGCCATCCGGACCGGCCACGCCGATGATAACCGTGCCCACGGGCGTGGCCTCGGTGCCGCCGGCTGGGCCGGCAACGCCGGTGACCGAAAGCGCCCATGTGGAACCGGTGCGCTCGCGCGCACCGCGCGCCATCTCCCGCGCCACCTCCTCGCTCACCGCGGTGTGCTCGCGCAGCAGATCTTCGCTCACGCCGAGGAACTCGGTCTTCATGCGGTCTGTATAGACCAGGAAGCCGCCGACAAAATAATCCGAGCTGCCGGGGACCGAGGTGATGCGGTCCCCGAGCATGCCGCCGGTGCAGCTCTCGGCCACGCTCACGGTCTCGCCACGCTGGCGCAGCCGCTGGCCAAGCACCGCTTCGAGCGGGTCGCCGTTGCGCGAATAGATGCGGTCGCCCAGAATAGACTCGATCTGGGGAGCGACCTCCGCCAGCAGCCGCTCCGCCTCCTCTGCGGTGGCCGAGCGCGCGCGGAGGTGAACCTGGATGTCGCCGGCCGCCGCCAGGATCGTGGTCACCGGGTTGGCGTAGCGCGTGTACACGGGGGCGATGTGCTGATCCACCGCCGACTCGGGCATGTTGGCGATGCGGAAGACACGGGTGCGGATGACCTGCGGCGGCAGCACGCGCCCGAGCCGGGGCAGGCACTCGGCGGCGAACATTGGCTTCATCTCGTTGGGCGGGCCTGGCAGCAGGATGACCACGCGGCCCTCGCTCGCGATCCACTGGCCCGGCGCGGTACCGTTGGGATTGGGGAGCACCTCGGCACCGGTCAGGACGTAGGCTTGCCGCCGGTTGATTTCGGGCATGGGGCCGCGCAGGCGGCGCCGGAATCGCCGCTCGATGCCGTCGCAGATGTCCTGGTGGAAGACCTGCTCGCGGCCCAGAGCCTGGCCGACGGCGTCGCGGGTCACGTCGTCCTCGGTGGGGCCCAGGCCGCCGGTGAGGATCAGGATTTCGGAGCGCGCCAGCGCCGCGCGCACGGCTTCGGCCAGCCGGGCGCGGTCGTCGCCGACGGTCCCTTTCGCCACCACCTCGACACCCAGCGCGTTGAGCTGGTCGGTGAGATAGAGCGAATTGGTGTCCTGCCGCTGCGGCGTCAGAAGCTCGGAGCCGACGGCGATGATTTCAGCGTTCATGAGGATGGTGGGGGTCCGCTTGCTTACGCGCGCGGTTCGGTGCTGTCGTCGTCCGCGCTAGAGCACTGAACCGCGACGGTGAGGGAGCGGACATGCGTCACCATGGCAGCGGCTTGCCCTTGATGCCGGCGTCCACACGGTACAGCAGATTGTTGGTGGCGACGGCGATGGAGCGCGAAGGCGTGAAGGCCAGCCCCACGATGTTGGGCCCGGAGAGGAACAGCTCCGGCGTACGGTCCGCGCCGAAGCGCACTACCCCGCGCCGGCCGCCGAGCGAGGCTGCGACGTAAAGCCGGCCCTCGGCATCGAAAGCCGTTCCTTGCGGGCGCCCCAGGCCACGATAGAAGATCTCGACGTCGCCCGTGGGCGCCACGCGGTAGACCGAGTCGAAACTTGATGTAGTGGGGCCGGTGACGTACAGACAGTTGTCCGGACCGAAGGACAGGTGGTAGGCGGCGATGGAGGGCTCGACCGTGGCGAACACGTAGATCTGGCGCGAACGGCTGATCTTGAAAATGGTGCCCTGGCGGTCCCCGACGTAGAGGTTCTCGTCCTGGTCGAACGCAATGCCGGTGGCCACGCCCATGCCCTCGACGTAGACCGACATCGAGCCGGCCGGCGTCACCTGGTAGACGATGCCTTCATAGCGGCTCGAAATGTACAGGAACCCTTCGCGGTCGAAGGCCAGCGCGGTTGCATTCATCACGTCGGATAGAAACGGCTTGGTGTCGTAGTTCAGATCGGTCTTGTAAACCGAAGCTAGAGTCTTCTGCCCGCGGGAGCCGCTCAGTGTGGTGAAGATGTTCCCAGCGGCGTCGACGGCGGGGTTGGCGACAGGGTGGACGCCCTCGGCGATCTGGATGCCGATCTCGCAGGCCCAGACCTGGCTCGCGTCCTCGCCGTTTCGGATGACCAGCTCACCGACCGAGGCCGTCTCGGGCACGCGCGCGATGACGAAGGAATCCGAGCCAATGACGACCGGCGCCTCCACCTCTCCGAAAGAAACGCGCGGCCGCGCGGACTTGGCGAAGCACTTCCCCCGGATCTGAAACTCGCCTCCGGCAATAGCGGCAGCCGGCGTGACCTTCGCGATCTGCGGCCGTCCTTCACCGTTCTTGCGATTCGCCATACTCAATAAAGATTGAAGCATCCCGCCGCCCATAACACAAGCGCAGCGTAGATTCCGGCCATAACGTCGTCGGCCACGATGCCGTAGCCGCCCTGCAGCCGTTCGAGCTGGCGCACGGGAGCGGGCTTCCAGATGTCCATGACGCGAAACAGGGCAAAGGCTGCCACCCAGACCGGCCAGCGAATTTGGTGGGCCGAAGCAGCGCCGCCCAGGGCGATCCACTGGCCTACCACTTCGTCGATCACCACCTGTTGCGGGTCCTTCTGGCCGAGGCGCCTCGCGGTCCGATCCGCGGACCAGATTGCCACGGGCAGCGCCACCACCGCGAGCGCCACGAAGTGGAGCGGCCGCCATCCGGCGCGGGCCAGCAGAATCGCGGGCGCCAGCGCACCGAGAGAGCCGAATGTGCCCGGGGCGAAGGGCGCGTAGCCGCAACCGAACCACGTCGCCAAGGTTGTCGCGACCCAGCCCCCGCGCTCAGTCTTCACTGTCTTCGTCCTCCGGGGCAGACTCGGCCGGCGCCGGGATGCGGTACGTCCCGTCCGCCCAGTTGCCGAGATCGATCAGGCGGCAGCGGTCGCTGCAAAACGGCGCGTACGGGCCGCCGGGCTCGACCTCCTTCTTGCAGATGGGGCATTTCATAGCGCATGTGAGGTCCAGCACCGAACCGCGAGCGTCAGCGAGCGGCCCTCGGGGTCCGCTCCCTGACGCTCGCGGTTCCGTGCTGAGATGCAGTCCAGCATGGTTCACCCAGCCTGCCCCACGATCGCGAAAGGGCTGGCCGTGGGCCGCGCAGGCGCTTCGGTCAGCGGCAGCAGCGTGCCTACCAGGTCGTAGTCCTGGGTTTCCGTGATGCGCAGCAGGCGCATCTGGCCGCGCGCGGGCGGCGCGCCCTCGACGTCGTTCACCAGGCACACGCCGTCGATCTCGGGCGCCTGCGTGCTCGTGCGCGCCTGCCAGAGCAGCTCGGTCTCCGGGGACGGGCCTTCGACCAGAACCGGAACTTCGCGGCCGCGGAGGCTGCGGTTCCGCGCGCGCGACACCTTGCGCTGGATGGCCATCAGCCGCCGCTTGCAGTTGTAAATGGTGCGCGCGTCCACCTTTCCATCCAGATGATAGCTCCGGCTGGTCTCCTCGTCCGAGTAAGAGAAAACGCCCAGGCGGTCGAACCGCGCCGCTTGGACGAACTGGCACAACTCGTCGAAGTCCGCGGCCGTCTCGCCAGGGAAGCCCACGATCATGCTGGTGCGGATGGCGACGCCGGGGATGGTCCGGCGGATGCGCTCGATGAGCTTGAGGAAGATCTCGCCGGAGCCGCCGCGCCGCATGTGCTTGAGCACCTCGCGGCTGGAATGCTGGAGCGGCATGTCGATGTACTTCGCCAGCGCGGGATGAGCCGCGATGGTATCGAGCAACCTCTGTGTGACCTTGTTGGGATAGGCGTACAGAAACCGCACCCATTTCTCCCACGGCGTTTCGATGCCGGCCAGGCGCTCGAGCAAGAGAGGGAGGCCGTCCTCGAGGCCGAGGTCTTCGCCGTAGCAGGTGGTGTCCTGGCCGATGAGGTTGATCTCGCGGACGCCGGAGGCGAACAGCCGTGAAGCTTCGGCGACCACGGACTCGAACCGGCGGCTGCGGAATTTGCCGCGGAACTGCGGGATGACGCAGAACGAGCAGGGGTGGTCGCAGCCCTCGGCGATCTTGATGTAGGCGTAATGGCCCGGCGTGGCGAGCACGCGCGGCGTCAGATCGTGGTAGAGATAGGGCACGGCGGCACCATTCGCGACCGATGCCCCGTGACAGGCGGCGACGATTTCTTCGAGCTCGTTCGTGCCGACGACGGCGTCCACTTCAGGGATGTTGCGGCGGATCTCGTCGCGGTAGCGCTCCACCAGGCAGCCCGCCACCACCAGCCGCTTGAGGCCGCCGGTCTTCTTGTACTCGGCCATTTCGAGAATGGTGTCGACCGATTCCTGCTTGGCGGGGTCGATGAAACTGCACGTGTTGACCACGATCACTTCGGCGTCCTGCGGGCGCGAAGTCAGCTCGCAGCCGTGAGCGGCGAGTTGTCCCATCATGACTTCGGTGTCCACCAGGTTCTTGGGGCAGCCCAGACTGACAAAACCGACTTTCAAGGTGTGTATCCGCGCGGGAACGAAGCTCGCTCTCAGGATAGCAGAGCGGGGCGGCAGGGACCCGTCCGTCCGCGGCTTACTCCGTGATTGCGTGCACCGAGTCCACCGAAAAGGCGCCGTCGGGGCCGTGGCAGACCGCGCAAGCCTCCCCCAGCGTCGGATCGGTCTGGGTGGCGGCATGCGCCGAATCGTCTTGCATGATATGACAGGCCGTGCAGGCCGCGGTGGTGGGCGGCGTCGGGTTGATGTAATCCCGCGGGTTGGTCACGGCGATACGGGTTGCCGGCACCGGCAGCTCCTGGGATCCGTTGACGTGGCACTTGGCGCAGTCGAGCAGGTTGCCCGGGAAGAGCACACCGCTGAAGTCGTTGGCGCTCCCGCCGAAACCCCAGATGACGAACGGCGTGAATTGCACCGGTCCCGCCGCGGCCTCGGCTTGCCCCGATTCCCCGAAATGGAGCCGGTGGATCAGCACCGGGAAGTCGATGCTCTGCGGCGGATTATCGGCGGCGGGGCGCAGGGCCGCATCGGTCGCGGTCGGGTTGTGGCAGACCAGGCAATACTGCACGTTCTGCCGGATGGTGCCGTGGGCGGAGATAGCGAAATGGCAGGCGTTGCAGTTCGCCTGCGCAATCTCGACGGGGTGCGGCGCCACGGTCGAGCCGTCCACGGAGAAGTTGATCACTTGGTTGAAGCCCACGTCGCGCACCGTCTGCTGGACCACCGTTCCCGGCAGGATCACTATGCTCCGGTACCCCTCGATGCCAACCGAGTACGTGCCGGTGGCGTTGGCAGGAACCGTCGCCTTGAAGGTGTAGGAATAGGTGCCGCTCTGGCCGGTGGAATTCGCGATCGCACTCTCCGAGATCTCCGTCTGGTAGTCGCCCGTCGGCCCGGCCAGGACCAAGTTCAAGAAGCTCATCTGCGAGGGCAGGAGCACATTCCCGGACTTGTCGGCCAGCGTGTAGGTCACGGTCGGGGACTGGCCGGCCATGCCGTTCGCCACGCTCACCAGCGAGAAAACTACGCCCGGCACGCCGGGAGCATACTGTGCGATCGTGTGCGCGCCGACGATGGAGGCGTCGAACGGCAGCTCGCCTTGGAGGATGTGGCAATCGGCGCACTGGGAGTCGTCAATCTCGGGGAGATTGACGTGGTTGGCGCCGGTCGCGAAGTCGACGTTGTCGTGGCACGCGCCGCAAGCCGCGCGGCTTGGGTGCGCGCTCCAGTAGTCCACGGAGGCCGCGGGCCAGGGCGCCAGATCCGGATTGCAGCCCGGATTGCCGGTGCTGCCGCAGGCCGCGCCACCCTTAGGGGGCGTCACTCCACCTTGTCCGGGCTGACCGGAGTTGGGAGGCGGGACGATACCGCCTTCATGGCAGAAGGTGCAGTTGTTGGGAGCGACGGCCGGGAAGACCACCTTCGAGAAGTCGTTAACCGAATTCATGTAGCCGATGATCTGATAGGGGGTACCCGCCTGGACGCTGGGCAAACTCGATCCCATGTGGATCTTGTGGATCATCACCTTCATATCGAGGAGGTTGCCGGTGTTGGGATCGACGTTCTGGGGCTGATGGCACAGCACGCACAACGGCACGACGCGCCGCGAACCGCCGTGGACCTCCAGCGGGTCGTGGCACTTGTTGCAGGTGATGGTGCGGATCTCGTCATGAACCACGGTCACGGCGCTGCCGTTGGGCACGAAGCTGAAGACATCGTCGTCGGAATTGGTGCCGAGGTCGAACTCCGTCAGGTCCCGGCTGGCCCACAGTCCTATGGTGTTCGTGGCCGTGGGATCGAAGCCGGTGGGCGCCTTGGTGTGGAAGGTGTAAGTGTACTGGCCGTTGCCGGTCTGCGCATACGTGCCCCCGGAGTCGGATGTGGGCTGTTGCACGGTTACACCGGTGGTGGTGCTGGTGGCCGTCTTGGTGATATAGGAGGTGTAATCGTTCTGGCCCTGCGGCAGGAACGCGGCTACGAAGCTGGTGCTGACCGCGCCGGGAGTGGTGATCCCCGTACGGTCGAGCGGCAGCCCTTCCGGATCCGTCAGCGTGAACTGCACCTGGATGGTGCCGTCCTGCGCGATGCTGGCGGCCGCGATCTTGGCCACCAGCCCCGGGCGGACAAAGTCGACCAACGCCGAGTCGGCGAAGGCAGCCTTGCCTCTTGCGAGGCGGAGTGCGGACCTCTCGGTGCTGCTCAGTAAGACTGCCGAGCCCAGCACGAGAGAAACTGCGAGAATCCTGCGAACGGCCACTGTAGGAGGAAGCATAGCGGTCCCTTTTTACGATTCTGGGTTAATTTTACACGAATCCTGTCCCAGGGCAAGGGGAATATTGCCGGGCCACGCCCGGACCCTGAGATTCCGTCCCGTCTAGCCGCACAACTTCTTTAAGTGCCTATGTTTGCCTCGAATCTCACCCCGGAAGAAGAACTGAACTGGCTGGCCCTGAAGATGGTCCCCGGCCTGGGGATGCGTACCGCCGCCAGGCTGCTGGAGCGCTTCCGCTCACCGCGGGCCATCCTCACCGCAGCGCGCAGTGAACTCGAAGCCAGCGGCATAGCGGGGGGTGTGGCGCAGAGCGTCGCCAGCGGCTGCGCCTTCGACGAGGCCGTCCTCCAGCAACAGAAAATGCGCGAGTGCGGCGCGGAGCTGATCGCCCTGACGGACCCGCGTTATCCGCAGCCGCTGCGCGAGATCTTCGACCCGCCGTTCGCGCTTTTCGCGCGCGGGCGCGTCGAACTCCTGGCCACGCTGATGCTGGCGGTGGTCGGCACGCGGCGGCCTACGCCCTACGGCCTGGCGGCGACCGAGCGCCTCAGCGGCGACCTGGCGCGGGCCGGGCTCACCATCGTGAGCGGAATGGCCCGCGGGATCGATACCGCCGCCCACCGCGCGGCCCTGGCGGCTGCCGGGAACACCGTCGCCGTGCTCGGTTGCGGCGTGGACCTGGTCTATCCCTCCGAAAACCGCAAACTCGCCGGCGAAATCGTCGAGCGAGGCCTGATGATCTCCGAGTTCCCCATGGGCGCCCCGGCTTTCCCGCAGAACTTTCCCATCCGCAATCGCATCATCAGCGGATTGGGGGTGGGCGTCTTGGTGGTGGAGGGTGCGCAGTACAGCGGCTCCTCGATCACGGCCCGGCTGGCGCTCGAGCAGGGCAGGGAAGTCTTCGCGGTGCCGGGCAGCATCATTTCGAAGGTGAGCTGGGGGCCGAACCTGCTCATCAAGCAAGGCGCCAAGCTTGTGCAGGACTGGAACGACGTGGTGGTCGAGCTCGGTCCGGAGGCCCGGCGGACCCTCGCCGCCAGCGCCCAGGGCCGCCTCGTCGCCGCAGGGGTGGTTGAAACCGAAACGGCCGGGAGTGCATCTACTGTCCAGCAGACGGACAATCCGATTGCCCGCAAGCTGCTCGAACAAATCAAGATCGAAACCCCGACGCACATCGACGAGTTGCTGGCGCGCGTCGAAGACGTTTCGTCCTCGGAAATCGTTGCCGCGCTGTTCGAGCTGGAGATGCTGGGAGCCATCCGGCAGCTTCCCGGCCGGAATTTTGTTAAAGTGTGGTGAGACCTTCGGGATCGACACCCTCCGCAGACCATAGGTAGGGTGAGTGTCCCGAGACGGTCCAAGCGGACTCATTATCGATATGCCAACTTCTCTCGTCATCGTCGAATCGCCGGCGAAGGCTAAAACCATCGGCAAGTACCTGGGCAAGAACTTCGTCGTCAAGGCCTCGCTCGGCCACGTGAGGGACCTTCCCAAGCGCGACCTGGCCGTGGATCTCGAACACGGGTTCGAGCCTACCTACGTCGTTATCGAAGGCAAGAAGAAGCTCCTCGGCGAACTGAAGGCGGCGGCGAAGAAGTCCGACACCGTGTACCTGGCGGCTGACCCGGACCGCGAGGGCGAGGCCATCTGCTATCACCTCAAAGAAGAGCTCGAGGACAAGAAGAATGGGCGCCTGCGCTTCGTGCGGTTGATGTTCAACGAGATTACGCCCAACGCTATCAAGCGCGCGTTCGAGTCGCCGGCGGATGTGGACATGCACCTGGTGGAGGCGCAGCAGGCGCGGCGGGTGCTGGACCGGCTGGTAGGCTACAAGATCTCTCCGCTGCTGTGGGACAAAGTCCGGCGGGGTCTCTCGGCCGGGCGCGTCCAGTCGGTGGCCGTGCGCCTCATCGTCGAGCGCGAGCGCGAGGTGCGGGCGTTCCAGAAGCGCGAATACTGGACCATCGACGTTCACCTCGGCGCCAAGAAGCCGCCGGTGCTCACGGCGCGCTTCACCAAGCGCAGCGACGAAGCCATCGAGATTCCGAATGAAGCCGCGGCGCAGGGGCTCATAGCGCAACTGGCCGCCTCCGAGTACGTGGTTAAGTCCGTCGTCACGCGCGAGAAGCGGCGCAACCCGGTGCCTTCCTTCATCACGTCCACCTTGCAGCAGGAGGCGGCGCGCAAGCTGCGCTTCAGCGTCAAGCGCACCATGGGGCTGGCGCAGCGGCTCTACGAAGGCGTCGAGGTGGGCAAGGAAGGTCCCACCGGCCTCATCACTTACATGCGCACCGATTCCACGCGCGTGTCCGACGAGGCGCTGGCGGAGGCGCGCACGTTCATCGCCGGCAGATTCGGCCCGCAGTACCTTCCCGAATCGGCTAACGTGTACAAGAGCAAGAAGGGCGCGCAGGATGCGCACGAGGCGGTCCGCCCGACCGACGTAACGCGGACGCCGGAATCGCTCGAGAAGCTCCTGGAAGAGGACGAGCTCAAACTGTACCGCCTGATCTGGATGCGCTTCGTCGCCTCGCAGATGATGCCGGCGGTCTTCGACCAGACCACCATCGATATCGCGGCGCAGAGCGCCGACCGCGCCGAGTGCGTGTTTCGCGCCACCGGTTCGGTGCCGCGCTTCGACGGGTTCCTGGCGGTCTACGAAGAAGGCAAGGACCAGAAGGACGAGGAGGACGAGGAGCTGAAGCACCGCCTGCCGGCCGTGGCCGAAGGAGAGCGGCTGAAGTTCCGCTCCATCGAGCCCGAACAGCACTTCACCGAGCCGCCGCCGCGCTACAACGAAGCCACGCTGGTAAAGAAGCTCGAGGCCGACGGCGTGGGCCGGCCTTCCACCTACGCGTCCATCATCTCGACCATCCAGGACCGCGGCTACGTCAAGAAAGAAACCGGAAAGTTCCTGCCGACCGAGCTGGGCATGGTGGTCACGGATCTGCTGGTCGAGGCCTTCGACGACATTCTCGACATCAGCTACACGGCCCGCATGGAGGAGGAGCTCGATCAGATCGAAGAAGGCAAGGTCGACTGGCGCGCCGCCATCGGGGAGTTCTACTTGAAGTTCAGCGCCGACCTGAGCCACGCCGAAGAGCACATGACCGACATCAAGCGGATGGAGAAGCCAACCGACTTGATTTGCGACAAGTGCGGCAAGCCCATGGTGATCCGCTGGGGCAAGCATGGCAGCTTCATCGGCTGCACCGGCTATCCGGAGTGCACCAGCACGCGCGAGCTGACGGTGGATCTGCCCGACGTCGATAACGTCGACCTGACCGAGGACGAGGGCGACGAATACTGCGAGAACTGCGGCCGCCCCATGGTTCTCAAGCGCGGCCGCTTCGGCACCTTCTGGGCCTGCACCGGATATCCCGACTGCAAGACCACCCGGCGCATCGGAGGCGACGAGAAGAAGGCGGACGTTCCGCTCGACGAGAAGTGCCCCCAGTGCGGAAACCAGATGGTCCTCAAGTACGGCCGCTTTGGCGAGTTCACGGCGTGCAGCAGTTACCCGGCCTGCAAGTACGTCAAGCAGAAAACCATCGGCGTGAAGTGCCCGGAGTGCGGCGAGGGCGAGGTCACCGAGCGGCGGTCGCGGCGGGGCAAGACGTTCTACGGCTGCAACCGTTACCCCGAGTGCAAGTTCGTGGCGTGGTCGAAGCCGCTGGCCGAGCCGTGTTCCAAGTGCGGCAGCCGGTATCTGGTCGAGAAATGGCTCAAGTCGGGCCACATCGCCCAGTGCCCGAATCCCGAGTGCAAGTACAAGTACGAAATGGCGCCGGCGCCGGCCGAAGCCGCGGTGTAGCCCACAGCGCGGAGCCGCGAGGCACGCCCAAACATCTAGTCCATTTAATGTTTTATGGGCCGGATCGAAACTATTTGTGCCAAAGAGGCGGTTCTGGGGTGTGCCGGGACGCGCCTTCTGCTAAAATAGTCAAGAACCCAACTCGGGAAAGAGGGACATTATCACCATGGCTAGAAAACACAACGAGGCTAGGTCTATCATCTCCGCCGAGGGAGCCGCGGCTCCTACGCACCGCAGGAGCGTGCGCGCCAGCGTGACGCCTCCGGTTGCAGCCGCATCGCCCGCGATCGTCAAAACACCGACTATGCCGATTTCCGAGGAAGAAATCGCGAAGCTCGCATTCTCTTACTGGGAAGCGCGTGGATGCCAGGGCGGTTCGCCCGAAGAAGACTGGGCCCGCGCCGAGCAAGAAGTCCGCAGCCGCCGCGCCGTGTAGCGCCGCCCGTTACGCGTACTTGCGCAAGACCGCCAGCACGCGTCCCTGAATTCTAAGATCCGCCATTGGCACTACGATGGGCTCCATTTGCGAGTTCGCCGGTTGCAGGCGGGCGTGTGTGTCCGATTCCCGGTAGAAGCGCTTGAGCGTGGTCTCGCTTCCCCGGAGAAGAGCCACCACGATCTCGCCGTTCCGCGCCTGCTCGGTGCTCTCCACCAGCACCAGATCGCCGTTGCAGATGTGGTCCTCGATCATGGAGTCGCCTCGGACCTCGAGGGCATATACCTTCTCGTGGTTCGCGAAATCCGCCAGGTCCAGGCGGTCCGTGCCCGCGAGCGCTTCGACGGGCGCTCCCGCCGCGATGCGGCCGAGCAGCGGCACGTCCAGACTTCCGTTTCCAGGCGCGCGTTGCCGGCGCACTTCCTGGTAATACTTGAGCGTAAGGTCGAGCGAGCGGCTCTGATTGAAGCCGCGTTTGAGGTAGTGCTTCGACTCCAGCGCCGCGATGTGCTTATGCACGGTGGCCAGCGAAGCCAGATCGAGCCCGCGCGCGATCTCTTCGTAGCTAGGGCTATAGCGGTTCTCCTCGATGAAGGCCGCGATGAAATCGAGCACCTGCTTCTGCCGCCTGGTGATGGCCATGCCCTCATTGTGGGCGAATAAAAGGGGAAAGTCAATAGTCTTGACTTGCCGCGCTCTCGCCAGCCACATTGGAGGCATGAGAACCCTTCTGGCTGCTGTGTTGCTTGCCCTGGCCGCGGTGCCGTTGCTGGCGGCGGTCGAAACCTGGAACCACGTCACACTGGTGGATGCGATGTGCGCCGCCACCATCAAGGCCAACCCTGACGCCCACACCACCGAGTGCTGCCTCCATTGCGGCGGGGAGGGCATGGGCCTGTTGACCGCCGACGGGACTTTTCTGAAGTTCGACGATGCGGGCGCCAAGCAGGCGCTGGCCGTGTTGAAGGCCACGAAGAAGAAGGACCACCTGCGCGCCACAGTGGTCGGAGAGCGCAGCGGCGACGGCATCACGGTGCAGTCGGTGAAACTGGACTGAGTCCGGTCGGCGGCCTGATTCAATTCTGGTGAGCGGTGATGGAGGAGGCCAGGATGTCGTAGTTCGCGCAGAGGACTACACGTTTCGGCTTCTTCGGCAGCTTCACCTTGAACTCCTGGGTTGTGCTCGATCCCGCAACGGGCACGAATCCCAGTCTCGCCATGCGACCGTCGAACTCGGCATAGAGTGGGACGCGCATCTTGAACGCGGGACCCACGTCCGATTGAGTTACCGTCCCCGTCAGGGTCACCGTCCCGCCGTCGCCGGGCGTGAGCGAGTAGTTCAGGCGATAGCTGGGGATCTCCGTTCCATACACCCACTCGCGGAAGAACCAGTCCATGCGCCGATTGCCTTCCAGATCCATCCCCGGCTTCATGTGCTTCTCCACGATGAGCTTGAAATCCTCGGTGCTGGCGTTGCGGTTGGTGTACGTGGCGACGAAATCGTGCATCATGCCGATGAAGTCCTGGTCGCCGGTTTTCGGGTCCTGCATCAGATAGCGCAGCATGTGCAGAACGAAGGCGCCCTTGAGGTACACCACGCGGTTGTAGGCGCTGGGCGTCTTGAAGGTATCCAGGCGAAGGCCGAGCCACAACGGACCGGCGTCGTTCGGGCGCCTGCCGAACTCGTTCTTCTCGAGAAGCTCCTTCTGGGCTCGCTGGAGGTACTCAAGGTACTGGCTGGAATTGGGCTTTGTCATCTCGAGGAAGAGGCCGGCGGAGAAGTCGGCGAAGCCCTCGGAGAGCCACTGGTCGTGCAGAGAGGCCCATCCCACCAGGTGGCCCCACCACTGGTGGGAGACCTCATGGGGAGTCACTTCCAGGATGAAATCGTTAAAGCGAAACGCGTTTCCGCCCAGCAGCCGCCAGCGCTGCGTGGCGTCGAGAAACGCCGTCAAGGGAAGGTATACCAGACCGGGCCAAGACTGGCCGTAGTTGGGCTCGGGCTGCTGCGTGATGGCGAGGCGCCCGTACGGCGCCGGTCCGAACCAGAGCTGATACAGGCGGACGGCGTTCTCGGCATCTGTCAGCGCGGACTCGGCCAGCGCGGAGGGCGCCAGACTGAGGTGTGCCGCTGCGCCGCTCAGATAGTCGGGCACCTCGCGCGTGGCATAGGACTCCAACTCGTAATTGGTCGTGCTGTCCGTGCGCTGCTTCTTCTTGAACTCGCCGTAATTGAAGCCGGCGACGGCCAGGGGGACGTCGGATTTCCACTCCGTAACGTCGAAATCGTTCTCGCGCGACTGGCCCACCGGTTTACCTACGCTGACGAGCACCAAGTCCTTCGGCACACGGAACACCAGGTCGTAGGTGGCGCGGTCGCGAAAGGCCGCCGAGGCCGGATACCAGCAGGTGCGCGCCCCGACGGCGAAGCTGCCGTGGCCCTCGCTCCGCACGACCTTGTTGCCGTCGTACTCCACCCGGATGGTGTAGCTGCGGGCCTTGTCCATGGGCTCCGGCATGACTACGAAGAAGGAGCCGTCCTCGTGCCGGTCTTCCTGGATGAATCCGATCTCGCGGGCCTCCATGCTGACGCGCGACACGCGGAGGTTAGGCAGCAGGCCGAAACCGATCACCCGATCCCCGTCACGCAGAGGGTGGAAGCGAATGTCGGCGATGGCGGCCAGGCGGTCGCGTTTCCCCAGGACCGTCTCGATGCGGTAGTGATCCACGGCGATCAGGCGCTTGTCTTCCGAGCTGGACGCGGTGCCCTGCTTCCACTCCGACTCCAGGTGGCTGAGATACCAGATGCCGTCCTCCTTGCCCCCCGGATCGAGATTGATCAGGGCGACCTCTTCGGGGGACAGGTCCGGGACCGCGCCGCTCGGTTTCACCAGGAAGCGGAGGTGCGCGCGCTTGCGGCCGTGGATGTATGCGGCGAAGGAACCGGCATATTTAGGGTTATAAAGTTCGCCCAGCAGGTCCGCTTCGAGGTTGGGAACGCTTTCGTAGGAGAGCAGATACTCGAGCAGGCTGCGCGGCTCTTCGGTGCGGTGACGTAGCTCGCGGTGAAACTCGCGAAGAGCGTCGGCGTCCTTCTGGGAGAACGGCGCCGCCGCGGCCTGCTTCGCGATCTCCTCGTAGGTGCCATCGGTGAACGCGAGCAAGAGCGAATCGAACTCTTCGTCCACGGCGCGGGCGCCGGTGATCAGCTCCAGGTGATCCTGCTCCATGGGAAGCACCGGGTTGAGATGAAACAGGCCCTGGCCCGTGAACACGGCAACCGCGGTGCGGCCGAGTATGGGGGACAGGAAGCTGACGGTGCCATTGCGTAGCGTCAGGGTGGCGGCATCGCGCTTCAGAACGATGTTCTCGGCGCGGTACGACTGGAGCGGCGGGTTGTCGCGCAGGGCGCGGTAATTCGGATCCGTGTTGGCGAGGTGCGAACGGCCTCCCGGGACTTCAACCTGGGTCTGCTGCACCGCGATCCGGGGCGCGAGCGAGAGGGTGACATCCTCATGGGCCACGAGGACCTTCTGCTCCAGAGGCTCGAAGCCTTCATGCTCGACGCGAATGACGTATGCGCCAGGAGCAATGCCGTCGAAATGGAATTGACCCCGGCGATTGGTTGCGGAAACCATCGCCGCGGCGCCCGCGATTCCGCTCTCCAGCACGACGCGCGCGTCGGCGATGACAGCCCCGCTGGGGTCTTTCACCGTGCCGGTGATGGTAGCCGCCCGCGCGGCAACCAAGAGGAGACCGAAAGCGGCGATCAGCCGGAGCGCCCTGAACATCGAGTGGTCCTTGGCCCCGTAGCTTATCACAGAATGGGATCGAATTGACTCGATAACAACGGTCTTTATCGCGGTCAAGAATCGGTGAATGGCATCACACCGAATACGCCCGATCGCCATCACCCCGGTTGAGGTGGATGCGCTGGAATTCCGGATCCTGCAGGGTCAGCAGGGTGGCTAGCGGTTTGGCGAGGGCAAGAATGTAGTTCGATTTGTGGCGGAGGTAGCCCGCCCGCTCCAACGCGTGGCGCCACGCGGGCGCCATTTGGTTGGACACGCTGACATCGACCCCCATATCGGCCAGTGCGAAGTCGGCGGCGGCGACCACGGCGTCTTCCTGGCCAGGAGCCGCGAGAGCATCGGCAACGACGCCGACCCGCATGGTTCCGAAGAAACGATGGTCCCGCACCGGGCAATCGATGAGGAGCGCCCAGCCGATCGGTTGGGACTCCCGGAAGACCACCATCCTACGGAGGGTCGAAGCCGGCTGGTAGAGACACTCCAAGTGCGCGCGGTCGCGAACCGCGATCATCGAGTACGCCGCCTTGCTGCTCTCCCAAAGCACGTCCGCCCATTCAGGAAAATGCTCGCAGAATTCCCAGCGCAACTCTCTCCGGCGGACGCCCGATCTGCGCCGGACCGCATCCAGTCCAGCCAGCGCCAGCGAGCCGGCGCCGGAGTATGCGGCGAAATCGGCCGCCCAGCGGCGGGCGCGCGTCGCGCGGAGCATCGGCAGGCTACGGAAAACCGAAAACCGCCGCAGCAACCGGAAGTAGAACGGCACCTCACGCACTTGCGCCCCGAGCAGTCTTAGCATTCTGGGGAGCGGACGCTCTATGCTTCCCATCCCCAACGCGAACATCAACGGGGCCCGACGCAGCGCGTCGGTGATCAGCATCAGCCCGACAGCGGCGTACCCCCGGTCGACGATCCCTTCGGAAAGGGGCAATTGCAGGAAGGGAAGCGTTCGTTGCCCGTCCGCCACCCAGAAGGGCTGGTGGATCAGGCGGTAGACGCCGCGGATCTGACCGCCGTCATCCACGGCCGCGAAGCATTCGGTCGTCAGTAGCCCACGCGGCTGGCGTCCCAGCGCTTCAGGGAAGTCGAAGCAGAGTGGACTTCCGCCAGCGCGAAGCCGGCTGTTGAACGCCTCGAGGGCGGCCGCGCGCTCTGGCAGGAGCGGCTCGATCAGCAACTGAGGTCTCCTTTCGCGCAGCGCGCTGCTATCCCCATCGAATCAGGGTGGCAGCCCATGAATATCCGACCCCGAAGCCGACCAGCATGACAAGATGTCCGGGTTGGATTCGGCCTTCGTTCGCCGCTTGCTTCAAGGCAATGGGTATTGTGCAGGAAACGGTGTTTCCGCAGTGGCGCATACCCACAAAGAACTTCTCGACGGGTATTTTCAGCTTCTTCCTGAGGTGCTCCAACATATATCGATTCGCCTGGTGGAATACGTACAGATCGACGTCGCCGAGGTCCTTGCCCGCGCGCGCCAGGAGTTCATGCACCGCCTTGGGGACTGCCCGGAGGGTGAAGGCGAAGATCTCGGGCCCATTCATGTAGAGGTTTGCCTGAGTCCGCAGGTTGCCATCCGCATCGACGGTGGCCTCTTCGCCTGGGGGCGCCAACCGTTGCCTCATCCCACCGGTCGGCACGATCAGGTTCCCGGCGCCGGAGCCATCCGTCCCATACACGAAGGGGCCGATGAACCCGGCACCTTCGGGCGCGCCACGCACCAGGGTCGCCGCGCCGGCATCCCCAAACAGTGTGCGAACGCTCTTGTCGCGGGGATGAATGAACTTGCTGTACGTCTCGGCGGTCACCAGGAGGACATTCGTGGCCTGGCCGGTTTCAATGAGGGCTTGCGCCAGCCCGAGACCGTAAACGTACCCCGAACACCCGAGGTTGAAATCCAATGCCCCAGCGGAGGTCGGGACACCGAGACGCTGTTGCATCACGCAGGCGCTCGTCGGCAGGAAATGGTCCGGGCTCTGGGTGCAGAAGAGGAGGTAGTCGACGTCCGCGGGCTTGCAGACGCCGCTCTCAAACAACCGCTGTGCGGCGGCCGTTCCCAGATCGGACGAGCACTCGCCCTCGGCGGCGATCCAGCGCTCGGCGATGCCGGTCTTTTCCTCGATCTTCTCTACGCTCCACTCCGGGAACTCGGCCGCGAGTTGTCCGTTGGTCAGGCAGTGCTCCGGGAGGACGTATTCGATGGCTGCAACGGTTGCCTTCATGACGTCTCCTCTAATGCGCCGTGTAGCCGCCGTCCACCACCAGGACCGTGCCGGTAATCCAGCGGGCGGTCTCAGCCAAGAGAAAGGCGATAGCGTAAGCGACATCTCGAGGCTTGCCAACGCCGAGCAGATGCCTGGATTCGATGTGAGAGCGCTGCTCCTCGGTCAGTGAACTCCAGAGTGCGGCAGTCATTTCCGTTTCCACATACCCCGGGGCAACGCAGTTGACTCTAATGTGTTCGAACGCCAGTTCCACGGCAAGCGCCCGGGTGACCGCGTTCACGGCTCCCTTGCTGGCGGCGTATGCGGCCACACCCGCTTGGCCGACCAAGCTCATTATCGAAGATAGAAGCACGACGCTACCGCTCTCCGCACACACACCCTTCTGGCGAAATCCTCTTGTCAGGCTGACGGCCGCGTCCAGATTGGTGCGCATCACCTCCTGGAGCACGGCAGATCCTAAAACCCGAAGAGGGCGGAGCCGTTGAATGCCCGCGCAGTGAACCAGCCCGTGCAGCGGTCCGGAGGACGCGCCGATGCCCTTGAGCCAGTGCGGGATCTCATCGGTCGAAGACAGGTCGAACGGCTCCACTCGGTGGCCCTCGCCATTGAGGAGTCGCAGCGTCTCCGCAAGACGCTCCTGGTTGCGTCCCACCAAAATAACCCTCGCACCGAGGTGGCCGAGCAGAAGCGCGGTTTCGTGGCCGATCCCGGAAGAGGCGCCCGTGACCAGGATGGTTCGTCCGGTCAGCTCCAAAGGATTCGTCATGGCAGGATCGCGCACAAACTAGCCACGAATCTCCGGGGAGATTCGATCGCCGAACAACCCCAGCAGGTCGTTGACACTTTGACATGCGGCCATTTTTCGGGGCTCCAGGCTTAAGCCGAACTTCTCATCCGCCATCGCAAGGACGGCGACGGCAGCCAGAGAATTCCAGCCATCGAAACTGTCCAGGGAATCGGAGCCTTTCATCGTGCCCGGCTCGAGCTCTAGAAGCTCATCGAGCAACAGCAGAAGCTCGCTTCTTTCCAAGAGTTCCTCCTCTGTCTACATTAGTCTACATCTGAAGTCGTGCGCGCCCCGCCGGATGCGGTCGGTGAGCCAGCGGCGTTCCAGGCTTCGCCGCTCGGCCGGTTGTATCTGCCGGACCCCGTGGATGGATTCCAGGTAGCCGAGCAGCGTCGAGACCGGAACGAACCAGCCGTTCTTGCGGCTGAGACGCGTCATCAACTCCTGAAAGCGTGGACGGAGCTCCCGGCTGTTGACGAACCGGTATCCGAAGTGTGTGTACATGATGCAGGCTCCGCCTTCTTCCTCTAGCCGGTCTTGGTTCGCCTCGGCAATGGTCTCGACGAACTCGTCGCCTGTCTTGCCCTCGGCGCCCGCGAACCAAGCCCTGACGTAAGGCCGCGCCGGATCGTGATAGGGCATCCAGGGACACGCGCGGAGCGTGTCGATGTCGCTGTAAACGAAATTTCGGCAGTAGTGGATGTCCGCCCGGCACAGGTCGCCCCAGAAATAGGGGCTGCCCGGCCGGTGGCCAAGGAAGCGGCCTCTGTTGCGCCCGAGCGTCGCGGCCTGATACAGGCACCGTGACAGTCCGCTCAAGCGGTCCGGTCCCCAGTAAATCGCCTCAGCATTGCCGGCGTGATTCGACATCGAGGACGGAGAGCAGCCGAAGTATGTCTTGAAAGTCTCGAGCGAGCGCTCCGTGCGCTCGCGCGTCGAGCTGTGCAGGGTCGCGTTGTGGTATCCGATCTCGAAGCCGAGCTGCTGAAACTCCGCGAGCCGCGCCCGGTAGCCGTCGTTGGCGCAGGTCTCTGCGGGTTCGTCATGCGGATCCGTCGGGCCCTCCGGCCAGGCCCCGATCGTCGTCCGGAAGCCGGCATCGCGGAGGAACGAGTACACGACCTCCCACTGCTCAAGGCTCTGCCCGTCAGGATCGTCAAAAGCGGTGAACGCAAAGGTCTTTCCGTCCGGCCAGCGAATGCGTTCCGACGGCGTTGCCGGCCCTCCTTCCCGAGCATTCGATTCTACTGCACGTCCGCGCGGCGTGTTCACTCCCAATCGCACAGCGATTCGGTGTAGGCCGCGGAGCCGTCGCGCAGCCAGCCGTCGAGCTGGGCCGGCTCCTTGAGCTGCTGGCCGCGTGCGCGCGGAACCACGACAAAGCGGCAATCGAGATCGGGAAGCGCGGTCATGTCGCCCCACAGCTTCTCGAACTGAGCCACCGGGAAGATGTCCTCCTGGCCCTTGCCCCAGCGCTTGCGGACGTCTTTGAGGGTGATGTAGGTGGGCATGCGCGCCGCCAGCGCGCGCACGGCCTGCGAGACCTTGTCGTCATCGCCCACCTCGCCGCGCGTCAGTGAAAATGCGGCCAGCAGCGCATCGATGTCGATCCACATGGTCAGCGAGTTGTAGTAAGCCAGGCGCGACTCGATCTCTTCGCTGGGCAGCGCCAGCCCTTCTACCAGGCGCAACCTGCCATCAACGCGCGCCAGACCTCCGCCGCGGTCGTCGATGTGGCGCGGCACCACCTCGGTGGTGAGAGCGGCGCCGGACTCCAGGTGATTGCCCAGAATGGCGGGATCGACGTCCGCGCCGAGCGTATCGATATTGTGCACCATCAAGGTGCGCAGCGCCGGCCGCTCCTTGAGCAGGCGCGCGAGAACGCCGTTGCGCAGCATGTTCGGCACTTCGTACCAGTGGCCTACCGGGTGGAGGCACTGGAGCGGCACGTTATCCGTGTAATCGCTCGCCTCGCCCGCCTGCTCGGCCCAATGGATGAGCGCGGCGTGGAGGCTCTGCCGCATTTTCTGCGCCTGCTCGTCGAGCAACTGCTGCGGCATTTCCTCCCAGGCGAACCGCAGGTCGCGCACCGTGGGTACCATCCGCAAGCCGATGGTGCGGCCCGGCGAGAGCAGCAGCGGGCCCGGGTAGCCGTAGTTGTTTTCGGCGCGGAGCCAGTCTTCGATGGGGCCCTGCGTCAGGTAGCTGGTGGTCAGAACGTGGGGCAGGGAAGCGCCTGCGAGCCGGCCGGTGCGGCGGCTCTTGGCGAGGTGGACCTCGATGAAGCTGCGGTGCCGCCCGCCCATCTTGGTGAACGGGTTCAGTGCCTTGACACATCCGGCGCCGCGCGTCCAGCGGCTGCCCGCGCCGCCCGCGAGAGAGACCACTGCGACCTGGCCCGCGGCCATCGCCTCCATGCCCAGGGCGCGATAGCGGTCCGGGAGACCGGCAAGGGCATCGCACACATCGCCCGGTGCGGCGTCCTCGATCAAGCTGCTGGGCGGCAGGCGATTCTGCGAAAGGCCGATGCGGCCTGAGCGCAAATCGGCCTGGATCTGCTCGTGCTGGGCGCGGTCGAACCCATACCGGTCGAGCAGCTCTTGCAGGCTTCCGGCCTTGCCCGCGCCCGCCGAGGCGGAGTGGGGAATCAGGTGGTCGAAGAGCTTCTGCACGCTGCCGGCAAGCTCGGGCAGATCGCGACAGGCCTGGCCGAAGCGATCGAGCTCGGCGCGCCGGGAGCGCGGCAGCAGCCGCGGCTCGATGCGCAGCAGCGCCGGCACCATCAGCGTGTAATACCCGGCAGGCATCAGGCCGTCACGGTCCCGCAACAAGGACGCGTGGGTCCCGCGCTCGTTGATGGCGAAGTCGTAGACCACAGGCTCCATGGCGAATGGCGCCGCACCCTCCAGACGCCGCTTGGTGGCGCTCATGATTTGTTGGAGGCGGTCCTGGGCGCGCGGCTTTGCCTGAGGATCGAAAATGAAGCCCATGCCGCCGCCAGCCGCCCCTCCGAGCATCCAGAATCCCTGGAAATCCGCGCCGAATTCGGCGCGCGCGCCGTCGATCAGGGCCTCGGTGTAGTAGTTGGTGGCGCCCGGAATGATGGTCTGGATCGGTCCCAGGAAGTTGCGCTCCGTGGCGCCGCCGATGCGCTCGATCTGGCCCGCCTTGAGCAGCGCGACGATCTCGTCGAAGATCCCCATGGCCTGAAGGCGCGCTTTCCACTCCACCTCCGAGCGCAGCAGGTACTTCTCCGTGACCATCTCCAGGATCGGGCCGACGTCCTGCGCCATGCCGCCGTGGACCAGCACCAGGCTGTCCTCGAGGCGCTGCCGCGTCTGGGGAGAAACTTCGTCGCGGGTGAGCACGTGATGGCGCGGGAGCAGGCAGCCGCGGCTGATTCCGAACTCGGGATCGCCCTCGGTCGCCTCGACGCCCTGAATCAGTTTCATCCCCGGCCACAGGCCGCCGGAATCCTGCCAGCCGCCGCCGGAGCCGGCCAGCCACTCGCCGAGGATGGCGCGCGCGGCCACGGTCCGGCGGTCGTTCTCGGTCAGCGAGCCGGTGAGGCTGTGAATCTGGTCGGTGGCGCGCATGGCGGCCGCGATCAGGCACGCCAGCAGGCTGGTGGAGACCGCCAGGCGCGAGCCTTTGGGAATATCGTTGACGCGGCTGACCATCTCGATCCCATGTCCCCGGCGTCCCGTGAGACGCGCCAGCAGGTCGGCCAGCGGCTGGTGCGCGCCCTCCATCGCCTGCGGCACCAGGCCCGAGGCGATGGCCGCGGCTTTCAGCAGGCCGAGGTAGTCGCGGGCGAAATCGAAGACCTCGGCGAAGCTCGCGACGTCGGCCGTAGCGCCGAGGTCCACGCTGGTCAGGCGCAGGACCGGCTCGTCGATCACGCGGAAGTAGGCTTCGACGGGCGGCTGCGGCCGGCCTCCGTCGGCCCCGCGGACGGCGAGGTCGATCGAAACGTTCAGCACCCGCGCGCCTTCGGGGAAATCCATCCCCAGGAAGAAAATGTCGCTCCAGCCGCTGTGACTGAGGTCCATGCGGACCGGCGTGGCCTCGCGCAGGATGGGGTACAGCGCGCCATCCGGCGCCAGCAGCTCCGGCCGCACCGATAGCGGATAGTCAGCCGGATTCCCGATGCGCGCCAGCCACTGGTTGCCGCGAACGGAGCGAACGCTGCGGCGCACCTGGTTCGCCAGGGTCTGAAAGCCCAGGCCGCGATAGGCGGTGGCGAGGCCGCTCGATATGGCCGCGCTGGGGCCGTCCGCCGCTTGCGCGCTCAGCAGAATGTCGACCGTCTCCTCGAAGCGCCGCTTCATGAGCGTCTGGTAAGCGGCGAAGGGGATCAGGCCCGCCGGCCGCACGCCGGGTTTGGCAGGGAGGTGGAAGCGGTGGATCGCGTAAAGGAAGAACTGCGCCCGGACGCGCTCGTAGAGATTGTCGCTGGCGCGGCGGAAGCGCTCGAGCGCTTCGCACTCCCCCAGCAGGCCGGCGGTGTCGGCCTCGCGGCAGAAGGCTTCCAGAGGGCGGTTTCGGACTTCCGGATCGCGGGCCGTGATGATGCGTACCAGTTCGCTCATGGGCTGGTCCTCAACTCGCCGCTTCCATGGTGCGCGACGCGAGCAGCTCGACGAGCTGCGCCAGCACCTCGCTGCGGTCGCGCCCGGCCAGCGCCAGCGCGATCTGCGCCGCCAGCAGGCCGTATTTCACGCCCAGGTCGTAGCGCCGCCCTTCTACCTGGAGCGCTAGATACTGCTCGTGCGCCGCCAATTCCGCCAGCGCGCTCGAAAGCGTCACGCCGGGCCGCGATTCGGCGAGCTGTCTTGCGAGGATGTCCATGATGGACGGCGTGAGCACGTGCATACCAAAGAAGCAGAGGTAATATCCCGCCCGCAGGCCGGGGACCATGACCTGCTGTTCGGCCTCCGTCGGCGTGGGTTTCTCGAGGACCCGTTCGATGCGGTAGAGGTCCGGGCGCCCGGCGACGCGCTGGCCGCCAACCGTGCCGTAATGCGGCAGCAGGCTCTCGCGCGTAGGCTGCACGGCCGAGACCGCGCAGGATTCGGCTTGCGCCACTTCGACCAGGTGTTTGGCGCCCTCGCTGCCGGTGTGGAGGTGGTCGCCCACCAGGTGCAGAAACGAACTCTGGTTCGTGAAGTCCCGGGCCGCGTATACGGCGTGAGCGTAACCGAGCGGCTCGGTCTGCGGCAGGAAGCGGATTCGACCCGCCTGGTCGCCGGCGGCCTTGGCATATGCGGGCTCGTCGCCAGGACAGACAACGACGCAGATCTCCTCGACGCCGGCGGCCAGGACTTCATCGACGATGATGCGCAGGACCGGCTTTTCGACGCCATCGCGGTCGATCAGGGTCTGGAGCGGCAGCGTCCGCTGGTTGCGGCCCGCGGCAGTGATGACTGCTTTTTGGATTCTCATAGGCGCTGTGGCTCAATGATAACCGAGAGGGGGGCGGGATGGGAGGGAAGGGCGGGTCGGGGTCGCGTCGCCGTGCGTGTACAAAACGAACCCAATAAGCCCAATGGTGTCAACGGAAGCCTCGTGCATTCGAAGCCAATTTGGGCAGCAAGAGCCAACGGGCTGGATAGCATTAGATTGGACCGGGGCCAGCGCGTGGCTTTGCCTCCGATGGGAACATAGCACGGGCGGGAACGGGAGAAGGGAGAGCAGCGGGGCAACTGCATGAGGCTAGGCGAGAAGGAACTTGTGATGAGGGCGTCACTGAGAAAGCTCGCATCGGCTGGGCGGCGTCCAACCACTCTTCCGTTGCGCGGACGCGTTCGAACCATCGGCGCAGGTGGCCGATCGAGGCCGGCTTTCAATTACACACAGGTGGAGTGCCCGAAACGAAGACCGGTCTGGGTGTGTGGCAGACCTCGGGCGCGGCCGCGCCGAGTAGGTTCCGGGGGGCGCGGCCGCGGGGTTGGGGGACACTAAGCGGGATGAGGCTCGCCAACGTGTGATCGTAACGGGCTGATGGGGGAAGCTAGCGGCCGGATGGGCGCACGGGCAGACGGATCTCGGTCTTGGAGACGTCGAGCCACACCTCCATGGCGGGTCCGGAGGTCAGGTAACCATGGCCGGTTATCCAGTCGCCGAGCTGCAACCATGGGCCTGCGGTGTCGCGGCCAGGCACGACGGCAAAGGCCACCGTCGTGGGCGCGTAATCCTGCTTCTGGAAGGGCGCCGTGGCAGCGCCCGAGCCGCGAGCGACGGGCAGGCCGACTTCCCAGCGAAGCTGGCTCTCGGGGACGGTCCCGGGCGAGTTGTAGTATCGCCCGAAGGGCGGCCCCGCGATCTCGATTCCGGCCGATTTGAGATACTCGATCAGACGTGCGATGGCTTCGGTGTGCTGCTGGTAGCTGCCGGTCATGGGCAACACGACGGCGGTTTGCGCGGGCGCCTCTTTCACAGCGAACGCAGCCTGCGGCGCTTCCGGCGAAACCGGGACGCCGAGGTCACGATAGATCTGCCATTGGCCGGCGGTATTTTTCCACACCGTCATGTAGCGGGAAACGCCCATCACGGCGCCGGAGCGGTCGAGGAACGTGGCCCGGCCGGTCTCGACTGCGATGCCGTCGCCGGCCACGAACTCCTGCTCGTCACTGCGGAAGTCGCCGAGGATTGGCAACACCGCCGCTATGTAAGCGCGGATCGCCTCGCGTCCCTCGACGACCTTGTTGGCCATGGTGAGGCGGGCGTCCGGCGTGTACATTTGAGTCAGCCGTTCCGCGTCGTTGTCTTTGATGGCGCGCCGCATCTGGTCCAGCGCGCCGCGGATGCCGGCTTCGGGATTCGGCTGCGCGAGTAAAGCGGCAGCCGATAAGATCATTGCACTGGCGAGGCAGAGCCCCGCTCGAGTGGTTTTCATCGTTGTTCTCCTTGGGGCGCACCGAAGTTTCGGTGGATGCGCCATTCACCGTTTTCCTTCTTCCACAGAGTCATGTACTGAACGTTCAAACCGACGCCGCCGCCGGAGCGCCAGAAAGTGGCGCGGCCGGCTTCGCAGAGCATTTCGCCGACCGGATACATCTCGACCGCCTGGAGGTCCACGTCGACCACGCCCTGGCCGATCAGCGTCTGCAGCACATCCGAAACGCCGCGGCGGCCGCGGGCCGGGTGGGCGTTCGGCAGGACCAGCAAGGCGTCGCTGGTGTAGAAGCGGGCCATAGCGGCCGCATCGCCATTGCGCAGGGCGGCGCGCCAGGATGCTTCGGCGGTCAGGATGGAGGTTCGCGTGTCCGCAATGTCGATGGCTGACAGCGGCTTGGGGGCGAAGCTCAGCGACGCGGTCGGCAGGACCAAGGCCAGCGCCACGGCCGCTCCGGCGACGACGACGGGCTTGCGAACCCCGTGCCGCTGCCTCTTGGGATCGAGCACGGCGAGCAGGCGGCCGGAGATCTGGGAACGGCGGGCCATGGCGGGGCTCACGCGCGAAGTGGTCCAATCGGCCCCGAGGGAGCGGGCAATATCGAGCAGACCGTGGGCGTAGTCGGAGGGGCGGGCGCCGTTGCCGAGCACGAGGTCGTCGCAGGCGCGCTCCCTTTCGACCAGCATCTGGCGTGCCGCCCACCAGACTAGCGGATTGAACCAATACAGCACGCAGGCCAGGGTGCTGAGGGCCTGGGTAGCAACGTCCCAGCGCTTGACGTGCGCGATCTCGTGCACGAGGACGTGCCGCAGGCGGTCTTCGTCCCAACTCACGGCCTCGGCGGGGAGAAGCACGACCGGCCGCCACAGACCCCAGGTCATCGGTGTGGATGCGCGATCGCTCCAACGCAGGCGGAAGCGGCGGCGCGGCACGGTCAGGTCGTGCGCGGTGGTCTCGGCGAACCCGGCGATGCGCGCGTCGTCAACCGCGCGGGCACTATGCGCCACGCGCGCGAGGTGCGCCGCTCCCGCGGCGAAGAAGATTGCCAGGACGCAGGTCCCGAAAGCCCAAGTGGCGACGGCCCAGGGCCAGTAGTCGGCCGGCCGATGGGGCGGAGGGGCGGGCTCGCGCGGCGGCGTGCCCGGAACGTTCGGGATCGCTGCGGGCGGCGTGGCAGCGGGCGTAAATGGAAGCTCGGACGGAGACCAGACCGCCGGTGCGACGCGCACATGCCAGTCCGGCAGGACCCTGGAGAGCGGAGGCGCGAGCAGCAGGCTCACGACGCCCGCGGCCCAGACCAGGTGACGGACGGCCGCGGAGCTGCGCCGTAAGATGAGTGCGACCGCGCCGGCAATCAGGAGTAGAAGGCTGGTCCTGGCAGTGGTCTCGACGAGGAACCAGCCCCAGGCCGCCGCGCCGCTCATCGTCCTTCTCCGCGGGCGCGATCGATGAGGGTGGAAAGCTTGTCGAGTTCCTCGGGCGTGAGATCGCCGGCGCGCTTGTCGAGGAGGGCAGCGAGCAGCTTCTCGCGGGAGCCCTCGAAGAGGTCATTGAGGAGCGTGCGCAAGGCCGAGTGCCGGGCCTTTTCGCGGGGCACGCGCGTTTCATACACATAGCGGGCTCCGTCCTGGGTGTGCTTGACGAACCCCTTCTCCTCGAGGATGCGCAGCAAGGCGCGCACGGCCGAGTAACCGGGGGGATCGGGCAGACCTTCGAGCACCTCGGCGGCTGTAGCTTTGCCGCGGCGATAGAGGGCCTGCATGATCTGGCGTTCGCGGCGGCTGAGCCGGGCTTGAGAAGTATCGTCCATTGTTGGCACCTTGATGCTAAATGTTTAGCACTATGCTAAGAAATTAGCACTAAGCTTTGGGCTTGTCAAGAGGGAAGTTGGAATTCCGTGAGGTTAAGGGTGGCGATGACGCAGTAGCCTGTCGAGCGCCGGAGGTGACGGAGGAGTCCGGAGCACCTCACCCAATCACTACCAGTTGTTGCTCCGCTTCCGGAGGCAGCGCACGGAGGGTATCGGTTCCACGCACTCCTCAGAAGTGGAACCCGCCGCCGCAGATGAGCACTTCGCCGGTCACGTAGTCGGAGAGCGGGGAGCAGAAGAAGAGCACTGCGCCGGCGGCCTCGTCGGGCGTGCCGAGGCGGCCGAGCGGCGTGGCCTGGCGGGCGGCTTCGAGGGCCTTCGGCTGCACGCCCAGGGCGATCTGGTGCCCGAGAATCTCCACCGGCCTCGCCAACGGCTGCACCAAGCGCGTCTCGATCAGCCCGAAGCCGACGGCGTTCACGTTGACGTTGTAGCGGCCCCACTCCTTGGCCAGCGTCCTGGTCAATCCGATCACGGCCGATTTGCCCGATGCGTAGCCGCTCTGGCCGGCGTTGCCGTCGGTGCCCGAAATGGAGGTGATGTTCACCACCTTCCGCATCGCGCGGCGGCCCTCCGCGGTTTCCTTCTTGGCTGTCTCGCGCAGCCAGCCCGAAGCCGCGCGCAGAATGCGGAACGGCGCCACCACGTGGATATCGAGCATGGCCTGGAACTGTTCGTCGGTGGTCTTCTGAATGACGCTGTCCCAGGTGTACCCGGCGTTGTTCACGATGATGTCGATCGCCCCGAACTGATCGAGCATGGCGGCGACGAGCTGCTCGGGGAAACCCGGCTTCGTGACGTCGCCCGCGAGATGCTTCGCGCGCGGCAGTGCGGAAGCGGCTTCGCGCGCGGCGTCCTCATCCAGGTCGTTGATGAGAACGGAAGCGCCGGCGCCGGCGAGCCGGGCGGCAATGGCGCGCCCGATGCCCCGCGCCGCTCCGGTGACAAGCGCGCCCTTACCCTCTAGCGTGAATGGCACACATCACCCCTCGATCTTCAGCGGAACGGGCGCCGAAGAGACCCCGGCGCACTCCACCCGAAACAAATGCTCGCCCCGCGGGAAATCGCGCGGGACGATGGCGTTGATTTGAACTTGGCCCTGGCCGTCCGGCGGGCCGACCCAATCGACCTCGAGCGGCGTCTCGCCCAGAAACACGCAGGTGTTGACGCGGTCGCAGTTCTCCGGCAGACCGCTTACCCAACCGCTGACGAATCCGCCGCCAGCCATCGCGACCCGGTTGTACTCCCAGGTGATGCCGTCGCACAGCCGCTCGACCCGCAGCTCGCTCACCCAGATGGGCATGGCCACGGCGAGCCTCAGCGTGTTGCCGAACTCGGTATCCGCCAGCCTCAGGCGCACCGGATTCCAGCCGGCGGCCAGGCCGGGCGGCGCCAGGAAATTGGCCTGCCAGCGCTTACCCTCCTCGCGCCGGACGAAGAGTGCCGGGCTGCCGAACCCTCCCACCTCGAGCCGCAGGTCTTCGCGGCGAATCGCGGTGGCGTCCGAGTGGAACCAGCAGCAGAGGTACTCGTCGCGCCGTCCGTGGAGGTTGATCCCGAAGCCGCGGTTGTTGCAGACCGCCAGCAGTTCCGGAGCGGGCTTGGCACCGGCGGGAGGCGGCTCCCAATGGCGGTAACAAGCCGCGACCGCGTGATTGCCGCCGGCATGAAGCAGATCGACACGCGCGAAGCCCGCGGCACGGCACATGGCCAGGAGGCAAGCGACGGTGGGACCGAACCAGTTGTCGAGCAGATCGCCCAGCTCGATCGTCTCGTAGAACTCGAGCGACGGGATCTGGTCCGGGTGGCTCCGCCACGTGTCGCCGTCGGTGACGAAGGAATCGACCAGCGCCACGCCGGATGTCAGGCCGCAGACGATTTCGAGCGCCAGTAGGGGGTGGCGCACGTGGTACAGAACGCCGAGAAAGAAGACCGTATCGAAGGCACCCAGGCCGGCCTGCGGAAGGTCGTAGAGGTCCGCGATCCAGTAATCCACCTGGGAGCGCAGCTTCTGGCGCGCCCGGCGGAAGTTCGGGACATCGACGCAGTCGACCGCCGTCACCGAGGCCCCGCGCCGCTCGGCCTCGAAGGCGAACCAGCCGTCCCAGGCGCCGATGTCCAGGACCCGCTGGCCGCTGAGATCCGCGGGAATGGGGAACCGGGCGAAGCGCTCCTTCTGCGTTTCGAGGCTGATCACGCCGTCGATGAGCGTGCCGTCGGGCAGCTCGAAGCTGTGGTACCAGCCCTTCTCGGCGAGCTGCTTGCCGCAATTGACCCGCTTGCGGGCCTCGCGAACTGAGATCGGTTCCATGCCTCTGGAGAAGATTCTCTCAGATCGGGCAGGGTGAAGGGCTCGCCTTGGCCCGCCGGGCCGCCTGCTTACGCGCGCGGTTCGGTGCCGGGCGGGCGCCGCAGCAAAGAACCTCGAGCGTATACGACCTCCTAATGCGGGCGCAATCCAGTTACACTAGTCTTCACTGTAAACTCGCGGCCGGGGAGGGCCAATATGGACTGGTATTACGCAGCGGGCGGGAAGCAGGCCGGGCCGGTCTCGGATGCGGCTCTGGCGGATTTGGTGCGGACGGGAGTGGTGAGGGCGGAGACGCTGGTGTGGAACGCAGGCCTGTCCGGATGGGTTCCGTACGCTCAGGTGGCGGCGCCCGCGCCCGTGGCGGCGGCAGCGGCGGGTCCGCCAGCGGTGGGCGGCTCGACTTTCTGCACGGAATGCGGGCGGCCGTTCTCTCCTAACGACCTGGTGCGCTTTGGCGACCGTTGGATTTGCGGCAACTGCAAAGAGACCTTCGCCCAGAAGCTCCGCGAAGGAGTCGCGCCGCAGGGAGCGATGGTTTACGCCGGCTTCTGGGTCCGCGTAGGCGCGATGTTCATCGATGGCCTCATCCTGGCTGCCGTCTGGGGGGTCCTGGCGTTCGTGGGTTTCCTGGTGCTGGCGCCTAGCCTGTCCCGATCCGGCGCCGCCCCGGAAGCCGCGCTGGCCGCCATGAGCATCGTGTTTGTCCTGGGTTACCTGCTTCTGCTGGCCGGGTCGGCTTGCTACGAGGCTTTCTTCGTGGCGCGGTCCGGCGCGACCATAGGCAAGAAGGCCCTGCGCCTGAAGGTGGTGATGCCGGATGGCGGGCGCGTCTCGCTAGGCCGGGCCTTCGGGCGGTATTTTGCCAAGATGCTCAGCGGCATTCCTCTCTACATCGGGTTCATCATGGTGGGCTTCGATTCGGAGAAGCGCGGCTTGCATGACTACATCTGCAATACCCGGGTGATCAGGACCTAGCAGTGGCTACTGCGGTCGTCGAGGTCGCCAATCCGATCCGGTGCCCTCGCTGCGATGCGGCGCTGCCGCCCGAGGCGATTGAGGCGACCGAAATGGCGCTATGCCCCAATTGCGGGGCGGGGGTCCTGGTCCGCTCCTTTCCCGCCATTCTGGCCAAACCGGCCGCCATCTTGCCGGCGGAGATTGCGGCCGGGGAGGGAGAAGCGACCTGCTTCTTCCATCCCGGCAAGACCGCCACGGTTGCGTGCGCGCGCTGCGGACGCTTCGTGTGCCGGCTGTGCCAGATGGACCTGCGCGGCGAGGCGCTCTGCCCGGAGTGCATCACCTCCGGCATGGCGAAGAAGAAGATCGCGGTCCTCGAAAACCACCGCGTCTGCTACGATTCGATCGCCCTGGCGCTGGCGACGTGGCCCGTTCTGCTCGTCTGGTTCCTGACCTTTCTGAGCGCTCCCGTAGCGCTCTACGTCGCGATCCGGTACTGGAAAGCGCCGCTGAGCATCCTGGGGCGCACGAAACTGCGTTTTGTGTTGGCCATTCTGCTGGCCACCGGGGAGATCGCATTGTGGGCGTGGTTGGCCGTATACGCAATTTCGCGGCTGGGGACGAGGGGTTGAGGCATGGCCGCCGCGAAGATGAAGTACAAGCGCGTGCCTGGAGGAAGGAGAGGGTTCTTCCGCCGCGCGAGCCTGTGGCTGGGCGACGATCACCTACTGGCGGTCACCGGGTGGCGCTTCACGGAGGACTACAAGCGGTATTACTACCGTGACATTCAGGCGCTGGTTCTGGCGCGCACGCGGCGCTGGGCGGTGACGCTGCCTTGGTTCGTTGTGGCTTTGTGCCTCGCGACCTTCGCGCTGGTGGCCCAGGCCGGTTCGATCGCGTGGCTTCCCGAAGTCGGCTGGAATCTCCTGCTGGCGCTGGCCCTGGCCTGGCTGTTCGTGTCGCTCAAGGCGAGCGTCCGGTGCTCGATCCAGACCGCGGTGAGCCGGGAGGAACTGCCCTCGATCCTGCGGCTGTGGAGCGCGCAGCGAGCGCTAAGGATCCTGGCGGATCGTATCGCGCAGGCCCAGGGAACGCTGGTCGAGGGTTGGACCGCGCATGTGCGCGAAGCAGCGGTTCCCGAGGCCGCGCCGGCTCCTGCGCGTGCGCCGGTGGCCCTGGCGACGTCCGCGCGCGGCCGAGTTCCGGCGTCTGCGATCGGCCTTTACATCAGCCTGGCGCTGGGAGGCGTGCTGTTTTACCGGCCCGCATCGAGGTTCTGGTTCGTGCCGATACTGGTGCAGGCAGGCCTCGCGATGTGGACTCTGATCCGCAATGACAGAGTGGGCGGTCCCCGCCGCACCAAGGTGCTTATGGTTGCGACCATGAGTTTCGTCGGGGCGACGGCTGCCGCTTTCTACGTCAGCTTGGCAGTGGAGGTCTTCCGCACGATGGCTTCCCGCCGCATGCTGGTGAACGTACCTCTGAACCGGGTTTTGGTCGCCATCTACACGGCCGGGTGTCTGGGCTTCGCGGCTGCGGGCGCGTTGTCGGCGGTGTACAACAGGCGCAAGGAGTAACCAGCCATCGCGGCCCTTCGACACGAGCGCTGCTGGAATCACGAATCCCGGGAAGCGGCGGTGCGCTGTCCGGGATGCCGGCGGTACTTCTGCCGCGAATGCGCCACCGAACACGACGAGCGGCTCTTGTGCGCCGAGTGCCTGAAGCGGCTGGCGGCGAAAGGCGTGCGCAAGGGCGGCCGGCTGGCTTGGGTCAAGGGCGCGCTGGCCGGCGCGCTGGGACTGCTGCTCGCATGGCTGTTCTTCTACGGGATCGGCCAGCTCCTGGTGCAGATTACCGCGGCGCAAGACGAGGGGAGCGGATGGCAACGCCGATAAGGACCGGCGGGCCGGTGGAGATGATCGAGGAAGCCGTTCACCTGCTCCGCGGCGCGCCGGCGGGCGCCATCGCCGCTTACCTGGCCGGGAGCGTGCCGTTCCTGGTCGGATGTCTGTTCTTCTGGACCGAGATGAGCCGCAGCCGGAGTGCGGACGCGGATTCGTTCTTCGAGGCGTTCGGCATGGCGGTGCTCTTTCTGTGGATGAGCGGGTGGAAGGCCGTGTTCGCAGGCCGGCTGCGGCGCCAGCTCGAAGGGGCGGGGGAGCCGCCGTGGACGTGGCGGCGCGCGTGGGGCGTTTTCGTGGTGCAGGCGGGCGTGCAGCCGCTGAAGCTGGTCCTGATGCCGATGGCGCTGGTGGCGATTCTGCCCGCGGCGCCGCTTTGCGCCTTTTTCCGCAACGTGACGGCCCTGGCGGACGGCGGCCAGCGACCCGGCGAGGTGTTGAGGCAGGCGCGCCGCCAGGCGTCGCTCTGGCAGCGGGAGAACTGGATCGCGCTCGCGATTCTGTTCGCGTTTTCGCTGATCGTGTTTCTGAACGTGGCGCTCACGCTCCTGCTGCTGCCTCAGTTGGTGCGCATGCTGACCGGTTATGAGAGCGAGTTTGCCAGGAGCGGAGTCCTTTTCGCGGCGAACTGGACGTTCTTCGCGGTCGCGGCCGGCGTCACCTGGTTGTGCGTGGATGCCTTCGTGCAGGCTTTCTATGTGCTGCGTTGCTTCCTAGGACAAGCGATCGGAACCGGCGCGGATCTCAAAGCGGAGCTACGCGCACTGAGGGCAGCGGCGGTGTTGGTCGTGCTGCTGGCGTGTTGCGGAGTTTCTGCATTCGGTGGGACAGGCCTCCGGCCTGTCGTCGTCAGGCCAGAGGCCTGTCCAACGGTAACCGCGCTGGACCGCTCCATCGACGAAGTGCTGGCGCGCAGCGAATACCGATGGCGGTTGCCGCGCGCGGCTCCGGCGGGGCGGCCCTTCGGATCGGGCATCCTCAAGTTCACCGAGCAGGCGACCGAGTACCTGCGGCGCGGCGTGCGGTTCGTGGAGAAGTGGGCGGACCGCCTGATGCGCTGGCTTCGGGATCTGCTCGGCTCCGCTCAGCCCGGCGACCAGCGGTCCGGGCCGGCGCCTTCGGGCTTGCTGCGCGTCTCGCTGCTGCTGCTGGCGGCGCTCGCGGCCGGCGCCGCTGTGGCGCTGTTCTTGCGGTCCCGGAGCCGCCGGGCGCGGCGACCGGCGACGGGCGCGCTCGCGCCGGCCGTGGATCTGAGCGACGAATCGCTGGTAGCCAGCCAGTTGCCCGAGGAGACCTGGCTGGCGCTGGCCGAGGAATGGACGGGGAAGCGGGATCTGCGCATGGCCCTGCGCGCCTTGTATCTGGGCACGCTGGCATACCTGGGCCGCACCGGTTTGGTGGTGATTCACGCCTGCAAGTCGAATCGGGAATACGAGGGCGAGCTGCGGCGGAAGAGCCGCGCCACGCCTGAGATCCCGCCGCTATTTCTGGAGAACCTGGGGAGTTTCGAGAGAAGCTGGTACGGCAGGCATGAGGTCTTAGCCGAGGAGGTCGGGCAGTTCCGGGCGAACCTCGATCGGATCAAGGCGGCGGGAGGCGAACAATGAAGCGGCTGCCGGCGGTAGTATCGCTCCTCGTTGCGGCGGCCGGCCTGGCGGCGATCGCGCTGCTTTTCGAGCTCAGCTTTGCGACCGGCGACGTTTACCCGCGCTACTCCTCGCTGCGCAGCGATCCGGTGGGTGTGCGGGCGCTGTACGATAGCCTGGCGCGCCTGCCCGGGTTGACCGTTGAGCGAAGCTTCACGCCCCTCGACCGTCGCCGCGACAGCAATGCAACGGTGTTCTACCTGGGCGTGGCTCTCGAGGATCTGGCCGCGGAGAAGTCGGAGCTGCGCCTGCAATTGGACCGGACCGCCGCACGAGGTAACTACGTCGTCGTCTCGCTGGCGCCTTTCAGCCGCGATCCGGAGGACAAGAAGGCGTTGGCGATCCAGGCCTGGGACCTGCCCGTCGAGCAGGCCAAGAGCGAAAACGGAGACGGTGCGCTCTCGTTCGGACAGGGGAAGAACTGGACCGTCCTTCACGCGGAGCACGCGAAGCCGGTGTTCGTGGAGCGCGCGTTCGGCAAGGGCACGCTAGCGCTGGCGGCGACCACGTACCCGTTCCTCAACCAGGCGCTCGCCGAGAACCGGCAGACCGCGCTGCTGGTCCGCCTGATCGGCCCGCGCACGCTAGTCGTCTTCGATGAGGCGCATTTCGGAGTGGTGGAACAGGGCAGCGTGGCTGGGCTCGCGCGCAAGTACAGGCTGGGCGGGCTGGTGGCCGGACTTCTGCTGCTGGCGGCGCTCGCCATCTGGAAGGAAAGCGCGGGATTCCCGCCGGCGTGGGAAACGGCCGCGGCCTCGAACGGCCCGGTGGCGGGGCGGGATTCGCTCTCCGGCTTCGCCAGCCTGCTGCGGCGCAACGTCCCCCCGCGCAAGCTGATGGAGTTGGGCTGGAGCGAGTGGAAGCGCACGCACGGCCGCGGCCTCGATCCGCAGGACGCCGCCGCCGTCGAATCGATTCTGGCCACGGAGACGGACCCGCTCCTGGCCTATGCGAAGTCACGCAGTCACCTGCTGGAAAGGAAGCGCATTTGAACGAGACTCTCGAGCAGCTTCAGTCCACGATACGCAGCGTTACAGCCGAAGTGGAGAAGGTGATTATCGGCCAGGCCAGCGCCATTCGGCAGAGCCTGATCGTCATTCTGTCGAACCAGCACGCTCTGATCGAAGGCGTCCCGGGCGTCGCCAAGACGCTGCTGGCGCGCACGCTGGCCCGGGTGATGGACTGCGAGTTCGGGCGCATCCAATTCACGCCCGACCTGATGCCGGCCGATATCACCGGAACCAACGTGTTCAACCTCCAGCGCAACGAGTTCTCGCTGATCAAGGGCCCGCTGTTTACGACCTTCCTGCTGGCCGACGAGATCAACCGGGCGCCCGCGAAGACTCAATCGGCGCTGCTGCAATCGATGCAGGAACGGCGCGTCACTATCGACCGCGAGACTTACACGCTCTCGCCGAACTTCACCGTCTTCGCGACGCAGAATCCGGTGGAGTCCGAAGGCACTTACCCGCTTCCGGAGGCGCAGAAGGACCGCTTCATGATGAAGATCGTCATGCCCTGGCCGGAGCGGGCGGACGAGATCGGCCTGGCCGGGCGGATGCTTTCGGGCGGCGCGCCCGAAGCCGTTCTCGAGGGCGGCGGAGTCGAGACAGTGCTGCGCGAGGCGGACCTGCCGGTGCTACGCCGCGCGCTCGACGCCGTGGTGGTGCGCGAGGAGATCGTCGCCTACCTGGTGGATGTGGTGCGGCGAACGCGCGAGCACGAGAACATCCTGGTGGGCGCCGGGCCGCGGGCCATGCAGGCGCTGCTGCTCTCGAGCCGCGCTCTGGCGGCCATGGACGGACGGGACTTCGTGACGCCCGACGACGTGCGGGCGGTCGCGCTGGCGGTGCTCGACCACCGGCTGATTCTGCGGCCCGAGGCGGAGATCGAAGGCGTGCGCACTTCCGAAGTGGTGGACGCCATCCTGCACGAGATTCCCGTTCCGCGATGATCGCGCCGCGCACAAGACTGCTCGTGATGGCTGCCCTGGTGGTGGCGCCGCTGGCTTTCATTGCGGGGCTGGCGCCGACGCTCGCGCCGGCGTGCGTTGCGGCGATCGCTGCCGTTTTCGCTGCGGCGGCGTGGGACGCGGGCAGGGGATTGCACGCTATCGACGCGCTCGCCGTCCGGTTGCCGGCCTTGCTGCGCGCGACGCGGGACGTGGAGGCGCGCCTCCCGGTCGAGATCGTGAACAGCGGTCCGGCGGCCGGTGCGGTTCAGGTGGCGTTGCGGCTGCCGCCGGATCTCGTCTCGGAGCGACTGGTCGAAACCGTTGCGGCAGGCACCGACGTTACTCGCATCCTCTGGCCGTTCGTGCCGCGCGAGCGCGGCGATTACCGCATCGAAGTCGCCGATATCGAGCGGGCCTCGCCGTGGGCGCTGTGGTCCATACGCTCCGTGGTTCCGGTTGCATGCGAGGTCCGCGCCTATCCCAACCTGCGCGGCGGCGCAACCAGAGCGCTGTTGCTCGCTCGCGAAGCCTCCAGCGCGCGGCGCGAGCGCCAGGTGGGGCGGGGAAGGGAGTTCGAGAAGCTCCGGGATTACGCCCACGGCGATTCGTTCGACGAGATCTACTGGAAGGCGACCGCGCGCCGTGGCAAGCCCATCGTCAAGGTCTTTCAACTGGAGCGGACCCAGGAGCTGTACGTGGTGGTGGATGCCTCGCGGCTGACCGCGCGCCGGGAAACGCTCGAGAAGTACGTCAGCGCGGCGCTGCACCTGGGACTGGCGGCCGAGCGGCAAGGCGACCGCTTCGGGCTGGTCACATTCAGCGACAAGGTTCACCAATTCGTGCGCGCGCGCAGCGGGAAAGCTCACTACCGCGCCTGCCGCGAAGCGATCTACAAGCTCCAGCCGCGGCGCGTCTCGCCCGATTTCGGCGAGCTGTTCGGCTTCATCCAGACGGTGCTGCGGCGGCGGGCGCTGCTGGTGGTGCTGACGGCGCTGGACGACCCGGTGCTGGCCGAGAGCTTCGCGCAAGCCGTTAAGATCGCGTCCCGGCGCCACCTGGTGCTGGTCAGCGTGGCGGGGACACCGGGCATCCAGCCGCTGTTCGAAGGGCCGCCGCCCGAGGCGCTCGACGACTTGTATCGCGACGTGGCCGGCCAGCTCTTCTGGAAGAAGCTGCGGGAACTGCGCATGACGCTCGAGCGCGCCGGGGTGCGGTTCTCGGTGCTCGATCCCGCGAAGCTGGAGATCGAGCTGACGTCGCTCTACCTGGACGTGAAGCGGAGGCAGGCGTTGTGATCCTCGACCTGCCGCGTTTCGTCGCCGCCGAGCAGGCTTACTGGCAGGAACTCGAGACGATCCTCGACCGGATCGAGAGCGATCCCTTGGACCGCATGACGCTCGATCAGATGGAGCGGTTCCACTATCTCTACGAGCGCTCGTCGGCGGACCTGGCCAGGATGGCGACCTTCTCGGCCGAGGCCGAAGCGCGGGAGCACCTGGAATCGCTGGTGGCGCGCGCCTACGGCGAGATTCACTCGACACGCGAGCGCCGGAAGCGCCCGCGCCCGTTGCATTGGTTCTTCACGACCTTTCCAGCGACGGTCCGCCGGCACGCCCGGCTGTTCTGGATCGCCGTCGCCATCACCCTGCTGGGCTGCGCCTTCGGCAGCCTGGCGGTGTGGAGAGACCCCGACTCGAAGGCCATCATCATGCCTTTTCAGGGCCTGGAAGGGAACCCGGCGGAGCGCGTGGCCAAAGAGGAGAAGGGAGCGTCGGATCGGTTGCGCAATCACCGCGCCACGTTCTCCGCGCAGTTGATGACGCACAACATCCGGGTTTCGATTGCGACCTTTACTCTGGGCATCACCTGGGGCGCGGGAACGGCCGCGGTCCTTTTCTATAACGGTGTGACGCTGGGCGCGGTGTCGGCCGATTACGTGCGCGCGGGTCAGACGGAGTTCCTGCTGGGCTGGCTGCTGCCGCACGGCGTGATCGAGATCCCGGCCTTCCTGATCGCGGGCCAGGCCGGCCTGCTGCTGGCGAGCGCCCTGATCGGATGGGGCCGCCGCACCACGCGCCGCGAGCGGTTGCGCGCCATCGGCGGCGATCTGGTGACGCTGGCGGGAGGCGTCGCGGTCCTGCTGGTTTGGGCGGGGCTGGTGGAGGCGTTCCTTTCGCAATACCACCGGCCCGTGGTCCCCTATGGGCTCAAGATCGGTTTCGGTGTGGCCGAACTGATTCTGCTGGCACTGTTCCTCGGACGGTCGGGGTTCGGTGCTACGTTGCCCGCGGCACCGAACCGCGCGCGTCAGCAAGCGGAGCCGCGATGAGCCGCAGCCGCACCATCGAGATCGAGACTCCGGAGGGCGTGCGGTTCTCGCTGTTGCTGGCGGGGCCGCTGGCGCGTTTCATGGCGTGGCTGATCGACGCCTGCGCGGTAGTCTTGATATCTCAGATCCTGGGCCAGTTGCTGCCCTTGGTCGGCGCGATCAGCTCGGATATCGCGCAGGCCTCCAGCTTTGTTCTCTATTTCGCCATCTCCATCGGCTACGGGATCGCGCTCGAGTGGCGCTGGCGCGGCCAGACCATCGGCAAGCGGCTGCTGCGTCTGCGCGTCATGGACGAGCAGGGACTCCACCTGCGCTTGAGCCAGGTGATCATCCGCAACCTGATGCGGGCCGTGGATGCGGCGCCCGCGTTCTATATGGCCGGGGGTCTGGCGTGCCTGCTGAGCGACAAATCCAGGCGGCTCGGCGACTTGACGGCGGGCACCATCGTGGTGCGCCATCCCAGGCTGCCGCACCCCGACCTGGCGCAGTTGCTCGAAGGGAAATTCAATTCCATGCTGGCCTACGATACGCTGGTCCGGCGCCTGCGCCAGCGCGCGTCGCCCGAGGCGGCCGGCATCGCGATCCAAGCCCTGGTGCGGCGCAATCAGCTCGCGCCGGAAGCGCGCGTCGAGGTCTTCCGCGAGATCGCCGACTACTTCCGATCGTTGGCCGAGTTTCCCGAAGAGGCCGTGGCGCAAATCACGGATGAACAATACGTGCGGAACGTAGTCGAGATCCTGGCGGGACGGATGCGTAGGCCCGCTACTTCTGGGTAGTGGCTTGGTTTCCGGATGGCGCGCGATCTGGCCAGAATCGACGGCGACAAGCCGGCTTGCCGTTCCGGGCAACATCCGCGAACACCGTAGCCGGGGAGACTGCGAGGACCGCGGAGTTCCACGTGCGGCAGTTTGTGTTTCGGCTTGTGATGTGGGTTAATTACCATGAAGACAAAGGGCGCCGACGGTTGCGAACCGAATCCATGGATGTTCTGAAACAGCTCTTTGAGCGGCAGTTTCGCCTTCCTGTAGAGCGAGTGCAGCCCTTGCAGGGCGGCCTGGGAGGGTCAGGACGCAATATCCTTCGGCTCGCCCACCAGGATCTGAGCGCGGTGGGTATCCTGCATGACGTGCGCGAGGAGAACGTCGCTTTCCTGGACTTCTCGCGGCATTTCCGCAGTCGTGGTCTGCCTGTGCCGGAGATTTACGGATCGGAACTGGATGCGGGCGCTTACCTGGAAGAAGACCTGGGCGACGCCACGCTATTTCAGTTTCTCTCGAACAACAGGGCAGGAGAAGACGTCGCACCGGAGGTGGTGCAGGCCTACTGTAAGGTGGTGGCGGACCTGCCGCGGTTCCAGATCGAGGCTGCGCGGGACCTGAACTACAAAGTCTGTTATCCACGCTCCAGCTTTGACGGCCAGTCGATTGCCTGGGACTTGAACTACTTTAAGTACTACTTTCTCAAGCTGGCGGGAATTCCCTTCAACGAGCAGGCGCTGGAAACCGATTTTGGCCGCCTGACCAGGTTTCTGCTGACCGCCCGCCGCGACTATTTTCTCTATCGCGACTTCCAGTCGCGGAACGTGATGCTGCGCGACGGCCAGCCATTCTTTTTGGACTATCAGGGCGGGCGCAAAGGCGCGTTGCACTACGATATTGCTTCCCTGCTCTATGACGCCAAGGCCGACCTGCCTCCCGCGCTACGCCAGCAGCTGCTGGAGCACTACCTCGCATCTCTCGCGCGGTTCGTCACACTGACGCAGGAAGAGTTCATGCGCCATTACTACGCTTTTGTTTATGTACGCATTATGCAGGCGCTGGGGGCGTATGGGTTCCGCGGCTTTTATGAGCGAAAGCCGCATTTCCTGCAGAGCGTTCCCTTTGCGCTGAAAAACCTGCGTTGGCTGATCGAGCACATAAAGCTGCCCATCGCACTGCCCACGCTGCTGGGCGCGTTTGAGCACATGATCGCGTCAGAGAAGTTGCACCACTTGATCGCGCCCGCGGAAGCGGCCGGGAAGCAAGACATTGCGAACTCTGTTCCGGCGCCTGCCTCACGGGGCGCCAACCTGGCGTTGAGGGTTTTCAGTTTCTCCTTTCACCAGAGCGCCCTCCCGAAGGACGAGAGCGGGCATGGCGGCGGATTCATTTTCGACGCCCGCGCGCTGCCGAATCCAGGCCGCGAAGAGCGCTTCAAATCTCTCACCGGCAAAGACGCGGCGGTAGTCGATTATCTGGGCGCACAGGCAAGCGTGCGCGAGTTTCTGGCCAGCGCCACGTCGATGGTGGAAGCGAGCGTGAAAAACTACCAGGAGCGCGGCTTCGATAGCTTGATGGTGGGGTTTGGCTGCACCGGCGGCCAGCACCGCTCGGTATACCTGGCAGAGGCGCTGGCCCGGCAGTTCCAAGGGCGGCCGGGCCTGGAAGTGTTGGTGCGGCACGTTGAAATGGAGAAGCTGCGTAAATGAAAGCAATGATTCTGGCCGCCGGGCTGGGCACGCGGTTGCGTCCTCTAACCAATGACCGGCCCAAGGCGCTGGTTGAGGTGGCCGGACGCACGCTGCTGGAGATCGCCATCGCACGCCTGCGGGAAGTTGGAGTGCGTGAAGTCATAGTCAATGTGCACCATTTTTCCGGAATGGTAACTGAATATCTGCGCGGAAAGAACAACTTCGGAATGCGGATCGAGATATCCGAAGAGGGCAACTTGCTGGATACCGGCGGCGGCTTGAAAAGGGCGGCGTGGTTCTTTCGCGAAGAAGATCCGGGGGCGCCGTTCATCCTGCACAATGTTGACGTGATCAGCACCATCGATCTGCGGCAAATGTTCGACTTCCACACGCAGAACCAGGCGCTGGCTACACTGGCAGTGCAGCAGCGCCAGACTTCCCGATATCTGTTGTTCGACGAGCAAATGCGGCTTTGCGGGCGGCGTCTGGTCAACGAGCAGAGAACGGAACTGGTGAGGCCGTCACCGCAGTTCGAGGAGCTGGCGTTCTCTGGAATTCACGTGATCTCGCCACGCCTCCTGGGGATGATGAGCGAAGAAGGGACGTTCTCCATCATCCAGTGCTACCTGCGGCTGGCAGGCGAAGGAGAGAGGATTGTGGCTTATCGCGCTGACGGCGATACCTGGCGCGACGTGGGCAAGGCGGAAAGCGTCACACGTGCCACCGAGGATATCAAGAAGCAGGCCATGCTTCGGGGAGGGGAGTGATCTGCAGCAGGAGAACGGACTGTCCAACGCGATGCAAGCTTGATACGAATCATGAGGGTGAGGCTGCATGCCCGATTCTGATTGATCTATGGCGCGCCCGGAAGGAAACGCCCCATCATGCTGCACCCTCCGAGCGGGTTGTCGGCAACTGGGAAGCTGACCCGATACCTACTTCGACGTAGCCGCGGGCTCGACCTTCACGTTCGAGAACACCGCCGTCTCCATCCGGCCGGCATCGTGCGCGCACACCGCCAGTCCCACATAGACCGGGTCGTGGAGCGCCAGGCCCGTGGACCCGACCTTGCGCGGCGCCTCGCCGGGCGCGGCGGCGAGCCACATCTCGAACACGTCGCCGTGCCGCTCCAGGCGAAGCACCGCCGGGGCCGTCACATCCGTGTGCACCTCGTCGGTCGTGCCGCCGGGCGTGGCCCGGAATTGCATGGCAGTCAACCCGCTGCCGTGCAGGATGACGTCGATGTAGGGCGACTCGGGCTCGAGGCTCTGACGCACCACCAGGCCGGCCTTGCGATGCTCGTTGCCGCCGTCCGCGCCGGTGGTGATGCGCACCTCGGCGGCGATGGAGAAATCGCCCGAGAGCTTCTTCCACACGAAGTGGAAGGCGTCGGCATTGGCCCACATGTTGAAGCCGCCGCCGGTGATGGTGTAGGCGTCCTTCGCGGCGTCGAACTCCGCCGAGCCGAGGCGCACGCTGGCGCCGATATCGGCCTGGCTTTCGAATTGGCCGACGGGGGCGGGGTGGTCGGCGGCGAAAGCCAAGGCCGCAGAGAGCAGGAGGAATGCGGGTATCCGGATCATGCTTCCGATTGTCTCGCAAGTTTGGGAAATGTTGGTGAGCCGGACGGGACTCGAACCCGGCACGCCATTTTAGCCTCTGTAACTTACGGACGTTACGAACACGCAGAACCTATAGAACCTATAACACGGACAGAAGCCGCGACGTAACCGCGACACTGCGGCCCAAGATCGCCTTCCCTCGATTCGCTCAAAAGTAGTCGCGGGACCCGTCCTGGTCGCCTCCAAGCACGCGAAGCAACCTTCGAAGCCACAGGCCCGATCGGCCCAAGCCGGCCGTCAACCACCCAATACGCGCGAGCACTGAACCATGCAACCGACTCGATTCTACGGAGGCTCGAGTTCTGGAAGTGTGCCTGAAGATGGGCTCTCTGCTGACAATGCGTGGTCCGAAAAACCAGCCATCGCGCCTATTTTCGCGCTGCATCGGCATGACGACGGCTACATCGCGTTCGCCGTGGCGCGCGAGGCCGGCGAGGACTTCCGGCCGCTGGTCTCGATCCGGCGAGACGAGCTCGCCCGGTACTTTCCGGAGTTCCGGGAGCAACTGCTCAAAGACTCTTACGTCTCGATTAACGCGGGCTGGCGACTCAGGCGGTACGGCAAGGATGGTGCCGCATACGGCTACCCGCTCCACCGCACGGAGCGGCTTCGGTACTTGTGCGCGGCGTATGCCGACCTGGACTACTACCGGCTCGGGGTTGACTTCGGCCAAGCGCTAGGCCGGATCGTGACGATGCAGGAAACCGGTTATCTGCCGAAGGCTTCAATGATCGTCAAGTCGGGTCGTAGAATGTGGCTTCTGTACCTGCTCCACGACCAGCGCGATCCATCACGTGCGCCGGGTGCCTTCCCCGACAAGCTGGAACAGTACTTCGCGCTTCAGAGGGCAATAATCGAGCGGCTTATCCCGGTGGGTGCCGATTCATCCGCGCGGGATGCCGCGCGTCATATCCGGGTTCCGGGTTCGCTTCACAGCGGAGCAGAAGAGCGTGTCACGTGGTGGATTCAAGGCGAAGGGCCACAAGCGTATAGCTACTCGCTGAGTCAACTGTGCGGGCTTTTCGGCGTCTCGATTGCCGTGCGTCACCCCAAGGAGCAGGCAGCTGTTGAGGCTGGCACCCGTTCAGACCTTGCGCGGGCCGGGAAACGGGGATGGGCGGCGCTGAATGCTCGGCGACTGCGGGAGTTCAATGTGCTGCGCTCTATGCGGGGCAGGTTCTACCTGGGTACCAGAAACAACGCGGCGACGTTGTATGGTTGGCTGCTGAAGCGCAACGGCCTATCGCGCACGGAGGTGGCCCATCAGGTGAGTCTCTTAGGATCGGAATGCCATCCCCCACTCGCCCCTTCTGAATGCCGCGGCGCGGTGAAGACGGCTTTCTCCCCGCTATGGCGCCGTATCTCCGATCAAAACATCGCCGACAGGCTGGACATCCTTCCGGAGGAGTCGGCGCTATTAGAGCGACTGCCGGAGGCGATGAAGTACCGGTCCAAAGAACTACCGCCTCCACCGCTGCGGCCATGTGAGGTGCGGGCTATGACGATCATCGAGCGACGCGCCAAGATAACTCAGATCGTCGCCGATCTGGGCCACGTTCCGACCGTGCGCGCGATGGGGGAGCGGCTTATCGAAGCCGGCTTCCAGGGCAACCACCAGACCGTATTCAAGGACTTCAAGGCGCTCGGGCTTCAATGGGAAAGAACGCGGGCCGCTCGCGCTGAACGAAAACGCAAACAGCTTGTCCTTTCAGATATCTAACGATCTGTCTACTTTCGAGGCCATATAGGAAGAGAGAGAAGGATTCTGGCGCTTTGGTTTCCCGCAGCCAGGCGTCGGCCTCACCTTAGGAGCACCAGCGATGCACGGAACGAAAGCCAAGCCGAAGGTCTGTCTGGAGAGACCCGGCCCGCGAAACTGCATGCGCACGAGCGGGAACAAGCACGCCTGCAATACGTGCGGCTGCACGCCGGCCGTCTTGCACACTCCCATCCGGGCCGCGGGGCGCTTCTGCGCGGCGTGCTGTCCGCACTGTGGATCGCCGATCCGGTCGAGCGAAATATGAGTGAAGCAATCGGGGCAGGGAATCAGATGACACCCAAGGCACTGCGATTCTCGCAACTTTCGGCGTCGCGCCAGACCTTGGTGCGGGTTTGTCAGCATGTCAATTTCGGCCAGATCCAAGGCCTCCACGTGCGGAATTCGGATCCGGTCTGGGACCCCGCCCCGACGGTCCTGTCGGAGGTGAGACTCGACATTGAAGAGGGTCCAAGGCCGGAAGGCGAATTGCCCGATTTCCAACTCTCATTCGAGATCCAGCGATTGATGTGCCAACTCGATCGACTCCAAGACGGGAGAATCGAGAAGATCGAAGTTCGGGGAGGCCTTCCCAGACGCCTGGTGATCCCTTCACGGCTGGCGTAGGCCGAGTATCTAAACGCTGATTGCGGACGTGGGCGTGGGGAGTAACTGGCGGGACGCGAAGTTCGAATGCCCTGGGGGAGCAGGTGGCTGGCGCGCCGGACGGACGGCTTCAGGCGCTGGTTAGGCGGAGGGGCGGGTGGCGCCAAGCGGCTTACCGCTAGCGTCGATTTTGCGACCACGCCGGTCCACTTCACAGCCACACTTGGCGCAGGTGCTGCCGCCCCACAGCGCCTGCCGGCGGTTGGCCGGCTTGCGGAAGCGACGGAACAGCTCACCGCAGTCCGGGCATGTGCGGCGGGGCACGAGCAGCGCAATGATCAAGACCACCAACCCGCCAATAAGGCCACAGTAGATACCGAAAACGACCTGAGAATCCATAACGTATCTCCTCCAGCTAACCTACGAGCAGTCGCCGCCCTCGATCTTGCCGGCGCTGGTTAAGCACAGTTTCCTTCGTTGGCCTCGCGGTCGACATGAGCATATCACACGGGTGTGTCTCGGAGCCGCTGAGGCTCATCTTCTTCTCCTGAATGCCTGTCCTACAGGTCCGAGAGGGTCGGCCTGCATCTCCCGAGGACCCCCGTGGACAGCAACTGCCAGAGTGCGGCCCCGGCAAAGTCGTGGCGGCTACGAGGGCTTCATGGGCATTGTTGGCTTGGATTGGAACAAAGACGTGTTTACAGCGGTCCGCTTCATTCGGGATAGGGAACACGGGAGAAACAGCTCCACGGAAGCGGTTGGATGTATAATCGACACCAGGCCAGGACGGCAAAATGGAAATCCTGGTTTAGTTGTGTAGTAGGGTTTCATTCCCGCGCGGACGGAGGAACACATGATGAAGTCTCGGCCGATTTGTCTGGCTTGTGTTGTGACGCTTGCCATTTCGAGCCTTGCCTGGAGCGAGCAGGTGACGTTCAAGGTGAAGCATCAACTGCTCGTTAGCCCTGACAGCACGAGACTCTGGTGGCTGGCTGAAAGCGGCGGAGACCTTGTTCTGGACGACTCAGCTCGAACCATCACAGTGAGGACCAAGCCAAACCCGCTGGATATCGGATTCGACGCCGTCGAAAAGGTCATCTTTGAACAAACCACACGTATGCGCGGCGGCGGGTGGGGCGATCTGTTTGGCAGCGTGGGTTTGGGCCCGATAGGCTCGAGCATCGAACACAAGGCGGTCAGCGATTACTGGTGTTACCTCGAATACCGCGCGGCCGACGGCGTCCATCCATACATGTTGCAGATTCCGAGAGAGATGTCAGCCGCTGTCATCGACAGGATGAAGGCGCTACTGGGCGACAAAGTCTCGGTTCCGAAGTTTGCTGAGCAACTCGTCGTCATCAAGGCAGACACGCTCGTGGGCGCGAAGGCCAGTTACGACTACAACGCTGACTCCAAAGTGCATCCACTGCCGGAGCTGAAGGCGGGCAAAGCGCTCATCCTTGTCGTGTGTCCGTTCATCGACGATCCGATTCACCGAGGCCCTCTGGTCAAGCTTCACGCGAACGAGCACGTCGTCGCGGTGAATAATTGGGGCAGTTATGCGTTCGCCTATCTAGATCCCGGCGAGTATCTGCTGGCTTCGGAGATCAAAAACACAGCCAGTAGCCTTCACATCAGCCTGGAAGCCGGTAAGGGCTATTACTTCCTGGAAGACATCATGAACGATGATGGAGCGGTCCTGTCGAGGCACACAAAGGAACTCGTGATGCACCAGGTGACCGGTGCACGTTATGCCAATTGGAAGCAGAAGTAGTGAATCTGGTATTGGATAATCTGGTCGAGGCCCTCCAAAGCGGGGTGGGGCGCCGCAATTGACGAAGGCGGTCGGGCCTGAAGCAGCGTCAGGCAGAAGTGAGCGCACCGTGCGGAAGGCTGGTCGAAGGAGACAAGATGCGCAGGCGATTTGTGCTGCTGACTTTCATGGGCCTTCTGATGTCATTTGGGGAGCTTCTCGGAGGCGAGATGAAGTCGCGCCCCGTTACCATCAAGGGAGTTGTCACTAATTTCGCAGAAGCGAAAGGATGGATTCCGAGCGATGCGTACCTCCAACTGGTGCTCCATGTGAGCCCAAAGGGGAGGCTCGATGTCACTGTCACCCACACTAGCAGGGGCGTGACCATGAGCTCGAGCCTGCCCAAGACATCGATGCCTGAAGCGGGGTCAACGTGGGCCTTCTCATTCGATTGCAAGGATCTCGATGATGGCACATACGTGATCGCAGTTCAGTTGGCGGCGACGGCAGCAAACCGTCCTGTCCTGGTCCAGCGAGGCCAACAAACCCTGGAGATTCGGGTCTCCAAACGCACCGGGCCCACACTCGACGTGGGTGACGTCACGATACCGGCTCCGTGACAGTCTGCCATCCCTCAGCGGTGGACACGGCGGATGGCCCCATCCGCCAGTCCCACCGCCCTCTGGGGGACCGGTTGCGGCGGATGCCAGCGCCAGCACCGCCAGCTCGCCCGGTAGGTAAGCAGGTGAAAAAGCTCGTCAACGGCGGAAAATCCAGGTAGAATTGTTCTCAGAGATTTCAGTTCGCCGGGCCAGCGCCTCAGGCGCACCCTGCGGAGGATTCCTCAACCAGACGAGGTGAGAAATGCTCTCGCAGGCAGCAACGGCCCAAACCCGGGAAGTTCAGATTTGGCCCATTGACCGGCTCGTCTTCTACGCGCGCAATCCCCGCAAGAACGACGCCGCCGTGGACCGCATGTGTTCCTCCATCCGCGAGTTCGGCTTCAAGATCCCGGTGCTCGTCCGCAGCGATGGCGAGGTCGTGGACGGTCACCTGCGCCTGAAGGCCGCGCGCAGGCTGGGATCGTGGCCCGGCGGCGACACGACCGCAATCCCCGTGATCCTGTGCGATGAGTGGTCGCCGGCGCAGGTGAAGGCCTTCCGGCTCATGGTCAATCGATCGGTGGCGTGGGCGGAGTGGGACGATGAGCTTCTCTCTCTGGAGTTGCAGGAACTCGCCGCGGCCGACTTCGATCTCTCCCTCACGGGCTTCGATCCCAGAGAACTGGAAGACCTCCTGACCCTCCCGGACCACGACGAGCAAGCCGACGTCGCGCCGCCACTGCCCGACAATCCAGTGTCCCGACCTGGCGACCTGTGGCTCTGCGGCAACCGGCGCAACCAGCACCGGGTCCTCTGCGGGGATGCCACCAGCCCGGAGGCTGTGGCGCGGCTGCTGGGGGATCGCAAGCCCTTCCTGATGATTACCGACCCGCCCTACGGAATCGAGCTGGACAGCGAATGGCGCGACCGCGCCGGACTGAACGGCTGCGGGCCTGCCGAGGAAAGCTATATGAAGCACAGGACCGCAGGTCATACCGAAACGACGATTTCGGGAGACACGCGGGCGGACTGGTCGGAAGCCTTCGCGCTCGTGCCGAGCCTCCAGATCGCTTACGTCTGGCACGCTTCCGTGTTCACGCGGGAAGTGCTCGATGGACTGCTGCGGATCGGCTTCCTGCACCACCAGCAGATCATCTGGGACAAGCAGCGGACGGTGCTCACGCGCACGCATTATTGGTTTCAGCATGAGCCATGCTGGTACGTCCGCAAGAAGAACGCGCCGTGGTTTGGCAAGGCCGGCGAGAACTCCACCATCTGGGCGTCGCCGTCCCCGAAGTTCATCATGGGAGGTTCCGACGAGGAGAAGTACGATCACCCAACTCAAAAGCCGATCGAATTGATGCGGCGCCCGATTCTGAACCACACCAAGCGTGGGGAGCTAGTTTACGAGGCGTTTCTTGGATCAGGAACAACTCTCGCCGCGGCGGAGCTGACAGAGCGCGTCTGCCTGGGCCTCGAGATCGATCCGAAGTACACCGATGTAGCGGTCACCAGGTGGCAATCTCTAAGCAACCAGCAGGCGACGCTCGACGGCGACGGGCGGACGTTCGAGGAGATCGCCGAGGAGCGCGGGAAGGGGGCGGCATGAATGGATCGCTGCCGCTAGGAGATCGCCGTCATCAAAGCCCTGCTGCGCGCCGGCCATCCCGACCTTCAGGGCCTGTGCCGAGCCTTGGTCGATTGGTCGGCCGAGTTGAGAATCCGGGAGGCAGACGCAGAACCGCCGCCGGAGCGTTAAACCCGGCGGCGGCTTGGGGCGGGCGGGCGTTAGAAGTTGTCGGAGAAGATCTCGAACAGGAGGGCGTAGCGGCCGTCGTAGTCGCGGGACCAGACCTTGTAGATCTCCGGGCACATCGGTTCGCCGCCGCGTTCGAGGTCCTTAAGGCGGCGCGCGAAATCGTGGCGGGCGAGCTCGATGGCCTCGTTGATCGTCGAGACCGGCTCTACGACCTCGTAGGCTCCGGTAGCGTCCTCCGCGATCAGGACACCGACGGCAAGGTCCACGTCCCGGCCCAGCGTTCCGAAGGCTGGGTGGAGGCGCCCACGTGGCTCGGCTGGTTCGTTGTCGGGGATTGTGACCGCGCGGTTGAGTGTCGCGCTCCTGTACGTCTTGGGCTTCCTGGTGGTGGTCTTGGTGGTGGTCATCGTTGCGCTCCTCAGAAGTCCTTGCCGTTGCGCCAGTCCGTTATGTCCTGGACCGCCATCCGGATGCGGTGCTGGGCGTTGTGGTCCGCCAGCTCCGAGGCCAGCTTCTTGATCTCGGCCAGGACTTCTTGCTCCGTGCGGGTCCGGCGGGGCTGCTTCTTGGTCGTCTTCGTTGTGGGTTCCATCGACACCATTCATCGCTCTGATCGGTTTCGGAAGCAAGGGCATAATCGCGCGGTGCCAAAGAAAAGCCCGCCGCGGCCGAAGCCGGGCGGGCCAGGAAGCAGGCGCGCGATGCTACTGGCTGATCCGGTAGGTACGCTCGCCGCCCTCGGGTTTGAAGGACTCGACGGTGTAGCCGGCCTTCTTCATCGTGCCGGCCATGAACCCGCGGACGGTGTGCTTCTGCCAGCCCATCTTCTCCATGATCTCGGCCAGGGTAGCGCCGTTCTTGCGCTGGAGCATGGCGACCACCTGGGCGGTCTTGCTGCCCTCGCGCGGCCCGGCGCTTTCCTTAGCTTTGGCGGCCATTTTAGCCTTGGGCGCGCCCTTCGCGGGGGTGGTCCTCTTGCTCGCCCTCCCCTTGGCGGGCGCGCCCTTGGCCGCCTGTGCGCGGCCCTTGGCCTTCTTGCTGGCCTTCGGCTTCGCGGGTGCCGCTCCGGGCTTCGCGGCTTCGCCCAGCCCCTGGATACGCTCCCAGATGCGGCTGGCGGCGGCCTTGGCGCTCTTGAAGCGCTCAACCGGCTCGACGCCCGGCAGGCTGTTCCAGATGGACACGAGGCGCTCGGCCGGCCAGCCGGCGAGCAGTTCCGCCAGTTCCTTCTGGCTGGCGAAGGAATCGAAGGGGGTGGTGGTTGCGGCGGCGGCCTCTTCTGCGGAGGCGAACGCCGTGATGTTGTTGTCGCTGTCAATCGTGAACGTCGTCATAATCGTTCTCCTTGGTGCCACGCTCTGCGCGGTCATGACATGGATCACTCCGGTCGGCGTCAGATGCAAGCGGATTCTGGAGAAATAGCGAAAGGCGATGGAATGGCGATGTGGAGGCGACCAATGGCATCAGGTGGCACCTGATGGCAGGGCATGGAGAGAAGTTCGGGCGGAAGAAGGAAGACGCGATTGCCGCGCTGTTGTCTCAGCGGAACATTGAGGAAGCTGCCCGTGCTGCTGGCCTCGGTACGAGAACACTCCTTCGCTGGCTGACGCTACCCGAGTTCCAGACAGCCTACCGGGAGGCTCGCCGCGCAGCGTTCGGGCAGGCTGTGGCTCGGCTCCAGCAGGGAACTTCGGCGGCAGCCACCACTCTGCTGAAGACGATGATCGATCCGAACACGCCGGCGTCCGTCCGGGTGCGGGCGGCGGAGGCCATCTTCAATCACTCGGCCAAGGCAATCGAGATCGAGGACATCGAGGCGCGCGTCACGGCGCTGGAAGCAGCAACGGCGAGCGAACACGCGCGGCAATGACTCGCAGGGAAGCTGGCATGTCGAATCTTCTGAGGCGAGTCCGAAAGCTCGAAACCCGGTTGACGGACGTAAGTGGCCTGGCGCCCGATTCCAGGACATGGCTCGATTACTGGACGCATCGGATAGAGCGGCTCCTCGCTGGAGAGCCGACCGGCCGCATCCCGCTGGAAGCGATCGATGCGCTGGTCGTAGCCAGCACGGCGCGGGAGGAGCGGCCGGAGAAGGATCTAGCCCCCGTGGGAGGCTGATGGAGGCGGGAGACAACTCAGATGATCACCAGAAACCTAGCTCGGCGCTTGGAGCGGCTGGAAACTCGCCTCGTGCCGGAGGGCGAACCCCTGGTCATCAACGTCCACTTCGTCTCCACGGACGGAAGCCGTGTTGGCGGCGTCCGCTTCACCATTCCGCGCGCCGGAGGGCGGCCTGGGCAGTATCGCAAAGGCCTGCACCCATGAAGCCTATCATCAGGAGGATTCGAGAGCTGGAGCAGAGACTTCCACCTCCTGCGCCAGCCTTCTCGGGCCCGTCGGGCGCCGAACAGATTGCGGCCGAGCTCACCCGGGTCGGGTTCGTGCGGGGTGAGAACGAAAGCCTTGCGGAGACCTTCGCTCGCTACCTCGGGATCACTGTGCGGGAGCTTCGCAGGCGGTTGCAGGCTCGGGCGGCAGGCCAGCCCGCGTAGTTGGCTGCCGATATCGGGTGATAACGCTCATCTGCAACGGGCACCGTTTGTGCGGGACTTGGGTCCGTCCACGGCTTCCCGCAGCCGAGTGATCGATATCGGTAAGCGCGGCGTCAGCAGGCGAGCAATGCGGTTTTTGGTAGAAGCGAAGTTCTTAAGTACTTCGGGCCCGCCTCAGCGGTCCTGCAACCAGATCCTCGAATCGAGGTTCAGGCCCTTGAGAAACGACCGCAGACGGCGCCAATCTTGTCGTTGCTGGTCTGAATCCCGTCCGTACCGCCCGTTTCTTGCCTGCATGCTCGTGTGGAAGAGGGGAAAGAGCCAGCGTCCCGACCATTCAATCTGGTGCGCGACCGCGTCGGTCATCGGTATGTGCTCCTTAACACTAGAAGTCTACTTGCCGCGCCAAGAAAAGGCTATGATTCTATACATCCCATGAAGGTACACTCTCTAAACGGAGGGAGTCCATGAAGACCCCCTGGGGCGGCGGCTTCGGTCTACGTCGCTGCAGTATTGTTTTCTGCGCCTGCTTCGCCGCTCTGCTCGCGGGCTGCGGCGGCCGCGGAAGTCCCGCAGCGCCGCCATCCATAACATTGTCGGTGAGTCCCGCAACCACGCTAATCTATCCAGCGCAGCCGGCGGTCACGGTGAACGTCGGCGTGGCGCGCCAAGGGACCGTCGGCGCCATCTCGCTCAGCGTGGCCGTGCCGGCGGGCGCGGCGGTTGCGATACAATCGCCCGGCGCCTCAAGCGCCGGATCTCTCTCGTTCACAGCGACTACCGCCGGCGCGGGCGCCTACCCCCTGACCGTAACCGCGACCGATGGCAAGACCAGCGCCTCAACTCCGCTTACGTTAACCGTGGGCGCTGTCGTTCAAATCGGCAAAGCCACGACCGGCAAGTTCAACGAGGCCATGTCCGATACGATATTTCCGGCTGACTGGAACCTGAACTTTTTTGCTCAGAATCCGACAGCCACGCAAATTATGGGCACTCTGCTGCCGCAGCATATCCTGCTGCCAACAGCGCTGCGTGGGGTACCACAAATGACCGGCAGCACTTGGGACTTCACAACGATTGACGCTGTCACCCAGCCGGTGCTCACCGTGGGCGATCGGAGCCCGGAACTGCGGCTCTTCCCAGCTCCCGCGTTCATGTATGTCAACGGCGACAACACGGCCGATTTCCTGGATCCCACATTTCAGCAGTTCGCCGGATATGCGCAAAACCTGGTGCGCTACTACAACACCGGAGGCTTTACTTCCTCCGATGGGGTGTCGCACGTCTCGCCATCCTATCCGAATACCAAGATCACCTGGTAGGGCATCTACAATGAGCCCAACGCAAACAACAATCTCACGCCACAGCAATACGTGCAGATGTACAACACGCTGGTGCCCGCCATGCAGGCCGCCGATCCCTCCCTGAAGTTCGCCGCCATAGAACTGGGCATGAATGGGGACTTCACAGGGGCGCCGCAAACCTGGGTACCGCCGTTTGTAAGTGGAGTGACCGCCCGCGTTGACGCACTGACAACGCACTTTTATTCGACCTGCGATCCCAGCCGCACCGACGCCCAGTTGTTTGCCACGATTCCCGGCTTTGTCGCTGACCTGCAGTATATCTATGCACAGATGGCCACGAACCCGACGCTTACGTCCGTCCCCGTTTGGCTCACGGAGAATAATGTTGACTGTGAAGCGTCCGGCACAAGCAACGATCCCCGTGGCTCCAGCCCCTTTTTTGCGTCCTGGCGGCCGTATGTCTTCTCGCAGTTCGGCAAAGCCGGAAACAAGGCGCTTTACCAGTTCACGTTCAACGGGAATTCTGAGTTCGGTGAAGTGGACCAGAATGTTGCCACGACCGTGTACCTCAGCTACTGGGTCGATTACTGGCTCGTTCGCATGTTTCCGTCGCCCCCCGGCGCTGACATGCTGGCCTATACGGCGACAGACACCGCTGACATCGAAGTCCTGCCGGTGGCGAATCCGGACGGGAGCGTCACCGTAATGATCGCCAACCTCGCGGTCGCCGGCCCAGCCGATTCGAACGGAGCCGGCGCGCCGCGCACCGTTCTGGTCGACACCTCGGCACTCGGCAGTTTCTCGTCCGCCAGTCTGCTGATCATCGACCGGAATACGAACTTGAACACGGGACCGGTCGCTTCCGCAGTCACGCCCGGACCGCAGATAACGGTAGCGCTCAACGGCTACGGCGTGGCCTTCTTGAGCCTGAAGTAGCCGCTGGGCGGCGCGCAAGCGCGGCATCCGGCGTGGTCGAAGCCGGTTGCGAGGCAGTGATCGGCTCGCGGCTGAGATGCCCACAAACAGAGCCGCGACCGTCAGGAGCGGTTAGCCTTTCTTTAGCCGTAACCAGCAGCACAGCGGCCAGGCGTGCGCATGCGCAATACGCCAGATTGCCAGACAAGCCCTCGGAAGGCAGGAGCGACGAATCCAGGGTAAACTCCGACAACCGACGGAAGTTAGCCGCGAGCTTCCAGTGTGTTCGCATAAAGACGAACCAAGATGGTGTCTTGATTAAGGTTCACAACACAACTGCATAGGCCGCAGTCGCGAACAGCTCTTCCCATGAGACGTGGGGATTTCGGGACCCCAACGGCGTTCTGGGGAATTGCTGGTGGGTACTCGGCGGGAGCTGCGCATGTGGTTGCAGCATCGGACGACGAGCATGGCCGCCGAGTTGCCTTCCGATATTGGCGGATAACGCTGCGTCAACGCCGGTTTCTCCGGAACTACTTGCACGAGATGGCGACTGTACGCTCATGTGAGTTGTTTCCGAGTGGACGATCCGGCCGGAACCGCTGTGGCGGCGCATCCAGTGAACAGTCCCTGCGCAGTCGCGGAGGGAGCATGGCGCCAGACTTCAGAAGGACCTACCATGGTAAGGTCCATGGGCAATCCTATCGGCGAAAAGGTCCCCCGCGGTGTGGCAGCGGATCTGTCAACCTCCGCACCGGAGTATGTTTCCAACTCCGCCACCCGCGTGATCGCCTCCATGCTGGGCGTCCTCCTTGGCATAAGCTCCATCAACCATGGCATCCTGGAGACCCTGCAGGGTAATCGCCCCACCCCGGGCCTTGTGGTGAAAGCCCTCGGCTCCGGTTACAGCTGGACGGTGTGGACCCAAGGCAGCGAGCCCGCCTTCACCCTCGTCCCTAACTTCCTCCTGACAGGCCTGATCGCCACCTTCATCGGCCTTCTAATGATCCTCTGGTCACTCCGCTTCCTCCAGAAGTCGTACGGTCCAACCGTTTTTCTTCTTCTTGGCGTTACTTCGTTTCTGACCGGCGGCGGCATGGCGCAGGTTCTGCTTTTCACTTTGAATTGGTTGGTTGCCACGCGCATTCGGGCATCGCTCAGACTCTGGCGTTGGTTGATCCCAAGCCCTCTATGCCGCGTCCTGGGCGGAATCTGGCGATGGACCCTGGCAGCGGCGACCATCCTGTTCCTGTCAGCGTTGGAAATCGCGGTGATCGGCTATATTCCTGGCGTCCCCAGTCAGCCCGAACTCCTCCGCAGGATACTCATGTTCCAGCTTGCGCCAGCTATCGTCCTCTCGTTGCTTTTGACGTTCCTCTCTGGTTTCGCGCACGACATCGAGGTTCGTAGGAGTGCCTAACCGGCCGCCAGAATCGTCCAAAGCGGAAGCCGCATTCAAAAACCGGGCACTGCGGAGGTATTGGTCGGTAATTGGTCAGGCTGGACCCGCCCGAAGGGACCGGCCAACTTGCGCCGACACCGAGCGCCAAATCGCAGGCACCAAACCGGCAAAGCCATCTGTCCGCGTGGCCGATCTCCGGTGTTGCTTCGAGCTGTAGGCAAGATCACGCGCCAACTGGAACCTGGGCCGGAGGTCGAGTTGACGTGTCACGCCCTACCCTCGGATTGAATTGACGCGTGGTTGTCCCGAAGTCCCGTTGTGGGAAGTTCCCGGCGTGCCGAGCCGATTCGGATCAGATCACGTCACGCTAGCCCGGAAGAAGCCAGCGGCAGAGAAGCCCGTCCCTGGCGGGACCCTGGGCAGACGAGGCCGAGTCCAGTCTGGACTATCCAGTCTGGATGATCAAGAGCTGGCGGCGTGTCATAGGACTCCAGGAAACCGAGAAGCAAAATGGAAATCCCGGCCCACGTTCTTGTAAAGCTGCTTCGGTGGCCGTACAATCGATTCCGGCCAGGGAGCAGAAATTGGGAAATTCCGGGTTAACGCTCTCAATCGAGACAGCACGGGGCATGACTACTGGAAGCTGCCTTCTTCGCCGCGTCCTCTGGTGGTTGGCGGCCGGCGCGGTGCTCAGCGGGCCCGCCTCAGCAGCCGACTGGCTGCCGGTCACGGACGCCGAACGAAACCTGAACGCCCCAAAAGTAGAGAAGGACGCTCCGGCAGAAGTTCTCCTCTGGCGGGTCCATGTGGAGCGGAACGAAGCCTGGCTTTTCTCCAGCACCGTCTACCAGCACTACATCCGTATCAAGCTCTTTAACCACTTCGGCTGTCAGAGTCAGGGATCGGTGCGCCTTCCGGCCAGCGCCGAGGGGACGGTGAGCGGACGGACCATCAAGCTCGACGGCAGGGTCCTGCCCCTCGCCAAGTCCGCCATCTCGATTCGCGATGCGGTGGTCTACCGCGGTCTCAAATCGAGGGTAGTGACCTTTGCGCTGCCCGGCCTCGAGCCCGGAGACATCATCGAGTACAAATGGACCGAGAACGCCTACGACTTCGAGCCGACCCTGTGGAGTGACTTCGGTTGGAGTTACGCGCCCTGCGTGCGTCTGCAGCTCTCACGGGATATTCCGGTAGAGCAGGTCACGTACTTCATACGCGGACTTTCGACCATCGGGCCGTCTCCGGTAACGCTGAACGCCGTGCCCTTTCAGACCGAGCTTCCATCGCTGAAGAAGGGCAAGGGCGGCTTCTACACCGTGTCCATGGAGGACGTGCCTGCCGCCGCGGACGAGCCGATGATGCCGCCGGAAGCTCAAGCCAAGCCCTGGCTCCTGCTCCACTACATCTTCTACGAAAAGACGCCGGAGCAGTACTGGAAGGGCATAGGCAAAGACACCTTCGGACTGGGGAAGCGCGTTCTCAAGCCGGATGCCGACATCCGGCGAGCCGCAGCCGAGGCCGTCGGCGGCGCGACGGATCCCCAGGACCAACTGGCCCGCATCGCGCTCTATTGCCGCGCTAAGATCAAGAGCTTGGCCGCCGGCGACGTGACCGAGCAGCAGCGCCGGAAAGCGAGACAGAGCTGGTTCCCCGGCGACGTCCTCAAGCGCGGGCTTGGCACGGATTCCGAGGTGAACGTTTTGTTCGCCGCGCTCGCCGCCGCCGCCAGATTTGACGCGCGGCTGGCGATGGTGGCCGACCGGGGCGACATTCCTTTCAGACCGGCGCTGGTAGACGCGGACCTGTTGCCACGCGCCGCCACCGCGGTTAAGCTGGGCGGGGTCTGGAGCTTCTGGAACGCGGCGGATCGCGAGTTGCCCCCGGACACGCTGCCTTGGCAGGCTGAGGGCGTCCTGGCGCTGATCGGCGATCCCGATACGCCCTTGTTCGTGCCGACCCCGTTCTCCGGCCCGGAGAAGTCCGTGACATCGCGGACGGCGTCTTTCGAACTCAAGGAGGACGGCACTCTCCAGGGAACAGTGCGCCTGACCTATAGCGGACATGACGCGGCCCAGCGCCGCAAGGAGTGGAAGACGGAGTCCGCGGCCAAGAGGGAGGAGAGCGTCCGCGAGGCGGTACGGAAGCAGTACGACGCTGCTCAGCTGTCCGAAGTCAGGGTCGAGAATGCCGACGGCGCCGAACGGCCGCTCGAGTGCTCCTACTTGGTAACGATCCCTGGGTACGCGCAGAAGACCGGCAAGCGCATGTTTTTGCAGATGGACTACTTCGACCGCGGCCAACCGGCGCGCTTCGCGGCCAACTCTCGCCGCTATCCGGTGTTCTTCGACTACGCCTGGACGGAAGAGGATCAAGTCATCGTGAAGGTTCCGCCCGGTTACAGCTTGGAGAGTCCCGAGGCCCCCGGCCCGGTCGACCTGGGTGAAATCGGGTCCTATGAAGTCACCGTCATGGCCGGCGCAGGCAAGTTGGTACAACAACGCAAACTGGTGTTCGCGCACGGCGGCCGGCTCGTTTTCCCCGTGGCCGCATACCCGCAGCTCAAGCAGGCCTTCGACGCGATCCACGAAGGCGACCAGCACGCGCTGGCGCTCCGGCAAACCGACTGAGAGCCGAACGCTACCGCGGGCCTCCGGCCGATCGAACCGGTACTGACCGAGGCAGGACTCCGCGCCCTCCAGGACCTCAGCCGTTTCGGAGTTTTCGGTTGATGCCCTTGCCCACCCGAGGTAAGGTCCAGGTGGCTTCCGCTATTACCCGTTTCCGGCAAGCGGTGTATTAATATACCCCCAATGGTCCGCACAGCATTAACAGGCATCCTTCTTTGAGGAGGACTCATGGCCGCTTCCGATTTCGACCAGGCGCAGGCAGCGCGATTCGCGCGTCTGGCCCTCGATTGCGTGCACAAGGAGTATCCCAACAAGATCGCCCATTCCATGAACTCCGACTCGGACGCGAGGCCGCCCCGTGAGCTCACGCCGGCTTTCTACGGCTGCTACGACTGGCACTCCTCCGTGCACGGGCATTGGCTCCTGGTGCGACTGGTCCGCTTCTTCCCGCAGGCGCCGTTCTCCGCGGAAGCCCGCGAGGCCTTGGCACGGAGCTTCACGCCCGCCAACATCGCGCAGGAAGTGAAGTACCTGAACGCGGAAGGCCGCGCCGCGTTCGAGCGGCCCTACGGCCTCGCATGGCTGCTGCAACTGGCGGCGGAGCTGAAAGAGTGGGAAGATCCCCAAGCCAAGCACTGGTCCGCGACGCTCGCGCCGCTGGAGCAAGCAGTCGTCGCGCGCCTATCCGCGTGGCTGCCCAAACTCGACCACCCCATCCGCACCGGCGAGCACAACAACACGGCGTTCAGCATGGGCCTCATGCTCGACTATGCGCGCACCGCCGGCAACGCCGAGTTCGGCAAGCTGGTCGATGAGCGTGCGCGCCACTACTACCTGAAGGACCGTGGCTGCCCGGTGAATTACGAGCCTTCGGGTGAGGATTTCCTCTCTCCCTGCCTGGCCGAAGCGGACCTGATGCGGCGTGTCATGCCGGCCGGGCAGTTCGGGATGTGGTTCCGGGTCTTTATCGAGCGCCTCAACTTAGAGCCAACCACCGTTCCCGACCTCACCGATCCCAAGCTGTACCACCTCGCGGGCCTGAACTTGAGCCGCGCCTGGATGATCGAGGGGATTCTCTCTGTGGTGGCGGCCACCGACGGTCGCGGGGCGGCGATGGCGGACTTGGCGGGCCGTCTCCGCAAAGCCGGCCTCGATAGCATCAAAAGCGAGCACTACGAGGGCGGTCACTGGCTCGGAACCTTCGCGGTCTACCTGGTCACAGGCCGGGGGCTGAAATGAAAATCGCCGGGTGGGGTCTGGCAACCTGGCGCGTTGCGGAACGGGCCCCTGTTCCAGACAATGTTGGCTCACGTCACGGTGACGTGCCACGCCCAACCCGCTCGCGATCCGCGTAGGCTCTCGGCCAGCCGCGTGGATGTGGCGGGAATGTGAGCAATCAGCACGCGGAAGCCACACGCCCCAACCGGAAGTTGCATGTGAGGAAAAGCAGTTGTGACGATACTATTCCGGCGCAACGCCGCCGTCGGCTGCAGCCGCCATCAGACAGCGCCGAAGAACACGAGAAACCCCTGGTGGCGACCACGGGGGACCGAACGGAAGTCAGGCAGGAGTGAGCCGATTAACGTCACTTGAAACGCAGCTCGCGCGTTTGGCTTACCGCCGGTGCGGGGATCGCGTACGCTGTGTGGGCCGCTGACGGATGGTTCACCTTCGATCGCCGCCCTTCCTGCTGAATGCGCTTGTGCGCCTCCCCCCAGGAAGGAAGTTCCTCGCCAGCTTGCGTCCAGTGAACCAGAGCAGCTTCGTCACACCAGTTAAGCAGGCTTCGCATGGTCGGCCCGTGGGGTTTCGCATGCATGAATGCCTTCACCGAATCCTCGGACGACCAAGTCGTGCCGGTCCAGAACGTGTTCCGGCGGTCCCGCAGCAGTTTGACCGCGAGGTTCCCGTCGGCTCTCGCAGCTTGCCGAGCAATCCGCAACGTCTGAATAACGAGCGGGCACATAGGACCACGACCGAACGCGCAGACGCGTAATGGAAACGAATGGCATAGGTTCCCTCTCCCGCCTGAATACCTGTTTGCGGTCTCTAACGGTCAAACTCCGCGGCGACCACGCGGTCGCAAAGCCTCAGCTCCGGCTGCCAAGTCACAACCCCAGGTCCTGGCGCTTCCGGCAGGAATACGTCAATTATGCCAGAGAGGATTCTCCCTGACGCCGCAGGGTTTAGAAGCCACCCGAACAAGGGACGATAGGAGCCCGGCGACGAGCGCGCCCTGAGGCCCTGATGCCGAGCGCAGTAACCCGTCGCAAAGCGAGCCCTTCAGTAGCCGCGCCTCTGCGTGTGACTTCCCATCATGCCGCACTCCTCCAGGCCGAGCGAAGCGCTACGGTGCTGTGCCCACCGGGGGCTTCTGCGGTTTGAATTGCATAGCTGTGGTAAGCCCCAGAACCGTAGTCGTACAGCGTTATGGATCCGCCGCTGACACCGCCTTCGAAATTGCACATACTTCCGTGGTCGTACCCAGTGAACTGATCTCCGTCAATCTTCAACGACACTTGGTGCCTGTCTCCATAGTGGTACAACGAAAACTCCCTACGGTTGCCGCTTCCACTGAAAGCACAACCGTGCTCATAGTCGTACACGCTCACCTTGCGGTCATCGACATCTCCGCTTATGGATACGTGCCCACATGCTGAGCAGTCGTAGATTGAGGAGGCAGTGCGCCCTGAGATCAACCGGCCCGCAACGTAGGCCACGCATGCCCGAACACTCGGTGTCATCTTGTCTCCGCCGTGGCGGCCTGCAACCTGGTGTGTGCCAGGGCCAAAAGGCGAGGGGCGAATTATTAACCGATTTTAACATCTATGGCGCCGATTGTCAAGCGCACTCGTTGTCCCGCAGTGTGGTTTTCCTCATCTATTTGAAACAAAAGATGCTACAGACGCCTTCCCCAACGGCCGCATTCTCCTAATGAGCCGCTAGCCGGGCCGCATTGTGGTCGCATTTGGGGAGCGGTTTCCCGCGTCCGCGCACCACGGCCGTCACTCTGACCCAGGAATTCCTACCGGTCACTTAGAGAAACACCCTGGACACCAAAGAGCAGGCCGCCCATCAGGACCCGTTGCGCGTACTGACATGGATAGGTTTTCCGCAGTGCTAAAGGTCATGGTCGATGCAGGCGCGCCGGCGTCCACGCGGCTCCGCGCCGCGGACATCGTGTTAGGGCACACGGCCAAGGCTATCGAGATCGAGGACATCGAGGCGCGCGTGGCGGCGTTGGAAGCAGCGACGTCCTTCGGTGAGCAACGGCGATGAAGACCGTGCTCAGACGAATTCACCGGCTGGAGGATCAACTCGGGGCGCCGGACCGGGAGCGGCGGTGTCTTGTAATAGTGGCGTGCAATGCCGGCTGGGGTCTGGCCCTGGAATCAGGACGCCTGCATTCAGACCCTCGATCAATGCGGGTTTCTGCCCACTGGTCCGGTCGGCCTCGTGGATCTCGGCAATATTCCGGATGGCCTGGATGCGGAGGAGACAGAAAGGTTTCTGCGAGACAATGGCGCGGAGATCTGCGATCCCGGCGGTACTCGAGATTCTCGCGGGCCAGAATGCGCCGTCACCCACGCGAGTGAGGCCTGCACCCCGCAGGTGGTGTCCGGCGGCGGCACCGCGTTGCGGCGCGCCAACCAGACGAAGTCCGAACGGAGGCGGTTGGGTATACAATCGAAGGCGGCCCGGAAGCCGAAATAGAAACCCTGGCTGAAATGCCGCCTGCCGGCCAGCATTGGCCGCCACCCGGAACAGGCAACGAGCCGTACCAGGGCGAGCCGCGATCGAAGGCTCGCGGCGATCAAACAGACCGTTGCACCGGTGAAGGTGACATCGACAAGCAGTATCCCAAATCGAGGAGACGACATATGAAGAGATTGCTTGTAGTTTCTTGCGTACTGGCGGCTGGGCTGGCCGCCCCGCTGTTCGGGGAGAAGGGCAATCAAGAAGGAAAGCTCTGGCTGGATGCCTGGCAGGTTGGGGCCGAGGCCAACGTGAACGTGAGCGGCACGTGGACGGCCAAGGGCTGGGGCAAGGTGACTCTGGAACAAAAGGAAGGGGCTCGGGAGCTCGCCGGCATGGGGGATGGCTGGGACGTGTTGGGCTGGGTGAGCGGCAACAGGGTGTATCTGATCTTCTCGTCTAAAGGAGTGGTCGGGTACTTGGCGGAGTTGACGGCAGACGGCCCCAACACACTGAATGGCGTCTACCGCAGCGGGTTGCGGTTCTCAGGCACAGCGACAAGGCCAATGCAGATGACCAAGTGACGGCGGGCGCAAGCAGCTTCTTGCTGTGGGGGGCGGAGTTGGGTACCTGTTGTTCGTGATCGCGAACAAGAGAAACGCGAGGAACCAGCCAGGGCTGCCCCGGCGCACTCCTTCGCGCGCGGCTGCGGCATCCGGCGGCTGGCCAGCCTGCAAAGCGAGCTTCCGATATCAGGTCATAACGGCCTGCTCTTGGACTGGCGGCAAAGGGGCAAAGCCCGGCTGGACTGGCTATTCGGCGGAGCCGCCGTCCCACTTGTGTTGCGGGTCCGGAACGAACGTCAGGTTGTCATGCGGGCGCAGGGCGACAAGCCAACCGCCTGGAATCTTGGCCCTGTAAATGACGAATTTGGCGGACGTGGTGTTGATTCGATTCGAAACCAGCTCGAAGGAAAGCAGCTTCTTTTCGAGTGCCGCTTCCCTTACTTGATGCCATGTGGCTGAGTCCTGTTCGAGAAGATCCAACATGACGGCTCTCCCTTCCCCTGGTTCCGTAAACTATCAGGAGGCGGCCACGGAAGCCTCTCCCCGCCGCCCTCCAATGCTCCTCAGAGCAGGCCGCGGATGCCCCACGGCCTTACGCTTCTATCGAGATATAGCCGGCCAGGCAGTAACACGGAAGACGGCTGAGCATGTAGCCTGCCAGAGCTCAGCGGCCGGGCAATCCCCCTGTATTCAGTAGGTTGCTCTCCGACAGGCCTGAATTCGCCGCCTCGGGTAACGCTGGCGGGCTATAGCCTTTCCACCAGCCCTAGGGAGAAAAGGGTCTGATTTCAAGGCGGAATCTCCAGATGCTGAGCGGGAACCCGGCGTTGCGGTTTCCCTGCGGTCCACATAAACCCGAACGCGTCGTCCGACCAGAGCGGACACATTGGTAAGCGCTGCGCGACCAGACAGGACCGATTGATCCGCAAGAAGGTTCGGTATGCCGTCCCGGGGTCGGTGGTCAGAAGGGTTGTTTTCGGCAGCCACAGAGACTTCGCGATCTCACGAAAACCTCATTCGCAATTCGCGCCCGAGCACAGATTCCTGCTGCAGAACGGCAGGACGTGGTTCTGGAAGCGATCGGCGACCGCGCTCGTATGGGTGCCGCGATAGATCTCAAAGGCATGTGCGATCCCGTAGTTATCGAGCGCTTCATGCAGCTTGACGGTGTCGACCTTCAAGCCATCCTGATCGCCCACATCGATGGCGATGGCGCGATACTGCCGCAGGTTGCCGATGTACTGGTCGATAAACGCCAGCGGTGCATTCGCCGCCCATTTCGCGAGCACATCCGGTTGAGGCACGCCGTTCTTCGTCGGCAGATCGAAATAGAACGGCGGGTTCTTCGGATCGGGTGACCAGGCCGCCGCCGTGGCAAGCTGAGCGCGCGAAAAGAACGGCAGGTTCGCCATATCCGCAGGCGTCTTTGCAGCCTCCACCACCTTTTCCAGGTCCGTGTTCGTGGGGCCCGCGGGACGGGCCGACAGGCAGCACGGGCTCATGATATACAGGCTGCCGAACACGTCGGAGTGCTTCATGCCGATGCGCGTTGCGCCGTAGCCGCCCATGGAATGACCGACCAGGCCCCGGCTCGTGCGCTTCGGCATGGTGCGGTAGTGCGCGTCGATGTAGGCAACCAGATCGTGGGAGACGAACCGCTCGAAATCTCCCGTGGTGACCGAACTGGAATACATGGAGCCGTTGTGCGCGGTTTTCGAATCGGGCAGCACGACGATCATCTCCTTCGTGCCCTGGGCGAAAGCGCCTTCGATGGTCTGCGGCACATGGATCTCGTGCGTCCACTGCTCGGCGCCGATCGAGTACCCGTGCAATGCATAGACTACCGGGTAACGTCGGTCCTTCTCAGTGGCGTAGCTGGGCGGCAGGACGACGAACACGTCACGATCTACCGCATCGCCTTCCAGATTGCCTTCGAGGGCCTTCCCATGGACCTTGATGTGTTCCACCGTTACGGGTTTTGCACCCGGCACCACGGGAGGCACTTCGGTCTGTACTTGTGCCGCAAGACTCGGGCCCCAAGCGAGCGCCGATCCCAGCATCATCGCGCAATACAATTTCGTGGTTATCATCGATGTCCTCTACTCCACCGCAAACGAATAGATACTGACGCTGAATGGCGGGAAGGCCATCGCATCGGGTATGGTCACCTGTCCCAGTTCTTGCACCTCGACGCCCGGCTTCTGCCCCAGCGTAATCGTTGCGTCCACCGACGGCGGCGCCATGCGCCACAGATGCCCCTGGCCGGCGAGCTTCACACCGTTGATCGAGAGCTTCAGTTGCTGCTCGGAGTCCGATGGATTCAGCACAGCGAACGTCAGCGTCTTCTGATCCTCGCTGAAGGCCGCGCTCACATCCAGCGGATACGTGTCGCTGCCGGGATTCACCTTCGGCTGGTCGCCTCCGGCCGGCCAGATCGGCTTCGGCTGTGGCGAGTTTCCCGACACCTCCACCGGGTTCGAGCCGAAGTGGTCGCGATGCATCTTGAACATTAGGCCGGTGGGATTCAGAACGGCATCCGTCCGGTTCGCGCTCATCATCGCCGTCGCGAACGTGAATGCGCCTAGCTGATACAGGTCGGAATGCCGGAACATTTCATGAAACGCCCAGGCGTAAGCCAGCACAACCTTGTAAGAATTCGGCGGAGCTCCGATGTAGGCCCATTCGTCCAGGCTGATGGGCACGGGCTTCGCCTGCAAACCGGGGATGCGCTTCAGGTACTCCTGATAATGTTCGTATTTCACCCGGACGAGAGAAGCCGGCGCGCGCTCCCATTCGACCAGAGTCTGCGGGCCCGTTGGAACCTTCTCGCCTTTCTCGTTGTCGAAGCGCTGGCCGGCGCTGGCGTAGAAGTGCTCGCTGAGCAGATCGATATTGTCGAGGCAGTGGGCCAGCAGGTTGCCGCTCCGGTCACCTGCTGAGAGATAATCCGGAACGATCTGGCCGTTGAGGCGCTTGGCCTGCTTTGCGCTGGCCATGTCGTCGGGCATCGCGCCGGCGGCGATCAGCTTGATGGTCGGATCCACCTTCCGCATGGCTTTGGCGAACATGTCGTGTTTCAGTTCAAACTGCGCGACCGGGATGAAGCCCAGTTGCCAGTCGCCCCAGGGCTCATTGCCGACGCCCCAGAACTTCACCTTGTACGGTTGCGGATGACCATTCGCGGCACGCAGCCGTCCCATCGGCGTGGTGACCGCGCCGTTGGCATACTCGACAAGCTGGGCCGCCGACCAGGCGTCGCCGAAGCCGGCGTTGACCGTGATGTAGGGTTCAACGCCCAGCAGCCGGCACAGCGTCATGAACTCGTCCGTGCCGACGTCGTTCGGCTGAACCGCATGCCACACGGGGTCCATGATGGGCGGACGCTTGTCCGGATCGCCGATCGCGTCACGCCACTCGTGCCCCGAAACGAAGTTTTCGCCGGGGAAGCGATACACGCCCGAATGAAGTTGCTTGAGCGCTGCGATGACCTCTGCGCGGAAGCCTCGTACGTTGTCGGCCGGCATCAACGATACCGCCCCCACGTGCAGAACGCCGGTGCCGGTTGCCAAAATCTCGAGCCGGGCGTTATCGCTATCGCCCTCGGCCTTGAATCGCAGCGGGAACTTCTGGTAGCCGGCGCCGACTTTGTCGATGACGACGGTCTGCCGATCCCCTGCTGCATCTCCCCACGCCAGAGTGACCTTCACGGTTGCGCCCGGCGTCCCCGCGAGCACGATGCGTCCCGAGTAGGACTTGCCTTTCCGCACCGCCAGCCCGGCTTGCTGGAACCCCCGCACATCCTTCGCGCTGAGCTTCACTGCCGGTGTGTGATCGCCAACGTAGGGGTGATGCGTGTCCATGGTCACGAACTCGTCGCTGCCAATCGGCGTCCAGTGGCGTAGCGGGGGGCGCCTCATCGGATTCGCGGAAGGCCGCTCGGCCGGAGGGTGCGAATTGATCGGGTCGTAGAACTTCCGGTCATCCATCATCTCGGCCCATATGCCGGTGTTCACGAGTCCTCCGATGTGCTCGAGAAACTGGCCGTAGATGAACCTCGATATCGGAGCTCCCGTCTTCGATGCGTCGATAGTCGCATTCACGGGCTTGTTCTGAGCGGAACAGACCGTTGATAGAAGAAGTGCCGCTGCGGACAGAAGCAGCGTTGTCGGAAACGGATTTCTGGCTTTCGAATGCACGGTGATTTCCCCCTAGGAACGTGCTCAGCGGTTATTGTTCGACTGAGACAACGGTCACCGACTTCGGTTCGAGCTTCAGAGCTAACTTGCCGCCCTGGACCTTCGCCACGACGGGCTTCGGAACGACTGTGCTCGGTGCTTCGAAGGCGTTGACGCTATCGACCTTCGGTGCCGTTAGCGTTTCCCCCGCGGCTGACTTCGCCGTGATGCCGGCCAGACTCGCCTCGATTTCGACTGGCTGGTCGGGATCGAGATTAGTGATCTCCAGCCAGAGCTCGCCGGTGGTGTCCTTTGCCGCGATGGCATCTACGCGCGGCAACGTGATGTCGCCATGCGTGTACTTGCCAGCGTTGAAAGCCACCGGTACGCAGGTGGCGTCCTGGAAAGGCGCATACATCTTGAGGACGTAGTAGGTCGGCGTCAAAACCATCTTCTCCTTGTCGGTCATGATCATCGCCTGCAGGACGTTCACCATCTGGGCGATATTGGCCATGCGCACGCGGTCAGCATGCCGGGCGAAGATGTTCAGGTTCAGCGCAGCCAGGATGGCGTCGCGCATGCTGTTCTGCTGGACCAGAAAGCCCGGATTTGTGCCGGGCAGCGGCGCGTACCAGGCGCCCCATTCATCGACGACGAGGGCAACTTTCTTTTGCGGGTCGTACTTGTCCATCACCGCTGACTGCTTACTGACCAGGTCTTCCATTTGCAGCGTGGTCTTGAGGATCTCTCCGTATTCGGCCTCTCCGAATCCCATGGACCTATACGAAGGCGGCCAGTGCGGGACCGTGTAGGAGTGCATGGAAAGGCCATTGATATCCCAGCTCCACTCGTGTTTCTGCCACGCCTTCATGATGGTTTCGGTCCAATCTGTTTCCGGGCCGCCCGGGCCGACGGCAATCTTCAGCATTTGCTCTCTGCCCTCCTGTGCCGGATTGAAGTTCCTGACGAAGCGGCTGTAGATCTTGAGCTGGCTCAGATAGTAGTCGGCTGTCATGTTGCCGCCGCAGGCCCAACTCTCATTGCCGATGCCAAGGTAGCCGACCTTCCACGGAGCGGGATGGCCGTTGGCGGCGCGCTCCTTCGCTAGCGTCGTCGGCTGGTCTGCGGTCATGTATTCCAGCCATTCGGCCGCCTCCCGTGGCGTACCGGAGCCGACATTTGCCGAGACGTAGCCTGCGCTGCCGATCTGGTCAAGGAAGTCCATAAACTCGTGCGTTCCGAACGAGTTCGGTTCGGTCACACCGCCCCAGTTAGGATTGAGTGTCACTGTCCGCTGGGCGCCGATGCCCTTGCGCCAGTGGTACTCGTCTGCGAAACAGCCGCCCGGCCAGCGGACGTTCGGCACCTTCAGCGCCTTCAGCGCCGCAACCACATCGTTGCGGATCCCGCGGGTATTGGGAATGGTGGAATCGGGGCCGACCCAGATCCCTTCATAAATTCCGTGACCCAGATGCTCGGCGAACTGGCCGAAGATGTTGCGATCGATCTTCGCGCCGGCTTTGGACACGTCAACCGACAGTTCAACCTTTTCCGCGGCAATGGCAGGCGCAGTCAGGGCGACAGCTATGAGGGCGGAACGAGCCAGGAGTGGATGCATGAAATCCCCACTATACAGGGGCCTTGTCGGAGGTACAAGCCAGGCAATTCGTCGTCTTCAGATAGCTTCACGAGCCGTAGCTGCGACCGAAAACGCCCGTTGCCGACATGTACGGGTCGAGAGACAGTTCTCCCCTGACGTTGTAGGGTTTAGAAGCCGCCCGGCAAGCGGCTAAAACAGCTACCGATATGGCGCGATAACACCGCCCCCCGCCCACGCATTCTCGACGATCTCCACTGGAAAGGTTGACCGAAGGAGAGGTGCGGGAGAAAGCGTTTGTAATTGGGCACTTCCAGGTTTTTGCGTATCCGGAAGATTCAGAGCTGGGCCCTCCTGGGCCGCCGGAGTCGTTCGGGATGGGAACGATAAAACGGCTCCAAAAGAGGCTATTGGATGTATATTTAGATGTATAATGGACACCGGCCAGGATGGAAAAACGAAGATCCTGGTGAAAAGGAGATCTGGGCTGATCTTGGAGGGCTTATGAGCGAACAGAAACCCGCGCGCAAGGTCGTAATCGAAGTTCCACCCGGCGTTAGCATTCCCGAAGAAGAAATCGAAAAGCTGTCAGCGGAATTCCAGGGCCAGTTGATCGATAGCAGATCCGAACGGCTCGTGGTTAAGGCAACGCCGCAGGAGAAGGTCAGGGAAGTTCCCCAGCTCGTTCAGGCGCAGGAGGCCGCGGTCGCAAAAGAACAGTCACAAACAGTGTAGACGGAATCCGCGACACTCACTGACTGCTGCTTCTGGCCCCGATGCGGAGGCCGAGAGGGCATTGTGTACTCGCGGAGGTGCGCTGTGCAGGTTTGCCTGGTTACGGCACCTACGATTTCCGACTTTGGCGATTCTGAAGTTACCCTGGCTGCCCATGCGCCTCGGGTAACGCAGTTGGGCGTATTATGCTTGGCCGCCTCGGCGGCGGCTCACGGCCACAGCGCCACTGTGGTCGATCTCGATGGCATAACGCTCGACACCCTCTCTTCCGCGGGTGGACAGGTAACTCCCGACGATCTGTTCGCGTCCTTCGTAGCTGCCCTGGCTCACGTTGAAGCTCCGCTTTTCGGCTTTAGCTCGATCTGCGGCTCGTATCCGCTGACGATCCGTCTGGCTCGAGAAGCCAAGCGCCTTCATCCAGAGGCCCAGATCGTGCTGGGCGGTCCTCAAGCCACCGCCGTCGATGTCCAGACGTTGGAGGCTTTCGAGTGGGTGGACATCGTTGTCCGCGGCGAGGCGGACTGGACGTTCCCTGCGTTGCTCGATGCGATCGAGACTTCACGTGGCGCACCGGATATGGTTGACCTCGAGGGAATCACGTATCGTAGAAATGGCAGCGTCCTCCGAAGCGTAAATGCCCCACTAATATCCGACCTGGATGCGCTTCCATTGCCCGCCTTTGAGCTGGATGCCAACATCCGGAAACGAGGGAGCGTGCATCTGGAAATCGGACGGGGCTGTCCGTACGGCTGTACCTTCTGCTCGACCAATGAGTTCTTTCGGCGCAAGTTCCGCCTGAAGTCCCCGTCCTGCGTTCTGGCACAAATGAAAGAGTTGCATGAGCGGTTCGGCGTAACCGCCTTTACGCTAGTTCACGACATATACACGGTGAATCGCGACCGTGTCGTGGAATTTGCGGAGGCGCTGATCCGCTCGGGTGAGAAGTTTCAGTGGAGCTGCAGCGCCCGCACAGACAGAGTCGACCGCGAGCTGCTCACGCTGATGGCGCAATCGGGGTGCTCGGGGATTTTCTTCGGTGTCGAAACCGGATCTCCTAGGCTGCAACTGACGATCAAGAAGGGTCTCGATCTTCAGCGTGCCTGGGAGGCGATCCGCGCCGCGACAGACAACCGCATGAAAACAGCGGTCTCCTTGATCACGGGCTTTCCCGGCGAGACGAAGGAAGATCTTCGCGCCACCGCCCACTTCTTCCTCCAGGCGACCCGGCTCGATCACGCGGAGCCTCAAATGTCGCTGCTCGCGCCCCTTTCGGGGACACCGATCGAGAGGGAGTACAGCGACAAATTGTTGTTCGATCATATCTACTCGGATATGTCATATCAGGGATGGCGAGAGGACCCGAACGATCTCCGTCTGATTCAGGAACACCCTGGCATCTTCCCGCACTCTTATTCCCTGCCAACCCTGCTGCCGCGACGTTATCTCAGGGACGTGCACGACTTCCTCCTCGGCATGACCTTGTGGTTTCGCTGGCTGCCTATTGCGCTGCTGGAAGCGACGAGCGACGTTCTCCAGGTTCTCGACGAATGGGTAGACTGGCACGCGCGCGCGAGGAGAGGCGACGAACAGATGTATCCGGAGAGGAACCTCCGCTACTACTGTAGCAACGTCTTCGCCGGCCACATGTTGAGCTTCGTCGCGGAAGCGCTCGATGGCGGTCGATGGCCGGACGCCGGCTATCTGAGAGCTGTTTTGGAGTACGAGCGAGCGCTGTCCGAACTCAAGCAGCCGTCTGCTGACACGCCTCCTGCCGCCGTGACGGTCCGTGCGCAGGACCGCTTGAAGACAGCGCACAACATGGTTATCCGTTCGTTTGCATTCGATACCGGTGCGCTGTTGAATTCGCTCAGGAACGGAGGAAGGGTTCGGCCAGCCGCGAGTCAGAGAAGCGTTGTGGCCTTTGCGGTTTTTCGTAACCGGCCCATTCAGGTTTTTCAGTTGCCCGATCGCGCCGCCGAACTGCTGGCGCTGTGCGATGGAGAGGCGACGGTGGAACAGGTGATTGACAGATACTGCGCTGCGGGCCAGGATGCTGGGACCCGTGCGCGGCGTAGAAATGCCGCCCTCGCAGGTCTGATGCGCTTGTCCGAAGACGGCATCCTGCAACTCTGCCAGCTAGAGGCAGCTACGAATTGATGGCCTCAGCCCGAGCGAACCGGTGGACGTATCACGACAAGCAGAAACAGCAGATTGATAGATCGACTGCCTGCAGCCTTTCCTTACCGCGTCGCTGCACCTGGCGCGACACCCCAGACCTCCAGGCTAATGGGATGGTCCGCCGCCGAGGGTGTGGGCGGAAGTAGCCAGAAGGCGCAGGGGTCCACCACCGGAAATCCGGGCATCTGGTCCCGGCTCTGCCGCCTTTCGGGGCTGGTTCAGTAGCAGACGCTGCGCGGATGCAGGAACTGGCCGCAGCAACAGCCTACCGATAACACGAAATAACGCCCCCGCCCAGTGGTCGGCGTGCCTGACTCCTCTCTTGGTTGGGTCCGGACAGGACAAAGTCGAAAGGTCATACGACACCTACAAGCCTTCACGCGCCCCGGCGTCATGCAAATCGGGGTCGTGGGGTTCGGATCGTTTGGCCGGCAGGGGAGTCTCCCTCATTCTTGCGGTTGAGTTCAACATCAATGGGCTGGGTGCCAGATGAGCCTACTATCACCTTGGGGGGGATTACGGCCCATTACGACCAATTTGGCGAGATCCTCTCGGCCAACAGATGATGGACGCCAGCCCGGCCGTCACCGTGCCTGTCTCGTAACTCCAATGCCCAGTGGCAGTTGCACAACTCCGGGAATTCCGGTGGCGACGGTAGCTCGCGCGGCCTCATTTGCCCGAAGTGCGGAGTTAACGGACTGTAGACTTGTATTTCTAACGCTTTATGTGTTTAATTGATGCGAGTGATGACTTTATCGCGACCCCAAAGACCATCGCATCGGACGTCCGCACGATCCAACTCAGGGCTGGAGTTGATGAAATACCGAAAGATCAGGCGAGGCGGAGCCGCCAAGCAAGCCCTGCGTTCCGGCGAGTTGCTGCTTGAATGCGCCAAATATACGCCGGAGGACCTACCGGAGATCGCTTGTGCACTGACGCCGCTCGATTATGTCTCCGGGATTGTGATCGAGCACGGCGTTCTGACGGCCGCCGTGCTGGGCGCAAGGCTCCTCCGAGGGTACGAAGCGGTGGCTTGCTGATAGTGACCACGGTGGGACCTGATCACGACTTTCGGCTTTACATTACACAGGGTGAGCTAGGGAGAACTTATGAACAGACCAGAGGACCTCGTTATCGTGCTGGCCGAGGACGATCCAGGCCACGCACGGCTGATCGAGAAAAACCTTCGCGGGGTTATCACCAACAAACTCGTTAGGTTCAGCAATGGCCAGGAGGCGCTGGAGTATCTCCGCCGGGAAGAACAGGTGAATCGGCAGCATCTGCTCCTGCTCGATCTCAACATGCCCGTGATGGACGGCTATCAGATGCTCCAGCAGTTGAAGGAGGACCCGCGAACCGTGCTCATCCCTGTTATCGTCCTGACCACCTCAGATGATCCGAGGGAGATACATCGCTGTTACGAACTGGGCTGCAATGCCTATATCGTGAAGTCGGCTGACTACGAGCAATTCACGGAAGCGATGCGTCGCCTGGGGCTGTTTCTCTCGATCGCCAGGATGCCCCAGGAGAGGGGCATCTCTTTGACGATTCCCGCCGCGCCGTGTCGCATTGGACTCGCCGTTTCGAAGCCCACGGGCTGGTCGGCCCTCGCGGCGGGGAAGGGCCCGGACGGCCGACATGACTGAGGAACCAGCGACTCAGGCTGGCCGGCGCCGCTCTGTGACTGTCGGCGCAGGATTCGAGCCCGAATGCGGCTCCCCCACGAGGATTCCGAGCGTCGGGCGAGACGCCCAGATCCCCCGTGAAGCTACCGTTAATGACTAATAACGGCCTGCTCCGGTCGGATCGCTCTACCCTTCGCGACCACGCGGGTTCTAGAAGGGAAACTGCCTCCGGGCGGCTTCGTCTGCTAGACTGCCGGGAACACCCTTGAGTCTGAAAAGCAGGAAATCCAAGGCGTGTGGAATATGGTCCGGCGGATATACCCGACCGCCGAAAGAAGCTCATCATTTCTCTTGCAACCAGTTGAGCTTCGGCGTCCGTCGTGAGGCGGAGGCCCTTCGTCTTTCGCTGGCTGGGCCGGCCAACGACGGAGTAGCGACGCTTACTCCGCCGCGCCTGGGGTCTTCTTGCCAAAGGATTGAAGCGCAAGGTAGGCTGGGCCGAAACGGTGGATGTGGTCAAGCTGCTTGTCGAACTCGTCGAAGTGGCCTTCTTCGTCGCTCACGAGCGCCTCGAAGATCTCCTTTGACCCGGCATCGGCGCCAGTCCCGCACTCCTGCGCCGCCTTGTTGTAGTCGTTCGCGCTCGCCTGTTCCATCCCGCAGGCTTTGGCAAGCATCTCGGCCGGATCGGTGATCAGCTCGACGGAGCCGCTTGCGGCCATCTTCACCTCGCCCTTCAGGAAGAGAATCCTCTGGGCGAGCTTTTCGACGTGGCCCATCTCGGTGATGGCCGTCCGCTTGAAAAGCGCCGACAGCGGGCCAAAGCCCTGGTCATCGAGATGGAAGTGGAAGTACATATACTGGTGGACGGCAGCCAGTTCATCTCCTACCGCCTTGTTCAACAGTTCGACGCGACGCTCTCGATTCATGACGTTTTCACCTCGGCAAACTGGATTCTCGGATCTTCAAGGACCAATGTACCACCGGGCCAGGTTTCCAGGGTTGGACTGTGTTGTCATAGGGAGGATGTGATGGAGCTGGTCAGCCATCTCGGCCAGCCACGTAGCCCGGAGCCAGTGTACACTCGTTTCTTAGCCACATGAGCACATTCAAGCACTCCGTCCTTGAGGCCGCCCTTGTTGGCCTCGAGGCCCGGAAGAAGGGCATTGAGGCTCAGATTGCTGAAGTCCGAGCCATGCTGGGCAGTCGCCCGGGCCAGGCCGCTGCCACGCCGGAAGCCACTCCACGCGAGCACAGGAAGTTCTCCGCTGCGACTCGACGCCGGATGAAGGAAGCCCAACAGCGTCGATGGGCCAAGATCCGGGGAGAGTCTAAGCCACCCGCGCAGGCCAGACCGGCGGCACCGAAGTCCAAACGGAAGCTCTCAGCGGCTGGAAGGAAGGCCATCCAAAAAGCCGTGAGAAGACGGTGGGCGAAGAAGAGGGCGGAAGCCGCGAAGGCCACACCCGCCCGCCAGAAGGCCGTCGTCAAGAAGGCACCGCCGGCAAGAGCGGTTCGGGTTGGCTGAGGCGAACGCTACCGATATGGCTCCATAACGCCCGCGTGCCTTGCTCGCGCCGGGACGGTAGGAATTCCGCAGAGTCGCGGAAATGCAATTCCGGTGGCGGTTGACCGCCGACGCTGTCTCCGATCGGCCTCCGGACTGACGTAATACCCCTTGCCAAGCGCCCGGTGCGGGCTAGCATAGAGATGGGAGGTCTTGTGGGAGGACTCGGGCCGGTGGTGGCGGTGTTGCTGTCTGTGAGCGCGTCTGCCTGGGCGCAAGACATAGTGGGCGACTGGCAAGGGGCGTTGGACGTCGGCGGGGCGCAGCTTCGCTTGGTCGTGCATATCGCCAAGACAGACGGTGGGGCGCTTAAGGCCAACATGGACAGCGTCGATCAGGGCGCTTACGGAATCCCGGTTGCGTCTGTCACCGTTCAGGATTCCGCGGTGATCCTTGACGTCTCGGCCATCGGTGGCTCGTATCGAGGACGACTCTCCGGGGATCACCAGACTCTCGACGGCACCTGGACGCAGGCTGGCCGAAGCCTCCCGTTGGTTTGGAAGCGCCGGAGTCCGATGGACACTACCGGTCCCCCGGCAAGAAAGCTCGGCGGACCCGCGTTTCCAAACGAAGAGACCTGGGAAGGGGCACTCCCAGCGGGGAAGAGCCTCCGCCTGGTTTTGCACCTCGCCAAGGCGGACGGCGCAGGACTGCGAGCATCTCTGGATAGCGTCGATCAGGGCGCTTACGGAATCGCCGTGGGCTCCGTCGCGGAGCAAGGGTCAACCTTGAAGCTGGGACTGCCGGTGATCGGCGCCTCGTATGAAGGCCGGCTGTCCGCGGATCGGCTGACCTTGGATGGCACGTGGACGCAGGGCGGAGGTAGCCTGCCCCTGGTCTTCAGGCGCAAGGATGCGGGAGTGACCGTAAAGCCTGCTTCCGGTAAGCCGGCCGGGCCGGCAGGAATCTGGCAGGGCGTGCTCGATGCCGGCGGAGTGCGATTGCGTCTGCAACTGCATGTCGATGCCGACGAGCATGGTCAGTTAACCGGCAAGCTCGACAGTCTGGATCAAGGCGCGAACGGCCTTGCGTGCGCGAAGGTCTCGCTCGAGGAGAGCGCCTTGCGTTTTGAAGTTCCTTCGGTGCACGGTAACTTCAGCGGCTCCTTCGACGCGGTGCGGGACGAGATCCAAGGCAATTGGATGCAGAACGGTGCCACCATGCCGCTGGACTTCAAACGTGGCGATCAGCCCGCTGAACCGCGTCGTCCGCAGAATCCGGCAAGGCCGTATCCCTATCGGGAGGAAGAAGTGGCCTACCCGGGTGGAGCGGCAGGCGTCACGCTGGCCGGCACGCTCACGCTTCCCCCCGGCCCCGGTCCGTTTCCGGCGGCCTTGCTGATTGCGGGCTCAGGCCCGCAGACCCGGGACGAAGTGGTTTTCGGACACAGTGTGTTCCTGGTGCTGGCTGACCACTTGACCCGCAAAGGTATTGCGGTGCTGCGAGTGGACAAACGCGGAGTCGGGCAATCCACAGGCAGCTACGCGCAAGCCACCAGCGCGGATTTCGCGAACGATGCCGAGGCGGGTGTCGCGTGGTTGAAGACGCGCAAAGAAATCGATCCGACGAGGATTGGGCTGGTCGGTCACAGCGAAGGAGGCATCGTCGCGCCGATGGTTGCCAGTCGGTCGGCCGGCGTGGCCTGGATCGTGATTCTCGCCGGAGACGCGATCCGGGGCGAGGAGATTCTGCTTCTTCAGCGCCAGCTCATCGCTAGGGCTGCCCACCAGAGCGAAGAGGATATCGCGAGTAGCGCGGGGTTTCAACGAAGAGCTTTCGCGATTCTGCGCGCGGAAAAAGACCCCAGCGCCGCGCAGAAGAAGCTTGGCGAACTGCACGAGACCGATGGCGCCGCAGCGGGGATACCTCCCGAGGCGCGCCAGAGTTCCATCCAGTTCCTGAGTTCCCCCTGGGTTCGCTACTTCCTGGACTACGATCCCGCTCCGGCCCTAAGGAACACTACGTGCCCTGTGTTGGCGCTCTACGGATCGAAAGATCTTCAGGTGCCGGCGGCGCAGAATCTGCCCGTTCTCAAGAGCAGTCTGGAGGAAGGGCACAACAGGGACTTTCAGGCCGAGGAACTGCCGGACCTGAACCACCTGTTCCAACACGCCATGACGGGCTTACCCAGCGAATACGGAGGCATCGAAGAGACGGTCTCTCCCGCGGTCCTGGATGAGGTTTCGAGTTGGATTCTGAAGCACTCTGGCAGGTGAAACAGAGTGCTTTGGTCGTATCGGGCAAACCGTGGATGCGCGCTGCTGCCGGGGAACAAGCTAACGATATCACCAGATAACTCCACATCTGCGCCGCGAACAGCGGCCCCTTTCGATCTCGGTCCCCACCTGCCCTCGGGCTTCGCCGCCATTCCCAAAACAGCGGCTCCCCTTGCTGGTGCGTGCGTTCCTGATCTGTTACGTCTCGGCGCCGCACGCAAACGGCGCCCGCTTGCGCCACCTCCCCGCATGGTGCATCATCAAATTCATGGGTGCTAGACTCGCTGGGCGATTCGCTTGTTTCCTGCTTCCGGTCCTTATCTTTGCCCAACCGCCGAAGAAGAAGATCACGCGCGCGGCCGACGTGCCGCAGTTCCAATACTCCATCAGCGGGAAGGTCGAGGATCTCGTCCGCTCTGAACAGGCCTTCAGCCCGTTTGCGGCCCAAGTCAGGATCAATGTGGAGTCCGTGCTGCGCGATTACGAGATCGACGACGCCGCCACCAAACGCGACTTGCTCTCGACACTGGTTGCACTCGATATCCTCGAAGGCCACGACCATGCGGCCCGCCAGCGGCTGGACGAGATCAAAGCCCTCGAAGAAAAGCCCGCGGCCAAGGCCTTGAGCGGTTTGATCACGCGCTCCATCCTCGATGCGCGCCGCGCATCCGGCGACCGCAATTCGCCCGCCTACCGCAAGGCCCTCTACGCAGCGGTCATGCGCGCTCTCGACGATTTGCCCTTCGATGTCGTGCAGAACGATTTGAAGTCAACCAAGGCCAGTGTCGAGATCGTCTCGGAAGCGCTCCTGGTTGGTGAGATCCAGGCGAGCATCGACCCCGTAGTGGCAAAGACAGGTGGGCTCAGTTCCGACTTGGCGCACGGCCTGCCGGGCCTGCGCTTGTACCTCGTGGAGAGAATCCCGCTGAAAGAAACGCTGAACGAGGCGCTGAGCGCCTACCTCTCCGCGCACGCCAAGACGAAGCAGGACATCTGGGCCGCACGGGAAGTCACATTGGAGCCGGGCAGGAACTACCAACCCGTCACCGTGGCCGTATGGGACAGCGGCGTCGACTTCGCCATCTTCCGGGACCGCGTTCTGAAGAACTCCGAAGGCCAACCGGCGGTCCTGGCTTACGACATCGAGAGCCGTAAGACTACTGGCAATCTGTACCCACTCAACGCCGCACAGTCGGCGCGCTACCCGGAAGCCAAGAAGGAACTGAAGGGTTTTTCCGACCTGCAAGCCAACGTGGAAAGCCCCGAATCCGCCGAAGTGAAACAGGCCATAGCCACGCTCAAGTCGGACCAGGTGAAACCCTTCATAGAAGAGCTCTCCTTTTTCAGCGTCTACGCGCACGGCACCCATGTGGCGGGCATTCTCACGGCCGGCAATCCCTATGCGCGCCTCGTAGCCGGCCGCATTACCTTCGACTGGAAGATGATTCCCGACCCTTGCCCTTCGCGTGCGCAAACCGACCGCGAAGCCGCGGCCGTCCGAGACTACGTGGACTTCTTCAAGAGGAACAACGTAAGGGTCGTGAACATGAGCTGGGGCGGTTCGGTCAAAGACTACGAAGATGGCATGGAGAAGTGTGCCATCGGCAAGGACATTGAGGCGCGGAAGAACACCGCCCGCGAGTGGTTCGAAGTCGAGAAAGGCGCACTGGAAGAAGCAATGCTCTCCGCGCCGGAGATAATCTTCATGGCTGCGGCCGGCAACAGCAACGCCGATTCGAGCTTTGAGGAAGCGATCCCGGCAGCCCTGAAGGTTCCGAACCTACTCACCGTGGGAGCGGTTGATAAGGCCGGCGACGAGGCCTCATTCACCAGCTACGGTCCGACCGTGGTGGTGGACGCCAACGGGTACGAAGTGGAGAGCTACATCCCTGGCGGCGACCGGCTCAAGTTCTCGGGCACCTCCATGGCCTCCCCCAACGTCGCCAATCTGGCGGCCAAGATCCTGGTCGTGAATCCGAAGCTTACCCCACCCCAGGTGATCGACATTATCCGTAAGACCGCCGAGAAGACGGCTGACGGCCGCCGCAATCTGATCGACCCGAAGAAAGCCATCGCCGCGGCCCAGACCATGTGATGCCGCGGCGCCTCATCTGCTGCGATCACTATACGCTCACGCTGTCGCCAACCCTGACAATCTTCCATTCATCGGCACAGCGATCGCACCGCACAGGAAGATGTCCGGCACACCACTGGCGCAGGATGGCGAGCTGGACCCGCTAGGATAGCTTCCGATATGGCCGCATAACGCTGTCGCGCCACTCAACGGTTTGGGGACTACGCGTCCGGGTGGATTTCGGACGCTAGCACGTTTCTCGGTACGAATCCGGATTACGGCTGTGCAGGCTCGTCCCCGATGAGTATATTGGATTTGAGGTGTCTCATGGGCCATCCTGACAGCGGAATCGGCAATGTCACGACGAACGCGGGGCTCGTCGAAATGGCAATGGCGTATTCCCGCAGCCGCGTACTTTGCACGGCTGCACGTCTCGGCGTTGCCGATGCACTCGGAGACGAAGTGCGCGGCGTCGATCACCTGGCCGAAGCTTGTCAGGCGGATGGCGATGCTCTGTATCGCCTGCTCCGCACCCTGGCCAGCATAGGCGTCACGGAGGAAACGACGCCGAGACATTTTCGGCTGACCCCGTTTGGAAGGCCTCTGCGGAGGGACGTTGCCCAGTCGGCATGGCCAGCCGTCGTTTTCTGGGCGGATCTGCTTGCCGACAGCTGGTCCCTGCTTACCGATTGCGTCCGAACGGGCAAGCCTGCCTCACAGGTGCGTGATCCGAATGTACCTTCTCGCTGGTCACAGGATCCTGAAGCTGACTCGATCTTTCGTGCCGTCATGGGCACGGCTCCCGCAGAAGACTACGCTCCCATCGCGAGTGCGTGGGACTTTTCACGCGCGAATGTGGTTGCCGATCTTGGCGGGGGCGGGGGCGCACTTATTCTTGCAGTGCTGGAGCTCCATCCCCATCTTCGAGGCATGCTCGTTGATCGTGAGGACAGTGTGGAGGCAGCGAAGGCGCGCTTCGCGGACGAAAAGGTCTCCTCCCGGTGCAAGCTGCTGGCGGCAGATATGACCCGGTCCATTCCAGCCGGCGCCGATGTGTACATGCTCAAACATGTTCTGCACGGGTATCGGGACGCGGAGGCAATCACGATTCTCAAGAACTGCCGCGCCGTGATTCCGGAGAACGGTACTCTGCTGGTCATGGAATTCATACTGCCTCCGCTGGTCTCTCAGGCAGACCCGAACCTGGAAGGCCGCCTGATGAGCGACCTCAACATGCTTGCTGTTACCGGCGGCAGAGAACGAAGTGAGCGTGAGTGGAGAACACTCCTTGAAACAGCAGGCTTTCGCTTGACCGGAGTCTACCCGGTTGAGAGTCATGTGGGCGTCCTCGAGGCAAAGCCAGCTCAGGCGTGATTGCCTCCTCCCACACCGATGCCGATTACAACCCGGAAGTCGGCTTCGCGGGTGTGGCCGTCTTGGCGAGGGCCAGCGAAGGATCGCTCCGCCAAAAAGAAGCGTATCGGCGAAGTAGTTGAACCCCTCTACCTTCACCGCGGTACGCGGGTCCGCCAGCGCCCCGATCAGGACTGGCCCGTAGATGACCACAACCAGGAACACAATCCAGGCGCCGAGATAGCTGGCCGCCATGCGCGTCTTCCGCGCCAGCAGAAAGCAGACGCCAAGGCAGCCGAACGGGTGGAACTTCCCATCGAACGGTCTCGTCTTCTATCCCATATGGCCAGCAGACGCTCGTTTCTCGCAACCGCTCTGTCCCTGCCCGCGGTGGGCTTCGCCGCCGGGATCCCCGACACCGCCAATACCAAGACACCGGCGCCGCGCTTCCGCGTGCTTGGCAAGACTGGCTTGAAGGTCACCGAGCTCGGATTCGGGGCCGAAGGCGTCTCCGACGTGTCCGTGATCCGGCAGGCGCTGGATCTGGGTTTGAACTTCTTCGACACCGCGCACGCGTACCAGGGCGGCAACAACGAGCGCACGCTCGGCGTTGCGCTCGGCGCGGACCGCAAGAAAGTGATCTTGTCGTCGCGCTCGTACGTCAAAGACAGGAAGATGCTGGAGGCCGAGCTCGACCTCTCGCTGCGCGAATTGAAGACCGATTACCTCGATATCTGGTACCTGGGGGCGAACGACAGGCCGCCCGCGGACGAACTGCTCAGCTTCCAACAGGCGGCGAAGAAAGCCGGCAAGATCCGTTTTGCCGGGTTCAGCACGCACGCCTGCTGGAAGCTGGTCGATTTCATCAAGAAGGCCAACTTCGACGTGGTCATGCTGCCCTACAACTTCACGATGGGGCGGGACCAATCCGCGCCGAGCCCGGTGAACGGAGCCCTGGAGGCCATGGCCGCCGCGGGGGTGGGCGTGGTGGCGATCAAAGTGATGGCGGGCGGCCACCGCGGTCCCCAGGGCCACACCCCGTTCCCCTCCGCGCTGCGGTGGACGCTGCGGCGGCCCGAGATCCACACCACCAGCATCAGCATGCACGACCACGACCAGCTGGAGGAGAACGTGCGGGCTGCGGAGACGCCGTTCTCTGAGGCGGACGAGAAGACGCTCGCGGCGCATCTGGAGCGCATCCGGCCGCTCTATTGCCGCATGTGCTATCAGTGCGACGGACAGTGCCCGCAAGGGTTGCCGGTCGCCGACGTGCTGCGCTACCTGATGTACGCCGACTCCTACCGGCAGTTCGACCACGGATACCAGAGCTTCCAGGCTCTGCCCGGGAACGTGCGCACGGTGCGTTGCCAAGACTGCGGGCGGTGCTCCGTTTCGTGCCCGAACGGCGTAGCGGTACGTGAGCGGCTGACGCTGGCGCAGGGAATGTTTGCCTAGGAGAGCGCTATGGAAGACGTGGCGATCGCCGCGGCCCAGACGGCCTCCATCGCGGGCGACATCGCGGCCAACGTGGCCGGGCACGTGCGCTTTGCGGCGGCGGCGGGCGAACTGGGCGTGAAGCTGCTGGTGCTTCCGGAACTCTCGCTGACCGGTCATCCTCCCCCCCGCGGATCGGGTGTATCCTTGATCGGACCCAGAACTCAAGAGTGGAGTCCAATTGCGGAGGGAACCGTGCAGAGAATCAACGGGCTGCGTGTGATCGCCGGAGGCTTGCTGGCCGGCGTGGTCATCAACATTTGTGAGTTCATCGTGAACGGCGTGATTCTGAAGAACAGATGGGCCGCCGCCATGAGGGCACTCGGCAAACCCGCCGGGTACGGTGCGACCGAAATGACAGCCTTCATCCTGTGGGGCTTTCTGGTGGGCATTTTTGCCATCTGGCTCTATGCGGCCATCCGGCCGCGTTACGGCCCGGGGCCAAAGACCGCCGCCGTTGCCGGCGTCGCGGTGTGGGTGCTGGGGTATCTGCTGCCGTCGATCCCCACCGTCGTCACGCATCTCTTTGGCAGGCGGCTGGTAGTGTATGGCGTAGCAGTGGGACTGGTGGAGGCGGTTGGAGGAACCATGCTCGGCGCGTGGCTTTACAGGGAACCGAAGGCCTCGACCGTCCCATCCTCCGCGGCGGCCGAGCAGTAATAGCTGGGGCGCCCGCCGCGTTTACCGAGGCAGGGCAGGCAGTTTACGGTCGATCTTCGTCGCGGGCACTACCGTACTGATGGAAGCCTTAAGGCGTTTCTCGTCAAGTTGAGGTGATCGGGACATCACAGGAGTAATGTCCCAGAACGCCGTATCTTGAGAGCTTCAGGCCGACGGCGCCGTCTACGGGACGCCGACGAACCCGCCAAGTGGTGCATGCGCCTGTTAGCCGGTAGCATTGTCTACCAGACGCCAGGAATAAGACGCTTCGTCCGTGCCGAGTACGCCGCGTATTCGTCGCCAAACTCCTCAATCATCATCCTCTCCTCCGCGCGGACGCGAAGCGCGCAGAGGATCGCGAACGCGATCAAGTTCGACGGACCTGCCACCCAATTCGGGATGACGAGCGCCTGGCCGATGGAATACAGCGCTAGCGCCGAGTACATCGGATGGCGGATGCGGCGATAAACGCCTTGTGTGACGAGTCGATGCTGCTCGCGTACCTCCAGGGTGATCGACCAATTTGTACCAAGGTCAGCGTGCGACCGGTAGAAGAGCCAGAGGCCGATCACCAAGCACATCAAACCGGCGACGAGCGGGCCGGTGCCCAGCGTGTACTCAGCGAACGAGAACGCTGGCGACGCGACCCAGATCAGAGGGACGAAGAAACCGACCCAGGAGAGAACCAAGAGGCCGGTATCTAGCGGAGTTTTATAGCTTGTGGCGACCTTGACAATTCGACTCCGGTGCCCGTGCGGCGCACGAATTGCGATCATCACCACTGTACCTGCGAGCACCAGCGCCTTCGCGATCCACGGACTCATGGCCAAGCACCGTCCCTTTCACACCGTACTGCGACGTAGTCAAAGTGCTTCTGCCAGGCTTAACTCGCTGTAATGCCGGACTCGCAGAACCTACATCACGCGGTCGTATGGTCTGGGAGTCGGCTGGGCCCGGAAAGCAACCCAACGGTGAGCCACGCTGTCAGGTCGAGTTGTTCATGACTGGGAACTCTTGAAGCCTATCATTTTACAAGCTCCGCCGGGCCGCGCAGCAGATCATCGTCTAACGCGTCGTGGTCGCTGATGGCGGGCAGGCGGTTATGGACCGTCGCGCTCAACTCTTCGACAGCGACACTTTCACCGAGAGAGAGGCGCCTGTGGGCAGCCCTGCGACCGCGCCGGAAGGAGTAGTCGTGGTGCTTGTCCCGTCCTTCTTCACCTCCACCCATTGAGCCTCGACGAGTGTCACCTGGACCTCGAAGGATCTCGCCTCGGCCGGGCTATAGAAATTGTTCAGTGCCAACTCGCCAGCCGTACCGGGGTCGATATTGACCGGGTAGGTGTACACCTTGTACTCAGGCACATCCTGGCCGTCGATCTTGACGTTGAACCTGAAATAGGAGGCGCTTCGGCTACCACTGTTCTTCAGGCGCACCTTGAGCTCGCAGAGGGCTGCCGGAACGGGACTCGCGGGCTTGACCACGATCGCGTCGACGTGAACGTCGGCGGCATCTGCGCGGGAGACAAACGCGCCGGCCAGGAGGGCCGCCAGGCACAAGGCGATTGAGAGTCTCGGGTTCATGGCAACGGATTGCATACTTGTCCTCCGTGGTGAGGGTCGGTTCGCTCTCCTACGATAGCAGGCTGACCCCGTCTGGTCGATTTCTGTTGCGAAATCATCAGGGGCCGCATAGGCAGTGCTCCGGCGAAAATCGGCCTTCTTAGCTTGCTGTCTTCGCCACCCCGAGGTAAGGTTCAGGTGACTACCGATATGGCCCATTAAGAGGACTGAAATGAACGAGTTAACCTTAGCGAACCGGGCTTCAGACTGGCGCCGGCTGAAGGCTCTGGTTCTGGATAGCGTTTCTTCCCCGATCACTCGGCGGGTCTACAATCTCGGGCTGGACGAGTTCATCGCCTGGTACGGCCGTGCACCGCGGCCCGGCTTCACGAAGGCCACCGTGAACGCGTGGCGAACGGAACTGGAGGCCCGCGGCCTCGGGTCGGTCTCCATCAACGTCCGGATCACCGCAGTCCGGAAACTGGCGGTCGAGGCGGCCGACAACGGGCTGCTGGCGCCGGAGCTGGCCGCCGGCATCACACGCGTCAAGGGCGCCAAGTCAACGGGCGTGCGGGTTGGCAACTGGCTCTCCGTGCCGCAGGCTCAGAAGCTCCTGAACGCGCCGGACGTGACGACCAAGAAAGGGCTGCGCGACCGAGCGATGCTCGCGGTGCTTCTCGGCTGCGGGCTACGGCGATCCGAAGTGGCGGCGCTCACGCTCAAGCACATTCAGCAGCGGGACAACCGTTGGTGCATCGTGGACCTCGTCGGCAAGCACGGGCGCGTGCGCACGATCCCGATGCCGACCTGGGTAAAGGTCGCCATCGATGCCTGGACTGCGGCGGCCGGGTTGACCGAGGGCCACGTGCTGCGCCCGGTAACGCGCGGGGACCAAGTCCAGGGGAGCGCATGACGGAGAAGGTTGTGTGGCAGCTCCTCCAACCGTACGCAGTGGCCGCGGGTGTCCCCGGAATTGCGCCCCACGACCTGCGCCGCAGTTGCGCGAAAATGTGCCGAGCCGCCGGCGGGGAGCTTGAACAGATCCAGTTGCTCCTGGGGCACGCGTCGGTACAGACGACCGAGCGTTACCTGGGGACCAAGCAGGACCTGGTGCACGCGCCAAACGATGGGATCAAGCTGCGCGTGGCGGTTTGACGGCGGAGGCTCCGGCTGTGCAGCGCCGCCCGCCGCCCACCGGGCGCACGACTGCCACCGACGGGGGCTGGCTGGGCGGTGGGCTAGGGGCCGAGTGGGGCGGGGCCTGAAGCCGGGCAGGCGGGGCGCGATTCTGTCAACTACAATACTCAAGTGGAAGGAGCATCCCGTGGCCGCACCCAGCGCTCCCACCCCCCGAACGACCCGGGCCGGCAGCGGATCCGTGGGAGTTGCTGAATCGGACTGCTGACGTGGTCGCGAACCTTGCGAAGCGGAAGTTCGTCCGTACCCGCATCGCGGGTGGAACTGGCTCGGCGCTATCGGAAAGAGCTGGGGCGGGAGTTGGCCGAAACATGACCCGATCCAAAAGGAAACCCCAATCGCACGTCACCGGCGAAGAGGCTGTGCGAATAGTTCGTGAATTGCTGCCAACGCACTGGACAGTCAGAGAGTACCACCCTGATTACGGGCTTGATCTCGCTGTGGAACTAACGGGAAGCACGTTGGTTAACTTGGTGAGCCGGGCGGGACTCGAACCCGCGACCCTCTGCTTAAAAGGCAGATGCTCTAACCACCTGAGCTACCGGCCCCCCGGGGAACTTCCGAGCGGACATCACCCACGATAGCATAGGGATCGCCCGGCGCCACCGCTTGCAGACGCGCGCGGTGCGAACGGCGCTCCCTGACGCCCCACCGCGACTGATGCCTGGAACATCGTGCGAGAATTGCGCGTAGCATAGTCTGAGTCATGCCACGCGATCCGCACGCCAACACAGCCCGGCTTCTGGAGTGGTGGCGCGAGGCCGATCCGGGGCCGCCCGGCTTCCTCCCTTCGTATTCCGCGCGCGACCAGGCGCGCCGCGAAGCGCACCTTGACCGCTATCTCGTCGCCGTCGAAACCGAGCTGCGGGCCGCTCCCAGGACGCGCCCGGAACAGGCCGCGGCGGAGGAGCGCCTTACCGCCGCCTTCCGCGTGTTCGCCCGCGAGGCGCTCGATTTCGAAGACCGCCATCTGGACCTGCTGCTCGCGGGCGGCTTCACCGGGACGGGCAGGGAACTGGCCCGCGCCGCGCGCCTCTTCGATCCGTCAATGAGCGCCGGCGATATCTTCCAGGCCAGCCGCAACGCGTGGACGGCGAACGGCCTCCAGATTCTGCTGGGCCTGCCGGCGCGGTTGACCCCGGCGATCTTCGGGTACAGCATGTTGTACCCCTGCACCGACAACTACCTCGACCAACCCGCGGTCTCGAAAGCCGACAAGCACGCCTTCAACCGGCGCTTCGGTGCGCGCCTGGCGGGAGACAACCTTCCGCCCGCCGGCCGCCACGAGGAGCAGGTCTGGGCGCTGGTCGGCTTGATCGAGAGCCAGTATTCCAGAGCCGACTACCCCGAGGTCTTTGCCAGCCTCTCGGCCATACAGCGCGCGCAGGAACGTAGCCTCCAACTGCACCACGCGGCAAGACAAGCTGAAGCTCGTCCTACGCTGCCGGTCATCGATCCACAGCCGCACGTAGGGCATGCTTCAGCTTGCCAAGGAAGCCCTCCAGGCGCGGACGACGTGATCGAGATCAGCTTCGAGAAGGGCGGGGCGTCGGTGGTCGCGGACGCCTGGCTGGCCGCGGGCGCGCTGGCCCCAAGCGAGGCCGACTTCGCTTTCGCCTGGGGAGTCGCGCTCCAGCTTGGCGACGATTTGCAGGACGTCGGCGCCGACGCTCGGGACGGCATTCGCACGGTATTCTCCGAGGCGGCCGCGCGCGAGCCGCTCGATGCCGTGACCAACCGCACCTTCGATTTCGGCGCCCGCGTGCTGGCGGGACTGGATGGGATCGGCGCGGCCGCTCCGCCGGCCATCAAGGAACTGATCCCGACGAGCTTCTTCATGCTTCTGACCGGTGCCGTGGGCGAGGCCCGGCAGCGCTACTCCGCGGCTTACGTCCGGGAATTGGAGCGCCGCTCGCCGTTCACGTTCGACTTCCTACAACGCCGCCGCCGGCGTTTCACACGCAAGCGGGGGATTCTGGAGCGACTGGCGGGCGCGTTCGCCGCGGGCGAGCCGATCGACGCCGGACCGCGTGAGGCGCGCGCTGCAAGCCTGCCCTGCTATACTTTCCAGTTCTAGGAATGAACTGGACCACCCTCAAAGTGCCCGCCTCGAGTGCGAACCTCGGTCCCGGCTTCGATGCCCTCGGACTGGCGCTCGGGATCTATCTCGAGTGCCGGTTCCGGCCGAGCACGGAGCTGATCCTGCGCGCTTCGGGACGCGACGCCGCCTCGATTCCGCTCGATGCGACCAACCTGATCTGGCAGACCGCCCAAACCGTGGCCGCGGACGTGGGCGGCGTGCTGCCGTCCGTCGAGCTCGAAATCCGCAACGACATTCCGATCGGCAAGGGGCTCGGATCGAGCGCGGCGGCCCTCACCGCGGGCGTCGTCATCGCCGATCAACTCCTCGGACTCAACTGGAAGCCACTGCGCGTTCTGAACGAGGCGGCGCGCATTGAGGGCCATCCGGACAATGTGGCAGCGTGCGTGCTAGGCTCGATCGTGGCGAGCGCCATCGATTCGGGCGGCTCCGCGCGCGCCGTACGGCTGGAGATTCCGGCCAAATTCGGCGTGGCCGTCGTCGTGCCGGATTTCGACCTGCCCACCACCAAGGCGCGCTCGGTGCTGCCCCAGTGCTACTCGCGCGAAGACGCGGTCTTCAACGTCCAGCGCGCCGCGCTGCTGGTGGCCGCCATCGCCGCCGGTTCCGCCAGCGCGTTCCCGACCGCGCTCGAAGACCGCTTTCACCAGTCCTACCGCGCCCCACTCGTGCCCGGCCTGGAGGAGATCCTGAAGCTGCGCGCGCCCGGCTTGCTCGGCTGCGTGCTGAGCGGCGCCGGCCCGTCGATTCTGGTCTTCTACGAGCGCGGCTGCGAACAGGTCTGCGACCTTCCGCGGCAGGTGTTCGCCCTGCATGGCCACGCTTCGGAGATCTACTGGACCGAGGTGGCGGCGCACGGGTACGAGCTGGCATTACAATAGTCCATCTTGTCCGTCACGATTTCCTTGGACGACGCACTCGAACAGGCGCGCGCGGGCGCGACGCTGGTCACCGCCAGCCGCCGTCTTGCGCGAGCGCTGCAGGAAAAGTCGAATGCGTTCCAGCGCGCGGCCGGGCTCGATGCCTGGGAGGCGCCCGCGATCCTGCCCTGGTCCGCATGGCTGGGCGAGTGGTGGAACGGGCTTCTGTACTCCGGCGAGCCGGCGCCGCTGCGGCTCGACGAGCGGCAGGAGGCGGTCGTCTGGGAACGGGCCATCGCGGGCTCGCCCGGCGGCGACGGATTGCTTCAACTCGCGGCCACGGCCCGCGCCGCGGCAAAAACGTGGGAGTTGGTGCGCGCCTGGCGGGTGGACGCAGCGGCCCTCGAAGCTGCCGCCACCGACGACACGAGGGCATTCCTTGGATGGGCGCGCGCGTTCGCCTCCGCCTGCGAGCGCGAAGACTGGATCGACGGGGCCAGCGCCACGGACTACCTGGCCGCCCGCCTGGCGAGCCTGCCCCTGCCGGAGCGGACCATCCTGGCGGGGTTCGACGAGTTCACGCCGCAGCAGCGGGAATTCTTCGCCGCCTGCCCCCCCACCGTTCTGGAAGTAGGACAGGCCTCCGGCCTGTCGCCGGCCGCGGTGCGCACTTCCTTCCCCGACAGCCGGCAGGAGATTGTGGCCGCGGCGCGTTGGGCGCGCGCGCTCCTCGATGACGGCGCAACCGGAATCGCGGTGGTGGTCCGGGACCTCGCCGAGGCGCGCGAGCGCGTCGAACGGACCTTCGCCGAGGTGCTCGATCGGCCGCTCTTCAACCTCTCGGCGGGCCCCGCGCTGGCCTCCTGTCCGCTGGTGCACGCGGCACTGCTGGCGCTCGAACTCGCCCCTGTTGGGAACGAGTTCGATCTGGCTAGCCGGCTCTTGCGGTCGCCGTTCCTGGGCGCCGCTCGGGGCGAATGGACCGAGCGCGCTTCGCTCGATGCCGCGTTGCGGCGGGGCGACAGCCGGGTTTCGGTGGCGCGGATCGAGAGGCTCGCCGTCACGCATGGATGTTCGGAACTCGGGGCGTTGCTCGGCGCCTGGCGGCGCGAGCGTGAATCGCTGCCTGCCGAGCAGAGCCCGCCCGAGTGGGCGCGCGCGTTTTCGAGCCTGCTCGCGCGTCTCGGCTGGCCGGGTGACGCGCCGCTTGCGAGTGCCGGCTATCAGACCGTCGAAGCGTGGCGCGACCTGCTTTCGGATTTCGCCCGGCTCGGCGCGGTGCTGCCGCGGACAACGTACGGCGACGCGCTCGCCCGATTGAAGAGCATGGCCGCGGCGAAGATTTTCCAGCCGGAGACCGAGCCCGCACCGATCCAGATCCTGGGCCTGCTCGATACGTTCGGGATGCGGTTCGAACACCTGTGGATCGCCGGCCTCGACGATGAGCATTGGCCCGGCCCGCCCCAGCCCGCTGCGTTCCTGCCACCGGCGCTCCAACGGGCGCGAGGATTGCCGGGCGCATCGCCCGAGCGCGAGCTCGCTTACGCACAGAGGATCACCGGCCGCCTGCTCGCGAGCGCGCCAGACGTGGTGGTGAGCCACGCCGAGCGCGAGGGCGACATCGAGCTCGGCCCGAGCCCGCTGGTCGCAGGCCTGCCGTTCGAAAGCAGGGAGCTGCCGAAGCCCGCCTTGCAAGGGGGCACGCTAGAGAGGATCCAGGACAGCACAGCGCCGCCGCACCAGGAGGAGACGGCGCCCGGAGGCACGCGCGTCTTCCAGTACCAGGCCCAGTGCCCGTTTCGCGCCTTCGCTGAATTGCGTCTGGGCGCCCGGCCGCTCGACGCGCCCGCGCCGGGGCTCGGCCCCATGGAACGCGGCACGCTGGTTCACAAAGCGCTCGAGACCGTTTGGGACCGGCTCGAGAGCCACGCGCAACTCTGCGCGGCCAGCGAGACCGAGTTGACCGCGGTTGTCGAGGCGGCGGTGTCGGATGCGCTCGCCGCGATCGCGGAGCGCCGCAGCGAAGCGCTTCCCGAGGCGTTCGCGGCGATCGAGCAGGCGCGTCTGGAGAGGCTTCTCGGCGACTGGCTCAAACTCGAGAAGCAGCGCGCGTCGTTCACGGTTCTTGCCTCGGAGAAGAGAGGCTACGCCGAGGCGGGCGGCGTCCGCTGCGAAGTGCGAGTCGATCGCGTGGACCGCTTGGACGACGGCCGCCAGGTGATCATCGACTACAAGTCGGGCCAGCCGTCGCCCAGTTCGTGGGCCGGCGAGAGGCCCGACGAGCCGCAGTTGCCGCTCTACGCCGTGAGCCAGCAGGGCCCGCTGGGTGCAGTGCTATTCGGGCAACTCCGTACGGGCGAGGCCGTTTTCAAGGGCTATGCGGCAGAGCAGGGCCTCGTTCCCGGCGCCAGGGTTCGGGATCTGGACCCAGAGATCGCGGAGTGGCGGCGCGTTCTCGACCGCCTCGGCACAGACTTCCGCGCCGGCGTTGCCACGGTAGACCCGAAGAAGCCGGCCACCTGCCGCCACTGCTCGCTGCTGGCGCTGTGCCGTTTCTCCGAATCCGAGGCGCCCGCCGCGGCCTTCGACACGGAGGACGGCGATGCCTGAGATCCGCGACGCCGCCCAGCGCGCGCGTGTGCTCGATTCCACGCGCTCCTTCATCGTCCAGGCGCCGGCCGGCTCGGGCAAGACCGAGCTGTTGATCCAGCGCTACCTGGCGCTGCTTTCCCGCGTCGAGGACCCGGAGTCCGTGGTCGCCATCACCTTCACGCGCAAAGCGGCGGGGGAGATGCGCCGGCGCGTGCTCGATGCGCTCGGGAGCGCCGCCGGGCCGGAGCCCACGGAGCCGCACAGGGCCGAGACCTGGCGTCTCTCCCGCGCCGTGTGCGAACACGATGCCGCGCGCGGCTGGGACCTGGTCCAAAACGCCAGCCGGCTCCGCGTTCGCACCATAGACTCGTTATGCGACTCGCTGGTGCGGCGGATGCCGTGGCTGTCACGTCTGGGCGCTCCGCCGGAGATCGTCGAGATTGCCGCCGGCCTGTATGAGGAGGCCGCGCGCCGGACCATCGATCTGGTCGAAGACAGCGCTCACGGGGCCGCGCTTGCGCGGGTCCTGATGCACCTCGATAACGACTACGCGGCGCTCACGGAATTCCTGACCACGATGCTCGCCCGGCGCGACCAGTGGCTGCGTCATCTGGCCGGCGTGGAGGACGCCACGGCCGCGCGTGCCGTCCTCGAGGGTGGAATGCAGCGCGTTATCCAGGAGGCGCTCTCGAAGGTCCGCGACGCCGCGCCGGCGGACTTCGCTGAAGAGCTTTGTTCGCTGGCCCGCTACGCCGCCGCCAATGTGGACGGAGACCACGCCATCGCGGCGTGCGCTGGATTGCATGATCTGCCGGGAGATCTGCCCGCCTGGCTCGGAATCGCCGAGCTGCTGCTCACCCAAAGTGAAACGTGGCGCAAGACCGTCGACAAGCGGCTCGGCTTTCCACCCGCCTCCCGCGCCGAGAAGAATCGCTTCCAGGAACTGCTGACGGCGATCCAACTGCACGACGCCTTCCGTCTGCGCCTGTCCGCCCTGCGCTCGCTGCCGCCGGCGGTTTTCGACGAAGCGCAGTGGGAAGTGCTCGCCGCGCTGATCCCCGTGCTCAAGCTCGCCGCCGCCCAGTTGCATCTCGTCTTCCAGGAGCGGGGCCAATCCGATTTCACCGGGATCGCCCTGGCAGCCCTCACGGCGCTGGGCGCCGAAGGCGAGCCGACGGACCTGGCGCTGGCACTCGACTATCGCATCCAACACCTGCTGGTCGACGAGTTCCAGGACACTTCCGTCACGCAGTTCGCGTTGATCGAGAGGCTCGTCGCGGGGTGGGAGCCGGGGGACGGGCGCACGCTGTTTCTGGTCGGCGATCCAATGCAGTCGATCTTCCGCTTCCGCGAGGCTGAGGTGGGGCTGTTCTTCGAGGCGGCGCGCAACGGCATGGGCCCGGTCCGGCTGGAGCGCGTGCAGCTCGAGATGAATTTCCGCTCAGAGCAGGGAATTGTGGCGTGGGTCAACGAGGTGTTCGAACATGTGATCGGCGCCGACGATGACATTGCGACTGGGGCGGTAGGCTTTGCGTCCTCGGCTGCCATGAAGCCGGCCGGAGCCGGACCCGCGATTTCCGTACACCCGTTCTTCGACAAGAACGACGAGGCCGAAGCCGCGCGGGTTGTCGAAATCGTGCGCGCCAGCCGCGCGGCCGAAGCGAAGGTCGCGGTTCTCGTCCGCGCCCGCACGCATCTGCCGTCCATTCTGCCCGCACTGCGCCGTGCCGGCCTGAAATGCCGCGCCGTCGAGATCGATGAGCTCGGCGAGGTCGCCATCATCCAGGATCTGCTGGCCCTCACCCGCGCGCTGCTACACCCGGCCGACCGCGTCGCCTGGCTCGCCATCCTGCGCGCGCCGTGGTGCGGCTTGACGCTGGCGGACCTGCACACGCTCGCCGCCGATGCTCACAAGGACGCCATTTGGGACCTGCTCCACGATTCCGCGCGCGTCGAGCGGCTGAGCGAGGACGGGCAGGCGCGGCTGGAACGGGTCCTGCCAGTGCTCGAGGAGGCCGTGGCCCGCCGCGGCGCCCGCCTGCGTCCCTGGATCGAGGGCTGCTGGACCGCTCTGGGCGGGCCCGCCTGTGCCAGCGAGCCCGGCGAACTCGAGAATGCGCTGGCGTTTCTCGACCTTCTCGAAAATCTCGACGAGGGCGGCGATACCAGCATCGAGGATCTGGCCGAAGAAGTGGGACGGATGTTCGCCGCCCCCGATCCCGAGGCGGACGACTCGCTCCAGGTGATGTCGATTCACAAGGCCAAGGGGCTGGAGTTCGACGTGGTGATCGTGCCCGGGCTGGGGCGAAGCGTGAGATCGGACGAGCCGCGGCTCCTGGCTTGGCTCGAGCGTTCCGGCGATCTCCTGCTCGCGCCCGTGAAGGCGGCGGGCACGGAGAAAGACCAGCTCTGCGAGCACGTCAAGAGCATCGAGAAACAGAAGTGCAAGAACGAAGAGGCGAGGTTGCTTTACGTGGCCGCGACGCGCGCCGTCCGGCAGCTTCACCTGCTCGGCTCCGCGGCCCGTACCGACCACGGCCTCAAGGCCGGTGGATTGCTCACCCACCTGTGGAAAGCGCAAGCGGTTCAGGGAGACTTCGCGCGAGCGGAGCGGGCGCTGCCTCCGCCAACGCAGCGCGGGGCTGCCGCGGCCAGGATTCCACCCGCGCCTCTGCGCCGCCTGCCGTCCGGTTGGTCGTTGCCCGCGCCTCCGCCATCCGTGCGGGCCGAGACCGGAGCGGAGCTGCCCGCCGAAGAGTCTCCAACCTTTGAATGGGTCGGCGACACGCTGCGCCACATCGGAACGGTGGTGCATCAACTGTTCGCGCAGATCGCGCGGGATGGCTCTGCCGCGTGGGACCGTGGACCGGCGATCGAAACGGCCTTGCGCACGCTAGGCGTCCCGGCGTCCGAAATCGCTGGAGCCGCGGCCACAGTGCGCCGCGCGCTGGCCGCCACGCTGGCCAACGAGCGCGGCCGCTGGATTCTCGACAAGGCCCACACGGAAGCGCACTCCGAGTTCCCATTGATCGGATTGGTTGACGGGCACCTCAGGTCCGTCCGCGTGGACCGGACGTTCGTGGATGCCGAGGGCGTTCGATGGATCGTCGACTTCAAGACCAGCGAGCACGCCGGCGGCGATCTCGAGGGCTTCCTGGACGCCCAACGCGAGAAGTACCGTAGCCAGATGGCCGCCTACCGCGCGCTTTTCTCCCGAATGGACCCGCGTCCCATCCGCATGGGCCTCTACTTCCCGCTGTTTGCGGGCTGGCGCGAGTATCTGGAGGCCGCCACCGCGTAGAGCTGCGCTAGAATCGCTTCATGATGAGTGTCGCTTCCGGCCGCAGGCGCGCACTTGCCGAGTGGGCATTCCGCGGTGCGCTTGCATTTCTGCTGGTCTTCCAGCTCTTCGTCCCGCCGGCTTTAAGCGTCGCCGACACCAATGACTTCCAGAAGCTCGCCGGCCGCTTCTGCCTGGGGCCATACCCGCAGAAGGTCCTGTTCGACTACGCGAACCTGCACTGGCGGTTTTCGCCGCAGGCCTGTTTAGACTGGCCCTTTCGCAGTTCGGCCGACCTGGCGTTTCGAGCGGCAACGGGACTGAACCGGGTTTTTACCTCGCCGCTCGATTTCAATCTGGAGTGGATGGGCGTCGTTTATTCCGTAATCTTCTTCGTCGGATTCGTCTGGTTGCAGCGCTCGTTGCGGGCCGTTCCGTTCGTGACGTCGGTGGCCGCGCAGGCGTGCTTCCTGCTCTCCGTATGTAACGCGGTCTACATCCCGTACTTCAATAGCTTTTTTTTCGACGCGATGACCGTTGCCGTGCTGGCGCCCGCCCTGGTGGGCGCCGGTCTCATCGCTCTGCGCGCGGAAGTAAGAGGCGCCACGGTGGCGCTCGCGACAGCCAGCCTGGTCCTTCTGGCCGCCTCCAAAGGCCAGCACAGCTTCGTCGCGCTCGCCTTCGTGCCGCTGTTGTGGCTGCGCCGCGGGCGCAAGGTCTTCCCTCAAGTCTGGGTGCGGGCCGCGGCCACTGCCGCGATTGTCGCGGGAGCCGCGGTTGCGCTAGGTAGCGTGCCGGAGTACTACGGCGGGCAGGCTACGTTCAACACACTCTTTTACAGAATCCTGCCCAGCGTGCCCAACCCGGCCGCCTACCTGGCGGAGACGCGGATCCCGCCATCGTATATCGCCCTGGTCGGAAAGCACGTGTTCCTGCCAGACACGCCGCTCTCGAGCCCCGAAGGCCAGGCGCAATTCAGACGGTGGTTTGGACCTTCCGACCTGGGCGAGTTCTTTCTGAGGCATCCGCACTTGGCCTGGCGAATGCTCATGATCGATCTCGACGAGGCCTCGCTCGACAGGGTGCGCATGAAGACGGGCACTCTGGAGCACCGTTTGGGAAACTACGAGCGGGATACGGGCAACGCGCCCCAATCGCTCAGCCACTTCTTCTGTTTCTGGCCCGGTGTGAAGCATGCGGTCATCGCTCACCATCCCAGGGTGTACCTGGCCTATATTCTCGGCGTCATGATTGCGCCCTGGCTGCTGGCGCCGCGGATGCCGGGCATGAGGGCCCTGCTGGCCTCGGTGACGGCGGCGCTCGCGATATCACTGCTCATCGTGATGATGGATGGCCTCGACTCCGGGCGGCACTTGATGGTCTTCAACTACGTGCTCGATCTGCTGGCCGCCGCGGCCGTCACGTTCGTTGTTTATCGTCTGGAGAACCGCGCCGCGAGACGCGATGGCGCCACCAGGCGGATGCCACAATCAGAAGCAGCAAGGACCACGTAACCACCCCTGACGGCAGCACCCACGCCGGGAACGGGTGCTCATACAGGTTATAGGCGTTTCCGAAATACCACGGCAGCCCAAGCGACCACGTGTTGTACATCCCAAACAGGTATAAACCAGCGGAGGCCTGGAAGATTGCGGCGCTTCTCCAGCCGGCGGCGAGCGTCCACGGCAGAATCCAGGCCAGGTACTGCGGCCCGAACCCCGGCGCGAGGAACAGAAACAGGCCGGTAACCACTGCGCAGCGCGCCAGCAGGGACGAGGTCCACCGATGCGCGCAGATCGCGGCGATCAGGCAGCAGGCGAACGCGACGTACCTGCTGGCGTCGACCGCGCCGGGAGCCAGATAAGAGATTCCCCACCAGCCGCGTACGGGGGAATAATCGAGCGTTCGTCTGAGGATCAGCTCCGGGGCTGCGGCGAACCAAGGCAGGGCAGCGCAGGCCGCCGCGACCGCCGTCCCTGCCACAAACTCCAGCCGCCTACGGAACGTGCACGCGCCGAGAAACAGGGTAGGGAACAGGACCAGCGGCCAGACCTTGATGCTGCACGAGAGCCCGAACGCGAGCCCGGCCAGCCAGGCTGGGCCGCTCATCTCGAGCAGGCACGCGGCGGCAACCGAGAACGCAATCATGATCGGATCGGTATTGCCGTGAAACCCGGAGATCATGATTCCGGCCGGCGCCGCGGCGACAACTAGAAGCGCCCGCCAGGCGCCGCGGCGTCGACGAGTCAGACGCCACAGCAGCCAGATCGCGAAGACATCCGCGATGGCGCAGCAGCCTCGCATCCAGAATCCGAGCGGCAATCCCGTGGCGCGCTGAAGGGCCGCCCAGGCGCGCAGCAGGGTGAGGACAAACGGCGGGTGATTCATCTGGACAATGGTCATCACCTTACCGTGCAGCGTGGCCACGGTGCCCTCGATATACAGCGTCCTGACGCCGTCCGCGTTCAACTTATCCGACATGCGTTCGAATGTCAGAATATCGTTCGTGCCGAACGTGAAGAGCGCGAGGCACAGCTTCGCCAGGAATGCGGCGGCGGCAACGAACGCGACGAGCCGCCCTTGCCGGCCGGCACTGGCGGAGAAGGAGCGCAGCGGCATCAGCGTCGAGCCAAAGACAGCACGGGTCTCGATGGGGCGGCCGGCACGGTCATGGGCTCAGGATATCAGAGTGTTATTAGCCGGGTGCCGGCGGTGGGCGCACCGCGCTCCGGCACTTGCTAGAATTGAGCCACAGCCAAATCAGAGGGAGCCCGCCGTCATGGACCAACAACCACGGGAAACGGTCCTGCTGGTGGATGACGAACCGCACGTCGTCGCTCTTGTCAAGAAGATGCTGCTCCGGGCGGGGTATTCCGTTCTCAGCGCAACCGATCCGGAGGAGGCCATCCGGCTTGTCGAGGCGCAGGAGGCGGGGATCGACCTGTTATTGACCGACGTGGCAATGCCCCAGTTGAACGGCCGCGAGCTGGCCGACCGCCTGAAGGCCATGCGCCGTGGCCTGCGGGTCCTCTACATGTCCGGCTTCATGAAAGAGGCGCTCCTGAAGTATTACAGTATCTCGATCGCGGGCATTCCTTTTGTCCAGAAGCCGTTCACGCCGGAGACGCTGGCAAGCAGGGTGCGCGAGGTGCTGGATGCTCCGGCGGCCGAGGCGGCCGGGTCGGGCGGCGAGATGCGCTAAGATTCCGGTATGGCCAAGACGAAGGGAACCGGATTGTTCGATGTGCTCTGCCCATGCTGCCAGGCTGAGTTGAGAGTGGACCCCGTCACGCGCGCGGTCATCACTTTCAAGGCGGCTGAGAAGCCGCGGGAGCTAGCGGACATCGAGACAGGCCTGGAGCGGCTGAAGGGCGCCGCCGCGCGCCGCGAGGAAGCGTTCCAGAGATCCTTCGAGGCCGAGCGCAACCAGCCCCAGGTCCTGGCCCGAAAGTTCGACGAGCTTTTCAAGAAGGCCAAAGAGAACCCCAACGAGCCCCCGCCCAAACGCGACATCGACCTGGATTGAACCACGCCCCTTCAGCGGCGTCGGGAAGCCCTTGGACGCGCATGGATGTACAATCGATAGTCGCCAGCAGGTAGCAATAGAAATCCCGATCGACGTGGATTTCGGGATTTTTGCGCAGTGGAGGCAGCATGCAGTTCCCGATCTTGCAGTACCTCGACGTGGTAATTGGCTTGGCCGTGGTGATGATCGTGATCGCTACCTTCGTCACGGCAGTCACGCAGTTCATCATGTCCGCAACCTATGCGCGGGCCCGCTATCTGCGCGACGGATTGCAAACCCTAATCGCGCAACTTGACCCAAAGGAACTCGGCGATCATGCCCGCTATTTGGCCGAATTGGCATTGCGCGATGAAACCGTCGGCAGCAAGAAACTCCTCCCTTGGCTCACCGCGGCGCGCAACTGGCTCCGCCGTCACTTGCCGTGGCTGAGCGCGAACAACCTCCCGGCCTTCAGCCCGGCGAGCGTGATTCAGCGGGAAGAGCTGGTCCTGTTGCTGCTGCGGCTTGCGAGCCAGGCTCCTCCGGCGAGCACCCCGGACGCGAAGGGAACAGCGCTCCGGAAGCTCTTGGATGCCGTGAAGGGCAAGGGCAGCTTCGACGCCGCGGAGGAACTCAAGAAGATCCAGGCGGAAATCCTGAACCAGGAAGCGGCGGACCCGCGAGCCGCCGCCTCGACTTGGCGCAGCAAGGCAATCCAGGAGGTAACTAAGGGAACCACCGAGCTTCACGATTTCGTCGCGAGGCTGAATGCCTGGTACGACAACACCATGGACCGGGTGTCCTCGAACTTCGGACTGGAAGCCAAAGTGGTGACGGCGGTCGTAGCGTTCATAGCTTGCGCGTGGCTCCAACTCGACACCGTCGGGCTGGTGAAGCGTCTTTCGACGGACGCGAATTACCGCAACGCCGTGGTAAGCCAGGCGAAAGACCTGGGTGTGGTGGCGCAGGATCCACAGACGAAGCCGGCCCAGCCCACCCCCACACCGGACCCGGGCAAGCCTGCACCTTGCGGGGGTCTGACGCCGGATCAGTGCCGGGAGCAAGTGGTCAACAAGCTGGCGGAGGTCAGGGACCTGAGTTTGGTTCCCGCCAAACCGGGGATGGGCTTCGGGACAGTGGAGTGGAGTGTCTTTGGGTTCCGGATCAAGCTGCCCATCGTCAAGCCCGTCAGTCCCGAGACCTGGCCATGGTCCGGGTTGCTGCTCTCGTGGGTTCTGGTGAGTCTGGGCGCGCCGTTTTGGTACGACGTCCTCAAGAACGTGATGGGGCTGCGGTCCTCGCTGGCGCAACTGGACGACAAGGACCGCGAGGGCCGGCAAGCGCAGCAGACCGGCCCGGCGGCGTAAACGGCCGATCAGCGGGAAGCGGCGCTCTCCAGGGCCTGCCCCAGGTCCCACAGAATATCGTCGATGTCCTCGAGGCCGATCGAGAGCCGCACCATGTCCGGGGTGACGCCCGCCGCCGCCTGTTCCGCCGCCTTCAACTGCTGGTGTGTGGTCGATGCCGGGTGGATCACCAGGCTGCGCGCGTCGCCGACGTTGGCCAGGTGCGAGAACAGCTTCACGCTATCGATGAACTTCCGCCCCGCTTCGTAACCGCCTTTGATGCCGAACGAGAAAATCGCGCCCGCGCCCTTGGGCAGATACTTCTGCGCCAGAGCATAGTAGGGGCTGGAGGGCAGGGAAGGGTACTTCACCCAGCTCACCAGCGGGTGCTCCTGCAGGAAGCGCGCCGCGGCCGCCGCGTTCGCCACGTGCCGGTCCATGCGCAGCGCGAGCGTCTCGATGCCCTGCAGGAACAGAAACGCGTTGAACGGGCTCAGGCACATCCCCATGTCGCGCAAGCCCTCGACGCGGGCCCTCACGATATAGGCCAGGTTGCCGAACGTCTCGGAATACACCATGCCGTGATAGGCCGGCGAGGGCTTGGTGAGCTGCGGAAACTCGCCCTTCTCCCAGGGGAACCGCCCGCCGTCCACCACCACCCCACCGATGCTGGTCCCGTGCCCGCCCATGAATTTGGTCAGCGAGTGCACCACGATATCGGCGCCATAGTCGATGGGCCGGCATAGATAAGGCGTCGCGAACGTGTTGTCGATCACCAGCGGCACGTTGTGCTCGTGCGCGATGCGGGCCACCGCCTCGATGTCGAGGACGTTGCCGCGCGGATTCGAGATCGTCTCGCCGTACAGGCACCTGGTCTTGGGCGTGATGGCCCGGCGGTAATTCTCCGGGTCGTCCGGCTCGACGAACTTCACCGTAATGCCCAGCTTCCGGAAGCTCACGTCGAACTGCGTATAGGTGCCGCCGTAGAGCGTGCTGGAAGAGATCATCTCGTCGCCCGCTTCGAGCAAGCTCGAAAGCGCCAGGAACTGCGCCGCCTGGCCGCTCGAGGTGGCCAGCGCCGCGGCCCCGCTTTCGAGCGATGCCACGCGCTGCTCCAGCACGGCCGTGGTCGGGTTCATGATGCGCGTGTAGATGTTGCCGGCCTTCTCGAGCGCAAATAGTGCGGCGGCGTGCTCGGTGTCCTCGAAAACGAACGAGGTTGTCTGGTAGATCGGCACCGCCCGCGCGCCCGTCGCCGGGTCGGGATGCTCGTAGCCCGCGTGCAGCGCCCGCGTATTGAATCCGAGGGACCGCTCTATCTTGTCCTTTTCCGCCATCGCTGCCTCCTTACCACTTGTATCCGATCTTGCGCAGAAGCCGGCGCCGCCACTCGATGTCGGCATCCTGCTCGATGCCCGTCGGCGGAAAGCCGTCCACCACGCCCAGGACACCGCGGCCCTGCTCGGTCTCGGCTACGATCACCTCCACCGGGTTGGCCGTGGCGCAGAAGATCGAGCACACCTCGGGTACGTCCTTGATCCGGTTGAGCACGTTGATCGGATAGGCGTCCCGCAGAGTTACCACGAAAACGTGCCCGGCGCCGATGGCGGCCGCGTTCCGCGCAGCCGACGCTTTGAGATCCTCGTCGTTGCCGTCCACGCGCGTCAGGCAGGCTCCTGAAGCCTCGTTGAACGCCACTCCGAACTTCGCCTGCGGCACCGTGTTCACGATGGCCTCGCACAGGTCCTCGACCGTCTTGATGAAGTGCGTCTGGCCCGCAATCAGGTTGCCGTCCTGGGGCACCTCGAGTCGAATAGCTTTTAGTTCCATGGGATTTCTAGGATACTGTATTGTGGTGCCTCCCATGGACCCTGCCACCGAACGGCCGGGGACGGAGCGCGACTCCGTCCTGGCTGCCCTGCGTGAAAGGATTGTGGCTTACGCGGCATCTCGCTTATCGAGGGACGCCGCGGAGGATCTCGCGCAGGAGGTGCTGCTCGTCATCCACGAGAAGTACGGGAACGTCCGCGAGCCGGCGGAGCTCCTTCCTCTCTCGATGCAGATCCTGCGGTACAAGATGATGGCGCATTTCCGCAAATCCGCGCGCCACGGCGACGAGGTGCCCGTGGAGGATTACCCGCTCGCGGATGACGGCGACAGCCCGGAGGACTACGCCCGCAAGAAGGAAATCTCGGTGCGGCTGGCGGCGGCCGTGAAGAAGCTGGGCGTCGAGTGCCGCAAGCTGATGCGGTTGAAGCTCGAGGGCCGCACTTTTTCGGAAATCCGGACGCTGCTGGGCGCCAGGTCGATCAACACGGTCTACACCTGGGATTTCCGCTGCCGCAAACACCTGCTGGAGTTGATGAGTGGCAGTTGGGAGGCGCGCAAGTGACTCGCCCCGACCTCGAAAAACTACTCGGCGGTTATGCGGCGGGTACGCTGACCGCCGAGGAGCGGCGCGCTCTGTTCGATGCCGCTCTCGCCGACCAGACCCTGTTCGACGCGCTTGCGGACGAGGAGGCACTGCGGGAAGTGCTGGCCGATCCGGCCTGCCGCGAGCGGGTCCAATCGGCGCTTGTCGAACCGCCTCGCACGATCTGGCTGCGCCGGCCCGCGGTGTGGGCGTTGGCGGCCACCGTAGCGGCTGCCGTGGTGCTCACCGTCGCGGTAGTCCGCACCAGACCAGCTCGCGTGATGGCGCCCGCCCCGCAACGGATTGCGATGGCGAAAAAGCCCGAGCTTCCCGACTTCGTCACCTCGGCGCCGGAGCAGCGAGCCGCGCACGCCAGCAGGCAGCAGGCGGTCACCGAGGCACGACCGGCCCCGCGCGGCTTCACACCTCCGGCGACTGTGACCGCAGCCCAGCCCGCATTCGCGCCTCCGGCCAGCGTGAGCGCGAATGAACCGGCCCCGGCCGCACCCGTTAAGGAACTCGCCGCGGCGCCGCCCGCTCGGACCGGAAGTCTCGCCTCCAGGCTCCAGCCCTCAGCGCCGGCTGCCGCAGGCGCCGCAGCTCCAGCGCCTCCACCGCCGCCCGCGGCCTCCACTCAAGCCGTCACCGTCACGTCGGCCTCCGAGGCGATCTCCCCGGCCGACCAGACCGTAGTGCGCTTGAAGCGACCTGCTAGCCTGCCCGTCACGGGCAGGGACGCGGCGAAGCTGATCAAGGTTATGCCGGGCGCGGGCCTCACCAGACAAGCGCCCGAGGGCAAGGCTGGAAGCGGCGCCGGCTTCGGCCTGCGTTACACCCTCATCCGCAACGGGGCGGAGGTTCCACCCGATACCACGTTCTCTCCCGGCGAACCCGCGCGTCTTCGCGTTGAAGCGGACGAGGGTGGCTACCTCTACGTGCTCGCCGGCAAGCGCGCCCTGTTCGCCGGATCGGTTCCCGCGAACCGGCCGGTCCTGATCGACACCAAGGAAAGAGTTCTGCACCTGGTTCTATTGCCCGAGCCCGACTCCGGGCCGCTTTCGACGCTGGTCAGCCGCACACGGCAGCAATTCTCCGGCGTGAATCTCCGCGTCCAGGGCCAGACCGAGCAGCGCAGCGGCGATCAGTCGGTCTCCGTGCAGAACTCGAGCCCGCCGCCTCAAACCGGCGTCCTGGCCGACGTATCGATCAACTCGCGCTGACCGCCTGCCCGATCACCCAATCGGTCGCCAGCGCCGTCTCGCCCGAAGAGACTAGCGGCGCTCCCTCCAGCGCCGCGCTGACGAAGTTCTCGACCAGCGGATAGTGCAGGTTCTCGTGCGCAGGCAGCTCTTCGGCGCCGCCGGGATAGATCAGCTCCGGGCCGTTCAGCGGGCTCAGTTCGATTTCGCCGTCGGTGCCGATGATGCGGAATTCGTCGCGCGTTACGCGCGAGTGCCGCCGCGCATCCACGATGCCGCGAGCGCCGTTTTCGTAATCGACGAGCACCGTGGCCGCGTCTTCCACATCTCCAGGGAACACCACGTTCGAAAGCTGCGCCGTGACCGCCTTCGGCTGGCCGAACAGCAGATTGAAGAGGTCTATGCGATGACACGCCGTGTCGTAAAGCGGCCCGCCGCCGGCCAGCGCCCTCTGGAGCAGCCAGGCGCGGTGGCCGCCCTCCGCGTTGAACCAGTTGTGCGTGGCCGCGAACGCCATCACCGGACGCCCGATCGCGCCCGCCGCAATCAGCTCCGCGGCCCGCCGCACCTTCGGATACAGACGCCGGTAGTAGCCGATCCCGAGCAGCCTGCCGGATTCGCGCGCGGCCGCCACCATACCGCACGCGGCGGCATAGTCCAAGGCCATCGGCTTCTCGCACAGGACGTGCTTGCCCGCGCCGAGCGCCGCCACGGTCAGCGGGGCGTGCAGTGCCACCGGCAAGGCAATGTAGACCGCATCGACGGCGTCATCCTGAAGAGCCCCGGCAAAATCGGCCCACACCCTGCCGCCGTAGCGCGCCCCCTTCGCGGGATCGCGCGTGACCACGCCATATAACCGGCTGCGCGGCTCCGCCCCAATCGCCGGAATCACCCGCCGCGTGGCGATGTCGCCGATCCCGGCCACCACCCAGTTGAACATGAATCCATCGTATGACTACCTGGGTGCGGCGGTGCGCGTCTTCTGAGCCTTCTCGCCGAGGAACGCCAGCAGCTCGCGGTTACACTGCTCGGCGTGAGTCCAGGTCAGGCCGTGCGGCCCGCCTTCCACCACCACCAGCCGGCTTCCCTTGACCGCCTCGCGCGTGCGCCTTCCCGTGGCTTCGAGCGGGCAAATCCGGTCGGCATCGCCGTGAATCACCAGCGTGGGCACATCGATGCGCGCCAGGTCCTTCCGGAAGTCCGTAAGCCAGGCCGGGACGCAGTCCACGGTCCCCTTGGGCGAGGCTCCGGCCGCGATGTTCCAGCTCAACTGAACCACCTGCGGGCTGATGCGCTTGCCGCCCAGCACGTCCACGTCGTAGAAATTGGAGAGGAACTGGGCCAGGAACGCCGGGCGATCCGCCACCAGCGCCGCTTTGATGCCGTCGAAGACACTGGCGTCCAAGCCGCTGGGATTGTCGGCCGTCTTCAGCAGAAACGGTGGAACCGCGGAGATGAAGACCGCTTGGGTCACCCGCTCGCTTCCGTGCGCGCCCAGATAGCGGGCCACTTCTCCGCCGCCCATCGAAAAGCCCACCAGCGCCACATCGCGCAGGTCCAGCTTCGTGATCACCTCGTGCAGGTCCCCGGTCATGGTGTCGTAGTCGTAGCCCGACGCCGGCTTGCTCGATTGGCCGAATCCTCTGCGGTCGTACGTGACGACGCGGTAGCCCGCCTCCAGCAGCGCTGCGGTCTGCTTCTCCCACGAACTGCCGCTCAGCGGCCAGCCGTGGATCAGGACCACCGGCTTCCCAGAGCCGTGGTCCTCGTAGTAAAGGTCGATGCTCCCCGAGTTTTCTTTGCCCACACTGATATAAGGCATTGAGACTCTCCTTTTCGTGATTCCACCGCGGCGAGATCCCCTCTGTTCTGGCTCTCAGCGTACCGCGCCAAACCCGTCGCGGCAACTCAATGTGCTCTAGTGGGAACATGAACGCGGCGTCCGGAGGTTCCGAGCCTCATATGTTGTTTCACTGTCAGCCGTCTGGCATCGTGGTCGGCAGGCCGGTCGTGGCGCGCTTCAGGGTTAGCTTCGCAACGGGCACGGAGATGGCGGCCCTTTTCGAGCGGGATTCGAGTGGAAATACGCGAATAGAGCTTCGGGACCCCTCGAGCCAAGCGATCCATTTCGCTTGGCTGCGGCCATCGGAGGGGAACAGCGACTTCCTGGTTTTTTATAGCGAGCGCGTCATCGGCGTGCGAAGCTGGCCCCCGCCGCGAACCTCAGATGCCCTCGGTGGCGGCTCCGCGTTGCCGCCCGCCAGCTTGGTCCGACCATGGCCGCCCTCAGCTGCCCCCGATGCTTGGTTGTTCGGGTTCTTCCAGCCACAGCGGACGGACGAGCACCAGGAACTCGCCGGCTACGATGCCAGAAAAGTGCTACTGAGGGGGCATGGCCAGGGCGCCGGCTCCATCCGCGACGCCGGAGAATGTTGGATCTCAGAGTCCCTGATGATGGTGCTGCGCGAACGGGTTATCAACGACGACGGAAGCGTCGAGGAATGGAACATCACGGAGCTCGAGGAGAAGCAGCCAACCGGCGACCTCCTCGCAACGCCTCCGGACTTCAAAGTGATCGACCCGCAGCGCAAACAGTAGCGCCCCACCCAAGCGCGCGGTTTGTGGTGTAGTGGAGGGAATGAGCGCCCCGGCCGGCCTCGGCGACTCCGAAATCCTCGACCACATCGCACGCCAGCCGCACGCCCGCGCCGGCTACAAACAACTGGTGCGGGAACTCGGCGCACGCAGTTTCGCAGCACGCACCGAGCTCGAACAGGCGCTGGCACGCCTGGCCGCGAGCGGCGATCTGATCGAGTTCGCTGCCGGCCAGTACGTGGTCACCCGCCGCAGCCGCGAATTCGCCACCGGCCGCCTCCAGATGCACCGCGACGGTTACGGCTTCGTCGTCCCCGATCACCCCATCGATTCCCTGCGCGGCGACGTCTTCATTCCGCCCCAGGCCGCCGCCAAAGCCATGCACGGAGATCGCGTCCTGGTGCGTCTGGCCCGCATCGGCGCCGACGGCCGCGCCGAGGCCGAAATCCTGCGCATCCTGCGCCGCGCCCACGCCACCGTGGTGGGCGAGTTTCGCGTGCAGGCCAAAGCTAACTTCGTGGTCCCGCACGACGAGCGCATCCAGCAGTGGATTCTCATTCCCGACGGCCTCGAGCGCCCCCCGCGGCCCACGCCGACGGACCGCATGGGCGCGCAGCCCATCGACGCCGCCCAGGTCGCCGACCTCGACGGCATGATCGTCAACGTCGAGCTCATCGAGTTCCCCGAAGAGCGCGGCAACGCCATCGGCCGCGTCATCGAGATCCTGGGATACCCCGACGATTTCGGCGTGGACGTCGAAATCGTCATCCGCAAGCACCACCTGCCGCATCGTTTCCCGCCCGAAGTCCTCGAACAGGCGCAGACGCTCCCTTCTTCGATCCGCGCCGATGAGACCTCCGGCCGCACAGATTTCCGCGGCATGGACGTCGTGACCATCGACGGCGAGACCGCGCGCGACTTCGACGACGCCGTCTGGGTCGACAAATCGTCCAGCGGCAACTACCTCCTGCACGTCCACATCGCCGACGTCAGCCACTACCTGCAACCCGGCACGCCCATCGACGCCGAGGCGCGCCTGCGCGGCACCAGCGTCTACTTCCCGGACCGCGCCATTCCCATGCTGCCGCTCGAGCTCTCGACCGGCCTCTGCTCGCTCAATCCGCACGTGGATCGCCTGACCCTCTCGGTCCTCCTCGAGCTCGACCATCGCGGCGACGTGGTCGGCCAGGAATTCGTCCGCGGCGTCATCCGCAGCGTGGAGCGCATGACGTACACCAACGTCCACCTGCTCCTCGAAGGCGACGCCGGGCTGAAGGAACGTTACGGCCACATGGCCGCCCGTTTCGAGCTGATGCGCGAGCTGGCGCTGATCCTCAACCGCAAGCGCGTGCGGCGCGGCTCCATCGATTTCGATCTGCCCGAACCCCTCATCGAATTCGACCCGCAGGGCCAGATGGCCGCCATCACCCGCGCGCCGCGCAACATCGCGCACCGCATCATCGAGGAGTTCATGCTGGCCGCCAACGAGGCCGTCGCGGCGCACCTCGAGCAGGCGGAGATTCCATCCCTCTACCGCATCCACGAGCCGCCCGACCCGCGCCGCGTGATGGATTTCGAAGAGATCGCCGCGCACTTCGGCCACTCCCTCGGCGTGGGCGCCATCCCGGTGAAACGCTTCGCCATGGTGGACCGCCGGCGCGACGGCGGCAAGGTGCGCCGCGATATCGTGCTGGCCGGGCCTGGCCTCGACATCTCCCCCCGGCACTATCAGAAGCTGGTGAGCCGCATCGAGGGCCTGCCCGAAGAGCGCATCCTCAACTACCTCATGCTGCGCTCGCTCAAGCAGGCGCGCTACAGCGAGCGCAACACCGGCCACTTCGCTCTGGCCGCGGACACCTACACCCACTTCACCTCGCCCATCCGCCGCTACCCGGACCTGATCGTTCACCGCGTGCTGGCGTCAACGTTCCGTGCCGGCTCGCCCATCCCGGAGCGCGATCTGCACGCCATCGCCGACGAGTGCTCGCAATCGGAGCGCCGCGCCGCCGACGCCGAGCGCGAGCTGGTCGAGTGGAAGAAGGTGCAGTTCATGGCCGACCGCCTGGGCGAGGAGTTCAAGGCCCTCATCACCAGCACCACGCGCTTCGGATTCTTCGTCGAGCTCGAAGACCTCTTCGTCGAGGGCCTGGTGCCCCTGGAGACGCTCCCCGGCGACCGCTACGGCTACAACGAGAACACGCACAAGGTCGTCGGCCAGCGTACCCGCCGCGAGTTCTCGATCGGCGACGAAGTCAAGGTCCGTCTCGACCGAGTCGAGGCCATCGAGCGCAAGCTTCAATTCTCGCTGGCCGAACCCGAACCGGAGCGGCGGCGGAAAAGGCGGGGGTGACGGCCGGAGCGCCAACCGAGCCGCGACCACAGGGAGCGGTTCGCCTGCCCTTCGGACGACCCGCCTGCCCGGCCCCGTCTCGGCTGATGGTAAGATGGCTACATCATGATGTCACGCAGCCAGATCAGCCTCGAGTCGGAGGTCCAGCGCCGGGCGCGCAAGCGGGCCAGCGATCTGGGCGTCTCCCTCGCCGAGTACATTCGGCGTCTTGTGGCGCGCGATCTCGGTAGCTCCCAACCGGCGGTCGGCCCGGCGGGTGCGTTCGACCTGGGGGCTTCCGGCGGCTCGGACGTGGCCCGCAACAAGAGGGCCATGGTCGCCGAAGCCTTTGCTGCAGGGCACGCGAAGCCGCGCCGGCCGTAGCGCTCCCCGTATGAGCCTCTTTGTCGATACGTCCATGTGGTACGCGGCGGCCGACTCTTCGGATACCAGCAACCCGCTGGCAAAGGCCATTCTCTCGGGCGGCGAGCCGCTGGTTATCACCGATCACGTCCTGATCGAAACGTGGACTTTGATTCGCCATCGACTCGACCGCCGCGCCTCCGAGCGATTCTGGCAGGTCCTGCGCGACGGCGTGGCGACTATCGAGACCGTCGGCGCCGCCGATTTGGAGGCCGCATGGCAGATTGGGTTGGCCTATCGTGACCAGGACTTCTCCATCGTCGACCGGACGAGTTTCGCCGTTATGTGCCGGCTTGGCATAGAGCGCGCCGCTTCCCTCGATGATCACTTTGCCATCTTTCGCTTCGGTCCGAACCGCCGCCGGGCCTTTACGGTTGTGCGCTGACCCGCCTCCTCCCCCATCGCGTATCATCGTCATTGAGATGTCTGCCAGCGGCGTGCAACTGATGACCCCGGCCTTGTTCGAGCGCGTGCTCGGCTAGGCGCGATCGTCCCCGAGGCGCCGCATGAACTTCAACTTCCACGCCACGCTCGAGGAGAACCCGTCCCGCCTCCTCAACGTTCTCCTGCGCGCGGCGACCGCTACGGCCTCCACGAGAACGCGCACAAGATCGTCGGCCAGCGCACCCGCCGCGAGTTCTCGATCGGCGACGAAGTCAAGGTCCGTCTCGACCGAGTCGAGGCCATCGAGCGCAAGCTTCAATTCTCGCTGGCCGAGCCGGAGCCGGAACAGAGGCGGAAGCGGCGGGGCTGACGCCGCTCGCCTCGCTATACGGAGTCAATCTTGCGTATGGCCGTCAATCCGGCCAGGGCCTTGTCGAACGCTTCCCAGAACGCCGTTTGGGGGCAGCCACGCGGATTGATGGTGGGTAGGGCTGCTCTCTGGACGGGCAAGGAATCGCAGAGTCAATCCCACGGAAATCGCGACCAGGTGACGGCGTGGTGTCACATAGCATCGCCCGGCAGTACTCGACTCACCAGGAGCAGCGAACCAGGGTCACGCAGACGCCTGCACTCCTTGGCCAGACCCCTCACAAATCGCCGCCTCACTGCGGGCTCAGACCCACCATTTGGCGGTAAATGCGTTCCATGTTCCGGGCAAAGCCGGCCGTGTCGCATACCGGAGACCGACCCAGCCGGGAGCGCATGTTCTGCCTAAGCTCTTCGAGAAACTCGCACCGGCAGGGAGAGTTCGCGATGCGCACGGCAATCGAGATGTATTCTCCCAGACTACGGCCAACAAACTCGCCCAGGTTCGCCGCCCGCAGGATCGAAGCACTGGTTCGAGCAATCCACCGATCTCCGGAGAAGGTTACGACCGGGACGCCTTGCCAGATCGCTTCGGCGGTTGTTGTACCTCCACTGTAAGGGAAGGTGTCCAAGGCCACGTCGATGTGGTCGTAGGTCCGCAGGAAGTCGTAGTGCTCCGCGGGTCCGTCCAAACAAAGTCTTTCGGGGGGAATGTCGCGGTCACGGAACAGCGCATGCACATGCTCGACCGCTTCGGGCGCACCGAGGGCCGAGTTTCTTAACCTCAACACGGTGTCGGGAGCGTCGTGTAGAATCCGGCTCCACGCGTCCACGACGTTTCGCGTGATCTTATACAGGGGAGCCAGGCAACCGAATGTGAACCGTTCCATGGTGGAACAGGGTGGCATCGCCACCTTCGGCACCGGATAGCCCACTTCAAACGTCAGATAGCTGCCCGCCACCCGGATAATCTTCTCGCAATAGTACTCCTCTTCTTCCTGAGGGATCACCACATCGTCACCGATCAGATAGTCGATCGAGGAAATGCCCGAGGTCGCGTACATGTTGAACCACTCGACCACCACCGGCGCCGGCCGAAGCCCGAACAGTGGCAGTCTACGGGTCCGGCTGTAGCCATTCAGATCCACCAGCAAGTCGATCCCGGCCGCCTCAATCCGTTCCGCCACCGCCCGGTTCGCAAGGCCGCTGATGTCGTGGAAGCGGTCTTCCGGGCACGGCCTGTACCCGTGCTTGATTTGATCCGCCGGGGCATCGGAGAACAGGTTGATCTGAAAATGGCCGCGGTCGTGATGATTGATCAGTCCCCAAACCGGCTTCATCCAGTTGTGCTTCGGAAAGAAGGACGAGACGTAACCAACCCGCACGGGCTCATCCGCGGATTCGATCCGCCGCTCGAATCCGGACCGCCGCGCCGCGGGGACGTACAATTCGGCCCAGGCGCGCCGCGCCTCGAGAATGGCCCGGTTGTCGCTTTCCGAGCTTCCGGGAATGATCGTCGCGATGCTTGCTTGCGCGGGCTCCAGATAGACCCCGGCGGTGGCCTGCCGGAACAGGGCCAGCGCCTCGTCCACCTGCCCGAGTTGAAAGCTGCGGCAGGCAGCATCGAACTGGCTGTGTCCCTCCGGCTCGACTCGCAATCCCAGGGCCCCGTCGAGGAATGGCACGGCCTCATCGGACCGGCCCAAGGCTTCGAGGACCTGGCACAATCCCGTGAGCGCTTCTCCGTGCGCCGGCTCGGCGCGCAGAGCCTCCCGGTACCCCGCCAGGGCCTGCTCCAGGCGGCCAGCGCGGTGGTGCTCCACGGCGGACTCGAACCATGCGTTTCCCTGGCTCACGGCTTATCGCCTGGTTGCGTTATAATGCCCGCAGGTAAGGGGGGTAGCATGATTCCTGCGTCTATCACTTTGCACTCGGCTTCCAATCGACTCACCGCTCAGCTAGGGGGAACGTATGTCTCGTGTCTGTTCCGCCAGCCTGCTGGGTCAGCCATTCCGCCCGGCAAATACACCATCTCCGCTCCCATGCACAACTCAGTTTACGGCACGTTTGCTTTGCTGTCACCGACGCGCGCGGCGTCCCCTTGGGGGATGGGGTGGATTGACATTCACGGGCCGTCCGCGCAGGCGGGCAAAGACTGGATCGACCTCCGAGGGAGCGCGGACTGGATAGAGCTGCCCTCGCTCGTCAACCAGCCGGGAGTTTTTGTTCTCCTGGAGCAACCGCTTGCCGGGCGAAACACTATTTTGATTACCGGAGGGTTTGCCGATTTGATGGGGGCGCTACACCAAGCGGGCGGAGCCACGGTCACGGTTGCGTGAGACCATCAACCTCCGGAGTGCCTCCATCAATGGCGGCACGCCCAGTCACCGCGCCGATTAGAGCGGTTGACAGCCTATCCGGAAGCCGCCCGCCTCCATCCCCCATCGCGTATCATCGTCATTAAGATGTCCGCCAACCGCGTCCAACTGATGACCCCGGCGCTGTTCGATCGCGTGCTCCACCAGGCGCGCCAGTCGCCGCGGCAGCGCATGAACTTCAACTTCCACGCAACGCTCGACGAAAATCCGTCGCGCCTCCTCAACGTTCTCCTGCGCGGGACCTATATCACGCCACACCGGCACTCCGATCCCCCTAAGTCGGAATCGTTCGTCGTGCTCGAAGGCCGCATCGCCGTTTTCATCTTCGACGATACCGGTCGCGTCGCAGAGCGCCACGCGCTCGGCCGCGGCGACGCCGCCCTCGGCATCGACATCGCGCCCGGCATCTGGCACACCGCCGCGGCGCTCTCCGACCACGCCGTCTGCTTCGAGGTGAAGCCCGGGCCCTACGTTCAGGCCGTGGACAAGGAGTTTGCGCCCTGGGCGCCGCGCGAAGGCGACCCGCGGTGCGCCGCGTATCTGGAGACGCTCTTATGCGATTTCAAGTAGCGTTCGTCGCCCTCGCGGCTACTCTGCTGGCAGCCGGTCCGCGGCTCCGTCCCGCCCGCAGTTCCGATTTGCCCGGCGTCTGGGTCATGGTCGACATGACGCACAACGCGCCCTTCGATCCCGAAGACAAGCTGTTTGCCCCCTACCAAATCTTCGCCTTCGACCGGAAAGGCGGCATGAAGCACATGACCAGCGCCAAGCCGTTCACCGACGGCCAGCTCGCGCTCTTCGATTCGGCGCCCCAAATCACCCGCTACGGCGTGGACGGAAATGGAACGCTCGTGCTCTCCAATCCCTCCTGGGACGCGCCCCTCAAGTACCAGTGCCGAGTGGTGACCAAAGCGGAGGCTGCGGCCGATCCGAAATCGCCGCAGGCGGGCGATCTGCTGCTGGCCCTCATCGACGAGCGGGGCAGGGAAGCCTGGTCCAAGCTTCTTCGGAAAGCGCCCTGACTACAGGCTCATAATCTCTCGGAACCGCGCCGATTGCCGGCGTGACATCTCCACTGTCAGCCCGCCGCGCAGGGTCGCCACCAGGCCGCCGCTGACCCCGATATCCACCTTCTCGATCCACTTCAAGTTGATCATCTGCTTGCGGCTGGCGCGAAAGAACATGGTGGCGTCGAGGTCTTCCTCCAGCGCGTTCAGCGAGCGGCGGATCAGAGGCCGCTCGTTGCCGAACCAGACACGCGTGTAGTTGCCCTCCGATTCGAGCAGGAGGATGTCGGGCAGGTGGACGATCCAGCAGCGGTCGCCGTCCCGGACAAAAACCCGCTCCAACCGGCCCAGCCGCGGAGCCGGCCGCACCTTCGCCAGGGCAGCCGCCAGGCGTGCCGGAGCGATAGGCTTGAGCAGGTAGTCCAGCGCATTCACCTCGAACGCCTTGATGGCGTAAGCATCGTAGGCCGTGGTGAAGATGACCTGCGGAACATCCTCCAGCCGCTCGAGCAGGTCGAAGCCGGTCATCCCGGGCATCTGTATATCCAAGAAAATGAGGTCCGGGGCAAGCTTGGGAATCAGTTCGAGAGCCTCCTCCACGCCGCGCGCCTCCCCCACGATTTCCACCTCGGGATGCGCGGCCAGCAGGCGGCGCAACTCCAGGCGCGCCAGCCGCTCGTCGTCAACGATCAGCGCGGTCATGCTGTCCTCGGTACCCGCACCGTGGCCGCCACTCGGCCGTCGCGGTTCTCGAGACGCAGGCTGGCGCGGCTTCCATAGAGGATGCGCAAACGCTCGCGAGTATTCGCCAGGCCCAGCCCACTGGCGTCGGGATTCGCATCCGCCACGTGGCCGGGGCTATCCACTTCGACCACCAACGCATCGCCGTCGAGCCGTGCGCTGACCACTAATTCTCCGCCTGCTGGCAGCGGCGCGATGCCGTGCTTCACCGCGTTTTCCACCAGGCTCTGCAGGAGCATGGGCGGAATCGGAACCTCGGCGGCGCCCGGCTCGATCGCCATCCGCACCTGTAGCCGCTCCTCCAGGCGTACCGATTCCAGCACCAGGTAGTCCGAAACCACCTCCACCTCGGAAGCGAGCGGTACGGTGTGGTTCGGATCGCGGTGCAGGTTGTAGCGCAGGATGTTGGCGAAGCGCGTGATCATGTCCTGGGCCAGTGCCGGGTTCTCCACCACCAGCCCGCGGATGGAATTGAGGCAGTTGAACAGAAAGTGCGGATTGATCTGCGCCTCCAGAGCGCGCAGTTCGGCCTCGCTGATGGCGAGTTGAAGGTGGACCTCTTTCTCCCGCGAGCGCCGCTGCGCCGTGAGCGCCACATATAGAATGGTCCAAATGGACGTGGCGCCGATCACGCTCACCCACAGCCACAGGGCGGCGCCAGGCTCCCGCACGAAGGTGTTGGAGCTTGGTTCCAGAGCCTGGTTTATCGCGATCACCAGAAAGCTCTGGATGGAGCCCACGGTCACGACCCCCGGCGCCAGGGCGCGGAACATCCGGCCCGCATCGGCGTTCAACCATCCTCGCCGCAGGATCTCGCGCCGGAACAGCTCCGTCAGCGCAATGCTGTACAGTCCGAACAGCAGATACCCGACCGCCACGGTGGGGCGCCACCCTATCTGCCGGGAGGCGCCCGCGAGTCCGGCAGCCGAGTAGCAGCCCCAGCCGAGGACCTGGCAGGCCCAGTAGGTCTTCCGCGTCGTCATCGCGCCGGCACCGCTCCGGGCTCGCCGAGAAACCGATCCATCAGGCCGAACATCCAATTCGGATCATCCCACATGATGAAATGGTGCGCGGTGTCCGTGACTTCGATCTCGACGCCCGCCAGTTTGCCATACTGCCGGTGCAGGTTGGCTTCCGTACGCGCGTGGTCGGTGTACTGCTTGTAGGCGATCCAGGTGCCCAGCACCAGCGTCGGGCTCTTGATCCTGGCAATGTCGTCGCGCAGGTCTGCCGAGAACATCTCGTACAGGGCGTCGCCGACCGCGCTGCGGTCCGAGGCCAGCCCCCACGCCACGATGCGCTCAAAGCCGCTCTCGCTGGCCACCATCATCCTGGTCCCCACGCCCGATTTGACGTAGCGCTCGTACTCGTCCTGCGTCTCGCCGGCAATACGCTGCCGCATGGGCGCCGCCATTTCCTGGGCCTTGGCGGGAGTGGCCCCGGGATCCATGATGGCCGCCAGGAACGGATAGGAGTCCACGATCACCAGTTTGCCCGCCAGGGCAGGGTACTTGCTGGCCAGCGACAGTGCCAGAAATCCGCCCAGGCTGTGGCCGACGATCACCGGGTGATCCAGGTGTTTCTGTTGGATGTATTCCGCGATGCCGTCGCGGACCCGGTCGAGCATGGGCGCCGGCACGCGCGGCACGCCCGCAAAACCGGCGACGGTGAGGACGTGGCATTCGTAGCGGTCCTTGTAACGCTCCACCGTGGTGTCCCAGACCTCGCCCGAAGAGGAGAGGCCGGGAATCAGAATCATGGGTTGGCCGTGGCCGGTGACCTTGACCTGGAAAGGAGCCTGCGCAAGCAGCCCGGCCGCGAGTGCGATTGTCAGCAAAGGTGTCTTCATGGCTCGATGGTGCGCCAGGTTGTCGCAGCGGAGCGGGGAATTGTGATGAGCGGCCAATCCCGGGGATGGATGGGCGAACCATTTCCCCCGCGTCCTGTTTTATCCAGGTTTTGTCCACAGCCAGCCGTGCCTAACTGACGCCAGGGACGAAGCTTATACCTGTTGAAATGCGCGCCGGAAGGCTGGCGCGGGCGGGGGATTCCTGGTAGAAAGTAAGAGCCTCTTGCGAGCCCGGTCCGGAGCAAATATCTCGGGGGAGGTGGTTGTCCGGACCGAGCTCCCAGGGTTCCGGAGCACTCCTGTGGCGCACGCTTTAGCGTGCCGTGTCGGCACTCGTGCCGACACCTGGGCGTCGTGATGAGTCTCGACGCGGCACGCACGAGAGCGTGCGTATTGGGCTCAGCGTCCCGCTTCCACCGCTGCGTTCACCGCCGTAAGCCAGCCGTAGCGGTCCGGCTTCGACCCGTCGATAATCGCGAAGAACTCCTTCTGCAACCGCTCCGTCACCGGACCGCGCCGCCCGGCGCCCACTTGAATGTGGTCCACCGTGCGGATCGGAGTGATTTCCGCCGCCGTGCCGCTAAAGAAGACCTCATCGGCGATGTACAGCATCTCCCGCGGGATCAGCGTCTCCACCACCGGGATCCCCTGGTCCTGAGCCAGCCGGATCACCGTGTCGCGCGTCACGCCCAGCAGCACTGAAGCGGAAAGGGGCGGCGTCAGGATCTTGCCGTCCCGCACCACGAAGATGTTCTCGCCCGAGCCTTCGCTCACGTAGCCGGCCGTGTCGAGGGCTATGCCTTCGTCATACCCATCGGCCATCGCCTCCATCTTGATGAGCTGCGAGTTCATGTAGTTGGCGCCCGCCTTCGAAAGCGAGGGCAGCGTGTTCGGCGCCATCCGGTTCCAACTCGAAACGCATACGTCCACGCCTTCCGACAGCGCCTCCTCGCCCAGGTACCGGCCCCACTCCCAGCACGCCAGATAGATCTCCACCGGGTTTTCCCCCGCGAACACCCCCATGTTGCCGTAGCCCCGCAGCACGATGGGCCGCAGGTAGCACGCGCTCATCTTGTTCACGCGGACCAGCTCGGCCAGCGCGCCCGAGAGCTGCTCGATCGTGTACGGCACCGCGATGCGGTAGATTTTCGCGGAATCGACCATCCGGCGGACATGGTCGCGCACTCGAAAGATAGCTGGGCCCGCCGGGGTGGCGTAGCACCGTATGCCTTCAAAAACCGAGCTGCCATAGCTGACCACGTGCGACAGAACATGGATCCGGGCGTCGTTCCAAGGGATAAATTGACCGTTGTGCCAAATCTTTTCGGTGGGGACAAGCATGGTGTCATTATAAGGCTATGGAGCGCCGAGGAGCATCGCGGTGAGGTACGACGCAATCCTGTTCGATTTCGACGGCGTGCTCGCCGACACCGAGCCCGTCCACTTCGCCGCCTGGCGCGAGATCCTGCGTCCTTTCGGCATTGATCTCGATTGGGACACCTACCGTCAGCGCGGCATGGGCCGGCCCGACCTGACCTTGCTCGAATCCCTGGGAGCGCTCGCCGATCCGCCGGTTGGTCTCGACGTTCTGGCGCCCTGGCTGCCGAACAAGCGGAAGCGGTTCGTCGAGCTGGCCCTTCGGACCCAGCCCCTCTCGGTAGCCAGCATCGAGTTCATTCAGTCGCTACCTGAGTATAAGCTCGCGATTGTAACCTCAAGCGATAGATCCGAGATTGAGCCGCTGCTCGCGTGGGCCGGAGTCCGCGACCGCTTCGAAGCCCTCGTCTGCGGCGGCGAAGCCCCGCATCCCAAGCCGGCCCCCGATCCCTACCTGCTGGCAGCCGATCTTGTGCACGCCCGGAGGCCGCTCGTCGTCGAGGACTCTACGGCTGGCCTCGCCAGCGCCCTAACGGCTGGCTTCGAAGTAGTGCGCGTCGCCAGCACCAGGGAGACGCCCGCCGCCGTCCTAGCGGCCCTTGATAGCTACTGAAACGAATACTCCCGGGCCGCGTCGCGAGGCTTGCCTGGGGCTCCCACCTGCTCTATCCTAATACGGAGTCGCCGCCGCGAGTACAGTCTAAGGGTCGTGGCTCAAACTGCGAGACCTTCGGGAAGGTGCATTGAAATGATATGCTTACGGGAACATCCGTTGGTTCTGGCCACTCTGGTGCTGGTGACGTGCGTTTTGGCAAGCCCCCGGGCCAACGCGCAAGCGAACGATCTGATCAACGCGGCTGGCAAGGGCGACTTGCCCCGTGTCAAGGCGCTGCTCGACGCCGGATCCGATGTGAACGCCAGGCTCAGCGATGGTCATACGGCGCTGATCGCGGCATCGGAGAACGGCCGCCTGGAGGTGGTGCGGCTGTTGCTCGACGCCAAAGCCGACGTGAACGCCAGGCTGGGCGGTGGCCAGACGGCGTTGTTTATGGCGTCGTGGAGGGGCCACCTGGAGGTGGTGCACGCGCTGCTCGACGCCAAGGCCGATGCAAACGTCAAGACGGATAGCGGCAAAACGGCACTGATTGCGGCAGCACAATGGGGCCGCACGGATGTAGTTCGGATGCTCATCGAGGCCAAAGCCGATGTGAACGCCAAGCGAGACGACGGCACCACCGCGTTGATGGCGGCGTCGGAGAACGGCCACCAGGAGGTGGTGCAAGCGTTGCTCGGCGCAGGGGCGGTCCGCGCGCAGGTTCCGACGCCGACGTACCCGCCGCCCGTTCCCGTTGCGTCGGTCCCAGACGCTTTGGCGCAACCGGGTTGCGAGCTAACGCCCAGCCAAGCTGCCTCACCCGTCACCCCGCCGCCCGCCGCCCCGGCTCCGGTTACGCCAGACAAGCACAAACATGGAAGGGCAGGTGCTGGGGCCGCCGTCGGCTATGTGAAGTATGTAGATGATATCTTTGCAGGCTTGAATTTCAGGTACAACGTCACCTTTGACCATGGGCAAGAGACAGACAGCAATCTCCAGGGGCAAACGACTCTCACGGGGGAGCATCACTGGGGCGACACCGTATGGGGGCCCGGTGCTTCTTTCGCTCTAGTATGCGGTCACCTGGTAATCGTAAATGGAACCGGGACCAAATTCCAACCTGGAACGAACAAATCGTGTTTCGTATCGGCAGATGCCACCGGCAAGCAGACCGTGAGCGGCTGTACGCCGTGATCTCTGGGGGACCCTGGCAGCGCGGGATGAAGGCGTCTCCCCGGGTGGTGTTCCTGCGGCGGGGCGCCCAGCCGCGGTCGAGTGCATGCAATCCCGGGTAACGCGCGCGCAGGCAGCCCAAGCAACCCACGAAGGCCGCGCTCCCGGTGGCGACCTCGCGGGCGTGGTCGCTTTCGGTTGGGCGGTGACTCCCAGCGGCGGCGCTGTTCGCAGCTGCTGATAACGGATATTATGTAAATTGATGAACACGCCCACCCAACACCACTCAGGCCATCGCCACCGCTAATGTAGCTTGGATACAGCGATATCGCCATACAAACCTCGCCCGCCACATCAGGTCCTCACCCTCCGAGCCAACCGCAGCTACAAGCAAGCCGCCTCCGGAGCCGGGATCGCCCGCGACGCCATCTCGTTCAACCTCGTCGAGAACAATAACCGCGAGTGGGCCGACAATGCCAGCTTCAGCATCGGGGTCTCCGACCTGGACGCCCTCTACGCGGAGTACCGGGGCCTCCCCGCCCGGGTCGGCCCTCTCGAGGAGAAGGCGTGGGGGCGGCCCGAGTTCCACATGATCGTTCCGTCCGGCGTCTGCCTTCAGTTCTACGCCGCTGAGTAGCTGCAGGATCCGCTGCGCTTCCAGGGCCGCCGCTTGACTTCCCCTCCCTCCTGTGCTTGAATATTCATTCTGACGCATTTTTATTCATCACCAACAAGGAGCCCCGAAATGCCCGCCGGTGTCCCTGCCGGTCCGATCTTGAAAGCCTCCGCCGGCGACTTCGCCAGCGACCTCGACCTCTCCTGCCCTGAGGTCGGCTACCTCCTCGACCTGGCCGCCCAAGTCAAAGCCTCCCCTGCCCCTTTTGCCGACGCCCTCCGCGGCCGCTCCCTCAGCCTCCTTTTCGAGAAACCTTCCCTCAGAACGCGGCTCACCTTCGAGCTGGCCATGAAGCAGTTGGGTGGCGACTCGATCCTCAGCAACGGCATCATCGGTGAGCGCGAGCCGCTCCAGGACGTCGCCCGAAACCTCGACCGCTGGACTCAAGGCATCGTAGCCCGCGTCTTCTCCCAGGCCACCGTGGACGAGCTCGCCCGTTGGTCGAAAGTCCCCGTAGTCAACGCGCTCAGCGATCTGTACCATCCTTGCCAGGCCCTGGCCGACATGCTAACCCTGCGCGAGCACTTCAGCGCGCTCGCCGGCCTCAGCCTCGCCTTCGTCGGCGACGGCAACAACGTCGCGCATTCCCTCATGCTCTCCGCCCTCCGCCTGGGCGTGAACTTCAGTCTGGCCACGCCTCCCGGCTATGAGGCCAACCCGGACGTCGTGTCCCAAGCCTCTGCCCTCGCCGCGGTCTCGGGTGCCCGGCTCCGGATCACCACCGATCCCGAAGAGGCCGTCGCCGGTGCCAGCGCCGTCTACACCGACGTCTGGGCCAGCATGGGCACCGAGCACGAAGCCGAAAAGCGCCGCAAGGCATTCCGCGCCTACCAAGTCACCGAAAACCTGTTCGCGCTCGCCGCCCCCGACGCCATCTTCATGCATTGCCTGCCCGCCCACCGCGGCGAAGAGGTCACCGACGAAGTCATCGAATCGCCCCAATCGGCCGTTTTCGATCAGGCCGAGAATCGACTTCATACTCAGAAGGCTTTGTTATTGATGTTGCTGGACTAAGGACTCCATGATCAAACCCAAGAAAGTCGCGCTCGCCTACTCGGGCGGCCTTGATACGTCCATCATTATTCCCTGGCTCAAGGAGAACTACGGCTGCCAGGTCGTCGCCGTCTGCGGCAACATCGGACAGGGCGACGACGAGCTGGCCGGCCTCGAAGAGAAAGCGCTCAAGACCGGCGCCGCCGAGGTCCACGTCGAGGACATGCGCGAGGAGTTCGTCACCGAGTACCTGTGGCGCCTGGTCCGCGCCGGCTCGGTTTACGAGGATAAGTACCTGCTCGGCACGTCCATCGCCCGGCCGCTGCTGGCCAAGAAGCAGGTCGAGGTGGCGCTCAAAACCGGCTGCGACGCCGTCGCCCACGGTTGCACCGGCAAGGGCAACGACCAGGTCCGCTTCGAGCTGACCTACAAAGCGCTCGCCCCGCACCTGGCCGTCATCGCCCCCTGGCGCGAGTGGAGCATCAACTCCCGCGAGGACGCCATCGAGTACGCCGCCGCCCACAACGTACCCATCTCCGCCAGCACCAAGAAGATCTACAGCCGCGACCGCAACATCTGGCACATTTCTCATGAAGGAGGTGCGCTCGAAGACCCTGCCAATGCCGCCCCCGACGAAATCTGGATGCTGACCCGTAGCCCCAAGGACGCCCCGTCGACTCCCGGCCAGGTCACCATCGGCTTCGAGAAGGGCGTGCCGGTTTCGCTGAATGGCAAGCCCGTACCCGCCGTGGCCCTGCTCGAAGAGCTGAACCGGATCGGCGGCGAGCACGCCATCGGCCGCATCGACCTGGTCGAGAACCGCTTCGTCGGCATGAAGTCCCGCGGCTGCTACGAGACGCCCGGCGGCGCGCTCATCATGGCCGCCCACCGCGAGCTCGAAGCCCTCACGCTCGACAAGAGCCTGCTTCATTACAAGCAGCGCCTCGCGCTCGATTACGCCGAACTGGTCTACAACGGCCTCTGGTTCACCCCGCTGCGCGAATCGCTCGACGCCTTCTTCGAGACCGCCAACCGGAACACCACCGGCGAGGTCACGCTGCGCCTGTACAAGGGCAACGTCGAGCCCGTCAGCCGCAAATCGCCCTATTCCCTCTACTCTCTCGACATCGCCAGCTTCACCATGGGCGCCAGCTACGACCAGAAGGACGCCCAGGGCTTCATCAACCTGATCGGCCTCCCCATCAAGGTGCGGGCACTGAACTCGGCCGCCAACAAGCCATGACACTCTTTAAGAAAGCCTTTGCTTGTGGCGCACGCTTCAGCGTGCCGCGTCCCCACTCCTGGGGACGCCTGGAGCGTGTGCGCCACGGGGAGCCTCACCCATGAAACTCTGGGGTGGCCGCTTCGAATCCGCGCCCTCGGAGGTCTTCGAGCGCTTCTCCGGCTCGCTCGATTTCGACCGCCGCCTGCTCGCCGCCGACATTCTCGGCTCCCAAGCCTGGGCGCGCGCTCTCGAACGCGTCGGGATACTGACGCCCGACGAGTGCGCCACGCTCCTTGCCGCCTTCGATGCGATCGCGGCCGACCCCAGCGTGTTCGACGCCGCCACCGACGAGGATGTCCACACCCTCGTCATCCGCAAGCTCGGCGAGCGCGCCGGCGCCGTGGCCGGCAAGATCCACACCGGCCGCAGCCGCAACGAGCAGGTCTCGCTCGATACCCGCCTCTGGCTGCGCGGCGAAATCGACGAGGCCGAAACCCTGCTCACCGACCTGATGGAGGCGCTGCTCAACTGCGCCGCCCGCAACCCGGACGCCATCGTCCCCGGCTACACGCACATGCGCCGCGCCCAGGCCGTCCTCTGGCCGCATTACCTCCTGGCCTATTTCGAAATGTTCGAGCGCGACCGCGAGCGGCTGCTCGAAGCCCGCCGCCGCACCAACCTGATGCCCCTCGGCTCGGGCGCCCTGGCCGGCAGCGGATTCCGCTTCGACCGAACCGCCCTCGCCGTCGAGCTCGGCTTCGAAGGCATCACCGCAAACAGCATGGACGTCTCCGCCGACCGCGACTTCGTCCTCGACTTTCTCTACGCCGCCTCCACCATCCTGCTCCACCTGAGCCGCCTGGCCGAGGACTGGATTCTCTACTCGAGCGACGAGTTCGGCTGGCTCGAGTTGAGCGATGCCGTCACCAGCGGTTCGAGCCTCATGCCGCAGAAGAAGAACCCCGATTCGCTCGAGCTGATCCGGGGCAAGTGCGGCCGCGTTTTCGGCGCCCTCACTTCCCTGCTCGTCACCATGAAGGGCCTGCCGCTCACTTACAACCGCGACCTGCAGGAAGACAAGGTGCCGCTATTCGAGGCGGCGGACACCGTGAAGGGCGCGCTCGAAATGGCGCGCGTCGTGGTCGACTCGGCGAAGCTGAACCCCGCCCGCCCGGCCGCGGCCGCCGAGGAGAGCTGGGTGGTGGCCACCGACCTGGCCGAGGAACTGGCTCGAACCGGCACGCCGTTCCACCGCGCCCACCAGATCGTCGGCCGCCTGGTCCTCGAGAGCGTCCGCCAGGGGAAGAAACCGGTCGATTGGACCGCGGCCGAGCTGGCGGCGTTCGCTCCCGAATTCACCCCGGAAATGGTTCGCCTGATGAACCCGCAGGAAGGCATGAAGACCCGCGAAATCCCCGGCGGCACCGGCCCCCAGGCGGTCTCTGGCGCACTCACCGAAGCTCGCGAGCGATTGAGTAGAATACGTAGGGCAGGCCTCCGGCCTGTCGCTGAAAAGGCGGACTCGAACACATGACCAAGGCATACCGTCAGGGACAGATCGTCAATCTGATTCGCACCCGGCCCATACACACGCAGGAGGAGCTGGCAGCGGCGCTCCAGGAGAAAGGCATTCCGGCCACCCAGGTGACGCTTTCGCGCGACATCCGCGACCTGAACCTGGCCAAGACCTCCGAGGGATACCGCCAGCTCACGCCCGAGCGCGCCGGCCCGGGTCTGGCCGCGCTGGCCGCCGACTTCCTCACGGATATCCGCCAGGCGCAGAACCTGCTCGTCCTGAAGACGTCGCCCGGCCACGCCAACACCATCGCCGTCGCCATCGACCACGAGAACTGGTCCGACATCGTCGGCACCCTCGCCGGCGACGACACCGTCCTGCTCATCGCGCCGGACACGTTCACCGCTGACACGCTGCGGGCGAGGCTGCTGGCGTTGCTGGCGGAGTAGGCGGGGCTGCATAGGGTGTGTTCTCAAGACCCGGGTTGAGGTCAAACGGACCCAAAAAGTGGCTTGACACTCCGCATCGGCATGTTCACAATGGCTCATGCGCACACCTGTGACATTCCTGCTTGCGCTCCTGACGGTTGGGGCGAGTTGTGCCCAGAGGTCTTCTCCGAGCGGTACCGCCAAGGAGGGCGATTCTTTCGAGGTCAGAGTCGTCGGTGCGCGGTACCGCTGGGTGGGCTGCCAACTCTCACAGTTCAACATGGTATACAGCGCGTCGGGCTGGGCCGTAACCGCGCTCGTAAGCAATCCTACCGACACGAAGCTAACCGCGGAGATCCCACGGCTGCAGATTGCGGATCTGGAAGGCCGGAAGCATAGTGTCCCCGAGGACTTCTGGAGCACCAGCGCATGTGCCAACCGCGGAGTCGATGAGAAATCGGGCAGGTTCTTGGTCTTCGGCAGCGGGTTCTCTCTGGAGTATCAGGGGGGCAGGCTGGAGTCAATATTCGATGGCAAGGACAACCGCGGGAAAGCGTTCCTGGAGCTGTCGCCTCATGGAAGCGTGAAGCTACTCCTGGTCTTCGAGGGCCCGGCGGAATTCAAGCCAAAGACGTTGCTTTGGCCAAACAAACAGCCTATTGCCATACCGATGGAATAGGGGCAAGCCCGAGCCCCATTTCGATCGCTGCGTGCCACTGACCTGAAGACCTCGCCCGGCCACACCAAGACCATCGCCGTCGACCACGAGAACTGGTCCGACAGCGTCGGCACCCTCGCCGGCGACGACACCGTCCTACTCATCGCGCCGGACACGTTCACCGCTGATACGCTGCGCGCGCGGCTGCTGGCACTGCTGGCGGAGTAGACCCGGCGCTTCAAGACCACTTCGCGCCAGCGAGTGTCGAACGACTCGCCGGAACGACTCTCATCCGACTGCGATCTTTCCTCGTTTCAAGAGCCTAGACTAGGCGCTCAGTTGACTGTATGATTGAGTCCTCATGGATTGCCAGATGCCGTGTATGGCGACTACGTGAATAAGGCGATCCCGGCGGCGCAGTTTCGGAAGGTGCTCAGCACAAGCTGGAGTAGCGGGGAGGGAGCAAGGCGTCATGGCGACAACAAAGCACAGGGCGAAGGAGCCGAAAGAAACCCTCGAACCGAGAGCGGCCGAGCCGCCATCCGGGCAGGATGCTCAAGGCTGCCCCATTGTCGGCATCGGCGCGTCGGCCGGGGGGCTGGCGGCGTTCGAAGCCTTCTTTTCCGGCATGCCCGCCGACATCGATCCCGGCATGGCCTTTGTCCTGGTGCAGCATCTGGCCCCAGACCACAAAAGCATCCTGTCTGAGCTGGTCAAGCGCTATACCCGCATGGAGGTCTTCGAGGTCGCGGACGGGATGGCGGTCAAGCCCAACTGCGCCTACATCATCCCGCCCAACCGGGACATGGCCTTTCTAAACGGCACGCTTCAGTTGCTGGAACCGACCACACCGCGCTTCCACCGTTTGCCGATTGACTTTTTCTTCCGCTCCCTCGCCCAGGACCAGCACGAGCGGGCCATTTGCATCGTGCTCTCGGGCACTGGCAGCGACGGCGCCCTGGGGGTCCGGGCGGTCAAGGGCGAGGGCGGCATGGTGATGGCACAGAACCCAGAGTCCACCGAGTACGACGGCATGCCGCGCAGCGCCATTGCCACCGGCTTGGTGGACTACGTGCTGCCGCCCGCCGAGATGCCGGCCCAGCTCATCGCCTACGTCGCTCACGCGTTCGGAAAAACGCCCCATCCGGTCTCCCCCGCAGCCCCTATAAGCGAAGACGCGCTGAAAAAGATCTTCCTGCTGCTGCGCGCCCAAACCGGTCACGACTTCTCCCAATACAAGCGAAACACCATCGCCCGCCGCGTCGAGCGGCGCATGGCCGTCCACCAAATCGAGCGGCTGGACGGGTATGTCCGCTATTTGCAGCAGACCCCAGCCGAGGTGGAGGCGCTCTTTCACGACCTCTTGATCGGCGTCACCAGTTTCTTTCGTGACCCGGAGGCGTTCTCTGCGCTCCAGGAACAGGTCATCCCGCGACTGTTTGCAGGCAAACCCGCCGGCGCAGCGATCCGCGTCTGGGCGCCCGGCTGTTCCACCGGCGAGGAAGCCTACTCCATCGCCATCCTGCTCCGGGAGCGCCTGGAGGCGCTGAGGCAGAATTTCAAGGTGCAACTGTTCGCCACCGATATTGACCGCCAGGCCATCGGGCATGCCCGCGCCGGCATCTTCCCGGCCAGCATTGCCGTCGATGTCTCGCCGGAACGACTGGCGCGTTTTTTCGCCCAGGAGCCGGACGGCAGCGCCTACTGCATCCACAAAAGCATCCGCGACATGGTGGTCTTTTCCGAGCAGGACGTGATCAAACACCCACCGTTCACAAAACTCGACCTGATCAGTTGCCGCAACCTATTGATCTATATGGGCGGGGAACTGCAGAAGAAGCTCATCCCCCTGTTGCACTACGCGCTCAACCCGGGCGGCATGCTTTTCCTGGGCACGTCCGAGACCGTGGGCGAGTTCGTGGACCTCTTTGCCACGATAGATCGAAAGTGGAAGCTGTACCAACGCAAGGAGGATGTTCACGGCGCACACCGCGCGGGAATGGGGGGGTTTCTCCCGCCACTGTCGGAAGATGGATCCGTCCCATGGCCCTCCGGGAAGACGCCCGGCGAAAGCAAGCTCCCGCTGCGCGAGCTGACCGAACGGGCGCTGCTGCAACAGTGCGCCCCGACCGGCGCGCTCGTCAACGAACGCGGCGACATCCTCTACCTCCACGGCCGCACCGGCCAGTACCTGGAACCGGCCCCGGGCGAGGCCGGTATGAACGTCCTGAAGATGGCCCGCGAAGGGTTGCGGCGGGAGTTGACCACCGCCCTGCGCAAAGCGGTGGCGCTCAAAGAGCCGGTGCGCCACCCGGGCCTGCGGGTTAAAACCAACGGCGATTTCGCCACCGTCAATCTGACGGTCCGGCCGGTGTCCGCGAGCACGGACGCGGCCGTCGCGCACAAACTGTTCCTGGCCATTTTCGAGGATGCGCCGGCAGCGGACCCGGGACGGCCCGAAAAGGCCGCCGCCGTGGATGCAGGCGAAGGAGCGGGCGAGAGCGCCACCGACGTCGACGCGCGCATTGCAGCCCTGAAGCAGGAACTGCGGGACAAGGAGGAATACCTCCAGACCACCAACGAGGAACTGGAAACATCCAACGAAGAGCTCAAATCCTCCAACGAGGAAATGCAGTCCGTGAACGAGGAGCTGCAATCCGCCAACGAGGAACTGGAGACCTCCAAGGAAGAACTGCAATCGGTCAACGAGGAGCTGGCCACGGTCAACGCTGAACTGCAAACCAAAGTGGCCGATCTGTCGCGCTCCAACAACGACATGAACAACCTGCTGGCCGGCACGGGCATCGGCACCATCTTTGTGGACCATCACCTGCGCGTCCAGCGCTTCACCCCCGCCGTCACCCAAGTGATTAACCTGATCCTGACCGACGTGGGGCGGCCGGTGGGCCACATCGTCTCCAAACTGACGGGCTATGACCGCCTGGTGGCGGACGTGCAGGCGGTGCTGGACAGCCTCACGCCCAAAGAGCTTGAAGTCCAGACCCAGGCGGGCGCGTGGTACCTGCTGCGCATCTGGCCCTATCGCACCCTGGAAAACGTGATCGAGGGCGCGGTGATCACCTTCACTGAAGCTACTGAGATGAAAAAGGCGAAGGCGGCGCTGCAGGAATCCGAGGGTCTCCGCCGCCTGGCGGTGGTGGTGCGCGACGCGCACGATGCCATCACGGTGCAGGACTTGGAGGGTCGCATCCTGGCCTGGAATCCGGGGGCGGAAAGGATGTACGGCTGGAGCGAAGCCGAGGCGTTGGCGATGAACATACGCGACCTGATCCCGGAGGACCGGCAGGAAGAAGCGTTGGCCATGGTCCGGCAACAGAGCCGGGCTGAGGTTCTGGAGCCGTACCGCATGCCACGCATCGCCAAAGATGGCCGGATCGTGGAGATCTGGTTAACCGCCACCGCGTTGGTGAACGACTCCGGGAGTGTGTATGCCATTGCCACGACGGAAAGAAAGGTGCCATCAGGGTCATGACTCCGAGAAAGGCCCGTTCCAATCCGGCTGTCAACCCTTCCACGGATTCGACGGGTTCGCCCGCAGCAGGCTCAGGACAGGCTCTGCGCCAGCAGGCGGAGGCGCTAGCCGGTCAAAGAGCCGGCGAGATGCCGGAAAATCTGGAGGTGCTATCACCCCAGGCAGCGCGGCGCGCGCTCCACGAGTTGCGGGTGCATCAGATCGAGTTGGAGATGCAGAACGAGGAGTTGCGCCGGACCGAGGAGGAACTGGAAGTCTCGCGGGCGCGGTATTTCGACCTGTACGATTTGGCGCCGGTGGGCTACTTTACGCTCAGCGAACAGGGGTTGATTCTGGAGGCCAATCTAACCGCCGCCAAACTGCTTGGCGTGGCAAGAGGCGCTCTGGTCAAGCAGCCCTTATCCCGCTTTGTCCTCCGCGAGGACCAGGACACGTATTACCTGCACCGCAAAGCGCTCCTGGAAACGGGCGCCCCACAGGCGTGGGAGCTGCGGCTGCTGAAAAAGGATGCCGCGCCGTTCTGGGTGCGGGTGGAGGCAACCACGGCGCAGGACGCTGACGGGGCTTCCGTATGCCGCGCCGTGGTGAGCGACATCGCCGAAAGCAAGCGGGCGGAGCGGGCGCTCAAGACGACCAACGCCGAACTCGAGGAATTCGCTTATGCGCTCACGCACGATCTTCAGGAACCGCTGCGCATGGTGGTGAGCTTTGCTCAGCTACTGGCACGGGAGCAGGCAGGAAAGCTGGGCGAAGACGCGGACAAATATATTTCTTATTGCGTCGAGGGCGCTTTGAGAATTGAGGCCCTCGTGAGAGGCTTACTGAACCACTGGGAGGTTACCGGGCAGGACGGAGGTCGCTTATCGCCCGTTGACTGCAACCATGTGCTGTCGCAGACGCTGTTATCCCTCCAAACGGCCATTCAACAGAGCGGTGCTACGGTGACCTCCGATCCATTGCCGACCGTGGTAGCCAATGAGGCTATGCTGATGCAGCTTTTCCAGAACCTGATTGGCAATTCGATCAAATACAGGGGCGAGGCGACACCCACAATCCACGTCTCCGCCGCCAGAACAGCGGAAGGGTGGCTGTTCTCGGTGAGGGACAACGGCATCGGTATCGATCCGGCAGACGCTACGCTCGTATTCGGCATGTTCAAGCGTCTGCACGGAAAGGAAATTCCCGGTACAGGCATTGGACTCGCACTCTGCAGGAAGGTGGTCGAGCGTCACGGTGGGCGCATTTGGGTGGAATCGGAGGCGGGACAGGGTGCGGTTTTCAAATTCACGATTCTTACGCAGGGGCCGTCTTGACGGTCACCCCTTCGCCGAGTTCCGCTGTTTCTGAACTCGTCGATCAACGGCACGAGCTTTACTCTTACCGCCTCCGGCACCTCGGTTGGCCAACCGGCCGCGGGGAGCATAGCCTAATCCTGTCTTGGAGCCCGAAGTCGGGTTCAGGAAGATCACGCCCTGCAATCCCGCGGAGGCAATTCCTGGCGATAGCAGCCCTTCGCTCCAGGAACCAGAGATCGGCTATGGAGGTCGATGCACTCCCCGCACGTCTGAACTCCGCCGTCCGCAATCGGCTGGAGGCGTACCGCTAACGCAAACGCTGCCCGGCTTCCTCCCCCTTGACACCCGTCAAGGGCCGCTCCATAATCCAATCGACGCTCCAAGCCCGCTGCTCTGTGGTCGTCAACCACCCCCCAGACGAAGCGTGAGGCCGGACGCGGCAAAGCCTTGAGCTTGCCCTGAGTCGCCGAACGACAGGGGTCTCCGCATGAAGGAGGTGAACCATGCGGCAAGGAAGCGAAATGGGCTCGGACGCGGCGGCCATCCAAGACTCCGCGAAAACCGCCGCAACCGCGGGCCCAACTGAAAACGAAATCGCCACACTCGCGTATCGATTATGGATGGAGAGGGGCTGTTCCCACGGATCGGATCAAGAAGACTGGTTCGGGGCGGAAGCGATGCTCAAGAACGCACTCGCCGTGAAGGGCGACGATCTGCCCGGACGTCCATCGGTCTTCTGCCGCGATACGCGCGCCCAGTCCGAAATGCTGGACGAGTTCGCTTCGGAAATATGGCAGGAAGGACACTGGGAGGTATGGGAACGTGAATGGGGCGGCGCCCGCTGGGTCTCGGATTCATGTCACCCAGAGGTTGGAGTTTCGCATCGAGCGTGTCCTTCCGGCAAGGCTGCATAGGCGGTTCGGCGGCGTCGTTCGAGCCCTCCCAACGCTACGCTCTCCGCTTCGCCTGGGCCGGTCCCCGCATTCCCCCAACTCAATCTCCCCCCATTTCATCCACTTCCAAAACCAGCCCCCCAGCCACTTCCCCGCCCCGCGCTACTCTCGCTCCAGAGGACGCTCATCCGGGGCGAGCGCTCGATGTATGGCGCCGCCCCGGCCCCTGACTCCTGGACAAACCGCATGCCTTCGCAATCTTCAAACCGGCTGCCGGCTCTCGCCAGTTCCCCCCGCACCCGCGTGCGCGCCGTCCGCAATTCCGAAGGGACCAACAAAAAAGATGCGATTCCGCCAGTGCAACATGGTCCTAGTCCCATAAACGGTCACTCCGGCCCGGCCCACGCGCCGCCAGAACGCGCAGAAACTGCAGCACTCAGTGCAGGAATGGATGCACTCGATGCTGCGCTCGACGACCATGCCCGCCCAGGTGCCACTTGCCAGGGAACGGCCCGCTACGTGCCCCCGGTTCAGTGTGCGGCTAACCTACTCACTCGCGGTGACGGCTTCGATTCTGGCGCTGGCCGGCGCAGGCACTGCCGGAACGGCCAAAAGTCGTGCTGGCGCGTCGCTCCCCCGCAGTCTTGCTGCGAACGAAATCGAGGACGCAACGAAGACCGGCGCGGTGGGGCCCGGAGCGACCGGGCCTCGCGTCGTGCGGGCGCAGATCCTTCTGGACCGCGCCAGGTTCTCGCCGGGCGAAATCGATGGCGTCCACGGCGACGATTTCGGGGTTGCGGTCAAGGGATATCAGGAAAGCCACGGTCTCCAGCCGACCGGCACAATCGATACGGAGATGTGGCGCCTGCTCGATAGCGACGCCGGCCCTCTTCTGGTGACCTACACGATTACCAGGGCGGATGAAAAAGGCCCGTTCCAACCGACACCGGCCGACACCCAGGCAAAGGCGAAGCTGAAATGGCTTGGCTTCGAAACGCCGGAAGAGGACCTGGGCGAGCGGTTCCATTGCTCGCCGAAGCTGCTGGCCGAGTTGAATCCCGGCAAGAAACTGGACACGGCGGGCGAGCGGATCGTCGTGCCGAATGTGCGGCACGCGGCAGTGCGCCTGGCGTCACGCGTGGTGGTGTCGAAGTCAAAACGCACTGTAATCGCCTACGGCGCCGGCGACAAGCAACTGGCGCAGTATCCGGCCACCATTGGCGACTCGCACGATCCGCTGCCGCTCGGTCACTGGACCGTCACCGGCGTTCGTCACTATCCGTGGTTCAACTATGACCCAGAGCACTTCTGGAAAGCGGACCCGAAACAGACCCAAGCGATGCTCCCACCGGGCCCGAAAAATCCCGCCGGCGTAGCCTGGATCGGCCTCTCGAAAGAGCATTATGGAATCCATGGGACGCCCGATCCGGGGCATATCCGCCACGGTGAATCGGCCGGGTGCATCCGCATGACGAACTGGGATGTGAGCGATCTGTCGCACATGGTTCGACGCGGCACGCCGGTCATCCTGGAGGAATAGACTTGAGGCTCTGGCCTTCGATTGCCGGGCTTTTCGCGGCGTTTCTTGCTGCGGCCGCGACCTCGTCCCTTCTCGAGATGACTCCGCCCATCGGCGGACTCGCCCTCGCGAGTCTGCGGGATACGTTCGGAGAGATCCACAACGGGCATGCGCACGAGGCGATCGACATTATGGAGCCGCGAGGGACGCCCGTGCTGGCGGTGGTGTCCGGAACCGTCCGCAAACTGTTCCTCAGCCAACCGGGCGGCAACACGATATACGAGTTCGACGAAATGGGAGTGTATTGCTACTACTACGCGCATCTGGACGCGTACGCGAAAGGCTTGCGCGAGGGAATGCGGGTCGAGCGTGGGGACGTCATCGGTTTTGTCGGATCGACCGGAAATGCGGATCGGAGCGCACCGCACTTACATTTTGCGGTCTTCGTGTTGGGCCCGGAAAAGCTGTGGTGGAAGGGGACGGCCGTTAACCCCTATCTTGGCCTGGTAGCCGCGGTGAAGCGGACGAAGTAGTAACCGTCCCCAATCATCCCCGGCAATCGGCAGACCGGCCTCGTGAGCATGCTGCGCCCGCCCCATCTTGTCCGCCCACTTTAGCTCCCCGGTCCTGGGTCCGCCCTAGTACGCCAACCGCTAGTAAATAAGGGTCTTAGGAGATATTCTGGATGCGACACAGAATATCGCATGATAAAGAAAATCGTCGCTCTCGCAACCCTCGCTGCCTCGCTTTCCTTCGCAGCCGGCGGCCTCGTCGCCCCGTCCACCCCGCCCGAGAAGCCCGGCAAGAAGCTCTGGTGGGCCAGCGTCGCTGCCCTGGCCGCCGCCACGGCCCTAGACGCCCGCTCCAGTTGGGGCCGCCAGGAACTGAACCCGCTGCTCCAGGGTTCCAACGGCCGCTTCAACGCCGGCAGCGTCGAAATCAAGTCCGCAATAGTGGGCGCGACCGTGGCCTTTCAGTGGCTCGCCCTGCGCCATCACAGCAAGAAACTGGACGAGCCGCTCGGATTCGCCAACCTGGCCGCCGCCGGCCTGACCGCGGGAGCGGCCGCCCACAACCTGCGCTAGTGCCCCCGCAAGCCGCCAGCCCGCTTTTCTCGCCACAGCCGAGCGAGGCGCGATGAGAGGGCCGCAGATACAAGGCGCGCGAAGGCCACCGCCCGGAGGCGTACTTGAACCGCACGGCGAGGACGGTGGCCGAGCGCAACGCAGTAGATGCGGCTCTATCGCGCGCCGCAGCCGGTTGTTGGTGAGAAATGCGGGCTAAGTCCGCGGACCGGCGAACGGTCCGCGGGCCTCCTCCATCCGCACCGCCAGCTCCAGCAGCAGCTCCTCCCCGTACGGCGCGGCCACAAGCTGGATGCCCACGGGCAGGCCCTCCTCCGTGTGGCCGAACGGGATCACCAGCGCCGGCAGCCCGAGCAGGTTCGAAAAGGTCAGCGGCATCATGGCCTCGAACAGGCCGATCTCTTTCTCGCCCGTCGGCCACCGGCGCGAGCGGTGCGGGAACGCCACCACGCCGCAGGCCGGCAGCAGCAGCACCGGGACATCGCGCATCTGCCGCAGCAGCGCCGCCCGCATGGCGTCGCGCGCGCCCAGGTTCTCCACTACTTGCTCCATCGTCGGCGAGGGCTTCTCGAGCGCCAGCGCGACCAGCTCCATGCCGGTCCAGTGAACGTCCCGCTCGCGCCCGGCGATCATCTGCATGATGAACGGCGCCGCCACCTCGCCGAAGAAGAACCACCACAGGTTGGGAGCGCGCTCGATGCCGCGCGGCTCGAATGGCTCGACCGCGAAGCCGAGATCCGCGAACGCCCGGCCCGCCGCCACGACCGCCGCTCCGATCGCCGGCTGCACCGGCACGCGGTTGAACCGCTCCATCAGGCCGATTCGCAGGCCCGCCAGTTCCGGCCTCCGCACCGGCACCGGCGCCGAGAATGGATCCTGGCCGTCGTGCCCCGCCGTGATTTCGAACAGCAGCCGCACGTCCTCCGCCGTGCGGGCCATCGGCCCGCCTACGCCCAGCAGGCCGCCCGGATGCGCAATCAGGGGAAAGTGTCCGGTGGCCGGCACGCGCCCCGGCGTCGGCTTCAGGCCCGCGATGCCGCAGAAGTGCGCCGGGACGCGGATCGAGCCGCCGCCATCGCTGCCCATTCCGCCGGGCGAGCAGAACGAAGCGATCGCCGCCGCCTCGCCCCCGCTCGATCCGCCCGAAGTGCGCGTAACGTCCCACGGGTTGTTCGTTCGTCCGGTGATGTAGTTGTCGGTCTCGTAGTTGTAGAGAAACTCCGGGCAGTTCGTCTTGCCCAGGAGGATCGCCCCGGCCGCGCGCAGCCGGGCCACGGGAGTGGAATCGGCGGCGGCCCGGTGGTCCAGGCGCAGCTTGCTGCCGCAGTACGTGGGCCGGCCCACGACATCGAAGCTGTCCTTGATGGTCAGCGGCACGCCGTGCAGCGGGCCGAGCGCGGGCTGGTGCACGCGCGCCTCGTCCGCCGCTTTGGCCGCCGCCAGGGCCTCTTCGGCGAAGATCGAGACGAACGCGTTGATGCGCGGGTTCTGCGCTTCGATCTGCCGCAGGTGCGCCTCCACAACTTCACGGGAGGATGCGCGGCCGCTGCGCACCTCCGCGGCCATCTGGGTGAGTGTGAGCCGGTTCAGCATGATTCTCCAGAATGGCACAGCCGCGCTCGCACCAGCGATAATGGCGGACAGAGGGGGAATCGTACCCATGGATCCTGCGCGCCAGTCTTACCGGGTGCTTCAAATCGCGTTCACCGTCGTTCCGATCGTCGCCGGCATCGACCAGTTCCTGAACAAGCTGGCGGATTGGAGTATGTACCTCGCGCCAGCCGCAACCCGCATCCTGCCGCTCTCGGCTGCGCACATTATGTGGATCGGAGGCGCGGTCGAGATCGCCGCCGGACTGCTGGTCGCCTTCAAACCTCGCATCGGCGCGTGGGTCGTGGCGGTCTGGCTCTGGCTGATCATGATCAATCTGCTGGCCGCGGCTAGTTTCTACGACACCGTGTTGCGGGATTTCGGGCTTTCGCTGGGTGCGGTCGCGCTGGCCCGCTTGGCCGTGGTCTTCGATCACCGCGCGCCGGACGCTCTATGATGTGTTCAGAAAGGGGCTCTATGAAACTTCTATTCGCTTCGATGCTGATTGCCGCGGCGCTTCCACTGGCCGCGGCTGCCGAAACCTGGACCAGCGCGCCGCTGATCGACCAGAACTGCTCCACGAAGTACACGCTGAAGGACGCGGACACTCACACGCGGGGTTGCGCGCTCTCCTGTGCCAGCAGCGGCTTCGGCATCCTGACCTCGGATGGCAAGTTCCTCAAGTTCGACGATGCCGGCAGCAAGAAAGCCCTGGCGGCTCTCAAGGGATCGAAGAAGAGCGACCACCTGCGCGCCACCGTCACCGGCGAGGTGGCGAACGACACCATCACGGTCCAGTCCATCAAGCTCGATTGACCCGGAACACCCGGTGGCGCAGGCGCTTTCGCCCGATTGTGGGGCGGACCCCCTGGTCCGTGCGGGTCCCCATGGACCCGCTTGCTTCTTGATGAATCAAGCTCACCGGTGCTGCGACCAGGCCGACCGGGGGGTCGGCCGCGGACCAGGGGGTCCGCCCCACAACAAAAACTGCCTGGTTGACCCTGCTAGAATCTGACTCGTGGCCAGGATGAGCTTCGAGCAGGCGCGCGCCTGCGTTCTCGAGAAGGTCGCCAGCCTGCGCGCGATCCCCGCGGCGGTGGAAGTGTCCCTCGATGACGCCGAAGGCCGCGTCATCGCCGAATCGATCGCCGCGGACCGCGACTATCCGCCCGCCGCGCGCTCCGTGCGGGATGGCTTCGCCGTGCGCGCCGCCGATACGCCCGGCCGGCTGCGTCTGATCGGCGAAGCGCGTGCGGGCGGGCCGTTCACGGGCCAGGTCTCCGCCGGCGAGGCCGTCGAGATCATGACCGGCGCTACCATGCCCGCCGGCGCCGACGCCGTGGTGATGATCGAACATGCGCGGCGCGAAGGCGAGTTCGTCGTGGCGTCCGCCGTGGAAGCGGGAAAGTCCGTCAGCCCGCAAGGCGAGGATGCGCGCTGCGGTGAGGAGTTGATCCCCTGCGGGCGCAGGCTCGGATTCGTCGAGATCGCCGCGCTGGCGTCGGCCGGCCGCGCCGCCGTGCGGGTATTCGAAAAGCCGCGCGTGGCCCTCCTCGCCACCGGCGACGAGATCGTGGACGTCGCTGCCGTTCCCGCGCCGCACCAGGTGCGGAACTCGAACGCGCATTCGCTGGCCGCCCAGGTGCGCCGCGCGGGTGGCGTCGCGGAGATCCTGCCGGTTGCCAGGGACGAGCGCGCCGCCACCCAGGCACTCATGGAGCGCGGGCTGGCCGCCGATCTGCTGCTCGTCTCCGGAGGCGTCTCGGCGGGCAAGTACGACCTGGTAGAGGATGTGCTGGCCGCGCTCGACGCCGAGTTCTACTTCGACCGCGTGAGCATCCAGCCGGGCCAGCCGCTGGTGTTCGGCCGCGCACGCGGCACGTTCTTTTTCGGACTGCCGGGGAACCCCGCGTCCACGCTGGTGGCCTTCGCCGTTTTCGCCCGTGCGGCCCTGGAGCTTCTCGGCGGCCAGACGGAGAGCGCGCTGCCGATGCCCTTCGCGCGCCTCGCCGCGGATTTCCGCCACAAGCCCGGCCTCACGCGCTTTGTCCCAGCTCGCCTGAGCGCCGATGGAACTGAGGTCGCACCGGTCGCGTGGCACGGGTCGAGCGACGTCCCTGCCCTCGCCCGTGCGAACGCGTTCCTGGTCGCCGATGCGGGCCGCGAAAGCTGGCGCGCGGGCGAGTGGATTCGGGTGCTGCTGCTGTGAAGAAACTCACTCACTTCGATCGAGCCGGCGCGGCTCGTATGGTAAACGTATCGGGCAAGCCCGGCACGGTTCGGACCGCGCGAGCGGAGGCGTTCGTGCGGATACGGCCGGCGGTGCTGCGCAAGCTGCCCAAGAATCCCAAGGGCAACCCGCTCGAGGTCGCGCGCATCGCCGGTATCGCCGCCTCCAAGCGCGCTTGGGAACTAATCCCGCTCTGCCACCCGCTGCTCCTGACCCACGCCGATGTCGAGATCCGCGTCGAGACACGAGGAGTGCGGATCGTTGCGGAGGTCTCGACCGTCGGCCCCACCGGCGTCGAGATGGAAGCCCTGACCGCCGCCTCCGTGGCCGCCCTCACCGTGTACGATATGACCAAGGCGCTCGACAAGGGCATCGAGATCGCCAGCATCGTCTTGCTCGAAAAGACCGGAGGGAAGAGCGGCCGCTACCGAAGGCCGGGATCGGAGAAGAAGTGATCCACGCCGCGGTATTGACCATCAGCGACTCGGCCTACGCCGGCCAGCGCCCGGACCTTTCGGGACCCGCGGTGCGCGAGCGGTTGGAGCAACTGGGCTGGTCGGTTTCCGCCATCGAGGTGCTGCCGGACGAGGCGGATCTCATTTCCGCGCGCCTGGCGACGCTAGCCGACGGCAACCAGGTGGCGGCGATTTTCACCACCGGAGGAACCGGTGTCGCCGCCCGCGACGTCACGCCCGAAGCCACCCGCGCCGTGATCGAGCGTGAGATCCCGGGCATCGGCGAGCTGATGCGGAGCCACGGACGGAAGTCCACGCCGCTGGCCGCGCTCTCCCGCGCGCTGGCCGGCATTCGCGGCCGGGTCCTCATTGTGAACCTTCCCGGCTCGCCGCGCGGCGCGGTCGAGTCCCTAGACGGTATCATTGATGTAGTGCCGCACATCCTGCAGTTGCTGCGTGGCGAGACCGGGCACGGCGCGGACGTGAAACGGCAGGGACGCTAAGGGCGTCTGGAGTTTATGATGCTGATAAGAACGATCCTTCCCGCTCTCCTGTTGGCGGGTCTGGCGTCCGCGCAGGACACCAGCAACCTGGTTATCCGAACCGGTATCAAAGTGGTCGTAGCGCCGGCGGTGGTCACTGGCCGGCACGGCGAGTACATCAACGACCTTCAGAGCCACGATTTTCAGCTCACCGACAACGGTAAGGCCCAGAACATCAAGGTGGACGTCACCTACATCCCCATCTCGCTGGTCGTCGCCGTTCAAGCTAACGCCAGCGCCGAGCCGGTCCTGCCGGCAGTCCGCAAGATGGGGCCGCTGCTGCAAGGGCTGGTTACAGGAGAGCAGGGCGAAGTCGCCATTCTCGCGTTCGACCACCGCATCCAGACGCTTCAGGATTTCACCACCGACACGGGAAAGATCGAGGGGGCCCTGGCGAAGCTGCACCCCGGTTCGAGTACCAGCCGCCTGAGCGACGCCGTGGTGGAGGGCGTCCGTATGTTGAAGACCCGGCCCGAAACCCGGCGGCGGGTGTTGCTTCTCATCAGCGAGGCCCGCGACTACGGCAGCGAAGCCAGAGTCCGCGAGACGCTGACCGACCTCCAATTCGCGAACGTAAGCGTGTACTCGGTGAACATCAACCACTTCGCGAATGCGATGCGGACCAAGGCGCCGGATCCGCGGCCCGATCCCATACCGGCCGAGGCGCAGCATATGCCGGCCGGACTTCCGCCCACGCCCGACAATGCCAGGCAGCTCTCCGGCAGTGGCTGGAACTCGGTCGAGTTCGTGCCCGTCTTCTCCGAGATTTTCCGGGCGTCGAAATCCATCTTCGTAAAGAATCCGGTGGAGGTTTATACGAAGTTCACCGGCGGCGACGAGCGCGCCTTCATCAACCAGAGGGATTTGGAGAGCGCGATGAGTTCCATCGGCGACGAGTTGCACTCGCAGTACCTCATCAGTTACGTGCCGAGCAACAAGGAGGAAGGCGGCTTCCACGAGATCGTCGTGACCGTGGACCGTCCCGACGTCAAGGTTCGCACCCGCCCCGGCTACTGGGTCGCCTCGCAGAACTGACTCGGGGGATGGAAGCGTGCCGACTGGTCCGCGCGCGGCGACGTGATCATGATGTCGCGGGTCCTCGAAGGCTCGGCCAACGCGTAGCCGCCGGCTTCCTCGCAGCGCTATAGTGGCGGTACCGGCGGTGATCGACATGCGCGTGAATCGCAGACAATTTGTCACGACTCTTGGATCGGCACTGGCCGTTCCGCGGCTTCTTCCTCAAGCGCAGATGGGCGCCAGACCGTATGGCTCTGGCTCCTTCGGCGAATGGATCGAGGACGACTTCGGCCTTCCCGCCTTCCGTTACACCTGCGACCAGGTGCACGATCCCAAGGCGGTCACGGCGGTGAAGCCCGGAATCCTCTCGCCCACCGATCACATACACCAGGTGGGCAACGACCGGCTGATTGCCGTGGTTTCCAACTACGGCGTCGTGCAGGTGCGGCAGGACGAGGGCGCGCCGAAGTTCCTCAACGACTATGCGCCCGAGCGCGGTCAATACGGCGGCGGGATCGGCTTCCTGACCGACGGCAAGGAGACGCTGAGCACCTACTACCCTGGCAACGCCAAGGCGTTCGATCGCCTTTTCGGCGCCGGTTACCTTCGCAAGCGAGTCTCCGGAGGCAGCTACACGCTCGATCAGGTGATTTCGGCGCCCTTCGGCGACGATCCCGTGCTGCTCTCCCAGGTGACGGTCGCCAACCACGGAGACTCCCCGGCCCAGTTGCGCTGGATCGAATACTGGGGCTGCCGGGTCTACCAGTTCTCCTTCCGGTCGTTCATGGATACCTTCGCAGGGGCTGGCGACCCGGTCGCGCTTCGGCGCAAACTGGGCGACCGCTTCGCTCATCGGTTCCGTGCCCTGGAAGGTGGCGCCGGCCTCGTCGAGACCAAACGATTCCTCGGCCGGCTGCCGGAGGAGGAGGCCGCGTGGGAGAGGATCAAAACCAACTTGGCGACCCACCCGAATCCGTTTCTGGGGCCGGTGCAGGAGACCGTTCCGGAAGCCTCTTTCGACGACCTCGATCCTCCGCCGACGTTCCTGGTGTCGTTGGACTCGCCCGCCGATGGCCTCACCACGGATGCCAGGAAGTTCTTCGGGGAGGGCGGCGTAGCCAATCCCGCCGAGCTCGGCGAGGCGCTCGACGGCGACATCGGCGCGAGCGGCCCGGAAAGCGGGTTGCTCGTGGAACGCCGGTTCACCCTGAAGCCGGGCGAACAGCGCACGCTGTACTTCCTTTATGGCTATCTGCCGAAAGGGGCCGAGCTCGATCCTCTGCTCAAGAAGTATAGGCTGCACACCGCCAACGTCTGGCCGGATTCGAGCAAGCAGTGGAAGCGGAACGGGCTGCGCTTCGACGTAGCAGCCGACCCCTGGATCGGCCGCGAGACCGCCTGGAACTACTACTACCTCCGCAGCAGCCTCACCTACGACGACTACTTCGGCGAGCACATCGTTTCCCAGGGCGGCATTTACCAGTACGTGATGGGATTCCAGGGCGCCGCGCGCGACCCTTTGCAGCACGCGCTGCCCTTCATCTTCACCGAGCCGCAGCTCGTCAAGCAGGTTCTGCGCTATACGCTGAAAGAGGTGCGCAAGGACGGCTCGATCCCATATGGCATCGTCGGCCACGGGCAAATCATGCCGGCGGCGAGCGACAATTCGAGCGACCTCCCGCTGTGGATGCTATGGGCGGCCAGCGAGTACGTTCTGGCCACGCGCGACGTGGCGTTCCTCGACGAGCAGGTCCCCACCTTCCCACTCTACGGGCCAACGGCGGGGAAGGAATCGGTCCGCACGCTGCTGGCGCGCTGCTATCGGCACCTGGTGCAAGACGTGGGGACGGGCGAGCACGGCCTGATGCGCATGCTCGAAGACGATTGGAACGACGCGTTGGTTACGGCGTGGGCCCAGCGGGTGCGCAAGGAGTGCGTCGAACGCGGTGAGAGCGTGCTCAACTCGGCTATGGCGGCCTACGTCTTCGACTACTACGCCCGCATGCTGGCGTACGCAGGCGAGGAGTCGGCGCCGGCGCGCCAGAAGGCAGAACAGCACAGGAAGGCGGCGCGCGCGCAGTGGACTGGCAAATGGCTGCGGCGGGCGTGGCTCGGTCCCACTCTGGGCTGGCTTGGAGAGAAAGGCCTGTGGCTGGAGCCGCAGCCGTGGGCCGTGATCGGCGGGGTCACAACGCCAGACCAGGCGCGGGAGCTGGTGCAGGCGGTGGATGAGATGCTCCGCCGTGCTTCGCCGATCGGCGCGGTGCAAATGAACAAGAGCCCGGATATGCTGGAGCGCGGCGTTTGCGGGCCGGGCGAGGCGGTCAATGGCGGCGTGTGGCCGTCTCTCAACGCCACGCTCATCTGGGCGCTGGCCCTGGTAGACCCGGCGATGGCCTGGGATGAGTGGCGCAAGAATTCGCTGGCGCGCCACGCCGAGGTGTACCCGGACATCTGGTACAACACCTGGAGCGGTCCCGACACGCTCAACTCTACGCTGAGCCCGCGCCCCGGCGAGACCGTAACGACGGGCTACCTGCACTACACCGACTACCCGGTTTTCAACGTGCACTCCCACGCGTGTTCGCTCTATTCGCTGGTGAAGCTGCTGGGAGTGGAGTTCACCGCGGACGGCATGCGGGTCGCGCCCGGGCTGCCGCTGCCGTCGTATCGCTTCGATTCGCCGCTCCTGGGAGTGGTCAAATCGGCCGCGGGGTACGAGGGCTGGTATGCGCCGTCGCAAGCCGGCACGTGGACGATCCGCGTGAGCCTTCCGCGCGAAGAGGCCCAGCGGGTGAGGAAGGCCGAGGTGCGCGATGGAGCGATCGAGATCAAAGGCGCCAGCGCCCCCGGCAAGCCGCTTCGCTGGGTGGTGAAGCTAGGGTAGTGGCGCACGCTTCAGCGTGCCGCGTCGCCACTCTTGGCGACGCCTGGCCGGCGCAAGATGTGTCCGCAGGAGTGCGGACACGGCACGCTGAAGCGTGCGCCACGAGCTTGACGTCGTCAGCTTCCCTGCCCTTCGAACGCCAGCGCGCCGAAGCTGACCACGCTCTCCTCGTCGATGTTCCACTGCTCGTAGCCGAGCAGGCGCGCCCGCGCCGAGGGCACGGCTTTAAGGAACGTGTAGAGGGGGGCCGAGCCGCACCACTTCAGCGGATCGGCGTCCTCCTGAATCGCGGTCCAGAAGCCCGCTGCGTCGCCGCCCTCGATCAGGCCGATGCGCCGCCGGTCCGTCTGGGCGACTCGCTCCATCCGCCCCTCGCTCGCCCGCGCGGTGAACGGGTCGCCATAGCGCCTGCCCATGTGGGCCATGTCGACGCCCATCACCCAGAACAGGCGCTGCCCTTCCCCCGCCGCCAGGTCGCTCAGCGCGTCGAAGAAACGCCGGATGTTCGCGTCCTCCTCCGGCATTCCGCCGCCGCGGATGCTCGCGGCGAACGAACCGCAGAGCACCGGCAGAATGCGGATCTCGGGGCCGAAGAGATGCTGTAGAAATACGACCTGGAACTCGATCGAGTGTTCGACCGCATGACAGTAGTCCTCGAGGCCGACCGCGTCGCCGGCGGCGGCCGCGAGCCGCTCGACCAGCGCCCGCTCGGTCCGCGCCTCGCCCAGCGGCGTCACGAAGGGCTTCACGGTAAGGCCGAATCTCTGCGGCTCGCCGTAGTGCGATGTGCCCAGGATGACGAACACGCGGTCTTTGTACTCGGAGCCGAGAGCGCTATAAGCGGCTGCGTAGGTGCGATAGCCACCGTCGGGACTGATGTGCGGCGCCGCGATACCCACCAACCCGCCGAGCGGTGCGGGCGCCGCCGCCGACATGTACCCGCCCAGAGTCGCGCGCAGAGCCGCGGGCTGTTCCGGGTACGCGGCGCCGGCGTGCGAGGCCTCCCGCCGCTCGGCCTGCGCGAACGCGGCGTGCTGTTCCGTGCGGAGCCGGCGGTAGACGTCGTCGTCGACGAAGCCGGCATCGCTCAGCGCCTGCCTCAAGTGCTGCTCCACTTCGCCAATCTGGAGGTCGCCGGTCAACTGCACCAGCGCCGCCCGCAGGTCGAGGTCGGTCTGGCGGCCGTCGAAGAATTCGAGGCACTGTACCAGCACCGGCGGAACGATGAGCGTGGCATCGGAGTAGCGGAACGGATCGCGGATCAGCAGCCCTGGCCGGTCGCGCAGGGGCGAAGGCAGGAAATCGAGATCCATTCTGAGGCGAGGCAGCGTCTCGGGCATGTCCTTCCATTATGACCGCGCGACCGGCCGTGCCGGGGCAGGCTTCCGGGACGCAACCGCGGACGGATTACGGACCGGGCGGCGCGGTCGTCGAACGTGTATATTGATGGAGTCGCCCGCGGGGACCTCTGGCGGGCGTAACTCTTTGCTATGCCGATCTCGGCCGCTGCTCCGGATGCGGGCCAATGTGAAGCACGCCCCTCGTGGCGCCATCGCATTCTCTTTCCCCAGATCCGGAACGCGCTCGAGCGCTGGCTCGCGAGGCTGGCGCGCGTGCGGCGCATCGAGATCCTTCTGAGCCTTGTCCTCGCCGCGTGCGTCATCCGGCTCTGGGTGATGCCTCTGCCATCCAGCTTTTGGACGGACGAAGCCTTGACCGTTTTCGTAGTGCATCACGGCGGCTCGCATTCGTCTCTGGACGCCGCTCCGCAGGTTCCGGAATCGATCTACTACTGGCTGCCCCGCCTGGCGGATGCGCTGTTTGGCGCCTCCGAGGTCGCGTATCGCGTGCCCTCCGTACTCGCCATGGCGTTCGCTCTCTTCCTGGTTGCGGGCATTGCGGGGCGTCTGATCCACCACCACGCTGGTTGGTTCGCCGTGTTCGCGTGCCTCGCACTGCGCTCCATCAACTACGCCGCTGCCGACGCCCGGCCATATGCGCTCGGCTTCTGCATCGCTGCCGCAAGCGTCTTGTTCCTGATCCGCTGGCTCGACTCGGCCCGCTGGAGGGACGCGATCCTGTTTGTCGTCTCCGCCTCCCTGCTTTGGCGCACCCACCTCGTGTTCTGGCCGTTTTACCTGGTCTTTGCGCTGTATGCCGCGTTCCGCCTGGTCCGGCATGAAACCGGCGTGCGATGGCGGCACGCGGCCGCTGTCCTCGCCGTGCTCTCGGTATCGCTCGCACCGGTTGCTGCGAAGTCCGTATCGCTTCTTCGTCAGGCCCATGCCCACGTCGTAGTTGCGGAACCGCAAGCCAGGGACCTGTGCTATTCGCTCAAGTTCGGGCTTGTGCTTACCTGTGGGATTGGCGCTCTGATCCTGAGTGTTGCCGGTCGTTGGCGCCGGCCTTCGCCGGCGGTTCTCGGCTCGTCTGTCGCGCTGATACTGGCGTGGTGGTTATGCCAGCCCCTGGGCCTGTTTGCCTTCTCGTGGCTGACGGGCAACAGCCTCTTCGTCGACCGGTATCTTGCCCTTTCGCTGCCGGGAGCCGCGCTCGCCGCCACGGCCGTCGCCGCTTTCTGGATACCATCCGTGTATTGGAAGCCGCTGGCCGCTCTTCTCGGTGTCGGCGTGCTTATAGCCCTTGGGCAATGGCGAGAGCCGTGGCCGACTCACAACACCTTCGACTGGCGCACCGCCGCGCAGCTTCTCAACCAGCATAGCCTCGGACCCGCGACGCCGGTGATCTGTCCCAGCGCCTTCGTCGAAGGGAAGCCTCCCGTCTGGACGCCGCAATACCGCTTGCCCGGGTTCCTGTACGCCTATCTGTCGGTGTACCCAATTCGTGGGAAGCCGTACCTGTTTCCGTACCAGTCCTATGCGGCCGCAGAAGGGTACGGGCGGGAACTCGCCGGCACGGTGCTCCCCGCAACGACGCGCTTCTTCATCTACGGTAGCTCCACCGATGCGCATTTCTGGCAAGGATGGTTTGCGACACAGCCACAACTGGCCGGTTGGCGAAGCGTGCGGCTGCTGCCGTCTGGCGGCGTAGACCTGGTGATGTTCGAGAAACCGCCCGGCGCTCCGCGCTGAGCGCTGGCCCCCACCGCGCTCGGTCTGCGCTACCCTTCGGACATGGGTGACTTCACTGGGAGAGTGGTCCTGATCACTGGCGCTAGCGGCGGGCTGGGCACGGTGGTAGCGCGCGCATTCCTCGAAGCCGGCGCCACCGTGGCGGCCGTTTCGCGCTCCGGATCCGACATCTCGGCGGACCTGACGCGGCCCGATGAGGCGGCGCGAGCGGCCGAGACGGTGCGCGCCCAGTTCGGACGGCTGGACGTGCTGCTGCACCTGGCCGGTGGCTTCGAGGGCGGCACGCCGGTCGCCCAAACCCCCGATGGCGTCTGGAGCCGCATGTTCGACCTCAATGTGCACTCGGCCTTCTACATCGCACGGGCCGTTCTGCCGGCCATGCTCGAGGCCGGCTACGGGCGCATTGTCGCGATCGGCTCGAAGACCGCGGTCGAGCCGGTGGCGACGCTGGCCGCCTACGGCGCCTCGAAGGCCGCGCTGGTGGCGCTGGTCCGCACCATCGCCCTTGAGGTGAAGCTCACCGGGGTCACGGCCAACGTGGTACTGCCCAGCGTCATCGACACGCCGGCCAATCGCGCGGCCGACCCGAACGCCGGCTTCTCCCGCTGGGTGAAGCCCGAATCGATCGCGCGACTGCTCCTGTGGCTCGCCTCGGAAGCCGCCGCGGACATCAATGGCGCCGTTGTCCCGATCTACGGCCCGTAGGACATGCTTCAGCTTGTCCTCGGCTACCATAAGGGCATGGCGTCACCAGTAAGGATTCCGGATTCCGAGATCGAATCCGCGCTCCACAACCTGCCTGGCTGGCGAGTCGTGGAAGGCAAGCTGCACCGCGAATACCGCTTCGCCGACTTTGTCCAGGCTTTCGAGTTCATGGCCGCCGCCGCATTGCGCGCGGAGGCGATGAACCACCACCCCGATTGGTCGAACGTCTACAACCGGGTCGCCATCGACCTGGTCACCCACGACGCCGGCGGCATTACCGCTAACGACCTTCGCCTGGCCGGACAGTTCGAGGAAATCGCACGTAAATTTCAATGAAGATCTCCAGACGCACGTGGATGGCCGGCGTGGCTGGCGCCCCGGCCATCGTGCGCGCACTCGGCGAGCCTTCGGCTGCCGCGGCGTTCGCGGGTTCGCCGGCGCTCGATGCCATTCTGAATCGGGCGGTCCGCGCCAACCGCCTCCCCGGCGCGGTGTTGATTGTCGGCCACCAGGGCCATATCCTGCATCGCAAAGCTTACGGGTTCCGGTCGCTCGAGCCGCGGCGCGAGGCCATGACCCTGGATACGATCTTCGACGTCGCGTCGCTCACCAAAGTGGTCGCCACCACGCCGGCCCTGATGAAGCTTTTCGAAGCCGGCAAAATCCGGATCAACGACCGCGTCACCGACTATCTCCCCGAATTCCAGGGCGGCAAGAGCGACGTCACCCTGCGCCATCTGATGACGCATTTTTCCGGCCTGCCGCCCGATCTGGATCTGGAGCCCGCCTGGAGCGGCCACGAAACCGGCGTCCGCATGGCGCTGTCGGAGAAATGCGCCATTCCGCCCGGAACGATATTCTCGTATAGCGACATCAACTTCATTCTGCTCGGTGAGATTGTACAGCGGCTGAGCGGCGATTCCCTTCCCGCAGTGGCGCGCGCGGAAGTCTTCGCGCCGCTGGGCATGCGCGAAAGCGCCTTCCAGCCGCCGGCCTCCTGGCATGACCGAATCGCGCCCACCGAAAACGTGAAGGGCCAGATTCTACGCGGCGTCGTTCACGATCCCACGGCGCGGCGCATGGGCGGAATCGCCGGCCACGCGGGCCTCTTCATGACCGCCGACGACCTGGCGCGCTTTGCCGAGATGATGCTGGGCGGCGGCGAGCACATCTTCAGTCCCCTGACGGTCAGGAAGTTCACGACGCCGCAATCGCCGGCCGACCAGCCGGTGCTGCGCGGCCTGGGCTGGGATATCGATTCGCCGCTTTCGGGAAACCGCGGAGAGCTGTTCCCGATCGGCTCTTACGGCCACAGCGGGTTCACGGGAACTTCGCTGTGGATCGACCCGCTGTCGGCAACCTACGTGATCCTTCTCGCCAACAGCGTGCATCCGCACATCCGGCCGGCGCTCACTTCCGAGCGGGGCCGCATCGCGACCGCCGTCGCCGCCGCCGTGGGCGTCAGCACTCCGGGAGTCGCTATTACCGGCTACAACGAGACGATCAGCGGCCCGGGACTCCATCGCGTGGTGGCGCGAAACGCCGGCACGCTCACCGGCCTCGAGGTGCTTGCCGGCCAGAGCTTCGAGCCGCTGCGCGGCCGCAACGTGGGCCTCATCACCAACCATACCGGCGTGGACCGCCAGGGCCGCCGCAACGTGGATCTCATGCTGGCCGGCGGCGTCAAAGTGGCGGCGCTGTTCTCGCCCGAGCACGGAATCAGCGGCGCCGAGGACCGGCCCGACATCGCCAGCTCGACCGACCCTGCCACCGGCCTGCCCATCTGGAGCCTCTATTCGGCCGCGGGCCACCGCCCCACCGCCGAAATGCTGAAGGGCATCGACGCCCTGGTCTTCGACATCCAGGATATTGGCGCCCGGTTTTACACGTATATGACCACGCTGGCCTACTGCATGGAGGCCGCGGCAGCGCACGAGGTTCCTTTTTTTGTCCCCGACCGGCCGAATCCAATCACCGGCATCCACGTCGAAGGCCCCATGCTCGACCCTGAGTTCGTGTCGTTCGTCACGTATTTGCCGCTTCCCTTGCGTCACGGAATGACGGCTGGCGAGCTGGCCCGCCTCTTCAACGCCCGAAAACGACTCGGCGTCGAGCTGCGCGTTATCGCCATGTGGGATTGGGAGCCAGGCGACTGGTTCGATTCGACCGGGTTGCCATGGACGGACCCTTCGCCCAACATGCGCAGTCTCAACGCGGCGCTCCTGTACCCCGGTGTGGCGATGCTTGAGGCCTCCCGGAACTACTCGGTGGGACGCGGGACCGATGCGCCCTTCGAACAGATCGGAGCGGATTGGATTCGGGGGCCTGAACTGTCTGCCTTCCTGAACGCGCGGTTCATCCCCGGCGTGCGGACCCACGCCACGCGTTTCCGACCTTCCTCGGGGAACTTCTCTGGCCGGCTCATCGACGGCGTCCGCTTCGTGATTACTGAACGGGAGGCTTTCGATTCAGCGAGATTAGGGCTGGAGGTTGCTTCCGCCATCGGCCACCTGTACCCGTCCAAGGTCGTCCTGGAGGACAACCGGTGGCTGATTGGGAACCGCCAGACCATGCGGCTCCTCGGGGACGGAGAGGATCCGGAGCGGATACAGCAGGCCGGCCAAGACGCCCTCGAAGCGTTCCTGAAACTCCGTGAGGACCACCTGCTTTATAGGTAGGCGACCGCGTCCCGGCTGTTTCCGGCGAGACGCGGCCACCCTCCCGTTACTTGGCCCGGCGTCGAACCTGATTTATGATGCCGCGGGCTTGCTCACGCTGGTCTTGTTCTTGCTGCCCACGGGGCGGCCGCGCTTCTTGGCCATGGCCAGCCAGGCCGGAGGCCTGCCGCGGCGTCTGCCGCGCCCGCGGGCCAGCCGCTCCAGGCTGATGATGGCTTCTTCAATCTGCTCCCGTTCCTGTCTTAATTCGGTGATGATCTTGGTGACGTCCATGTCTGGCTCCTATCGGGGGTCGCCGCTCCGTTCTGAAATCGGAACAGTCTGGCGATTGCCCATTGAATACTAGAGCAGTTTTACCGCACTTTTGCTCAGGTTTCAAGGGGTTTGTTCTGAAATCAGAACAAAAAGATGCAGCCTGGTGTTTTTTCCGGTTTTAGCCGTCTGGAGGCATGGTACCCGGAAACCCATGTCCGAAATGCCCGGATTCCCTCTGAAATTTGCGCCGCCAGTGAAAATAAAAGGGTAAACCCGCCAGAATGATCCCCAACCCCAGCAGGGACTCCCGCGGCGACTGGAACAGAGTCGACCACACCACCACGGCGGCTCCTAGTACGAATAGTACTGGCACCCCCGGATACCCCAGGGTCCGGTAAGGCCTTGCCAGATCCGGACGCCGCCGCCTCAGCACCAGCACCGCTATCCCCGTCATTCCATACAGTATCCAACTGGCGAAAATCACATACGTGTACAGCTCCTCGAAGCGACCAGTCAGCACCAACAGCGCGGCCCAGCCGCACAGCGCCAGAATAGAGACGCCCGGGGTGCGGTGAACCGGGTGAACTTCAGCCACCTTGCGGAAGAAGAGCCCATCCCGCGCCATCGCATAGGGAACGCGGGCGCCGGAAAGGATGGATCCATTCAGTGCCGCGAATATCGACACCATCGCGGCCACGCTCACCGCGCTCGCGCCCACGGCCCCGAAAACGCGCTGCATCATCAAGGCCGCCACGCGGGGCGCCGCGGCTACATCCCGCGCTGACAGCACGCGGAAGTACGCCAGGTTGGTGAGCAGGTATATCGCAATCACGGCGGCGGTGCCCGCGATAAGCGCGCGGGGAAGGCTGCGCTGCGGCCGGCGGATCTCGGAGGACACCATGCTGACGTTATTCCAGCCATCGTAGGCCCACAGGGCGCCGACCAGCGCGGTGAAGAAGCCCGTTGCGCCGCCCACGGCGGGAATCGACGAGACCAGGTTTGCCGCGCTGCCCTGCCCCGCCACCAGCCCGATGAGGATAATCCCACCAATCAGCGCCAGTTTTGGGGCCGTTACCGCCACCTGGACCCGGCCGCCGAACTTCACCCCGGCGTAATTGACGGCGCCCAGCGCCAAAATAAGCGCCATCGAGCAAATCTGGCCATAGCGAATTTCGAGCGGGCCGCCCCCCGGCCCGATCGGCAGCCGCACCGTCAGCATTACGCCGTCGAGGATCGGGACGAAGTTGGCGAAATAGACGAAGAACAGCGTCGCGATGGTGGCAATCGAGCCGCTCTTGGCCACCCACATCTGGGTCCAGCCGTAGAGGAAGCCCCACAACGGGCCATAGGCTTCTTTCAGATAGACGTATTCCCCGCCCGCTTCGGGCATGGCGGCGGCCAGCTCGGCGTAGCTTAGGGCGCCGAACAGCGTCAGGACGCCCCCGAAAACCCAAACCAGGAAAACGGCGCCCGGCGATCCGACCTCGGCCACCATCTTCGAGGAGACGCGGAAAATCCCGCTTCCGATGACCGTGCCGACAACGATCGCCACGGCGCTCCAGATGCCCAGGTCGCGCCTCAGGCCAGCCTGTGGGTTGTTATCCTCGCTCACCCGGATCCCTTTCGAACAGCGGAGAAGCCAGCCAGGCGGACGTAAAAGTCACCACGGTTCCGATGGCCGCGAACCAGGTCCAGGCAATGCCGGTGCCGAGTTTCAGATAGACCTCCGTGCCGATGCCGGCGGCCATGCCCAGCATCGCGGCGTTCTGCGGGACCCGGCGCGGCAGCAGGCCCAGCAGGAACACTCCCAACAGGCCGCCATAGGCGATGGAGGCAATGGTGAGCCCGGCTTCGAGCACCGTGCCCCAATGCCTTGCGAAGGCTCCGATCACCAGCAGCACAATCCCCCAGGCAACTGTGGCGGCGCGCGCCCCCCCCACTTCGCCGAGGCTCCCCAGCTTGCGGCCCCAAGGCTTCCAAAAATCGATGACGGTCGTCGAGGCTAGAGCGTTTAGCGCGGCGCTCAGATTGGACATGGCCGCCGCCAGGATCGCGGCGATCACCAGTCCCGCCAGGCCCGGCGGCAGGGAGTGCCATACGAATTCCGGATAAAGCCGGTCCAGCCGTTGCGGGGCGGCGAGGCGCTGGTCCGAGCGCAGCACGAAAAGCATGACGCCAATCAGCAGAAACAGGCTGAACTGGACGAAAATCACGGCCCAACTGGCAAACAGCGCCGCGCGGCTTTCGCGTTCGTTGCGGGCGGCCAGCAGCCGCTGCACGAACAACTGCTCGGTTCCGTGACTGGCGGTTGTCAGGAAGCACCCGCCGACCAAGCCCGCCCAAAACGTGTAACGGCGGGCAAAATACGCCGGCGTCAGCTGGAAACTGAAGTCGAACACGCGCAACTTGCCGAGCGGCGCGGCCACGGCAACCACGTGCGGCCACCCTCCCGGTATTTGATGCAGGAGGACCACGAAGCTGACCGCCGCGCCGAAAACGTAGAGGAACATCTGCGCCACGTCGGTCCAGATCACCGCTGTCATGCCGCCTTCGAAGGTGTAGAACAGCGTCAGGCAGACGATCAGCACGATGGAGGCGATCTCGCCGGTGCCCAGCACGATCGAAATCACGATCGAGATGGCGAAGACGCGCACGCCCTCGGCGAAAGCGCGAACGATCAGAAACGTCGCTGCGGTCACCCGGCGCAGGCGGGGGCCGAACCGGACTTCGATGAGCTCGTAGGCCGTGAACATTTCGCCCCGGAAATACTGGGGCAAAAAGAGGAACGCAATCACGATGCGCGCCAGCAGGTACCCCAAGACCACCTGCAGGAAGCCGAGGTCGCCGGCGAAGGCCAGGCCCGCGGTGCTGATGATGGTCAGCGTGCTGGTCTCGGCGGATACGATGGAGAGCGCGATGGCCCACCACGGAGCGGTCCGGCCGCCGAGGAAGTACTCCTTCAGGCTCTTCTGGCGCCGGCGAAAATGGGCGCCGAACCAGGTTACCCCGGCCAGGTAGACGAGGATGACGGCCCAATCAGCGTAGCGCATTCGTCACAAGACTCCAGGATACAGTTGGGCGGGCGCTGGCAGTGGGACAGGCCTCCGGCCTGTCGACCGTAACCTCGCGAAACGACCCCTCGCCCGGCCCCGTCCACAGGAGTGGCGGGTTTGATGTTGCGCCCTGGAGTTTGATTCCGCTATACTCCGCAAAGTGCAAGTCGCGCCGCGGTATACTCCTGACCAGAGCCTGTGCGCGGTGGCTTGCCGGGTCGGCCTTACAGGAGCAGCACAGAATAGGGCAGTACAGGAGGCGTGAGTGCGCGTTCAACTTTCGGCTGTTGTCGCCATTGCGATTTCATCCGCTTTGGGCCTCGGGTCCGCCTGGGGGCAGAACCAGCAACCAGCGGCGCAGACTTCGCAGACGGCTCAGAAAACACCCAATTGGAAGGACCGGGCGGAGTACGATCTCTACCAGAACGCTCTGGCTGAGAAGGATCCTCAGAAGAAGCTGGACCTGCTCAACCAGTGGAAAGACAAGTACCCGGAAACGGACTTCAAGGAAATGCGCCTTGAAGCCTTAATCGATGCCTACCAGGCTCTCAAGCAGCCGGACAAGATGCTCGCCGCAAGCAAGGATCTGCTGGGCCTGAATCCCAAGAATCTCAAAGCGCTGTACTGGATCGCCCTACTGACGGTTCCGAGCCAGACGTCGCCCGACGCGCTGGACCTGGCGCAGAAGGCCGCTAACGGCCTGCTGAGCGCCGAGAAGCCGGCGCAGGTTACCGACGAGCAGGTCTGGAAACAGACGCAATCCCAGATGGCGATCATCGGACACCGCACGCTGGGATGGGTTGCCTACCAGCGCAAGGACCAAGCTACCGCTGAAACCGAGTTCAAGGCGGAACTTCAAGCCAACCCCGCGGATTCGCAGGCCGTCTACTGGCTCGCGAGCGCATTGGGCGCTCAAGCGTCGGCGGAGAAGAAGCCCGAACTGCTTGCGCAGGCGCTCTTTTATTATGCGCGCGCGGCGGTTTATGACGGACCGGGTTCTCTTGACCCGGCCATGCGCCAGCGGACCCAAACCTTCGTGCAGACCAATTACGTCACATATCACGGCGATGACCCCGCGGGCTTCCAGGCGTTGCTGGCATCCGCCAAGGCCAGCGTCTTTCCGCCCGAGGGCTTCAAGATCCTGAGTTCGGACGAGGTCGCAAACCAGAAGCTCCAGGCGTTGCAGCAGAGCAGCCCCTCATTGGCACTGTGGGTCACGATTAAGGGACAGCTCACCAGCGACGGAGGCGACGCCTACTTCAGTGGATCGATGAAGGACGCGCTGGTGCCGCCGGAAGGACAGCCTGCCTTCCAGGGAAAGGTTATCAGCCAGGAGCCGGCGCGCGCCCCCAAGTTCGTTAAGGTTTCGATCGAGGACGGCAAGACGCCCGACGCCACGTTGGTGTTCGATCCGCCGCTGCCACGCCCGGCCGAACCGGGAACCGCGATTACGTTCCGTGGCGTGCCTACATCTTTCACCAAGCAGCCCTTCATGGTGACCTTCGATGTCGAGAAGAAGAACCTGACCGGCTGGCCCGCACCGCCCAAGCCCGTGGTGCACCACAAGAAGGCCGACTAGAAGGAAGACGGTAGTTTGCGAGGCTCGTTCGCGCGCACAGGCTCCGGAGAGTCGGCGCTCGCCAGCACCAGGCTGAGCGCCACTCTCTCCCACAGGCCTTCTTGGAGAGTTGACTTCTCGATAGACCGGAAGTAGCCCACGAAACCGCGCGTAGAGCGGTAAGCGTGCTCGAAGGACTGGTTGCCGGTCCCAACCAGGACGGCCGCGGCCAGCAGGATCGTCCCCCCCGCCCCTTTCACCCACCTGGTTCTGTTTGCCCCGCTCATACTCCTGTAGACGAGGAAAGGCGTGCTTTGTTTCGCGGTGGGGGGGCGGCTGCTACATCTTGTACCGCCCGAGGTCCTCGTCGTTCAGGCCCTCGAGCCAGCGCCGCATCTCCTCCTGGTTGACCTTGTCGGAGACCGTGGAGACCATCTTGGAGGATTTCAGCACCGATTCCTCGACGTAGATCGGGCAATCCAGCCGCAACGCCAGCGCCAGGGCGTCGCTCGGCCGGGAGTCAACGCTGATGATCTCGCCGTCCCGCTCCAGCCAGATCACGGCGTAGAAGGTGTCGTCTCTCAGCTCGCTGACCACTACCTTCTTCATCCCCGTGCTGAGACCTGCCAGAAGGCTCTTGATCAGGTCGTGCGTCATGGGGCGAGGCGTGCTGACCTTCTCGATTTCGAGGGCGATCGCGTTGGCTTCGTAGACTCCGACCCAGATCGGCAGGATCGAGTTGCCGTTCACATCCTTCAGGATGACGATCGGCATATTGGACACGGGGTCCATCATCAGGCCGCGGATCTTCATTTCGACTTCCATGGTTCGCCCCCTTCAGCTTCCATCATACTGCCTCGCCGGTGCTTCCGAACCGCGCGCGTTAGCAAGCGGTCATGCCGCGCGGCCGGAATCATACTGCCTCGCCCGCCAGGGAATTCGGACCCGCGCGGGTGACCCGCACGTTGAGATACTCTCCCTCGAGCGGGTGCCCGTTCTGCGGATGGGTATAGTTCAGCACGCGGTTCTGTGCGGTGCGGCCGATCCACTGGCCGGTGGCCTGGTTGTAGCCTTCGACAAGCACTTCCTCGACCGTTCCAACCAGCGCCGCGTTGCGCCGAAGTTGGATCGTGCGCTGCTTCTCCTGCACGATGGTCAGCCGCCGCGCTTTTTCTTCCTCGGGCACCTGGCCGTCAAGGCCGAGCGCCGGCGTGTTGGGGCGCGGCGAGTACTTGAAGCTGAACACGGAGTCATACTCGACCTCGGCGAGCAGCGAGAGCGTCTCCTCGAAGTCCGCCTCGGTCTCGCCCGGGAAGCCCACGATGATGTCGCTCGATATCGCGATCGCACGGCTGGCGTTCTTGATCCACGCGATACGTTCCAGGTAATGCTCCCGCGTGTAGAGCCGCTGCATGCGGTCGAGAACCGCGGTCGAGCCCGATTGCACCGGCAGGTGCACGTGACTCGCCAGCACCGGGTTCGAATCGATGGCGTCCACAATCTGCTTGACGAAATCGCGCGGATGCGAAGTCGTGAAGCGCACGCGCCGCAGGCCGGGCGTCCGGCCGACGCCATCGAGCAGCCGCGCAAAGTCCAGACCCGCCGGCGAGGGATCGCGGTAGCTGTTCACGTTCTGCCCCAGCAGTTGCACTTCGGAGTAGCCTTGCCCGGCCAAGCTCGCGGCCTCGTCCAGCACGCTCTGGCTGGTGCGGCTGCGCTCGGGACCCCGTGTGAACGGAACCACGCAATACGCACAGCTCTTGTCGCAGCCCTCGATGATGGTGATGTAGGCCCGGTGCGGATTGTCGCGGCGCGTCAGCGGCGTCTCGAAGGTCAGATCGGTGCCGAGGTCCAGGCCGGTAACGCGCCGGTCGCCACGCTCGAGCTGGACCAGCATCTCCGGCAGCCGGTTGTAACTGGCCGAGCCGCACACCAGGCTCACGTGCGGCGCCCTCTCGAAAATCCGCTCGCCTTCCTGTTGCGCCACGCAGCCGAGCACCGCGAAGACCTTGCCGTTCCCGGCGCGCTTGAATTGCTGCAGACGGCTGAAGACCTTCTGCTCGGCCTTGTCGCGGATGCTGCACGTGTTGTACAGTACCAGGCCGGCTCGTTCGGGATCGGGCACCTGGGTGTAGCCCTGAGCCAGGAGCGTGCCGATCACCTTCTCGGAGTCGTGCACGTTCATCTGGCAGCCGAAGGTCTCGATGTAGAACGTCTTCATAGGGCCCTCAGCCATGCGCCGGCGGCCGGGCCGGCTACCCGTGCCCCAGGTACATGAGCCAGCCGAGGCCGAAGAGCACCACGACGAACCACGCGAAGCAGTACGCGCCGTACTTCAAGCGCTCGCGGTCCGTGCGTTTCGTGACCACGCCGAGAACCAGAGAGGCACACAGGGAGAACAGGAGAGCGGCTTCGAAGTGCGAGAGGGTCACCTTCGGCATCAGCTTTTCTTCCCGATGGCGATTTCGTACGCGTCCACCATCGCCAGCACGTTCAGCAAGCCCGCGGTCACCAGGAACTTGGTTCCGTAATCGTGCACCGCGCCGGCCATATCCGGCTGGGCGTATCCGAACCAGACCGCGATCATGTACGGCACGCCGGTCAGGACGTTGCAGACGAAGCCGCCGTAGTACATCACGATCGTCAACAGGTCGCCGGCCTGCGGCTTCAGGAACTCGCCGCGCATCATGAGCCCGAACAGGAACATCACCAGCACGGCGCCCAGCAGCAGCCCGGCGCGCCCGTAGCGCTTCAGCAGAAAATGGCCGCCTCCGGGGACGAACCACGCCAGCGCCACGGCCGGTCCCCAGACGTTGAGCGGCGGCACGGGCTCTTTGGGCTTCGTTGGCTTGGAACTCATGGCGAAATTCGAGTTTAGCAGAGGCCTACCGCCAGATGGTGGGGCGGACCCCCTGGTCCGCGGGCTATGCGTCCCGAAGAGTCGGGACGCGGCACGCAGGAGTGCGTGCGCCACACTTGAACTCGGCTACCATAGTCGGAGGAGCCCTCCTTGCTCCCAGCCACTCGCCAAACTCAAAGAGCCCTCGCCGCCCGCCGGATCGCGTTGCTGAGCATCGGAGTCGGCGGTGCGCTCGCATTCAGCAAGCTGCTGATCGGCTGGATGGCCGGCTCGACGGCCGTGGTGGCCGACGGCTTCGAATCCGCCGGCGACGTGGTGGGCTCGACCATCGTCCTGGTTGGCCTGATGGCCGCCGCGCGGCCGCCGGATGCGGAGCACCCATACGGGCACGGGCGCTTCGAGATGCTCAGCGGCCTGGCCGTCGGAATTCTCCTGTCCGCCGCCGGCGCCGGCATCTGCGTGCACGCCCTCGATCATCTCTCCGAGCGCCGCGCGCCGCCTGCGTTTTATGCCGTCTGGCCGTTGATCGTTTCCATCCTGCTCAAGGCCGGCCTCTCGACGCTGAAGTTCCACTACGGCCGGCGCACGCGCAGCGGGGCGTTGATTGCCGACGCCTGGAACGACACCGTCGATATCCTCTCCGGAACCTCCGCCCTGATCGCGCTCGGGCTCACGCTTTTCGATCCCGCGCGGTTTCTGCACGCGGACCAATACGGCGGAGTCGCCGTCGGCCTGATCGTGGTCTTCACCGGCGCGCGCATCGTTCGCGAGACCTCGCTGCAACTGGTGGACACCATGCCGGACGGCGGGCTCATGAGCCAGATCCGCGCGCTGGCGCTCACCGTGCCCGGCGTCGCGGGCGTCGAGAAGTGTTACGCGCGCAAGACCGGCTTCGAGTACCACGTCGATCTGCACCTGGAAGTGGACCCCGATATCACCGTGCGCGCATCGCACGACATCGCCACCGCCGTCCGCATCCGTCTCAAGGAGAACCTGGACTTCATCGCGGACGTGCTGGTGCACGTCGAGCCCTCGCCAAAATGAGCGTCCTCACTCTGGTTCGCCACGGGCAGGCGTCCCTGTTCGCCGAGGATTACGACCGCCTTTCGCCGCTCGGCGAGAGGCAGGCGGCGTCCCTGGGCGAGTATTGGACCCGAACCGGAACCGCCTTCGAGCGCGTGTTTTCGGGCCCGGCGAAGCGCCACCTACGGACCGCCGAACTGGCCGGCGAGTTCTGCCGCAAGGCCGGCCTGGCGTGGCCGGAGCCGGTGGTCGTGCCCGATCTCGACGAGTTCCCCGGGGAAGCGCTGACGCGCCGCTACCTGCCCCGGCTCGCCGCGGAGAATTCCCATATCGGCGCTCTCGATCGGGACTTGCGCCGCGCCCAGGGCCGGCCCGAGCAGGCCCGCGCCATCGAGCTTCTCTTCCGCGCCTTCACGACGATGTGGGTGCGGCGGGAATTCGACGCCTCGGAAGTCGAGACCTGGGAAATGTTCACGGCCCGCGTGCGGCGCGGTCTCGATCAGGTGCGCAACCACGGCGCGAAAGGCGCCCGCGTGGTGGTGTTCTCCTCCGCGGGCCCCACCGCCGTCGCCGTGCAGATGGCGCACGGCCTCGAACCGGTCCAAACGCTGGAGCTGGCCTGGCTGGTGCGCAACTCCGCCTGCTCCGAGTTTCTCTTCTCGGGCGACCGCTTCTCGCTGTTGGGCTTCAACGCGGTCCCGCACCTCGCCGATCCGGCCCTGGTCACGTACCGCTAACCCCGCCTACATCTTCTTCTTCTCGCTCGAGGGCGGGACGATGCCCTTCATCCGCATGTACGTCACCAGGTTTCCGTAGTGTTCAAAGCCATGCGCGATGTTGAAATCGAGCATGCTCAGCTTGGTGCGCTGCTGCCCGAAAAACGGCACCATCGCCGCTGCGTCGGCATCGGTCAGCTTCTGGTAGACGCTGTCGCAAAACGCGAAGCCCTCGTTGAGCGCGGCCACGATCTCGGCCTTGGTGGTGGCCGTTTTCTCGAAGTTTCTCATGACCATCTTGCCGTCGGATGCGATCCCGCACAGCAGGAACTGCGCGTTGGCGATGTGACCCAGAATCTCGCCGTACGTGCGCACGTCGGGGGTTGGGCGGAAGGAGTAATCCGCCTCCGCCATCTTGTCCGCCGAGCCCAGCACGTCGTCCTTCAGCAGGCTGTAGAACGCATGGGAGCTCGTCATGAGAGGATTCGGCGCATCCGCGGCGGTCGCCACGCCGGCCAGAAGAGCAAACGCAGAAACAGCGGTGAACAGGAACTTCATAGGATCTCCTTTGGCTCAATCGTACCGCGTGGCGCTGGCCTGTGCTGTAGGGCCCGCGGATTCGTGACCGCCCGGCCAGTCGGTGGCGGTGCTCAGGGGCCGATGTTTCAACTCCTCACGGGACAGGCGGCGGAACGTACGCTGGGTTGGTCCGGTGGTCCTCTGGAGTCCAGCGCTCCGCCCTACCATCGCCTTGGGACCAAAGGCACGGTGCGCCGGGGCCAGCCCGCTTGGGCACACCGAACTTGAACGCGACCTACGGGGCCGAGAAGCGGGCCTGTGTGCTCGGGCGGAAGAGCCTGCGATCGTAGCCCTTGCGAGCCGCCTCCTGGATGCCGGTGAGGAAATGCGGCTCGGCTTCGCACCAGCCCCACTCCAGATCGGCAATAGAGAACAGAACGGCACCAGCTGCCCTGCACCGCTCGCCCCACCCTCGTCCGCGTTACCCCATCCGACCTTGTGCGGCCGCACGATCCGCCCGGCGGCGCATGTGCGGCCCCACGGGCCGTTGGGAAGCGAGGATGTGGTATCATTGTGTACGCAATCGAGGCAACATCCATGCAGGCCACTAAAGTCGGAATTCGGGAGTTTCGAGAGAACCTGTCCAGCTATCTGGAATCGAAAACGCCCGTCGCCATCACGCGGCACGGTGCGACGATCGGCATCTATGTCCCGACCAAACCGAAGCCGAGCCAGGCAGATCTCAATGCTCTCCGCGCCGCCGGCGAGAAGATGCAGGAACTCATCGCTGCGGCGGGAACGACCGAGAGAGAACTCATGGAGGACTTCAAACGGCTGCGCCGCGAACGCCGGATGCAGAAGAGCTGACCATGCTCGTGCTCGACGCGAATATCCTCATTCGCGCGGTGCTGGGGTCCCGCGTGCTCCTCCTTCTTCGCCAGTATTCAGAGCAAGTACAGTTCTTAGCACCGGATACGGCATTCCAGGATGCCCGCGGGCACCTTCCAGGCATCCTGGAGCGGCGCGGAGTCCCGGTCGCTCCTGCCATGGCGCTCTTGGATTCTCTGGCCGAGTTAATACAAACGGTGGAATCGGAGACCTACGCACGCTTTGAAGTTCTCGCCCGACAACGGATCGACCGCCGGGACGAGGACGATTGGCCGATATTGGCGTCGGCGCTCGCGCTGGGTTGCCCGATCTGGACCGAAGATACCGACTTCTTCGGCTGCGGGTGTGGCTACCTGGACGACGGACCGGGTGGAGCTGTACCTGGAACAGGCCACATCTTGACCGCCGAATGCGCAGCGGGGAAACCAATCGGCGCGCGACCGGCCGCGGGCCTCCCCCGCTACCCCCGGTTCCCCGCCAGGAACGCACGGTACGCCGACACCAGCTTGTCCCGCTGCTCCGCGGTGAGCGGCCGCGGCTTCTCGCCCCCTCCGCAGTCGCGGCACAAACGCACCGTCCGCTTCAGGCTGTTCAGGAACTCGATGCACGGCGGGCAGCCCGCCAGGTGAGCCTCGATCTCGGCGCAGGTCTGGGGAGTCAGCTCCCGGTCGAGATACTCCGAGAGCAGCGCGAATACGTCGTGGCACTTCCCTTTGTCGTGCTTGCCGGCGCCCATCACCGCCTCCCTCCGGCCTTAGCTCCTCGCATATACTCTTCCAGCTTCTGCCGCACCGCCAGCCGCGCCCGGTGCAGTCTCGTCTTGACGGCTTCCACGCTGATATCCAGCACTTCGGCCGTCTCCTCTGTGCTGAGCTCTTCGATGTCGCGCAGCAGCATCACCGTCCTGTAGATTTCCGGCAGCTTCTCGATCGCGGCGTGGACGGCGTCCCTCATCTCCGCGCGCAGCGCCTGATCGTCCGGAAGGGCGGACCAATCCGCGATCTCGAGCCGCCGGCCATCGTCCTGGTCCTGGTGCGGCAGGAAGTCGTCGAGGGAAAGCTCCTGGGTAGGGGCGAAGACGCTCTTGCGCCGCCGCATCAGGCACTCGTTGCGGGCGATGCGAAACACCCAGGCCCTTACCCGCTCCGGCTCGCGCAATTGGCCGAAGTTCGAGAACACCTTGAGCAGAGTGTCCTGCGCCACCTCTTCGGCATCCTCGCGCCGCCCGCACACCGTCTGTGCATAGTGGAAGATCTTGGAGCGGAAGACTTCCACGAAGCGGTCGAACGCCCCTGGCTCGCCGGCAATAAGGTCGCGCGCCAGTGCGACTTCGTCCCTGGTGTCGGAAGCTGCCAAATTGGGTCCTCGCTCGCATTGTAGAACAGCCCTATTCCGCGGCGGCGGCCGCAGCGGCCGGGCGAAGCACTGTCTCAATGACCGCTGGGTTGAGCAGCGTGTTGTGGATCAGGCAGGACTTCGCCGCCCGCAGCACGCCCTCCCGGTGCCGTTCGTCCTCCAGACCTGGAACGCTGATCTCGATGCGGAACGAGGCCAGCCGCGCCGGGGCCTTCGCCTTTTCGGCCGAGACCCGCACCGTCAGACCGTCGGCCGCCAGGCCGCGCGCCTTCAGGTACTGCACGGCGTAGAAGCCCGCGCAGCTCCCGAGCGAGGCCAGCAACAGTTCGGGAGGACTCATTCCCGCGTCCGTCCCCGCGTTGTCGTGCGGCTGATCGCAGACGACCTCGTGGCCCCGCGAAGTGACGACGAACTTCACGCCGTCGATGTGACGGACCATAGTTTCCATATTGAAGATTCCATTGTCGAAGATGCAGTCGGTCCCGTTAGGTGACAGGAAATCCGCCCGAAGCCCGCGGGTGTGGAGCTCGAGTAGCCCGCGTGGATTCAACGAGCGACGCGCGATAATGGTCGTGTGCGGTTCTCGCTCTGGGCTCCCGTTGGTCTCCTCTTTGCCGGCCTAGCCCTGGCTGCCGCACCGGCGGTCATCGCGGTCGATTACCCTGAGGACGGCTCCGTTTTCCCGCCCGAGATCACGCCGCCTACCTTCCTGTGGCGCGATGCCGCAAGGGACGCCACTCAGTGGCGCATGGCCATCTCGTTCGGCGACGGTTCGCCGGCTATTCATGCCGTGTCGCGCGGCCCGCGGATGCGCATCGGCCAGATCGACCCGGACTGCGTCTCCCAGACGAACCAGCCGCCTCGGCTGACGGCCCAGCAGGCGGCCGCGCACACCTGGACCCCCAGCGCCGCGCTTTGGGAATCCATCAAGAAGCACTCCGTGACCGCGCCCGCGACGGTGACCATCACCGGCCTGGCCGGCGACCTCGCCGTTTCGCGCGGGCGGGTCACCATCGGCACCTCGAGAGACCCGGTGGGCGCGCCCATCTTCTATCGCGACGTCCCGCTGATGCCCACCGAGACCGAAAAGGGCGTCATCCAGCCCCTGGCTGCCGAGGCGGTGCGCCTGATCCGCTGGCGCCTGCGGAGCATCGCCCAACCCGAGAGCCGCGTGGTGATGCAGAACGTGCCCATGTGCGCCAACTGCCATTCCTTTTCGCGCGACGGCAAGACGCTGGGGATGGATCTCGACGGCCTACGGAACAACCGCGGCCTCTACACGCTGACGCCCGTGGCGGCCCAGACCTCCATCGGCAAAATGAACGTGATCCAGTGGCGCACCGCCCAGGGCGAACTGAAGGGCAAGCTGCGGGTGGGCTTCATGTCGCAGGTTTCCCCGGACGGCCGCACCGTCGTCACCACGCTCAATCCCGCCGATCTGGAGGCGCCCGCGGCACGCCGTCCCAGCAATTACTACGTGGCCAACTTCACGGACTACAGGTTCCTGCAGGTGTTCTATCCGACGCGCGGCATTCTGAGCTGGTACAGCCGCGAGACGGGTGCGCTCAAGCCGCTGCCGGGCGCCGATGACCGGCAGTTTGTCCAGACCAATGCCACCTGGAGTCCCGACGGCGCCTACCTGGTGTTCGCCCGCGCCGAGGCGATGGACCCTAACCCGGAAGGCGCGCCGCTGGCGAAGTTCGCCAACGACCCGGGCGAGAGGCAGATCCAGTACGACCTGTACCGGATTCCCTTCAGCGCCGGCCGAGGCGGCACGCCCGAACCGGTTTCTGGCGCCTCTCGAAACGGCATGAGCAATACCTTCCCAAAGATCTCTCCGGATGGGAGATGGATCGTGTTCGTCCAGTGCCATAACGGCCTGCTAATGCGCCCTGACAGCCACCTGTATATCGTACCTGCGGCGGGCGGCCAAGCCCGACGAATGCGGTGCAACACCTCGCTCATGAACTCCTGGCACAGTTTTTCGCCCAACGGGCGGTGGCTGGTGTTTTCCTCGAAGGCCCGCTCACCGTACACGCAGATGTACCTGACGCACCTCGACGAAGATGGCAACGACAGCCCGGCGATCCTGGTCGATAACACGACCGCGGCCAACCGCGCCGTCAACATCCCAGAGTTTGTGAACATCGCGCCGGACGGGCTGCTCCGGATCGGCGGCCCGGCCATCGACTTCTATCGGCTGTATGACCGGGCGATGTACCTCCAGAAGCAGAGGCGGTTTGATGAGGCGGTCGCGGCGTGGCGGCAAGTGCTCGAAACCGACCCGGAGGACGCGCTCGCGAACAGCAACCTGGCGGCGGCGCTCCTTGCCGCGGGCCGCCGGGAGGAGGCGGTCGTTCAATTGCGGAAAGCCAGCGAGCTAAAACTCCGCAAGGCGGCGGCGGACAATCCCGGCGATCCGGCGCCGCACAACGCGCTAGGCCTCCTGCTGCTCGATCTTGGCCGCCCGGAAGACGCCGTTGCCGAGTTCCGGACGGCGATCCGCTTGGAGCCGGAGCCCAATTCCAGTACGGATCATGCCAACCTGGGCCAAGCGTTGGAACTCAAGGGGGAGCGGGACCAGGCCCTTGCGGAGTTCCACCGGGCGCTCGAGATCGACCCTAGCTGTGCTCCTGCGCACTACCACCTCGGGGTCGCAATGGCCCGGCAGGGCAAGACGGCGGAGGCGATGAGCGAGTGGCGCGAAGCCGTGAAGTCCGATCCTGGCTACCCGGAGGCCCACGACAGCCTGGCTGGCGCTCTCTACGCACAAGGGCAAACGGCCGAGGCGCTGGCGCACTGGCGCGCCGCCATCGACCGGGCGCCGAACGACGCCACCGCGCTCCGCCAGGCCGCCTGGGTTCTGGCCACGTCCTCCCAGGCATCGCTGCGCAACGGGCGCGAGGCGCTGGTGTTTGCGGTGCGCGCGTCCGAGCTATCCGGAGGGAAGGACACCGCGGTTCTGGATGCGCTGGCCGCGGCCTACGCCGAAACGGGACGCTTCACGGACGCGGTGCTGACGGTGCGGAGGGCGCTGGCGCTGGCTGACACGAAGGACGCCGAATCCCTCAAACGCCGCATGGCCGGCTATGAGGCAGGGACCGCATTCCGCGATCGCTAGCGAGCCTTCTTACGGAAGGCTAGATACGCGCCCGCAATCAGCCCCGCGCCCCCCAGCGTGGATGTGGAAGGCTCGGGTGCGGGTTCCGGCCCGTTGTCCTGGAACACGGGCCCGATCAGCATCTGGGCGGGATCGCCGTTGAGGGCGGTGTTGATGTATACATAGGCGAGGTCGGAGGTCTGGACCGGACCCAGTGGCGTAACCCCCGCCGCTTGACACGAGGGACTCTGTGAGCCCATCGCCAGGCATTCATAGGTCTCCGCCCACAACAGCACGGTTGGGTCCGTTTCTTCGCCCGCCGTCGTGGATGCCTGGACCGACCCTGTGCTGAATCCATCTCCGCCGTCTTCGACGATGTCCCAGATGGCAAGCTGGAGCCCCGCCCCCTGGGGTGCCGTCGTGACCGTCGGGAGCTCGCTGTCAACGAGCCACGCGGCTATCGTCAGGTTTCTGCCGGGCACTTGGTCGGGGCGCACGACGGTCGTGTTGTAGGTCACGCCGGGATTAATGTCGACAAACAACTGTGCACAAAGGGTGTCCCGGTTATACTGGCTCCCATTGCTGGCGGTGAGGGTGATGAAGATCACCCCGGCGAAGTAAGCGTCCGTGGGCGTAGACGAGTTATTCTCCGTGAGCCAGACGCCCTCCCCGCGGCTCCAGTCCACATCTGTAGCGTCAATCGTGTCGGCGGAGGCCAAGCCGCACGCCCCAAAGAGGATCAAGGCGAGAATCAAGAGCCGAACACTCACAACCGGTACCCCCACGCCAACGTGAATACTTCGATCCGAAACTCAGAATACCACGGAACATCAATTGAAACCGACAGTTAGAGGCAGAACTCGGTACTATGCGGTTCTAGTGAGAGACCAAGAAAAGTACTAGCTTGAGCGCTGCTCGGGAGCTTAAGACCCGGTCTCGGCTTCGCTCGAGGACGGTTCGGTCCAGACGGATGATCTGCCGCCGCCCTGGAGCCAGACGCTTTTGCGCCGCTCCCGATTATACATGTGACCGCACGTTTTAGGGCCGTTTCTCTCATTTCGAGGGCCACGGAGAGTTCTAGAAGTACTGGACTGGGCGCTGTTCGGGAGCTAGAGCTCGGTCTCGGCCTCACGCTCGAGGCCGCATCGGTCCAGCAGGCTGATTTGCCTGCGATCGATGCGCAGCAGGCCCTCCGCCTGGAACCGGCCCAGGTTCCGGGAGACCACCTCCCGCACGGTGCCGAGCCTGTAGGCTAGTTCCTCATGGGTCACCGGTAGCGTGAAGGCATCGGCGTGAGCCTGGTCGCCGAACTCCAGCAGCGCTCTCGCCAGGCGCTGCCGAACACTCCCGAAAGTGACGCTTTCCACCAGCCGCACCAACTGGCGGAGGCGATGGCCTACCACTGCCAGCACCTTGACGGGAACCTCGGGGTTGAGCCGGCAGACGTGCTGAAAGTCCTGTTTTGTTATCAGATAGGCTGTGACGTCGTCGACTGCGCTCACCGTCGCCGGGTACGGCCCCCCGTCGAAGAGCGGGACCTCGGCGACGCTCGACGGGGCCGCTTCGATGGCCAGCATCACCTCGCGGCCGGTACCGGAGGTCTTGAAGATCTTCACCCTCCCCTCCCCCAGCAGGAAGAGCCCACGGCAGTCTTCCCCTTCGCGGCAAAGGACTTCGCCCGGCGCGAACCGCTTCTCGATGGCCCTATCGGCCAACGCGGCGATCTCTTGCGGACTCAGGCTGGCGAAAAGCGGAATCCTCCGAAACACCTGTATTTTGATGGGCACCACGGCAGTTACTAATGTACCGTGCCGGCCCCAAAGCCGTCCCTGAGCCCACGGTGGCGAAATCGGCGACGAGTAGGTTGAATTCAGATGCAGAATAACGCCAGTTGAAACCTACTAGTGCTGTGGCCGCACAAAACCTTGTATTCCGCGCCGCGCGGTGGGACAATATGACTAGTACTGGGTTCGCTCTCGTACCAGGATGCCAAGCGACGGATCCGGGTAACGACGGACCGGTCGGAGACCCGCCGCAGTCCCGGTGCCTTCCCGATGTGCCGAGACGGGCTGGGCTGTCGCTCGAGGAGGAAGCCATGGCAGACCACCATAGGAAGAATGTCGGCGTAGCGTCCACAAGCCGCGGCTCGAATGCGGATCGTCAGTCCGTCATGCCGCGCGAAGAGGCGTTCCAGCCGGAGAGAACCGTTACCGTTTTGGCGATCAGCCCGCTTGAAGAAGACCACCTGTTTCTAGCGAATATCTTTAGCCACACGAACTGGCAACTTCGGACGGCGCACACCTGGGGTGATGCGCTCGGTATGCTCGGCAGGCAGCGCATCCCCATCCTGGTCTGCGAAAGGGAGCTGCTGGATGCCACTTGGAAGGAAGTCCTGGCGGAGCTTTCGCACTTGCCGGAGCGGCCGATCCTGATTGTGGCCTCGCGCCTGGCCGACGAGTCGTTCTGGGCGGAAGTCTTGAACCTGGGCGCTTACGACGTATTGATGAAGCCTTTCGATGCGACCGAGGTGTTCCGCGTGGTCAGCTTGGCGTGGCTGAGCTGGAAGAACGACCGGGAGCGGAGGGTCGTGAGCCATGCCGCAACCCCGGTAGAGTACGCCCGCGCCGCCGGACTATAGCGGCCCTTCAGACACCTTGCACGGAAGCGCGGCGCTCGAGTTTTCCCCAGCCGACCAGGCCGCCACGAATCGCATAGAGCACGGATCGCAATAGCACCCACTGCATGAGAATTCTGTAGTAAACCCTTTGAAAGAAAAGCCATGCCAGATCCTTAGGGGGCTCCCCTTCGAGCGCGTAAGCCAGCAGACCCGTCAGCAATTCCAGCACGAAAAACGCGCCATAGTAGACCAAGACCACCCTCCAGTTGCCGGCAAAAAGGGCGATGACCATGGCCAGGTCGGCGAGGGGCGAGAGAACCGAGAGCAGCACTTGGAACAACCAGATGCTGGGAAGCGCGACCAGCCCCAGGGAGCCGGTCCGCGGATCGAAGGTGGCGTCACGGTGTTTCCAAGCCGCTTGCAAGGTACCGAAGGACCACCGGAATCGCTGGCGTGCCAGGCTCCGGGTATCCTCGGGCGCTTCGGTGTAGGCGACGGCCTCCTCGTCGTAGCGGATTCGGTAACCCAGCCGCCGGATCGCCAGCGTCAGGTCTGCGTCTTCGGCCAGCGTTGCGTTGCCGAACCCACCCGCCGCCAGCACTAAGCTTTTGCGCCACGCGCCTGCCGCGCCGGGCACGACGGTGATGGCGTTCAGCACGTCGAGCGCCCGGCGGTCCAGGTTAAACCCGTAAATGTACTCGATGGACTGGAAGCGCGTGATCCACTTCTCGCGGTTGCCGACGCGCGCGTTGCCGGAGACGGCGCCCACCCGGGGGTCCGCGAAATGCCGCACGAGCTTGTAGATGGCCCCGGGGCGAAAAACGGTGTCGGCATCGACCGCTACCAGAATCTCGTTTGCGGTCAGCGAGATGGCGTGGTTCAACGCAGACGCTTTTCCGCCGTTTGGCTGGGTCGCGATCCGGACGCGGGCATCGCCGCCGAAAGCTTCCCGTAAGATCCGCAGCGTCCCATCCCGCGAGCCGTCGTCCACCACCACAACCTCGAGGTCCGGGTAGCCGTTGGCGAGCACGGACTCGACCGTCTTCCGGACGACTCGTTCCTCATCGTAGGCCGCAATCACAACCGAGACCGGAGGCCTGAAGGCAGGATCGAAGGTGCGCCGCCGCGCCACTATCTTCTGGACCACCGCCAGCCCACCGTAAACCAGCGACCTCAGCGCGGTGACGTAAATGGCCCACAGAAACAGGATTCCGACGACCTTCTTGAAATTGCCTTTGGTGCCAAAGGCCTGGCCTTCGATTTCGGCCCAGCGCAGCTCGTTGGGGTCCGGCAGCGGCATCAACTGGTCCCGCGTCTTCCCGATGAGGTCGCCGATCGAGACGAAGCGGTAGCCCTGAGCCCGGAGAGTGTCGATGATGCGCGGCAGCGCAGCCACGGTGGCCGAGCGGTCGCCGCCGCCATCGTGCAGCAGGATGATGTTTCCCTCGTCCTTTTCGGCCATGACGTCGTCCAGAATGGCATCCACGGTGATGCCCGGCTGCCAGTCGCGCGGGTCGATGCGCTCGCCGATGCTCAGGTAGCCCGCTTGCTGCGCCCGCAGGATGGGCACGATCTCGTCGATGGTCTGCGGCTCGCTATCGGCGTTGTAGGGCGGGCGGAACAGCTTGGTCGAGCGGCCGGTGGTGTGCTCGATGATGCGCAGGGTGGCGGCCAGCTCCAGGCGCGTGCGCTCGAGCGACACGGCGGCAATGTTCGGGTGCGAGTAGGTGTGGTTGCCGATCACGTGGCCCTCGGCGTACTCGCGGCGGAGAAGATTCGGGGATTGTTCCGCTTCCACGCCGACCACGAAGAAGCTGGCAGGTACCCCGCGCCCTTTGAGAACGTCCAGAACGGCCGGCGTGTACTTCGGATCCGGACCATCGTCGAAGGTCAGGCTGAGCACCTTTCCTTGCGGTTTTCCGATGTTCTCGACGACGTAATAGGACGGATACTGCTCGTAGCGCTCCGCGAAATCGCCGTCCGGCCGGCGCCAGACGCTGCGCCGGCCCTCGCTGGGCGTCTGGGTGACGCGAAGCACCTCGCCGTCGCCGTAGCGGTTCACGGACTGCTGCGCGGAAAGCGGGGCAAGCTGAGCCGGATCGAACGCGGCGGTCGGCCAGGTCTCCGGCTTCATGACGGTCCAGACTCCCGGATCTTCCGCACCCAAGCGCCAGAGGCCGTAGCCGCGGAAGCCCGCGTCCTCGATGGCGTTGATCTGGTTGAGCTCAGTGACGGCGTCGAGGAACCACACCTCGTGCTGCTGGCCGCCGGCAGTGTAGCGCAGCACCGGATTCTCCGTACCCGGGTCCCAGGCAATCGCAGTGCGGTTCGATTTCGCCGCCGACATCACGTCGCCAAAGCCCACCTCGGCCGAGCCGCGCCCGCCGATCATCCAGTCGTAGCCATATGCTCCAATCCCAATGACGGTTTTCTCGGGCGGAAGGAGCTTGGCGAGCTGCCCTAGCTGCCTGTCGAACCACTCCTGGGAGGCAACCGGTCCGGGAGCGCCGGACTGGTAGTGCTCGTCGTAGACCATGGGCACGACAAAGTCGCACAGGGCGGAGAGTTCGCGCAGGTCATAGGCGGAGTCGCCCGCCGGGACGCTCAGGGTTACCAGCATCCCCGCCGGTTTGAGCCGGTCGCGAAGCGCCCGCAGGAACTCGACCATGCGGCCGCGGTCACCAACCCGCAGTTCCTCCAAATCGATATTGGCCCCGGCGAATTTGTGCTCCAGCAAGTTGCTGTAGATGTTATCCACCAGGTTGGCGCGCGCTTCGGCGCTGACGAGCACGCTGTGGAGCTCGCCGGCCTGCCAGCCGTCGCGAAAGTTCGTGACCATGGCCAGCACGGGCAGTCCGGCGTCGCTGGCAATGCGGGCTACGGTCGGGTCGGCCTGGTCGTCCAGATCGCCCTTGCCGTTTTGGAGCACCAGCCACTCCGCAACCAGGTGCGTCAGGTGTTGCAGGTTGAGGCGCAGGGAGACGATGCTGGCGGGGTCCCAATTGACGTAGTACCCGAATACGACCGGCTGGGAGGGACCCGTGTGGGCGGCCATCTTGGGATGGATGACGGGCGAAGCCGAACGCACATATTTCACGTTCTTGATGGCTTTTCGGAGCTTAAACGGCACGTTTATCGCTGCTTTTTCACCCCGGATCACGCCGGGCACCTCCGAAAACCGTACCAGGTGCTCGACGGCAGGCAAACCAAGATTGGGCAACTGAGGGCTGATGAAGAGGCTCAGAAGGAACACGGAGAACGCCAGAAGTCCAAAAACGCCGGCGGCGCCGGCGATGCGCCTCACGCGCGCCCAGCGGCGTCCCGACGGGTCATGAAAGACGAATGTGGAGCTCATCCCGATTTTCGTACCCGGCGATCCCTAATCCGCAACGGAGGCGCCTATTGCCCGTCGGCCGCGCCAGCCGGGCCGTGAGTTCTTCTTAACTGCTTGCAATCGAATGAGTTTTCATTATCGCAGATGCGCCGCCACCGCACCGTGCTTCGTTCCGCCGGGGAGGGCCGGGCTCCTCGTTACACTTACGCATAGACGACGTCTCCCAAAATGAGGAGCCGTGGTGGTACGGCCATTTGTAAGTGACGGAAAAATAAGGTATTCTTTGATGTAACGGGCACTCCAGGCTGTGGCATCCAACTTGCTAGCGTCGTGGCGGGGGAGCCCTGCAAGCTCTTGGTGTAGGTTGATGAGAGAACTCAAGTTCAAGTTCTCAGGCGCGCTGCTGATGATCCTCACGGTGGCAGCGGCGGTGTCCGCGTTCATCAACTTTCAACAACAGAGCAGATTCAAACTCCCCGACGATGGTGTCACGTGGGTGGACCGAGGCGGCTCGGTGAAGGCGCTCCACGTCACTGCCGGGAGCCCCGCGGATCGCGTTGGGGTCCGCAGCGGCGACATTGTCGTGAAGATAGCCGGCGACCCGATCCAGAGGGCGATCGACGTCAGCCAGGTTTTGGTCGGCGTGGGCGCGTGGAACAAGGCCACGTATGTGCTGCGGCGGCAGGGCGTCGAGTTTGAAGCGCCGCTCATCGTCGGAACAGCTCTTCGGAACTACGCGGCGCTGTACTGGCAGTACGTGGTCGGCCTGGTGTACCTGGGAGTGGGGCTGTTCGTGTTCTTCCGGCGCGGGAATGCGCCGCGCTCGCTGCACTTTTATACCCTCTGCCTGGCGTCTTTCATCCTGTCCGCGTTCCACTACACAGGGAAGCTGAACAGTTTCGACAAGGCCATGTACTACGGCAATGTGCTGGCCTGGCTGTTCGCGCCGACCATCTTCCTGCACTTCTGCCTGGTGTTCCCGGAGAAGCGCGGATGGTTCCGCCAGCGGGCGCGGATCGTCGTGGTCTACGTTCCGGCGGTCCTGATGACCGCGGTCGTGCTGGGAGTTAGCTCGGGGGTATTGCGTGTATCGGTCGAGCCGATCGAGCTGAACTGGCTTCTGGATCGCATCTCGGTGGTGTTCCTGACCGCCACCTATCTGTTCGGAGGCTGGGTGCTCCACCGCACGTACGGGCGTGTGCAGGATCCGATCATCCGGCAGCAGATCAAATGGCTGCGCATGGGGGCGATCCTGGGGGCCGCGCCGTTCGCGGTCTTCTACGCGATTCCCTACGGTCTCATGGGCGCTATCCCCAATACGTACATGGACGCGGCGGTGCTCTCGTTCGCGCTGATCCCGATCACCTGGGCGTATGCCATCGTGCGCTACCGGCTGATGGACGTAGACATCATCTTCCAGCAGGGCTATGTCTACACGCTGGCTACCATTTGCGTGCTGGCCGTGTTCTACGGGCTGATTTTCTGGGTGGGAGGCCTGGAGGATATCGGGGCGACCGCCGCGGGCGTCCTGATCCTGATCGCGGCGTTCGTCTTCCAGCCGATCCGCAAGTGGATCCAGGAAATGCTGGACCGCTACGTTTTCTACAAGGACAAATACGACTATCGCCTGACCCTGATCGAGTTCGCGCGCGAGCTCAGCTCGGAGACGGATCTGGACGCGCTGCTGCGCTCGGCGGCGGACCGGCTGCGGCGGACTCTGGCGATCGAGCGAGTTGCCTTCTTCCTGATCGACGACGAGGGCCGCTTCCGGCTGCGAGATGCCGAAAACGGGCGCTACGACCGGCGCCATTACGACCTCGGCTTCCTGGCGACCGAGCCCGACCATCCCTACCTGTTCTTTGAACAGACGCGGCACCTCATGGACGTCGTGTCGAAGAACTGGCCGGTGACGGTGCGGCAGACCATCTCCGAGCTGGATCTGACCTACTACCTGCCGTGCATCGTGCGCGGCCGGACGATCGCCTACCTGGGCGTCAGCCGCACCGAGGGCGGCGACTTCCTGACCAGCGAGGATCTGGAACTGCTGGTCACGGTCTCCGGCTACGTGGGCATCGCCATCGAGAACGCGCGGCTATACCGATCGCTGGCGCGCAAGATGCAGGAATACGAACGGCTCAAGGAGTACAGCGAGAACATCGTCGAGTCGATCAACGTCGGCATCCTGGCGGCGGACCTGGAGGACCGGGTCGAAAGCTGGAATTCGAGGCTGGAGCAGCTCACCGGGATTCTGCGGGACGACGCGGTGGGCCATCCGCTGCTGGAGTTGCTGCCCGAGGATTTGGTGCTCCAGTTTGGCGGCGTGCGGGGCGAGAACGGGATTCGCCACGTGTACCGTTACGCTCTGCGGCCGAAGATCGAAAGCAAGGTGATCGAGATGCCGGGCGGCGGGAACGGGCGAGCGAACGGCGATGCTGCCGAACCGCAACGGGAGACCGTTCTGAACATCGCGGTGGCGCCGCTGGTCTCAAAGGACCTCGAGCAGATCGGCCGGCTCATCATCTTCGACGACGTCACGGAGCGCGATGAGCTGGAGCGGCGGCTGGTGCAGGCGGACAAGCTCAGTTCGGTGGGCCTGCTGGCGGCCGGAGTGGCACACGAGGTGAACACACCGCTGGCCGTAATCTCGACCTACGCCCAGATGCTGGCCAAGCAAGTTTCGGGCGACGACCAGAAGTCCCGCCTGCTGGAGAAGATCGCCAAGCAAACTTTCCGGGCCAGCGAAATCGTCAATTCGTTGTTGAACTTCTCGCGCACCTCTCCCACCGCCTTCGACGAGCTCGACCTGAATCGCGTGGTTCAGGAGAGCCTCACCCTGATCCAACACCAGATGGAGAAGGTGGGCCTGAGGGTACAATTGGATCTGGAAGAGCGGCTTCCGGCCATCAAAGGCAATTCCGGGAAGCTGCAACAAGTCTTCTTGAATTTGTTTTTGAATGCCCGGGACGCGATGGGGCCGGGCGGTATTCTGTCGGTGCGGACATACCAGAGGGGCGAGACCGTGGGCGTCGATGTGGCCGACACCGGTCACGGCATCGAGGCCGAGAACCTGAGCCGGATCTTCGATCCCTTCTTCACGACCAAAGGCGCCCGCAAGGGGACCGGACTCGGATTATCGGTGAGCTACGGCATTGTGCGCGAGCACAGCGGCGTGATCGAGGTAGAAAGCCAGCCCGGCGAGGGCACGCGGTTCCATCTGGAGTTTCCGGCTGCGAGGAAAGCGGTTCATGCCTGAAAGCGAACTGGCGGAGGATCCCACCACGGCGCTCGAAGGGCGAATCCTGGTAGTCGACGACGAAGAGGATATCCGCGAAAGCCTGGAAGCGCTCCTCACCCTGGAAGGGTATGCGGTGGACCTGGCCCCCAACGGCGCCGAGGGCCTGCGCAAGCTCGAGTCCAGAGAATACGACCTGGTCCTGCTCGACCTGATGATGCCAGACCGCTCCGGGATGGACGTGCTGCGCGACATCCGCGAGCGGGACCGCGAGATTCCCGTCTTCATGGTGACGGCCTTCGGCTCCATCGACGTGGCCGTCGAGGCGCTCAAGTGCGGCGCCGACGACTTCATCCAGAAGCCGTGGAAGAACGAGCAACTGCTGGTGGAGATCTCGCAGGTCATCGCCAAGCGACGCCTGGAAACCGAGAACCTGCAGCTCAAGCGCGCTCTCAAGCAGCGCTACAGTTTCCCCAACATCGTGGGCCGCAGCGACCGCATGCAGCGCATTCTGGACCTGGTGACGCAGGTGGCGGCCAGCCGCTCCACCATCATGATCACGGGCGAGACGGGCACGGGCAAGGAGCTGATCGCCAAGGCGATTCACGCCAACTCGCAGCGCGCCGAGCAGATGTTCATTGCGGTCAACAGCGGCTCGCTTCCGCCGGAGCTGCTCGAATCGACGCTGTTCGGACACGTCAAGGGCTCCTTCACGGGCGCCATCGCGTCGCGCAAAGGCTACTTCGAGATCGCCAACAAGGGCACCATCTTTTTCGACGAGGTAGGCACCATCGGCGTCGAGACACAGGCCAAGCTGCTGCGCGTGATCCAGGAGCGGGAGTTCATGCCGCTCGGCTCGGCCGAGGTGGTGCGCGTGGACGTCCGGATTTTGGCAGCCACGAATGCGGATCTGAAGAAGCTAGTGGAAGAGGGGAAGTTCCGCGAGGATCTTTATTACCGCCTCAACGTCATCAACATCGCGCTACCGGCGCTGCGCGAGCGGAAAGAAGACATCCCGCTTCTGGTGGAGCACTTCTTCAACCGGTACTGCCAGGAAGACGAGAAGTGGCTGGACGCGAACAGCCGGTCGGTGCTACGCTTCGAGCCCGAGGCGATGCAGATTCTGATCGATCACAACTGGCCGGGCAACGTGCGCGAGCTGGAGAACGTGGTGCAGCGGGCGGTGGTGCTGGCGTCGAAGCCGACCGTGGCCGCCGACGCCCTGCCGGAGGACCTGCTGCGGGCAGGCGGGGTGCGGATCCGGCGCGACGACGAGAGCGGCGGCCTGCCCGCGGACGCCTCGCTGTTCGAGATCGTGGCCGAGTATGAGCGCCGGATCATTATCGAGCGTCTGGAGGCCTGCAACTGGAGCCAGACGGAAGCGGCCGAAAATCTGCACGTACCGCTCTCGACGCTGAACCAGAAGATCAAGCGGCTGAACATCGAAGTTCGGCGGAAGGGCGATCTGGGCAAGGCGGAGAAGGCGCCGGCCTGACACGAACGAGCCCTTCAGGCGCCAACAGGCAAGACAAAGCTCTATGGCCACGAATGGCCACGAATAAAAAGAAGCTCAGCCGAAGATGCCGCGCTTCCATTCGACCTTGGGTTTCTGGAAATTGATCAGCAGCCCGAGTCTCAGGCCTGAAGCCTTCAGGTAGTTGATGCATCGGGCCAGATGCTCGTTCGAAAAGCAGTCTGCACACTTCAGTTCGACGAGCACCCGGTGACCCGCAGACCTCGGAGGGCGAGTTCCCGGGTTAGGGCCCGCTCGTACAGTTTCTCTGGAAACCAGGGCCCAAGGACATTGGCAACCTCGTACGCAGCGCCAACAACCGCATCGATTACTGCGCCCTCAGATTCGTGGCCATTCGTGGCCCGAAAAGCCCTTGTCCTTTCAAGCCTGCTGGAATCTCACGGGACTGCGGCTCTCAGGCCCGACTTTCAAGTGCCACCGCCCTAGGGAACAGGATGTTGTTCTCCAGGTGGATGTGGGTGTGCAGGTCCTTCTCCAGCTCCTCCAGACCGGTGTAGAGCGCAGGGTAGGTGGTGCAGGCGTCAGCAGGGGGCTGATAGCCTCCGGTGAGGTCGCGCATCGTGCGCAGGGCCTGACCGGCGCCGTCGTGCTCGTGCTCCATCATGCGGATGGGGTTGCGGACGGTTCCAAAAGGCGGCAAGTGGGGCCTGCGGCCGGCGGTCGAGGCGGCTTCCAACTCCTCGATGGCCGGGAACAGGACCATCTCTTCCTTTTGCAGGTGGGCTTCCAGTTCGTCCTTGAGAGAAGCGAAGACCGAATGCAATGGCCCCAGAACTTCGGGATGCTTTGCGCCGTGGACTTCGACGACCTTGGCCAGCCTGACTTCGAGTGCGGGTAGTTCCGTGTTCAGGTACCGGTGGTGGCGGCTGACGATGTGGCCGATCAGCTCGGTGAGGCGGGCGGTCATCCAGTCCCTATCGGGCGCTTGCCCGCGGGAGCCGGCCTCGACCTCGGCCAGGACCGTATCGGCCGCGATGCCCCGCTCGGTGCAGACCTCGGCCAATGGGCGGTGGCCGCCGCAGCAGTAATCGATGCCGTACTTCTCGAACACCCGGACGGCGGCTGGATTAGCCGCTGCGATGTCACGTACTGTTTCCTGTGTCATAACCCCATGCTAGGCCGGGATGCTGGGCTTGGCAGTGACTTCGGTCACGCCTGGCCCAGGCCAGGATATTGCGGTCTGCAACAGCGTTATTAAACGCATGGTGGGTGATTTCGCCTAGGCTGGCGACGCTAAGTCCGAAGAAGGCAATGAGATCCGGGACGGGGAAACCGCGCCAATCGACAGGCGGCGGTTTGGCCCCATTCCTGCTAGACCGGGGTGGGTTTGTTCGCCAAGGGTGTTCTTTGAGGAGAGTTGAACTCATGCGTATAACAGGGGTACCTCGCTCGGTTCGCACGGCATTCCGGCTGGTGCTGGCGCTCACGGTGGTGGTGGGGTCGGCGCTGCTTTTCAGCAGTTCGAGCTTCCCGGTTTACAACGCATCGGTGAAGGCGCACTACGCCGACGCCGCGACGATCGACTTCGTTCGCCCCGGTCTGGTGGTCAATATCGAATCGGCGAACATCGCCAGCGACGGCACGATCACAGTCAAGTTCACGCTGGCCGATCCCATGACGCTGCCGCTCGACATAGCTGGCATTACGACCCCGGGCCCGATCTCGACCAAGTTCGTGATCGGCACGATTCCACAGGGCCAGACGCAGTACATTTCGTACCTCTCGAAGGTCGTGACGGCATCGAGCGGCGCGCAGGCCACCCAGGCGACATCCGACTCGGGCGGAACCTACCAGCAGGTGGGCGACGGGGAATACGTCTACACGTTCGGGCACAAGATTCCGATGCCGCAGAGCGCGCTCCGCCCGGGGCGCGGCCGGGCCTCAATCATGCCGGTTGAAGCCGTCCGAGGGCGGGCCCTCGCCGGAAGGGCGGTTGAAAGCGACGCCGTAAAACCGGAAGCGGCCCCCGCGGCCGCATCCTTCGACCCGCACGCCACCCACACTATCGGCATGTGGGCGGCACGCGACTTGAGCTCGTTCAACCTGACCTCGATCATCGACCAGGCCTCGACCGTCTACAGTTGGGTCCCGGACGGCAGCGCCGTGGTGACCACGCGCGATTTGATCCGCACCGCGACCTGCGACAAGTGCCACGATCCCTTACAGGCGCACGACGAGCGGAGGGGGATCGGATTGTGCGTGATCTGTCACAATCCGGGGACCACCGACCCCAACACGGGGAACACGCTCGACATGAAGGTGTTCATCCACAAGATTCACATGGGCTCGCAATTGCCGAGCGTGGTGGCAGGCACGCCGTATCAGATTATCGGCTACCAGAATTCGGTGAACGACTTCTCGACGGTCGTCTTCCCGGCCGATCCGAGGAACTGCACCTTCTGCCATGACCAGAACAGCGGCGCGGCGCAGGCCACGGCGTTCCTGAAGCCCAGCCGGGCCGCATGCGGCGCCTGCCACGACGACGTGAACTTCGTGACCGGCCAGAACCACGTCAACCTTCCAGAAATCGACGACAGCCAGTGCGCGGACTGCCACATCCCACAGGGAGAGCTGGAGTTCGACGCTTCGATCCTGGGCGCGCACACGATCCCGACGTTCTCGAAGACCCTGGGCGGGTTCGTGTTTAACATCGTGAGCGTCACCAACACGGCGGCGGGGCAGAACCCGACGGTCACCTTCACGGTGAGAAATACTGCAGGCGCGGGCATCGCGATCGCGAGCGACTCGGTGTCGCTGGTAATGGCCGGCCCCACCACCGACTATCCCAGCTCCGTTTCGGAAAGCGTGAGCAAGGCCACGGGGACGGCAGACGGCACCTATACCTGGACCATGAAGAACGCGATTCCGGCGACTGCCACTGGGACGTACTCGATCGGCATCGAGGGATACCAGAACACCACGCTGATGCCGGGAACCGTAGTGGCGCAGACGATCCGCGAAGACGGGATCAACAAGGTTTATAACTTCTCGGTGGACGGCTCGCCGGTTCAGCCGCGGCGGCAGGTGGTCAACATCGCCAACTGCAACACTTGCCACTCCTTCCTCAGCCTGCACGGGGGCCTGCGGAACCAGATCGAACAGTGCGTGCTGTGCCACAACCCGAACCAGACCGATGCGGGCACTCGTCCGGCCGCCCAGCAGCCGGCCCATACGGTGGATTTCGCTCACATGATCCACCGAATTCATACCGGCAACACCAGCACGGATGAGTACACGATTTACGGCTACGGCGGCTCGGTTAACGACTTCACGAAGATCCGGTTCCCGGGCGACACGAGGAACTGCGCCGAGTGCCACGTCAACGGCTCCGAACAGCTTCCGCTGCGCGCGGGACTCCTGAACGTGTCGGATCCGCGCGGGGTCCTGAATCCCATGGGCCCGACGACCGGAGCCTGCACGGGTTGCCACACGGACATTGCGACGGCATCGCATGCGCTTTCGAACACGACCCAGCAACTTGGCGAGGCCTGCGCGGTTTGCCATGGCACGGGGGATGACTTCGCGGTGTCGCTGGTGCACGCGCGGTAGGGGGGCGGGTCCGGTCCCTCACGGTCGCGGTTCGGTGCTATACACTAAGACTGTGTTTACTCAGGGGCGGGACCTCATCTTCGCGGTTGCGGCGGCCTTCTTTCTGACCGCTTCGTTCGGCTCAGCCCAGGACAAGCCAGCCGGCTACGTGGGCTCGGATACCTGTCAAACTTGCCACGACGATCTTTCCAAAGCGTTCGAGCGGAATCCGCATCATCTGGTTGAAACTCAGACCTCGCGGGGCTGGAAAGGCATGGCTTGCGAGTCGTGCCACGGGCCGGGCGCGAAACATGCGGAGACCACCTCGACCGACGACATCCTCAACCCCTCCAAGCTGGCTGCCGCCAAGACGGACGAGATCTGCCTGAAGTGCCACCTGAACCAGCCCACGCACGTGGGCCGCATCCAGGGCAGCCACATGAAGAACCAGGTGTCGTGCACGTCCTGCCATGCGGTCCACAAAGGGGCGCAGACCCTGCGGCCGACGCGGGCGGCGGCGATCAACGAGAAATGCGCCGGTTGCCACAAGTCGGAATGGGCGAAGTTCCAGAAACCCTACAAGCACCGGCTGCCGGAAGGCGCCATGTCGTGCGTGGACTGCCACAACCCGCACGGCAGCATCCTGCCCTACCAAATTCGGACGGTGACGGCGGACGAGCCGTCGTGTTTCCGCTGCCACAGCGACAAGCGCGGACCGTTTGTCTTCGAGCACCCGCCGATGAAGACGGATGGATGCATGGCCTGCCATGAGCCCCACGGCTCGGCCAACCCGCGCATGCTGACCCGGCACGAGGTGCGGCTGGTGTGCCTGGAATGCCACGCCAACATCGGCGTACAGAAGACCGTCGGCGGAGTGCCTCCGGCATTCCACAATCTGAGCACGGCTCAGTTCCAGAACTGCAACGTCTGCCACACCAAGATCCACGGATCGTACGTGGACGCGGCACTGGAGCGATAGTCATGAGAACCATACTGCTTCTCGCTTTTGCGCTACCGCTTCTGGCCCAGGAGCCTCCGGCGGCAACGCCGACTCCGACGCCAACGCCGACACCCGAGGCGGCTCCGGCCGCAACGCCGGCGCCGGCACCCGCCGACAACTGGCTCACCGGCACGCTGGACGTCGGCTGGCGCTTCACCACCGGCGTCGCAGGGGACTACGACACGTATCGCAGCGTGGTCAACCTACGCAGCGGGCCCAGGCTGTTCGGCGGCAACTTCACGATCCAGCCGGCGAAGAACCGGTGGGTGGATCGGATCGACGTCTCGGTGAATTCGTGGGGCGGCGATCCGTACAACACGGCGCGCGTGGATGCCCGGAAGGAGGGCCTGTACGAGTTCACCTTCGATTACCGGAACATCGCGTACTTCAACTTCCTGCCGTCGTTTGCCAACCCGGGAACCGTGAACAATGCCCTGCCCTTCCTCGACCAGTACGGGTTCGACATCACGCGGCGAACGAGCGACTTCCGGCTGGACCTGTTTCCCGGGCACCGGATTATCCCCTATGTCGCCTTCAGCCGCAACGGCGGGCGCGGCGACGGGACGATCGACTTCACGGTGCAGTCGAACGAGTACACGGTGCCGACCAACTACAGCGACTACACGAACGAGTACCGTGCCGGCGTGCGGTTGGAGTTCAACCGCTGGCACCTGACGCTCGAGCAGGGAGGGTACACGTCCGAGAACAATCAGGCGCTTCAGAGCAACAGCCCGGTGCCCAACCCGGGGAATGTGCTGACGCCGATTCTGGGCCAGCAGTTGTTCCTGACCAGCGGCGCCGAAACCTATGCCGTGCGAGGCGACGGGCTCTTCAGCCGGGCGCTGTTCACCGCCAACCCGGTCCCGTGGGCGGACATTTCGGCGCAGTTCCTCTACAGCCAGCTGCACATGACGGCGAACTTCGCGCAGGCCAACCTGGGCAACTTCATCGACCTCTCCATTCCGGCGTTCTTCAGCTCGGAGTCGAGCGTAATCGACGCGCTGGCCAAGCAGCCGCATCCGGCGGGCAGCGCCTCGATCGAGCTCAAACCGTGGCACGGCAAGCTGCGGATTCTGGAATCGTGGATGACGGACCAGTTGCACGACGCCGGGTCGGCGCTGCTGATGGACCAGTTGCTCCTCAGCGGGCAGGGCGCCAGCGGAGGCACCCAGGTGACCCTGAGCGCCTTGGACATCGAGCGGTTCGTGGCGACCTACAACCAGCAGGAGACCGACCTGCTGTTCGACGTCACGCCGATGCTGACGCTGCGGGGCGGATACCGCTACGTTTGGGGAAGCGCGCTGGAGCCGGCTTCGATTACGGTGGAGGGCTCGACCGGCGCTTCGACCGAGAGCGGCACGCTGCGCCGCAGCGTGGGAATCGGTGGGGTGACCTTCCGGACGAAGGCGCGGTTCCGGGCGACCATCGACTTCGAGGGCTCGCCGGGAGACCGCAGCTACTTCCTGACCAGCCTCAACGATTATCAGCGGGGGCGGGCCATGGCCCGCTACACGCCGATGGACGGCCTGGAGCTCACGGGGCAGTTCAGCGTGCTCGACAACCACAACCCGGGCCTGGCAACCGGCTATAGCTTGCTGAGCCGCGACAATACGCTGGGCGTCTCCTGGAGCCCGGAAAGGTGGAAAGGCTTCGGGCTGGGCGGGGACTACACACGCAGCACCATTCGCTCGAACATCTCCTACATCGTTCCGAACGACTTCGCGACCGCGATTTCGGACTACCGCGAGAATGCGCACACGGGGACGCTGCTGGCGGACATACCGGCGCCGCACTGGAAGATCGCTCCGAAGGTGTCGTTTGGCGGGTCGCTGTTTCGCTCCTCAGGCAGCCGGCCGACGAACTACTACCAGCCGGTGGGGCGGGTGGCGTTCCCGATCGGCGAGCACGCGCAGTTCTATGGCGAGTGGCGGTGGTACTCGCTGAGTCAGCCGTTCTATATGTACGAGGGGTTCCAGACGCACCAGGTGGTCACGGGGATACGGTGGACGATGTAGGGGGGGATGCCTTCGCGGGCGATTCCACTGGCTGCAATTCACGCGCGCGCGCGAGGAGTTTCTTGAGCTTACCCTCGATGGAGGCGTCTCCGATGTGCTCTTCCTGGAGAACGCCGTCCGCGTCGATGGTGAAGGTGTGGGGAATGGCGGCCACGCCGAACATCGTCGCCATGGAGCCGGCAAAGCCGCCGTCTCGATACTGCGGCCAGGTCATTTCGTTTTTCGCGACGAACTCTTTCCACTTCTGCTCGTCCGAATCGAGGCTCACGCTGAGGATCACCAGCGGCTGCCCCTGGAATTTCCGGGCGACATCGCGAATATGCGGCAGGGCCTCACGGCAGGGTCCGCACCAGGTGGCCCAAAAATCGAGCAGGACCACCTTGCCCCGCAAATCGTCCATCGAGATCCGCTTTCCATCGGCGGTGGTGACGGCAAAAGGCGGAGCCATCCTGGCGCGCGCGAGTTCGGGACGGTCGACATACCGCAGCACGCGCTGGCGTTCGGGATCGTCTCCGGGCTTCATCTTCAGATACTGTTCGAAGCGGGCTTTGGCCGCTTCGTCCCGCCCGAGGTTCGCGAGCGCGATTCCATCCAAGAGGAGCGCGGCGGGGAAGCTGGGGTAGGCGGCCAGCGCTTTGGCGGCCTCGTCGTGGGCGCGGTCGAGAATCTCGTCTTTGTGCTTTTGCCGTCCTTCAGCCAACAGCACCTCGGCAAATTGATAGTGCGCCAGGGCAGTATCCTTTTCGAGTTTCGCCTCGGCTACCATCTCCTCTGCGGCGAGTTCGGCGGCCTTCCAGTCGCCGACTTCACAACCGAACTTGATGATCTGCTTCTGGCAGGCAAGACAATGCCCGCCGTCCTGCTTGTCCGCTTTCTTGAAGTTCTCCAGAGCCCAGCCCTTCTGTCCTTCGTTCAAACAGTGAAAGGCTTCCTTATAGGTTTTCTGGGCCTTATCGCTGGCCGGTCCGTCCTTCGTTTCCTGGGCGGACATGGGCGTCACAGCGGAAGCAAGGACCAGAGCGATGAAAGCCACGTGGAATTTCCGTCTTGTCATCCTAGCCAGCACCGATTATATATCCAACCGCATCCATTGGAGCCGTTTGTCTGCTTTGGTTGCGGCCATACCGCTCTCATGGGAAGCTCGGGCTAAAGTTCCGGCGGATCGGGCCGATGCGAATATAGGGGCCAGCCGGCTCCACAACTGAATGGCCTGCAAACTGCCTCCCTTGATCCTGCATCCGTTTGCGGACGCTAACGGGCCGGGAAAGCTCGTGGATGCCTCTCGCGCGAGCCTGATGATTCATGGCCTGCTCCCGGCCGATGCCGACGCACGGCTGGAGGAGCGGCTGCTGGTGGGACGCTATTGCGAGATCTCGATGTTGTTCTACCTGGGCAAGGACCTGCTTCGGTGGGTGATGCAGTGCATGGACTTCGCCGAGCGGAACGAGGAGCTGCGGCAGAGCGGGGTGCGGCCGGAGAGCTTCGTCGTGCTGCTGGTCGAGGACACCCCGCCGGAAGTTCGCGAGAAGCTGCGGGCCTGGGGCGTTCACGAGTACAACTCGATCTTCGCCCGCGCCCTGGGGCTGCACGCGATCTTCGAATCCCTGCCCTTGCGCGACGCACTGGCGCCCGACTTCATGCGCCATTATCATCACTTCGCCGACGGCCTGTTCGCGTGCCGCCAGCAACTGTTCCGCTTCCCGCGGATCCCGGCGCAAAGTTTCGCCTTTCAACTCTACGCCTCGGGCGAGTACGCGCGCATGTTGGAGCAGGAGTGGGGCACGGCCTGAGGGCACGTGGCGCGGGCTCGCCAGGCTGGCGACGGCCAAGCGTCGAGACGAGTCTCGACGCGGCACGCTGAGCGTGCGCCACATTCAAGGCGCGGTAAAATCGAACCATGCCGTTCTCCAAGATGCTGCTGGTCCGCCAGAACTTTCCCGATCGCCATGTCGGGGACATTCCGGGCACCGTCCGGCGTGAGTTGCACGAGGCTGGCTTCGCGGGCAGGTTGAAGCCGGGCGCGCGGGTGGCCATCGGCGCCGGCAGCCGCGGCATCGCGAACATCGCCCAGATCGTCCGCGCCGTGGTCGATTACTGGAAGGACGCGGGCATGCTGCCATTCATCTTCCCCGCCATGGGGAGCCACGGCGCCGCCACGGCGGAAGGCCAGGCGGACGTGTTGGCGCACTACGGCATCCACGAGGCCGGGATGGGCTGCCCGGTCGTGAGCTCGATCGAGGTGGTCCCGCTGGGGCGAACGCCGGAAGGCATCGAGACCTTCATGGACCGGAACGCTTTCGAGAGCGATGGGGTGATGCTGGTGGGCCGCGTGAAGTGGCACACGGACTTCTCGGGCAAGATCGAGAGCGGCCTTTACAAGATGATGGCGATCGGCCTGGGCAAGCTGGCGGGCGCGCAGCGATACCATACCCACGCATACCGCATGGGTCTGGAGCAGGTGATCCGCAGCGTGGGGCGGCAGGTGCTGACCTCGGGGAAGATTCTGGGGGGGCTGGCCATTCTGGAGGATGCCAACCACAACACGGCCAAACTCGAAGCGGTACCGGTCGAGAACATGGAGCGGCGCGAAGAGGAGCTACAGGCGCTGGCGAAGTCCTGGATGGGGCGGATTCCGGCGAGGGAGCTCGACATCCTGATCGTGGATGAGATCGGGAAGAACATCAGCGGCGCGGGGATGGACACCAAGGTGATCAACCGGTCGATCCAGTGCCACTACAATCCCTGGCCGGAGCTGGCGCGCATCGAACGGATCTTCGCGCGGGACTTGAGCGCCCTGACGTACAACAATGGCGTGGGGCTGGGCATGGCCGATGTGGTCACGGACCGCCTGGTCAGCCGCGTCGATTGGCAGGCCACGCACATCAACTCGCTGACCGCCTCGACTCCCATGGCGATTCGCACGCCGATTCACTTCGCGACGGACCGGGAGTGCCTGGAGCGAATTGCGGCGACGGTGGGCCGCTTCGACCCGGCGGAGGTCACGATCGCGTGGATCCGGAACACGATGGAGCTGGGCTCGATCGCGTTCAGCGAGAACCTGTGGCCGGAGCTGAAGCAGAACCCGGCGTTGGAAAAAATGGGCGAGCCGCGTCCGCTGGAGTTCGACCAGGAAGGCAACCTGGTCAGTTGGGTGCTCCAGCCCACAGAACCCGCCCCCATCCACTAAGTGGAAAGGAGCCCGCACCCGCGACGGGCGCCCGGCTCGCCGGCCCTACGACGCCGCATTGGCCAGCAGCGACTGAATCTTGCTGAAGACCGTGCTGATGCTGCTCGAAACGTTCGGCATGAGCGCGCCAGCGGCCACAGCCACGAACCCGGCCATCAATGCATACTCGATCAGATCTTGGGCCTGGTCGTCCCTATAGAACGTCGATAACAGTTGTTTCATGCGCTCTCCTTCTCGCGCCCAGCGGTGGCCTGACGTTCTGACAGTAACAGTGCCGGGTCGAAAGGAGAATCGGCAAGAACGCTTAGAATGGCGAAGGAAAACAACTCAAAGGAACGCGAGTACGGGTGGTGAAAAGGGGATTAGCCGGACGGAAGAATGGGCGAGTTGCGAGCTCGCACAGCTCGCCCCGAGCGTGAGTGAACAGGCGTCCGTCCCCGGCGAGCGGCGGGCGCCCGGTTGTCCCCTAGCTGGCTGCGTTGGCCAGCAGGGATTGGATTTCGCTGAAGACCGTGCTGATGCTGCTCGACACATTCGGCATCAGCGCCCCGGCGGCCACAGCCACGAAGCCGGCCATCAGTGCATACTCGATGAGGTCTTGGCCCTGGTCGCCTTTCCAAAACGCCGATAGCAGTTGTTTCATCCGCTCTCCTTCTCGCGCCCAGCAGTGGCCTGACGTTACAAACCTAACAGCCCCTGGGCGTCAGGAGAATCGGGGAAAAGGCTTAGAGCGGCGAGTAAGATGGCTGTGGGCGCGCGTGCGTGCGGAGGCCCAGTACTGTGCGGCGCGCTCTGGTGTCGGCACGAGTGCCGACACGCTGAAGCGTGCGCCACTACACCAACACCCCCAGGCGGCGCGCGACGCGGGTCAGGATGCCGATGGCGCGGTCAAGCTGGTCGCGGGTGTGCGCGGCGGTCACGATGGTGCGGATGCGCGCTCTGCCTTTGGGCACGGTGGGGAAACCGATGCCGGTGGAGAAGAGCCCTTCCTCGAACAGCGCGGCGGAGAACTGGTGCGCCAGCTTGGCCTCGCCCACCATGATGGGCGTGATGGGCGTCTCGCTCGCGCCGGTGTCGAAGCCGGCGGCTCTCAGGCCGCTCTTGAAAGTTCGCGTGTTCTCCCAGAGGCGCTCGATGCGCTCGGGCTCCCGTTCGAGAATGTCGAAGGCCGCCAGGCACGAGGCGGCCACCGAGGGCGGGTGCGAGGTGGAAAACAGAAACGGCCGCGCGCGGTGGTAGAGGTAGTCAATCAGGTCGCGGCTCCCGCAGACGTAGCCGCCTAACACGCCGATGGCTTTCGACAGCGTCCCCACCTGAATGTCCACCTGGCCGTGGAGGCCGTAGTGATCCACGGTGCCGCGCCCGTTGCGGCCGAGCACGCCGGAGGAATGCGCGTCGTCGATCATCATGATGGTTCCGTGACGGCGGGCGGCCTCGACCAGGGCGGGCAGGGGCGCGATGTCGCCATCCATGGAGAACACGCCATCGGTGATGAGGAGCTTGCGGCCGGGCTGGGCTTCGAGCTCGCCCAGAATGCGATCGGCGGCGGCGGCGTCCTTGTGGGGGAAGACGTGGATCTTGGCCTTCGACAGGCGGCAGCCGTCGATGATGCTGGCGTGGTTCAGCTCGTCTGAGACGATGTGGTCCTCGGGCGTCAGAATAGCGGCGACCGTGCCCGCGTTGGCGGCGAAGCCGGACTGGAACACGACGCAGGCCTCCACCTTCTTGAAGGCGGCGATGCGGCGCTCGAGCTCCAGGTGGATGCTCATGGTTCCGGCGATGGTGCGGACGGCGCCCGAGCCGGCGCCGTAGCGGCGGGCGGCGTCGATCGAGGCCTCGACCAGACGAGGATGGTTGGCCAGGCCGAGATAGTTGTTCGAGGCCAGGTTGATGACCTCCCGGCCGTCGAACCGGCACATCGGCTCGCAGGCGCTTTCGAGCTCTCGCAAGCGTTGATGGGTGCCCGCCTGCTTCCAGGACTCTATCTCGGCGGAAAGGTAGGTCAGGGGGTTGGTGTCCACGCGTTCATTGTACGGCGGCTGGTAGTATCGGAGAATGCCGCCCCGATCTCGAACTTTCAAACGGACCGCCTACATCGTTCTGGCCGTGTTGCTGCTGCTGGCAGCCGGGGTCGCCTCGCTCATACGCCCCGACATCCCGTTCGAGCGGCTGCGCGCCAAGTACGCCACGCCGCCTTCGAAGTTCCTGGATATCGGCGGGCTCCAGGTTCATTATCGCGACGAGGGACGGGGCTTCCCGCTGGTGCTTCTGCACGGCGCCGCCTCGTCGCTCTTCACCTGGGACGCCTGGGCCGCAGACCTCTCGAAGGACTATCGCGTCATCCGCTACGACCTGCCCGGCTTCGGGCTGACCGGGCCCAACGCCACGAGGGACTACAGCATGGCCTGGCACGTCCGTTTTCTCGAGGCGTTTCTGGACAAGCTGAACGTCCCCGCCTGCTACCTGGCGGGCAATTCCTTTGGCGGGCGCATCGCCTGGCAATTCGCTTACGCCCATCCGGAGCGGGTTAAGAAACTCATTCTCGTCGATGCCAGCGGCTACCCCGTCCCGGAGCGCAAGATCCTGGCCATGCGACTGGCGAAGATGCCCGTGATCGGCCTGATTCTCGAATACACGACGCCGCGTTTCTTCGTGGCCATGACCGTGCGCCAGACTTACGGCGACCCTAGCCGCGTCACCGACGCCGTCGTCGACCGCTACTACGACCTGATCCGCAGGGCGGGTAATCGTGAAGCTTTCGGCATCCTGAACCGCACCTCTATGCAGGATTCCAGCGCCAGGATACAGAAGCTCGGGGTTCCGACCCTGATCCTATGGGGCTCCGAAGACCGCGGCATTCCGGTGTCCTGCGCCGAGCGCTTCCACCGCGACATCCGCAACTCGCAACTGATCGTCTACCGCAGCGTGGGGCACATTCCTATGGAAGAGATCCCGGCCGAAACGATTCGCGACACGCGGGCGTTCCTGGCAGCGCAGTGAGCGGCGGGGCTCAGCGCGAAGCGGGCGTCTTGAACGCTGCCTGCGGTTTCCGGCTGACGAGCTCGTCCACGGTTTCCACAGCGAAAAGACTCACGATCCGCTCGGCCGGGAACTCGCGGTGTTCCCAGCGCCCGTGGCGCAGGCGATACACGTAAGCGATCGCCAGCGGTTGGACTTGCTCGCCGGCCTCATCGCCGAAACCGCCGGCATCGAAGCGAACCTCAAAGCCGAAAACCTGGGCGGCCTCATTGACGGCCACGTGGCCCGTCAGATCGCTATCGAAATCTCGCGGATCGCAGGGGGCGTTGTGTGTACGGCACCAATCGTCGCCGGGCATGTGCGCTTGAAGCGCGCGAGAGAATTGCCGGCGGTAAGGGTCCTCAGCAGGTGGGTACACCTCGGTCAGACGATCGCGCCGGAGGTCATAGACCGCGATCCGCATGGGGTGCACTGCCGCAAAGTGAATCTCGCCTTCCTCCACGATGGCGCGATCCTCCCCCGCCACACCGAGAAGCCCGCTGGAGAGCGCCTTCCGCAGAACGAGCTGCCGCGAAAGCAACAGCACACATCCCGCCGACGGACTCACATGCGTTTCGATGTGGATGAAGCCGTGGTGCTCGCCGATCGATAGCGCGGATCCCAGGCAATTCATGGGCAGCGCCTCTGCGAATAGAGCGGTCGTCTCCAGAAGATCGCGACTCGCCGGGTCGTATCGGATGACGTGAAGCGGCGCTTGTAGCAAGCCCGAGCCATCGTCGGTGTAGTACGCCAGGAGGAAGGGTTGTTCGCCGCTCGAAGCGGCCCAACTGGTGATCGGTTGCGCCAAGTCCGAGTCCGAAAACTGGCCGGTTGGCACGCGGTGAGACTGGAGAACCGCCCGCAAGGTTTCGGCGCCGGCAAGGGACGAGAGGACAACCGCCAGGACCAACATCGCGCACGAGCGCGTCATGGCAACCTCCAACATCCAATGGTAGGCGAGCGGCCGATAGAATAGGGGCGGGGACTGGATATCCATGGCCGAGATCACGACACTACTCTGGGACGTCGGAGGCGTGCTTCTGGGCAACGGCTGGGACCGCGCCGAACGAAGCCGCGCCGTGGAGCGGTTTGCGCTCGAGCCGCAGGAGTTCGAAGCGCGCCACGCGCGGCTGGTTGCCGCTTTCGAGACCCACGAAATCACCCTCGACGAGTACCTGGAGCAGACCGTCTTCTACCGCCCGCGCGCCTTCTCGGCGGACGACGTGCGGCGATTCATGTTCGCCCAGTCCGAGGCCCGCCCGGAGGCGCTCGCCATTGCCGAGGGGCTCGCTCGCGCCCGACGGTACCTGATGGCCACGGTCAACAACGAGTCGCTCGAGTTGAACATCTACCGCATCCGCCGGTTCGGGCTGCGCGATCATTTCAGCGCGTTTTACAGCTCCTGCTTTCTGGGGGTGCGAAAGCCCTCGGCCGCCATCTTTCAGCGAGCGCTGGACTTCACCCAGCGCTCCGCCCCCGAATGCGTCATGATCGACGACCGCCCGGAGAACCTGGAGGCGCCGGCCGCCTTGGGGATGCGCACCATCCGGTTCCAGTCCGCGGCCCAGCTTCGCGAGGAGCTGGCGCGCTGTGGGGTCGGCTATACACCTTCGGCAGGTGCTTGATTCCTGCCTCTGGCGCCGGTATACTGATTACTTCGATGTCTCGTTTCGACGCCAAGTCGTTTACCTACTGGTACTGGGGCTTTACCCGGTCCGGGTAGAGTGGCGTTGGTTCGAGACCGCCAGGCTAGAGAAAACCAACCCACTCGAAAGAGTGGGTTTTTTGTTTTTGAGGGAGGAGCGCAGCCATGATCATCTCGATGAGACAGCACGCCAGCAAAGAGGAAGTCGATGCCGTCTGCGAGCGCATACAGGAGTTCGGATATAAGGTCCATACGATCCAGGGCGAGGAGCGCGTCGTGATCGGCGCGGTGGGGGTGGGCGATGTCACCGAGTGCCTGGAGCATCTGCAAGCCATGCCCGGGGTCGAAAACGCGGTGCGCATCTCGGCGCCCTACAAGTTCGTCAGCCGGGAGTTCCAGCCGGTGCGCAGCCGCGTGAAGGTGAACGGGACCGTGGTCGGGGCGGGCGAGTTCATCGTGATGGCCGGCCCGTGCTCGGTGGAATCCGAGCGCCAGATCATGGAGACGGCCGAAGCGGTGGCGCGCGCCGGCGGGCGCATCCTGCGAGGCGGCGCGTTCAAGCCGCGCACCTCTCCTTACGACTTCCAGGGTCTGGAGGAGGAGGGCCTGAAGCTGCTGCGGAAGGCGAAGGAGGCCACCGGTCTCGACATTGTGACCGAGGTCATGAGCGACCGCGACGTCGAGCTGGTCGCCGAGTATGCCGACGTGCTCCAGATCGGGGCGCGCAACATGCAGAACTTTGCGCTGCTGAAGAGCCTGGGACACACCAAGCGCCCCATATTGCTCAAGCGCGGCCTGAGCTCGACCATCAAGGAGCTGCTGATGTCGGCCGAATACATCCTGGCGCACGGGAACCCGAACGTGATCCTGTGCGAGCGCGGCATTCGCACCTTCGAGACGGCCACGCGGAATACGTGCGACATCACGGCCGTTCCGGTGCTGAACGAGCTGACGCACCTGCCGGTGATCCTGGACCCCAGCCACGCCACCGGCAAGCGCAGCCTGGTTCCGGCGCTGGCACGGGCGGCGGTGGCCATCGGCGCCGACGGGATCATGGTGGAGGTGCATCCCCACCCCGAGAAGGCCGTCAGCGACGGCGCCCAATCGCTCACCATTCCGCAGTTCGAGGCCATGATGAAGCAGCTCGAGCCTTATCTGGCGATTTGGAAGGAAGCGCGGAGCGCGGAGCAGACGGCGGCCGGGTAGCACGCTGGGCGCTGCTTATCTCCGCGTGTGCCAGTAGACGTCCCCACGCGGGAGAATTGCATCGACGAGTATTCCTGTCGCCTCGAGTCGGAAGAGGACTCGCAAGTTACCAACACGAACCTTTCGTTCAGCTCCCCTGTTAACGAGATGATCGGAAGCTTCGATGGGGTTCTTCTGGGCATCGCGCAAGGTTCCTGAATGCGCCTTATGGTATCGGTGTCCAGCCGCTTCAGGTAGCTTGCCGCTTGTTGGCTGAGCTTAATTGTGCAAATGGGATCACTCAGAAGAGTTCATCCATGACTTCAAACTCGCCGCGCTCAATCTGGCTGCGGCCTTCATCGATCGCCTTCAGAACCTCTTCGTCGACCGACATCTCAAGCGCTTCGAGATAGTCGGCGATATACTCCCCGCGAGACCTGATCAACCCAAGGGGAGCACTGGTTAGGGAGCGATTCATCAAGCCCTTGCGTTTCGCACTGTAGATGAGACTCTCGATAGACCGGAGAAGCTCGCGGACCTTGGGGATGTGAGACTGGATGAATTCCTGACTAATGACTCCGTCGGGAGCTTCCGAAATCAACTTCAGGTTTGCGTTAAGCGCCTTAAGCTCGCGGCTCGCCCTCCAGCGGTCGTTCAACAGACCATTTGCCCAAGTTGCCGCTTGACAGCCTCTTGAGCCCGAAGCAGAGCTGCCATGGTCTCATGGAACAGAATCTGCCACTGGTCGAGGGTGAGGGTCATGCTCGATTGGCTCATGAGGGCGCTCGGGGACCCATATCGACAGTCCCCGATCAGAAGTTCAGCACACGCCTGTGCGTGCATCAGTTTGGGAATCCGGGGGAATCCCGCACGAGGCGCCGGTTTGCGTGTATCTTCGTAATGTGAAGTACCGACTGCCACCGTGGGCTATGCTTTTGGCGCTGCTCGCGGTTTGTACCGCCATTGTTGCCGGCGTAGCCCTGTACCGGACTCGATCCAGCTCTCCGGCCGCGCTGTTGCGCCGCTTGCCCTCGGACGGCGCCGTGATCGTCTCCATCGATTTCGGGGCACTTCGGCGCGCGGGTGTCATGGCCATCTTGGGCGGGTCGAAGGTCACCCAGGAGCCCGAGTACCGGGCGTTCGTCGACGAGACGGGCTTCGACTACATCAACGATCTGGAAAGCGCCCTGATTTCGTTCCACGGCTCCGGCACGTACTTTCTCCTGCGCGGACGGTTCGACTGGAAGGCGCTCGAAGGATACGCCGCTCATGCGGGGGGCAACTGCCACAATGCGTTCTGCCGGCTCACCGGCAGCGCGCCCAACCGGATGATTTCCTTCTTCCCACTGCGCCGCGATCTCATGGCCCTCGCGGTCAGCACCGATGACTACGCCGCCGCCGAACTCCAAACCGTCAGGCAGGCAGGCCACGCGGAGATTCCCAACGATCCGGCGTGGTCGCTGATCCCGATTGCCGCGCTCAAGCAAGACGGCAGCCTGCCCCCGGCCGCCCAGGCGTTTGTGCGAGCTCTGGACGGCGCCCAGAGCGTCCTCGTCGCGGCCGACCCGGAGCGCAAGCGGATCGCGGTCCGGCTGGACGCCACGTGCGGCAGCGCCGGGGAGGCCGCCGCGTTGTCTACCCGGTTACGGGATATCACCGCGCACTTGCGGGACGCGGTGGCGACGCCCAACCCGAAGGATCTCGGCGGGGTCCTCGCCGAAGGCGCGTTCGAGCAGAAGGACACCCACGTTCTGGGCCGCTGGCGCGTGGAGCGTGAATTCCTGGAATCTCTCGCCGGGGGCGGCCTCTGAGCGGACTACTCTGCTACGGCAATCTGGTAATGGACATCCTGGTCCGGCCGGTGGACCGCATCGTCTGGAACACCACCACCTGGGTCGAGGCGGTCGAGGAGCACATGGGCGGAAACGGAGCCAGCACCTCTTATGCGGCGGCCGTTTGCGGCACGGCTGTGCGCCTGGTAAGCGTCGCGGGCCGGGACGCGTTTGGCGACCGGCTGCTCGGAGAGCTGGCCGCCGCGGGAGTCGATGTCGCGCACGTACGCAGGTCGGATGGCCCGACCGGCGCCACGGTGGCCCTGGTGAATTCAGCCGGCGACCGCGCTTTCCTCCATCGCATAGGCGCGGGCGCGGAGGCGTTCGACCCGCCCGGACTCGACGCCGCGCTCAGCGACGGGATGTCCCGTTTCCACATGGCGAACCTGTTCTCCTGCCCGGCTTGCGACGGCGCGCGGGCGAGATCCTGGGTCGTGCGCACGCGGCCGGCCTGGCCACTTCCGTCGATACGGGATGGGACTCGCTCGGCCGGTGGATCGAGGACCTGGCCCCAGGTCTTCCCTGGACGGACCTCCTGTTCGTCAACCAGGACGAAGCGCAGCGCCTCGGCGGCGCATCCGACATCCGCAACGCAGCCCACCGGCTGCTCGAAGGCGGGGCGCGGACGGTGGTGGTGAAGCTGGGCGCACAGGGCTGCGCGGTCTTCGACGCGGCGGGCGAGTTGCGCGTCCCGGCGTTCGACGTCGCGGTAGTGGATACGACCGGGGCCGGCGACTGCTTTGCCGGCGCTTTCCTGGCCGCGATCGAGCGCGGTCTGGGGCGAGCGGAAGCGGCTCGCTTTGCCAACGCGTCCGCCGCCCTGTCGGTCCAGCGGCTTGGCGCGACGGCCGGCCTGCGGTCCTGGGACGAAACGCGGACCTGGATGGAAACCGCGCCGGTCCGCCAGGGCGCCGCCTTCTAAGGGCGGTAACGGCCCGCGATTCGTATGCGTTATAAGAGGTAGGGGGATAAAATGAAAGCCGTTCAGATCGGAATCCTTGTAGCGCTGCTCGTTTGCGCAGGCCTTCTGTTCAGGATCTACCAGGCGCGGCAAGCGGCTCCGGCCGAGTCGGCGGCGACGCCCGTTGCCGCCGCGACGCCCCCTACGGCGGCGCCCGCCATTCAAGCCGCTCCCGCGCAGCCGGCCGTCGAGGCGGCGCCGGTCCGGCACAAGCCGGCGCCTGCGCGCAGCGCCCCCAAGCCAGCCGAACAGGTGGCGGAGAATCGCGCGCCGGTGGCCGATCCGATGGCATCCCAAGCGCCGCCGGAGGTTCAGGGGTCCCCGGTTTCGCCGCCGCTGGAGCCCACGCCCGCGCCTCAGCCGGCGGTCGTGCTTAACGTGCCGGCGACTCCTCCCGAGCCACGCCAGCCCCACAGCGCCACGATTCCCGCGGGCACGCTCATCACGGTCCGGCTGGCGGACTCGCTGAACAGCGACAAGAACCACGCCGGAGACGCGTTCTCGGCTACCCTGGACCAGGCGCTGGTGGTTGACGGTTTCGCGGTTGCGGAGCGCGGCGCGCACGTCGACGGAAAGGTCATCGACAACGGGCAAGGCGGCAAGGAGCTGGCCCTGCAACTTATCAAGCTCCACACCTCCGACGGCCAGGACGTTCCGATTGCGACGGAGCGATTCACAAGGGAAGGCACTGTGGCAAGCGGTAAGCAGAGCGGCGAGAAGGTCGCGGGCGGGGCCGTCCTGGGCGCGGTGATCGGAGCGATCGCCGGGGGCGGAAGGGGCGCCGCGATCGGCGCCGGTGCGGGTGGGGCCGCGGGCGGGGGCGTGGCGGCGGCGACTCACCGCAAGCCGGCCCAACTCCCCGTCGAAACCCGGCTGACTTTCCGGCTCTCCCAGCCGGTTACGCTCACCGAGCGCGTCGAGTAACATGCCGGACCAGCTCTGTCTCTCCCTCTGGCTGCGCGGGTTCGACGAGCGGACGATGCTCGAACGCTGGGGGGAGCTGTTGCGCGTCTTCCCGTTCTCAACGCTGCGGCCCGGCATTGCGGCGCTCAGGATCTATGCCCTTGAGTTCGCGGAGCCCGCGCTCTCGGAACAGATGTTCGCCGTAGACGTGGACGCCGAAACCGTGGTGGAGCTCGCGGAGGAATTCCCGGAGCCGGATTGCGGTTACCTGGTCGAGGGCTGGTGGGATCTCTGGCGGTACGACGGCAACTGGCAACTGTCCCCCTCACCGGTCGTGCTGACCTGTTTCGGACCGCAGTTCGAAAACGAAATCGGGGACCACCTGCGGCTGGAGTTGGGGCCGGAGGAACGCTTCCTGCCGCTAGTGGGGGTGCCGCAGAGCGCCCGCAAAGCGCACTCCAACCTGCAAAGCATCGTCCGCCTGGCGCACGAGATCGAGAAGCGGTTGCCGCTGGAGCGGCAGAACCTGTGGTCGGAATCCGGAGAGGACTTCGCCGAGCGTGTCATGGAGCTGGCGGACGAGGCGGACTGACGGCGAGGCGGCGGGGGTTATGGAGCGGGGGGGGTAGCGTCGCGGTCGGCCAGGAGGCGCGCGATGGAATCGGCCAGCATCCGGGGCGTGAACGGTTTCTGCAGGAATCCCAACTGGCGCTGGTAGACTGCCGGCAAGGTTGACATGTCGAACGGATAGCCGCTGCAAATCAAGATACAGGCGCGAGGGTTCAACTGAAGCATGCGGCCCAGCAGCTCGGCGCCGGACATTTCGGGCAGGGTGATATCGGCCAGCACCAGCGTAAAGGAAGCCGGATCGCGCTCAAAGAGCTCCCAGGCCTCCAGGCCGCTGCGGCAGGCCACCACGGCATGACCGAGACGGAGCAAATACTGCTCCATGACGACCAGCAGCGATTGCTCGTCATCGACCACCAGAATGCGCTCTTGCGTACTCGGGGACAAGTTCGTCACCATAACGCCAGGGGAGCCGAGCCCGGATTCCAGGAGAACCCGAAAGTGGCCACGTAGCCGTTCCGGTCGAGGCTGGAGCCGCTGACGGAATACTTGCGCCAATCGAGGCGGCCGATTGACGAGAATCCCTTGGCGATGGGGATGCCGAAGCCGCCGCTGGCGCCGAAGCCGACGTAGCGCCCCAGCGACTGGGTCAGTGCCGAGTACCGGTAGTAGGCGCCGCCGACATCGAGGCTCAGACGCCGCAGGCCCGTGTAAGAAAAGTTCGAAGCGGCGTTCTCATAGTTGGAGGTCCCGTACAAGGTGTTTCCCGCCACCACGCTGCGGCTATAGTGCGCCGACCAGTTCGCATGACGGAAAGTCCGCGTCAGGTTCGCCATCCCGTAGGGCATGTTGAAGACGTCGTTCTCTTTGGCGAACACCGTGGTGAAACCCAGAAGCTCGGCGAGCACCGGATCCAAACTGACCGCCACGGCGCGGAGAGATTCCACACGGGAGAGTCCGCCGGAAGCGGCGAGCTCCCAGTAGCGGCCCAGGCGCAGCGAATAGCTCATGCCGCCCGAGTGCATGTCCGTCTGGCCGAATTGGCCTTCATAGTCGAAATGGGCAAAGGAGTAATCGAAAGAGATCGTCTGATAGCGGCTCAGGCGGTAGGCAACGTTGCCCTCGGCGAGCCAACCGTTGGTGCCGAGGGTATCCGTAAGGTGCTGGCGGGCGATGATTCCGGTGCCGCTTGCGCTGACCGACCAGCGTGCAGTGGCCTGGTAAACCGCGCGCACGCCGCTCACGGAAGCCAAGGTGGGTGTGTCCGACAAGCTGTTCGCGGTCAGGGCGCTGTACAGAGGGTTGTAGCCCTCCATCGCACCGCCGTAGAGACTGCCAAGCGGCAGGGAGTATTGGCTCCGGACTCGGGAAAAGTTCTCGGTCAAAACGAGCGTCAGACGCGAGGACAACTGGTGCTCGAAGCTGAGATTCAAACTGTGGTCGAACCCGCGATATTGAGAGTAGCCGGAGTAGTCCCGGTAGTAGCCGTTGTAACCGACCTCGAGCACGCTGTGTGGCCAGATGTGGGCGCCCGTGACGCCAAACATGCCCGAGAGGCCGTAAGCGCCCTGGTAGACGGGATTGCCCTGCTGGTCCACGCCGCTCGCATTGAGGTCGCTCGTGTACGTGCCGGTCACACCGACGTACGGGGTCAGTTGCGCCAAATCACCCCGGCTGAGCACGCTGGGAGCGCCTCCGCGGCTCAGGAGCGACGGGCCGCCGTATGAGGACTCCGGCTGCTGGGCAGCCTGCCCTCCGCTCTGATCCGGCGAGGCGGCGGGCGCATCCTGGGCCCACGCCGAGGCGCCCATCAGGAAAACCGTGGCAACGACAGCTAGCTTCAAAGTACATTCCTTCCGCACAAGTCTCACCCGCGAACCGCTTCCGTGTCAACCACCTGGCGACCGGGCCGCCACACGGCGTTCGGGCCATTGTATCATTCCGTCTGATGACATTTCACACTGAATACCTGACTTTCAACACGCAGAAACAGCGCGAGTACATCAACATCACCGGGCAGGTGGAGAAAGCGCTGGCCAAGAGCGGCATCCGCGAAGGCATGATCCTGGTTTCGGCCATGCACATCACCGCCGGCGTGTGGGTGAACGACGCCGAGGGCGGACTGCTGGCGGATATCGACGAATGGCTCGAAAAACTGGCGCCCTTTCGACGCGACTACCGCCACCACCGGACCGGGGAGACCAACGGCGACTCGCACTTGAAGAGCCTGCTGGTGCACCACGAGGTGATCGTTCCCGTGACGGCGGGCCGGCTGGACTTCGGGCCCTGGCAGCAGATCTACTATGCCGAGTTCGACGGCCGCCGTCCCAAGCGTGTGATCGTCAAAGCGATGGGAGAGTGAGCGGCGCCGAAAGGAAACCGGCCGCCGGGGCATAGCGTCTGAGAGGGAAACTCATGAAGAACGTCCTGTTGTGCGCCACGATTTTCGCGGCCGGCACGCTCGCCGCCGAGCTGCCGGTTCGAGAGGTGATCCTGTATAAGAACGGCATCGGGTATTTCGTTCGCAGCGGGGACATCCTGGCCGGCGACGCGGTGCGGCTCCAGTTTAAGGCCGGGGAGATGAACGACGTGCTGAAGTCGCTGGTCGTCTCCGAGGAGGGCGGCGGGAAGATCTCCGGCCTGCACTACGATGCGAGCGAGCCGCTGGAGGCCAGGCTGGCCCAGTTCCCGTTCAAGCTGGGCGACCACCAGTCCCTGCACGCGCTGCTGGACCAATTGAAGGGGGCGCGCGTCGAGCTGAAGACGGGGCCGGAGACTATTAGCGGGGCGATCGTCAGCGGGCGCGAAGTCGTGGACGGGGAGAAGCAGCCGCGGCACGAGGAGGCGATCCTGCTGCTCGATTCGGGCGAGTTGCGGACGGTGGACCTGGGCGGCGTGACGGCGATGCGCTTCAGCGACCCGGTGCTGCAAGGCCAGCTTGTGAAGTACCTGGCGGCCGTGGCGACGGGACGCTCGCAGGAGAAGCGCAGCGTGACCGTGGATTCGACCGGCGAGCGAGCGCGGCGGCTGACGGCCAGCTATGTGGTTCCTGCGCCGGTGTGGAAATCGAGCTACCGGCTGGCGTTCACAGAAGCGACGGAGCCGATGCTCGAAGGCTGGGCGATCGTGGATAACACGACCGGTGAGGATTGGACGAAGGTGCGGCTGGCGCTGGTCTCGGGGCGACCGGTGTCGTTCATCACCAATCTCTACGAGCCGCGGATGGTGGCGCGGCAGACGGCCGAACTGCCGGGAGAAGCGGCAGAGGCGCCGGAGTTGTATGCGGGCGGGATGTTCTCAGCCAACGGGCCGCAACCCTTGCCGGCGACGGAGGAGCTTAAGAGCCTGGGTCGTATGCACGCGCTCACGCAGGCAAAGCCGATGGCCAAAGTGGCGCAAGTGCGTGACGGCTCCAACCTCCTCGACACCGTTACGTCGAGCGTCAGCACGGTGAGTGCGCCGGCCGAGACCGCCGAGCGCGGCGAGCTGTTCGAGTACCGCTTCGACACTCCGGTCACCGTGCGCGACGGCGAATCGGCCATGCTGCCCTTCCTGCAACAGAAGATCGCGGCGCGCAAGCTGCTCGTCTTCAGCACCGCGGCTTCCGAGTTTCCGCGCAACGCCGTCGAGCTGACGAACTCGACCGGCAAGACGCTGGACGGCGGGCCGATCACCGTGTTCGACGGCAACACCTACGCGGGCGAGGCGCTGATGGAGACGCTCAAGGGCGGCGACAAGCGGCTGGTCAGCTACGCCGTCGATCTGGGCACGCGCGTGGCCACCAAGCTCGATTCCGCGAGCGACATGGTGCGGGAGATCCACGTGCGCCGCGGCCTGCTCACCGTGCGGACGGCGGCGAGGGAAACGAAGACCTACACCATCCATAACGTGGATGCGAAGCCGAAGACGCTGATCGTCGAGCACGCCATCCGGCAGGGCTACCGACTGATCGACGCCAAACCTTCCGAGACGACGGCGTCCGCGTATCGCTTCGAGGTGAAGCTTGCGCCGCAAGCGACGGAGAAGCTGCCGGTCACCGAGGAGCGGTTGGTGGATCAGACCGTCGCGCTGGCCAATACGTCGTCCGATTTCCTGCTCACGTACATCCAGAACAAAGAGCTGGACGCGGCCGGACGCAAACAACTCGAGGCCATCGCCGGCCAACAGCGGCTGATCGCGGAGAACAACGCCGCCATCCAGCGCTGCGACCAGGAGATCAACGATCTGGTGCAAGACCAGCAACGCATCCGGCAGAACATTGTCACCCTCAACCAAGTGAGCGGGCAGCAGGAACAGGTACAGAATTACGCTCGCCGGCTGTCGGCGCAAGAGGCCGAGCTGGCCACCCGGCGCGACCGCCAGGCGGAGCGGAAGCAGAAGAAGACTGCGCTCGAGGCAGGGCTGAACAAGCTGATCGAGGGCATGGAGTTCTAAGAAGTGTCGGCACGAGTGCCGACACGGCACGCTGAAGAGGCCGCTGAAGAAGTCCCCTCAGGGGTTGGGAGAGGACAAGCTAAAGCTTATCCCACATGGCAAACCAATGACTTGCGGCCGCACGTGGGGCATGCTTCAGCTTGCCCAGGGACTTTTTCAGCAGCCTCTGAAGCGTGCGCCACGCGGGCTAGACTGAAACGATGGACCTGGCGCTGATCGGATTCGGCAACGTGGGCCGGGCCTTCGCCCGCCTGCTGGAGAAGAAGCGCGCTTCCTTCCCCTTCCGCATCGTGGGGATTCACACCGCGCGACACGGGACGGCGCTGAGCGCCAGGGGCCTCGGAAGCGAGCCGCAGTTCGGGCCGGCGGCGGCGTCTGTCGAGAGCTTTCTCGACAGCGCGAAGGCGGAAGTCGCCATCGAGGTCACGCCGCTGAATCCGCTGACGGGCGAGCCGGCGATTGCCCATATCCGGGCCGCCTTCGCGCGGCACATGCACGTAGTCACCGCCAACAAAGGTCCTCTCGCACATGCCTACGCGGAGCTTCGCGAGGAGGCCCGCGCGGCCGGGGTGCAGTTCCGGTTCGAGTCCACGGTGATGGACGGCGCGCCGGTGTTCAGCCTGGTCCGCGACCATCTGCCGGGAGTACAGGTGCTGGGCTTCACGGGCGTGCTGAACTCGACCAGCAAGATCGTGGTGGAGGCGCTACGAGACGGCATGTCGATGGAAGAGGGGATCGAAGCGGCGCGGCGGCTGGGAGTCACGGAGACGAATCCCTCCTACGACCTGGACGGGTGGGATTCGGCGGCCAAGACCGCGGCCCTGGCCAACGTCCTTATGGACGCGCGGATCACGCCGCAGGCCATCGAGCCCCGCGGCGTGGGGCGCCTCACCCCGGCGCGCGTTCGGGAACTGGACCGCAAGGGGAGAACCGTGCGCATCGTCAGCCGCGCCAAGCGCACGCGGGACGGAATCCGGTTGCGCGTGCGCGCCGAGGTGCTCGACAAGACCGATCTACTGGCCGCGGTGGCCGGGACCTCCAACCTGATCCTGCTCGATACGGACCTGATGGGGACGGTGGGCACCGTCTCGATCCATCCGACGGTCGAGCAGACTGCCTACGGGTTGTTCAGCGACCTGGTGGACGTGGCGCGGCAAGCGTGAAGGGTGAAGCGGGTCTGGAGACCCGCCGCAGGCGTGGACGCCTGCCCCACAGCGCTACGGCCTCACCGTCACCATCACGACGCCGTGGGGCGCAACCGGGGCGGAGAACTTCGCGGTGAACTTGCCGAGGTCCTGGTGCGCCCAAAGATCCCGCACCGCGGCCTCGAAGTGCGCGGGATAGCCCAGGTCTTCCCAGGCTACCGCGATGGTCCGTTCCGAGGTTCCCCGATTCAGAAGCACCACCGCGCGGCTGCCGTCCTGGAGCTGCTTGACCCAGACGTCGCCGTCGTCGCCGTGGCGCACGCGCCGTCCCTCGAGGCCGAGCGGGTCCTGATCCACCGCGATGACCTCCTTGTCGGTCAGGATGTCGTGGATCTCCGGCGTCATCTTGTCGAGATCGTTGCCCGCCATGAGCGGCGCCGCCAGGATGGCCCACAGACTGAAGTGCGACCGGTACTCGGTCGCGGTCATCCCGCCGTTGCCGACCTCGAGCATGTCGGGATCGTTCCAGTGGCCGGGCCCGGCGTACGTGCCCAAGCTAACCTGGAGGTCGACGATGTCCATCACGCCCAGACCATACTGCTTGCCCTTGCCTTGCCACATGTCCAGGATGTCGCCGGTGGTGCGCCACAGGTTCCCCACCTCGCCGGCCCAGAGCCAGGGCTTCGAGCTGCCCCACTCGCAGAGGCTGAACACAATCGGCCTGCCCGAAGCCTTCAGCGCATCGCGCATCAGCGCATAGGACGACGGCCCGTCCTGCGTCGACGTGCTGCACCAGTCGTACTTGAGGTAGTCGACGCCCCAGGCGGCATACTGGCGGGCGTCCTGGAACTCATAGCCGCGGCTGCCGGGCCGGCCCTGGCAGGTGGCCGTTCCGGCGTCCGAGTAGAGGCCAAACTTCAGACCCAGCGAATGGACATAGTCGGCCAGCGCCTTGATCCCGGTGGGAAACCGCTTCGCGTCCGGGACGATGTTGCCGGAGGAGTCGCGCGAGACCTGCCAGCAGTCGTCGATGACGATGAAGTCGTAGCCGGCGTCCTTCATTCCGGTTCGCACCAGGGCGTCCGCCGCGCGCTTGATCAGATCTTCGCTCACGTTGCAGGCGAACTTGTTCCAACTGTTCCAGCCCATCGGAGGGGTGGCGGCGAGGCCATTCGGCGTCGGCGAGCCGGCGAGCAGGAGTGCGGCGGCCAGCAGCCCCAGGGATGCGGCCCGGCGTGTTGTGCTTTGGAGTTCCATAATCGGTCTCAGGATACACCCGATGGCGAGACAAGCTGAAGCTTGTCCTACTCCGCCTGCATCACGCGGGCGATGGCTCCGATGATGCGGCCGAAGTCTTCCATCTCGGCGCCGAGGCGCTTGCGGCCGGCGGGCGTGAGCTTGTAGTACCGTGCGCGGCGGTTGTTCTCGGAAACGCCCCAATCGGCGGCTGCCCAACCGGCCGCCAGCAGGCGCTGTAAAGCCGGGTACAGAGAGCCTTCGCCAATGCGCAGGACTCCTTCGGAAGCCTGATGAATATGCTGCGCGATGCCGTAGCCGTGCAGGGGCCCCCGGCGCAGCGTCTTCAATACAAGCATGTCGAGAGTACCAGGAAGGAGCTGGGTGCCGCGGTTTGTTTTCCCCATAGGCTGTCGATGGGAAGTGTAAGGCCTCTCCTGTCGATAGTCAAGGGGAAAGACCGTTCCTGGCAGGCAGAATCGGCATGTCGGAGGTGGAACTTCGGTCCTCACCCTACCACAACTCCCGGAAGGCCTCAAACCGGCCTGAGCCTCTTGCGCTCCGCGGCGAATAGCCCGCAGAGGTCATGCGGAGGCCGTTTTTGCCCCCAACAGCGGGGAGGCTATAGGTAGAACGGGGGTAAAAATCTTAAATTAACGGACTTTAAGCAGCACTTTCATTGACGTAGTACTAGGAAGCGCACTAGAATCGACTCGATCTACATGCCAGAAGAACCTTCTACCGTGCAGTACGAGTCCCAACGTACTAGTGCTACCGCACAACGCGCTGGGACGATCCGCATTGTCATTGCGGACGATCACCCGATTTTCCGCGACGGTCTTCGCAAGCTGCTCAGCCTCGAAGACGACTTCGACGTTGTGGGCGAAGCTCGCGACGGGAACGAAGTGCTGGAGATTGTCCGGCAGGGCGAGCCGGATGTTCTGCTGCTCGACCTCCGCATGCCCGGCATGGACGGCCTGACCGTCCTACAGAACCTGAAGACCGCCGGCTGCCGGACCAAGATTATCATCTTGACGGCCTCGGAGGACAAGAACGAGTTTGTGCAGGCGATGAAGCTCGGCTGCTCCGGCATCGTGCTGAAGCAGACGGCCACAGAGCTCCTGTACAAGAGCATCCGCAAAGTCAACGCCGGGGAGATCTGGCTGGATTCGCACACCACGGCCGCGGTCATGCGCCAGTTCGCCTCGCCGGGCCGGATCACGACGACCGACCGCAAGGGCCGCGAGCGCAGCCCCCTGAGTCAGCGCGAACGCGAGATCGTTGCGCTGGTGGCACAGGGCTTCAAGAACAAGGAGATCGCGGAAAAGATCTTCATCAGCGAGCAGACGGTCAAGAATCACCTCCACAACATTTTCGACAAGCTGGGGGTTTCCGACCGCCTCGAGCTGGCCTTGTACGCCATCCACAAGGGTTTCCACAGCGAGATCGAGATCTGAGGGCCGCCGTTCTCGGTCACCGGCGCGGGCGCGTCCATTTTGCACCCTTTCCTCCTCTCCGCGCGTCGATATGAGTGAGAGGGGCATATGGAGATCGTAGGCGGCCGCCAATACGTCGAGATCGGCGGGGACAAAACCCACGACCTCCCTCCTCTGCTTCTTCGCACCAGCCCTGGACTGCACCGTCTGGACCGCATCTTCAACCTGGCCGCATCCATCGTGGAATCCGAGGACATGGTTGTGCCGCCGGGCACGGAGGATCCCGCAATCGACCGGGAAATCGAGCTCCGCAGGCTGGACCTGGCCGTCCAGTTGGTCGAGGAATACAAGCGGCTGGTGACCCATTGGAAATGGGGCGACTCAATTCTGGAGTGGATCCGGCAGTGCGAAATCACCTTCGACACGCGGCCTGAGCTGCGAGCCCTGCTGCGCCCCGACCTTTGGCCGCACGCCAGCCGCAGCAGCTTCGTCACCCTGATCGAGGACAAATCCGCGGCGGACAAAGATGTGGATGTCGAGAGGGCGGTGGGCCTGCGGCTCACCTTCCGCCAGCCTCCGCCGATTTCCTTCTTCTCGAACCAGTTTCTGTTCCTCCTCCAGTCCAGCGTCGCCGCGACCGCCTTCCAGAAGTGGGCCAGCCTGAGTCCCACGCCGGTGGCTTCCCTGCCCCCCGAGCGGTTCCGGTTCGAAGTGGTGGACATGGCGGCGTAGGCATCGAAGACAGGCCGGAGGCCTGTCCTACAGATCCGCTATCCTTGTCTTTCATGAGAAAGCTACCCCTGTTTCTGGCGCTGGCGGCGGCCGGCCTTCATGCCCAGTGGAATGCGCCCAATCCGGTCGTGGGCGTCGAGCGGCAGAGTGACGGCGTGCTGTTCAAGATGCAGACCGGCGCGATGCGACTCCAGGTTTGCTCCGACTCGATCGTCCGCGTCCTGTACTCGCCCACGTCCGCATTTCCCGAGCGCCCGGAGTACGTCATCGCCAAGACCGCCTGGCCCTCTACCGACTGGAAAATGGCATCGACCGAGGCGGACGTGTCTCTGGTCACGGCGCGCTTCAAGGTCACGGTCACCCGTAAGGATGGCGTCCTCGCCTACAGCGACCTGAATGGCAAGAGGCTGGCGCAGGAAGGTCCGAAGACCATGACGCCCGTGAAGGTCAATGGCGAGGATACCTACCGCGCCGAGACCTTCATCGCCATGTGGGGTTCGACGGAGGCTCTCTACGGCCTGGGCCAGCACCAGGCCGGCGTCTGGAACTACCGCGGCGAGTCGGTGGACATCTCGCAGGACAATACCAACATCTCGATTCCGCTGCTGCTGTCGACGAACGGCTACGGCATCTTCTGGAACAACACCTCCCGGAGCCGGTTCAACAACCGCTTCCAGCACTCGCTCTACATCAGCTCGGAAGTGGCCGACGCGATCGACTACTACTTCCTCTACGGCCCCGACTTCGACAAGATCATCGCGGGCTACCGCGAGTTGACGGGGACGGCACCGCTGTTCGGCAAGTGGGCTTACGGATTCTGGCAGTGCAAGAACCGCTACAAATCGCAGGAAGAGCTGCTGGGCGTCGCCCACAAGTACCGCGAGCTGCACATCCCCGCCGACGACATCGTGCAGGACTGGTTCTGGTGGACACGCAAGGGCGAGCACGTTTTCAACAAGAGCTATCCCGATCCCAAGGGGATGGTGGACGACCTGCACCGCAACAACTTCCACCTGATGATCTCGGTGTGGCCCTTCTTCGAGCCCGGCTCGGCCGAATACGCCGAGATGGACCGGCACGGCTGGTTCGTCGACCGCACGCAGGTGGGCGCCTTCCATCCCAAGGGCATGGCGGTGTATGACGCCTCCAATCCCGAGGCGCGCGCCTACTACTGGGGTCTGATGGACAAGGCTCTTTTCAAAATCGGCGTGGATGCCTGGTGGCTCGACACCACGGAACCGGAAACCGAGGGCCGCGAGGCAAACATCCAGATGGGCCACAGGCTGGCCATCGGCAGCGGCGACCGCTACGTCAACCTGTTCCCGCTGATGACCACTCGCGCGGTCTATGAAGGGCAGCGGGCCGCCTCAGACCAGAAGCGCGTGTTTATCCTGAGCCGGTCGATGTTCGCGGGCAGCCAGCGCAACTCCGTTTCCGCCTGGTCGGGCGACGTCAATTCCAATTTCCTGAACTACAAGCGCCAGATTCCGGCGGGGCTGAATTTCTCGCTCTCCGGTATTCCTTACTGGACGACCGACATCGGCGGCTTCACTTCCGGCGACCCCACCGATCCCGCGTATCGGGAGCTGTTCGTGCGCTGGTTCCAATACGGCGCGTTCTGCCCCATTTTCCGCGTGCATGGGACACGCACCAACGACCAGAACGAGCTGTGGTCGTACGGGCCGGAGGCGCAAGCGATCCTGACGAACTTCGACCGCCTGCGCTACGAGCTGCTGCCCTACATCTATTCGCTGGCCTGGAAGGTCACCAGCGAGAACTACACGCTGATGCGCCCGCTGGTGATGGATTTCGCGTCCGACGCCCGCGTGCAGGACATCGGGGATCAGTTCCTGTTCGGCCCGGCGATTCTGGTCAACCCGGTCACCGAGCCGGGCGTGCCGACGCGCCGCCTGTATCTTCCCAAAGCCCGCTGGTACGATTTCTGGACCGGCAGCGCGGTCGATGGCGGCAAGACGGTGGACGCTCCGGCGCCTCTGGAACGCATTCCACTCTACGTGCGGGCCGGGTCCATTTTGCCCATCGGGCCCGACGTCGAGTACAGCACGGAGAAGCCGGCGGACCCGATCGAGCTGCGCGTCTATCGCGGCGCGAACGGCAGCTTCACACTCTACGAGGACGAGAACGACAACTATAGCTACGAGAAGGGCGCGTATGCCACCATCCCCTTGCAGTGGGACGATGCGAGGCAGACGCTGACCATCGGCGAGCGGCAGGGCAAGTTCCCGGGCATGATCGAGACGCGCACTTTCCGCGTTGTCTTCGCGGGCGAGAACCACGGCACCGGCATCGGGCAGGCGGCGCGGCCGGACAAAGCGGTGAAGTACGAGGGCAGGCGGCTCACGGTAACGCCGTAGGGGGCGATAGTGTGACCGCTCCCTGCGGTCGCGGCTCGGTAAGGCGTCTAGCCTTGCGCCGCGGCCTCGCCGGGGCGGAAGCTGCGGAGGGCCTTTGCCTCGTCCGGGAAGATTTCAAAGACGCTGTAGAGCTTGGTGATGTGCATCAGCTCGTAGAGGCGCGGCTGGAGTCCCGATAGCTTCAGCTTGCCGCCCCGGTTGCTGACCGTCGCGAAGGCGCCCACCAGTTCCCCCAGGCCGGAGCTGTCCATGTAGCTGACGCCGGCGAGGTTCAACAGGATTTCTTTGGTGTTGTTCGTGACTAGGTCCTTGATGGTGTCGCGCAGGCGTCCCGATGCCTCACCGAGCGTGATGCGCCCGCTCAAGTCGACTACGGCCACATTCTCGATCCGGCGGACTGCGATTTCCAGGCTCATACGGTCTTCCTTTCCCCAGCAGTGAGTCTTCCCTAAAATGGCACGCGCCGCGCCCCCTGTCAACCCTGGGTGTAAAATCGGAGTCTTCTATGGACGCACTGCTGACGCTCGCTGCCGGGATTGCCGCCGGCGCCGGGGCCGCCTGGCTCTATCTGCGCTCGGGCCGCGCCGTGCTGGGGGAGCGTCTCGACGCGCGCGAACGCCAGGTCCAGGAGATGGACGCGCGCCTGAAAGAGAGCCAGGGCCGGATCGAAGCGCTGCAGATCAGCGAGGCCGCCTTGAAGGCCACTCTCGAACAGGAAGGCAAGGCGGCCGGCGAGAAGCTGGCGCTGGTCGACCAGGCGCGGCAGAGGCTCACCGAAACCTTCCAGGCGCTCTCGGCCGAAGCGCTCAAAAGCAATAACCAGGCCTTTCTGGACCTGGCTGCCACGCGCCAGCAGGCCATCGAGCAGACGGTCAAGCCCATCGCCGATTCGCTCGATAAGGTGGAGCGCCAGATACAGGCCATGGAGCAGACGCGCGCCGTCCTGAGCGACCAAGTGAAGGGCTTGTCGTCGGAGACCGCCAACCTGGTCACCGCCCTGCGTTCGCCGAAAGCCCGCGGCCGCTGGGGCGAGATCCAGCTTCAGAGAGTGGTCGAGCTGGCCGGCATGATCGAGCGATGCGACTTCGTCCAGCAGGAGTCGGTGGGCACCGAGGACGGCCTGCTGCGGCCGGATATGATCGTGAAGCTGCCGGGCGGCAAGAGCATCGTGGTGGATTCCAAGGTCTCGCTCAAGGCGTACCTCGAGGCGTTCGAGGCCACCGATGAGGACGTGCGCGCGGCCCGCTTCAAGGACCACGCGGCGCAGGTTCGCGCACACCTGACGCAGCTCTCGGCCAAGGCCTACTGGGAGCAGTTCCAGCCCGCGCCGGAGTTCGTGGTGATGTTCCTGCCGGGCGAGCCGTTCTTCGGGGCGGCGCTGGACGCGGACCCCTCGCTGATCGAGTACGGCGTGGAGCGGCGGGTAATCATGGCCACTCCGACCACGCTGATCGCCCTGCTCAAGGCCGTGGCCTACGGCTGGCGGCAGGAAGCGCTGGCTGAGAACGCCCAGAAGATCGCCGACCTGGGCCGCGAGTTGTACGCCCGACTGTCGACTTTGGGCGGCCATTTCGACGATTTGCGCGGCGCGCTGGACCGCGCCGTGGACGCGTACAACAAGGCCGTGGGCTCGCTCGAATCGCGGGTGCTGGTGAGCGCGCGCAAGTTCCGGGAGCTGGAAGCGGCGTCGCCCGAGGGGATGCGGCCGCTGGAGACGGTGGACCGGCTGACGCGGGAATTGCAGGCGCCGGATGTGGAGGCGGCTGGGCGGGGGTGAGGGCGATATAGAATAAGACCATGGCTGAGTGGCAGGAGCGAATCAGCATCGATCCGGCGGCCTGTCACGGCAAGGCGTGCATTCGTGGCACGCGCGTGATGGTCTCGATAATCCTCGACAACCTGGCTGCGCGCGTGAGCCGGGACGAGATCCTGGCAAGCTACCCCGCTCTTACGGATGCCGATATCCAAGCTGCAATCTCCTACGCGGCTGAATTGGCGCGCGAAGGCACCGTGGCGCTGCCGCTGGAACGGATGGCTTGAATTTCAAAATCGACGAGAACCTGCCGGCGGAGTGTACAGTTCTGCTGCGCGGCGCAGGCTTCGGTGCGGACACCGTGGCTGAGGAGAACTTGGGGGGCGGACGATGCAGCCATTGCCCGTAGCGCCCGTGCGGAGGGGCGCGTTTTGGTCACATTGGACTTCGATTTCGCCAAGATCCAGGTACACCCTCCGTCGACGCATTCTGGCATTATCCTCCTGCGGATGAAAAGACAGGATCAGCAGGCCGTCCTCGGACTGGTGCTCAGAGTTATCTCGGCCCTGAAAACGCGACTGCCGAAAGGGGATCTGTGGATCGTTGAACCCGACCGCATACGCTTCCGGACCCACTGGTCGCGATCGGCTTCGCGCCCAAGTGTGCACCACGCGTAGCGCGCCCGCAGGCCCGGCCGCCCAACGCGCAGGCGGAAGTCGGGCGGGCCTGAAGGCTCTACCGGGAACGCCCTGACGCGGGGTTATCGCCCAGCGCCTTGCCGGGTTGCCAGTCCGCAGCGATTTTGTCGGCTGCTTGAAGTTCCTCGGAAGTCATGCGTTTGGCGAGACGCGCTCGCAAAGCCCCCGCTTGCTTTGACCCTCGGCGTTCCGCGATTGTCGCCCAGGCGGACGCGTGCACGAGGTCGTAGTTGCCATCCTTCTTTGATGAGAGCCGCCTGGCGGTCTCGAGCTGGGCGTCTGCGTCCCCGGCCGCGGCTGCCTTGAGATACCAACGGAGGACAGCCCGACCGTTGGGATCCACTGTGCCACCTGACCCGGTAACGTTCTGTGTGACGACGGGACCCTTGGAAGCCGTGCCGCCCGTCCCGCTGGCAGAATTGATCTCGATGATGGCCGCCATCGGAATGGGTTTGCCCTTCCTCGTCGCAGGCCGGAACCGCCATCGTTGAACTGATTCCACCGCGCTCTTGTCAGCGGAGGGCGTAGAGGACTTGATCACTTCCGGGTCCGACGGAACTCCGTCTGGCCCGATTACGACCCGCAACACGACCGTTCCGGCCACCGGAACCGTTGCTAGGGGCATCTGCTGACTCGATGCTGCCATCTGCAAGAGGCAAAGAAGAAGGGCGTGGCCCATACGCGTAGTCTACCCCTTCCTCAGTCCCAACCCCGGCCCGTCCGGCAAGATCAGCTTGCCGTTCTCGACCCGGACGCCGGTGTGGGCGTCGTTCGAGATGAGCAGATTGCCGTCGAGGTCGGCGTAGTCGACCAGCGGCGAGAGGTGCGCCGCGGCGGTCACCGAGATCGAACTCGAAATCATGCAGCCCAGCATCGTCTTCATCCCCAGCGCCTTGGCTACCTGGATCATCTTGTAGGCTTCGAGGATGCCACCGCACTTGTCCAGCTTGACGTTGATGCCGTCGTAAGTGCCCGCGCATTTCGCCACGTCCGCCGGGCGCTCGCAGGCTTCGTCCGCGATGAGCGGCAGGTGGATGCGCTGGCGCACCCAGCGCGTCTCTTCCAGCATCGCCGCGGGCATCGGCTGCTCGACGAACTCGACGCCCTGGGTCTCGAGCCAGTTGATCTTGCGAACGACTTCCTCCTTGTTCGTCCAGCCCTCGTTGGCATCCACGCGCAGCGGCTTTTTGGTGACGCTGCGCACGGCCGCTATCGTCGCCTCGTCGGTCGCCAGGCCGACCTTGATCTTCAGCACCGGATACGCCGCCGCCTCGCGCACCTTCTGGCGCGTGATCTCGGGCGTGTCGATGCCGATCGAGAAGGTGGTCACCGGCGCGTCGCGCGGGTCCAGGCCGAAGTAGCGGTAGAGCGGGATGCCGAGCTTCTGGCCGACCCAATCCATGAGCGCGATGTCGATGGCGGCCTTGGCGGCGTACTGGCCCTCCATGCGCCGCGAGACCTCGGCCATCACCTTAGCGAACTCCCACGGGTTCGCGGTCGCCAGGTAGTCGAAGAGGCCGTTCACCGCTGCCAGCGCGGAGCGGGCGTTCTCCTGATAGCGCAAGATGGGCGCGCCTTCGCCCACGCCGGTCACGCCGTCACGGGTGTAATCGAGCTGGAGCACCTCGCGGTACTGGCTCGAGGACATGGCGGTCGTCCAGGTGTGCTTCAGCAGCAGGCGGGCGACACGCGCTTCGATCTTGGCCGGCCCTGCCACGGGGGCGGCGCGCATCGCGGCGGGCAGGGCCAGCGCGGTCTTCATCCAGTTGCGGCGATTCATTTCAGCCTCCTCGCGGCGACGAACAGCTTGGCCCAGAAGGGATCGTCGAGCCGATCAATACGCACCACCGGATGTTCGTGGACCGTGGCGCTGATGAACTCGCCGCCGCCGAGGAACATCCCGGTGTGCGTGATGTGGCGGTCCGAACTGCCGAAGTAGAGCAAGTCGCCCGGCCGCAAGTCCTTGGGTTCGGCGGGCGCGAGGCCTTTCCAATCCGCTTGCGGCTGCGCGTCGCGCGGCAACAGCACGCCTAGGCGGCGGTACAGCATCTGGACGAAGCCGGAACAGTCGTACCCGAACGTGGAGGTGCCGCCCCATAGGTAGGGCAGGCCCAGAAAGCGGCGGCTGAAGGCAACGAGGTCGGCGGCGGCGATATGCGGGGGCTCGAAGGTCACGTCGCCGCGCGCGAGCCACGCCAGTTGGCCGTCCGGCAGTGCTACGCGAATCCAGCGCCCGTCGTCGTCTTTGGGCTCGGCGGTCACCTCCAGGCGCGTCTCGAAAGGCACGGTGAACAGAGGCTCGTGGCGGGTCACGTCCGGTTCGCGGTAGAGGTTCGCAAACAAGCTCTCGACGCGCGCCACGCGGCCTGCCGCGGCGTAGCCCGTCGCGCCGTCGCGCAACTCACGGAGAGAGGCCATCGGCATCCAGCCGGTGTATTCGTCTGGCGTCTGCACCCTGGCCCAGCCCTTCTGCTCTTCCAGGATGCGGACCGGCGTGCCATAGATGGCCTGCGAGACCACGTCGGCCAGCGCGTCGGGCTTCGAGTACATGTTCGCCACTGGTTCCAAGACCACAGCGGGGCGAACGAGCAGGGTAGAGAGCGCCAGAGCAAGCCACATACGTTCCCATGGTAAAACGGTAAGCGCTATGGCAAACGAACTGTTTTCGCTCGACGGCAAGACGGCGGTGGTGATCGGCGGAGGCGGAGTGCTGGCCGGGGCGATGGCGACCGGATTCGCCGAAGCGGGCGCCGGCGTCGCCATCCTGGACCTCAACGCCGCGCAGGCGGAGGCCCGCGCCGCTCAAATCCGCGCGCTCGGCCGCCGCGCCATCGGCGTCGGCTGCGACGCGACGCGCAAGGCCGATCTCAGCCGCGCGCTCGAGATCGTTCTCCAGGAATTCGGCGCCGCGGACATCCTGCTCAACGCGGCCGGGATCAACTCCGCCACGCCGTTTTTCGAAATCACCGAAGAGGAATGGCAGCGTATCCTCGATGTGAACTTGAAAAGCATGTTCCTGGCCTGCCAGGTGTTCGGCAAGAGCATGGTGGATGCGGGGCGCGGCGGCTCCATCATCAACATTTCCTCGGCCTCCTCGAGCCCGCCGCTGTCGAAGGTGTTCACGTACAGCATCACCAAGGGTGGCGTCAACCAGTTGACGCAGTTCCTGGCGCGCGAGCTGGCGCCGCACAAGGTGCGCGTGAACGCCATCGCGCCGGGTTTCATCCCCGCCGAGCAGAACCGCAAGGTGCTCACCCCGGAGCGCGTCGCCAAGATCATGGCGCACACGCCCGCGGACCGCTTCGGCGAGCCCGCGGAAATGGTGGGCGCCGCGGTGTGGCTGGCTTCCGAGCGGGCCGCGTCCTTCGTCACCGGCGCCATCATCCGGGTGGACGGCGGGTTTACCGCCATGACGATCTGAGATGGACGTTGAAGGTGCGCGGATCGAGCGCTCGTTCCTTATGTCGCCGCCTAGTCTCTTGATATCGAAGATCGGGCCCGAGTCGGATGTTCTGCTGCGCAATCTGTTCGAGCACTACATTCACGACATGGCAGAGTGGTTTGAGATCGACACCAAGGCCGACGGAAGCTACTCTTACGACACAGCCTCGGTGTGGGAGAACGGCTACGACGCGTATCTGGCGAAGGCCGGCGCCTCGATCGCAGGTTTTGCCCTGGTCGGACCGGCGGCTGAGTGGCTCGGCGGCATAAGCGCCTATGACGTCCGCGAGTTTTTTGTCATCCGCAGATTTCGGAGGCGCGGCTTCGGGCAGAGAATGGCGACGCTCCTCTGGAATGAACGTCCCGGCGAGTGGCTGGTCAGGGTCCTCGAAGCGAACGCGCCAGCCGTCATCTTTTGGCGGACCGCGATTTCAAACCGCTCGCATGGTTCGTCTGCGGAGGAGGGCCGGATCGTCGGCGGGCGTCCGTGGCGGTACTTCAGGTTCGTGTCGAGCGGCGCCTGATCGTACGCCATAGCAAACCTGCAAGAATACCACCCAAGCGGTGGAGTTGAATCTGGCCGGCCAGCGCCGCGGAGCACAGCGGGATCGCCCCGCTCACGCTTGGCCGGCCAGAAAGCCGCAAAGAACCTCTGATCTTCTCACAAGCCGGCCTCCGGCGGGTTGGTCCCGATTCACCCATTCGCCAGGTACACGAACCGCGCGATGAACAGCGCCGTGAGCAGGTAGACCAGCCAGCTCACGCTGCGGTACTCGCCGCGAATCACCTTGAGCAGCGTAAACGTAATGAACCCGAACGCAATCCCGTTGGCGATCGACGCCGTGAGCGGAATCGCCGCTAGCGTCAGGAACGCCGGCAAGGCCAGAACGGGATCGGACCAGGGGATCTCGGACACCGCCGACACCATCAGGCTGCCGACGATGATCAGGGCCGGCGCCGTGGCCGCAGCCGGAATGATGCCGGCCAGCGGCGTAACGAACAGCGCCGCCAGGAACAGCAGGCCCACCACCACCGCCGTAACCCCGCTGCGCCCGCCCGCGGTGATCCCGGCTGCGCTCTCGATGTAGCTCACCACGGTCGACGTGCCGGTAAGCGAGCCCGCCACCGTCGCCGTGGCGTCCGTAAACAGGATCCGGTCGATACGCGGGATGCGGCCCTGCCGGTCGATCAGGCCGGCTTTCTTGGTCACCCCGATCAGCGTGCCGATGTTGTCGAACAGGTCCACGAACAGAAACACGAACACGACCTCCAGGAATCCCAGCCGGAGCGCCGCGCGCACATCGAGCTTGAACGCGGTGGCGCTGAGATCCGACCAGTGCAGGGTCTGCGGATGCCAGTGCACCATCCCGAAAGCCGCCCCCACGGCGGTCGTCCCCACGATGCCGATCAGCATCGCCGCCTTGATGCCCCGGGCCATCAGCCCGCCGGTCAGCACCAGGCCGAAGATCGCCAGCAGCGTCTCCGGCGCCCTCAGATTGCCCAGGGCGACGGTAGTCTGCGGGTTGGCAGTGATGATGCCGGAATTGCGGAACCCGATGAGCGCGATGAACAGGCCGATGCCGGCCGCCACCGCGGCGTACAGTTCCTGCGGGATCGCGGCGATGATCAGTTGACGGATGCCGAACGCCGTCAGCAGCAGGAAGGCGATGCCCGAGAGGAACACCGCGCCCAGCGCCGTCTGCCAGGGAATGCCCATGCCCTTCACCACCGTGTAGGCGAAATAAGCGTTGATACCCATTCCGGGCGCTAGCGCGATGGGGTAGCGGGCGAAGACTCCCATCAGCAGGCTGGCGAAGGCGGCCGAGACGCAGGTGGCCGCCGTCACCGCCGCCAGCGGCATCCCCGCATCGTGCAGGACCGCCGGGTTGACGAAGACGATGTAGGCCATCGTCAGGAACGTGGTCAACCCGGCGAGGATCTCGGTTCGCCAGTTGGTGCCGAGTTCCTGGAATTCAAAATAGCGTTCGAGCTTCTTCAACTGTGCTCCGGGGCTTCTAGTGCGATTCGCAACCACGTGGCGCAGGCTTCAGCCTGCCGTGTCGGCACTCGTGCCGACACCCGGCGTCGAGATGAGTCTCGACGCGGCACGCAGGAGTGCGTGCGCCACAAAGACTGCCGCAACTACGCAACGGGTGGCGTCTCCTGTGCTCTTGCGGCCAGCAGATCGAGCAGCGGGCCGCCCGACCCCCGGGGCAGCAGGGTCAGCCGCGCGCCGCTATCAAGCAGTTTCTGGCTCTCGAGGATATCGAACAGCGCGCCGGCCACGTCGGGATCGGCCGCGATCTCGGCCAGCGCCGTGCCGATCATGTTGGGCCGGATCCCGGCCGCCTTCGCGAACTCGACCGCGGCCTCGCGCTCCGCCGAGCTGGTGATGACGCTCACCTGGTTGGCGCCGTCCTGCTTGATGGCCGAAGTCACCTGGCGCAGCCGGTTCACCACCTTCTCCTCGATCTGCTTGATCATTCCCTCGTCTCGGAAATGAACTTTGCGGATGTAAACCGAACCCAGCGTGTAACCCCAGGCCTCGGACTTCTCGGAGACCTCCGTGCGGACGGTCTGGCTCATCTTGTGGCGCGTCTCGAGCATCTCGGCGAGCGGCATGTTGCTGAGGCAGCGGACCGCCGCGTTGCGGACGTTGGCCCGCAGCGAGCCGCGCGGATCGGCGTTCTTGAACAGGAACGACACCGGGTCGCTCACCTGCATCTCATACCAGATGCCGATGCCCATGGGGGCGCCCTCTTCGGAGTTCACCGGCTCGCTGCGCAGATACTCCTGGTCCAGACGCAGGTCCAGCGTGTAGCAGGTGCCGAGGAAATGGACAATGAAGGCCGCGGCCCCCAGCTTCTGCGGCAGGAAGTGGAGTCCCGGCTCGTCCAACATGCCGATGACCTTCCCGAAAAGCACGTAAACCTTGCACGTGCGTTCCTGCACGGTGGTGTAGAGGCCGAAGACGCGCGTCAGTCCGAGCAGCAGCGGCTCCAGAAGGAAGGGCGCCAGGAACGCCACCCCGATTGCGATCAACCAGTCGGTGCTCATTGCTTCACCTCCAGAAAGACCTGCTGGGCCTTGGCGTAGAGAGCCAGGCGCACGTTGCGCACATAGGTGCCGAGCGCGCCCGCCCCGCGCTGTTTGAGTCCGCTCAGCTCCTCGGCCATCTTTCGCAGCGGCGCGACTTCGGCCTGCGCCCGCAGCGTCTCGATCTCGACCGCGCGGCGCGACTGCACGATCTTCTGGTCGGCGGCGGCCTGCGCCAGGCTGATATCGCTCGAGACCTGGTTGTGCGCGGTATTGATGGCCGCCAGCGCCGATTCCACCTCGGGCGGGGGATCGATTCCTGTGATCAGCGAGGCGTCGAGCGTCACGCCGTAGCGCGCCGCCGTCGCCCGGCATTCGGCATCCATGTAGTCGTTCAAGTCGCGCAGGTTCTTGCGCAGGTCGTTGATGGAGACGCCGGCCGCGTCGGCGCCGAGAAGCGTCGGGGACGCGCCGGCCGGGGCGGCAGCCGCGGCAACCACGGGCTTGGCCTCGAAGTTGGCGATCCTCTGCCGCAGCACCGATACGAAATAGCCCATCACGTGAACGACCGGCCGCTTGATGCCGAAGAGAAACGCGTACAGATTGCTCTCAGCGACACAATAGCGGATCTGGCCGGTCAGGCCGGTGTTGAGCTGGTCCTTGGTGACCGCCTCCAGAATGGTGCCGCCGGAGTTGGCCTGGGGCGTCTCCAGATCGACCGCCATGTTCATGGTTTCGGTGGCGATCGAAACCTTGAAGACCTTCTCCCAGGGCATCTTGAAATACGGCCCGCCCGGCCGGATGACCCGGACTTGCGGGTAGCTGTAGCGCGGCCTCTCCTCGGGCAGCAGTTGCTCGGCGATGGGGAGGTCGAGAGTGGTCTTGCCGCCAGGAACGCGCTCCGCGCGCCCAAACGCCGTCTTAAGCGCCCGTTCGTTCTGGTCCACCGTGTAGACTCCCATAAGGAGGAAGCGCACGACGAACCAGGCGGCGAATCCGATCAAGCAGCCAGTCAGGATCGACATGGCTGAGTAGTATAGCGAGTTTGAGAGCCGGAATGGGGAACGGGCGCCAGCCTGTCGCCGCCACTCTGTGCCGATGGCTGCCGGCTGCTTCCGAACGCAAGCTGCTCAAGTCGCGGCAGGGCCGTGCCACCCGTCTTGCTACGACGGATCTTTTCCCCGCGTGGCTTGGACGCCCTTCAGAATCGCGAGGCCCACGAGTACGATTGCGCCCACGGCGATCCAATGCGAAGGAACATGCAGTATCACGGCTCCATAGATCAGCCCACCAATTAATATCAAGAAGCCGGCAATGTAAATCCCGAAGGACATAGGAGTGCCTTTCTTACTCTCGGGCCGAGGCCCGACACGTCACGATGCGGCCTTGGTCAGGAGCATCTCCGGCTTGCCGACGAGTTCCTCGAAAAGCGTCCGGAAGTGGATCATTGCCTGGCGCAGGTCTTCCGTGCCGGCCTGCCCCCGCGTCTGCCGGATCGCGATTTCGTGAGCGGTTCGGTAGTTTCCCAGAACCAGCGGATGATCCACGGAGATATCCGCCGCGCGCTGATCGAAGTTGCTGAGCGGATAGCCACGCGTGGACATCACATCACCCAGCAGTTGGTCCGCTGCCATCACCGCACCGCCGGGGCCGTCAACGAAGCGCGCCTGGACCTCGCGCCAGGAGTGCACAAAGCGTGCACGATCGCTTGCCGCGAGGGGCCGGATGCGAAGCCCCTCGACTCGTTCGGTGCGCTCTTCGAGCGCGGCCTCCGCATGCCGCCGGTCGCCACCGTCTTGCACGGCCCGTGCATATTCAGCGCCACCGAACTGAGTCCGCAGTCTTGCAGTCCGGCGTTTTCGGCGCCAAGCGAACGCGGCGAGGGCTGCGACGAGGACCGCCACGAGAGCGATGGCTAAGGTCATCTCTGTCATGCCTAGTGCCGCTATTCTCATGATCTCCCTTCGAATCCCGTACGAGGTCTTCTTGGGCAGCCCCGGCACCGCCGCTGGGGCGGAGCTCGGGCGAAGCCAAGGGGCCAGTGGGCGCTAGGTGCGCCAGCGAGAGTATCCCCACCCCCCGCCACCAAGTAGCAGCACTATCAGAAGCAGGATTAATAGGGTCGACATTTGTCACCTCTTCTCCATCTGCTTGCAGTGCAGATTGAGGACCAAAGCTGAATGTGAGCGACCACAAGGTGACGACCAGAGGCTCCACAGGTAGCCGCGTGCAAATCCTGCCGTCCCTGCACGCAGGAAATGCCGAACCTCGGCGGCAGGCCCACTGGTCGGCTTAGTTAGACGAACTGGCCTTTTGCCGTTTGGCGTGCAATTCGTTCACCACCTGGTCCGAGCAGATCTGGGGCCCAGCCGGATGCTGGCTTTCCTGTCACAAATTCCCCGCCCCGCTCGTTCTCCTTTCAGAGGCCGGGAACGGAGACCCATGATGGAGTACGCTGGTGAGGCGACGATGCGGGCGGGAATGAGCGCGCTGGGCGGCGAGCGGGCGGGGTGGACAGCGGCCGACTTCGAGGCTGTCTTTATCGAGCACTACGCGCGCACGGTCGCAGTTATCCAGCGCCTCTTGGGCGACCGAGCGCAGGCCGAAGAAATCGCCAGCGACGCCTTCCTCAAGCTGTACCGACAGCCGTCGGATTTGGACCGGTACCAGAACTTGGGCGGATGGCTTTACCGTACCGCGAGCCGGCTGGGCATCGACGCCCTGCGCGCGGCCAACCGGCGCCGGCAGCGCGATCCCGAAGCCGGTGAGCGGCTGGCGGAGGCGTCTGCGGCGGCTGGCCCGCTCGAGGATGTGTTGCGCGCAGAGCGAGTGAAGAACGTGCGCGCGGCTCTGTCCAGCCTCAAACCGGCTCAGGCCCAGATCCTCACGCTGCGGGCCAGCGGCCTTTCGTACAAAGAGCTGGCGGAAGCCGTGGGCGTCAGGTCCGGCTCAGTCGGGCAGCGGCTGGCCCGCGCCGAGGCGGCGTTCGAGAAAGCGTACCGGCGGATCGAAGGAGGACTCAATGTGCGTTCCTGATGGAACACTGCGCGCCAAACTGGATGGCGAGCTGAACGAGACCGAACTGGCGCGGGTGGACGCCCACCTGAAGGATTGCGAGGGCTGCCGCGAGCGCGCCCAGGCGGTCGCCCAAAGAGCCGAGCGAGCCGGAGCGCTTCTCTCCGAGCTGGCGCCCGCGGAGGAGCCCGCCGACCCGCGCCGCGCGTTCGCGGATCTCGACCGCCGCCTGGACGCCGCGCCACCTGCGAGGCCCTTCTGGATACCCCGGCTCACGCCCGCCTGGGGCGCCATTGCCGCGGCCGCGCTGGCGGCGGCGTTGCTCGTTTCCCCGCCCGGCCGCGCCGTCGCGCAGAAGCTCCTTGGCATGCTACGGATCAAGGCGGTGGTAGCCGTCCCCATGGAACGCGATTTCATCGCCGAGGGCAAGGGCGAGATGCTCCAGCAGCTGCTGGCCGATAGCGTCATCAAGACCAAGGAAAGCCGGAGGCTGGCGGTGGCGGACCGTGAGGAGGCTGCCCGGCTGGCCTCGATGGCCGTGCGGCTGCCGGAGCTGCGCACCGATGCCCCGCAGCTTACCGTGAACACCGAGAGCGCCTTTCAGTTCACGGCGAGCCAGCAGCGGCTCAACACCCTGCTCTCCGTGGCTGGGCGCGCCGACCTCCAGTTCCCGCCCGAGTTGAATGGCGCGCAAGTTGCAGTCGACGTTCCGGCAAACGTGGTCGCCCGCTACGGCAACTGCCCGGTCGAGAATCTGCACGAGCCCACCCACGGACCTTACGACGACTGCGTAGTCGTCTCCCAGGTGCCCGTTCCGACGGTGGTGACTACGCCCGAGCTCGATCTGACCGGCGTGGCGGAGTTCGGGCTGCAACTGGCCGGCATGACTCCCGAGCAGGCGCACCTGTTCAGCCAGACCGTCGATTGGACGTCAACCATCGCGGTTCCCATCCCCCGCAACGCCGCGACCTTCGAGACGGTCGCCGTGGATGGCGTCCAGGGGCTTATGATTACGGGGCTGCCGGACCGCCAGGTGGTGGCACGCCTCGGGGAGGGTTCGCGTAACCGCGTCACGAAGCTGCCGCCGGCTTACGGGCTGCTGTGGGTTCACAATGGGATCATGTACTCGGTGGGCGGCTTCGGCAATCCGGCGCTGGCGCAGCCGCTGGCCGCTTCGCTGCGGTAATCTCGGCTCATGTCAGGCGCAGCCATCGAAACCGCGAACCTGCGGAAAACCTTCGGCAAGAAGGTGGCCGTTCGCGGTCTGACGCTCCAGGTCGGCCGAGGGGAGGTCTTCGGGTTCCTCGGCCCGAACGGCGCCGGGAAGAGCACTTCGGTCAAGATGCTGCTGGGCCTCGTCGCGCCAACCGCAGGCCAGGCCGTTCTGCTGGGCCGCCCGTTGGGCGACCGGAATGTGCGCGCGCGCGTCGGCTTTCTCCCGGAGCATTTCCGCTTTCACGACTGGCTGAGCGGCGAGGAGTTTCTCGATTTTCACGGCCGGCTGTACGGGATGCCCGGGGCTCGGCGGCGCCGGCGCGGGCCGGAACTGCTGGCGCTGGCCGGCCTGGCCGATCACGGCCGCAAGCGCCTGCGTGACTACTCGAAAGGAATGCTGCAACGGATCGGCCTGGTGCAGGCGCTGCTGAACGATCCCGAGTTGATTTTCCTCGATGAGCCCACCAGCGGCCTTGACCCCGCCGGGCGCCTCTTGGTGCGCGACATCATCCGCGCCGAGCGCGACCGCGGCGCCGCCGTGTTCCTGAACTCGCATCTGCTCTCCGAGGTCGAGGTCACCTGCGACCGCGTGGCTTTCATCAAACACGGCGAAGTGCTCGAAACCTGCGACTTGAAGAAGCTGGGAGTGGAGGAGCGTTCGATCGTGGCCCGCGTGAAGGACCTTGGGACCGAAGCGCTGGCCGGCCTCGAACAGTGGGCTGGTTCGGTGCGCCTGGAGGGCGATTCGCTGACGATGGAAGTCCGCGCCGAAGATTCCGTGCCGGAGGTGGTCACGTACCTGGTGGCGAGCGGCGCGCGCATCTATTCGCTCCACTCGCGGCAGGCCTCGCTGGAGGAGATGTTCCTGCGCATTGTGGGAACCGAGGGGGGCCTGTGAGGGGCGTTGCGGTGATGGCCGGGCTCACCTGCCGCGAGGCGGTTCGCCGCAGGGTGGTCGCCGCGGCGATGGCGGTCGGCGCCGCGTACCTTTTGCTGTACGGCTTCGGCCTGCACAAGGTGCTCGAAAGCCTGCCGGCGGCCGCCAGCCGCCAGCTGCTCTTCCGGCGCCAGGCGGTCATCGTGCTGTTCGCCATGGGCATGTACGTGGTGAACTGGCTGCTGGCTGTAATCACGATCCTGACTTCGGCCGATACGATTGCCGGCGAAATCAATTCCGGCGTCATCCAGGCCGTGGTCACCAAGCCCATACGGCGCTGGGATGTCATCCTCGGAAAATGGCTCGGTTTCGCGGCCATGCTAACGGCCTATTTAGCGTTCCTGGCGGGCGGGATGCTGGCGGAAGTGCGGCTGATCGGGGGGCACACGCCGGCACACGTTCCCGAGGCGATCGGTCTGATGTGGCTGGAGAGCATGCTGCTGCTGGCAGTCACGTTCCGCGCCGGAGCCAGTTTGTCGACGCTGGCCACGGGCGTAACGGTCTTCGGCCTGCACATCCTGGCGTTCCTGGGCGGCTGGGTGGAGGAATTCGGCTGGCTGGCGCACAGCCAGACCGCCATGAATCTGGGCGTGCTGGCGAGCGTCGCGATGCCCAGCGAGTCCCTGTGGCGGCGCGCCGCCTTCGAGTTGCAGGGCCCGGTCATCGGCGGCTTTGGCCGCGGGCCTTTCAGCATCGGCTCGGTCCCCAGCGGGGGAATGGTGGTCTACGCCGGCCTGTATCTGGCGGCGGCCCTGGCGCTGGCGATCCGCCGGTTCTCGCGGCGGGATTTGTAGCCCGCCGGTTCCTCACGGACCGCGGCGGTCGTCCGATGAGTAGGTCGAGGGAAACATGTTCGACGGAATCGCGACCTACTTCGAGAGCAGCGTTCTTTCGGCCGACCCTGTCGAGCTGGTGCGGATGCTTTACCGCGGCGCTATCGAGGCGGTAGAAAAAGCCCGGCAGCACCTGCGCGAGCGCGACATTGCGGCGCGTTCGGCCCAGCTCACCAAAGCCGGCAGGATCATCGTCGAGCTGATGCATTCCGTAAACAAGGATGCCGATCCGCGCCTGAGCCAAAGACTCCTCGCGCTATATGACTACATGCAGCGGCGGTTGATACGGGGCAACCTCGATCAGGCGGACGGACCGCTGGCCGAGGTGGTGCAGCTTCTTAGGACGCTGCTCGAGGCTTGGGATCAGTGCGGCGCCGCCGAGACGGCGCCGGCCGCGACGATCCCGGCGGGCGAGCCCGAGACGATTGCCGCGCCGGCGCCCGGGCCGGTGGCCGAATACGCAACCACTTACGGGAGCGGATACGGCAGCGGCTACAGCGGCGATTACAGCGGCCAGAGCTGGAGTCTCTGACGCCCTGCTAAGGCGTTTGCGGGCGCCCGTCCCACTACAGCGCCGTCCCTGTTCCGCCGAATAGAGGGACGAGGCAATCCGCAACATGGCGAACTGTGAAACCAAGTACTGGGGCTCACTCGATTATTGTGAAGACTCCGTCCTCGACTTCCCAGCCGGCATTCCCGGTTTCGAGCAGGAACGGCAATTCGTTTTGATCGAGCAACGCGCTCTCGATCCGTTGGTCTTTCTGCAGAGCCTGGCCACTCCCACCCTGTGCTTCCCGGCGGTGCACGTCCGGACCGTCCGTCCCGACTACCAGCTCCGGATCTCCGCCGAAGAGCTGGAGATCGTGCGGCTGCCGGGCGGCCGGCAGCCGCTAATCGGCCGGGAACTGACGTGCCTGGCACTGGTACATATCGGCCCGGACGAGCTCACGGCGAATCTACTGGCGCCCATCGTGATCAACGTCCCGGCGCGGCGCGCGGTGCAGGCCATCCTGGTGGGGACCGAATACTCGCACCGGCATCGGATCGAGCTGGCCGAGGCGCCGGTATGCTCATGATGAAACGCCGGGCCGGGGAATCGATCCTGATCGGAGAAGACATCGAGATCCACCTGGCGCACATCGGACGCACGCGGGTCAAGATCGGAATCCAGGCGCCGCGCGACGTGCCGGTGGTAGCCAAAGAAGTGAAGCTGGTGCGGGATCAGAACCGTGCGGCGGCCGAGTCCAGGCTGGAGGGCACGCTGGCCAGGCTGGTGTCGCGGGTCTCGGAAAGCGGAATTCAAGGTACCGTGCCGCCTGCCGATGAGAGGCAGTGAAGTTGCTTTCAGGTATCCGAATCCAAGGAGAACCTGACCGGTACTGAAGCTGGCAATCAACCGAAAAGGAATTTACGATGCTCTCCGTTCAAACCAACGTTACCTCCCTTATGGCCCAGAACAACCTCAACACCGACACGAACTTCCAGAGCAAGACGATTGAGGAGTTGACTCCGGGCTATCGTATCAACTCTTCCGGCGACGACCCGGCGGGCTTGGCGGTAGCCAACGGCTATCGCGACCAGGAAGCCCAGCTCACTCAGGGGATTGCGAACGCCAACGACGGCATCAGCACCCTGCAGATCGTCGACGGCGGCGAGAACAACATTGGCCAGATTCTGGACCGCCTGCAGACCCTGGCCACGCAATCGGCCAGCGGCACCTTCACCGGCGACCGCAACGTGCTGAACAGCGAGTTCCAGGGCCTGGTGACGGAAATCAACCGGCAGGCGCAGTCCATCGGCCTGGACCAGGGCGGCGAGTTCGCCAAGAGTCTCTCGGTGTACATCGGCGGCGGCGTCGCGCAAGGGACGAAGACGGCGGCCCAGAACTCCAGCGTGCAGTTGAATCTGTCGGGCGCGACCGTGGACGCCAAGAGCCTGGGTCTGACGGGCATGGAGGCCGTGGGCGCGGCCAACACCGACATCGGAGACAGTGCGGCGACCACCAGCGTGGCGGACATTTTGGCCCATAACACCACCCCGGTCGCCGGCGAGACGGATTTCTACATCTCGGGTCCCGGTTTCTCGGGCGCGAATGCGGTGAAGGTGGCCGTCAACACCTCGAGCGTGAGCAACACCAGCACTCTGGTGGCGGCCATCAACGACGCCATCCAGAACGCGGGCAACGAGGCTACGCCGGCAGCCCAGGCATTACAGGCCGCCAACATCACGGCCTCCATCAACACGGACAGCAGCGGCAAGGAGCAACTCGCATTCTCCTCGAGCACCACGGCCTTCCAGGTGCAAGCCGGGGACGCGGTCTCGAACGCCCTGCTGGGCAACTTCGCGGTCGCCGGCCAGCCGCAAGCGGCGAACATGACCGCGACGGTCGCCGGCGGAGAAAACGTGACGATGGCCAATACCGTCACGAACCCGGGCAATATCACGGTCCAGTTCACGGGCGCCGGCCTGGCCGCACCGGTGAACATCACCCTGAGTGCGAGCGACAGCACGGTCGCCTCGGCGGTCAGCGACTTGCAGACGCAGATGGCCACCGCGCTGGCGGGAACGGGCATCAGCCTGGCCACGCCCGCGGCCAGCGGAACGAAACTGACCTTCAGCGACTCGCGCGGCCAGACGTTCAACGTCGCCGTGACCGGCGATGCGGGGGACGCCCTGGGGTTCGGTTCGTTCCAAGCGGGCGCAAACTCGGCCTTCGACTACGCCACGCTCACGGCCGGGGCAACTTACGCCCCGAATACCGCAAACGACGCGGGCCAAAGCGTGCTGCAATTCTCGATCAACGGAGCGGCATCGCCCACCGTGACCGCCAACCTGGCCGCCGCCAACGCCGTGGCCGCCACGGCGACCAGCGCCGGAGCCGGCAACGCCACGGACACCATCACCGCCGCCAACAACATGTTGAGCCTCGCGGTGAACGGCACGGTGGTCAATACCACCCTCAGTAACGGAGTTGCCGCGACCAGCGGCACGGCGGCAGCCGGGACGGTGAACTTCGGAGCGGCTGGGGTGAACACGTTCAACATCGCGGCCGCCACGAGCGGTGTGGAGACCGGCAGCACGGTGGCGGGCTCCCTCGACACCAGCACCGCCAACCAGTTCACGGTGAGCATAGACGGCGGGACCGCCCAGACCATCAACCTGGTCGCAGCCGCCGGGCAATCCCAGGCGACCATAGCGGGCGAAATCACCGGCCAGTTGGGCGGGAAGGCGACGGCCTCGTTCGTCTCCAACCAGCTCGTGATCACGTCGGCCTCCACCGGCGGCAACTCGAGCATCCAGATCGGCGTAGGCGGCTCGAGCGGCCTCGGAAAGGGGGACGCCACCACCCTGCTTGGTCTCGATACTACTCTGCACAGTGGCACGGCTGGAAACAACCAGTTGAACGTCACGCTGGATGGCGGCGCGACGACCACCGTCAGCCTCACTACGGGCGCCGCCGTCGCCGGCTCTCAGCTTATTACCGACATAAACACCCAACTGGGGGGAGTGGTCGCCACGTTGAACGGCGCCAACCACCTGGTCCTCGCTTCGACGACCAACGGCCTGGGCTCCTCGATCCGGATCACGGCGCCAGCCAACTCGGCGGCCACCACTCTCGGCTTGACGGGCGACCTGAACACCACTTACCAGGGGGCCGCGGCCACCGATAACATTTCGCTCAGCACCATCGCCGGCAACATCCAGACGGCGCTGAACGGGGCGGGCGTGGCCGCGACGGCTTCGGTCACCTCGGACAACCAGATCCAGATCCAGACCACGGCCCTGGGCCAGGGCGCCAGCGTTCAGATTCTGAACGGGACAGCCAATACCCCCTTGGGCTTCACCACGGGCACGACCTACACCGGGACGAACCGCACCGGGGCCGACCTGGTGGCGAACCTCCAGCAGCAGTTCAATTCGAACGCCGTTCTGAGCGCAGCCGGGCTGACCGCGACGTGGAACACCACCGGCCCCAGCGCCAATACGGTCACCATCTCCTCGAGCAACCAGACCTACTTCCGGCTCAACGCCTACGCGGCTGGGGGCGGCAACGGCACGACCAACGCCTCCGCCATCGCCACCAATACGGTCACTGCCACCACCGGCCAATACGCCATGGCCGGCGGCAAGACTCTGTCGATCGCCATCGACGGGGGCAACGCGATCACCGTGTCGGGGCTCACGGGGAACCAGACCGCCTCGACGATCGCGGGCCTCATCAACGGCACCGCGGGCTTGAACGGTGTGGCGTCGGTCGTCACCAACGGCGGCCAGGACACCATCAAGCTGGTCTCGAACGGAACCGCGGGCGCATCGGACTCGCTCACTCTGGCGGGAACCGCGCGGTTCTGGGCCTGACGGCGGGCACCACCCATGGCACTTCCGCCGATATGGGCTTCGGATCGACCGGCACGCAATTCGCCGGCTCGACCGCAAGCGTCGCAAAGAGCAACGTCGTGAACGCCGGCGGATCGTCGGCGACCGGCGATCTGACATTCACGCCCCTGCAATACGGCAGCGACAACCAGGCCATCACCGTTTCGGCCAACAACTCCTCCGGCGAGGCGCAGGCCACGACCATCAATCTCGCCAATACCGGCGCCACGCGCAACGGGCAGAGCATCGATCAAGCCGTCGCGGCCATCAACACGGCGCTGCAGCAGACCAACAACGCGACGCTCCAGCAGATCACGGCCGTGGTGGACAATTCGACCGGAACGGAGAAGATCAACTTCATCAGCTCGCTCCCGTCCTTCCAGGTCAGCGTCGGAAGCACGGCCAGCGGGGACGGTGTAGGCTCGCAAGGCCAGACCGTCAGCTCCGCGGCGCTGGCCGGCGGCAGCTCGCTCGATATCTCCAGCCAGCAGGGTGGAACCGCCGCCGTTGCCGCGGTGACCAACGCCGTGGCCGCGCTCGGTTCGGCACAGGCCAACGTCGGCAAGGCCGAGAACACCCTGAATTACGCCATCAGCCTGGCCGAGTCCCAGGAATCGAACTTCGCGGCCGCCGAATCGCGCGTCCGCGACGCCGACATGGCGACCGAAGCGGCGAACCTCACCAAGGCGCAAGTCCTGCAGCAATCGGCCATCGCGGCCATGGTGCAGGCCAATTCGGCTCCGCAGGTGGTACTGACTCTGTTGCGGGGCTAATAACGACGGCTAGCGGCCGCGACAGCTAGCGGCCGTTGGAACAACAGCAGCAGCAGCACCAGCAACGCCACCAGCCCCAACACCCTCACCTTCACCGGCACCAGCCTGTACTCGCAGGATTTTCAGAACGTCATCACCCGGGCCGTAGCCATCGCCTCGCTGCCCATCACCCAGCTCGACGACGAGGTGACGCAGCTCAACTCGCAGACCACGGCGCTCAATACCCTGAAGACCGACTTTACGAATCTCTCCAACGCGGTCGACGCGGTGACCACCGCCATGGGCGCCAGCGCCTTCAACGTCGATGTCTCGGACCCGACCACGGTCAGTGCCGCGGTAAGCGACGGCGCCATGCAGGGCAACTACTCGATCCAAGTGGATAGCCTGGGCGGCTACAGCACCGCCATGAGTTCCGACACCGGGAATACCAAGGTCACCGATCCCACCACCCAGAACATCAGTGCGGCCACCAACTACACGCTCCACGTGGGAACGTCGTCCTATTCGATCACACCATCCAGCGACACGCTGTACGACCTGGCCGACGCCATCAACTCCAGTGCCGCGGGCGTGCAGGCGACCGTGGTCAACTTGGGGTCCCCTTCCTCGCCCGACTATCGCCTGTCGCTACAAAACTCGCAACTCGGAACTGCCACCGTCGACTTGGACGCCAATACCACCAACTCGAGCGGAAACCCCGTCAGCGCTACCGTGATGACCCAGGGCGTGGGGGGCAGCCTGGCCAGCTACCAGGTAAACGGATCGACCGAGGTGGCCACCAGCGCCTCCCGCACCGTGACGATCGCCCCGGGCCTGGACGTCACCATGCTGGACACGACGCCGAGCGGCCAGCCGACCTCGATCACGCTCACGCGCCAGTCGGAGACCATCGGCAGCGCGCTTCAGAGTTTCGTGACAGCCTATAACACGGCGCAGACCGATGTCGAAGCTCAGCGCGGCACTTCGGGAGGCGCTTTGAGCGGCCAGAACATAGTCTATGAGCTGCAAGACGCCTTGAACCAGATCGCCACCTACGACCAGCCCGGAAGCGCGATCTCGTCGCTATCGGACCTGGGGATCACCTTCGACCCAACGACGTTCCAGATGGACTTCGACGACACGGGGTTTCTGAGCGCCGCGTTTAGCAACATGGACGGGATCGCCTCGTTCCTGGGCGATGGCACCAGCAGCGGCTTCCTCCTGACCGCCACCAACGCCATGTCGTCGGTCGAAGACCCCACGCAAGGGTCGCTGCCAAACGCCATCGCCGACAACCAGACCGAGATCAACAATGACAACAACCGCGTCGCGACCGAGCAGGCGCAGATCAATGTGATGCAAACGAACCTGATCAACCAGATGGACGCCGCCGACGCGCTGATCTCTTCCATGGAGCAGCAGTACACGGTGGTCAGCAGCCTGTTCCAGGCGATGGACGCCACGTCCACTTCGATCACCGGCACGCCTACGAACGTGCTGGCCTGATGCCCATGCAGACGATCGGGGAGATTGCCGCCGGGTTGCGCCGGGCCGTCGCCTCGCAAGCCTACGCTCAGGCGAGAGGCCTGGTTCCGGCGTACTGCGCCGCCCTCGAGCGCGAGTTCCGTAGCCAGCCCCCTTCCTCGCCCGAGGCCCGCCGCATCGCGGAAGAAGCCAGGGATCTCTACCAGTGGCTCGCCCGCGCCGTGATTGCAGACCGCGCGCGTTGCGCGGCGGCGTTGCGGCGGCTTTCCAAGCTGACCGCGTACCTGCAGTCCGGCGCCCCTACGCCGCACACGTACTCGCTCGAAGGCTAAGGAACCGCAGCAAACTCCGGCCCCACAAGCGACGAGTTGCGGGAACTTGCCGCCACGAGCCGCCGTACTAAGATTGAAGGTTCATGGCCAACCGCAAAAGAAGTTCGTTCTACTGGATCCTGGTTCTAATCCTGCTGGCGCTCGGGGCTGCTTTCCTCCTCGCTAATAAGCTCGGCCGCGAGCCCGCGAAAATCGAGCCGGAAAAGCTGGTGCGCGTCGAGCGCATGGATCTGGCGCGCTCCGTGGTGGCCACCGGAAAGATCGAGCCCACCACCCAGGTCGAAATCAAGTCCAAGGCCAGCGGGATCATCCTCAAGCTGCCCGTCAACGTGAGCGACCGCGTCCACCAGGGCCAGGTCATCTGCGAGCTCGACCAGAACGATCTGCTGCCGCGCCTCCGCCAGGCCGAGGCCGCCCTGGGGGTGGCCGACGCCACCCTCAAGAGCGCGCGCGCCGACTACGTTCGCACCAAGATCGAGGCCGAGGGTCCCGACGTTCCCTTCCTGAAGCGCGATATGGAGCGCGCCGGCCAGTTGTTCGCGGACAAGCTGATCGCGGTGAACGCCCGCGACGACGCCGAGAAGAACTACGAGCTGGCCCTCAACCGCCAGATGCAGGCGCAGGGCAACCTGGGCGTGGCGGACGCCGCCATCACCAAGGCGCAAGCGCAGGTGGACCAGTCGCGCGCGCAAGTCGAGCAGGCCGAGGAGGACGTCCGCAACGCCACCATTCGCTCCCCCATCGACGGCGTGGTGCTGTCGCGCGACCGCGAAGTGGGCGACGCCGTGAGCTCGATTCTGGTCATGGGCGCCGGCGCCACCCTCATCATGACCGTGGGCGACCTGAGCGAAGTCTACGTGAAGGGCAAGGTGGACGAAAGCGACATCGGCAAGGTGTATTTCAACCAGCCAGCCCGCATCACCGTCGAGTCTTACAAGAACCAGCGCTTCACCGGCAAGGTGACCAAGATCTCGCCCATGGGCGTCGAGAAGGACAACGTGACCACCTTCGAGGTGCGCGTATCCATCTCGAACGAGTCCGGCAAGCTGATGGCCGACATGACAGCCAACGCCGAAATCATGCTCGAAGAGCGCCTGCATGTGCTCACCGTCCCCGAAGGCGCCATCGTTTACAAGAAAGACCGCTCCACCGCGGTCGAAATCCCCGATCCCGAGCAGAAGACCGGCAAGCGCCGCGTGCCCGTAACCATCGGCATCAGCAACGGCTCCCGCACGGAGATCCTCCAGGGGCTGACCGAGGGGCAGCAGGTCGTGCTCCAGTAGCGCCCTATGGCGTACCTCAGGGAGATCCTCGAACAGGCGGTCTCGAGCCTGCTGCGCAACAAGATGCGCAGCCTGCTGACCATGGGCGGAATCGCCTGGGGAATCGCCTCCATCGTCCTGATTATCGCCATGGGCGACGGCTTCAAGGTCGGCCAGCGCGACCGGACCCGGCAGCTTGGCGACAACATCGTGGTGGTCTTCGCCGGGCGCACCGGGAAACAACCGGGCGGCCAGCGGGCGGGCCGCCGCATCCGGCTGACGCACGACGACGTGCGCGACATCGCCACGGAGTGCTTCCTGGTCAAGGATATCGTGGCCGAGCTGCTCAACCCCGCCAGCGCGGTCAGCCCCTACAACAGCGGCACGTTCTCCGTGCTCGGCGTCGAGCCGCTGTATTCCACGATCCGCAACATCCCGGTCGACGGCGGGCGTTTCCTGGCCGACCAGGACAACGACGATGCCGCCCGCGTGGCGGTCTTAGGCGACAATGTCCGCAAGCAGTTGTTCGGCGACCACACGGGGGTCCTGGGCTCCCGCATCTACCTCGCCGGCCTGCCCTATCGCGTAGTCGGGTACATGCCGCCCAAGGATCAGAACAGCTCCTACAACGGCCTCGACACCGACAAGGTCTTTATTCCGTACTCGAGCATGGTGCGCGACCTCCCGCTCGCGGACCCCAATTTCCATCCCGGCATCGTGACCGACCTGGTCTACGTCCCCGCTTCAGTGGCCACCTGGGACGCCGCCGAGCGTCAGGTGCGCCGCGTGCTGGCCCGCAATCACCACTTCGAGGCCGACGACGACAGCGCCATCCGCATCTGGGACACGGTGAAGGAAGCCGAGCTCACCGACAGCATGTTCACTTCCATGACGGCCTTCCTGGGCACCATCGCCGTGGTGACGCTGTCGCTCGGCGGCGTGGGCGTCATGAACATCATGCTGGTCTCGGTAACGGAGCGCACGCGCGAGATCGGACTGCGCAAAGCCGTCGGCGCCACGCGGCGCAGAATCCTCATCGATTTTCTGCTGGAGGGCATGCTGCTGGCGACGATCAGCGGAGTCTTCGGCTGGCTCGGCGCCTACGGCCTCTCCGCCGCGGTGAACTCGCTGCCCAAGCGGGAGATGTTCGGCGGCCTGCCGGTGCGGGGCTCGACGACTCTGCTCGCCTTTGCCGCGCTCGGCCTGACCGCGATTCTCTCCTCGCTCTGGCCGGCCTGGCGCGGGGCATCGCTCACGCCCGTGGAGGCCCTGCGCTATGAGCGTTGAGGCCATCCTTCGCGAGGCCGCCGCGGCGCTGCGCTTCAATCGCCAGCGCAGCATCCTCACCATGATCAGCCTGGGCTGGGGAGTCGCCTGCTTCGTCATTCTGTGGTCCTACGGCGACGGTTTCCACTTGGCTTTGCGGACCGCCTTCCTCACCATCGGGCAGGACCTGATCCTGATGTTCGGGGGCCAGACCTCGACCCAGGCCGGAGGCGAGCGCGCAGGGCGGCGCATCCGCCTGGAACGCACCGACATCGCCGTGGTGCGCGAATCCGCGCTCATGGTGGCGGCGATTTCGCCCGAGATGATGATGGGCGGGATGACCGTGGTCCGCGGCTACCGGACCGACACCACCATGGTCCGCGCGGTGAGCTACTCCTACGGCCGCATACGGAACATGGCGATGGACGCCGGCCGCTGGATCGGCCCCGAGGACGACGCTCAGAAGCTGCGTGTCGCGGTGCTGGGCGCGAAGGCGGCCAAACTACTCTTCGGGGAGATCCCGCCCGAAGGCGAAGAAATCACCATCAACGGACTGCGCTTCACGGTCGTAGGAGTGCTGAAGACCAAGGCGCAAGTCGCCAACTACGGCACGCCGGACAACGAGTGCGTGTTCATCCCCTTCGAAACCGGCTCGCTCTACCGCGACTTAAAGTACATCGACGACCTGGTGTGGACGCCGGCCAATCCCGTCTTCCGCGACGAGGCGCTGGGCCAGGTGCGCGACACGCTGGCCCGTCTCCACAACTTCTCGCCCCACGACGAGCGGGCCGTGCGCTACTTCGTGTTCAACCAGTACATGCGCCTGGTCGACACCATGGGCCTCGCGCTGCGCATCGTCCTGGCCTTCATCGGCACCCTGACGCTGGCCATCGGCGGGGTGGGGCTGGCCAATATCATGCTGGTCTCGGTGACCCAACGCACGCGCGAGATCGGCGTGCTGAAGGCCATCGGCGCAACGCGCCGGTCGATTCTGCTTCAGTTCCTGCTCGAGGCCATGGCCATCGTGACGCTGGGCGGCATGCTCGGAGTAGCGGTCGGCTACGCCGTCACGGCCATCATCGATACCCTGCCCCTGCTGGGCCCGCTGTTCCGGGACACCAGCGGCGCGGCCGACATCCACCTCGGCATCTCGCGGTTCGCGATCCTGGCTTCGACGCTCCTGCTCGAGACGGTCGGCCTGGTCGCCGGCATCCTGCCCGCCATCAAAGCCGCCCGCCTCGACCCCATCGAGGCCCTGCACTACGAGTAAGACAGGCCTCCGGCCAGTCCTACTTGCGCCCCTACGCCCCCGCCGCCACCGCCTGCGATGCGGCCAGCGCCTGGTCCAGGTCGGCCTTGATGTCGGCGATGTCTTCGATGCCCACCGAGATGCGGATGAACTCCGGCGTGACGCCGGTCTCGGCCTGCTCCGCCACGGTGAGCTGCGAGTGGGTCGTCGAAGCCGGATGAATCACCAGCGTCTTGGCGTCGCCGATGTTGGCCAGGTGGCTGGCCAGCTTCACGCTGTTGATGAAGCGCACCGCCGCCTCCGCGCCGCCGCGGACCCCGAAGCCGACGATCGCCCCGGCGCCCTTCGGCAGGTACTGCTTCGCGCGCTCGTGATCCGGGTGGCTCGGCAGGCCCGGATAATTTACCCACGCGACGGCCGGGTGCTTCTCCAGAAACTCCGCCACCGCCTGCGCGTTCTCGACGTGCCGTTCCAGCCGCACGTGCAGCGTTTCGATGCCGATCAGGAACAGGAACGCCGCGAACGGACTCATGCAAGCTCCGGTGTCGCGCAGCCAGTGCGTGCGGGCATGAATGATGTAGGCGATATTGCCGATCGGCTTCAGCGCCTCGGTGAAGACCACGCCGTGATAGGCGGGATCGGGCGCTGTGAACTCCGGCCACTTCTCCGGATTGTCCGCCCAGGGGAACCGCGCGCTGTCCACGATCGCCCCGCCCACATGCGCGCCGTGGCCGCCCAGGAACTTCGTGGTCGAATAAACCACGATATCGACTCCGTGTTCGATGGGCCGGAACAGCGCCGGCGTCAGCACCGTGTTGTCGGCGATCACGGGAAGCCCGTGCTTGTGCGCGATATCGGTGATACGGCGGAAGTCCACCACATCGTTCTTGGGGTTGCCGATCGTCTCCAGGTAGACCAGCCTGGTGTTGGCGTCCACCAGTTTGTCGATCTCCTCGGGATGCTTCGGATCGAAGAACCGCACCTCGATTCCCAGCTTCTTGAGCGTCTGCGTGAACAGCGTCCAGGTGCCGCCATAGAGGCTCGTGGCCGAAATGAAGTTCTGGCCGGCGTGCGTGATGGTGAGGATCGCCGCGGTCTCGGCAGCCTGCCCGCTCGCGAATGCCAGCCCGGCGGCGCCGCCATCGAGCGCGGCCAGCCGCTTCTCGAGCACGTCGTTGGTGGGGTTCATCAGCCGCGAGTAGATGTTCCCGAATTCTTTGAGGGCGAACAGATTGGCGGCCTGATCCGTCGAGCGGAAGACATAGCTCGAGGTCGCATAAATGGGCACCGCACGCGCATTGGTGCTAGGGTCCGGTTCCTGGCCCGCGTGCAGGGCCAGCGTGCCCAACTTGTATTGATCTTGCTGATTCGACATTTGATTTCCTTCCGCCTTAGCGGCCATCTAGTCTATGTCCATAGAGTATAAGAGATATCCGCGGCGCAACGCAACCGGAGGGTCGCTGCAGCCCTCCCGAACGCCATCAAGTACACTGTATTGAGGATGTTTTGGTTCATTCCCGCACTGCTGCTGCTCGCGCCGCCACCGGCCGCTTCCGACGATGTCTCCGAGGAACTCAAACGCTTCGTTGAAGTCTACGCACTCGTCGAGCGCGAGGCGGCCGACCCCGTGGCCCCGGAGAAGGCGCTGTACCAGGGGGCTATTCCCGGAATGCTGCGGCGCCTCGATCCGCACAGCGTGTTCCTCGACCCGGACCAGTTCCAGCAGCTCAAGGAGCTCGAGACCTCGACCCGCAAGGGCTTCGGAAGCATCGTCTCCGTTCTGCCCGGCCGCGTGATCGTGCTCCAGGTGCTGCCGGGCACGCCGGCGCAGAAAGCCGGCCTGGGCCCGGGCGACGAGATCCTGGCCGTCAACGGCTTCCCTCTGGCCCGGCTGGAGATCGAGCAGATCATCCAGTTCCTCGGCGATGCGCGCCAGAAGCAGGCGCGGCTGGATGTGCGCAAACCGGGGAATGTCCGCGCCCTCCAGTTCACGCTCACGCCCGAAGAGTTACAGGCCCCGAGCGTCGAGCGCGCCTTCCTCCTAAAGCCGGGCATCGGCTACGTGCGCGTCACGAGCTTCGATGCCGAGACGGGCGCTCAAATCAAGGCGGCCATCGAGAAGCTCGGCGGAAGCGAGCTGCACGGGCTCGTGCTGGACCTGCGGAACAATCCGGGCGGCGTCCTTCCCGCCGCGCTCCAGACGGCGGCGCTCTTCCTGCAGCCCGAGGCCAGGCTGCTCAGCGTGCGCGGCCGGGCCTTCCCGGCCAGCCAGGAGAGCGTTCCCAAAGACTCGACGCCCTACACCTTCCCCGTCGCGGTGTTGGTCAACGGCAAGAGCGCCAGCGCCTCGGAGATCGTGGCCGGCGCCCTGCAGGACCACGACCGGGCCGTCATCGTGGGCGAGGCCACCTTCGGCAAGGGACTGGTCCAGAACGTTTACCCCCTGTCCAGCGGCTCCGGCCTCGCCCTCACCACGGCCTACTACTACACGCCCAGCGGGCGCTCGATCCAGAGGCCGCTGGCGGAAGGGCAGATCGTCTCGAACGGCGCGGAGACCACCAAGGATTTCCGCACCGATTCGGGCCGCCTGGTGCGCGGCGGCGGCGGCGTCCGGCCGGATTTTGAGGCATCCCCGGAGCCCATGACCCGCTTCCGGATTGTCCTCGAGGCCAACGGCGTCTTCACTCAATTCGCCACCGATTACGTGCGCCGCCACCCGGACATCACCGCGGACTTCGACGTGACGCCGGACGTTCTCGACGAGTTCCAGCTCTACCTCTCCGGCCGCACCATCCGGCCGGCCGTGGCCGAATGGTCGAGCGAGCGGGACTGGATCGCCAACCGCCTCAAGACGGAGATCTTCAACCAGGCGCTGGGCGTCGAGCGCGGCGACGAGGTCGAAGCCCAACGCGACCCCGTAATCCTCACCGCGCTCGACAGACTCGGCGTATCGCTTCTGCCCGCGGCGGTGCGGGCTAGCGCTGGCTCAGACTGAACGTCACCGTGATGTCGGTCATGACCTCGACCGGGGCGCCGCTTAGCATCGTCGGCTGGTAGACCCACTGGCGGACGGCATCCACGGCGGCCGGCACCAGAAGCGGGTGCCCGCTCAGCACCTGCAACTCGCGGATGCGGCCGTCGGCGCCGATGATGGCTGTCAGATGCACGGCGCCCTGGACGCGGATCTGGCACGCAATCCTCGGGTAGACCGGCATCACCCGGTGGATCAGCTTGGCTTCCTGCACGCCGCTGTTGACCTTGATGGGCTCGGGCGTCGGAGTCGGCTTCACGACGGGTTTCACCTCGACCGGCGGTTCGAACGGAGGGGCTACGAGCCGCCGCTGCCCCAGCAGAACCGGACCTGACCGATCGACGCCGCCGGGCACGCACACGCCGATGCATACCGGGACGAGATCCGGCGGGGCTGTAGCCGGCCGGTCCGGCCCCAGGTGAACGCCCTTGGGCGGATCTAACGGCGCCCTGAACACATGCTCAACCGCTTCCGAACCGGCCCCGACCAACTGAACGTGCGGCGGCGGCGCCGGTGGCCGATAGACCCCCGGCACGGTCAACACCGGCGGCGCCAGCCGGCCCTGCGGCAACCCATCGAAAAACACCAGCGGCGCCAGCACCATGCACCCGACCGCCGCGAGTTGCCCGGCGAAGCAGACCGAAACCGTCCAAGCCCGGCGCGTCTTCGCCGTGCCCACCAAAAAGGTCTGCTCGAACATTTGCGGCCCCCTTTCTAACCACCCGGCTAGTTAGACACTGCGGAGGCGCGCATTGTTCCCGGCCCTGCGGCCCATCCGCTTGCTTACGCGCGCGGTTCGGTGCGGCCGGATCGGGCCTTATCGCACCCGGTTGATTATGCCGCGGCAGCCTGGCGCGCCGCAGCGACAGGGGACCGCACCCATGTCGGTCGAGAGGTAGTAATCGACGGTCAGTTCTTCGCCCGGCTCGATGAGGCGGCGGCTCATGTAGAGGATGTGGCCCTTTCGGATCGTGGCGCAGAGGTTGGGATCGCAGCAATGGTTGATCAGCTCGGCGCCGCTGCCGCCGGTCGCCCCATCGACGCACCAGTAAGCGTCCAGCTCGAACAGGTACACGTGCTGCCGCTCGCTGCGGCGCTTGGTCTCGCGGCGGCTGATCCTCTCGCCGGTGTATTCGATCACCTTGCGGCGCGCCGGAATCCGGTCCAGCGCGAAGACGCCCCAGCGATGGATGCGCGACGGCCGCACCTCTATCTCGAAAACGGTGTGCCGCGGGTCGATGCGCGGCGTCACAACGATGTCCGCAGCCGCCATTCTTAGCCAGCCGCCTTCGCGGTTAGCACGTTCACCAGTTCCTGCACCGCCGCCGCGCTCTTCTTCAACTGCAGGTCCTCCTCGGGGGTCAGGACGATCTCGTAGATCTTCTCGATGCCGCGCGAGCCGAGCTTGACGGGAACGCCCACGAACAGGCCGTTAATCCCGTACTCGCCTTCGAGGTAGGCGGCGCACGGCAGAACCTTCTTCTTGTCCCTCAGAATCGATTCGGCCATCTCCACGGCGGCGGCGGAGGGCGCGTAGAAGGCGCTGCCTGCTTTCAGAAACTTGACGATCTCGGCCCCGCCGTTGCGAGTGCGCTCCACCAGCCGGTCGATCGTGGCCGCATCCAGCAGCTCGGAGATCGGAATGCCGGAGACGCTGGTGAACCGCACCAGCGGGACCATCGTATCCCCGTGCCCGCCCAGCACCATGGCCGTCACGTTTTCGACCGACACCTGCAATTCGCGCGCGATGAAGGTGCGGAAGCGGGCAGTGTCGAGCACCCCCGCCATGCCGATGACGCGGTTCTTGGCGAACTTGGAAACCTTCAGCGCGGTCCAGCACATCGCATCGAGCGGGTTGGTCACGATCACCAGGATGGCGTTGGGCGAGTAGCGCGCGGCCTGCTCGGTAGCGGCGCGAACGATCTCATAGTTGGCCATCAACAGATCGTCGCGGCTCATTCCCGGCTTGCGCGGAAAGCCCGCCGTAACGATGACGAGGTCGGAGTTGGCCGTGGCCTCGTAATCGTTGGCGCCCGTGAGCAGGACGTCGTAGCCTTGGACCGGTCCCGACTGCAGCAGGTCGAGAGCCTTGCCCTGCGGCACGCCCTCGACGATATCCACCAGGACCACGTCCGCCAGTTCCTTCTCCGCGATACGCAAGGCGCAGTTGGCGCCGACATTGCCCGCACCGACCACCGTGACTTTCTTCCGCATGGGTAGCTCCCTCGAGGTTGACTAAGTTCGAAAGCTGGAATCATTATAGCGGACCGCACACAGACGCTCCCTCCCCTGAGATACAATCCCATTGGATGCGGCAACGGATCATCATTATCGAGGACGAAGCGGACATCGTGGAGATGGTCCGCTACAACTTCCGAAAGGAGGGTTTCGAGGTCGAGAGCTACGCCCGTGGCAAAGAGGGCCTCGAGGCGGTGCGGCGAACGCCACCCGACCTGCTGCTTCTGGACATCATGCTGCCGGACGAAGACGGCTTCTCCATTTGCCGGCGGCTGCGGGCGGACGAGCGTCTCCGTGCGCTACCGGTCATCTTCCTGACCGCGCGCGGCGAGGAGATCGACCGCATCGTCGGCCTCGAGATCGGCGCCGACGACTACGTGGTCAAGCCCTTCAGCCCGCGCGAGCTGGTGGCCCGGGCCAAGGCCATTCTGCGGCGGCAGGAACGCGGCGCAGCCGAGCCGGGCGAAGTAGTCGAAATCCGCGGGCTGCGCCTCGATGCGCGCACGCAGGACGTGAGCGTGCGCGGCGCGGCCGTCGATCTGAGCGCGCTGGAATTCAAGTTGCTCCACTTCCTGGCCTCCCACCCGCGCCAGGTCTTCAGCCGGGAGCGGCTACTCGACGAGGTGTGGGGCCGGGACTGCTCGGTCACGCTGCGCACCGTCGACGTCCACATCCGCCGCCTGCGCGAGAAAATCGAGGCGCAGCCCGAGAGCCCGGAGTATATCGGAACCGTGCGCGGCGCCGGCTATCGCTTGCTGGCGGAAGCGCAGGAAACCTAGTGTTGCAGCATCGCGCCCGCGTGTTCGCTCGGAGCCGTGGGGCAGGGGTTTCCGCCTGCCCAGGCAGGCCAAAGGGCCTGCCCCACCAGGAGGCAGGACGCTAGCGTGCCCTTCCGCAGCCCCATCTTCCGCAAGCTGCTGGTCAGCGCCTTCGCGCTGATCGCGATCACCATCCTGATTCTCGATTTCTACCTGACCCGCGACATGGCGCGCCGCGAGACCGTTTCGGTGGAGCGGCAGCTCGGGGCCGAAGCGCGCGTGCTGGCGGGCGAGCTCGCCACCGCAGATCCGGGGCGCCTGGAGGCCTGGGCACGCACGGCCGACTCCCGGGCTCGGGCCCGCATCACCGTGATCGCTCCCGGCGGCGGCGTAATGGCCGACTCGCAACACGACCCCGAGACCATGGAGAACCACGCCGGCCGGCCCGAGATCCAGGACGCGCTCCACGGGCGCACTGGCGTTTCCATCCGCCATAGCGCTACGCTCGACCGCGATCTGTGCTACGTCGCAATCCCTGCCGACATCGGGGCCACGCCCGCGGTTCTGCGCCTGGCTCTGCCGCTCCAAGAGCTCGACGCCGTCATCGCCACCGTGCGCTGGCGAATCTACGGCGCATCCGTGGCAGCGGCTCTGGCCGCGCTGGTGATGGCCTATTTCTTCTCGCGAACGTTCACCCGGCGCATCCGGCGGTTGCAGAGGTTCGCGGAGAACCTGCTCGGCGCGCGCGCCTCCGAGGTTCTGGAGCGCGATTCCGACGACGAGCTGGGCGCGCTGGCCGCCTCGCTAAGCAACACCGCCGGCCAGCTCCGCGAACTGGTGGAGAAGCTCAGCCTGGAATCGGCGCGCCGGGAAGCCATCCTGGCCAGCATGGTGGAAGGCGTCCTGGCGGTGGATAACGAGTTGAGGGTCACCTTCTGCAACGAGTCCTTCGCGCGCGCGTTGGGCGCCGAATTGCCCGTGCCGGAGGGCCTGCCCGTGCTCGCGCTGGTGCGCGACCCGTCGTTTCTCGACCTGCTCAGCCGCGTGATCGTCACCCACGAGTCCATCAAGCAGCGTATGCAACTGGCGGCGGCCGACGGGCGCGCCTTCGAAGTGCAGGCCGCTCCCCTGGCTCTGCGCTCCCGCCGCGGGGCCATCGCCATCCTGCACGACATCACCGACCTGGAACGGCTGGAGCGCATCCGCAAGGACTTCGTCGCCAATGTGTCGCACGAGCTCCGCACGCCGCTGACCGCCATTCGCGGCTATGCCGAAACTCTGCTGGACGGCGCGCTCGAGGACCAGGAGAACAACCGCAAGTTTCTGGAGGTCATTCGGTCGCACGCCATCCGTCTCAATAACATCGCCTCGGACCTGTTGGTGCTTTCCGAGCTCGAATCCGGGCAGGTCGCCGCGGCTCCCGAGCCGGTGCCGATCCACGCGGCGCTGGAAGCCGCCATTAAAACCCTGGAATCGGAAGCGCGAGTGCGCGGCGTATCGATGCACGTCGGGGACCTGGGCGCCGGGCACGTCCTCGGCCACCGGATTCGCCTCGAGCAGGCCTTCGTCAACCTGCTCGATAACGCCGTGAAGTTCAACCGGCCGGGAGGCGAGGTCCGGGTCGAAACCAGCCGGACCGCCGAAGGCAAGGTCCGCATCGCGATCGCCGACACAGGCATCGGCATCCCCTCCGAGGACCTGCCCCGGATCTTCGAGCGCTTCTACCGCGTGGACAAAGCGCGCTCCCGCGAGGTGGGCGGCACCGGCCTGGGGCTGTCGATCGTCAAGCACGTCATCGAGCGCATGAACGGCTGCGTGACCGTCGAATCGCAGTTAGGCAAGGGCTCCGTCTTCACAGTACTACTACCTCTTGCCGAGTAACCGCCCGCCAAGGTTTCACAATTCTGTAACGTAGGCGTAATCGCCTTTTCACTCGCCCCCGATAGGCTGTTAGCCATGCAACTGAGACTGTTGTGTGCGTTTGTTACCCTTACATTCACGTTGCCCTGCTTTGCCCAAAGCGATGTAGACACGTTGCGGCAGCAGATCGCAGCGCAACAAAAACAGATAGAAGATTTGCAGCGGACTCTCGATGCGCAGCAGAAGGCGCTGGAGAAGCTTACCGCGGCTCCGGCTATTGCGCCGGCGCCGGCTCCGGCCCAGCCTCCCGAAGGCGCCACCGTGTCCGCACCCCTGTCATTCAAAATCGGCGACGCCGAGTTCACACCCGGCGGGTTCATGGATTTGACCTCCATCTTCCGCACGACCAACGTCGGGAGTGGCATCGGCACGTCATTCAACGGGATACCGTTCAACAACACGGTCGCGGGCGTTTCTAGCGAGAATCGGTTCAGCGCGCAGAACTCGCGGCTGGCCCTGAAGATGACGAGCACGGTCTTGGGCATGCCGGTCATCGGCTACGTCGAAACCGACTTCTTGGGCGTTCAGCCCGCCAACCCGTACGTAACCAGCAACGCCATGTCGTTGCGCCTGCGGCTGTACTGGGTGGATGTGACGCGAGGCAAGTTGGAAATCCTGGGCGGACAATCCTGGAGCTTGTTGACCCCGGGCCGCACGGGAATCTCCCCCAATCCCTCCGACATCTTCTACAGCCAGGACATGGACACGAATTACCAAGTGGGCTTGGTGTGGACCCGCGCGCCGCAATTCCGCGTGGTCTACCACGCCACCAAGGATTTCGCTGCCGCCGTGTCCCTGGAAAACCCCGAGCAGTATATCGGCGCCGCCACGACGGTGCCGTCGTTGGTGGGCTCGCAGTTGGACAACAACGCCACGACCTCCACCCCGAACTACATGCCCGACGTCCAGAGCAAGATCGCCTATGACGCCAAGGCCGGCGGTCGCCAGGTTCTCCACATTGAAGCCGCCGGTCTCTTCCGGACGTTCCGGATCGCCAACACTAACCTGTCGAAATCGACAATTCACGGCGCGGGCGGCGAGGTGAACGCGATTCTCGAGCCGGTCAAGAACTTCCGCCTCATCGAGACGGCGTATTACAGTTCCGGCGGCGGGCGGTACATCGGAAACACGGGGGCTCCCGATGTCGTGGTGCGCGCCAACGGCAATCTCTCGCCGGTCCATTCCGGCTCGGGCATCGGGGGCTTCGAAGCCCAGGTAGCTCCCAAGTTGATGCTGTATGGCTACTACAGCGTGGCGTATATTCAGAAGAACTGGGGCTTCCCGGCAAGCGGGAGCGCCTTGCTGGGCTATGGCTTCCCCGGCTCGGCCAACTCCAACAACCGCGTGATCGGAGAGGGCACCGGCGGATTCATCTACTCCTTCTGGAAGAACCCCAAGTATGGCGCTCTGCAGTGGATCAATCAGTACTCGTACCTCTACCGCGAGCCTTGGGCCACCACTCCTGCTATCGGCGGCCCAGTCAAAGCCCACACGAACATGGTGTACACGGATCTCCGGTACGTGCTTCCGTAGGACAGGCCTCCGGCCTGTCCTACGTTACAGAGTCTTCACGGAACTGTAACAGTTCCGTAACAAACGACGCGAAGAATGGAGAAGGACGACTGCATGAGGAGTACCCTGACAATCGCTCTACTGTTGCTGGCGCTCGCGGTGTCCGGCTTTGGCCAGACGCTCATCAATGGCGCCGGCGCAACTTTCCCGTATCCGATCTACTCCAAATGGTTTGACGAGTTTCACAAGCTGCACGCCGACGTCCAGATCAACTACCAGTCCATCGGCTCGGGCGGCGGCATCCGGCAACTCGAGGCCGGCACAGTCGATTTCGGCGCTTCGGACCAGCCGATGAACGACGAGCAGCTCAAGAAGCAGAAGACTGCGGTGTTGCACTTCCCTACGGTGCTCGGTGGGGTAGTACCCACCTACAACGTCCCCGGCGTCACGGCGGAGTTGAGCTTCACGCAGGAAGCGTTGGCGGGCATTTTCCTCGGGACGGTCAAGAGGTGGAACGACCCGGCGATCGCGAAGCCCAACCCGGGCGTAAAGCTGCCGGCCGAAGATATCGTTGTGGTGCACCGCTCTGACGGCAGCGGGACCACCTTCATCTGGACGGACTTTCTGTCCAAGGTCAGTCCGGAATGGCACAGCAAGGTCGGTTCGAGCACTTCCGTGCAGTGGCCCGTTGGCCTGGGCGCGAAGGGCAACGAAGGCGTATCCGGCCTGGTGAAGCAGACCCCGAACTCGGTCGGCTACGTCGAGCTGATCTACGCGGTGAACAACCATATGGACTACGGCCGGGTGCGCAATTCCTCGGGCGCGTTCGTCAAGGCCGATCTCGCTAGCGTGACCGCCGCGGCTGCAGGCGCCGCCGCCAGCATGCCGGACGATTTTCGGGTCTCGATCACGAACGCTCCCGGAAAGGCCGCCTATCCCATCGCGAGTTTCACGTGGCTCCTGGTGCCAACCAAGATCGAGGACGCAACGAAGAGAAAGAACCTCGTAGAGTTCCTCCACTGGATGCTCGGTCCCGGACAGAAGATGACAGAGGCGCTTTCTTACGCTCCGCTGCCGAAGAGCGTGGTGTCCAAGGAGATGAAAGCGATCTCGCGGGTTCAGTAAAGGTGACATGGCTAGCTCCGCAGTTACAGCCGGGCCTGTGGCCGGAAACCCCCGGCTGCGCGAGTTCCTGCGACGTCTGCGGGCCGGGGACTTGGTCGCGCACGCCATCACGTTCACCTTCGCCGCGAGTATCCTGCTGATCACAGTGTTGCTCGTGATGGAGCTCTGGGTGAACTCGGCGCTTTCCCGCGCCAAGTTCGGCTGGAGCTTCTTCACCGGCAGCACCTGGGATCCGGTCGCCGGCCAATTCGGCGCTCTGCCGTTCATATACGGCACTCTGATCACGTCCTTCCTTGGGCTCCTGATCTCCGTTCCTCTTGGCCTGGGTGCGGCTATTTTCCTCTCCGAGATGGCGCCGCCCCGGATTTCCGATTCTCTGACGTTCGTCATCGAGTTGCTGGCCGCGGTCCCCAGCGTGATTTACGGCTTGCTGGGCGTCTTCGTTCTGGTCCCCATCATGCGCGAGGTCGTGGAGCCGGGGCTAGTCAAGACTCTCGGCTATCTGCCGCTGTTCCGGGGCCCCATCTACGGTGTCGGTGTCCTCACATCGAGCGTCGTGCTCGCGATCATGATCCTGCCGTTCATCGTGTCGATTTCGAGGGAAGCTCTGATGGCGGTGCCGCGCGAGCAGCGGGAAGCGGCACTAGCCGTCGGAGCGACGCGCTGGGAATCCACCTGGCAGGCAGTGGTGCCGTTCGCCCGCCTGGGAATCATCGGTTCGGTGTTCCTGGCGCTGGCCCGCGCGCTCGGGGAAACGATGGCGGTTACCATGGTGATCGGAAACGATCCCCGCATCAACGCCTCCCTGCTGGCGCCCGGCTATTCGATCGCCGCCGTCATCGCGAACGAGTTCACGGAGGCCACGGCGGACCTGCACCTGAGCGCCCTCGTCGAGCTAGGGCTGGTCCTATTCCTGCTCACGATGGTCATCAACGGTTTCGCCCGGCTGTTGATTCTGAGCACCACCCGCAAAGGAACGGCGCAGTCATGATCTGGCGGAGGCTCGTCAACACGTTCATGTTCGCGCTCACCGCGTTTTGTACTCTGGTCACCGTCTCGGTCCTGTTTTTCATTCTGGGCTACCTGGTCTACCACGGCTGGCGTTCCCTCAACTGGGACTTCTTCACCAAGCTGCCGGCGCCGGTTGGTGAAAGCGGCGGCGGTCTTGCGAACGCGATTGTGGGCACGGGCAAGCTCCTGGTAATCACGGTTCTGCTCGGCGTGCCGGTCGGATTCATAGGCGGCGTCTACCTGGCCGAGTTCGGCGGCGCGGCGTTCTGTTCCGTGGTGCGATACACGGCCGACCTTTTGAACGGCGTGCCCTCGATCGTCATCGGCATCCTGGCCTACGCGCTGGTGGTCATGAGGGCCAGGCAGTTCTCGACTTTCGCCGGCGGATTCGCCCTGAGCCTGATGGTGATCCCCATTACGCTGCGCAGCACGGAGCAGTTCCTGCGGGCCGTGCCGCAAACCCTGCGGGAAGGCGCGCTAGCCTTGGGCGCGAGCAAGTGGAAAGCGGTGCTCACGGTGATCATCCCCGCGGCCATGCGCGGGATCCTGACCGGGACCATTCTGGGCGTGGCGAGGGTCGCGGGCGAGACCGCGCCGCTGTTGTTCACGGCGTTCAGTAACCGCTACTGGAGCCCGGGCTGGTTCCAGCCCACGGCCTCGTTGCCGGTGATGGTCTTCACCTACGCCATTTCCCCCTACGAAGACTGGCATCGCCAGGCCTGGGCGGCGGGGCTGGTCCTGCTCTCCATGATGCTCGTGGCCAACGTCGCCGCGCGCCTGATTCTATCTCCGAAAGGAGCGCAACACGCTTGAGTATGGCAGCCATGGCAAATCCTCTCCGTATGGGCGACGAGCCGAAGGATAACGCGGCCGCCGCCGGCCGCCCAGAGCCGGCCGCGGCGCCGGATGCGAAGCTGCGGGTAGCCGGCCTGAACTTCTATTACGGCACTGCCCACGTTCTGCACGACATCAGCCTGGAGGTTCCGCCCAACAAGGTGACCGCGCTGATCGGGCCCTCCGGCTGCGGCAAATCGACCTTCCTGCGGACTCTGAACCGGATGTGCGACACGGTCCGCCACGCGCGCGCCACCGGCGCCGTCATGCTCGATGGCGAGGATGTGATGGCGATGGACGTGGTCCAACTGCGGCGCCGCGTCGGAATGGTGTTCCAGAAGTCGAACCCCTTCCCAAAGTCGATCTTCGACAACGTCGCTTACGGCCCGCGCCTGAGCGGCCGGCTGCACAGGGCGGCGCTCGAGGAGGCGGTGGAGCGGAGCCTGCGGCGCGCCGCCATCTGGGACGAAGTCAAAGACCACCTGCAGGAGTCCGCCTACGCCCTCTCGGGCGGGCAGCAGCAGCGGCTGTGCATCGCCCGGGCGCTGGCAGTGGAACCCGAGGTCCTGCTGCTCGACGAGCCCTGTTCGGCGCTGGACCCGATCGCCACCGCCAAGATCGAAGAGCTGCTCTTCACCCTCAAGGACAACTGCACGCTGGTGATCGTTACGCACAACATGCAGCAGGCCGCGCGCGTCGCGGAGTTCACCGGCTTCTTTCTGCTGGGCAAGCTGATCGAGTTCGATAAGACCGAGATCATCTTCAAGCGTCCCGCCCAGAAGGAGACCGAGGATTACATCACGGGCCGGTTCGGGTAGACTGGAACCGCGGGAGCCGATTTGCGCCACTTTATCGAAGAACTGGACGAGCTGCAAAAGAAGCTGCTCGAAATGGGCGGGCTGGTCGAATCCGGCGTCCACAACAGCGTACTCTCGCTCACCGACCACAACGAAAGCCTGGCGCAGGAGGTCCTGCGCAACGAGGCGCGCATCAACCAGATGGAGATCGAAGTCGACGACTTCGCCGTGGGGCTGATGGCGCTCTATCAACCCATGGCCCGCGACCTACGATTCCTGACCGCCGCCATCAAGATCAACGCCGACCTGGAGCGCATGGGCGACCTGGCAGTGAACATCGTGGAACGCGCGCTCTCCCTCATCTACCAGCCGCCGGTCAAGCCGCTCATCGACATTCCGCAGATGGCCAAACTAGTCGAGTCCATGGTGCGCCGGAGCCTGGATTCTTTCGTGAAGCGCGACTCGGAACTGGCCCGCGCGGTGCTGCTCTCGGACGATGCGGTGGACGAGTTGCGCGACGCCATTTATCACGAGCTGATCGACTTCATGGAACGCGACCCGCGGACGGTGTCGCGCTCGGTGGACCTGATGTTCGTCGCCCGCAACCTGGAGCGAATCGCGGACCACGCCACCAATATCGCCGAAGACGTGTTGTACCTGGTCCAGGGCGTGGACGTGCGCCACCACGCGGAAGCGCGCAGCTCGCTCGGATAGGGGTCAATGCTCGAACTTTGCTCCGGCGTCCTCGTGGCAGGAGCGGCATAGCGCCTCGCGCGGCTCCTTCAGGTGCGGGCGGTAGTTGCTGGCGTGGGGCGTGTGGCAGGCCGTGCAGTCAAATGCCGCGTGCGGCGACTTGCTGTCCGCCACTTCGTTCCCTACCTTCACGTGGCAGGTGAGGCACAGAGCCCGCACCTTGCCGCCGTTCAGCCGGATCTCGCCCGCCACCGGCTCGGCATGACACTCGTCGCAGTGGCGCCCGCCGAATGGCCCGTGCTGGCTCTCGTAGATCAGCTTGGCGCCGCGCGAGGCGTGCGGATCGTGGCATCCGGTGCACACCGCCGTCTGAAACGGCTGCTGCTGATGGGCGGTCGCGAGCCTTTCCGCGCTTGCGTCGTGGCAGCCGAGACACAGCGCCGGCTGGCGGGCCTTGAGATAAGGGGGATCCGCGTGGGCAGCGGCGGCGCGGTGTTCGATGTGGCAGGCCAGACACCCTCCCGGGTGCACGGCGGGCTTCTTCAACTCGGCCGCGATTGCCGCGTGACAGTCGACGCACTCCGTCTGCGCCCAAGCCGCTACAGGCAGCAGAAGAATCGAGATCCAGCGGAGCAGAATCGGCAAGAGCGTATTATACCGCCTGCTGCTCAGTTCAACCCCACGATCCGGTAGATCTGCGCCCCGTACTTCTCGATGGTGTGCATGCCGATGCCGGGGATCGCCAGCAGCTCGCCGGCGGTCTGTGGGCGCGCCTGGGCAATCGCCCGCAGTGTGCTGTCGGGGAAGATGCGGAACGCCGGGACGCCGCGACGCTTCGCCTCGCCCAGCCGCCAGGCCCGTAGCGCCTCCTCGACCTGGGAGGTCTGGGCGGCATCCGGCCGTTTCCGTTTGCGCGGAGCGGCCGCCTCTCGTGCCGGTGCGGCAGCGGCTTTCTTCCTTCTCTTGCGCTTTTGAAGCGCCGCGACGTGAACCGCGGCCTTGATGACGAAGTCGATGTCATCCCCGGCCGCACCGCCTCGCGCCAGGCTCACCTTGCGGAAAGGAATCCGCTTCCCATCCTTCTCGAAGGTTTCTTCGGAGAGCCGCAGGATTCCGGCGCGCGCCAGCGCCCCGAGCACTTCCTCGAAAGAATCGCGGCTCACCTCGCCATCGGGGCAAAGCTCCTGGTGCAACTTGCCGGTCGGCGTGGCGCCCCCGTCACGGAGCGCCGCCACCACGCGGGCCGCCGCGGCGCGCTCCTCCTCGAACGGTTTTCGGAATCGCTGCGCGACGCAATCGTCCGGCAGGCAGAAATCGCAGATGCCGCACGGACTGCCTGCATCAGCCAGATCGCCGAAATGCCGCACCAGCGAAGACATCCGGCACTGGTTGCTCTCGGCGTAGCGGATCATCAAGTCGATCTGCGCGCGCTTCTGCTCGAGCATGGCGATGTAGGACGCGCGCCAGCCGCCCTCGCCTCGCGTCACGTTTTCGGCGTAGTCCACCAGCGCGCCGCCGTGAATCCATAGCTTCTCGAGCGCTTTGTCGAACGTCTCCGCGTCCATGCGCACCTGGTGCTTGAGCGCCTCCTTCTCGGTCGCCTCGAAGCCGAGCCGGGCGAAGATGCGATCCAGTTCGGCGGGGTCGGGATAGTCGCGCTCATAGAAGAAGTCGTGCGTGTAACGGTCGGCGTAGGAGTGCATCAGAATGGCGCGGCTCGGCCCTCCGTCGCGGCCCGCGCGTCCGATCTCCTGGTAGTAGGCCTCCACGCTACCCGGCAGCGCGGTGTGGACCACGGTGCGGATGTCGGCCTTGTCGATTCCCATTCCGAAGGCGATGGTCGCCACCACCACCTCGATTTCGCCCTTCTGGAAAGCCTCCTGAACGCGCTGGCGGCGATCGGCGTCGAGACCGGCGTGGTATGCTTCGGCGGGATAGTCCGCAGCCAGCGCTGCGGCCACCGATTCGGCCTGCTTGCGCGTCGGCGTGTAGACGATGGCGGGACGGCGGCCATCGCCGGCGAGAACTTCCCGGGCCAGCGCCGTCCGCTGGAACGGGGCAACCTCGACCACCTCGATCGCGATATTGGCTCGCCGGAAACCGCGAATGAACCGCGTCGGGTGGTCCAGGCCCAGTTGCTTCGCGATATCGTCCTGAACCAGCGGCGTCGCCGTCGCGGTGAGGGCGATCACGGGCGCGGGCCGGAACGTGGGCACGTACTGGCCGATCATGCGGTAGTCCGGACGGAAATCGTGGCCCCATTGCGAGATGCAGTGCGCTTCGTCGATGGCGATGAGCGACAGCTTCCGCTTGGCGAGCATCTCCGGAAAGCCGGCCACGCGCAGGCGCTCCGGCGCGATGAACAGGAATTGCAGTTTGCCGTTGAGGTAGTCGATGCACACCTGGCGCGAGACGGCGCGGTCGCGGCCCGAATGGATACGCTCGGCGGCGAAGCCGCGAGCTTGAAGCGCCGCGACCTGGTCCTCCATCAGCGCGATCAGCGGGCTGATCACCAGCGTCGTCCCGCCGCGCGCGAATCCGGGCAACTGGTAGCACAGCGACTTGCCGGACCCGGTGGGCATGACGAGCAGAGCGTCTTTTCCCTCGATCGCCGCGCGGCAGACCTCTTCCTGGTTCGCGCGGAACTCCGCGAAGCCAAAGCGGCTGTGCAGAAGCTCCTGGAGGGAAGTGGGACAGCCCTCTGGCATGTCGGGTGTGGGTGTGGGACAGGCCTCCGGCCTGTCCGGCGACCGGCCGGAGGCCGGTCCCACTTTGCCTACCACCTCGCGCACGTAGTCTTCGATGCCCTTGATGAACGGCCCAAGCTCGGCCGCGCCGCGCTCGATCCGCTTCAGATACGCCTCCCACTGGCCCGTCATCGCCGGGCTTTTCACTTCGGGGTGCACCACGTCGATGAGATTGATCCCCTTCTGGGTGGCTTCGAGCGTCTTCCCCGCCCTCACGATGTAGCCGCGCTTGACCAGTACTTCGATGATCGCCGCGCGCGTGGCCGGCGTGCCCAGCCCGGTCTCCTTCATCGCGTCCGAGAGCTCTTTCTCATCGAGCGTCTTGCCGGCGGTCTCCATGGCCGTCAGCAGCGTGGCGTCGGTAAACCGCTTGGGAGGCCGCGTCTTCTTCTTCACCGCCTCGACATCGACGACCTCCTGCGGCTGTCCCTGCGCCAGATGCGGCGGAAGGCTCTGCTCCTCCGCGTCCTGCTTGGTCTTCCGCCCGACCTGGAGATCGAGTGCCTTCCAACCCACCTGCTCGACCGCGGTCCCCGAGGTGCGGTAGTGGTCGGTGGCATCGCTGCTGGCAATGGCGGTGATAACCGTGGTGACCAGCCAGACGTGGTCGTCGTGCCAGGCGCTGAGCAGACGGCGGCAGATCAGGTCGTATATGCGGCGCTCGTCGGGCGGCAGGTTCACCTTCTCGGGCGAGGTGACGATCGGAATGATGGCGTGGTGATCGGTCACCTTGGAGTCGTCGATGAAGCGCCGTCCCAGCGGCCGTTCGCCGCTCCCCGGCGCGAGTTGTTCGCGATACGGCGCCTCGATCGCTGCCACCACGCGCGGCAGCGTGTGCGCCACTTCCGTCGAGAGATGCCGACTGTCCGTGCGCGGATAGCTGATGAGCTTGTGGCGCTCGTAGAGAGCCTGCGCAAGATCGAGCGTCCTCTGCGCGCTGAAGCCGAACAGGCGGTTTGCGTGGCGCTGCAGCTCGGTCAGGTCGTAAAGCGGCGGCGGCGCCATGCGCTGCCTCTCACCCTTGATCGATTCGATGGCGGCGCGCCCGCTGCGGGCCCGGCCAACGATCCGCTCGGCTTCCGCGCCATCGGCCGTCAGGCGCGTCGCATTCTCCCCTTCACCGCGGAACCAGGTGCCCTGGTAAGTGGCGGCGGCGCCAGGACTGAAGGTCGCCACCACTTCGATGTAGTCCTCGGGCACGAAGCTGCGTATGGCCAGTTCGCGCTCCACCAGCATGGCCAGAGTGGGCGTTTGCACGCGGCCCACCGACAGCTCTTCGCGGTACTCAATCGAGTAGGCGCGCGAGAGGTTCATGCCTACCAGCCAGTCGGCGCGGCTGCGTCCGCGGGCGGCCTCGCCCAGCGCGTCGTAGTCGCTGCCCGGCCGCAGGGCGGCGAAGCCCTTGCGGATTGCCTCCGGCGTCAGCGACGAGATCCAGAGCCGGCGGAACGGCTTCTCGCACGCCGCCGCTTCGTAGATATAGCGGAAGATCAGCTCGCCCTCGCGGCCGGCGTCTGTGGCGCACACTACGCTTGCGACCTTCGGCGACGTGAGCAGCTTGCGCACCACTTCGAACTGGTCCTTCGTCTGCTCGTAGACGACCAGCGGCCAGCGGTCGGGCAGGATCGGCAGCAGGTCGCGCCGCCACTGGCGCCATTCCGGATTGATCTCGTGCGGCTGGGCCAGGGCAACCAGGTGGCCGACCGCCCAAGTGACTACGAACCCATTGCCGTGCAGGTAGCCTTCGCCCTGGTTGTTGGCGCCCAGTACGCGGGCGATGTCGCGCGCGACCGAAGGCTTCTCGGCCACCACGGCAACGGCGCCTGTTTCCGGAACGCGCATCCTGAGTTCTCAGTGTAGCCGCAGTGTGGCTTCGGGGCGCGGCGACCGAGAGGCGGCGCGCCCCTGAAAGTGTCGCGGTCGCCTTACAGGTTCTTCGCCGCGAAGCGCGCCATGGCGAAACCGTCGATGTACTTGAAGGGCTCGGCGGCGCTCGTCGCGTAGAGATGTCGGGTGGCGACCACCACCGCGTGATCTGTTCCGCTACATTGAAGTGATGCCCAACGCCAACGCGCGTTTCGGACCCGTTGGCATCAGAAGAATCGCTCTCATAACTTGCATCGCGACCGCGTCAGGCGCTCTGCTGCCAATGTGGAAGTTCGCGCAGACGGTCTTTGGGGCCCAGTCGATGCACACCCCTTGGAAATGGCTGAGCATCCCGGTCCTTGCGTTGGCATCCCTTCTCACCGCGATGATGCCAGTGTTCTACTTCGCGTTGTACCGCAACGAAGGAACCCTGCGCTTCCCGAAGCGCTACCGGATGCTGGCCCTGGCGGCGGCGATCGTTGTGGGAATCATGACGGCGGCAGAGTTACCGGAGTGGATCGGATCTTCAGGCGCCTATTGGAGAGCGATGATGGCCCTCGATTGGAGGAGCGGAGGCATAACCGTTTTCACTTTCCTGCGAGCCCCCTGGACGATCCGGCAGGTCTCCACTTTGCTCGGCGAGTTTTCGAACCTCGCCTTTATCCTGCTGCTGATCGCGTTTTACCGCCAGGCAAGCGCCGACTCGTCTGCGGAGGCTCAATACTCGCGACTGCTTAGCGTTGTGGCCAGGGTGGTTTTCATCGCGTGGGGAATCTGGTTGGCGTTCTGTGTAGTCCGGGTGGTGCTGACCCCGCTCAGCTACTCTCAGATTCGGAACTACGGACTTGAGCTGGGGCGCAGGCCACCGACATTCGGGCACTTCGTGGCAGAACCGCTCCATATGCTACTGTCCCAGGCGTGTTTGTATACCGCCCCTTATATCGTCTACAAGAGCCGGCCCGGAGGACAACCCGGCGTACTCGGGAACTGACCGGCCGGAGGCCTGTCCTACAAATTCTTCGCCGCGAACCGCGCCATGGCGAAGCCGTCGATGTACTTAAATGGCGACTGGCCGGTCGTGTAGTGAGCGCAGGGCAACGACAACACCTGGTGCGGAATGCCGCGGCTGCGGAAGGCATCCAGCACCTGGCGCGAGTATTGCGGCAAGAAGGTCGTGTCGTAGCGAGCCCAGATGAGCAGCGTCTTCACGTCCCGGCCCGCGATCCGGTCGAAGTAACTGGCGGGACTGATCGGCGCCCAACAATCGCGCAGTTCGTCCTGCGTGATGGAGTCCCCGAAGCCCCGCCTCACGTGTCCGGTGGAGATGCCCGTCCATACTACGTCGCCGAACCAGGTGGAGACGTGGTTGTAGATCGCCACACGCAGTCGCGGATCGTGCATCGCCGCGATAAAGGCGATGCAGGATCCCAGACTCGTTCCCAGAATCCCCAGGCGGTGGTAGCCCCGGGACTCCAGCCAATCCAGGCAGGCGCGGGCGTCGATGACCGACTGCCGTCCGGCGTGTATGGTCCGCCCCACGTTGCTCGATACGTGATAGTCGGCCCGCTGGAGCTCGGCCGGCCGCCGCCGGTCGTGGTAAGCGAGACTCATCCGCAGCGCCGTGACTCCGAAGCCGTTCAGCAATCGGCAGAGTCCCAGGTGGCCCTGCTCGTCTGCGTTCCACTGCGGAAGAACCACCAGCGCCCTGCCATCGGCCCTCCGGGATGGGAAGAACTCCGCGTGCACCGTATTGTTCTCCGGGTGGGGGGTCTCCAGAGGGCTGGTGAAGGTGAGATGGCTCCCCTCAAGCTCGAAATCCGAGGGCGAGCGGTAGGCGAAGAAGGCGTCGGAATCCTTTACAGACCGCGCAGCGTACTCGCGGATCGCCCGAGCGGAGTCGCCGTTGGGGGGTATTCCCAGCCAGTCCAAACCCCAATCGAACGGGCGAACAACCCGGTTGGAATCCCGGTTGGCGAGACGGTTCTCCCAGCGATCGATCCAACGTGCGTATATTCTTGGCATCAAAGGAGAACATTGTAACACTGGAAGGTTGGGAGGGGGGAAAAGAAAGACCCCGCGACAGCGCGGGGTGGGGAGAGAGTACTACCGGCAAGAGGCAGCTCCCCCAAAGCGATTAGAAACCTCTGTTAACCCCACACACGCGGGAGCAATCCTCCTACCAAAGTGAACCACCTGAGCCGTAAGGTGTTAGTCCAACTCCGATCCGTTTTTCCATAGAGACCACCGCGGGCAGATACGAGTTTTGAAAGAATCGCCTGAAAAGATGGTACAAGAGTAGATACACAAAAATGGCGACTGCGGCCCATTCCTCGGCCCTCCTGCAAGCCGGCACAGCGCGCAAGGGTCTCGCGGGCTTCTTCCTGTCCGGCCTCCTGTTCTCGTTCCTGGGAGTGATCTTGCCGGCCTGGGGGCACCACATAACCGGCGATTTCGTGACGGTCGGCTACTACTTCCTGGCAATGAACCTCGGGATCCTAACCTCCCCGCTGCTGTCGAGGGCATTGCGGCGCAAGACCTTATCTGCCCCGCTAGCGCTGGCCTGCGGGCTGGCGTGCTTGGCTCTGCTGTACCTGGCGTTCCTGCCGCCCGGCACGAATCCCTGGTGGAGAACGGCCGGGATCTTCGTGCTTGGCTGCGGCGCCGGGCTCCTCAACCTGGGGATCTTCCGCGCCGTCAGCCCGCTCTACCAGCACGACGCGGCGGCGACGGTGAACCTGGCGGGCGCGATGCTGGGTGCCGGCTGCGTGGTCATGACCGTTCTGGTCGCCGGGACGTTCTACGTTTACACGGTCATGAGCATCCTGATCTTCGTGGCACTCATTCCGGGTTTCTTTCTGGTCATGTATGCCACCACGCGCTTCCCCGCCGCGGCGCCGGCTCGGGAGCCGACCATGCGGCAGGCGTTCGCGGATTTCCGCAGCCTCGCCGCAGTGCTGTTCGCCCTCTTGTTGTTCTTCCAGTTCGGCAACGAGTGGGCGATCGCCGGCTGGCTTCCCTTATTCCTGATTCAGCGCCTGGGGATCAGCCCCGAATCCGCGCTGATGCTGCTGGCGGCCTACTGGCTTTCTCTGCTTGTCGGGCGGGTGGTGGCCATCGCTATTCTGCCTTCCATCAGCCGGGGCAAGCTCCTGATGGGCAGCATCCTGGCGGCTCTGTTCGGCTGCTCGATCCTGCTCGCGACCAACAACCTGTTCGGCGCCGTCACGGGCGTTCTGCTGGTGGGTGGCGGATTCGCGTCGGTGTATCCGCTGGTCGTCGGGAAGATCGGCAGCCGGTTCCCTTACTACCATCCCGGCTTCTTCAACGGGATCTTCTCGTTTGCCTTGACCGGAGGGCTGCTGGCCCCCTGGTCGCTCGGCTACTTCACCGATTGGTGGGGCATCGGCGTGGCGATGCTCCTGCCGCTGCTGGGGACCATAATGGTCTTCCTGCTGTTGGTGCTGATCTGGGCCGAGGCCAAGTTCCGCGAGGCGTGACGCGTCAGAAGAGCCGGATCGAGGTCTGCTTCTCGCCGCGTTGCCAGATGAGATCGAGCGACTTGATCGACCTCATCTTCCCGTCGTATCGGAAGTAGACATAGCCGCTCACGGGGCGCTGGCACGGCCCGTCCGGGAAGGCCGCTGCGACGGCCGCCTCCGGGGCGGTCGGCTGCGGTGGCCGGTCGGCGTCTGTGGGCTGGTCAACGGGCGCGGTGGGCGGCCTGGGGCCTTGGCCGATGTTTGGCCGCTGATCCCCCGGGAAGCGTTCAACGGGCTGCGTGGGGCCCAGGATCACCGGGCCGACTTGCGTTTCGAAGCCCGTGCGCCCTTCCGAGCCCGGATACTTCAACGACATCGCGACCATCTCCGGCGTGTCCGGGAGCAATTCCTTCTTCCCGTTCACCCGCAACCGGAACTGGCCGGCCTCGACCGCCACCGGCTGAGATTTCGGAGGGTAAATGGCGATTTCCAAAACCAGATAGTCGGGAACGAGGAAGTTCGTATTCTCAGAGGGAAGGGTGTGAACGAGGTAGGCGGCGGCGATGTCGACGTCGCCCACGCGAGCCTGAACGGGATAGTCTCCGGGCTTCGGCTTGGGCATCGTACCGGCCAGTGCGCAGGACGCCAGCGCGATGGCGCACATTCCGAAGGCTCGCACCATGCATGAAGTATAATGCGGCTTCCGATGAAATGGTTTCCGATATTGCTTCTTACGGCGGCCGCGACCGCCGCGAGCCCGAAGCCCGGCAACCTGGGGCAGCGCATCGAGCGCATGATCCGCTCGTCGCCGGTGGCCGAGCGCTCGTTCTGGGGAGTCGAAGCGGTGCAGGTTGCGACGGGCAAGCCGCTGGTCGCGCTCAACCAGCGCCGGCTGTTCACTCCGGCCTCGAACACCAAACTCTTCACGACCGCCGTGGCCCTGACGGAACTGGGGCCGGCGTATCGCTTCGAAACCATCGTCACCTGTGAGCGCGCTCCGGACGCCTCGGGCCGCCTGGTGGGCGACCTGCGTCTGGTGGGCGGAGGGGACCCGTCGCTGGATGCTCTCGAGGGCCTGGCGGACCAGGTGGTAGCGAGCGGCGTGCGGCGCATCGAGGGCGACATCCTCGGCGACGACACGGCGTACGTGTGGGAGCCGTACGCGGAAGGCTGGGCCCAGGACGACACGCTGTGGGATTACGGCGCGCCGGTCAGCGCTCTGGCGGTGAACGACAACCTGGTCACGCTGCGCGTGCGCGCGGCCGGCAAGCACGCCGCGGTCGCCTTTTCCCCACCCCTCGACTACTACGCCGTGGACAACCGCGTTCGAACCGGCCCGCGGCTGGAGAACAAAGTTCACGTCGAGCGCCTGCCGGGGTCGCGCCAGTTACGCCTGTGGGGTACCCTGGATTCGCATCCCCCCGGCGAGACCCAGTTTCTGCTGGCCATCGACGACCCGGCGCTCTATGCCGCCTGCGCGCTGGCGGACGCCCTGACGCGCCGCGGAGTCGCGATTGCGGGAAGGCCCGTGGCTCTGCACCGCTATCCCAACCAACGCGAGGGCGCGCCGGACGCGGTCGTGCTCGCCCGGCGCAGCTCGCCACCGCTCGTCGAGTTGCTGCGCATCATGGACAAGGTGAGCCAGAATCTGTTTGCGGAAATGTTCCTGCGCGAGGTGGCCCGCCAACAGCAAGGCGCCGGCACGCGCGCGGCGGGAATCGAGACGATGCGCCGCTTCCTGGCCGGCGCGGGGATCGCCGCGGACGAGTACAACTTCACGGACGGCTCCGGTCTTTCCGGCTCGAACCTGGTGACGCCCGAAGCCGTCGTGAAGCTGCTGCGGCACATGCACGAATCGAAGTACCGCGAGACGTGGATGTCGCTGCTGCCGGTGGGCGGCCAGGACGGCACGCTCGCGGCGCGCTTCGAGGGCGAGCCCGCCGCGCGCCGCGTTCACGCCAAGACCGGAACGCTGACGCACGCCTCGGCCCTCTCCGGTTACGTGCAGTCGGCGAGCCGCGGGACGCTGGCCTTCTCGATTCTGGCCAACAACTACCGCGCTCCGGCCGCCGACGTGCGGGCCCTCATCGACCGGATTGCGCTGGCGTTGGCGGAGTAGGATAGCCCTATGAGTCCTCGCCGTCTCGCTCTGACCGTTGCGGCGGTGGCGTTCGCCCTGGCGGCCCTCCTGGCCGCGATCCGGCTGCTGGGCGCGACGCCCACGGATGCCCGCGTGTTCCGCACCGGCGCGGCATTGTGCGGGCCCGATCTGTACAAGTACGACCGCCAGGTCGAGGTTCAGCCGGGACCGGACCCCTTCGCGCCGTTCATGCGCGCGCCCTTTTACGCGCTCGCGCTCAAGCCGCTGCTGCGGTTCGATTTCAAGACGGCCTGGTACGTGGTTAACGCCGCCGCGCTCGCCATCCTAATGTTCATTCTGCCGGCGGCGGCGCGGCGCAGGGAGCAATGGTACATCTCGCTGCTGGCGGTCTTCTTCCTGGGATTCTCGCTCAACGTGGCGTTGCAGCAGGATGGAGCCATCATGGCGCTGGTGCTGGCCCTGGTGCTTCTGCTGATCCAGAAGGACTGCGACTGGCTGGCGGGGGCCACCCTGGCGCTCACGCTCCAGAAGCCGACGCTGTTTCTGGCGCTGCCGCTGGTCTTCGTGTTGCACCGCCGGTGGAAGGCGCTGGCGGGATACGCGGCGGCGGGCGCGGTTCTGGCGGCGCTCTCGATCTCGATCACCGGCCTCGGAGCCCTGAGCGACTACATGGATCTCGTCAGGCGTTACGACCTGACTCCGTACCAAATGCCTACGGCGCGCGGCATCGCGGCCAACCTCGGCCTGCCGGTGCTGTGGCCGGTTCTCGCCGCGCTCGCCGTGGCGCTCCTGATTTGGGCGATCCGGCGGCTGGACACGGGTGCGGCCTTCGCGCTGGCCGTGGTTGGCTCGCTCTTCGTGAGCCCGCAAAGCTACGGCCACGACACCGCGATTCTGCTGGTGCCCCTGGCGTTCTTCTTCCAGCGCGGCGGGAGCTTTCTGAACCTGATGGAGCTGGTTCTGCTGTTCCCGCCGCTGCATTTCGCCGGCGCGCTCAAAGCGCCCTGGGTGGCGGTGACGGGCTCGGCGGTCGGCCTCTATCTCACCGCCCTGGCCTTCGACAGCAAGGCCGACCGTGCTATGGCGCAAAATACCCGTTAATGTCCAGGATCACCTGCGACGGGTTCGTAACGTAGACGCTGATTGCCCCGTTCGTTCCCGCCGGAATGATCGCCGCGTTCGCCACCACCGAGCCGTCAACCGAGTTCAGAGTCGAAACCAGCGGCTGCGGCGATCCCGTCGGCCAGGCCGTCAGGTAGTACAGAACACCGTCGGGCACCACCGTCACGTTTACGGAATAAGCACCCACAGCACTTGGAATATTGCACGCGCTGGCCGGGATCGCAAACGAGCGGGTTTCCACCGCCGCCATCTCCGGGCCACCGAACGGGCCCGCGGCATTCCGCGTGTCGGCCACTCGGCACGGCGCCACCGGGTAGAACGAGAGTCCCATCACTCGGCCGGGCTGGCCGAAATAGCCGTTGATATCCAGGATTACGTCGGTCGGGTCGGTGACGAAGGCGGAAATCGATCCGTTGCTACCGGCCGGAACGAAGGCGGCGTTCGCGACTATCGTGCCGGTCCAGGAATTCAGCGTGGAAACGTTGGGCTGAGGCTGGCCCGTCGGCCAAGTGGTCAGATAGCCGAGAAAGTCCGTGTCGGGGGCCACGGTGACATTGAGCGAATAGGCGGTGACCGAATAAGCGGTCGCGCTGAGCAAACTGGCGCATGAACTCAACGGAATGGGAAAGTCCCCAGTCTGGCCGGCGAAGAGGGAAGGCCCACCGAACTCGCCGGCGGGCTTTCGCGTATCGGCGACACGGCACGGCGCGGCGGGATAGAACCAAGACGAACTCGGGCCGCTTGTGGAATCGAAATAGCCATTGATATCGAGGATCACGTCGGTCCGGTCGCTGGCGTACACGCTGACCGCCCCGCCGGAGCCGGCCGCGACGATGGCCGCGTTGGCCACCACAGTGCCACCGAATGAATTCAGGGTGGAGACGAGAGGCTGGGCCCCTCCGGCAGGCCACAGGGTCAGGAAGCTGAGCGGGCCGTCGGGCACCACCGTGACGTTGACCGAATAGGCCTGGGCGGTCAGGGGAATCCCGCACCCGCTTTGGGCAATTGGGAAGGAGCGTGTGGAACCGGCGGTCAGGGTGGGGCCGCCGAAGCTCCCGGCGGCGTTCCGCGTATCCGCCACGCGGCAGGGAGTCACTGGCACGAAGCCCAGGCCCGCACCCGGCGCACCGGGCGTGAAGGACCACGTCGGGGAAGCGGCCGTTCCGGCTCCATTCTGGGCCACGATCTGCCAGTAGTAGGTGGTACCCGCGAGCAGCGCTCCCGGAGCATAGCTGGCTCCCGTTGTATTTGCCACCAGAGGCGGCGGAGACGACGTCCCGAAGTAGACCTGATAGGACGCAGCGTCGGAAGCGATCCAGGCCAGAGCCGGCGCTACGGCCACGCCGATGGCTCCGTTGGCCGGAGAAGTCAGAACAGGCTCCGCGGGCAGCGCGAGGATGGTGGCCAGGGCGCTGGCGCTCGTGGCTAGCGAGCCGCCGCCCGACACGGTTACCTGATTTATCGCTAGCATAGACGTGCCCGCGGCGGCGTTCAGTGTCACGGCGATGGGCGGATAGCTGGAGCCGCCATTGAGCGCGTCGCCGCGGGTGCAGGTGTCGCTCGAGCAACTCCAGCCCGCGCCCGACATCGAAGCCAGTGTCAGGCCGATGGGTACAATCTCGGTTACCGTCACTGTGCCGTTGGTTGGCCCGGCGCCGGCGGCGTTGCTCACCACCACCGAGTAGGTTGCCGCCGCCTGTCCCGATATCGAGCCGGCGGACTGCGTGATGGCGACACTCAGCAGCGCGTGGGCCCCCTGCGGTACCAGCAGCCTGATCACATCGTTGCCGACGTCGGCGATGTAGACGTCGCCGGCGGCGTCCAGCGCCAGGGCCCCGGGATAGTTGAGTTGGGCGCTGGTGGCCAGACCTCCGTCACCCGAATAGCCGCCGGTGCAATTGCCTGCCGCGTTCGTCGCGGCGCCATTGGCCACCAGCTTGCGGATCACGCTATTGCCGGCGTCCGCCATGTAGAGGTTGCCGGCGGCATCCACCGCTACGCCGCTTGGCGAAACCAGCCCCGTGCAGCCCGACGTGCCAAAGCCCACCGTCGTGATCGTGCCAGTGGCCGACACCTTACGAATCACGTTGTTTCCCGAGTCGGCGATGTAAAGGTTGCCGGCGGCATCCACCGCCACGCCCACAGGATCATTGAGTTGGGCGTTGGTCGCCGGGCCGCCGTCGCCCGAATAGCCCGGGGTGATTCCTTTGCCCGCCACCGTGGTGATGACGCCACGCGGCGTCACTTTGCGGATTACGCTCGCCGCACAGTTCGCGGGCGGCGCACAGAGAGCGGAGCACACGCAACCCCAGCCATAATCCGCGATATAGAGGTCGCCCACGGCATCCACCGCCAAGCCGCGAGGACCGAGGAGTTCGGCACTGGTCGACGGGCCGCCATCGCCCGAATAGCCCCGGGTTCCGTTGCCCGCGATGGTGCTGATGGCGCCATTGGCCGCTACCTTGCGGATCACGTAGTTGTTGGCGTCCGCGATATAGAGGTTGCCGACAGCGTCCACCGCTACGCCCATGGGCTGTCCGAGTTGGGCGCTGGTGGCCGGGCCGCCGTCGCCCGAATAGCCGTAGGTTCCGTTGCCCGCTACCGTGGTGATGGTGCCATTCGGCGCGACTTTGCGGATCCGGCAGTCAATCATGTCGGCGATGTAGAGGTTGCCGGCGGCATCCACCGCCGCGCCCCGAGGTTCGATGAGTTGGGCGCCGATTGCCGGGCCTCCGTCACCCAAGTAGTAGTAGAAGCCGCCGTCGAATACGATGCCAGCGCCCGCCACCGTCGTGATGGTGCCATTGGCCGCCACCTTACGGATCACGTAGTTGAAGATGTCCGCGATATAGAGAGTTCCGGCAGCATCCACCGCTACGCCCTGAGGAGGACCGAGTTGGGCGCCGGTGGCCGGGCCGCCGTCGCCCGAATAGCCTTGGGTTCCGTTGCCTACCGCGGTCGTGATCGTGCCATCGGCCGCCACCTTGCGGATCGCGAAGTTCCACGTGTCCGCGATGTAGAGGCTGCCAACAGCATCCACGGCCACGCCATAGGGATAATTCAGTTGGGCGCTTGTGGCCGGGCCGCCGTCGCCGGAATAGCCCCGGGTTCCGTTGCCTGCCACGGTCGTGATCCCGCCATCGGCCGCCACTTTGCGGATTGCGCAGTTGTAAGTGTCCGCGATGTAAAAGTTGCCGGCAGCGTCCACCGCTATGCCCTCAGGAGCACTGAGTTGGGCGCTGGTGGCCGGGCCTCCGTCGCCCGAATAACCATAGGCGCCGTTCCCCGCCGCCGTCGTGATCGTGCCATCGGCCGCAACCTTGCGGATCACGGAGTTGAACGTGTCCACGATATAGAGGTTGCCTGCAACATCCACCGCTACGCCCGTGGGCTGTCCGAGTTGGGCGCTGGTGGCTGGGCCTCCGTCGCCGGAATAGCCCCGGGTTCCGTTGCCCGGTCCGCTGCCCGCCACGGTGCTGATGGTTCCGCTGGCCGCCACCTTGCGGATCGCGAAGTTCCACGTGTCCGCGATGTAGAGGTTACCAGAGGTATCCACCGCCACGCCCGTGGGCTGATTGAGTAAGGCGCTGGTGGCCGGGCCTCCGTCGCCCGAGTAGCCGGCGGACAGTGCCGAGCCTGCCGCGCGCGTGAGAACTCCCGCGGCGTCAACCTTGAAGACACAGTTGCCCGCGCTGAAATAGATGTTCCCGCGCGCGTCCGCCGCGACCGCCTGCGGAGCAGGAAACGAGACGCTCAGGGCCGGCACGTCCGTGGGAAACAACCCGCCCCCCGCCACCGTCGTGATCAGATACTGCTGCGCCCAAACCGTGCCGCCGGCAAGCGGGTGTCCATCTGGTTTAATTTCGAAAAAGGATGCCGGAGTAGCGACGCGGCAACCATGAGTTAGGTTTCACCCGTCTTGCGGTACGACGCAAAACATCCCTTGATATCCAGGATTACCTACGTTTTCCCGGTCACGTGGATGCTGATTGTCGGTTCGTTTCCGCCGTCGGAGCAGGTTCCGTCTCCGGATGGGCGACCAGGCTGTGGTGGCGGCTGTAGGTGAAGTAGACCACCAGCCCGATAATCAGCCAGACGATCAGGCGCGCCCAGTTGATCCAGCCCAGCTTGTACATCATGTACCCGTTGAAGGCGATGCCCAGGATCGGCACCACGGGCACCCAGGGCGTGCGGAACGGCCGGTGTTGCCCGGGATTGGAGCGCCGCAGCACCATCACCGCGATGCAGACGATCACGAACGCCAGCAGCGTTCCGATGTTCACCATCTTCCCGATGTCGTCGATCGGCGTCACGCTGCCGACGATGGCGGCCAGCAGGCCCACCAGCATGGTGTTCTTCCAGGGCGTGCGGAACTTGGGGTGAACCGCGGCGAAGAACTTGCCGGGCAGCAGGCCGTCCTTGGCCATGGCGTAGAGCACGCGCGTCTGTCCCAGCAGCATCACCAGCATCACGCTAGTCAGCCCGGCCAGCGCCCCCAGCGTGATGATGTGCGACGCGCCGGTTAGCCCGCGGTCCATGAAAGCCCGCGCAATGGGCGCTTCGATGTTCACGTCCCGCCAGGGCACCATGCCCGTCAGCACCCCCGCCACCAGGATGTACAGAACGGTGCAGACGATCAGCGAGGTGATGATCCCGATCGGCAGGTCGCGCTGAGGGTTCTTGGCTTCCTGCGCGGTGGTGGAGACGGCGTCGAATCCGATGTAGGCGAAAAAGATGTAGGCCGCTCCCTCGCCGATGCCCGAAAAGCCATTGGGCGCGAAGGAACTCCAGCCATGTCCCCAGTTGCCCGGGTTGATGTACCGGACGCCCAACGCGATCACGAACAGGACCACCGAAACCTTGATGACCACGATGGTCGCGTTGAACCGCGCGCTCTCCCGAATGCCGATCACCAGGATCGCCGTAATGACGAGTGCGATCACGAAAGCCGGCAAGTTGAAGCCGATCTCGACGCCGAAGATCACGGGCGCGCCCACCAGTTTGTGCGCGCGGCCCACCAGTTCGGCAGAATTGCCCGCCAGGATCTCGGTGACACGGGCCAGGTAAGGCTGCGTGCCCGGCTCCAGGCCGGGATAGAGCGCGTGGGTCATCTGCCGCGCCACGACGTTCTCGGCAGTCCGCAACGCCGTCCAGTGATCGTAGGCCAGCCACAGCGGCATCTTGATCTTGAACATATCCAACAGCTCGATGAAGTGGTTGGACCAGCCCGAGGAGACGGTGCTGGCGCCCATCGCGTACTCGAGCGTCAGGTCCCAGCCGATGATCCACGCGAACAACTCGCCCAGCGTGGCGTAGGCGTACGTGTAGGCGCTGCCGGCCAGCGGGATCATGGCCGCGAACTCCGCGTAGCACAGCCCCGCGAAGGCGCATCCCATGCCCGACATGACGAACGACAGCATGAGCCCCGGTCCGGCGTAGTGCGCCCCCAGTCCGGAGAGCACGAATATGCCGGCGCCGATGATGGCGCCCACGCCCAGGGCCGTCAACTGAAACGGTCCCAGCGTCCGCCTCAGGCTGTGGGAGCCGGATGCCTGCGCCTCGCTGAGCAGCCGGTCCAGCGGCTTTCTCGCAAACAGTGGATTCGCCAATTCACGCTCCTTCGCGCGCGGCGCCGCAGCGCCACCAATAGTAGACCGGCACTCCCAACAGCACAATGATCAGTCCCGGCCAGGTGTAATTCGGCTTGTACACCAGCAGAAGAACTTCGATGGCCCCCGCTACCAGAATATACAGCGCCGGAAGCACGGGATATCCTAGCGCCCGGTACGGCCGCTCTAGGTCCGGCCGGGTGCGGCGCAGCACGAACACGCCCGCAATCGTCAGCATGTAGAAAACCAGCACGGCAAAAATGACGTAGTCCAGCAGATTGCTGTAAGTGCCGCTCAGCGTCAGCACACAGGCCCACATGCATTGCACGGTGAGCGAAACCACCGGAGTGTGGCGCGTGGGATGAAGGCGCGCCACCGGCTTGAAGAACAGGCCGTCGAGCGCCATGGCGTAATAGACGCGCGCGCCCGCCAGGATCATGCCGTTCAGACAACCGAAGGTGGAGACCATGATCGCCGCCGCCATCACCCGGACGGCGATCGGACCGAGGATGGCCGAAGCCGAGGCCGTGGCCACGCGATCTTCGGCGGCGTGCTGGATGGCCTCGAGCGGCAGGGTGCGGAGGTAGACCAGGTTGCAGGCGATGTACAGGATCGAAACGATGGCGACGCCCAGCGCCAGCGCCAGCGGCACGTTGCGCCGCGGATTCCGGGTCTCGCCGGCGGTGAATGTGACGTTGTTCCACGCGTCGGAGGAGAACAGCGCGCCCACCATCGCCACGCCCACCAGGCGAATGGTGGCGAAACTCCAATCCGCGTTTCCCCAGAAATGGCCAAAGTTCTCGGCGACCGCCCGCGGATGGCTCCCCACGGCCAGTCCGAGAAACACCAGGCCCAAAAGCGCGCCCACCTTGGCGAATGTGAACGTGTTCTGCACCCGCGCGCCCGTGCGCACGCCACGCGTGTTCACCCAGCTCAGCAGAACCAGCACCGCGATGGCCACCAGTTGCTGCGAGCTGACGCCGAATGGTCCGATGCCCGCCAGGCGGTTGTGCGCCGAGATCCAAGGGAAGAACACGCCGGCGAATTTTGCGAACGCCACCGCAACCGCCGCCAGCGTGCCGGTCTGGATCACCAGGAACAGCGTCCAGCCGAAGAGGAAGCCGCTGAGCGGTCCGAAAGCCTCGCGCAGATAGACGTACTGCCCGCCCGCCTGCGGCATCATGGCCGCCAGCTCGCCGTAGCTGAGCGCGGCGATCATGGTGATCAGGGCCGTGACCACCCAGGTCATGAGCATGAGGCCGGGCGCCTGCACCTGGCGCGCAATATCGGCCGAGACGATGAAGATCCCCGAGCCGATCATCGACCCGACGACCAATGCGGTCGCGTCGACCAGCCCAAGGCTTTTCAGCAGGCCGGGGCCTGCCGTCTGATCGTGAGTCGTCGCCATCGTGCGGTTGTCCGGCAGGATAACACGGAAAGCGGGCCGCACGGCTGGTCTTATTACGGCGGCCAGTCGTCCGCCATCGCCCTGGACAGTTCGCGAAGACCTTGGCCAGCAGTTCCTTCGGTGCGGACCGTTCACTCAAATACCGGCGATAGCCTCGCCAGCACCTCCTCCATGACCGCATCCGGGATGCTCTCCAGCTTCCTGCCGCCGCGCGCAGTGAGATCCAGAGCGCGGGGCTGGTCGCACCGGACAACTCCCGTCGTTTTGGTTCCTGCGCCTGTCAGCGGCACGGCGAAACCTGCCGTCCGCGCGAAATCACCGCCGGTCGTGATCGGGAGAACTACAGGGAGTTTGGTTATCCGATTGAAGGCCTCCGGCGAGATGACAAGCACCGGACGGCGGCCCTTTTGCTCGTGTCCCGACGTAGGATCGAGACCGACCAGCCAGATTTCGCCACGCTTCATCAGATGAGCTCGCCGCCCACGGCCCCACTATCGAGCCACTCCTGCTCTCCCTTGGCGCGCGGCGCTTTGGGATCGCATTGGGCGAGCAGCTCGTCCAGGGTATACCGGCGCCGCTGGTGCGGCCTCACGACGAGGCGGCCCCTCTCAACCGCGATGCCGACCTTGGCGCCGGGCTGCAAGTGCAGGCTATCGAGCAGCGCGGGCGGGACGGCCAGCATGACCGAACCCCCGACCTTGCGCAGACTGGTCGTGTGCATGGCGTTCCTCCCTAGTTATATTTCAGTATAACATGCCGGAGGCGGGTCTCACCGGGCCTGCTCAGGCACCCAGCGGACTCGTGGCAAGCTCCTTTCCCCTTATCGGCGCGACGAAGCACTACGCGAGTGTTGAAGAAATCGTCTTCGGGAATCTCCAGCGTTTTCGAACACTCCTCACCCGGGTTCTTAGCCTTGCAAATAGTCAGCTGGTCATCTTGCAGAGTCCAGATTGCCGCATACTCGCTTGGGCCCTTTTTACTCGTACCACCTTGGGAACCGGCAAAACGCAACTTGCCGGGCTTTCCGTTCTGAAGTGCCACAATGCTGGCTTTGTCGGTGTAGAACTGGACGTCTCCCTCCTTCTTGGCAATGGGATTCTCCGAGAAGAGGCCCAGCAGCAGTTGTTTAATATCCTGAGTAATTCTCAACTGCCAAGTCGTATTCGCGCCGCTGACCGTGAGCTTGCTTCCTCTATAGTCATTGTCCTTACTTACGGCCATGTACCCGTCATAGAGCGCGAGGGGCTTGTACCCCGTCCACTCCGTCACCACCCATTCGCCCTGGAGGTCCTTCAGGGTCTTGGTGTCAATCTGTCCACTCATCCGGCCACACCCAAAGAGGCTCGCTGCAAGAGCTGCCACACCAGTCCATTTGCACATCGGCGTTCTCACTGCTGTTTCCTTTCCTGAGGCCGCAGAGCCCACGACCGGGAACGGATCCCCGGATCGAGGGCATTATACATAAAGCGCCTCGCCTCTGCCAGTTCGCGGCCTCCGGTAAACTTGTGGGTGCAATACCATGAAGCACATCGCCGAGCAGGCCCTCGCCGCCGCCAGCCGGGCGGGCGTCTCGTATGCCGACGTCCGCGTCGTCGAGCATCGCGACCGTCACGTTTCCACCAAGAACGGGAAGATGGGGACGGTTTCCGCGAGCGAGTCCACCGGCGCCGGCATCCGCGTGCTGGCGGGCGGCTGCTGGGGATTCGCCGCCACCGACGACCTTTCGCGCCGGGGGATCGAGCGAGCCGCCGCGCAAGCCATCGAGATCGCCCGCGCCAGCGCGCTGGCCAAGAAGAAGGACGTGGAGCTGGCGCCCGAGCAGAGGTACGAAGCGGTCTGGGTGTCCCCCTGCGCCATCGATCCGTTTTCGGTCTCGGTGGAGGAGAACCTCGGTCTGCTGCTGGCCATCGACGCCGAGTTGCGGAAGAACCCGGGCGTGACGCTGGCCGAGGCGTCGCTGGTTTTCACGCGCGAGCGGCAGGTCTTCGCCTCCTCGCTCGGAAGCCGCATCGACCAGACGCGCACCACCAGCGGCGCGGGCTTCGCCGCCCACAGCTACAAAGACGACGAGATTCAGAAGCGCTCCTACCCCAATTCGTTCGGCGGCCAGCACCAGCTCAAAGGCTACGAGCTGATCGCGGATCTGGACCTGCTCGGGAACGCGCCCCGTGTGGCCGAAGAGGCCGTCGCGCTGCACTCGGCGACGCAGTGCCCCGAAGGCGAGTTCGACCTGATTCTCGACAGCTCGCAGCTCGGCCTGCAGATCCACGAGTCCATCGGGCACCCGATCGAACTGGACCGCGTGCTCGGCTCGGAAGCCAACTACGCGGGCATGAGCTTTCTGACGCTCGAGAAGCTGCGCTCGCTGCGCTACGGCTCGCCGATCGTCAACGTGGTGGCGGACGCGCGGGTCGAACACGGTCCGGGCCTGGGCACGTTCGCATTCGACGACGAGGGCGTGCCGGCGCAATGCTCTCCCATCATCCGAGACGGCCTGTTCACCGGCTACCTCACGTCGCGCGAGACGGCCGCCGCCATCGGCCAGCCGCGCTCGAACGGCGCTATGCGCGCCGACGGCTGGGCGCGAATCCCGCTCATCCGCATGACCAACGTCAGCCTGCTCGCGGGCGAGCAGCCGCTCGAAGCGGTCTTCGACGGCGACGCGATTTACATGGAGACCAACCGCAGTTGGTCCATCGACGACCGGCGGCTGAACTTCCAGTTCGGATGCGAGATCGGCTGGGAGATTCGCGGCGGGAAGCGCGCGCGCATGTTGAAGAACCCCAGCTACAGCGGCGTCACCCCGGAGTTCTGGAACTCCTGCGCGGCGATCGCGGACCGCCGTCATTGGACCCTGTGGGGCACGCCCAACTGCGGCAAGGGCCAGCCCGAACAGGTGATGGGCACCGGCCACGGCGCGAGCCCGGCCCGCTTCCGGGGCGTCAAGATCGGCTCGGCTTACGGGGGATGACCGCATGGCGGAATCGGAACTGTTGACGCGCGCGCAATGCCGCGAGATCTTCGAGCGCGCCGAGGGGGCCGCACGCGCGGCCGGCGCCGAGGTCGAGGTCCTGCTCGGGATCGCCTCGTTCGCGCTCACGCGATTCGCCAACAACAGCATCCATCAGAACGTCGCCGAGGAGCGGCGGTTCGCCTCCATCCGGACCCTGCTCGGCCAACGCACCGCACGCGCCACGACCAACCGCTTCGACGAGGACTCCATCCGCGCCACCGTGGCCCAGGCGCTCGAGATCACCCGCGCCCAGTCGCCGGACCCGGAGCTGTTGCCGCTAGCCGAGCCGTCCCAGATCGATGAGGTGAACCGCTTCTACCCGTCGACCGCCGCCGTGACGCCGCAGCAGCGCGCCTCGACCGTCGCCGAGGCCATCCGCATCGTCGAGAGCGCATCGGGAACCGCGGCGGGCATCTTCTCCACCGGCCAGTCCGTCGAGGCGATTCTTTCATCGCGCGGTCTTTTCGGCTACTACTTCGACACGGGCGCTCAGTTCTCGATCACGGCCATGGGCCCGGACAGCTCGGGCTGGGCCAAGGCCAGCGCGCCCGATTGCGGCGACTTCGACCCGTTAGTGCTCGCTCGCCACGCCGCGCAGAAGGCCGCAATTGCCGCCCACCCGCGCGAGCTTCCGCCCGGCCGCTACACCGTGATTCTCGAGCCCGCCGCGGTGGGCGACCTGGTGGGCCAGATGTGCTTCGACTTCAGCGTCACCGCGGTGCGCGATCAGCGTAGCTTCCTCACCGGGCGGCTCGGCGCGAAGCTGTTCGGCGATGGCATCCGCATCGCCGACGACGTCCATCATCCGCTCCAGTCCGGCGCGCCGTTCGATGGCGAGGGAGTGCCCCGGAGGCGACTCGCGCTGGTCGAGAACGGCGTGGTGCGTGAGCTGGCCCGCTCGCGCCAGGCGGCCGCGCGCGACGGAGTCCAGCCCACCGGGCACGGATTTGCCGTTCCCAATGAAGAGGGCGAAGCGCCACTCAATATCGTCATCGAAGGCGGCAGCCAGCGCCTCGAAGACATCGTCGCCTCCACCGAACGCGGCATCCTGGTCACGCGCTTTTGGTATATCCGCGAGGTCGATCCCTACCAGAAGATCATGACCGGAATGACGCGCGACGGCACGTTCCTGGTGGAGGGCGGGCGCATCGTCTGCGGTGTGAGGAATTTCCGCTTCAACGAGAGCCTCATCGAGCTCCTCAACAAGGTGGATGCCATGTCGCCCGCCGAACGGGTAAGCGGCGAGGAGTCCTTCGACATGGTCGCGCCGGCCATGCGGGTGCGGGACTTCAACTTCACCGAGGCTACGGGGTTCTGATCGGGCCAGGTCGCCGCTGTCGGATCGACCATCGCTTTTCCTCTTGACAATCGTCGCACTATTGACTAAGTTATTAGTCAGTGGCATGAAACTTCCGCGACCAGTTCCGACGGGCCTGGAGCTCGAGATCCTGAAAGTGATCTGGCAGCGCGGCCAGGCGACCGTCAGGGAGGTCTACAACGACCTCCTTAAGCAGCGCAAGATCGCTTACACCACCGTCTTGACGATGATGGGCATTCTCGAACACAAAGGCCACCTGAAGAAGGAGCGAGGCGAGCGGGCCTACGTCTACCGCTCCTCTCAACCCGAGGCCCAAGTGAAGAATCGCATGGTGAAGGAGTTCGTCGATCGCGTTTTCAACGGCTCCGCCCAGCCGCTATTGGTGCACCTGATGCGAGACCGGCAGATCGGTCCGGAGGAGATCAAGGACATCGACGATCTGCTGCGAAAGCAACGGAAGGAATAGGAATGGCGGAGCTACTCGGCAGGAATCTGTGGTCGTGGACGGTGCAGACCTTCCTCATCGCCGCCCTCGGATCGCTCCTGCCTTTGCTGTTTCGCCTCCGGCATCCCCGAACGCAGCTCGCCTATTACCGTGCGCTGCTCTTGGCTTGCCTTCTGCTTCCGCTCATCGAGCCGTGGCGCCATCCGATCGTCACGAGCGCCACCGCGCAGGAGGGCGAGCCGAGCGCCGGAACCGCGCCTGCCATCGAAAACTCGATCCGGACCGAAGCTCAGTTGCCTGGTTCGGTTACGCCACCGCCTCGCCTAACGCAAACTCCGCGATCTCCCGCCAGAGCGCAACTGCCGTGGACCCGGGTCGTCTTATGGGGACTGGCCGCCGGCGCCACGGGAAGGCTCTGCTGGCTGTTGGCAGGCATCTGGAGAATACGACAGTACCGCATCGCGGCAATGCCGCTCTATCCGATCCCTGAGTCCGTACGCGCCGCTTCCGCGATCACGCATGCCGACGCCCTGTTCTGCATTTCGGCGGACGCCCCCGGCCCCGCGACGCTGGGTTGGCTGGCGCCCGTTGTTCTGCTACCGGAGTCGTTCCTGGCGCTCGGTGACGAGGCCCAATGCGGCATCGCCTGCCATGAACTGATCCACGTCCGCCGTCACGATTGGGCGATCAGCATCCTCGAACAGATCGCCGCCGCTCTGCTCTGGTTCAACCCCGCCATCTGGTTGCTGCTGGCGCGCACGGGGCTGATGCGAGAGCAGGTGGTCGACGCGGAAACCGTTCGATTGACCGCCGCGAAGGAATCCTACATCGACGCTCTGCTGGCGATCGCCCGCGGCGGTCCCGTCTCCGATCTCGCGCCGGCGCCGTTGTTTCTCCGACGCCGTCATTTGACCCATCGCATGCGCGCCCTCATCAAGGAGGTTCCGATGTCCAGGCTCCGCCTTCTGTTTTCGTACTGCTCGATCGCCCCGATCCTCGCCTTCGCCGGCTGGTTTGCGTTCCTTGCGTTTCCGCTCGTCGGGTCACCGCGCGTCGAGGCGGCTGTGCAAGAGCAATCCGCGCCCACAACCGCGGGCGAGTCAATGATCGCCGCCAATCAAACCCCGACGCCGCTGCCGCGCCGAATCGACGCCGAGACCGGCGCGGTGGATTCCGTGCCCGTTCCGCCGGACCCGCGCGAGCCGGTAAGCCGCCCGATTCGGGTCGTCGAAACCGCCGCCGACCGAGCTGCCGTCATTGCACTTTTGGAGCGCGCCACGCAGAACGCCAAAATGCATCTCCTGCCGATGCGCGGATACAGCCTCAAGGCCTCGTTTCTCGCCGGCGGCGATGCGGCCTACACCGGGTCGGGCGAGCTCACCGAGACCTGGCTATCCGGCCGGAGCTGGCGCTGGACCGCAAGCCTCGGCGGCTTCTCCATCGTGCGGGTCGGGTCGGAAGGGCAGCTCGCCGACGAGAGTCATGTCGCCGCAGTCCCGATGCGGATCCAGATGCTGCGGGATGCGATCTTCTGGGCAGCCGGGCGAACGGCGCCGTCCAATGCCGCCATCCGCACCGCCGCCGTCGAGTTGAATGGCCAGCCGGGAACCTGCGTGCTCACTTCCCAAATGGGCGGCGCGATCGCGGACACTCGGCTGTGGGAGGAGACTGAATACTGCGTCGACAACGCCTCCGGCCTCTTGCGGATCTACTCGATCGCGCCCGGAACCTATGCGGTCTATGACTACGGCCGGAATCTCCAGTTTCATGGCAGGCTCATACCCGATCGGATTACGGTAACCGTCGGAGGAACCAACGCCCTCGAAGCCCAGGTCGGCATCGCGGAGGCGGGCGCGGTCGATCCGGGGCTGTTGACCGTGACTCAAGAGATGACCGCAGGCAAACCGGCCGTCGTCCTTTCGAGCGCCATCCGGTTCTCGATGGACGTTCCCGACTTCGCCGGCGGAGGCGCGGTCCGTCCGGTCATCGTTCACGCGATCATCGACCCATCGGGCAAGGTGATTGAAGAGGAGGTTTCGGCGGCCGCGGACCCTGCGCTCGCGCAGCCGGCGCTGGACCTCGTGAAGAAGCACAATTTCGGCTCGGCCGGGGACGCTCAGCGCGACGCCTATATCAACGTCAGATTCGGCGCGCCCGCGCAGTAGAGTGAGGCACAACCCGAGTCCGCAAAGACTTCAACGCCGCGGCGCCCCCAGGCGCGTAGTGCTCTTCACCAGCAACATCACCGGAATCAGCGCCAGGAACATGACACCCAGCAGCCAGAAGTTGTCGATAAAGGCCATCATCGCCGACTCGCGTTGCACCAGACCGTAGAGCATTGCTTGCGCCTGGTGCTGCGCCAGCGCCGCAGCCGTGCCGTGGCCCATCGTCATCCGGCCTGCGCGGCTCAACATTTCACGGTAAGCGAAGTCGTACGGCGTGAGATGGCTCACCAGGATATTCTGGTGGAACTGCGCGCGGCGCGCCAGCATCGTGGTCACCATGGCGATGCCGCAACTGCCCCCGACGTTCCGCGCCAGGTTGATCATCCCGGTGGCGCGGTTGACCCTCTCCCTCGGGATGTACGAGAAGGCGATGGTGTTGAGGGGCACGAACAGGAACGACAGCCCGGCGCTCTGCACCAGGCGCGCTATCATCGCCGTGCGGAAATCGATTTGCGTGTTGAAGCCGGCCATCTGGAACAGGCCCGCGGCGGAGACCACCAAACCGAAAATGACCAGCCAGCGCGCCTGCACCTTCGGAATCAATTTGCCGACAATCGGCAGCAGCACGAGGTTCGACAGCCCCGCGGGAGACATCGCCAGCCCGCTCATCAACGCCGTATAGCCTAGCAGCGTCTGCAAGAGGACCGGCAGCAGCATGGTGCTTCCGTAAAGGACGAATCCGAGCAGGAACATGGCCGAGGTGGCAATGAAGAAATTGCGGTCCCGGAGCAGCTTCACGCTCACCACCGGATCGCCGTCCCGCCACTCCCAGATGAACGCGCCCACCAGGCAGACGCAGGCGATCACCGCCGAGGCCACGATCAGATGCGACGCGAACCAGTCGTCCCGCTGGCCATGGTCCAGCATGACCTCGAGAAAGCCGAGCCCGACCGCAATCAGACCGAGGCCCATGTAGTCGATCCGCAGATTGCGCAGGTTCTTGCGCTCCAGGTAGGGCGGATCGCGGAGCAGCAGGCCACTGAGCAGGAGCGACACCAGGCCCACCGGGATGTTGATCAGGAAGATCCAACGCCAACTGTAGTTGTCGGTGAGCCAGCCGCCCAGCGTCGGCCCGATAATCGGGGCCGTCACGACGCCCATCCCGTACACGGCCATCGCCATGCCCTGTTTGTGCCTGGGGAAACTCTCCACCAGGATGGCCTGCGAGATGGGCTGCATCGCGCCGCCGCCGATCCCCTGCAGCGTGCGGAACACCACCAGCAGGCCCAGACTCGGCGCGAGTCCGCACAGGAAGGAGCTGACGGTAAACAGCCCCACGCAGATCATGTAGAAACGCTTGCGGCCGAACAGCGTCGAAAACCAGCCCGCCAGCGGCAGCACGATCGCGTTCGAAACCAGGTAGGAAGTGAGGACCCAGGTGCTCTCGTCGACCGTCGATGCCAGGTTGCCGGCAATGTGAGGCAGGGCCACGTTGGCGACGCTGGTGTCCAGCACCTCCATGAAGGTGGCCAGCATCACCGTCAGGGCGATGGCCCAGGGATTGACTTCGCGAGCGGCGCCCGGCAATTCCAGGCGGGCTGTCGCTGGCGCTGCTACCTCGACGCTCATCGGACGCGGCCCGCGCTCGAACGCGGGTTTGAGATATCGGGATACCGCAATCCGGCGCCGATGTCAACCGGCCGCCCCGCAGACCGCTTCCCTACGGCGCGAAGTACCCGTTGATGTCGATGATGACGTGCGTCGGGTCCGTCACATAAACGCTGATCGCACCGCCCGTGCCCGCCGGCACGATTGCCGCGTTTGCCGTCACGTTCCCGTTCAACGCGTTCAAGGTGGATACCAAGGGCTGAGCCGATCCCGCCGGCCACAGGGTGAGATAGGACAGCGCGCCCTGAGGCACCACGGTGACGTTCAACGCATAGGCCGCGGCCGCCGCCGGCACGTGGCAGCCGCTCGCCGGGAGCGCGAACGTGTTCGTCGTTCCGGCCCCCAGAATCGGCCCCGAGCGCGTGTCCACTGCGCGGCAGGGCGCTAATGGGTAGAACGAAAGCGCGCCCTCGCTCCCCGGCTGTCCGAAGTAACCGTTCAGGTCCAGAATCACGTCCGCCGGATCCGTGACGTACACCGAGATCGATCCGTTGCTTCCGGCCGGAACGATCGCGGCATTCGCCACCACCGTGCCGGTCCACGAATTCAGCGTCGATACCAAGGGCTGCGGCTGCCCGGTCGCCCAGGTCGTGAGATAACCGAGAAAGTCGAGATCCGGAACCGCGGTCACGTTCAGCGAATAAGCGCCGGGGTCGGCGCCGGCCGGGAACCCGCACGGGCCCGACCGAATCGGGAAGTCGCGGCTCTGGCCGGCGAGGATCGAGGGGCCGCCCAACGGGCCGGCCGGGAGGCGGGTATCGGCGACGCGGCAAGGCGTCACCGTGTAGAACGAAGATCCGCCGCCGGCAGTGAAGTAGCCGTCGATGTCCAGGATCACATCCGACTGGCCGGCGACGAACACGCTCACCGCTCCGCCCGAGCCGGCCGGCACGATGGCCGCGTTCGCTGCCAGGCTGCCGTCCGTAGAGTTCAACGTCGAGACGACCGGCTGCTCCAGGCCCGTGGGCCACAGGGTCAGGTAGGGCAGCGGCCCCGCGGGCACCGCGGTCACATTCAGCGAGTAGGCCTGCGCCGTGCTCGGAATGCCGCAGACGCCCTGCGGAATCGCAAACGAGCGCGTCGAGCCGCCCGCCAGCGTCGGACCGCCGAAGGGTCCGGCCGCGGCTCGCGTGTCCGCCACGCGGCACGGGGTCACGGGAACGAACTGCAATCCGCCCACCGAGAACCCGGTGGTGAAGGACCATACCGGAGAACTGGCAGTGCCGAGGGAATTCTGGGCCGCGATCTCCCAGTAGTAGGTGGTTCCGCCGCTCAGCAGTCCCGGCGAGTAGCTGGTCGCGGCCGTGGTCTCGATCAGCGGCGGCGTGGGCGACGTGCCGAAGTACACCTCGTACGAAGTGGCCCCGCTCGATCCCCAGCTTAGCACCGGCGCCGTAGAAACGCCGCCTACTCCGTTGGCCGGGGCAACCGCCACCGGCGCCGAAGGCATGCCCAGGATGGCCGCCGCGTCGCTGCCGCTGGCTCCGGCCGAGCCGCCGCCCGACACCGCGACCTGAATCCCCGCGGGCGAGGCGGCGCCCGCCGCGACGGTCACCGTCACGGTGATCGTCGCATAGTTCGAACCGGCGGCCAGCGCATCGCTGCGCGTGCAGGCGTTGCCGGAGCAGCTCCAACCCGCGCCGGACATCGAACCCAGGGTCAGTCCCGTCGAGAGATTGGCGGTCACGGTCACCGTTCCGCTGGTCGTCCCGGCTCCCGTAGCGTTGCCCACTGTCACCGTGTAAGTCGCGTTGGTTTGACCCGGCTGGAAGAAGCCAGAGTGCGTGACGGTCACGCCCAATGCCGCGTGGGATGCCGGCGACAGAAGCCGGATCACGTTGTTATTGGCGTCGGCGACGTACACGTTGCCCGCCGAGTCCACAGCCACGCCGGTAGGTCCGTTGAGCTGAGCGCTGGTGGCCGCGCCTCCGTCGCCCGAATAGCCGGCGCCGGCAGCGTGGTTGCCGCCCACAGTAGTGATGGTGCCGGCGGCGACGTTCACCTCGCGGATCACATTGTTCCCGCTGTCCGCAATGAACAGGTTGCCGGAGGAGTCCACCGCCACCCCCGTCGGCAGAAAGAGTTGGGCGCTGGTGGCAGCGGCGCCGTCCCCGGAATAGCCGGCGGTATTATTGCCTGCCACCGTCGAGATGTTGCCGCTGGAGTCCACCTTGCGGATGACGTGATTGTAGGAATCCGCGATGTAGAGGTTGCCGGCGGCATCCACGGCCTCACCGGTCGGGCTGTTGAGCAGAGCGCTTGTGGCCACGCTTCCATCGCCATAATACCCGGCGTTGTATGCTCCGGCCACGGTCGCGATGATGGCTTGGGACACCTCGCGGATCACGTTGTTGGCCAAGTCCGCGATGTAGAGATTCCCCGCGGAATCGAGCGCCAGACCGCAAGGCGAGGCGAGCTCGGCGCTGGTAGGGGCTCCCCCGTCGCCCGAATAGCTCAGCGTGCCGTTGCCCGCGAACGTCGCGATGTCGCCGGTCGCGATCGTCACCTCGCGCACCACCTGGTTGCCGGTGTCCGCAATGTAGACATTGCCCGAGGAATCCACCACCACGCCTTGCGGCAACTTGAGCAGGGCGGCCGTGGCCAGCCCGTTATCGCCCGCGTAGCCGCTCAGGCCAGTGCCGGCCACCGTCTTGATCGTTCCGTTCGGCGTCACCTCGCGCACAGTGTTCCCGAAGGTGTCCGCGATGTAGAGGTTGCCGGAGGTGTCCACCGCGACGGCTTTTGGCAGCACGAGCTGAGAGCTTGTGGCCGGACCGCCATCGCCGCGGTAGTCGTCGGCGCCATTGCCGGCCAGCGTACTGATCGTCCCGTCGGCCGCGATCTCACGGAGCCTGTAATTGTAATGGTCCGCGATGAAAACGTCGCCAGTTGTATCCGTCGCCAGGCCCCAGGGGCTCCAAAGCTGCGCGTTCGCAGCCGGACCACCGTCGCCCTTAAAGCCGGCTATGCCGTTCCCGGCGACAGTCTCTATGGTGCCGTCCGACCCCACTTTTCGGATCGCGTTGTTGCCGGTATCGGAGATGTAGAGGTTGCCGGCAAGATCGACCGCCACGCCGGAAGGCGCATTGAGCTGGGCGATCGTGGCCCGCTGTCCGTCGCCAAAATAGCCGGGCACGCCGCCCACGCCGGCCACGGTCGTGATGTTGCCGACCGACACCCTGCTGTTCGCGATCGGAACCAAGCGGATCGCGCTGTTGCCGGAGTCCGCGATGTAGAGCCGGCCGGCCGCATCCACCGCGATGCCGGCGGGGTTGTTGAGCTGGGCGCTGGTCGGGGGGCCCCCGTCCCCGGAAAAGCCGCTGGTCCCGTTGCCGGCCACGGTGGCGATGACGCCGGCCGCCACTTCTCGGATTACGGAGTTCTTGGAGTCGCTGATGAAGAGATTGCCGAAACCGTCGGCCGCCACCCCTTGCGGGGAGTTGAGCTGCGCGGCCGTGGCTGGGCCTCCGTCGCCCGAATAACCCGCCGATGGGCTGCCGTTCACAACTTTGCCGGCCACGGTCGCGATTACCCCATCCGCCGTCACCTTGCGGACCAGGTTGTTTCCCGTGTCCGCGATGTACAGAGTGCCGCTGCCGTCCACCGCCACGCCCTGCGGGAGGTTTAGCTCGGCGGCCGTGGCCGGGCCGGAATCGCCGGAATATCCCGCTCTGCCATTGCCCGCCACGCGCGTCAGGTTCCCCGAGCCGTCAACCTTGAACACCAAGTTCCCCGAGCTGAAGTACACGTTGCCGAAGACGTCCGCGGCGACCCCCACCGGCGATGCCAGACCCACGCTAGCCCCCGGAGCGGGCGTAAACGGCACCCCGCCCCCCGCCACCGTCGAAATCACGTACGTCTGCGACCACACCGTCCCGCCTGCCAGCAGAAACCCGACCCCGGCCCATGCGCTCTTTCGCATTACGCGCTTCCTCCAGTTCGTACCCACAAATAGACTATTTTAGACGCAAGCGGCGGTCTCGATCGGTACGGCAGGATTGGCTGCCCAGCACCTGCCTCTACGGCGCAAAGTACCCGTTGATGTCCAGAATCACGTCCGTCTGGTTCGTCACGAACACGTTGATGGCGCCGCCCGCACCCGCCGGCACGATCGCCGCGTTCGCCACCACGCTGCCGTCAAACGAGTTCAAAGTCGAAACGAACGGCTGCGTCGATCCTGTTGGCCACGTAGTCAGATAGGATAGCACCCCATCCGGTACCACCGTGACATTCAGCGAATACGCCGCCGCCGTCGCGGGGACGGAGCAGCCGCTCGCCGGAATCGTAAACGAGCGCGTCGTTCCGGCCCCCATGGTCGGGCCGCCGAAAGGCCCCGACGCGCCCCTCGTGTCGGCAACCCGGCACGGCGTCACTGGGTAGAACGTCAGTGCGCCCGCGTTCCCCGGCGCCGCGAAGTACCCGTTCGTGTCCAGGATCACGTCGGTCGGGTCCGTGACGAACACCGAGATCGATCCATTCGTCCCCGCTGGCACGATCGCGGCGTTCGCCACCACCTTCCCGGTCCACGAATTCAGCGTCGAAACCCGCGGCTGCGCCTGCCCCGTCGGCCAGGTCGAGAGATAGCCGAGAAAGCCGACCGCCGGGTCGGGCACCACCGTGACATTCAAGGAGTACGCCTGCGAACTGGACGGAATCTGGCAGACGCTCGATGGAATCGGAAAATCGCGGGTCTGGTCCGCTCCCATGGAGGGACCGCCAAACTCACCGGTTGCGTTCCGGGTATCGGCGACGCGGCAAGGTGTGGCTGCGTAGAACGAATACGAGTTGGCGCCGCTGCCCGAGTCGAAGTAGCCGTTGATGTCCAGGATGACATCGGTCGCATCGGTGACATAGAAGCTCACCGCTCCGCCCGCGCCGGCCGGCACGATGGCCGCATTTGCCACCACGTCGCCGTTCCCCGAGTTCAAAGTGGAGACGAAAGGCTGCACCTGGCCGGTGGGCCACAAGGTCAGGTAGCCGAGCGGACCTTTCGGCACTACCGTCACGTTCAGAGAGTAGGCTTGAGCGGCGCCGGGAATGCCGCAGCCGCTTTGAGGAACCACAAAGGAGCGCACCAGACCGCCCCCCAGCCCTGGACCACCGAATGACCCCACCGGGCCGCGCGTGTCTGCCACGCGGCACGGGGTTACCTGAACCAACCGCAGACCGGCTACGCCGGCCGTCGTAAATGACCCCGTGGCGGAGCTGGCGGAGCCGGAAGAGTTCTGAGCCACGATCCGCCAGTAGTACGTGGCGTCCGGGGTCAGCATCCCCGGGGCGAAGCTGGTCCCTGCTGCGTCGGCCACCAAGGGGGGCGAGGATGAGGTGCCGAAGTAGACATCGTAGGAAACCGCACCGAAAGATGAACCCCAACTCAAGACGGGTGTCAGCAAGATCCCGGTCACCCCACTCGCCGGCGAAATGAGGACCGGCGCCTGGGGCGGCGAGAGAACCACGGCCGCGCCGCCCGACACCGCTACTTGGTTTGTCACCTGCGAAGGCGCGTCCGCCGCGACGTTCACCGTCGCGGTGATGGCCGGATAGCTCGATCCGGGACTGAGTACGTCACCGCGTGTGCAGGTGTTGTTCGAGCAGCTCCAGCCCGGGCCCGACACGGACACCAGCGTCAGACCGGCTGAAACAAGCTCCTTCACCGTGACAGCGCCGGTGGTTGGCCCGGCTCCGGCGGCATTGCTCACCACCACCATATAGGCTGCCCCCGCCTGCCCCGGCGCGAAATAGCCCGAGTGTGTGCTGGCAACGCTCAACAGCGGACGGGTTCCCGCGGGTACCAGCAGCCGGACCGCGTTGTTGTCCGTGTCGCCGATGTAGACGTTGCCCGCGGCGTCCACCGCCACGCCCGAGGGATTGTTGAGTTGGGCGCCGGTGGCTGGGCCTCCGTCACCCGAATAGCCGCTGGTCCCGTTCCCGGCCACTGTCGTAATCGTGCCGCGGGCGTCCACCTTGCGGACCACCTCGTTCCCGTAGTACTCGTTTCCGGGCACCTCTATGCCGGTGGAATCGGAATCGAAGTTGCCTTCGCCGATGTAGAGACTGCCTGCGGCATCCAGCGCCACGGCGTTCGGGAAGTTGAGCGCGGCCTGGGTTGCGGGGCCTCCGTCGCCCGAGTACCCGGGGAAACCGTCGCCAGCCACCGTGGTGATCGTGCCATCCGGGGCCAGCTTGCGAATCCTGGCGTTCCACCCAACGTGATTCAGGTAAGAGCCAGGACGGACGATCACCCAGTATGGGCCATCATCCGCAATATAGACGTTGCCGCCAGTATCCACCCCCACACTCATGGGGACCAGGTCGCTGGCGCCTTCGCTGTCAGCGCTGCCCTGGGCCAGCGTCGTGATGGTTCCGTCCGGCGCCATCTTGCGGACCGCGTAGCTGCTCGTGTCGGCGATATAGAGATCCCCTGCGGCGTCCACCGCCACGCCGTCTGGGCTGCCGACGGATGCTACCGTCGTGATTGTGCCATCCGCCGCCACCTTGCGCACCTTCTGATTGCCTGTGTCCGCAATGTACAGGTTGCCCTGGGAGTCCAACGCCACGCCCCGAGGCGAGGCTACCTGAGCGCCGGTGGCTGGGCGGCCATCGCCCGCGTAGCCCCCAATGCCATTGCCGGCCGCCGTCGTGATTGTGCCATCTGCCGCCACCCTGCGAATTCGGCTGCTGCCGTACTCGGCGAAATAGATATTGCCGGAGGCATCCACTGTCAGCCCCCGTGGCGCTGCGAGTCGGGCGATTGTAGCCGGACCTCCATCGCCGGAATCACCGGCGGCGCCGCCGGCCACCGTTGTGATCGTGCCGTCCGGCGCTACCTTGCGCACCCTGCCGTTGCCGCTGTCCGCAATGTAGAGGCTGCCGGTACTATCTACCGCTACACCCACTGGGTCCAACGCGGCGCTTGTGGCCGGGCCCCCGTCGCCCGAGAAGCCGGACGCGCCGTTCCCGGCCACCGTCGTGATTGTGCCGTCGACCGCCACCTTGCGCACTCGGTAGTTGCCCGTGTCCGCAATGTAGAGGTTCCCGGAGGCGTCCACGGCAGCGCCCCAAGGATCGTTGAGTTGGGCGCTCGTGGCCGGACCTCCGTCGCCGGAATAACCGGCGGTGTAAACGCCGGCCGCCACAATCACCGTGCCGTCCGGCGCAATCTTGTAGACCACGTTAGCCACCGGGGCCGCGCCGTAGACGTTGCCGGCGGCGTCCACCGCCACGCCCCAGCCCGATCCAACGGCCACCGTCCTGATGGTGCCGTCTGGCGTCATCCGGCGAAGCGAATTATTGCCGCTATCTGCGATGTAGACGTCGCCGGCGGCGTCCATACCTACGCCTGTGGGCGACTCGAGCTGGGCCCGAGTGGCCGGGCCTCCGTCGCCCGAGTAACCATACGTCCCATCGCCGGCCACCGTCGTGATCGTGCCATCCGGCGTCACCTTGCGGACTCGGCTGTTGCCCGCGTCGGCGATATAGACGCTGCCGGACGCGTCCGCCGCAACGCTCCAAGCACCGCTAAGTTGGGCCCGAGTGGCCGGGCCTCCATCGCCCGAGTAGCCCGCAATCCCATTCCCCGCCACACGCGTCAGGATTCCCGAGCGGTCGATCTTGAACACGAAGTTGCTGTCGCTAAAATACACGTTACCGAGGATGTCCACCGCCGCCGCCCGCGGCCCCCCCAACCCCACGCTCAGCGCCGCCGCGGGCGTGGGCGGGATTCCGCCGCCCGCCACCGTCGTGATCAAGTACTGCTGCGCCCAGATCGTCCCGCCAACCAGCAACAGTCCCGCCGCAACCGAAACGCTCTTCCTCACGCCTCACCTTCTCTCTTTCCGCTCGACTCAACATGATTGTAGTCGCAAGGCGTGTCGCTGGAATGCAAAACTATAGACAACTTCGTCCTATTGTCTGAACGACGGGACGGGCGCAGCCCGCGCAGTTCTCTGACTGCTGCAACCATGCACTCTACGGCGCAAAGTACCCGTTGATGTCCAGAATCACGTCCGTCTGGTTCGTCACGAACACGCTGATGGCGCCGCCCGCACCCGCCGGCACAATCGCCGCGTTCGCCACCACGCTGCCGTCAAACGAGTTCAAAGTCGAAACCAGCGGCTGCGTCGATCCCGTTGGCCACGTAGTCAGATAGAATAGCACTCCATCCGGCACCACCGTGACATTCAGCGAATATGCCGCCGCCGTGGCGGGGATCGAGCAGCCGCTCGCCGGAATCGTAAACGAGCGCATCGTTCCCGCCCCCATGGTCGGGCCGCCGAAAGGCCCGGCGGCTCCGCGCGTATCCGCCACCCGGCACGGGGTCACCGGGTAGAACGTCAGCGCACCCAAGCTCCCCGGCGCCGCGAAGTACCCGTTGCCGTCCAGAATCACATCCGTCGGGTCGGTGACGTACACCGAGATCGATTCGTTGGTCCCTGCCGGTACCAGCGCGGCATTCGCCACGATCTTGCCCGTATCGGAGTTCAGCGTGGAAACATTCGGCTGCGGCTGTCCCGTGGGCCATGTCGTCAGATATCCGAGAGGGCCCTGCGGAGCCACCGTCACATTCAGCGAGTACGCTTGCACCGCAGCCGGATAGCTGCACGGACCCAAGGGAATGGGAAAATCCCTGATCTGGCCGGCCGTCATGGAAGGCCCCCCAAACTGGCCGGTCGCGTTTCGCGTATCGGCGATGCGGCACGGCGTGGCCGCGTAGAACGAATACGAGCTGGCGCCGGTGGCTGTTGCAAAGTAGCCGTTGATGTCCAGGATGACATCGGTCGCATCGGTGACGAAGACGCTCACCGCTCCGCCCGTACCGGCCGGCACGATGGCCGCATTTGCCACCACGATGCCGCCCGAGGAGTTCAACGTGGAGACGAACGGCTGAGTCTGCCCGGTAGGCCACAAGGACAGGTAGCCGAGGGGCCCTTCGGGCACCACCGTCACGTTCAGGGAGTACGCCTGAGCCGTGGCCGGAATCTGGCAAGCGCTTTGCGGGATGGCGAAGGAACGCGTAGAGTCAGCCGCCGGCGTCGGCCCTCCGAACGGGCCCGCCGCGTTCCGCGTGTCCGCCACGCGGCACGGCGTCACCGGAACGAATTCCAGGCCAGTCACCGGAGTGCCGGAGGTCGTGAAGGACCACGTCGGGGAACCCGCCGAGCCGGCGGAATTGCGCGCCACGATCTGCCAGTAGTACGTCGTGCCTCCGGTCAGCGCTCCCGGAGAGTAGCCGGTCGCCGTCGTGTTCCCTACCAGCGGCGGCGCCAACAGCGTGCCGAGGTAGACGTCGTAGGACGTAGCCCCGCTCGCCGCGTCCCAGGTCAGCATGGGCGCGTTCACGCCAGTCGCTCCGTTGGCCGGAGAAACCAGCACGGGCGCCGCCAGCGCCAACGCCCCGATCAACGTCACATCGCCGGCGCTGGACGCCGGCGAGCCGCCTCCCGATACCGCCACCTGATTCAACACCACCGAGGGCGCACCCGCCAACACGTTGACCGTCACCGTGATGGCCGGATAGCTGGAGCCAGCGGCCAGGGCATCGCCGCGGGAGCACGAGCTACCCAAGCAACTCCAACCCGTACCCGCCATCGAGACCAGCGCCAGACCGGCCGGCATCGTCTCGGTGACGGTGACCGTGCCGGACGTTGCCCCGGCCCCGGCTGCGTTGCTCACCACCACAGAGTACGTTCCGACCGCCCCGGCGGCTCCGAACCCACCCGTGACCGCGCTGGTGACGCTCAGCAGCGCGTGAGTTCCCTCGGGCACGAGCATCCGGATCGCGTCATTCAAGTACTCGGCGGCGTAGACGTTGCCGGCGGCGTCCACGGCCAGGCCCGCCGGGAGCTCGACCTCGGCTCGGGTCGCCGCCCCGCCGTCATCCGCGTAGCCAGCCGCACCCGAGCCCGCCACGGTGGTGATGATTCCGTTCGTCACCTTGCGGACCACGTTGTTGTCGGTGTCTCCAATGTAGAGGTTGCCGGCGCCATCCACGGCCAAGCCATAAAACAGGTTTAGGGTCGCGCTGGTCGCCGAGCCTCCATCGCCCGTGTAGCCGGCAATGGTCGGGATACCCGCTACCGTGGTGATCGTTCCGTTCGAGGCGACCTTGCGAACCGCGTAGTTGTAAGCGTCCGCAATGAAAAGATCGCCTGAGGTATCTACCGCCACCGCGACCGGTGCATTAAGCTCGGCCAGGTTGGCAGGCCCCCCGTCGCCAGAGTACCCTGCGTTGCCGTAGCCGTCGCCCGCGATCGTGGTAATAATGCCGTTCGCAGCCACCTTGCGAACCGCGTTGTTGTTAGTGTCTGCAATGTAGAGGTTTCCGGCGGTATCCACCGCTACTCCCCCCGGCCCGTCAAGCTGGGCCAGGGTGGCCTGACCTCCGTCGCCCCCGTAGTTTGCGATGCTGTCTCCGGCGACGGTCGTGATCGTCCCGCTCGTCGTCACCTTGCGAATCGCGTTGTTGCCTGTATCGGCAATGTAGAGGTTGCCGGCGGCGTCTACGGTCAGACCGTAACAGAGGTCGAGGGTGGCGCTGGTGGCCGGGCCTCCATTGCCCGTATAGCCGTAAGCCCCTGTGCCCACCACCGTGGTGATCGTTCCATTCGGCGCGACTTTGCGAATCACGTAGTTGTAAGTGTCCGCGATATACAGATTGCCGGCGCCATCGGCAGCCACAGCCCACGGCCGGTAGAGTTCGCCTTCGGTGGCCGGCCCCCCATCGCCCGCATAGCCCCAAAACCCGGCGCCGGCCACAGTCGTGATGGTGCCATTCGCCACCTTCCGGATACGGCAATTGTATTCGTCCGCAATGTAAACGTTGCCGGCCGCATCCACCGCCACGCCCGCCGGGAGGTCCAGCGCGGCGCTCGTGGCCGGCCCCCCATCGCCGGAATAGCTCGAGGAAAGGTTGCCGGCTATCGTCGTGATGATGCCGTTCGATGCCACCTTCCGAATCAGATTGTTGTACGAGTCCGCGATGTACAGATTCCCAGCGGAATCCACCGCCACGCCTAAGGGTTGATTGATCTCGGCTTGCACGGCCTGACCTCCGTCGCCCCCGTAATTTGCGATGCCGGTTCCGGCGACGGTCGCGATCGTCCCGTTGGCCGCTACCTCGCGGATCAGGGAATTGCCCGTATCCGCGATATAGAAGTCGCCAGTGGTATCCACAGCCACACCCTGGGGGTAATTGAGATCAGCCAAGGTTGCCGCCCCGCCGTCGCCGCCGGACCCCGCGGTGCCGCTCCCGGCGACCGTGTTAATCGTCCCATTCGCCACCTTGCGAATCACCGAGTTGTACGTGTCCGCAATATAGAGATTGCCCCCGGAATCCACCGCTACGCCGAACGGCGCATCGAGCAGCGCCTGCGTGGCCGGCCCCCCGTTACCCGTGAAGCCCCATTTTCCCGTGCCGGCCACCGTCGTGATGACGCCACTGGCCACCGTCACTTTGCGAATCACGTTGCTATACGTGTCGGCGATGTAGATATTCCCGCCCGAGTCCACCGCCACGCCTTGCGGGGAGTTGAGCCGGGCGCTGGTGGCCGGGCCTCCGTCGCCCGAATAGCCCGCTCTTCCGTTGCCAGCCACCGCCGTCAAAGTCCCCGAACCGTCGAGCTTGAACACGAAGTTGTCCGAGCAGAAATACACATTGCCGGAAGCGTCCACGGCAACCGCAACCGGCGGCGGCAACGTCACGCTCAAAGCCGAGGACGGCGTGATCGGCAGCCCGCCCCCTCCCGCCACGGTCGAGATCAGGTACTGCTGGGCCCAGAGTGCGCCACTGGCGAACAGCAGCCCCAATCCAGCCCGAAGCCCCTTCTTCATGTGAGATTCCTCCCCGCGAACCGACTCGGCCCCTCGCCTCTACGACGTAGAGGGATATGCGAACAGTTACTTCCTCAATTATGCGCCTCGGCTCTGCGTGGTGCACGCGTCAACCGACGGCGGGATGGGCCTCCGGCCTGTGCCTGGCTGCCTTCTGCCGATTTGACGTCCCGCGCTGCGCCGTCTTCAGCCGCGCGCGGCCCGCGGTCTTACGGGTACAGCCCGCGCAGTTTGGTGGCTTCCGCGACGCGGCTGATGCCGACCATGTTTGCCGCCACGCGCATTCCCACGCGCCGCTCCCGATGCACCTTGTACACCTCGTTGAAGGCCGTCTTCATGACTCGCTCCAGGCGGTTGTAGACGTCCTGTGCATCCCAGAAGAGGTGCTGCTCGTCTTGCACCCATTCGAAGTAGGAGACCGTGACGCCGCCGGCATTGCACAGAATGTCCGGAATGATGAAGGCGCCCCGGCCCTCCACAATGGCGTCCGCCTCCGGCGTCAGAGGACCGTTGGCCGCTTCGGCGATGATCTTCGCCTTCACGGCGGCGGCGTTCCCGCGATCCACGACGTTCTCCAGCGCGGCTGGAATCAGGATGTCGCAATCGAGCGCCAGCAGTTCCGCCGGCGTGATCGGTTCGGAGCCCGGAAAGCCCGTCACCACTCCAGTGGCTTCCTTGTGCATCATCAGCTTGGGAATGTCCAGGCCGTTCTTGTTGTAGACGCAGCCGCGTGAGTCGCTCACGCCGATCACGTAGGCCTGATGGCTGTCGAGCAGTTGCGCCGCAATCGAGCCCGCGTTGCCGAATCCCTGCACCACCACCCGGGCCCCCTTGATGGGAAGTCCCAGGTGCTCCGCCAGGCTGACCGTCGTGTAGAACACGCCGCGCCCGGTCGCCTCGTTACGCCCCAGCGACCCGCCCAGGCAGACCGGTTTCCCCGTGACCACCCCCGGTATCGGGTACCCCTTGGTCATGCTGTAGGTGTCCATGATCCAAGCCATGATCTGCGGATTGGTGTAGACGTCGGGGGCTGGAATGTCCTGACCGGGTCCGATCAGAGGAAGGATCGCGCTGGCGTAGCGGCGGGTGATGCGCTCGGTCTCCCCCATCGAAAGCTCCTTGGGATTGCAGGCCACGCCGCCCTTGCCCCCTCCGAACGGAATGTTGACCACCGCGCACTTCCAGGTCATCCAGGTGGCCAGCGCTCTGACCTCGTCCACCGTGACGTTCGGGTGGTAGCGAATGCCGCCCTTGGCCGGCCCGCGCACGGTGTTGTGCTGGATTCGATAGCCTTGGAACCGGCGAATGTGGCCGGTGTCCATGCGGACGGGAAGCGTTACCGCTAGTTCCCGCTCCGGGTACTTGATCATCTGGCGGATGTCCTCGGACAGATCGAGCGCATCCGCGGCAATGTCGAAATTCTGAAGCGCAAGTACGTAAGGGTTTTCCTGAACCCCCATCTCGGTGGCGATCATTGAAATGACCTCCCTTCGTGCAACCACCACTTCATGGTGGTGGTCCATCCACAAGAAGCCTATCCGAACTCCCGGCCGATGGCAAGGGGGCTGCTGGGACCGCCGGCTGACCTTCGTAGTTCGCGCCGCGCCAGGCGCCGCCCAGGAAGGCCCCCTGGGGTGCAGGCAAAGCGGGGATATCGTTCAGTTTCTCTAAATAGTCCGTTCAGAAAATTCGGTTTGACACATCTTGAATCATTCTTCACACTGCTTCCTGGTCCGCTTCCCGCTCCAACGGGCCCGTGAACGTTCGGAGCGGTGTGAGAAACTGCATCAATTGCTGGGGGCGCTCGTGACGCCGGAAGCCAGCCCCGCCCGCTGCCGCCGGAGTCGGCCGGGATGAAAGTGGAAGAAAAGGGCTTCCACGGGGTGGTCGAATGGATGAAGTAACTCTTAAGGTAGCTCTCGTGGGAGGAGGATTGATATGTCTCGCTTAGTAACGATTCTTGCGCTGATCCTTTTGGCGGCCTCTGCCGTTTTCGGGCAGGCCGTCGCCATCGGCAGCGTCAGCGGTACGATCATGGACCCGAGTGGCAGCTCCATTCCGGGAGCGACCGCAAGGATTACGGAGGTGGACAAAGGGATCGTCCACACCGTCACCTCGAACGCCGACGGCCGCTACGCGTTCTTCGACCTGCCGGTCGGACCCTATCGCCTGGAGGTGCAGGCGAAGGGCTTCAAGGATTACGTGCAGACCGGCATCGTGCTGCAGGTGGCCGAGAACATCACCCAGAACGTCGCGTTGCAGGTGGGCGCCATGACGGAGACCGTGCAAGTGCACGCCGCCTCCAGCATGGTGGAAACCAAGGACAGCTCGATCTCCCAGGTCATCTCGCAGCAACCGATCGTGGATCTGCCGCTCAATGGCCGCAATCCCGCCGACTTGCTTGCCCTTTCGGGACTCGCCATTTCTCAGAACAGTAACGGCAACGCCTCTATGGGGATGACACTGAACGGGGGCGATTTGACGGGCAGCAAGAACATTCAGGGATCGAGCGGTTCCGGCCAGTATTCGGTTGCCGGCTCGGCGGCCAACGGAGTGAACTTCCTGCTGGACGGCGGCGACAATAACGACGCCTTCAGCAATGTGAACCTGCCCATACCCTTCCCGGACGCTCTCCAGGAATTCAGCGTGCAGACCGAAGGGCTGCCCGCCCAATACGGGCTGCACCCCGGCGGCGTCGTTAACATCGTGACCAAGTCGGGAACCAATGAACTGCACGGCGATCTTTTCTACTTCCTGCGCAATGGCGATCTCAACGCCCGCCAGGAAGGAACGCTAGTGCGCGATACCTTGAAACGCAACCAGTTCGGCGGCACGGTGGGCGACCGGATCATCAAAGACAAGCTGTTCTTCTTCGCCGGCTATCAAGGAACGCGGCAGCGCAGCGATCCGGCGACCAATATCGCCTACGTCCCCACCCCGGCTGCATTGAAGGGCGACTTCAGCCTGTTAGATGGCGCCACATCGTCCGGCGGCTGCCTCACGAAGGCGAGACAGCTAAAGGACCCCAGTGGCAAGGCGTATCCCGGCAATCAGATCCCCGTTACCTCATTCGATCCCGCAGGTCTAAAGCTGGCATCCACGTACCTCCCGCCTGCCATCAACTCTTGCGGGGAGGCTTTCTTCGGCTACGCCTCCAACAACCCCGACGACCAGATCATCGGCCGCGTCGATTACAACATCAGTAGCAGCCAGGCCGCCTACTTCCGCTACTTCATTTACGATTTCACGGCCCAGTCGCTATTCGATGGCCATAACGCCCTGACCACTGGAAGTCCCGGCAGCGAGGACCGTTCGCAAACTGCCACCTTCGGTGACACGTATACATTCAGCGGTTCGACTCTCAACTCCTTCCACGCCACCTTCGACCGGCGCCGCGACAACCGGTCGTCCGCCGCCAACATGTTCAGCCCGGCCACCCTGGGTGTCAACATGTATCTCAACCAACCGAATTATACGCAGCTCTCCGTCAGCAGCTACTCGGGAAGCGGATTCAACATTGGCTGCGGCACCTGCGCACTGGCGAATTTTGACATCAACACCTATCAGGTGGCGGACGACTTCCTTTTCGTCCGGGGTAAGCATGAGATCGCCGTAGGCTTCGATGGCCGCAAGGATCAGTTCAACTCCTATAACAACCAGCAGTCCAACGGTCAGTTCACTTTCAACGGCAGCGTTACCGGCGACGGTTTGGCGGATCTTCTGATCGGCCGCTTCAACGGCTTGACGGACGGTAATGTGATCTCCGATTACCTGCGTCAAACGGTCATGGCCGCTTACGTGCAAGATGGCTTCCACGTCACGCCCCGCTTCAGCATCAACTTAGGTGTTCGTTGGGAACCCTCCGTGCCGTCCTACGACAAGTACGGGCGCGGCAATCAGTTCAGTTGGCCTCTCTTCCTCCAGGGCTGGCATAGCTCGTGTGAGCCCAACGCGCCGGCGGGCCTGATCTTCTCCTGCGATACCGCGCAGGACCCATACGGCAAGGCGTTCACGGCCTCGCATTGGGCCACATTCTCGCCCCGGCTCGGGTTGGTCTTGGATCCCAAAGGGGACGGCAAACAGACCCTCCGCGCGTCGTTCGCCCTCCTGCACGATACCACCGAGCTCTTCTATCCCGAGCGCTGGACCACGAATTCGCCGTATGTGTCTTCGATTTCCCTGACCAGTGGACAGTTCTCCAATCCCTTCTCGAGTTACACGTTGAACGGCGTGACCGGCGACCCGTTCCCGGGAGCCTCGGTCTTCCCCACTCAAGGCGCTTACGTCAGTGTGCCGCCCAACCTGAAGGTCACTTACATGATGCAGTGGAACCTCAGCTATCAGCGCCAAGTGAAAGATTGGCTCTTGACGGCGAACTACCTGGGCAATGTCAGCAGGCACATCTGGGGCTCGACGGACATTAACTATGCGCTCCCCATCGCCGGCGCTAGCACGAGTAATACCAATAACCGGCGGCTCACCTATCTAGACAACGCCACGGCCGGCAAGTACTATGCCGACATCCAGCAAACCGACGACGGTGCCAACGCCTCGTACAACGCCCTGGCGGTTAGGGCGGAGCACCGCATGGGCAACCACTTCCAGGTCCTGGCCAACTACACATGGAGCCACTGCATCAGCACGTGGGATTTTGCGGGAGAACTGGCCGGCCCGATTTACATGAATCCTGTCGCCGAATCCAACGGAGAGCGGGGCAACTGCGGCTATGACCACCGGCATGTCTTTCACGGCTCCGTGGTGGCCATCAGCCCTGGGTTCGGCCCCGGCGCTGCCAGGCTCGTCACCAAGGACTGGCAGATCTCGCCGGTCGTGAGCGTGTTCACCGGCAACCCTATAGAAATCGAAGACGGCAAGGATATTTCCCTGTACGGCCAGAATCTGGACCGCCCCTTGGTTGTCGGCCAGGTAATCCCCGCCCAGCAGACCGTCCAAGAGTGGTTCAACCCGCTCGCCCTTGTATTCGCCCCGGCCGGCACCTTCGGCAACCTCGCGCGGAACTCCGTCTATGGACCCGGCCAGATCGATTGGGACATGGCCGTGAGCCGGGCATTCCAGCTACGTGAGCGGTGGAAACTCGAGTTCCGAGCCGACTTCTTCAACATCATGAACCACGGCAACCCGAGCGGTGTGTCGAGCACCGTCAGCAACGGGAACTTCGGCCAAATCACCAGCTTCACCCCTCCCAGGTTCATCCAGATGGCGATGAAGCTGTACTTCTAAGCAAATGGGGGCAGGGCTCCGGTTAGCCCTGCCCCCCAATTTCACCTGTCCGGTCCGATGGTGTGCTCGCCCCTGTGCCGGCGCCTAGGCCGGCGTCTCCACCCGCAGAGGCTTCCCGCGGCGGTTCGTCACCGACGCCGAGATGTAGTCGCGGTGCATGCGGGCGATGGTTTCGATGCTGATGTTCTTCGGGCACACCGCTTCGCACTGGCCCATGTTGGTGCATTGGCCGAATTGCTCGCGCGTCATCTGCAGAACCATGCCAATCGCGCGCCGGTCGCGCTCGGCTTGCCCCTGTGGCAGCAGACCGAGGTGAGAGATCTTCGCGGCCGTGAACAGCGCCGCCGAGGCGTTGGGGCACATCGCTACGCAGGCCCCGCACCCGATGCAGGCCGCGGCGTCCATGGCCAGGTCGGCCTTCTCCTTGGGAATCGGGATGGCGTTGGCCTCCACCGCGCTGCCCGTTGAGACGGAGATGTAGCCCCCCGCGGCGATGATCCGGTCGAACGCGCTGCGGTCGACGATCAGGTCCTTGACCACCGGAAATGCCCGCGCGCGCCACGGCTCCAGGTAGAGGATGTCTCCATCCTGGAAATGGCGCATGTGGAGCTGGCAGACAGTGGTGCCGCGCTGCGGACCGTGAGCCGCCCCGTTGATCATGAACCCGCACATGCCGCAGATGCCTTCGCGGCAGTCGTGGTCGAAGGCTATGGGCTCCTTGCCCTCGGCGATTAGTCCCTCGTTCACCACGTCGAGCATCTCCAGAAACGACATGTGCTCGCTGATGTCGCGGGCCTCGTAGCGCTCCATGCGGCCCCGCTCGCCCGGGCCCTTCTGCCGCCATACGTGGAGAGTGAGGTTCATTTGTAGCTCCGTCGCGCGGGGTGCACGTATTCGAACGACAGCGGCTCCTTATAGAGTCCCGGCGCGTTTCCCACGCCGCGGAATTCCCAGGCGGCGACGTAGGCATAGCGGTCGTCGTCGCGCAGGGCCTCGCCGTCCGGGGTCTGATACTCCTCGCGGAAATGACCGCCGCAGGATTCGTTGCGCTCCAGGGCATCCAGGCACATCAGCTCGGCCAGCTCGAAGAAGTCGCCGACGCGGCCGGCCTTCTCGAGCGACTGGTTCAGCTCTTCCCCGCTGCCCAGCACGCGCACGTCCTGCCAGAACTGCTCGCGCAGTTCGGGGATCTTGCCCAGCGCGAACCGCAGTCCTTCGGCCGTCCGCAACATGCCGCAATACTCCCAGACCAGCTTGCCGAGCTCGCGGTGATAGGAGTCCACCGTGCGCGTGCCTTTGATGTCGAGCAGGCGCGCCACATTCGAGCGGACGTCGTTTTCGACTTCTCCGAAGGCCGGGTGGCTGGGTTCCACCTGGCCGGGTTTCTCGCCGGCCAGGTAGTCGCCGATGGTGTAGGGGAGGATGAAGTAGCCGTCGGCCAGTCCCTGCATGAGCGCGCTGGCGCCGAGGCGGTTGGCGCCGTGGTCGGAGAAGTTCGCCTCGCCGGCGACGTAGAGGCCCGGAATCGTGCTCATGAGGTTGTAATCCACCCACAGGCCGCCCATGGTGTAGTGGCTGGCGGGGTAGATGCGCATGGGCACTTTGTAAGGGTCCTCGCCCGTGATGCGCTCGTACATCTCGATCAGGTTGCCGTAACGCTCTTCGATGACGGCGCGGCCCAGGCGGTCGATGGATTCGCTCAAATCCAGGTAGACGCCATAGCCGCTCGGGCCGACGCCGCGCCCGTCGTCGCAGACCGCTTTGGCGTTGCGCGAGGCCACGTCGCGCGGCACCAGGTTGCCGAACGACGGGTACTTGCGTTCCAGAAAGTAGTCGCGCTCATCTTCCGGGACCTCGTTCGGCTTGCGCGTGTCGCCCCTCTTCTTCGGCACCCAGATGCGGCCGTCGTTGCGCAGCGACTCGCTCATCAGCGTGAGCTTAGACTGGTATTCGCCGGTCACCGGGATGCAGGTCGGATGGATCTGCGTGAAGCACGGGTTCGCGAACAGCGCCCCGCGCTTGTGAGCGCGCCAGATGGCGGTGGCGTTGCATCCTTTGGCGTTGGTGGAAAGATAGAAGACGTTGCCGTAGCCCCCGGTCGCGAGCACGACGGCGTGGGCGGCCCAGGACTCGATCTGACCGCTGATAAGATCGCGCGTAACGATGCCGCGGGCCTTGCCCTCCGCCACCACCAGATCGAGCATCTCGTGGCGGGAGAACATGCGCACCTGCCCGGTGGCCACCTGGCGCTCGAGGGCCTGGTAGGCGCCCAGCAGGAGCTGCTGGCCAGTCTGGCCACGCGCGTAGAAGGTGCGCGAGACCTGTGCGCCGCCGAAGGAACGGTTTTCGAGCAGCCCGCCGTACTCGCGCGCAAAGGGCACGCCCTGGGCGGCGCACTGGTCGATGATGTTGACGCTCAGCTCCGCGAGCCGGTAGACGTTTGGCTCGCGGGAGCGGAAATCGCCGCCCTTCACGGTGTCGTAGAACAGGCGGAAGATGCTGTCGCCGTCGTTCTGGTAGTTCTTGGCGGCGTTGATGCCGCCCTGCGCGGCGATGGAGTGGGCGCGGCGGGGCGAATCCTGAAAGCAGAAGCACAGGACGTTGTAACCGAGCTCGCCCAGTGTGGCCGCGGCCGCGGCGCCCGCCAGGCCCGACCCCACCACGATTACCGTGTACTTCCGCTTGTTGGCCGGGTTGACCAGCTTCATCTCAAATTTGCGCCTCTGCCACGCCTGTTCAATCGGGCCAGAGGGGACCTTGGAATCCAGTGCCATTTAGAGCACCTCGCTTCCGACCACGCCGGTCAGCACGGCAATGGGAATGGAAATGAAGCCGATGGCGACGATCCAGGCGAAGATGTGCGCCGCCCGCTTCAGCATCGGCGTGTAGCGCGGATGGCTGACGCCGACCGACTGGAACATGCTCCAGGCGCCGTGATAGAGGTGCATCGAGAGCAGGATCATGGCCACGACGTAGGCGCTCGAAACGGGAAGGTATCGGAAGCCGTGGATGATGTTCTCGTACGTGTAGTACCGCTCTTCCCCGCCCGCGATCATCGGCCCCTGATAGTGAAGGCCCACGCTTCCCGTGGTGAGATGCAGGAGGTGGAAGACGACGAAAGCGGCGAGGATGGGGCCGCCCCACATCATGGTGCGCGAGGCGTAGCTGGCCGGCAGGTTGTCCTTCTTGACGTAGCCCACGGGCCGCGCGCGCCGCTTCTGCAGCCAGAGAAGGAACGACGACCAGATGTGCAGGACCGCTACCGCGATGAGCGAAGCCTCCACCACCGAGAGCAGGTTCGGGTGCGCATGGAGCACCCGCGTGTAGTAGTTGATGGGATACACGGTCTGGTAGCCGTCGCTCTCCGCCGGCAGGAAGATCAGGAGGTTTCCGATCAGGTGGCCGATGATGAACAGGACCAGCATCGCCCCGGTCACGGCCATCACGACTTTCTTTCCAATGTAGGCTTCGAAGAACGCCAGGCGTTTCCGCGGCGTCGTGTCGATCGCGATTGCGCCCATTCACACTCCCCGGAGGTCCATTATAGGACTTTCCCGAGGGTGGCTTTAGGGGCTGGGACGGACTCGATATCCGCCTGCGTACGCCCTAGGTGACTTACGGCTTCTCCGGCGGTTTGAACGACACGTCGACGCGGGTGATGGCCTCCACCGGTTTCCCATCGACCACCGGCGGCTCGAACAGCCAGTCCTTCACACCCCTGGCTGCCATCCGCAGCATCTCCGGTCCCCTGATCACGGTAAGGTCACGGACGTGGCCGTCGGCGCCGATTCTGACTTCCACGGTAACCGTGCCGCCGACGTCAACACGCCGCGCGAACCGCGGGTAAGGGATGACCGTGTGGCGCAGGATCTTTAGCGAGGCGACCCTCAGCGGGCCGACAGCCGGTCGAGCGGCGGCCTCAGCGGGAACCATGACGGCCGGAGCCGGAGCGCGCTCCACCGCGGTAGCGGGCGCAGCAGGCCTGGGTGTAGCGGGCGCGGCGGGCTTGGGCGCGACAGTCGGAGGCGCGGGCAGTTGTCCGGACAGCGGTTCGAATATGCCGGGCGCCGGCCTCCCTTCCGCTTCGATCGCCGGCGGTTCGGACACGTTGGGCATGCTCGCGGAATGAGGAGCCGAGGTCGGCGGCGCGAAGAGGCGCGGATTGCTGGACGAAGGCGCCAACGACATGTCGTTTAGCGGGATGGGCCGCTGCCCGGCCACATCCACTCCCACCGGCGGCACCTTCAGTCCCCGAGAGCCGACAGGCCCGACGGATTCGATGGCATCGGCAGTGCCTTCCGAGCTGACCCTGAGCTGCAGCGTCACATGTTCGGTCACAGGCTCGTAGATCAGGGCTCCGGCGCGGAACACGGGCAAGGACAGGTCGACATCTTCCATCCGGTTGCCATCCGCGATGGAAAGAACCGCGCGGCTGGCCGTCCTAACGGCTTCCGAATCGGCATTCCAAGTCAGCAGCAACTTGCCGGCCTTGGGCCGGGCCGAGAAGCCGAGCGGTTGAGTTCGCCCGGATGCCGCGGCAGTACCCCGAAACTGTGAATGCCCTGGAAAGTGTGGGTAGATAGATACCCCTGCCGTTCCGACTACCAAGCATGTGAGCCAAAGCCATAGATGGCGGCTGCGGCGTGGCGGGGCGGCTGATTCCGGGACGCTGGCGGGCGGGGAGGGTGCCACCGCGGCCGGGCTTGAATCGACGTCTGCCGGCGGTTCGATTACTGGCATAACCGAGAACTCCTTGCCACCGCGCTCGCTCGCGGTGGCGGCACGAATGGAGGCACCAAGCCACGCTGGTTGGCGATCTCCAAGATGGTTTTGAACTCGAACCCAGATAAGCGGCCGAGTGCCTGAACCGGGACCTGATGCGCTGGCTCCCGATTCAAGGTCATTATACACCGACTTGCGTGTTTTAAACACTTTTGCGAGTTTTATTCTCTGGATTTTAGGAGAATATACGAGAAAGTCATGTCGCATTTGGGGGAGTGCCACTGGGGCCTGCGGCACGCCAAAGAGGAGAAGCACGCTGCCGCTTGCGGGGATCTGGCCGGCAAGGCGGCGCCGCGCGCCAGCCGTCAGGCATTCGCATCCAAGGGCGTCCGCGTTTTGGCGCGCGCTTCCGCGAGCAGGAGTCTCGCCGCGGCGAAGCGCAAGCCGCTAATGCGCCAGCGTCACCCGCCACGGTGCTTTTTGGACCGGCCGGCGCGGTCACATCCGGTGCGCCGCGGCGCGAGCAGCTCTTGGGGAACGTGATGACCTTGCGTAGCCAAGGCTCGGGCTCCTGGGCGCTGCAGCCGCCCCGGAGCCTTTCTCCAGACCGTTTCCGCACCCGTTCCTAAGCCTCCCGTGGAGCTCCTCCCCCCACGCCCACCACGTGCACGGTTCGGAAGTAGGTGTCATAGCTGGATTCGCCGCGAAACTCGCCGCCGCCCGGCTCATGGACACCACCTGGGCGAAACGACTTCAACTAGCGCCCGCGACTTGCCGGCGGCCTTCACCTATGCCGGGCCAGGATACACCGACCGCGTCTCTTGACCTGTTTGGACTCAATTAGGCTGCGTTTACGGGAAACCTCCGAAGAATTCGGGCCGTCCACTGCCCCTAGTGGGTCAGCCGGGGTAGGCCCGGATCACACCCCGGCGCTTCTTGCCCTGTCGAAAGTACTCCTGCTGACACCGTCTTTACCCAACCGTAGATCTCCTCCCGGCTCTGGTCGGCAAACTCGATCGACTGGCTGGCTTCCAGAAACGCGCCGATCGCTTCCGGCTGCAAAGATTCCGCCTTCCGGATCCGAATTCGCATTCCCCCACAGGCTGCCGCAACCGGGGCCGCCCGCGCACGTTCTGAGGATCACCTTGTATTGGAAGCCGGCTCCGGATCATCTTGTATCTGGACAAGTACTCCAGAGCGCGCGCCCGCAGACGTGTTGTACAATTTGAGTTCAACCCCTCGGGCGCGTAGCTCAGTTGGTTAGAGCGCCTGCTTCACACGCAGGAGGTCACAGGTTCGAGTCCTGTCGCGCCCACCATTCAAAACAAAAGCCTTATGTGCGCACGGGCAGTGTCCTCCTTGGGTTTTCAGCCAGTTAGGACTTGACGGAACTGAAACAATCGCTGTGTATACCGGCACACATGAAGCCTCATCGCCAGTGCCTGCCGGTTCGGCTCCGGTCGCTCCTCGCTCTACCTCACGATGCACTCCGGAGGTGGGAGCCAGTTCGACGCGTAAGCGACCCAGGCACGGCAGGAGTTCCCCGACGCTAAGCCGGTGCCGGGCGTGGGCTCGAACGCAATCTTCTTCGGATTCAATCTGGCGGTGCAGTATAAGCGCGACCTATTCGTTATCCAGATGATGCTGGGGAATTCCATTCCCGAGAAGATCGCGCTGTCGAAGTCCATCGCGTTAGGAGTGATGTCCCACCTGTGACGCTGGTCGACGATTTCATCGCCGCGGGCGATGGCTCTGCGAAGTGTGGCGAGATCGGCCTTGGCCGCCAGTGGCCTGCCGACGTGACGGTCTGCCATGCTGGAAGAAATGGCCGTACTGTTGAGTGCCGCCGCTCTCGGCAAGTCGTTTGGCACGCGGATTCTGTTTGAGAACCTATCGTTGAGCCTTTCGGAAGGAGACCGGACCGGTCTAATCGGGCCCAATGGGAGCGGCAAAACCACGTTGCTGGAGATTCTTGCCGGGCGCGAGGCGCCCACCTCCGGAGTGCGGGCACTGCGAAAGCAGACCAGGCTGGCCTATGTCCCCCAGGATTCCCTGTTCGGGCCGGACGATACCGTCGGCTCCGTCCTCACGGCGGCGTTGGACGGTCTGCCGCTGGAGGAGCAGGAAAAGACGGTTCGCAAAGAAATGATACTGGGGCGGGCCGGCTTCGAGACTCCCGCTACGCCTGCCGCGGCGCTTTCCGGCGGGTGGAGGAAGCGCCTCGCGGTCGCGGCTGGACTGGTGACCTCGCCGGACGTGCTGCTTCTGGATGAGCCCACAAATCACCTCGACCTCGAAGGCATCCTGTGGCTCGAGGGCGCGATCCGGACTGTCAACGCCTGCCTGGTGGTCACCCACGACCGGTACTTTCTCGAGAACGTCGCCACGCAAATGGCGGAGGTCAACCCGGTCTATCCGCAGAGCGCGTTCCAGGTGAAGGGCAACTACAGCGAGTTCCTCGAGCGGCGGGAGGAGTTTCTCGAGGCGCAGGCCAAACAGCAGGATTCGCTGGCGACGAAGGTGCGGCGCGAGGTGGAGTGGCTGCGGCGAGGACCGAAGGCCAGGACCGGAAAGTCGCGCGCGCGAATCGACGCCGCCGGACGGCTGATCGAGGAACTCTCCGCCGTCACGGCACGCAACCGCACCGCAACGGCCAAGATCGACTTCACGGCGTCCGATCGGCAAACCAAGCGCCTGATCGAGGCCGAAGGCATCGGGAAAACCCTCGGCGGGCACAGGCTGTTTCGGGACTTGAACCTGGTTCTCTCGCCGGGCGTTCGAATCGGCCTGGTGGGAGCGAACGGGAGCGGGAAGACCACGCTGCTCAAGATCCTGAAAGGAGAGCTGGAGCCCGACGAAGGAACCATCCAGCGCGCCGACCGGTTGCAGATCGTGAGCTTCGCGCAAGACCGGGGCGCGCACCTGAACCTGGAACTCAGCCTGCGCCGTACGTTGTGTCCGGAGGGCGACTCGGTGATTTACCGCGGACGTCCCATCCACGTCGCCGGATGGGCAAAGCGCTTCCTCTTTCGCGACGAGCAACTGGAAATGCCGATGGCGCGATTCTCGGGCGGCGAGCGGGCGCGCGCCATGATCGCCCGGCTGATGCTGGAGACGGCCGACGTCCTGTTGCTCGACGAACCGACGAACGACCTGGATATTCCGACCCTGGAGGTGCTCGAGGACAGCCTGATCGAGTTCCCGGGCGCGGTCGTATTGGTAAGCCATGATCGGTATCTGCTGGACCGCGTGTCCACGGTCGTCATCGGTCTGGACGGAAGCGAGGGCGGGGTTTTCGCCGACTACTCGCAGTGGGAGGCGGCGCGAAGCGAGGCGCCTCCGCAGATGCCGGCGGCTAAGGAGCCGCGGCTGCAAGGCGCGCCGGAGGAAGGGCCCCGGAGGAAGCTGGCCTACCTGGATCAGCGCGAGTGGGATGGCATGGAAGCGAAGATTCTGGAAGCGGAGCGGGAGCTGGCCGCGCGGCACCGCGCACTGCAGGAGGCCACGTCGGATGCGCGGCGATTAACCGAGGCCTACGAAGAGTTGCAACAAGCCCAACGGCGCGTGGAGGGTTTGTACGCCCGCTGGGCGGATCTCGAAGCCAAGCTGGCCAGGTAAAATACCGCTCCCTGACGGTCGCGGCTCGGTGCTCGAGCGGGGGCGCCAGCGCCGAACCGCGCGAGCATATTCTCATTGAAGGATGAGCCTGAACGGAGGTAGGTCGGCCGGCAGGCTGGGTCCTTTCGTTTTGAGTTCAGAGAGAGAAGGAGGAACCGTCGTCGGCGCTGTGGGAATGTGGGAAACGCGAAGCGTTTTCCAAGGGCGGTGGGCAGCGGTGGAAAACCGGCGCGAAGCGCTCAGCGCGTTAGCGATGACGGTTTTCCAGGGCTGTCCACGGACCGCCATTTCCACAGCGCTCCGAGTTTCCCGCCGAGCAAGTCGCGAACGAATCAGGCGCTCCTCTTGCCGATGTGGGCCATCAGTTGGCGCTTGGCGCGTTGCATCTCCAGGGCGGCCTCGGTGTCGGATTGAGCGTAGGC
>DASWZN010000040.1:0-8491 GCA_036404435.1 Bryobacteraceae bacterium
TTCTCGCCGAGGTCTTCCTGGAAAGCCCGAATCCCACTGGCCATGGCGGGGCGAGGCGTGGCGGAAAGCTTCACTTCAATCGGGATCAATTTGCCGCTGGCTTCGACAACCAGATCGACTTCCACTCCGGCCGAAGTGCGCCAGAAGTGGATCTGCGGCTCTTCGCCCCGGTTGACGAACGCTTTCACAATTTCAAGAAGAACGGCGGTTTCAAAGATTGCCCCACCGAGCGGACCCGCTGCCGCGTGATCCGGATCTTTCAAACCAGCCAGGTAGCAAAGCATGCCGGTGTCCGTGAAGTAGACCTTCGGCGTTTTGACCAGGCGTTTACCGACGTTGGCGTGGTACGGCCGCAGCACGATGACCTGGAAGGTGGCCTCCAGCACGGAGAGCCACGCCTTGGCGGTGTTCACCGCCACCCCAAGATCGCGCGCAACGTCGGTGAGGTTGAGTAGTTGGCCGGTCCGGGCCGCGAGTGCGCGCAAGAAACTCTGGAACGAGATCAGGTCCCCAACTTGCCGAAGCGATCGGACGTCCCGCTCCAGGTAGGTCTGCACGTAGCTGGAGTGCCACAGCGAGATGTCGCGATCGGGTTCCGCGACCAGTTCCGGATATCCGCCGCGCACGAAGTTCTTCCAGAGGTCCGACGGCGCAATGTGCTTGACGGCAGGATGCGGCTTTTCCGATCGTGCGGGTGGTTCCCAAGGCAGCGGATCGAGCGGCCTCCCCGACTCCTCGCCTTGGGAGACGGGCAATAGCCGCAGCATCGCCGCACGGCCGGCCAACGATTCCGTGACTTGCTGGGTGAGCAACAGGTTCTGCGATCCAGTCAGAAAGTACTGGCCGTGCGCGTCCCGGCGTTCATCGATGCTCTCTTTGATGTACGGCAACAGATCCGGCGCGTACTGTACTTCGTCAAAGATAGCAGGCGCAAGGTGAAGATCGAGAAAGCCACGCGGATCGGCCGCCGCCGCGGCGCGCACGTCGGGCGGCTCGAGCGAGACATAGCCGGACGTTTCGCCAAAAACATGCTTCAGTAGCGTGGTCTTCCCCGACTGCCGCGGTCCCGTCAGAACTACCGCCGGGAATTGGGCGGCAGCCTTTCGGAGGACCGGCTCCAACGCACGCGGGATGTAGCGACGGCGCATAGGCGGACTCCTACTTGTAATTATGCATTATAAATGCACATTTGCAAGCAGTCCAGTGGCGCTGGCGCATTCCAGCGTTTCGAAAGGGTTCGCTTCCTTCGCGGCCTGCTCCAACGCAGCCATGCTGGTGGTTTTCGGCCACTCCCGGGCCGCGTTAAGAACCCTTAACTATTTGAAAAGCTTGCCGTTGGTCTTTGGCAGTCTCCGTGCTGCTCCGTCAGCGGACGTTAGAAAGGATTCCGCCATGGTTCGCACGCAGCTTCGCTCGATGGGATGGGTTCTGGCAGCCGTTCTGACGGCTGGCGCCGGCGCACCTCTCCGGGCGCAGGATGCCGACGACCAGCAACACGGCGTCGCCCGCATCAGCGTCATGGACGGCCAGGTTTCGGTGAAACGCGGCGACGCAGACTGGGTGGCAGGCGTCATCAACGCGCCGCTGCTGGCCGACGATCACATCTCGACCGGCCCCAACTCGCGGGCCGAAGTCGAGTTCGATTCGGCCAATCTGATCCGGCTGGGCGGTACCGCGGAGATCAGAATCGCAGCCCTGGAGGCCGGCCGGCTTCAAATCGAGCTCTCTCAGGGAACCTTAACCTACCGTGTGTTAAGGCCTTCCAGCACAAGCGCCGAGGTAGATACTCCGAATATTTCTGTAAGGCCAACGAAAGTTGGGATTTATCGGATTTCAGTCACCGCCGCCGGCCAAACTGAGCTCACCGTCAGGGCAGGGGACGTCGAGGTGTTCTCGCCCAAGGGTTCACAATGGGTGAGCACCGGACAAATGATGATCGCCCGCGGTTCCACTGCCGACCCTGAATTCCAAGTGGTGGCCGCGCCGGCAGCCGATGCCTGGGATGCCTGGTCCGACAGCCGCGATCGCGGGCTCACCCAATCGCGTAGCGCGCAGCGCGTGCCGCAGGGAGTTTACGGCTCCGAGGATCTGGACAATAACGGGGATTGGGTTTACACGCCCGATTACGGCAACGTCTGGCAGCCGCAGGTCGCGCCAGGTTGGGCGCCGTATCAAAACGGGCAGTGGGAGTGGTTGGATTGGTATGGCTGGAGCTGGGTCAGCGCCGATTCTTGGGGCTGGGCTCCGTATCACTATGGCCGCTGGTTCTGGAGGACCGGTTTGGGCTGGCTGTGGTACCCGGGTGTCTTCGGCGTGCCGCACTATTGGTCTCCGGCGTTGGTCGGCTTCTTCGGCTTCGGTGGTGGAGTTGGCTTCGGGGTTGGCTTTGGATTCGGCAACATCGGCTGGGTACCGCTGGCGCCGTATGAAGTCTTCCACCCATGGTGGGGCAGGGGATTCTACGGTTCCGCCGGATACATGAACCGCTCGATGAGTATTTCGAACGTAAACGTCAGAAATTACTATCGAAACGCGCGTGTCGCAAACGGCGTGACGGGACTTTCCGTGCATGACTTCCAGAACGGGCGGGCTTCCAACATCGTACGGCCCACGGCGGCGCAGTTCGCGTCGGCGGGAATGATTCACGGGGCTGTTCCATTGTCCGCGGGCAGCGCTGCCACCCGGTTCTCCAGCCGTGCGGCGTCCTACACGCCGCGGAGCACTGGCAACACCACGTTCTTCCATTCTCCGCAAGCGGCGGCATCCGCTCGCGGCATGGCGGGGCAGGGCGGTGTGAACCGGTCCACAGCCCAGCCAGGCGCGGCGGCTCGAGCGAACGGCAGTTCGGGCTCCACGGGTTGGAGTCGTTTTGGCGCGCCGGGCACGCAGTCGAACGCGGCCGCGCGGTCGTCATCGTCTTCCAGCGGCTGGCAGCGGTTCGGTACGCCGAACTCGGCATACCGCAACAGCCCGTACTCGAGCGGCAGCCCACGCTACAATGCGCCCGCGAACAGTGCGCCGCGTTACAGCGCGCCCAGCCAGCAGCGTAGCGCGCCATCTTCCAATGCGCCGCGGTCGAGCGGCGGTAGCGCCAGCCACCCGTCCAGTAGCGGAAGCGGCGGCCACGGCTCCTCCGGCCATTCCGGCGGTGGCAGCAGTAGCAGCCGTCGCTAAGGACGCGAGTTTTTGAGAGAGCATCGGTTTCTTCCCATGGGCCCGGCCTTCATTCAGTGGAGGCCGGGCCGTTTTTTTCTTTGGCCGGCTGCAGAGGTGGCGATTCTCCGGGAACCAAGTTTCAAGTGCCGGACTGATTTCCGATCCTGCCAATCTAGTTATGGGTCCGAATTTCCCTTTTCGCTCTCCCGCTTAACCAATGGGCGTCAAGGATCAGGCCGTAGGCGACCGGGTCTATACTGTCGCTAGGGCGTATGCCAGAATGAAGACCAGGGGCGGAATGCAGGAAACCGTGTCTTTTAGCACTTCCCGATGGAGAACTCTGGCTGGCGGCCTGCGCGTCCGCCGGGCGCCGCGCTGGCTGCTCGCCGTTGCCTTGTCTCTCTTCATGGGATTGCTGGTCCAACATGTGGCCGCCAAACGCGCTCCTCTTTCCGCCGGCTCCTCCGCGGCCAGGGCGCAAGGTGCACTCGCACCGGGGCGCCTCACCGTGGACTTGCCCGTGGCGGGGACGATCTACCCGCCCGACCTGGCGCCACCGACCTTCCTCTGGCGCGACGAAGACGAGCGCGCTACGCTCTGGCGTATCGAGGTCTCCTTCGGGCGCGGCACCACCCCCCTCCGTCTCAACGTGAAGGGCGAGCGCCTCCGCGTCGGAGAAATCGACCAGCAGTGCGTCGCGCCGAACAACGAACTCCCCCAACTCACTCCGGAGGAGGCTGCGGCCCATTCGTGGAAGCCGGATCCCGAAACCTGGGCGGCGATCAAGAGGCAGTCGGTGCAGCGGCCGGCCACGCTGACCATCGGCGGACTCGAGAGTGAGAACTCGACCACGCCGGTCTCGCAGGGTCAGTCCAGCTTCCAAACCTCGAAAGATCCCGTGGGCGCGCCGATCTTCTTCCGCGACGTGCCGCTGATCCCAAGCGTCGGGGAAAAGGGCGTGATCAGCCCGCTGCCCAAGGGCGCCCTCGGCTACGTCAAGTGGGAACTGCGCAGCATCGGAGAGACAAAGAGCAAGGTTCTGATGCAAGGCCTCCCGACCTGCGCCAACTGCCATTCCTTCTCGCGCGATGCAAAAACGATGGGCCTGGACGTCGATGGCCCGCAGAACGACAAGGGGCTCTACGCGCTGATTCCGCTCGCCAAGCAAGCGGCTATCCGCAACGAGAACGTGATCAAGTGGAGCGCCTACCTCCCCTTCCAGAAGAGCGTGAACATCCGCGTCTCGTTCATGTCGCAGGTCTCGCCCAACGGGCGTTACGTGGTGAACATGATCAACGACCCCGGCGCCAAGCAGACCGGGCCGGGCATGCGGCCGCAGGAACGAATTTACGTCGCCAACTTCAAGGATTTCCGCTTCGGGCAGGTGTTCTATCCGACGCGCGGCGTGCTCGCCTGGTACGACCGCGAAGCCCGCGAATTCCATACCCTGCCGGGAGCCAACGATCCGCGCTACGTCCAGTGCGGCGCCTTCTGGAGTCCCGACGGCAAGTACATCGTCTTCTCGCGCGCGGAGGCGAAAGAGCCTTTCCCCGAGGGCACGAAGGTGGCGCAGTACGCCAACGATCCGAACGAGACGCAGATCCAGTACGACCTCTATCGCATCCCTTTCAACGATGGGCGGGGCGGAGCCGCCGAGCCCATCGCCGGCGCCTCTCACAACGGTTTCAGCAACAGTTTTCCCAAGGTCTCGCCGGATGGCCGCTGGATCGTTTTCGTGCAGGCCCGCAACGGCCTGCTGATGCGCCCCGACAGCCGGCTCTTTATCGTGCCGTTCAAGGGCGGCAAGGCGCGCTTGATGAAGTGCAACACTCGGCTGATGAACTCCTGGCACAGCTTCTCCCCCAACGGCCGCTGGCTGGTGTTCTCCTCCAAGGCCCGCTCGCCGTACACGCAAATGTACCTGACGCACATCGACAAGGATGGCAACGACAGTCCGCCGGTGCTGATCGAGAATGCGACGGCAGCCAATCGCGCCGTCAACATCCCCGAGTTCGTCAACGTGCCGCCGGATGGCTTCGAGAAACTCGACGCGCCCGCCACCGACTATTACCGCGTCTTCGATCGCGCCTGGGATCTGGCCGAGAAGAAGCACTATGCGGACGCTATCCCGGAATGGCGCAAGGCGATTGAGCTGAACGGCGAGGAGGCGCGCCCGCATTTACAACTCGGCCTCGCCCTGGGCGAACTGGGCCAGGTGGATGAGGAGATCGCCGAGTACCGCCTGGCCATCCGGATCGAGCCGAATTACGCCCCTACCTATAGTAATCTCGCCATCGCCCTGCAGGGCCAGAGAAAACTCGCCGAAGCGATCGAGGCCTATCGCAAGTCCATCGAACTGGAGCCGCGTAACGCCAAAGTGCGCAGTAACCTGGCTGTCGCGCTGCTCGAAGACGGCCGCACCGACGAAGGGATCGAACAGTGCCGGGCGGCTCTGGCCGAGGACCCGCAGAACGGCGACGCCCACAACGCCCTCGCCATCGTGCTGGCTCGCCAAGGCTCTCTCGAGGAGGCGATTAACCACCTCGAGGCCGCCGTCGCCATCGCGCCGGGTTCGGTGGACTATCAGTTCAATCTCGGCCGCGTTCTGGCTGCGGCGCGCGAATTCGGCAACGCCATTCCGCACCTGAAAGCCGCGGCGGACTTGACGGGCTGGCGTGAGCCGGTGATTCTCGACCTACTCGCCGCGGCATACGGCGAAGTGCGCCAGTTTCGCGAGGGCGCCGACGTTGCCCGCCGCGCTTTGGCCGAGGCGCAGCGGCAGAACAACCGCGATCTGGTTCAGGAGCTGACCGATATGGTTGCGCACTTCGAGTCGGAGACAGCCAAGTAGCCGGGTCCCAATCGGAGACGGCGTTTTCCCAGGAACGGACAGGAGCCGTGGGACAGACGATCGGTGTCTGTCGTCTGTCAACGCGTTCGTGCGCCGTCCTACCTGGCACGCCGCTTGCTGGACAAGCGGAGTGGGAGGTGTCTGATGGCCCGGAAAGAACGCATTCAGGAACCGATCGCCGGTCTGGTGAGGCCGGAGTACCTCGAGGAACGCATCCAGGCAGGATGGCGGCTGGTGGGTCTGGAGTGGGAGCGCGAGGCGGCGGAAGCGGCGCCTCCGAGGGCGCACGGCTGGGTGGAGGAAATTCCATACGGCCTGCAGGTTTCCGACGATTGCACGCAACTGGTGGGAAACCCCGCCGAGATCGAAATCATCGTTCTGGCGCTCGACCTGATTGTGGAGGACTGCCCGCTGTCGCGCGTCGCCGACGAGTTGAACCGGCGCGGTTACCGCACGCGCCGTGGCGAACACTGGACGCCGTCCGCGCTGTTCAACCTGTTGCCGCGGATGATCGCCGTCGGCCCACGCGTGTTCAACAGCGAGGAGTGGATGACGCGGCGGGAGAGGCTGCCGAAGGTGGTGTAAGGGGCGGGAATCGCGTCCAACGAGCTCGCCAGGATGGTCCGTGCTTTGTTCTCGGGCTGTGGGCGGCTGCTTTGCGCCACAGATGTGTAGTTAGAAGACGAGTATCTTGTCCGCCTCCGCGGTCCATGCGCCCAGTTCGTCCATGCTGCTGCGGTGGGCTCCTTGAATGAGTGTTTCCGTCGCGATCCCACGCGCGTCCATACAGGTCCTGCATACACCCGCATGGCGCCCTGCGGCGAGAAACTCCCTGAGCATCGACTCGATATCGTGCTGCCCGCCGGGAACTTTGTGATTGGTCACGGCGCACCAAACACCTTCTCCGACGAAGAAGAGTTTCGCCGTCCGATCCGGATTGGAGGTGAGTGACGTCGCAAAGCGAATCGCATTGTAGGCGCGTTCGCTCGCGTACGGAGCGTCATTTATAACGAATAGATAGTCCATGGTTAGACTATAATCTCCACGCGCCGGTCTGTAGTCGCGGGACCGAGCGAGGGCAGAGCATGAAGGTGTTTGTTTGTGGGGCAGCTTGCCAAGCTGCGGTCCGATTGCCAATCGGACCGCGAGGCGATTGTCGATCGCCTCGCAGGATGACATCCTGCCCCACACCCAACCAATATTCTTGGGAGGTCGCGGCCCTGGAGAGCCGGGACGGGAGAGCCGGGGATGGGAGAGCCGGGGATGGGAGAGCCGGGGATGGACGGGACGTTACCGCCGCTTGGACTACGCCGCCCGGATCTCCACCGTTTCCGCCACCGCGGTTGGCTCGGGGACGGCGACCGCTCGACATCTCCGCGGGCAACCGTGTTCCAAAAGGCATTGGGGGTAGACCTCGTGGTGGTGGCTGACACTTCCGCAAGACAGATCGGTGGAAGCGTGGGCCGCTGGAGTCGCCAGGGTGAAAAAATGAGATAAACAGCTCCAATTCAGGCGGTTGGATGTATAATCGCCGGTGATTCGCTCGGATGAAAAGACATGAGAGAAACAGCTCCGAAAGAGCTATTATTGATGGTGGCCAGGAAGCCAAACGGAAATCCCGGCCGAGTAAACTCCCGTAGAATTCCGGGAGGACAGAGAGGGACAACGGGTATGAGCAGCGAACGGCCTTCGGTTGCGGCCCGGGTGCGTGCACTTCGGGCAATAATGGCGCTCACGATCATTTCGATCTTCTTCAGTCTTGGCTGGCCGCGCGCTTCTGCGGCCTCGGGAGATCATAAGCGGCAGGCGGCACCGGCGGCTTCCGGGCAGGCCGGTCCCGGAGCGGCAGCCCTTCCGGTGGAATCCCCCGGATCGCTTCCACTGTCCACGAACCGCTCGGAAGCGAAGCTCATGAGCGTGCCATTGAGTTTCGAGCCGAACCAGGGGCAGGCGGCCTCCACGGTTCAATTTCTCTCGCGGGGTTCCGGCTACGCGCTCTTCCTCGCTCCGGGCAAGGTCGTCCTGAACCTGGAGCGGCAACGGCCGGCATCGGCCGCGGCGACGGGGCAAGCACCGGAAGCCGCCTCCGTCGACACCCTGCACATGAGCCTGATCGGGGCAAATGCCAAGGCCGACGCCGCAGGACTGGTCCGGCAGTCCGGCGTGGTGAGCTACTTCATTGGCAACGATCCTCAGAAATGGCGCTCCGGCATCCCGACCTATGGCAAGGTCAAGTATCCCCAGATCTACCCTGGCGTGGATCTGGTTTTTTACGGGAATCAGCGCCAGTTGGAGTACGACTTTGTGGTCGCCCCCGGCGCCGACCCCAGCCCGATCGCCTGTCGGATCGACGGCGCCCGCGCCAGCGTCGACGCGGACGGCAGTTTAGCTCTGAGTGCATCCAATGGTCTGGCCAGATTCAAGAAACCGGTGCTGTACCAGGTGGATGGAGACAGGAAGACCAGCGTCGAAGGGTGGTTCGCC
>DASWZN010000041.1:0-172513 GCA_036404435.1 Bryobacteraceae bacterium
GAGGGGTGTCGCGGCGAAGACCGTCCCCTGCTGCGTTTGAATCACCTGGTTCAGCGGTTGGTTCACGTCATGGGAGATGGAAGCGAACGACCCGGTGAGGCGCGCCAAGGCGTCATGCGGATTCAGCGGATTCGAATTGTAGGTGTCGCGGACGCCGAAGGTCCAAGTCAGTTTCTGCGTCAGCTTCCAGGTGTCCTGCGCATAGAAGTCCACGTTCAGGAAGTTGTAGGGCTGCGAATTGGCTAACGGGAAGGTTTTCGAAGCCGTCGATGCGACACCGTAGATGAATTGCGGGAGGGTCGTGTAGGTGACCAGCGGGACCGTGCCTTCGCCGAAGTCGTAGTCGTTCAGGCGTAGCAGCCGGCTGTTCGTTCCGAACCGGAGCTCGTGCGAGTTCACCGTCCAGGCCAGATTGTCATTGATGAAAAAGCGGCTGGCGCGCCGGCCCTGCACCCACGTATTGTCGAGCCCCCCGAGCGTGGTGAACGGCGCATGGGCGCCGCTGCCCTGGAGGACGATGGGAAACGCCGCCAGGGTGCTCTGAAGGTTGGCCGGCCCGAACAGGCTCGAATACCACGAGAACGCCGGGTTGAAGTAGTTCACCAGGTGCCCGGAGAACACGTGTGTGTAGCCCGCCGCGAACGAGTAAAGGGGTTGCGAAGAGATGGAGTTGAACAGCGGATTGATCGGATCGGTGTAGGCATCGGCCACTCCGGTGTCGGACTGAAACCGGAACCACGTGGTGCTCATGGCGTCGATGTTGTAATCGATGCGAGCCGTTTGCACCTGCTCGTGATCGTCGCTCGAGTGGGAAACGCTCTGGCGGTTCGCGCAACCGTTTCCATTGGGCGGATTACCTCCTGCAGCGCTGCCATCGGCATTGAACGGACAGCCGAGAACCGTGAGCGGCGTCCCCGCGGTTTTGCCGTACAGGGAGAACATCTTCTGGTAAAACGGCACGAGCTGCGGCGCCGGCTGGTAAGTCGATCCGGTGATCGAGTCCACGCCACCCCGCGGCAACTGCCCGAGCACATAGCTCTGAAACGCCGGCGAGGGCACGGTAGTGGCCGTGACGATCGGGAGTGCGATCCGAACCCATTCGGAATCGAAGAAGAAAAACAGCTTGTTGTGGACGATCGGCCCCCCCAGGCTCCCCCCGAAGTGATTGACCGTGGAGCGCGGCTTGGTGTTTCCAGGCGTTGCGTTGGTAAAGAAATCGGCCGCACTGAATCTCGAGCCGTCCCAAAGCTCGTACAGGTTTCCGTGAAACCGGTTGGTGCCGGATTTCGTGACATAGTTGACTTGGGAAGCGCCGTACCGGCCCTGATCGACCGCGTAGGAAACCGTGTTTACGGTCACCTCCGCGATCGAATTCAATCCCAGGACCAGATTGGTCGCCAGACCGCTATTGAGGTTGGTCAGCGGGTCGTTGGTTTCCAGGCCATCGACGATATAGCCGTTCGAAAGAGACGGCAGGCCATTGAACTGCACGTTGCCGTAGCCATTGGTCCCGCCCACGAAGTCGTTCCCGCTTTTGGGCTCGGTACCCTGTAGCGGCTACCGCAACCCCGGCCCTGGCCCTTCGGCGCAGTTCCGCGATTTATCGCGTGGCCTCTTGGCGGGGCTGGCGGGTGCGGTGTCGAAGCACTAGATAGCGAATTCGACATGTGCTCCACATTCGATCCCAAGCAGATCATTGAAACGCTTCAGCACTACCAACCGCCCAACGCGTTCCTCACTGAGGTGGCGCGTGCCGACAAGGTGCCAAACGAACGCTACTTCAACGACAACCGGTTCAATAAGATCCAGGAGGCGTGGGTTGCTGGCCAGTGCGCCCTCAACCTCGAATCTCCAGGGCATGAGGTGGCAGTGCGGCTGGTTGAAGAGGAAGCAAGGTTTCCGGATTTCCGGTTGCTGATCGACGGCGTTGAGCACGAGTTTGAAGTCGCATCCAGGATGAAGCCAAATGAAAAACTTGGCCAAGAATACAAGATGCGGGCGAAGGACAAGTACCTTCTCACACCGTACCGGCCCGCTCTTGGTGAGAGACGGGGACCTTGCTGGGTCGCAATCGCTGTTCACCGTAAGGCGCGGAAGCATTACGCCAGTCGTACCAACCTCCTGGTCTACGCCAACTTTGAAGCGAACGACCTCGATTTGGCACGGGTCCTGCAATTGAGTGGAGCAGCCACCCAATCCTTCTCGTCGGTTTGGGTGCTATGGGGCACCCGCCTGGCCAAGGTACACGATACCGGCATCTTCTGCCAGCCAAGTCTTGAGTGGCTTTAGGCCCCCTCCCGGCCCCTGGGGGGCGCTTGCCGTGGTTCAGACCCTGCGACGGAATCAGCGCTGGTGAGCGGCCAGTTCGAGCGAAGTCCAGCACGCCACGTTCTTCAAGCAACCCTGAGCAATGAAGAGCAGCACCGCAAAAGGGGCGCTCCGCGATTCGTAGCCAACGGCTGTTGAATCCAGGCGGCTCCGGGGTCGAGCATTGCGCCCTGAACCGAAACAGGTTAGGATATAGTAGATGACGAAGAGTGAGATTCGGCAGTTCACCTCCTGGCTCGGGAAGCGGTCCTACAAAACGCGGCTGGAGCGGTTCGGGCTGGAGCGGCTCCAGGAGATCGCGCGAGAGAATGGAAGGAAGGGCGGGAGGCCGAAGGGCGGCGGGAAGAAGCGAGCGAAGAAAGGCGGCAAGTGATGGCGGTTTATCGTCCGAAGCGCAACGGGCAGGCGTCGAAGCATTACGTCTGCGAGTTCGTCTACCAGGGCAAGCGGTTCCAGGAATCGACCGGCGCCATCAGCAAGACGGTGGCGAAGGAATACGAGAAGCGGCGCAAGGCGGAAATGGAGCGGGCGGCGGCGGGGTTGCCGACGGAGCGGAAGGCAACCCGCATCCGGACCGTAGCCGAAGTTACCAAAGCATACCTGCGCGGCTACAAGCTGAGTCACCGCCCCGCCAGCGTCGATTTTGCGACCCTGCGACTGGGCGTGGTAGATCGGCTCCTGGGTGCCACGGTGTTGTCCGACTTAACGGAAGAGCGCATGCGGGAATACGTTCGCCAGCGTCAGGCGGATGGCGCAAGCGGGCGCACCATCAACATGGAGCTTGGGGAGTTCTCGCGGGCGATTGGCCGCACGTGGCGCGAACTCTGGCCGCGTGTCAAGAAACTGGAAGAGCGCAAAGACGTAGGCCGCGCGATCTCGCCCGAAGAACAGGGAAGGCTACTGGACGTGGCCGCTACTCTGCGCTCGCCCGTGGTTCGCACGGCGATTCCGTTCCTGATGCTCACAGGTCTGCGTTCGGGCGAAGCGCTGGGACTCCGCTGGAGCCAGGTGAACCTCTTCGACCGCACGATCGTGGTGGGCCGTGCGAAGACTTCGAGCGGCACGGGCCGCGTTATCCCGATCAATGATGACTTGGCGAGCCTATTGGCCTCTCACCGGGCATGGTTCCTTGAACGGTTTGGAGAACCGGAGCCGGGTCACTACCTCTTTCCGTTCGGCTCACCGCAGCCTACGTCGCCGGACAGGCCGGTAACGGACATCAGTTCGGGATGGGACCTGGTGCGGACCGCCGCGGGCGTTTTCTGTCGGTTGCACGACCTCCGCCACACGTTCTGTACGCGCCTTGCGGAAGCTGGCGTCCCGGAGTCCACGATGCTCGCCCTTATGGGCCACATGAGCCGGGCCATGCTGGAGCGTTATAGCCACATTCGGATGGCGGCGAAACGAGACGCGGTAGCGGCAATCACACTGCGTCCGAGAGTCGAGAATTCCGAGGTAGTCCCTGTGAAAGTCCCTGTAGTGGAGCAGTCCGGCAAGATCCAGTAGCCTGCAACCAATTGATTTTGTTGGTGGGCCCTGTAGGATTTGAACCTACGACCAACGGATTATGAGTCCGCTGCTCTAACCGCTGAGCTAAGGGCCCAGAGTGCTCTTACCTTAACGAATGTATCATGAAGCTCGCGGGCAACTTCAGCGCCCCGCTGACTGGCCACTACTCGGCCGGAACCAGCCGAATTGCGCATCCTCCGCCGGGCGCCAGCTTCAGCTTCAGAACCGTCCCGGCGTCCACGCGCCTCTTTTCGAGGACGCTGTTCTTGGGCTGGGCCGCGGCGTTGGGACCGTCGGCGTAAATCTCCGCGTTGAACGCGCCGCTGCCGAGGAAGGTCAGCGGCAGGTCCACTTCGCGCGGGTCCCAATTCGTGATCGCGCCCACGTACCATTCCCGGCCGCTGCGCCGTGCGATGGTGATGTACCTGGCCGGGCGGCCGTTGATGACGCGGGTCTCGTCCCACGTGGTCGGAACGGCCTTGAGGAATGCGAGCTCCTTCTGGCCGTCGTAGGCAGCGGGGTGGTCCGCCACCATTTGGAACGGGCTTTCAAATACGACGAAGAGCGCCGTCTGGTGGGCGCGCGTGCCCATCACCGAGGGCCCCAGGTTGCGCGCCTGGAATTCTTCCCGGGTGACGTTATCGAAGCCGCCGGGCGTGTAGTCCATCGGCCCCGCCAACATGCGGGTGAACGGCAGCGTCGTGTTGTGCGTCGGCGTCTCTCGCGCGCTCCACTTGTTGTACTCGGCGCCCATCACACCTTCGCGCGTCAGGACATTGGGGTAGGTGCGGCGCAGGCCGTCAGGCTTGAACGCGCCGTGATAATCGACCAGCAAGTGATGCGCTGCGGCCTTCATCGCCACTTCCCGGTACCAGTTCACCATCCACTGGTCGGCGCGGTCCATGAAGTCGATCTTCACCCCCGCGATGCCCCACTTTTCGAACTGATCGAGGGCGGCGTCCAACTGATGGTTGATGGCGGTCCAGTGTGCCCAGAGCCAGATCCGGACGTTCTTCGAGCGCCCGTATTCGACCAACTCCGGAATGTTGACCTCCGGATTGAACTTCGTGAGGTCCGTTCCCCGCGCGTATGGACCAACCGCCTCCGGAGGCCGGGGCCCGGGCGCCGACCACCCCGCGTCGACCAGCATGTACGGGAAACCGTTGCGGGCGGAGAAGTCGATGAAGTATTTCATCGTCTCGGTGTTCATGCCGCCCTGGAAGGGCTGGTTCTTGACCAGCGGGCCCGACCACCAGTCCCAGGCCGTCTTGCCGGGCTTGATCCAGGAAGTGTCGGCGATGGCGGATGGAGGGTTCAGGTTGACCACCATGTTCGATTCCACCAGCCGCCCCGGATCGTCCGCAATCATCAGCACGCGCCAGGGCGAGCGGGCGGGCGCCTGCCGGATCACGGAGATCAGCGAGGGCTCCACTTTGGGATCGATCGGCCACGGGATATGCGGCGCGACCGGGTCCTCCACGCGCGGCGCCAGGCGCGCCGTCAGCGTGTTCTGATCGGGCACCGAGTGCACGAACAGGCCGGCCCAGTCGTCGATATTCGCTTCGGTCAGTCCGACCCAGGCCACTCCGGGCACTTCGAGCAGCACGGGCAGCCCCACCAGATACTCCGGGTGGAGTCCGCGGATGGTCAGCTCGTGATAATCGTCCTCGCTCGAGGTCTGGAAATCGCGCAGGATGAGGGACCAGGTGGTGGCGTCGGTGGGGAAGGAGAATTCGGTCGCCTCGTTGGCGATGCGCATCTGTTTGACCGACGGCTGCTCCGGGACGACGTACCGGAAGGCGACTCCATCGTCGTAGGCGTGGGCTTCGATCCCCATCCGCCGGCCGCCTGCCGCTTCGACCGTCTGCACGAGGACGGCGTTGTAGTGGTTGCGGATGGGGTTCGCCTTCCCGGCGACCGACATCCAGGTTTCGTCGGCGCTCGATGTCTGCGACGATTCGATGCTGACCGCCGAGCCGAGCACAGGCGAGCCAACGATCGAGAGGCCGAGGTTCGACCAATCGATCACTGGCCTGCCGCGAAACGCCACACGGTACGCCAGTTGGCCGCCGCGCACGGTCCCGATCGACATTTCGAGCGCGCCATTGGGCGATTTCAGGACAACCGGTTCCGTCTCGGCCGAGGCTGTGAGAGCCACGGCAAGCATGGTAGCGAGTTTCAGATGCGAGAGCATGTCACCTCAGCCTATTACATTTGAGCGAGCACCGAAAACAGGGCGGCGGGCCGCGCCCTGACGGTCGCGGTTCGGTGCTGTGACCGCCTCAGGGTTCCAGGCGCCGGATGGTCGCGAGCACCACGTCCCCAACCACTTGGAAGCTCGCGGCGCTCAGCTTGTCCATGGTGTCCTGGTCGGTGTGCCACCAGGAGTTCTGCGGGCCGTAGTCGAAGTCGATCAGGTCCACGGCACTGGCGCCCGCTTGAGTGAAAGGGATGTGGTCGTCGAGGAGCGAGCTGGGATCGGTGGAGAAATACTTGTCCAGGCCGAGCTGGCCGGCAGTCTGCCAGACCATGCGCCGCAGCCACTCGGTGGAATTGCCATCGTTGACGAGGCTGAGGTCCCGGTCGCCGATCATGTCCACGTTGATGAGCGCCTTGAGCTTTGAGAGCGTCCCGTCGGCGGCCCATCGGGACGCCAGGTGACGGCTGCCGTAGGTGCCATCCGTATCCGACCATTGGGCGATCGCCTCTTCGCCATCCAGCCACACCAGGTAGATGTCGTTCTTGTGGGGCAGGCGGCTCACGACCCGCGTCATCTCGAGCAGGAACCCGGTGGAGGACCCGCCGTCGTTGGCCCCTATGAAGTAGGTTCCGGGAATCGACTTGGTGTCGTAGTGGCCGGTGATGGCGACGATCTGGCCGGAGGAGCCGCGGAACCGGGCGATGATGTTCTTCATCGCAATGGGGCCGAGCGGGGTCGAGGCGCGGAATGAGTCTTCGGTCACCTCGCAACCGAGCGGCTTCAGTTCCGCGCGGATCAGGGCCTGCAACCTCCGGTTGGGCTCCGAGCCGGACGGGCGCGGCCCGAAGGAAACGGCTTTGCGCGTGAGTTCCAGGGCGGCCGCGCCGCTGAAGGCCGGTCCCCGACCCGAGTGGGGTGGCGCTGCAACGGCCGCGGCGATCAGAATCGCTACTGCTGCGAGCTTCATGCCTTTTTGCGTGCCTCAATCATCACGGTCGAGCCTGCGCGGCAGGAGGCTTCGAGAACGGTGAACGGCACCGCGGCCACCGCCAGCCCACACCAGAGCAGATCCTTCACCAGTTTCATTGCGGGCCGTTCCGTGGCGCCGCGCGCCCGCCGCACGGCGGGAGCGAGCGATGGAGCCAGGCTCCGGGCCAGCCCGGCCGGACTGTCGAGCAGGGAGAAGTGCTTTCGCCGCAGCACCTCAAACCCGGCAGCCTGAAGCAGCGCCTCCAGGTCGGAGGCACGGAAGTCGATGCGATGACGGGGGACGTCGAGGCCGCTCCAGTTCTCTCCCAGGAGCAGAAACTGCCAGCAGGCTGCGTTGGGCGCTTGCAGGATCAGCCGCCCTCCCGGGCGCAACAACGCGTGCGCGGCCTCGAGGGGTGGGAGAGGATGGCCGAAGTGCTCGATGACCTGGAGCATGATCACGGCCCGGCAACTGGCCGGGGCCAGAGGCGCTGCGAGCAAACTGGCGCAGGCCGACGGCGCGGCGTGCGCCCTCCAGTTGGCCGAGGCCGTCTCGACCGAGTCGTCCAGGCCGATCACGGGCAAGCCGCGCTCCGCCAGGACGCCGCGGAGCAATCCCCCTTCCGGGCTGAAGTCCAGCACCGGACCGGCGTCGCCGGCTTCCTCGATCGCGCGAGTAATGAAGCTCACGTGATTGCTGAGCACGAAGCGGCGGCAGGCTCGTTCGAGGCGGCCGGCGGTCGAGTTCCCGACGGGCCAGCAAGCGTGGTGCTCGAACGTGGCCGGCGCCTGCGGGTCGGGGTCCAGACGAATGAGGCGGCACTGGGCGCATTCGACGATGCGGTACCTGTCCGGTTTGGCCCGGTGCACGCGGTCCCGTGCCTCAAAGAGGATGCGCAGGTCGGGGCTCGAGCAGGCTGGGCACGGTCCGCCGGCCAGCGCACCCGTGGGACCGGGGTCTGCTTGGACCACTTTCTCTGCGGGATCGGGCAAGTGCTCCAGGTTCGCTCTTTTTGGAAGCGGGCGCAACTGGGGCCGCCGCTCAGGTTGTGGCGCGCGCACAACGGCTACTTAGCGGCGACGGGCTCGGCCGGCTCCGGCTGGAGGTCGAGCAGATCGAGGAAGCACTGCGCGGCACGGTGGAGCTTCTTGCGGCGGCGGTGGATGATTCCGATGGGGCGGAGCAGCTCGGCGTCGATGGGGATCGCCACCAGGCGGCCGCGTTCGATCTCGGCGCGCAGCGGGCGCACCGGCAGGATGCTGATTCCCGAACCGAGCGCCACTGCCTCCTTAATCATCTGCAGATTGTCGAAGTGCATGGCGAAGTTGACGGCAACGCCGTGGTCCCGCAGAAAGCGATCGATCCCCTGGCGGATCGGCAGGTCCTCGTCAAAGGCGATGAAATCGCAGCCTTCGAGATCTCCCAGCTTGACCACCGCCCGCCTGGCCAATGGGTGGGACGGCGCGGCCGCCACTGCCATCTGCTCGGTGCGGAAGGGAATGACGGCGAGCAGCCGGCTGGCCTGGGGGTAGCTGACAAAGCCGAGGTCGGCCCGGTCCGCCAGCACGGCGTCATAGACCTTGTCCGGCCGCAGGTATTCGACCTCGAGCGCGGCCTGCGGGAAGCGGCGCGAGAACTCCTCCTTGAGGCGCGACATCTCGGAGATCCCTACCGAGTAGATCGAGGCGATGCGCACCGTTCCCTCCACCTCAGCCTTGAGGCCCTCCAGGGCCACCTGAAACTCTTCGTAGCGTTGCAGGGCATCGCGGCACATCTGGAAGTAGATCTTGCCGGCGGCGGTGAGGGTGAAAGGCCGGGTTGAGCGGTCGAGCAGGGTCACGCCCATCCGCTCCTCGAGTTCGCGGAGGTGCTGGCTGGCGGCGGGCTGGCTGACCCCGTTGAGCGCGGCGCCCCGGCTGACGCTTCTCTCCTGGACGATGTCGCGGAAGAGGAGCAGGTTCTCAAAGGTCATGGCGTTATGCCTGAGGACTCCACTATGGAGGCCGGAGGACCAAGGAAGAGCATAACATAAGTACCCGTTATTAAGTCAAGCCAAAAGTTTTCGATTGACTAATGTTATGGACCTGAGCTATTCTAAGCGAAACGCCATGCCTGTACGGGTGGTGGAGTAGCATAACAGGCTCACGAAAGCCGAGTGAATCGGCCGGTTTGAGTTGGGTTCCGGCCGAGGCGGCGAAACCGGCAGTCCGGCCTAACCCGGCCCGAATTGCCCGGCACAACACCACGGGCCCCATGGCGCGCCCGGCTGGCGTAGTGGCGCATTTCCCACGTTGCGAAACGGAAGGCATCGAATGAAAGACGAGAGTCTATCCCGAGGTTACCCCGAGGCACAGGGGCTGTACGACCCAGCGCTGGAGCGGGACGCGTGCGGGATCGGGTTTGTGGTCAACATCAAGGGCGAGAAGTCTCACGAGATCATTCTCAAGGGCATTCAGATCCTGCTGAATCTGCTGCATCGCGGCGCCTGCGGCTGCGATCCGGAGACGGGGGACGGCGCGGGCGTGCTCATTCAGATCCCGCACGAGTTCTTCGCCCGCGAGTGCGCCCAGATCGGTTTCAGCCTTCCGAACCCCGGCGAGTACGGCGTGGGCATGGTTTTCCTGCCGGTGGAGCGGCACGAGCGCCTGATCTGCGAAGGGATCATCGAGCGCATCGTGCGCGAAGAGGGCCTCAGCGTGCTCGGCTGGCGCGACACGCCCATCGATGCGGACGCGATCGGCCGCATCGCGCGCGTTTCGCAGCCTTACATCGAGCAGGTCTTCATCCGGCACGCGCTGGGGATGGACGAAGATGCACTCGAGCGCAAGCTCTACATCGTGCGCAAGCGGGCGGAAGCCGAGATCGCGGCCTCCGGCCTGCACGACAAGGACTTCTTCTACATTCCGTCGCTCTCGGCGCGCACCATCGTTTACAAGGGCCTGCTGCTGGCTCCGCAGATCGCCAAGTTCTACAAAGAGCTCTCCGACCCGGTGGTGATCAGCGCCCTGTGCCTGGTGCACCAGCGCTTCTCCACCAACACGTTTCCCACCTGGCAACTGGCGCACCCGTTCCGCTACCTGTGCCACAACGGCGAGATCAACACGCTGCGCGGCAACGTGAACTGGATGTACGCGCGGCAATCGATCCTGTCTTCGCCGCTTTTCGGCGACGACATCAAAAAGACCTTCCCCATCTGCGCGCCGGGCGGGAGCGACTCGGCGATGATCGACAACGCCGTCGAGTTGCTGGCGCTTTCGGGCCGCAGCCTGCCGCACGTGCTGGGCATGTTGATCCCGGAAGCCTGGGGCGGCGATCCTTCGATGTCGGACGAGAAGCGGGCGTTCTACGAATACCACGCCTCGCTGATGGAGCCCTGGGACGGCCCGGCCGCCATCGCCTTCACCGACGGGCGCGTGATCGGCGCCACGCTCGACCGCAACGGCCTGCGCCCCGGGCGTTACTGGATCACGCACGACGGCACCGCCATTCTGGCCTCCGAGACCGGCGTGCTTCCGGTGAAGCCCGAAGATGTTGCCTTCAAGGGCCGCCTGCAGCCGGGGCAGATGTTCCTGGTCGATACGGTTGCGGGCCGCATCATTCCGGACGAGGAGCTGAAGCGCACCCTGGCGCAGCGGCGGCCTTACGGGCAGTGGATCAAGGAGAACCAGGTCACGCTGGACATGCTGCCCGATCCGCCGCGCTGGCATCCCACGGATCTCGACTCCATTCTGCAGCGGCAGCGGGCCTTCGGCTACACGGACGAGGACCTGAAGTTCATGCTCGGCCCCATGGCGCTCGAGGGCCAGGAGCCGGTGGGCTCGATGGGCTGCGACACGCCGCTGGCCTGCCTTTCGGACAAGCCGCAGCCGCTGTTCAACTACTTCAAGCAGCTCTTCGCGCAGGTCACCAACCCGCCCATCGATCCGATCCGCGAGGAGCTGGTGATGTCGCTCGCGAGCTTCATCGGAACCGAGCGCAACATCCTGGACGAGACGCCGCAGCACTGCCACACGCTCAAGCTCGAGCATCCCATCCTCACCAACTACGACCTGGAGAAGCTGCGCCGGGTCTCCTGGGGCGACTTCCTGGCCACCACGCTGCCGGCGCTGTTCCGCGTGGATGGCGGCGAGAAGGAACTGGAGCGCGCGCTGGACAGCCTGTGCCGCCGCGCCTCGCTGGCCATCAAGAGCGGCTACTCGCTGCTGATCCTCTCCGACCGGGGCGTCGACGAAGAGTACGCCGCGATCCCCAGCCTGCTGGCGTTGACGGCGGTGCACAACCACCTGGTCCGCGAGAAGACGCGCACCCAGGTGGCGCTGATCGTCGAATCGGGCGAGCCGCGCGAGGTAATGCACTACGCGCTGCTGATCGGCTACGGCGCGAGCGCGATCAACCCCTATCTAGCCATCGAGACGCTGGAGAACCTGCACCGCCGCGGGATGTTCCCGGCCGGGGTCACGTTCGAGGCGGCGCTCAAGAACTACAAGAAGTCCATCAACAAGGGCCTGCTGAAGGTCTTTTCAAAGATGGGCATTTCGACGCTGCAAAGTTACCGCGGCGCGCAGATCTTCGAGGCGATCGGCCTGAACAAGTCGGTGGTGGAGAAATACTTCACCGGCACGGCCTCGCGGGTCGAGGGTATCGGTCTGGACGTGATCGCGCGCGAGGCCAAGCTCAAACACGATTTCGCCTTCCGCCCGCTGACGGAAGCCGACAACGAACTGGCCACAGGCGGCAACATCCAGTACCGGGCCAACGGCGAGTATCATCTATTCAACCCAGTCACCATCAGCAAGCTGCAACACTCGGTGCGCCAGGACAATTACGAGACGTACAAGGAATACGCCGCGGCGGTCAACGACCAGGCGCGGCACCTGTGCACTCTGCGCGGGCTGATGAACTTCCGCTTCAGCCGGCGGCCGGTTCCGATCGAAGAGGTCGAGCCGGCGAGCGAAATCGTGAAGCGGTTCACCACCGGCGCCATGTCTTTCGGCTCGATCTCGAAGGAAGCGCACGAGACGCTGGCCATCGCTATGAACCGCATCGGCGGCCGGTCCAACACGGGCGAGGGCGGTGAGGACGAGGAGCGTTTCAAGGACGACCGCCGCAGCGCCATCAAGCAGGTGGCCTCGGGACGGTTCGGCGTGACCACGAACTACCTGGTCAACGCCGACGAGTTGCAAATCAAGGTCGCGCAGGGCGCCAAGCCCGGCGAAGGCGGCCAGCTTCCGGGGCACAAAGTGGACGAGGTTGTGGCCCGCGTGCGGCATTCGATTCCCGGCGTGCAGCTCATTTCTCCGCCGCCGCACCACGACATCTATTCGATCGAGGATCTGGCGCAGCTCATCTACGATCTCAAGAACGTCAATCCCCGGGCGCAGATCTCGGTGAAGCTGGTGGCCGAGGTGGGCGTGGGGATCGTGGCCGCGGGCGTGGCCAAGGCGCACTCGGACCTGGTTTTAATCAGCGGGCACGACGGCGGCACGGGCGCATCTCCCATCACCGCCATACGGCACTCGGGCATCCCCTGGGAGCTGGGGCTTTCGGAAACGCAGCAGGTGCTGGTGATGAACGACCTGCGCAGCCGCATCCGCGTGCAGGTGGACGGCAAGCTGCAAACCGGCCGCGACGTCCTGATCGGCGCGCTGCTGGGGGCGGAAGAATTCGGCTTTGCCACCGCGCCGCTGGTCGCGATGGGTTGCATCATGATGCGCAAGTGCCACCTCAACGTGTGCCCGGTGGGTATCGCGACGCAGCATTCCGAGTTACGGAAGAAGTTCGCCGGCAAGCCGGAGCATGTGATCCGCTTCTTCTTTTTCGTGGCCGAGGAAGTGCGGGAGTTGCTGGCGAAGCTCGGCCTGCGCACGCTGAACGAGGCCATCGGCCGGGTCGACTATCTGGAGATGAAGGACGCCGTGGAGCACTGGAAAGCGCGCGGCCTCGATTTCACGTCGATCCTTTATAGCCCGCCGGTGCCGGGCCGCGTCGCGCGCCGCTGCGTAACGACGCAAGACCATGGCCTGGACCGCGCGCTCGATTACAAACTCATCGACCACGCGGCGGAGGCGATCGAGAGCGGAACCCCGGTGGAGTTCAAGATGCCCATCCGCAACGTCCACCGCACGGTGGGCGCGATGCTGAGCGGCGAGGTGGCCAAGCGCTACGGCTCCGCGGGCCTGCCCGATGACACCATCAAGTTCCAGTTCACCGGCTCGGCCGGCCAGAGCTTCGGGGCGTTTCTGGCCAAGGGCGTGACGCTCACGCTCGAGGGCGACGCCAACGACTACGTCGGCAAGGGCCTCTCGGGCGGGCGCATCATCATCTACCCGCCCCGCGCCTCGACCTTCGTGGCCGAGGAGAACATGCTGGTCGGCAACGTGGTGCTGTACGGCGCCACCAGCGGCGAAGCGTTCTTCAACGGCATGGCCGGGGAGCGGTTCGCGGTCCGCAACTCCGGCGCGACCGCGGTGGTGGAGGCCGTGGGCGATCACGGCTGCGAGTACATGACCAACGGGCTGGTAGTCGTGCTCGGCTCGGCCGGGCGCAACTTCGCCGCGGGAATGAACGGCGGGATCGCCTTCGTGCTGGACGAAACGGGTGAGTTCGCCCGCGCCCGCTGCAATCGCACCAGCGTGGAACTGGATCCGGTGGCGGATCCCGAGGATGTCCGCAAGCTCAGCGAGCTGATCCTGCGCCACGCGAACCTGACCGGCAGCCCGCGGGCGAAGTGGGTTCTCGAGAATTGGGACGCGCTGCTCCCGAAGTTCGTCAAGGTCTTCCCGCACGAGTACAAGCGCGTGCTCGGCGTTCAACGAGCGGCGGAACGGGCGCAGGCGCCGCCGCCTGCCATTCGAGAGCCCGTGGCGCAGGAGGTGCTCCGTGGGTAAGCCGACCGGTTTTCTGGAATTCAAACGCGAAGTTCCCACACGGCGGCCTGTCTCCGAGCGGGTCAACGACTTCTTCGAGGTCTACGAAGATTTTCCCGAAGAGAAGCTGAAAACGCAGGGCGCGCGCTGCATGGACTGCGGTGTGCCGTTCTGCCACAACGGCTGTCCTCTGAACAACGTGATTCCGGACTGGAACGACCTGGTCTACCGCGACCGCTGGCAGCAGGCGATTCGCGTTCTGCACGCTACCAACAACTTCCCGGAGTTCACCGGCCGCATCTGCCCCGCTCCCTGCGAGGCCTCCTGCGTGTTGGGGATCAACGAGCCGCCGGTCACCATCAAACAGATCGAAAAGACCATCATCGAGCACGCCTTCAAAGAGGGCTGGATTCGCCCCGAGCCGCCGGCCACGCGGACGGGCAAACGCGTGGCGGTGATCGGCTCGGGGCCGGCGGGCCTGGCCGCGGCGCAGCAACTGAACCGCGCCGGCCACCTGGTCACAGTGTTTGAGAAAGCGGACCGGATCGGCGGCCTGATGCGTTACGGCATCCCCGATTTCAAGATGGAAAAGCGCATTCTAGACCGGCGGCTGGAGCAGCTTGCCGCCGAAGGCATCGTGTTCCAGACCAGCGCTCACGTGGGCAAGAACGTTCCGGTGGAGGATCTGCGTAAAGAATTCGACGTCATCCTGCTGGCCGGGGGCGCCGAGCAGCCGCGCGACCTGAAAGTGCCGGGCCGCGAGCTAAAGGGCATTCACTACGCGATGGATTTTCTGCCGCTCCAGAACCGCCTCTGCGCGGGCGAGCGCATCAACGGCAAAGCCTCGATGCTGGCGCGGGGCAAGCGCGTGGTCATCATCGGCGGCGGCGATACGGGCGCCGATTGCCTGGGCACCTGCCACCGCCAGAAGGCGGCTTCGGTGACTCAGTTCGAGATCCTGCCGCTGCCGCCGAACGAGCGCGCGCCGGAGACGCCCTGGCCTTTGTGGCCGCTTCAGCTTCGCATCGAGAGCGCGCACGAAGAGGGCGGGCAGCGGGAGTGGGCCGTCGCCACGACGCGGTTCAGCGGCGACGAGCAGGGCAATGTGGAGAAGCTGCACGGCATCCACGTGGGACCGCCGCCGAAATTCGAGGCGCTCGAGGGAACCGAGTTCACGATCGATGCCGACCTGGTGCTGCTGGCCATGGGCTTCACCGGCCCGGTGCGCAGCGGCATGATCGAGCAGTTGGGCGTCGCTCTGGACGCGCGCGGCAACGTGGTGGCCGACGAGAACTACATGACCTCGGTCCCGGGCGTTTTCTCGGCGGGCGACATGCGGCGCGGGCAATCGCTGGTGGTGTGGGCGATCCGCGAAGGGCGCAACGCGGCGCACGGGATGGACCGGTATTTGATGGGCGAGAGCAGGCTGCCGGCGTAGGCCTGCTTGTCATCGGGGCAGGCGTTCTGGTATCACTGAAGGCCGGTATGAACTGCCCATCCTGCTCGGCGCCGATGCTGTTCGGGGCGACCTCCTGCGCTTGCGGATACAGCTCGGCCGGGGCGCCGCCCGAGGAGTCTGTCCTCGAGGTCTCCTACTGGGAGGCGCTGCGGGCCTACTGGCGCGTGTATTGGCCGGCGCAACTGATCGGAATCGCGGTCTTGTTCATCGCCGGCCGGGCTCTGCTCGCGTATGTCAACTACCGGCGGGAGATCGATCCCCTCTCGAGACCCCTGCCCGTGCCGTTTTCGTTCTGCCTGTTCCTGTGCGAGATCGTCATTCTCGCTGCAGCGCTTTTCCTCCTGGTTCCGCGTTTGGTATCGCGCCCGTATAGAGGCTTTGCACTGGTTGTGGTAGCGGCCCCGAGCGGCGAGGCCAGTGAGCGTCTGCGTCTTGAGCAGCGGGGGCGGGTCTGGTTCTTCCTGTGGTGGAGGCAACTTGCGGCCAGTCTGCTCGCCGGGCTCCTTGCGGCCCCGCTGAACGTACTTCTGGCCCTGATGGGTTTGTCGATCTCGACGCAGGTCGGTGCCGTGGCGGGCTTACTCATCATCGGGCCGGTTTTGGTGAAGATGCTGGTGGGCAACCCATTTCCGGACTTTTCAATCGAGGCCAGACGCGGGTAGTTTTTGAGCAATAATTGGAAGGGTATGACGGCAGGGTAGATCGAGATTCCGCAGGCCGAGATCGCCAACTTCTGTCGCCGCAACGGCATTCGGAAGCTGGCGTTCTTCGGTTCCGTGCTCACGAATCGGTTCTCGGATTCCAGCGACATCGACGTCCTGGTTGAGTTCCGGCCAGGGGAGCGCGTGGGATTCTTCCGTCTTGGCGACATGGAGGAGGAGCTCAGCGCTCTGCTCGGCGGACGCAAAGTCGACCTGCGAACCCCGATGGAGCTTAGCCGGCATTTCCGGGACGAAGTTATCCGAACCGCTTCGATCGCCTATGGCGAGCTTTGACGCCATCCGCCTGCGCCACATGCGGAGGCAGTAGCCGCGGCCCTGGAGATGGCTGCTGCGCACGACAGGCCCGATCTCTCCCGAAACCTGGTGTTGGCCATGGCACTCACGCGCTGCCTGGAGATCCTGGGAGAGGCAGCTTCGAAGGTGAGCCCGGAGACCCGCCTTCGTTTTTCTTCCATCCCGTTCGCGAAAATAGTCTCGATGCGGAACCGTCTCATTCACGCGTACTTCGAAGTGGATCTCGACGTGGTTTGGGCCACTGTCCGCGGCGATCTACCTGCCCTCCTGCCTGCCCTCGATGCGGCGCTTTCCGAGATAGATCGCTGAGCGAGCCGCGTCGAGCCCTTGATCGCTCTCCGGTACGAATGACCGCACTCACGTAACGGCTGCGTAACCCCCGGCGTAACCCCAGGCCGCTGGCGTGCTCTCGGACAATTCGATATGATGCTCGTCGCATGATCGAGATACAGAGCCCAGCGTCGGCCCGTCTCGGGCGGTTGGTTCTGCTCCTGCTCTTCTCGTCCGCGCTGCTATCCGGGCAGTCGTTCCTGAACCTGAGCTTCGAGACTGCGTCGGGCGGTGTCCCGACGGGTTGGTCTCTGTGCGGCGGCGCTTTTCAATACGCGGTCGACACCAGCACCGCGGTCGACGGAGCGCAGAGTCTGCGCATCACGTCGCTCACGACCGACACGACCCAGTACGGATGCGCCAGCGAGAGCCTGCCAGCAGACCCGGCCATAGGGAAGACGTTCGACCTGTCGGGCTTCATCCGGACCCAGGGGGTGAACGCGTACGCCGCCTGCTTGTGGGCGACCGCCGCGGACGCTCAAAACGGCACGCTGGCGAACCAGAGCTCGTGCGCCCCGGCGGGCACAACGGGCTGGCAGAGCTACGGCCTCTCCATCGATGTGCCCGCCGGGGCCAGCACCATCTCGTTTGGCGTCATCCTCCACGGCGCCGGCACAGCCTGGTTCGACGATCTGAGCGTGGACGTGAACGGGCTGAACCAGTACTTCCCCAATCCGACGTCGGCGCAGATTCAATGGATCCAGGCCAACGCCATTCCATTCACCAGCCTCGACCCCAACGCCGACTTCACGGAGCTGGAGCCACTAAAGAACATCGTCGGGAACGCGCACATCGTCGGCCTGGGCGAGGGCACGCACGGCACCTCGGAGTTCTTTCGCATGAAGGCGCGGCTGGTCTCGTTCCTGGCCCAGGAAATGGGGTTCACGGTGTTTGCCATCGAAGCCAACATGCCCGAGTCCTACTTGATGAACGACTATGTGCTGACCGGCCGTGGAGATCCCACGGAGTTGCTCAAGGGAATATACTTCTGGACCTGGAACACGCAGGAAGTGCTGGACATGGTGCAGTGGATGCGCCAGTACAACGCCTCCGGGAAAGGGACCATCCAGTTCCTGGGTTTCGACATGCAGTACCCGAACGTCGCAATGGATTACGTGGTCCGCTTTGTGCGGCAAGCGGATCCAGGCCTGCTGCCTTCGGTCAATTCCAGCTACAGCCTGATCGCACCGCTCAACCTTCCCAACAGCAGCCCGTCCCCTTCCCAATGTCAGGCGGCGCAGGCGGCCGCCCAAAGCATTCTCGACCAGCTTCAGGCGAATCGCGCCAAGTACTTACAGCAAATGTCCGCCACCGAGGTGGACTGGGCAATTCAGAACGCCAGGGTGGTGGAGCAGGCAGCGCAATGGGCGGCCAGTGGCAATGCCGGCAGCTTCCGGGACACCGCGATGGCGGCCAATGTCGAGTGGATCGCCGAGCAGGCGCCTCCGGGCTCCCGCATCGTCCTGTGGGCCCACGATATGCACATCAACAAGGAGCCGAACACGATGGGCGGGGCGCTGGCGCTGTACTTTGGACCGGACTACGTCACGTTCGGGCAAGCCTTCCACTCGGGAACGTACAGAGCGGAGGGATTTAGTGGCGGGGTCTACGCCGGCCTCGGGGTTTTCCCAGCTCTCGATTCTTTTCCTGGAAGCGCGGAGCATTTCTTCCACGAGACCGGAACGGCGCAGCAGATCCTCCATCTCGGGCTGGCGAACGCAAACGATCCCGCTTCCTCGTGGCTGTTGGGCGAGCTCGATTTCAGGAGTATCGGTGCCGGCGAGGTGGACGGATTTGCGGAGTTCTCCCCAACCTCGCGGCTGGTCCAGGACTTCGATGGGCTGATCTTCTTCGACCAGACCACGGCCTCGGCGGAGCTGCCATGGAGCGCCATGGACTTGGCTGTGCTCGCACCGACTTCCGTTCAAGCCGGAACACTGGGCGTGCCTTACATCGAAGCGCCCGCGCCCGGTAGCGGAACGCCCTCGCCCCTGCCGGCCGGAACGGTCGATGTGTCCTACACACAAACCCTCATGGGGGGTGGCGGGCCCTGCTCCTGGAACTACGCGTGCCCAACCGCGGTTTGGCCGTTTTACGGGAACTGGACCGTCACCGCGGGCGCGCTTCCAAGCGGTCTCACTCTCAGTTCCGATGGCGTCCTGAGCGGCACGCCAACGGAAACCGGCTTGTTCGCCTTCACGGTGCAGACCACTGACAACAGCGACCAGCAGACCGCCCTCGGACAGCTCTCCCTCGCGATCAATCCCGTTACGCCGCCGGGCTTACAATTCAAACCCTTGACTCCGTGCCGCGTGGCGGACACGCGCAACCCCGCCGGGCCGTTTGGTGGCCCTTCGCTGGCCAGTGGGAATACCCGCTCGTTCACGATTCCGCAGAGCGCCTGTTCGATCCCCAGTACGGCGCAGGCCTACTCCCTCAATGTGACGGTGGTGCCGCACGGCTCGCTGCCCTACCTCACTCTGTGGCCTGCCGGCCAGGACCAGCCTCTGGTCTCCACCTTGAACTCCTTCGAGGGCGAGGTGGTGGCCAATGCGGCCGTCGTGCCGGCTGGAACAGACGGAGCGGTGAGCATTTACGCTGCCGGACCGAGCGACGTCATCCTGGACATCAACGGCTACTTCGATTCGTCCGTAGGACCCAGTTCCTACTCGTTCTATCCCGCAACGCCCTGCCGCGTGGCCGACACGCGCGGCTCCGCGGGCCCGTTTGGCGGGCCCGAAATGCCGGGCGGCGAGAGCAGGGACTTCGCCCTCCCATCGAGCGCTTGCGAATTGCCGTTCGACGCCGGGGCTTACTCGCTCAATGTCACGGTTGTGCCGGACCCGGCCGTCGGCTTTCTGGGCTATCTGACGACCTGGCCCGCGGGCCAGGTGCAGCCGAACGTTTCGACGCTGAACTCCTGGACCGGGACCGTGGTGGCGAACGCGGCGCTCGTGCCGGCCGGGGCGAACGGATCGATCTCGGTCTACGTCACCAACCCGACGAATGTGATCCTCGATACGAATGGGTACTTCGGCGCACCGGGGAGCCTGGGGGCGCTCTCGTTCTATCCGGTGGCGCCGTGCCGGGTGGCGGACACGCGCAATGCCGAAGGTCCGTTCGGGGGGCCGGAGATGGAAGCCGCGAGCACGCGTTCGTTTGCGATCCCGGCGGGTGGTTGTGGAGTTCCCTCGATGGCGGCGGCCTATTCGCTCAACGTGACGGTGGTACCCGAGGGGCCGCTGTATTACCTGACGACGTGGCCTACGGGCTCGTCGCAGCCTACCGTTTCCACACTGAACTCATTCGATGGGAGGGTGGTGGCGAACGCGGCCATCGTGCCGGCGGGGACGAACGGCGCGATCAGCGTCTACGTGACCGACCCGACGCAGGTGATCCTCGATATCAATGGGTACTTTGCGCCGTAAGGCCTTGCGTGAGCCCGCCCGGATGCGACTCGCCGCCGCTCAGGAACCGCCGACCGGCCGCACCGCGGGAGCGATCCGCGCGCCCGTCGACCGGAGCTGCTTGATCAGGCCTTCGGAGACGCCCGGCAACCCGCGCAAGTCGTCCCAACCCCGTAGCGGCCGCCTGGCGACGATCGCCTCCGCGGTGGTCAGATTCACCCCGGGCAGCTTCTCTATCTCGCCGGCGCTCGCCGAATTGAGATCGACCCAGCGCAGAGCGGGCGGCGGCTCAGGTTGCCGCCTAGGTGGCCTGTATCTCCCCTGCCGCATAAACACCCCTGGCCTGATTCTACGCAATCGCGGGGTGCTGTGGCTGTGCGCAGGGGAACCTGTGTCCGGCCGCGTGATAGAATCGGGCCGGGATGGGGTAACCGGGATGAAGCTGTGAGCGTCAAAGCAGCGCAGCAATGGAAGCGAAGGAGGGTGCAAGGGTGAGCTCGATCCGTTTCATCTTTCTGATCGGCGCCCTGTGCGGGCCCGGTGTAGTGGCCCAGGGCCAACAGGCCGGCGGTGCGGCTCCCGCCGAGCCCGCCACCGTGATTCGGGTGGAGACGCGGCTGGTTCTGGTGGATGTGGTGGCGACGGACAAGAAAGGCGACTACATCCGGGACCTGACCGCCGGCGACTTTCGCGTCTGGGAGGACGACAAGGAGCAGCAGATCAAGAGCTTCTCGCTCGAGACGGCAGACGCCTCTCCGGCGAATTCTCAGGCGCGCTACCTGGTCCTCTTCTTCGACAACTCGACGATGACGATGGCCGACCAGATCTACGCGCGCCGGGCCGCGACGCAGTTCATCGACGCCAATGCCGGGGCAAACCGCATGATCGCGGTGGTCAATTTCAGCGGGACCGTGCGCATCGCACAGAACTTCACTACGAATGCGGAGCGGCTGAAGCGGGCGGTGGGCGGCCCGCAGATGTCGACGGTCTCGCCCAACAACGAGACCGTGGCCGAGACTGCCTCCAGCGGCCAGCCGTCCTTCGCCCTGGGCGCCGTGGCTGCCGAATTCGGCGTGCGCAGCGATCTGATGGCCCTGCGAAGCCTGGCCAAGGGACTGGCAGGCGTCCCCGGCCGCAAGACGCTGGTGTGGCTGACCTCCGGCTTTCCGCTGAACTCGGAACTGTACTCCGAGGTGAAGGCCACCATCAGCGAGTGCAATAAGGCCAACGTCGCCGTCTACCCGATCGACGCCCGAGGGCTGGTCGCGGCCGTGTCTCCGGTGGGCCGGACCAGCTTCGTCTCCGCGAGCAGGGAAGGCGGCGGGCGACCGTTCCTGCAAATGGCGGCCTTTGGCCTCGGCGTAGGGGACGGCGGCGCCCCGGGCGGCGGCGGCCAGCGTGGCGGCTCGCCTGGCAGCGCGCCCGCCAGCCCACCGGGCAACGCGCCCGGCCGTTCGCCTGGCAGCTCGCCTGGCACCACGCCCGGCGGCGTAAACACGGGCACCAAGAGCGGCACTCCCACCACCGGAAGCCCGGGAAAGAGCGGCACGCCGACTTCCTACCCCGGCTACAACCCCGGTTGGAACTCGCCGCTTGGTAACAGCACGTTCAACAGGTCGGCATCCCTGATCCCTCAGATCCCGCACGTCACCGACAACCAACAGGTGATGTATATGCTGGCCCAGGGGACCGGTGGTTTCGTGATCGGGAACACAAACGATATGCTGGGCGCCCTCCAGAGAATCGCAAAAGACCAGGACCAGTATTACCTCATCGGCTATGCCCCGGCCGAGACGGCCGAGGGTAGCTGCCACGCTCTGCGGGTGAAGGTGAATCGCGCGGGAGTGACGCTCCGCTCCCGGAGCGCCTACTGCAACGTTCCGCCCCAGGACCTGCTGGCCGGCAGCCCGATCGAGAAGGAACTGGAGAATCGCGTGGCGGCCTCAGCCCCCGGCGAGCTCGCCGGCTCGGTGGCGGATCCGTTCTTCTACATCTCGCCGAACGCCGCCCGGGTCGATGTCGCGATGGATATTCCAGTCACAGGGATCAAGACGGAGAAGGTCAACGGGAAGCTGCACGCCGAGGTGCACGTCCTCGGCATCGCGTATAAGGCGGACGGCAAAGCCGCGGCGCGCTTCAGCGACACGGTGAAGCTCGATTTCGCCAGCAAGAAGGAACTGGACGAGTTTGCCCAGAAGCCGCTGCATTACGAGAACGAGTTCGACATAGCGGCCGGCTCGTACACTCTCAAGCTCGCCTTCAGCCTGGGCCAGAAATTCGGGAAGCTCGAAACGCCGCTGGTGGTCGAGCCCTGGGACGGCAAGCAGTTCAGCCTGAGCAGTGTGGCTTTCAGCACCAGCGTTCATCGGATGGACCAGGCGGAGGGGCTGGATGCGGAACTGTTGGAGGGCCGGACGCCGCTGGAGGCTGCGGGCATGCAGATCACTCCCGCCGCCACGAACCGTTTAAAGAAGACCGACACTGGCGTGCTGTACGTCGAGGTGTATGAGCCGCTCCTCCTCGATCCGAATCCGCCGCAGGTTGGGCTTCAGCTTCGAGTGCTCGACCGCAAGACCGGAAGCGTGACCCAGGACGCGGGGCTGTTCAGCGTGGCCGGTTACATCCGGGCCGGCAGTCCCATGATTCCGGTCGGCCTCAAGCTGCCGATCGCGTCGCTCGCTCCAGGATCCTACCGGGCCGAGTTGCAGGCGGTGGACTCGGCGGGGCGTAAGACGGTGTTGCGGGCGGCCGACTTCGATCTCGAGCCGTAACGCGCCGCGAGTGCGCCACGCTTTGCTGACAGGAGAAAGAGAAATGGCTATACGGTTCTTGTGCGTGGGAGTTCTTATGGCCGCCCTGGCGGCGCAGACGCCGGCGCCCACGCCTCCCCCGGCGGAGACTGGCGCCCCCGAGATCACTACCCGCGAGGAGACTCCCGTGTTTCAGTCGCGGGTAAGCCTGGTGCGCGTGCCAGTGGTGGTCCGAGATCGTACCGGGAAGGCCGTGGGCGGGCTACACAAGGAGGACTTCCAACTTCGCGACAAGGGCAAGCCGCAGCCCGTGGCCCAGTTCGCCATGGAGGGGAGTGCGGTGACGAAACCGAAAGGGGCTGCGCCCCAGGAGACCGGAGTCCCTCAGCCCGCCGAGCAGGGCAAGTCCTCTGTGGTGCTGCCCACGCGTTTTATCGCCTACGTCTTCGACGACCTCCACCTGGAGATGAGCGACCTGATGCAGGTCCGCCTGGCGGCCACCAAGCACATGCAGCAGGCATTGCGCCCCGCCGACCGCGCGGCCATCTACACGCTCTCGGGCCACGTCTCGATCCAATTCACCGACGATCGGGCGATGCTCGAAGCTGCTCTGCAGAAGATCATGCCGGCGGCGCACCCTCACGACATGCCGCCCATCAGCTATTACATAGCCGAGCAGGTAGAGAAAGGCGACGATCGGAACCCACAGAATCCGGCGTACGCATTGGCGTTGGGCGAGACGATCGCGTGCCTGAACTTGCAGGGGCCAGCGGCAGCCGCGGCGCCCGACATTACACGCTCCAAAGCGCGCCAAATACAGAGGGAGGGACAGACGGAGACCCGCAATACGCTCCTCATGCTCAAGACCCTGGCGAGCCGCATGGCAGCCATGCCGGGGGACCGCAGTATCATCCTGGTTTCTCCCGGGTTCTACCTGGCGGACGACCTGCGTTCGGATATGGCGCAGATCATCGACCGCGCGGCGCGCTCCAACGTGATCGTCAATACGCTGGATGCGCGCGGGGTCTACGTGTCGGACCCGGTTGGGGATCTCCCGAATTGTCCGGCGATCAGCGCCAGCCTTGGGGAGCAGGTGCGGAGGTACGAAGACCAGGAGAACATCGCCAAAGGCTTGACGCTGGACGAGCTGGCCGACGGGACCGGCGGCACTCCGTTCCGGAGCAATAACGACTTGTTCGCAGGGTTCAACAGCCTGGCCGCTCCTCCGGAATATATTTACTACCTCGGCTTCTATCCGGAGAACCTGAAACCCGACGGGAGCTATCATGCGCTCAAAGTGACGCTGCCGAACCAGAAGGGGCTATCGGTGAAGGCGCGCAAAGGCTACTGGGCCCCGGCGCACGCGGAAGACGAAGCCGCGCAGACCAGCCGGGAGATCCAGGAGGCGGTGTTCTCCCGCGACGAGGTGCGCGATCTTCCGATCGACGTGCACACGGAATTCTTCAAGCCGACGGACGCAGACGCGCGGCTGAAGGTCATCACGCACCTGGACCTGAGAGCGGCCCGTTTCCGAAAGGACGAGGGAAGGAATCGCGACGATGTGACCGTGGTCTGCGCCCTGTTCGACCGGAACGGCAACTTCGTGAACGGGATTCAGAAGGTGGTGGAGATGCGCCTCAAGGACGAAAGCATGCCTGGGCGGCTGAGCGAGGGGATCAACGTGGGCTCGGAGTTCGATGTAAAGGCCGGAGCGTATATGGTCCGGGTGGTGGTGCGGGATGCTGGGGGCAGGCAGATCGCGGCGGAGAACGCGGCGGCCGAGATCCCGTAAGGAGGGCGTTACGCGATATCTGGTAGCTGGGTTCTTCGTTGTCGCGGTGGCGGGGCAGACCCCCACGCCGACCCCCGTGGCTACAAACGCCGAGATCAGCACCCGCGAGGAAACGCCTATGTTTCAATCGCGGGTGAGCCTGGTTCGCGTGCCGGTGGTAGTCCGGGACCACGCCGGGAAAGCCGTGGGCGGCCTTCGCAAAGAGGACTTCCAACTTTTCGACAAGGGCAAGCCGCAGCGCGTGGCCCAGTTCTCCGTGGAAGGAAGCGCGGTGCCAAAACCGAAGGCCGCCGCGCCCGAGGAGGCGGGGATTCCAGCCGAGCCCGAGGAGGTCTCGAAACCAGCCGAGCCCGCCAAGCCGTCCGCGGTGCTGCCAACCCGCTTCATCGCTTACGTCTTCGACGATCTCCACCTGGAGATCGGAGACTTGATGCAGACCCGCCTGGCGGCGACCAAGCACATGGAGCAGGCGTTGCGCCCTACCGACCGGGCCGCGATTTACACGCTCTCGGGCCACGTCACCATCGAGTTCACGGACGACGTCGCCTTCCTTCGTGCGGCGCTGCTGAAGATCATTCCGGTGCCGCGTCCCCATTACGTACCGCCCATTTCGTACTACGTGGCGGATCAAATCGAGAGGTCGGGCGAGAACAACGTCAACGGGGCGCTCACTCTGGCGATCGGAGAGGCGATCGGCTGCCTGAACCTGAGTGGATACGGGGCCTTGTCCATGGGAACGAACGCTGCGACGGCGACGGCGCGGCAGATCGTCAGCGAGGGCAGGCAGCAGACCCGCAGCGCGCTCCTGATGCTGAAAACCCTTGCGGGCCGCATGGCAGCCATGCCGGGAGATCGCAGCATTATCCTGGTCTCTCCCGGGTTCTATCTGGCCGACGACCTCCGTTCGGATATGGCCCAGGTGATCGAGCGCGCGGCGCGTTCCAATGTGATTGTCAATACGTTGGATGCGCGGGGGCTGTACACTCTCGATGCCGCTCCCGATATCCCGGGTTGCACACTCACACAAGGAGACTCCACCCTGCCGGCGGCGTACGACGGTCCCCAAGTGCTTCAACTCGTCTCTCAGTTCGACGGCTACGCCAACACCGCCCAGGGCTTGACCTTGGATGAGCTGGCCGCCGGGACCGGCGGCACGGCGTTCCGGAACAACAACGATCTGTTGGGTGGATTCAATCGCCTGTCAGCCCCTCCGGAGTACATCTACTACCTCGGCTTCTACCCGCAGAATCTGAAACCGGACGGAAGCTATCACAGCCTCAAGGTGACGCTCGCCAACGGGAAGGGGCTGTCGGTCGGCGCGCGCAAGGGCTACTGGGCTCCTTCGCACCAGGAAGATGAGGCAGCGCAGGCGACCCGCGAAATCAGTGAGGCCGTGTTCTCCCAGGACGTGGTGAGCGATCTCCCCATCGATTTGCGCACGCAGTTCTTCAAGTCCTCGGACGAAGACGCGCGGCTGAAGGTGATCATGCACCTGGATTTGAGGGCGGTCCGTTTCCGGAAGGATGAGGGGCGGAACCGCGACGATGTGACCGTGGTCGCCGCCCTGTTCGATCGCAATGGGAACTTCGTCAAGGGAACACAGAAGCTGGTGGAGATGCGGCTCAGGGACGAGAGCCTGCCCCGGCGGCTGGCCTCGGGGGTCAGCGTGGGCTCGGAGTTCGACGTGAAAGTGGGCGCCTACATGGTGCGGGTAGTGGTTCAGGATGCGGGGGGCCACCAGCTTGCTGCGGCGAACGCAGCGGTCGATATTCCATGAACCCGACCCGCTTGCCGCCGGTGGCGAGACCGGCGGTGTCGGGAGCGCGCGGTGCGCGACGCGGAGTTTCGGCTAGAATAGACGCCATGGTCAGAATCTCCACGGTATTTCTAGCGATCGTGCTGTCCGCTCCGCTGGCGCTCGCGCAGCGGCATTCGTTGACGGCCATCAGTCCGGACGCCCCCGAGGGCCGCATGCTTCAACAGATCCAGCAGGAGCTGGACACGGCGACGCAGCTTTCCTTGCTCGAGCAGTTCGCCGCGCAGTATCCCAAGAACGAGAATATTGCCTGGGTTTACGACCAACTGATCGCCGCCTACGCCAAGGCCGGCCAGAGCGACAAGGTGCTGGAGACCGGACAGAAGCTGCTCGCCATCGATGCCGGAGATGTCGCGACCGCCCAGCAGTGCCTCAAGGCCGCCGAAGCCAAGAAGGACCCCGAACTGGTGCTGAAATGGTCGGTTACGGCTTCCGATGCGGCGCGCAAGGTGCTGAAGTCGCCGCAGCCCGCGGCCGAGGACGAGGTCGAGGCCTGGAAACGCGATGTCGATTATGCCAGGCAGGTCGACATCTATACCGACTACTCTCTCTATGCCGCGCTGCTCCAGAGCACCGATCCGAAGGTGAGGATCGAGCTGGGTGAAGCGCTCCAGACGCGCAGCCCGCAGAGCGAGTACGTGCCGAAGCTCTCGCAACCGCTGTTTCTCGCCTATATGCAGGCCGGCCAGAGCGACAAGGGCATCGCGTTTGCCGAAAAGTGTATCGGCGCGAATCAGGCCTCCGAGGAGATGATGCTGGCGGTCGCCCAGAGCTACATGGACAAGAAACTGGCCGACAAGGCGATCGCGGCGTCTGAGCAGGCCATTCAGTCCGCGGACGCGAAGCAGAAGCCGGAGGGCGTGGCCGACGCGGACTGGCAAACCTGGAAGACACAGATCAAGGGCCGCGCGTCGTGGATCGCGGGCGTGAGCTACGCCGCCCAGAGCAAATGGGCGGTAGCGGACAAGTCGCTGCGCGCCGCGCTGCCCAGCGTGCAGGGCGATAAGAACATGCTGGCGGAGGCGCTGTTTTTCCTCGGCTTGGCGAACTACCGCATCGCGGAGAGTGGCCAGACCGAGCGCGCCGGCGATGCCTTGCGCTTCAGCGAGCAATGCGCCGGCATCCCCGGCCCCTACCAGGTCCCGGCCCGGACCAATGTCCGGGCGATCCGCGCGAAATACCGCCAGCAGTGACGTTCACCGGGGCCGCAGCAGCCGGTCCTTGCGGTAAATCAGCGACGAGGTGTTGTAGTCCGCGATCTCGAAACCGTGGCCGTGGGTGATGGCATCGGTCGGGCACGCCTCCACGCAATAGCCGCAAAAGATGCAGCGCGAGTAGTCGATGTTGTACACCTTGGCGTAGCGTTCACCGCCGCTGATCCGCTCGGTCTCGGTATTCTCGGCGGCCTCGATGTAGATGCAGTTGGCGGGGCACGCCGCCGCGCACAGGAAACAGGCGACGCACTTCTCCATCCCGTTCTCGTCACGCTCTAGAACGTGAACTCCCCGATAGCGCTCCTGAAACTTGGGCGGCTCATCGGGGTAGGTCTCGGTCACGGTCGGCGACAGCATCTCTTTCAGCGTGACGCCCATCCCCTTGGCGATGGCCGCCGCCGAGCCCAGCACTTCTTCGATATTCGGCATGCGCGGACTCCTCCCGGGAGTCAGTTCTTCGACTCTCAACCAGGCCGGTTCTCGGGAACGCTCTCGCCTTGGCGGAATGGGACGACGCCGGCACGCTGCCCGACGGCTTCGAGACCGCGCTTCGAGAAGCCGGTCTCGCTCATCGCAACAGTACCGTCCGCCTCGATGAGGAACAGCGACGGAACGTTCGCAATAGCGAAGGCGTTGCTCACCGGGTAGCTCTTGGGGTCGTCGAGCAGGGTCGTGAACGTGACGCCGTACTCGTGGCAAAACTCCTCGGTTGCGCCCGCCTTGTCTTGTGAGATACCGACGATCCGGACGGCGCCCGGCGTCGCGCCCCGATGGAGGCGTTCGAGAAACGGGAACGTGTATTGGCACACCGGGCAGGACACCTTGAAGAACGCCACTAGCGCGGGGCCTTGGGCCAGAATTTCGCCCAGCGTGCGCTTGGTCCCGCCGAGGTCCGGCAACTGAAACTCAGGCGCGCGCGCCCCCACGCGGAGCATCCGTTTCTCGTTCCAGAAAGCCATACAACTCCAGCCTAGCGCGCTCGCCGGCCTGTTTGCTGGCCTACAGCCCCGGTTGTCCCGTTTGTTCCTTGACGAAGTCGAGGATGTCGAAATGCTGGATTTCGCGATCGGGGAAAAAACTGTTGACGGCGTCCTGCTCGTCGTTGAAGATCTCGAAGACCGTGTGGAGCTTGGTAAAGACCAGCAACTCGACGTTGCGCCGGCTGAGGTTCTCCAGTTTCAGCCGGCCATCCCGTTTGCGCAGTGACGTGAAGCCCACGACCAGGGCTCCGAGGCCAGTGCTGTCGATGAAGTCCACGTCGTGCAGGTTCAGGATGACGTTGCCGGCCAGGTTGCCGAACGCATCCCGCAGGACGCCTGCCTCCTCGCCCACCGTAATCCGGCCTTTCAGGTCGAGAATGGCGACGCCTTCCCGTTCTCTTTGCTTGATCTCCAGGGCCATGGCAACTCAGGTGATGCGGGACGCGCGCCGGCGAGGACCGTCAACTGGCTTTGGACTCCGTGTCGGTCTCAGCCGCCTCGATCATGTAGCCGACGCCTCTCACCGTGTGAATCAGCTTCAGCGGCCAGCGGTCGTCCACTTTGCTGCGCAGGTGGCGGATGTAGACATCGACGATGTTCGTCAGGCCGTCATAATCCATGTCCCAGACGTGCTCGACGATCACCGTGCGGCTCAGGGGACGTCCCCGATTCCGCATCAGGTGCTCGAGAATGCTGAACTCTTTGGGCGCCAACTCGATCGGCTCGCCGCCGCGAGTCACCTTGCGGCGGATGCAGTCCAAAGTCAGATCTCCGACCTGGAGCCGTTCCGGAGTAGGCTGTCCGCGCCGCAGCAGAGCCCGCACCCGCGCCAGCAGTTCGGTAAACGAGAAAGGCTTGCCCAGATAATCGTCGGCGCCTCGCTCCAGCCCCTTTACGCGATCGTCCACGGCGCCCAGTGCGCTCAGAATCAGCACCGGGGGGCTGCCTTTGCGGTTCCGAATCTTCTCCAGAACCTTGAGGCCGTCCATGTCGGGGAGCATCAGGTCGAGGATGATCAGATCGTATTCGGTCGCGTGCAGGCGCTCGAGACCGCTGGCGCCATCTTCGGCCGACTCCACTGTGTAGCCCGCACTTTCCAGACCGCGGGCCACAAACTCGCCGATGCGCTTTTCATCCTCGATGACGAGAATTCGCACCTGCTGCTTCACTTCACCGGGGTGTTGGGTAGGTCCGTCGAGAGCGCTCATGGCCCGAAATCCTTCACTAAGATGAAGATACCACAAGAGCGTGGCTGCCTGAAGCTTCCGTAATTTCGGGGCGTCCAGCTATCGCGGCGCCTCGAGACTCCGGATTCCTCTCCTGGCTATCACCAGCACCTTGTAGTTTCAGGATACCAGAAGATTAACAAACAGTTAAGGCCCTTTAAGGTGTAGCTGCGGCGAAGCCCAAAAAATCGCTCGGGCGCACCGATCCGGGCCCTCAAGTCATCGGCGCAACCCTAAGGCGTTTGCCGCGCTCTGCCGATAGAACAATCGCGAATGCCGGATCGAACCGTGCAACCGGGGTTCACTGCGGGCCCACAAGCCGGCGGGCTCAGTCGCGCTCACGCCCTGCGCCGGGTGCTGGAGGCGCATTTGGCGTGGCTCGCTCAGCGGCCCGACGGAGTGCGGGCGGATTTCAGCGGCGCGGCTCTGAGCGACGCCCAGCTCGAGGGCGCCAGGCTGAGCCGCGGGATCTTCCGCGGCACGTCGATGATCGAAGCGGTTCTGATCGGTGCGGACCTGAGCGGCGCCGTGATCGAGGGCAGCGACCTGCGGCAGGCCAGTCTCTCGCGCGCCGATCTGGCCGGGGCCTCTATCACCAACTCCGAGTGCAGTCTGTGCCGTCTGGAGGGAGCCAACCTATCGGAAGCGTCCTTGCAGTACAGCAGCTTCCGCCGCAGCGAGCTCGGTTCGGCGCGCTTGCTCGAGGCCCGCATCCGGGAGTGCGATTTCCGTGGCGCCGTTCTCGCCGCTGCCGGGCTGCACCACAGCAACGTCTTCGACACCTCGTTTGGCGACGCCAACATGGAAGGGGCCGTTCTCTACCACGCGCGCATGCAGCTTTGCCGGTTCGTCGGCGCCATCGCCACCGACGCCAACTTCGGTTCCGCGCAGATGGAGAGCTGTGACTTTCGTGGCGCTGCGCTCAGCGGCTCCAAGTTCTACCGCACGGACCTCACGCGGAGCTGTCTCGGCAGAACGCTCATGGCCGGCTGCGATTTGCGGGAGGCCAAGCTCGGCGGTGTCGATTTCACCGGCGCTACGTTGACGAACGCGCAACTTGACGGAGCAACGTTGTTCGCGGCCGATTTGCGGGGAGCGAACCTGCGCGGGGCCCGCGGCATGACAGGGCTGCAACTCTCTCAAGCGCGCACTGACTCCGACACCATTCTTCCTAACGGAGGCAGCGGACCGTATCTGAGAGGATCCGGCGCGGAACGGCCGGCTTAACCGTAGTCTGCCGCTTGGCTTCAGGACCGCTCCCTCACGGTCGCGGTTCGGTGCTCCCACGCGCGCGGAAACGCACGCGTCAGCGAGCGGACATCGGACACCGCATCCGCGACGGCATCGAACCCGTCGTCGACGGAGAGATCTACTGCTCCGCGCTCCGCTCAGTCAGGAAAAAGTACCAGCCCAGCGAGAGCCCCAGCCGCGCCCAGTTCCGCCACTGCGTGCGGGCCAGCGACAGGAACAGCATCAGCCCGATCAAGACCACCGAGCACAGCACTACCTGTCCCACCGTGAGGGCCTCTTTCCAGTACCAGAACCAGCGCCCGTAGACCAGCTCGATATGAACCCAGTAGACCAGCAGGGAGGTCACGCCGAACTGCCGCACCCAGCTCCACTTGTCCGCCGTGTGCCGGGTCCACAGGTAGGCGAACGACAGCAGGAGCAGCACCGCGCCCGTCTTAACGAGGATGAGCCAGGGGCTGTCCAGCCAGAACTCGGACTTGGGATAGATCGAGTAGGGAAACGAGGAGCAGTATTGCCCGCCCAGGACCAGCCCGAAGCCAGTAAGCGCAGCCCACTGCGCCGCCCGCTCGAACCGCTCGGCCGGGAGCATTCGGATGATGCTGCCCGCGCTCATGCCGAAGGCGACAAACGCGGCCCAGGGGAAGAAGCCGAAGGAGAGATAGTCCGGAGCCACGTACATTCTCACCAGGCTCGGCACGCCGGACCAATCCAGCCCCGAGACCAGAGGCGAAAGCCCCGCGATGGCGAGCCCGAGCGCGGCGCACAGGCGCACGCGGTCCTCGGTGGTGAACACGGCCATCACCGAAAGCAGCGCGACCGCCAGTCCCATGCAGTTGAGCACATCCACGCGCAGGAGGTCGGTCCAAGGGCTGGCGGGTAGTCCAAACACCCAAACCTGGAGCCGGAACAGGAACGCGAGTCCCAGGAGGTAGCCCGCGCGGCGCAGGGCCTTTCCCACGCGCGCGCCGGTGGGCACTCCCTTGCGCTCGCAGGAGTCCATGAGAAACGCGAGGGTCACGCCCACCAGAAACAGGAAGATGGCCGGAGGCAGGCCGCCGATGAACTGCGTGATGACGTACAACCCGCCCTGGCGCTGCTCGGGTTTGGTGAAGGAGTGGAAGGCGTGGCCATTGAGCATCGTGATGGCCGCCAGGCCCCGCACCCAATCCAGAAAGGCGAGCCGCCCCGCGCCGGTGCGCCCGCTGCTCCCGGCGCTCATTGCTGCGGTTTCTCCTCATGGACATTCGGAGGCAGCTTCAGCCGGAACGCGCTCGGGGGCAAGTCCGGATTGAGCTTCATCTCCGAATAAGTGAACAGGTAGTAGTTGCCGCCCGGCTCGAACACCTTCTGCTGCACCGGATGGCCCGCTTTCAAGGGAATCCACAGTTCGACGTTCTTGATCTGCTCGCCAACCTTGGCGGACTTGGGCACGAGATTGAGCCGGGTCGCCTTCTCGCCGTTCACGGTCTCTTCGCCCTCCCGCGTGACGGTGTAATTCTTCTGCAAGTCCTTGCCCGAACTCCCGAAGCCGATCGCCAGGAACTGATCCACCAGCGCGCCCGCCTTTCCCAGGTCGTAGATCTGCACGGTGTTCATCCTAGGGTAATAGATGCTCGCGCTACTATCTTCGACGCCGACCGACTTGGGCTGCGGTACGTCAATTTCGACGCGCATCGTGATCTTGTGGCCCGTCCGCCGGAGCCACATCCGGCCGCTTTCTTCCGATTTGTCGTCCACGACGGCGGTGAACTCGGTCTTGCTCAGCTTGGCCGTGATCCCGTGGAAGGTTGCGGCCTCGCTGTCCATCCTCGCCAGCACGTCTTTCACGTCGTCGGCCGCGGCGGGCAAAGCGCCGGCGGCCAGAACTGCGGCTAGGAGTCTTAATGTCATTCCACTCTCAAAGTTGGGCGCGCTCCCGGGAAGCAACGTTACAGCCGCCGGCTCACGGTTGCGTAAACGCGATGTAACCCTTGATCTCCGACTCGGAATCCACCATCGGTTCCAGGCGGACTACCGACCGCTTCTCGCCCGCCCGCACACGCAGCATCTCGGAGGCCTTCGCCATCCGCTGCCCCTCGGGAACATTCGAAAGGAGTTCCGCGTCGATCCAGTACCAATGACCGTTGGTGTCGTGGGCCTGCAGCATAGCGATCCTGCTGGCCCCGGGAATGCGGGGCTGGTCGTTAAACCAGCCGCGCGGCGTGAGAAAGACGAATGCCAGGATCAGACCGACCATGACATCGAATTGCCAGGTGGCGCGATCGTAGTCCCACAACACGAACCGCTTGATCGCCGTCAGCGCCTTGCCGAGCATGAATGTTCATTTTAGCGCAGCGGGACCGCTTGCTCACGCGCGCCGTTCGGTGCCGACCGGCGCGGGAGCACCGAACCCCGAGCGCGGGACAGGCCGGAGGCCTGTCCTACTCGCGCCAGAAGAGCTCGGCGTCGGAGCGGCGCACGTAGCTGGCGTCGAGCGCGGCGGGGTCGGCTGCCAGGCCGGCCAGGAACCGCTCCTCGGCGATGCGGCCGATGGCGCCTGCGAGAGCGCGGGGCACCTCGCAGAGGCCGTCCTTCTCAAAGCGCGTTCCGGTCAGCGCTGGGCGGAAAGCGGCGCAATCGGTCGAAAGCAATTGAAGCTCGCCCGCGGGTAGCGCCGCGAGCCACTCGGGAAACGCCGCCACCACTTCCGGCGACACCAGGCTGAGCTTCGAGTCGTAGACCGCGCCGTAGATCTGGCCGCGGCGGGCGTCCGCGATGGCGGCCCGCAGCGGAGCGGTTCCGTGCCAGGCGATCGCTTCCAGGTTCGATACGCTCACCGCGGGCCGGCCGAGCGCCTCGGCCAGTCCTTTCACGGCGGCAAGACCCACCCGCACGCCCGTGAACGACCCGGGCCCGGCCGCCGCGGCGAAGCAGTCGATCTGGTGCAGTTTCCAGCCGGCGCTCTCGAACAGCAGCGCAATACGGTCGAACAGAATATGCCCGAAGCCCTCGCTCGAGTGCAGAGGGATATCCCAGGCCACGGCGCCGCCCCAGACCAGCGCGAGGCTGCCGAACTCAGTCGTAGTGTCGATGGCGAGGATTCTGGGCGTCACGGGGAGAGTTGATAGACCCGGAGAAGCAGGTACACTTTGCCGTGGGCGTTGATGCCGTAGAGCCGGACGGTGAGCGTCGCCGGATAGGCCGATGTGAGATTGGACGGGATATGAAACGTGCCATCGAGGCCGGTGCCGAGGACTCTGGCGCCCTGCTGATCGGCCGCCACCTCGCCCGTCCACAGCCACATCATGGAGCGCGTCGCCCGCGTTTCCCGAGTCAGCTTGACGGCGTAGCGCGGGGGCTTTGAGACCGAGATCGGGTCGCTCGAAGGCTCGGTGGCCTCGAACGGGACCTTCTGCGGAACCTGCTCGATCTCCTGCATGATGATCGGCCGCGACTCGAACTTATACGAGCGCGCCATGGAGTCCAGACGCCCCTCGCGGAAGATGTGCAGAACCCAGTCGTGCGAGCGGTCCGGCGGCTCCCCGGTGAAGTGGTCGCCCTTGAAGCCCTTCTTCTCGCGGATGCGCTGGCCGGTGACGGGGTTGAACCATTCGACGTCATAGCCTCGCTTCTGAACCAGGACGTCGACCGGCCCGGGCTTCTCGATGTAGACCACGTACTCGATGCCCTCAATCTCCTCTCCATCGGGGCGCTCGAGCGCCAGCGCGCGGCCGCCGTCCAGCTCGAAGTAGGGTTCGAGCTCCCAATGGCGCGTGCCGGCGAAGAAGTCGTACCAGATGGCCATCTGCTTGGCGGCGGGGGAGTCGAGATAGGCGGCGTCGACGGGGCGCCCGCCGGCGCCCGAGGTGCCCGTGTTGGCGAAGGTCGGATACTGGCCGTCCATGGCTGCGTTCCACAGGCGATGGCGGAAGGTGGCGGCGTCCACGGCATCCACTCCGCCCGCTCCGCTGTCCTCGGCGCCGAGGTTCAGGTTGACGAACGACGCAGGGTAGAGCTGGTGCTCGATGGAGCCGAGCTGATCGTCGGCGGTCCCGTAGGCGATGAAACTCATCCACTCATCGCCGGAGAGCGGCGAGGAAGTCGCCAGCGCGCCGGTCGTGCGCGGATGAAGGTACGGATCGAGGCTCTTGAGCGCCTGCCCCAGCTCCCGTAACAGCGCGCGTCCGTTCTCGTCGTTTTCGAACGAGACGGCCAGCTGCCAGGTCACCTGCATGGCCGAGTAGCGCGCCACCAGGTAGCGCAGCCAGCGGCGGCGATCCTCCCAGGAGGGGAACAGGCTGGCCCATTGGCCGGCGTTCCAAGCCAGCACGAGGTCCGCCACCATGCCCTTGGCGTTCAGGTAGAGGACGCGGCCGTCGATCTCGCGGAAGATGGCGGCATCCGGAACGCCGCCGAGCAGGGCCCGTTGCGCACCGCCCGGCGGCGAAAGCAACACGCCGCGCAGGTGGTTGAACTTCTGCGCGCTGCGGGCGTCCACGATCCGCTCGAACAGCGCGCGGTCGACATAGGGGAGCGGGAGAAGCGTGTCGCCCATCCAGAGTTGTGGCGTGCGCACGTTCTCATCCACGAAAGCCCAGTGGTGAACGTTGGCCGGGCGGAGAAAGCCGTGCGAGTCCGACGCGCTGGCGGAGAAATGCTCCTCGATGGCGTCGAACCGGGCGACGTTGCTTGTAGTCCGGAAGGTCCACTGGCCCGCCTCAGTCGGCGCGAAGCGGATCACCATGCGGTTGCCGCCATCCCAGAACGCCGGCATGCGGAAGGTGCGGTAGCGCGGCGAACGGAACTCGGCTTCAAGCTCCACGCTGCGGTACGGATTCGGATGCGCCGCCATCTCCGCCGCGGAGAGCTCGAAGGCAATCTCGCAGGTCGAGTAGGCGGGCGTGGGTTGGCAGACGGTCTGGCCCCTCGCCGCCAGCGCCGCGAGCGGCACCAGCAGAGCTATGCGAGAGTACATGGTGTAAACATCCAGTGTAAGACGGGCCGCCATCTACGGGACGGGGCCCCTCGGCGGGCGGTTTCGGCGGCGCAGGCGGCCCGGCGGGTTATCCGGCTTCGGTCTTTACGGCAAACAACATCAGCCAGAGGCCGGTTGCGACTTCGGCGATGGCCATCGGCGCCCACCCATACTGGAGCGTGGCCGCGTGTTCGGGAAAGACCAGACCGCCAAAACACACAAGCGTCACGACGACCGAGGCAAACACGCCGAACGCCGACAGGATTCTGGGGATATACCTCGATTTGAAAAACAGATAAAAGAACAGGCCCGAGCCGATACTGAAGAATATGGCGGCGACGTTCGAACCCGCATGGCCCAACAGATCTACCAAGGCCTCGGACTGGCCGGTTGCCACTCCCGCGAACCGCTGCGGGGAAGTGTAAAGATGCAGCGTCAGAAAACCGAACATCACCCCCACGCCGCCGATGAAGGATTCTCCCAATCTCCAATACATCGCCATCTGAGCCAGCAGCTTATCGACGGGCTTGAGCGTTGCATAAAGAGCGAAGGCGAGCAGGAGTGCGCTCAAGGTCTCGATCAGCTCACAGCAGAGCGCGGCCCGATACAGGCGTTGCGACGCTACGACTCTCTTCGCCGTTTCCGCGAACGTTGCGGACCCAACGATATGGGAGATCGTGAGGGCACCCGCCAGACCGGTGACGATCAGCCATAGAAACAAAAAACCCGCGACTCTCGCGTAAATGCGTTGCGTTCTTTCCGTCGAACTCTCTCCCGTTCCAGTCTGTGTCATCGCATCGCTCCGGGCGGCGGCTGGCCGCGCTGTGGTCTTCTAGCTTTGCACGCTGGTCTGCTCGACACATACGAGAACCGGAGCTCGAGAGTTCCACTGTCTTGCAGACAGAATCTCGTGCAGCACCAAAGCACAGGATAATGGAACCCGAAACCCGCATGATCGCGGCGCGCGCGTTGGCTACGGCACCGCGTACCTCACCGACGGCATTCCGGAACAGGTGACGCGCGAGGTGCTTGCCATCCCCAGCCAGTACCAGCGCATCTGCATCACCCCATCGGGGTTCCTTACCATTGGCCCGAGCCAATGCCCAAGCGCAAGCTGGAAGAGATGGTGGCCTACGAAACGCTCGAAGGCCGCCCGCCGCTAAAGCCGCTGCCGTACGACCCCTAAGAGTCGTTCAGCCGGGCAGGTCCATATTGTGCGATGCCGCCACGAGCCAACGGCCGTTCTCTTTCGCCGCCACCCAGTTCATCAACCCTTTCCGGTTAGTCCACGGGCCTCCATCGGGCCCCACGGCTCCCTTCTGCGACCAGCGGATGTCCACTACCGCGACATCCGGCCGGATGAACCGCGCCCGCACACTGTGGACGGTGGCCAGGGCGTGGCGGAACGAGGGCCAGTCCGGTGTCGGAGGGTCCGTGAACAGCGCGTCGTGCATGGCCTGAATCGCATCCCGTCCCCGGACCTGCATTCCAATCACGTTGGTGAAGTCGGCGTCTTCGTAAAAGTGGGCCGCAAACGCGCGAGTATCGCCCCGATTCAGGGCGTCCACCAGCGCGGCGGCCAGGTTGCGGATCGCTTCCTCGTCGGCGCTCGTAGCCCCAGGTGCTGTCATGGAGAGTGCCCTCCGGGTGGATCTCTGCTATCAGTTTAACGGAGTAGTGGGGCAGGCGCGGTGATCAATTGCTCGTCGTCAATCGGTGTTTTCACCCGCATTGGCGCTCTCGAGGCCCATCTGAGCGAGCCGGTAGCGCAGTGCGTTGCGGGTCAAGCCCAGCAGGCGCGCGGCCTGGCTCTTGTTGCCGGCGGCGCGCCGCAACGCCTCGCGGATGATGGATCGCTCGTAGTCGTCGAGCGTCATACCCTCGGGCAGGAAGTCCGTCGCCGTGCGCTCCCGCGCCCGAGGCGCGGTGTCTAGCCGGATGTCCGCCGCCTCGAGGCGCGTGCCCGAGGAGAGCACCAGGCTGCGTTCGATCACGTTCTCCAACTCCCGCACGTTGCCCGGCCAGTGATATTCGAGCAGCCTCTGAATGGCCTCCTCGCTGATCGATTCCACCGGGCTGGCGTTGGCCGCGGCCAGCTTCTTCACGAAGTGCTCGGCAAGGAAGGGGATGTCCTCGGTGCGCTCGCGCAGCGGCGGAATATTGAGCGGCACCACGTTCAGCCGGTAATAGAGGTCCTCGCGGAAGGTGCCCTGCTCGAGGGCGGCCCGCAAGTCCTGGTTGGTCGCGGCGATGATCCGCACGTCGATGTGCCGCGTCTTGTTGCTCCCCAGCCGCTCGAATTCGCGCTCCTGGAGCACGCGCAGCAGCTTCACCTGAATCGCTGGCGGCACGTCGCCGATCTCGTCCAGGAACGCGGTGCCCGTGTCGGCCTGTTCGAAGCGGCCGGGCTTGGCCGTGTTGGCGCCGGTGAAGGCGCCCTTCTCGTAGCCGAACAGCTCGCTCTCCATCAGGTTCTCGGGCAGCGCGGTGCAGTTGATCTTGACTAGCGGCCGGTCGCGCCGCGGCGACTTGAAGTGGATGGCGCGCGCGATCAGGTCCTTGCCCACGCCGCTTTCGCCCGCCAGCAGGACCGTGGCCCGCGTGGGCGCCACGCGCTCGATGGTGGCGAAGATCTCCTGCATCGCCGCGCTGCGGCCGATGATGTTGTCGTACTCGTAACGGTGGCCCAGCTCCTCGCGCAGCGTGCGGTTCTCGTCCTCGAGCGCGCGCACTTCGAGCGCCTTGCGGATCACCGTCATCATGTGGTCGAGCGAGAAGGGTTTCAGCAGGAAATCGGCCGCGCCCGCCTTCATGGCGTTGACCGCGGTCTCGATGGTGCCGAAAGCGGTCATCACTACGATGGGCGTGCGCGTGTTCTGCCGCCGGATCAGGTGAATCAGATCGAGGCCGTCCATGCCCGGCAGCCGCAGGTCCGTCAGCACCAGGTCGGCGTGGTCCACGAGCTTGAGCGCGGCTTCGGCGGTGGCGGCTTGCTCCACCTCGAAATCGGCGGAGCGGAGCTGCAGTTCCAGCACGCGCCGGAGCTTGTCTTCGTCTTCAACGATGAGGATGCGGGATTTCATGGGTTGCCGCCGGCTATCCTGCCGGCAGGAAGATACGGAAGATGCTGCCCTTGCCGGGCTGGCTTTCGACTGCTATTTTACCGCCGTGCAGGTCCACGATCTTCGAGACGATCGCGAGGCCGAGCCCCACGCCGTCCTTCTTGGTGGTGAAAAACGGATTGAAGATGTTTTCCAACTGGGCGGCTTCGATGCCGGCCCCGCGGTCGATGACCGAAATCTCAACGCCACCGTGGACCGCACGGGTCTTCACCGTGACCTCGCCGCCCGGCGGCGTGGCCTGCGCGGCATTGAGCAGGAGGTTGTAGAAGACGCGCTCCAGTAGCTCGGCGTCGAAGGCGAAGGGCTGCACGTCGGGCGAGTAGTTGCGATAGATGGTGACGTCGCGGCGAGGCTGGCTGCGTTCGAGCTGCGCGATGGCGCGGTCGATGACCTCGGCCAGCTCGGCCTTCAGCGGCTGGAGCTCGAGCGGCCGCGCAAACTCGAGGAAGCGTGTGACCAGCGAGTTGGTCCGGTCCACCTCCGAGGAGATGAAGCCCGCCAGCTCGCGGGCCATGTCGCTTTCATCGGGCACGTTCTTCAGAAGCATTTCGGCCGAGGCGCGGATGGTGCCGAGTGGGTTGCGCAACTCGTGCGCCAGGCCGGCCGAGAGCTGCCCGAGCGCCGCCAGGCGTTCCGACCGCCGCACCGCCGCCTCGGCCTCCTGGAGGTTCCGGTTGGCCTCGGCAAGCTGCTCGGCAGCGGCCCGCGCCCGGCGCGCCTCAGTGCGGTGCGCTTCCGCCAGACGTTGCGTGAGGTAGCCGATTACGGCAAAGCACGCCAGCCGCAGCCAGAGCTGCGGAACCTCCTCGGGCGGGATGGTCAGTCGTTCCCAATCGATGAGCAGCAGGAAGGAAAGGTAGACGCCACAAGCCAGCGCGGTGAAGATGACCGTGCCCGCCTCGCCCAGCGTCGTGGCGGCGGAGACTACCGGTACCAGCAGGATCCAGAAATAGGGGCTGTTGATGCCGTCGGTCTGGCTGAGGATCGCGTAGCCCAGAGCCAGCTTGAGAAGGTTGGCCACCACGCTTCCCCGCGCCGGCGCGAAGAAGGGAATCTTCTGTTCCAGCACCTGCAGCACGGCCAAAGCGAACAGCAGCAGGATGAACTCCGGATCCCGCTTCGGTCCGGTCGCCGCCATGATCGCGAACAGCACCAGCCACACCGCATCCTGGACGCGGAACCACTCGCTCGGGCGTAACGGGCTCACGGTGCCATCTTAGCGCTGGCCGCCGCTGGCGCGCCGAAGTGTGCCAAAATGGAATTCGTTTCCCAGCATGACTCACCTAGACCCCCCCAACGATCTCGACCTGCAGAAGCCGTCCACGCCGGACTCCTCTTTCGGCGAGATCCTTTCCCAGTTTGAACGATCCCAGAAGCCAGGCCAGACAGAGGGCGGCCGCCCCGGCAAGGTGGTGGCCGTGTCGAGCGACGCCGTCTTCGTCGACATCGGCTGGAAGACCGAAGGCGTTCTGCCGCTCGACGAGTTCCGCGACGCGGCGGGCAAGCCCGACATCGCCGTCGGGGACCACGTGATCGTGAACGTCCGCGGCCGCAACGAGGAGGGCTATTACATGCTCTCCAAGATCAAGGTCGAGCGGCCGAAGGACTGGTCGGCGCTCGAGAGCGCCTTTGCCGAGAAGCGGCCCATCGCCGGTGTCGTCACCGGCATCGTGAAGGGTGGCCTCAGCGTAGACGTCGGCGTGCGCGCCTTCTTGCCCGCCTCGCGCAGCGGCGCCAAGACCCCGGCCGAGATGGAGCAACTCACCGGCCAGGAGATCACCTGCCGCATCATCAAGCTCGATACCACCGACGAAGACGTCGTCGTGGACCGCCGCGCGGTTCTCGAGGAAGAGCAGAACCGGGCGCGCCGTGAGCAGTTCGAAGCGCTCCAGGAGGGCGCAGTGGTCCGCGGAACCGTGCGCACGCTCACTGATTTCGGCGCCTTTCTCGATCTGGGGGGTATCGACGGCCTGCTGCACGTGGCTGAAATGTCCTGGAACCGCATCGAGAAGCCGTCCGACGTGCTCTCGATCGGCGACGAGCTCGAAGTCAAGATCCTCAAGATCAATCGCGAAACCCGCAAGATCTCGCTCGGTCTGAAGCAGCTCACCCCCGATCCGTGGTCGCTGGTCGAGGAGAAGTACAAGCCTGGCGAGCGCGTGCGCGGCAAGGTGACACGAACGGTCGAATTCGGAGCTTTCGTCGAGCTCGAGCCCGGCGTCGAGGGCCTCATCCGCATGTTCGACCTCACCTGGTCGAAGAAGGTCCGCAAGCCCGGCGACGTGGTCCAGCCCGGCGATCTCGTCGAAGCGGTGGTGCTGAACGTGGACCCGGCGGCCAAGCGGATCGGCCTCAGCCTCAAGCAGGCGCTGGGCGACCCGTGGGATGAGGCGGTGAAGAGATTCCCGGTGGGCAGCGTGGCCGAGGGGCGCGTCACCAGCCTGGCCAAGTTCGGAGCGTTCGTCGAACTGGCCGAGGGCGTCGAAGGCATGATCCACGTCGGCGACATCACCGCCGAGAAGCGCATCAATCATCCGCAGGACGCGCTCAAGCTGGGCGAGGTGGTGAAGGCGCTGGTGATCGAGGTGGACCAGGCGAAGCGCCGCATACGCCTCAGCATCAAGCAACTGCAACCCACCTCCGCGGACGAGTACATCGCCGAGCACAAAGCGGGCGACGTGGTCAGCGGGCGCATCGTCGATATCGCCAAGGGCAGCGCCCGGGTGGAACTGGGCGAGGGCCTGATGGCCACCTGCGCGCTTCCCAAGCAGCAGAAGGCGGTCGAAGAGGCTACCGTGGCCGCGAGCCAGTCGGACGTCTCGGCGCTTTCGGCCATGCTCTCCGCCCGTTGGAAACAGGGCGGGACTCAGGCATCCGGTAACGCCGGCGAACCTACCCGCAGCGGGCAGATTCGCAGCTTCCGCATTGCCGCGCTGGACCCCGCCAGCAAGCGCATCGAGCTTGAACTGGCCGGCTGAAGCGGTCGCAGCGGCCATCGGCCATCAGCCCGGCGGCGCGAACTTGGAGTTTGGCCGGGCCAGAAGATGCGGACAGGGAAAGAGTCCCCAAAAACTGCAATTCGGAGATCAACAGCTGGCGGTCTGTGATAAGATCCAGGAAACCGGGAGCCCCAAAATGGAAATCCCGACGGAATGGAAACCACATGCGACTTACCTGCTTTGCTCTCTTCTGCTTGGCATCGGCGCTTCCCACTTCGGCCAACGGCTTCAGTGGCAGCGAAAGTGGCCCAATTTGTCAAGAGCAATTCGGGCCGGGGTCCATGCTGAGCAGCCCGCTGGGCGCGCTCAAAGACAAGGACAAGGCTTTGCCGGACGTGTCGGCCATGAGTTTCACCATTGCGAAGTATGCGATCGCTGACAAAGTGACCGTCGACAACTGGTTTCGAAAGATCAACGCAACTGCCCCGGCGCCGGAGGGCCAGCGGTTCGTCATCGTCACGCTCACAGGCCGGCTGGAGGGATTGCGCAAGAGATTCCAGATGGTTCCAAAGATCCACAAGCAGTTTGTGGCGCTGTACGGAGAGGGTGGCGCCAAGCAGAGCTCGGCGGCAATGATGATAAGGGGCATATTCGGGTGGGAGATTCAGGATCAAGCCTGGGCACTGGGAAAGGTGACGGATCCGGCCTGCGAAGACTCCGAGAGCTTCACAGTCGCATTTGCGCTCCCGTTGAAATGGAACCGGTTCCAGGTCGCGGTCCTGAAGCCGGGTGGTTCCGGGCAGTTTGTTCCGGCCGGCGAGATCGATCTCGCAGAAACGGCCCAGCCAAAAAGCCCCGGAAGGTAGCCGGCCAGCAGCGGCCGCAACGTCCCCTGTTCCCGAGCTCGCAGGCCTGGCGATCCTCCTGTCCAGATTGCTGCTCCTGAGCAGATTCCCATCAAGTTCAAACGGACCGATATCGCGCCAGCCTGATTCGAGCCGTTACGGAACCGTCTACCGGCCGTTGGCCCAATAGCCAGCGCGCGTGAGAACAGTCAGCGGCACGGGCCCCGTCGCCTTCACCAGGATGCGGCGGAACATTCCGTCCAGCACCGGCTTCGGAGGGCTGTAGGCCAGCGTGTATTGGTTGCGGATGTTGTGCGCGATTTCGAGCGCCGTGCGGTCGGCCTCCGAAACATCTTTCAAGTAATAGGATTGGCCGCCCGTCGCCTGCGTCAGCGCGTCCAGCTCGCGCTGGGCCCGGCGGGTCTGCGCGTCGTCGACCTCGTTCAGAATGCCGATCACGTAGATGAGCACGCCGCTCTGCTGCGCCGCCCGGATCACATAGTCCTGCCCGATGACGCTGGTGTTGTCCTCCCCGTCGGTGATCAGGATGATGACCTTCTTGTCCTCGGCTGCCGTGCGCTCCAGGTGCTCGATCGCCAGCCGCACCGCGTCCCGCATAGCGGTGGTTCCGCGCGTATCGTATTTGGTGAGCCCTTCGCCGAGCAGCTTGTGGTCGTGGGTGAAATCCAGGTCCAGGTACGCCTTCTCGTTGAAGTGGATGAGGAAGGCCTCGTCATCCGGATGAGATGCCTCGACTAGGGCCAGCGCCGCGGCCGCCACGCGGTCGCGCTTGTTGGTCATGCTGCCGCTGTCGTCGATGATCAGGCCGATCGACACCGGTGCGTCCTCGCGCCGGAATACCTTGACCTCCTGCTCGACTCCGTTCTCGAAGACGTGAAACGCGCTCTGCGAGAGGTTGGTCACCAGCCGTCCCTCCGCGTCGAGCACGGTGGCGTGCAAGACGACCAGACGAGAATCGCTCCGAAACACGGTCGGCGGAGGGTCCTGCGCCGCGAGCGGCGCCACCAGGCCAGTCAGGACCGCGAGCCACGTTGCCAGTGTCACCCCATTATTGTGACGCAGGAGCGGTCGGCGCTGCGGTGTGCTATGTTCGCTGCCATGACCGGACGCAGACAATTCCTGGCGGGTTTGGGCGCCGTGGCCACGGCGCGCGCGGCGGCCGACACGGGGCCGGAGCCCGCGCTGGTGCGGCCGCCGGCCCTGCATGAAGGCGACACCGTGGGTCTGATCACCCCCGGGACCTACGTCTCGGACCCGGACCGTCTGGCACTGGTCGTCCGCACCGTGAAGTACTTCGGGTTGCGTCCCAAGCTGGGCCGCAACGTCGGCGAGCGAGCCGGCTATTTGGGGGGCTCCGATCAGCAGCGCCTGGATGACCTGCACGAAATGTTCCGCGATCCCGAGGTGAAGGCTGTCTTCGCCATCCGCGGCGGCTACGGGTCCGAGCGCCTGCTGGACCGCATCAATTATGGGCTGCTGCGCGCGAATCTCAAAATCTTTCTCGGCTACAGCGACATCACCTGCCTGCACCTGGCGATTCACAAGCGCGCCGGCCTAGTGACTTTCCACGGGCCGCTCCTGATATCGGCCTTCACGGATTTCACCCAGAAGTGGTTCCGCCGCGCGCTGTTCTCGACCGAGCCGCTGGGCGTGGTGACGAACCCGCCGGAGACCAACCAGCTCCGGCCGGGGCACACGCTGCGCACGGTGCGCCCCGGCAAGGCGCGGGGCCGGCTTATCGGCGGGAACCTTTCTCTGGTGACGCGAACTCTGGGTACGCCCTACGAGATCGACACGCGCGGCCGAATCCTGTTTATCGAGGACGTGGAGGAGCAGCCCTATGCCATCGACGGCATGTTGACGCAATTGCGCCTGGCCGGCAAGCTGGATGCCGCCGCCGGCATCGTCTTCGGCGAGTGCAGCGATTGCCGTCCGCGCGACTTCAAGCCCGCTTTCGAATCCACTTTCTCGGTGGGCGAAGTAGTCGACCAGATCCTCGGCAAGCTGAGCATTCCCGTGCTCTCGGGTCTCACCATCGGCCACACCGACGATCAACTCACGTTGCCCCTGGGCCCGCTGGCTTCGCTCGACGCGGATAGAGGAGAGCTGGCGATCGAAGAGGCGGCGGTAGTGTGATTTGACAGCCCGCGCGCCCTCGCCGACAATGAGAGGGTACCCGTCCTAAAGCATGCGGCTGTGGCGGAATTGGCAGACGCGCCAGGTTCAGGTCCTGGTGGGGGCAACTCCGTGGAGGTTCAAGTCCTCTCAGCCGCACCAACCCAAAGTGTATCCTAAGAGCCATGACACGTCGGGAAATGATTTCAAGTGCTGGGGTGCTGGCGGCAGCGGCGGCGAGTCCGGCGGCGGGCGAAGGGGCGCCGGCAGGCTTCCATATCGGCGTCGCATCCTACTCTCTGCGTGAGTTCCAGCGCGGGCTGGCGATCCGGATGATCCAGCAACTGGGAGTCACCCACGTCAGCGTCAAGGACTTCCATCTGCCCTACACTTCTACGCCAGCGGAAATCGCCAGGGCGGTGAGCGAATTCCGGAAGGCCGGGCTGACCATCGTCAGCGGCGGCAATACGGATATGAAGTCCAGCGATCCGGCGGAATTAAAGAAATACTTCGAATACGCAAAGGCGTGCGGCATGCCCATGCTGGTCGCGGCGCCGCTGCACGAGAACCTGGGCGCGATCGAGAAACTCGCGAAGGAATTCGACGTTCGGATCGCGATTCACACGCACGGCCCGGAGGACAAGAACTTTCCCAGTCCGAAAGTGGTCCTGGATGCGGTCAAGGGCATGGACCCGCGCATGGGCCTGTGCATGGACGTGGGGCATTCCATGCGCGCGGGGGCGGATGTGGTTCAGGAGGTCTTGAACGCCGGACCGCGGTTGCTGGATATGCACATCAAGGACCTCAAGGACGGCAAGGTCAAGGAGAGCCAGTGCGATGTGGGAGACGGCGTCATGCCCGTGGTGGCGCTCTTCAAGCAGTTGCAGAAGATCGGGTATCGCGGCTCGGTGAATCTGGAGTACGAGATCAACAGCGACAATCCCGTGCCGGGAATGCTGCATTCGTTCGGCTACATGAAGGGTGTGCTGGCGGGCCTGGCGGGTTAGGCTGCCGCTCTCACACGTTATCCGGAATCGTGAAGCCGGGGCGGTAACCGCGATCGGCGTCGCGGAGCATCCGGTTGGCCTCGTCGTCTCCGATGACCTGCTCGGTTTCCGGATCGAAGTTCAGAGTGCGGCCCAGGCGATACGAAACATTGGCCAGGTGCACCAGGGTGCATGAAATGTGCCCTTCTTCGACCGGCGCGTTGAGGTCTTCCTTCTTGCGGCTGCGGACGCAATCGATGAAATTGGCGAAGTGGTTCTCCTTGCCGCGGCTCACCGGACTCGGTTCCTGTCTTTCGCCCAGCCAGTATTTATAGCTTTCGTACTCCTGAATCGCCAGGTAGCCGCCGGGCCCGTAAAAGATGTTGCCGATCGTGCCGGGCTTGCCGCTGGCCGGGCCGAGCGCGGCCGGTTTGTCGCTGGCGGTCAGGCCGGCGGGCGGCAACACGCTGCCACCACCGAAGAGGCCGATGTCCGCTTCGTGGTTGGTCATCCAGTGCCGTACTTCAAATTCCAGCAGACGGCGTTGGCCGCCCGGCATATTGAACTCGTAGGCGCAGTTGAGCACGTTGGGCGTTTCCTGGTCGTCGTCGAACATCACGTGGCCGCCCATCGCGGAAACCTTGTTCGGGAACGCGACACCCAGGCCCCAGCGCGCCGTATCGATCTCGTGAATGCCCTGGTTGCCCAGGTCGCCGTTGCCGGTGTCCCAGAACCAGTGCCAGTTGTAATGGTAGCGATTGCGCGTGAAGCCGCGATCGGGCGCGGGCCCCAGCCACAAATCGTAGTCGAAGCCCGCCGGCGGCGCTTCGCGCGGCTTGCGGCCGATCGTGTCGCGCCACTTGTAGCACAGACCGCGCGACAGGTAGACATCGCCGACCAGGCCGCCCCGCAGCTTTTGAATGGCTTCCCTGGCGCCCATGCTCGACCGGCTCTGCGTGCCGTGCTGCACGATGCGCTTGTACTTGTTCGCTGCGGCCACCAGTTGTTTGCCTTCCCACCAACTGTGGGAGAGCGGCTTCTCCACGTAGGCGTCTTTGCCGGCCTGACAGGCCCAGATGCCCATCAGGGAGTGCCAGTGATTGGGAGTGGCGACGGTGATGGCGTCGATCGAGGGGTCCTCGAGCATCTTGCGGATATCGACAAAGGTCTTGGGCTTGGCCAGGCCTAGCTTTTCGATGTCTCCGAGGCGAGTCGCGAGGACGTTCTCGTCCACCTCCACAACCGCGGCGAGTTCGACGCCGGGAGTGGCCTTCACTTTCCTGATGTGATCGAGGCCGCGGCCGCGCAGCCCGACCACGGCGACGCGCACCCGATCGTTCGCGCCCAAGACTCCTTGGGGCGAGAGCAGTGCCGCCCCGGCGGCGGCCTTCAGCATGTCTCGCCGACTGAAACCTGATGACATCTCACACCTCTTTAAGGACTTTGAACAAACCTTCCAGGGACTCGCGCGTGCTCTCGACCTTGTTGCCGTCCGCCCGCCTGTAGTGCGTTTCGAGCGAGATGGTTCCCTCATAATGGTCGCGGAGGAGCGCCTGAAACTGCCCCTTGAAGTCGACGATGCCGCCGCCCACCGGCGCCCACTCGAGATTCCCGGTGCGTGCGTTCTTGCGCGAATCCTTGACGTGCATGTGCGGAAACACGCCCTTTACGGCTTCGTATCCGTCGGGATAAGGGACCTCGCCGAGCATCGTGGCGTTGGCCGGATCCCAGACGCCGCGCAGGCTCGGCGAATTGACCTCCCGCAGCAGCCGGCCCAGCTCTTTGCCCGTGCCGACATTGCAGGCGTGCTCGTTTTCGACGTTGAGGATGATCTTGTTCCTGGCGGCCGCCTCGGCCGCTTTGGCCATGCGGTCGCGAACGTAGGGGTAGGCTTTCGCCGGATCGTCCACGCGCCAGTAGGTGAAGATGCGCACCATGCTCGTGCCGAAGAAGCGAGCCAGATCGAAAGACTGGTCGAGAAGCCTGTCGGCGTCTTCCTCGGTGAAGCTGGCGCCGAAGGTGTCGCGCTTCTCGCCGGCCCTGGCGGGCATCTGCGGGCAATTCCATTTGAAGAGGGGGGAAGCGATCTCGCTCACGTGGATGCCGTGGCTGGCGATCAGGTCGCGGGCGCGATCCAGATCTTCCCGGGAGGAGCTCATGATGTTCTTGCCCCAGATCTCACGCAGCTCGCACCACAGTAAGTGGTAGCTGGAGATGAAGTCGAGGGCTTCGTTCAACTGGCCCGTCAGCTCGTCGGTGATGATGCCGAGTTTGAAGCCATGGGTGTCCATGGTTGAGTCGGCAACCAGCCGCGAGGCTGCGGCGGCCAGCGGCAGTTTGAGGCAGTTCCGTCTGGTCAGGCTCGTTTGCATGGTCCGTCCCTCGCTGTCCGATCTGTTTACACTATACGTTAGCGTCGATCGCGTGGGCGCGGTGAATGAAGCCGTCTGGTGATTTCCGCAAGTGGACCCTGTGCAGCCGCCGCGAGTTGCTTCTCGCCCTGGCGCCTCTCGCGGCGGGTTCGGCGAGAGCCGCGAACGGCCGGCTCGATCGCCAGGCGATCGTTTCGCGCCACGATCCCATACTGCACGACGTGGACCCTCGCTCCCCGCTGTCGGTGGGAAACGGGGAGTTCGCCTTCACGGCCGACGCAACCGGGCTGCAATCGTTGGCGGAGCTCTACGAGAGCACCTTTCCCCTGTGTACGCAATCGCAGTGGGGATGGCACAGTTTTCCCGCGCCTTCCGGCCTCGGCGCGTCCGATTTGCGGTTGGAGATGTTCGATACTTACGGCCGGCCGGTGGGCTATGCAACATCCAGCCAGGGACAGGAGACGCTGTTCAACTGGCTGCGAGAAAACCCGCACCGTCTCAATCTGGGACGCATCGCACTGGTGCTCGATGGGGGCCCGTTGGCGCCCTCCCATGTGACGAACATCGACCAAAGGCTGGTGCTCTGGAGCGGGACGCTGGTGAGCCGATTCGATCTCCAGGGCCGGCCGGTGCGGGTCGTGACGTGTTGCCATCCCACGCGGGACATACTCGCGGTCTCCATCGAGTCGCCCCTTGCGGATTCCGGGCGATTGAGTGTGGAGTGGAGTTTTCCTTACGGTTCCCCGGCGATGAATGCGGCGGATTGGAAGGCCGGCGAAAAGCACCAGACCACCCTCTCGGCCCAGGACCGGAGCACGGCGACGATCCATCGGCAACTCGATGCGGACAGCTACTGGGTCCGGCTGCACTGGACTGGAGACGCGCAGGCGGAAGCGCGCGGCGATCATCGCATTGTGCTCTGCGGGAAACGCCTGGAGTTCACGTGCGAATTCGCGCCACGTGTGCCGGTCGCGGACCCGATCCTCCCAGTAGCGGCGCGCCAGGCGAGCCAGGCACGCTGGCATGAGTTCTGGTCGGCCGGCGGCGCCATCGATCTGGCCGGAAGCAGCGACCCGCGTGCGCAGGAACTCGAGCGCCGCATCGTTCTGTCGCAGTATCTGACGGCCATTCAATGCTCCGGCTCCACACCTCCGCAGGAAACGGGGCTGACGTGCAACAGTTGGTACGGCAAGTTCCACCTGGAGATGCACTGGTGGCACGCCGCCCAGTTCGCACTCTGGGGCCGCACGCCTTTGCTGGAACGCAGCTTGGGCTGGTACGCTTCCATTCTCCCGTCGGCCCGCGAGAAGGCGCGAAAACAGGGTTATCGGGGCGCGCGGTGGCCCAAAATGACTTCGCCCGACGGCCGAAGCAGCCCTTCGACCGTCGGCGAGCTGCTGATCTGGCAGCAGCCCCATCCCATCGCTCTGGCGGAGTTGTGCTATCGCGCCAGACCGGCGCGCGCGACGCTCGAACGGTACAGCGAAGTGGTGATGCAATCGGCCGAGTTCATGGCCGATTTTGCCGTGTTGCGAGACGGCCGTTTCGTGCTCGGGCCGCCGGTCATCCCGGCGCAGGAGAACCATCCCCCGCGCGAAACCTGGAACCCGACATTCGAACTGGCGTATTGGCGCCAGGCGCTCGGCATCGCGCAGAGATGGAGACAGCGGCTGGGACTCGCGCCCGACCGGAAGTGGGAGCAGGTGCGCGCGAAGCTTTCGCCGTTGCCCGTACGGGATGGCGTGTACCTGGCGCACGAGAACTGTCCCCAAACCTACACCGCAAGGAACTTCGATCATCCGTCGATGCTGGCTGCTTACGGTGTGCTCGACGGCGAGGGCGTGAACCCCGAAACCATGCGCCGCACCCTGCATCAAGTGCTGCGCGAGTGGCGGTGGGCGGATACCTGGGGCTGGGATTTTCCCATGGCGGCCATGACCGCGGTCCGGCTGGGCGAACCGGATACCGCCCTCGATTGCCTGTTCCTCGACTCGCCGAAAAACACCTGGCTTCCGAACGGCCACAACTGGCAGCGGGCCGGGCTCCCGATCTACTTGCCGGGTAACGGCGGGCTGCTCACAGCCACGGCAATGATGGCTTGTTTACCGAATGGCTTCCCGAAGAAGGGCTGGAACGTGCGCTGGGACCTCCGTCACGCAAATGAAACATTGTTGTAGTAGTCTTTAAGCAAATGGACCAACTGCAAATCCGGAGCACAGAGGGGCCGGGCGGCATTCTGATCCTGCATTTAGAGGGACCTCTAACACTGACCACGCTTTTTGAATTCCAGGACACGGTCCGCCAGCAACAGGCCAAGGGGCTGATCCTTGCGCTCGGCGGCGTTCCCTACATGGATTCGGCGGGCCTGGGAGCGATTCTCGGAGCCTACGTTTCATGTCAGCGTCAGGGGCAGAAGTTCGCTCTGGCGGATGTTTCGCGACGAGTTCTCACGCTGCTGGAGGTCGCGAAGGTCGATGCTCTGGTTCCCCGGTTCGACACCTTGGAAGCGGCGGAGTCGCATTTGGCCGGCAAGGCCCAAGGCGCGTAGAACTGGCCTCGCCCCCGCCACCTCCTTGCCGCCACCCCCTCATCAACGATAGGATGATCCCTTGCCCTTTTTACCTGGGGGGGGCCGGCCGTGGCCGGCGCCGCCGCAGGAGGAGACCCATGATTGCGACTGCCGAAAGAGTCACGCAACGATTTCACCCCGTCAGCGCGCCGGACTACTTGCCGGTCCACCTGCTCCGGGACCTGCAGCTTGGCAGGCTCCAAGCGACTGTCCGCCGGGCTTTCGACAACGTCGAGCTAGTCCGCCAGCGGATGAAAGCCCAGGGGCTGCGCCCGGAGGACATCCAGAGCCTCGACGATCTGCCGCGCCTGCCCTTCACCGTGAAGGCCGACCTGCGCGACACGTATCCCTACGGCCTGTTCGCCTGCCCGCTCAGCGACGTGGTCCGCCTGCACGCCTCGAGCGGCACCACCGGGAAGCCAATCGTGGTCGCTTACACGCAGGACGACCTGAACGTGTGGACCTCGGTTATGGCTAGGGCCCTGGCCTCGTACGGAATCCACCGCGGCGACATTTTCCAGAACGCGCACGGCTACGGGCTCTTCACCGGCGGCCTGGGATTTCACTACGGTCTGGAAGCGTTGGGGGCGACGGTCATTCCGATTTCCGGCGGCAACACGGACCGGCAGGTCATGATCATGAAGGATTTCAAGGTCACCTCGATCTGTGCCACGCCGAGTTACTTCGTGCACATGCTGGAGCGGGCTTCGGAGATGGGAGTCGACGTTCGCGAACTGCCCTTGAGAGCCGGCGGTTTCGGCTCCGAGCCCTGGAGCGAATCCATGCGCCGCCACATCGAGGCTGCGGCCGGCATCAAGGCTTACGACTGCTACGGCCTCACGGAGATCACCGGCCCCGGCGTGGGGGCGGAGTGCTGGTTCCAGCGCGGCCCGCACATTTTCGAGGACCACTTCTATCCCGAGGTCATCGATCCCGAGACCGGCCGGAATGTTCCCGACGGCGTCGAAGGCGAACTGGTGATCACCACGCTCAGCAAGCAGGCCATGCCCATGATCCGCTTCCGCACCCGCGACATCACGGCGCTGGAGCCGGAGTCGTGCGCGTGCGGGCGGACGCTCCGCCGGATCCGGCGCATCGGCCGCCGCAGCGACGACATGCTGATCATTCGCGGCGTGAACGTGTATCCGTCTCAGATCGAGACCGCGCTGCTGGCGGTGGAGGGGACGCTGCCCCACTACCAGATCATCCTGACCCGCGAGAAGGGCCTGGACCAGATGGAGGTTCAGGTCGAGGTGACGGCGGAGGTGTTTGGCGACCGCATCCGCGCGCTGGTGGACTTGAGTGAGAAGCTCACTCGTGCGATGGAGCACGCTTTGGGTCTGCGGGTCAACGTCAGTCTGATCGAGCCGCACACCCTCCAGCGCAGCGAGGGGAAGGCCAAGCGAGTGATTGACCGGAGGATGGAATCGTGAAGATTCAACAGTTGTCGTTGTTTCTCGAGAATCAGCCGGGCCAGATCGTGAAGCCTTGCCGGCTGCTGGCCGGCGAGGGGATCAACATCCGGACGCTTTCCGTCGCGGATACCAAGCAGTTCGGCATCCTGCGCATGATCGTCTCCGACTGGCAGCGGGCCGCTCAGCTTCTGAAGGACGCCGGCTACGTGGTGAACGTGACCGAGGTGGTGGCCATCGAGGTGCCCGACAAGCCGGGCGGCCTCGCCAGCCTTCTGCAGGTGCTCGAGAACAGCCCCGTCAACGTCGAGTATATGTACTCGTTCCCGTCCGGACGGCGCGAGACGGCGGTGATGATTTTCCGCTTCGACCAGCCCGACGCGGCCATCAAGCTGCTCCAATCCGCCGGAATCAGCGTGGTGAGCAGCGTGGAAGTCTACAACCGCGCCGAACAGTAAGCGCCCTTGGGTCAGGACGCCTTGCGAAACGTCAGCGCGTAGAACTGGCCGTCCCTCAGCTCTTCGAGATGGACCTCTTGCATCTCGGGTGGCACCAGATCGATGGGCGCGCTGACAGGCTCCTTGCGGTTCTTGAATAAGCTGCCGGGTTGTTTTTCGTACACGCTCTTCACGTGTTTCTCGGTCTCATCGGCGATCAGCAGGAGGCTTCCCGGTTTCGCGACGCGAATCATCTCCCGGATCGCCTTAGCGCGGTCGTTGAAGAAGTTGATGCCTCCCACGTGAAAGACGACGTCGAAGCTCGAATCGGTGAACGGCAGGCTCTCGGCATTGCCCAGGAACAGATCGGCGTCCAGGCGCCAGCGGCGCAGGTTGCTCTGGCAGTTGGCCAGCATCTCGGGAGACAGATCGAGGCCGGAGAGTTTAACGCCGCGGGGCAGGTATTTGAAATTGAGACCGGTGCCCACGGAGGTCTCGAGCACCGAATCGCCGGGTTTGACTTCGAGCAGGCGCATGTAGCTGCGGAAGTAAACGTTCCGGTCGAATCCTGCGAGCGCACAGAAGACGCGCTGGATGTCGTCGTAAAAGCCGCCGATGGTCTCATAGAGGTGGTTGTATTTGAGGTTATCGCCGCTGAGATCCTTCGGCTTGAGGAACGCCGGAATCCCACTGCGAACCGGAAACCGCTCTCCGGAACTGCTGACCAACGCTTCACTGCCCCGCTCGACATCCACGTGCAAAGGGTTCCCGGTATAAGGGCTCTGCAAGCGGGCAACCGTCTGCGTCCGCTCGGCCCATGGTTTTTTCTTCGAGCGGTTGAGCAGCGCCCATATGGCCAGAACAATCGTTCCGCTCAGGGGAAGCCAGGCAAAGCGCGCGTCAATCATAAGGGTATGGCGCGTTGCCATCACCAGGACGAAGAGAGCGCCGAAGAAAGCGCCGACCCAGCCGATTCTCGCGGCCTGGAGTTCGTGGTTCCACATCCATACAATCCCAGCCGCGATCCAGCCGACGAGAAAGAGCACCGCCCAGGAACCGCCCGCCGCGGCCCGTGGAAGCCACAACAGAGACAGTATTTGCACGGCTGCTGCCGCGAGTGGAAAGGGAAGGGTCGAGAGCAATCCTGGCAGACGCGGGCCGGTGAGGCGGTGAAATGTGAGCGGAAGAACGCCGAGCATGGTAGCGAGGATGATCCAGCCTACGTGTTGAAGTGCCTGCTCGGGGCTGGCTCCGAAAAGAATCCGCCAGTCGGCAACCAGATGGGGAACGAACGAGAAGGCCATTAGCCACAGAAACCCGCGCCACGGCCTTTGCGTTCCCACGAACCAGATGGCCCCTATGGGGCCCGTCCATTCTCCTATGGGCTTGAGAAAAAAGCCCAGAATAAAGAGGATGGTGACACCCCAAGCCACACTCTGCAGCCGGCGGTTGTATTCAGTTTTCGAAGGCATTTTGAGGTTCTCCTTTGGATTTCACTTCCCGCGCGGCTTGCGGATTCGCGCGCCCGGCTTGGGAGCAGCGGCTGCCTCCATGGAAGAAAGCTGGGCCAGCGCGGATTCGCCCCACTCGAGCGCGGCGCGCGTCAGCGCGATTCCCAAGCTGATCGTGAGCATCCAGAACGGCTGATGGGGGTTTTGCGATGCCTGTGTGCGGGCCATGGTTTCGAACCCCAACAAAGTGTCCAGCATGCGCTGGTTTCTTCTCTGAAGCTCCTCGACGTGCGCGATCGACACGCTGGGCGCGGCCTCCCGCCCAAAGAACAGCTTCAGCAGAAACTCGTTGCGCGGCGGATCGTTGCGGAAGGGCACGGCAAGCCACTCCCGGAGGCACGCGCGCCCGGCCTCCGTCAGCGAGTACTCCTGACGCCCCTTCCTCGTGGCAGAGCCCGGCTTGCTCGCCACAATCAGGCCTTCGGCTGCCAGCCGTTTGAGCGTGGGGTAAATTTGCCCGTAGCTTTCATGCCAAAAGTAGCTGACGCTGGATTCGATACCCTTGCGAATGTCGTATCCGGACAGGTTGGGCTCGATGCTGAGCGCCCCCAGGATCAAGTAAGACGTCTGGTTGCGTGCCATGCCTCTACAAGATATATCTGACAGATGTATTTGTCAAGCCCTTTCTTTGCAGCCGCGCCTGCCTCTGTGCGACCGCTTAGCCCGCCGCCCGCGAGCGAGGGGGCCGCAGCGCCAGCGAGAGCACGGCGCACACCAGGGCTATTCCGGCCAGGATCAGGCCGGCTTTCTGCAAGCGCTCGAGCGGCCGGACGCCGCCATCAAGCTGCTCCAGTCCGCCAAGAGGGAACGGTTGCTTGTCTAGCTCGCCGTGCGTGCACGCGGGGGCCGCAGGGTCAGACTGACCACCGCGCACGCCACCATCATGCCGGCCAGGATCAGGTACACCTGGTTGTACCCGGCAGCGATATTACCGGCGGCTTTGGCTTGGTCCACCAAGTGCGCGAAGTACTTGGGCACCAGGAATCCCGAAATCCCGAAGGCCGTGAACACCAGCCCGTAATTGACGCCGACGTGTTTCGGTCCATAGTAATCCGCGGTCAGAGAGGGCATGAGGGCCAGGAAACCGCCGTAGGCGAAGGCCGCCACCGACAACCCGGCCAGCAGTTGCCAGAATCCGCTGGCGCCCCGCAGGAGAAAGGCGCAGGCGAACGCCGAAACAAAGCACATGACGAGAAGCGTGCGCATGCGTCCCAGGCGGTCCGAGACACTCCCCCAGGCCAGCCTACCGACGCCGTTGAAGACGCTCATGATGCCGAGCGCAACGGCACCCGTCAGCACGGCGCTGGTCTTGGCCAAATCCTTGACCAGCGGCGAGGCCTGGCTGATCGCGGTTAAACCGACCGCGGCGCCGAGGAAATAGGCCAGCCACAGCGCATAGAACTGCCAGGTAGCCAGCATCCCGCCGGGCGGTGTGTTCTCGCGCGTCGCGACCGCCGCCGCTTTTGGCTGCCATCCCGCCGGCCGCCAGCCCGCGGGCGGCGTCTTGCAGAACTGCGCCGCCGCGATCACGCCGACCACGGACACGATGGCGATTACAATGAACGTGCTCGGAATCGTGGCCGCAAACCGGGTAGGATCCTTGCCGATCAGGCGCTCGATGATAGGCGCAAATACGAGCGGACTTACGCCCACTCCCATGACCGCCAGGCCGACCATCATGCCGCGCTTGTCCGGAAACCACTTCACTAGCGTAGCGATGGGCGCGACATACCCAAACCCCGTGCCCAGGCCAACCACGCAGCCGTAGGTCACGATCAGGGCGACCGGGTCCCGGCCGAAGATGGCCGACAGCAGCCAGCCCGCCCCGATGAGGGCTCCACCCACACTCGCGACCAGGCGCGGCCCGGAGCGGTCCTGCCACAGGCCGCCTAAGATCGTTCCCGCCACCAAAGCCAGAATCGAGTAACTGAACGGGTCGTTGGTTTGCACATTGGTCCACCCGTACGCCTTTGCCAGTGGCCCGCGAAACACGGACCACGAATAGAGCATGCCCAACAGCACCTGCATGAGAATGGGCGCCACGGCGTACTTAGTACGCGAGATAGCCAGTTGTGTAGCTGGCGTAGCCATTAAGTCCTCCAATCGCTGCCCACGCGGGTCGCCAAAGTCCGGCCTGGTGGTTCTGGGTAGTATGTCACGAACCCGAGTGCTTGGCAAATGGGTTGGAGCAAAGAAGTACACCACGTTACTGTGGGTGCGCGGCGTCCCGCCTACAGCAAGCTCAGCGGGTCCACGTCGATCACCACCGCCGTGGCCGGCCAGCGGCGGCTCTCGGCGTAGCGGCGGACGGCGTCGAGCGTTTCCTTGAGCGCGGTGCGGCTGGCGGCTTTGATGAGGAGCTGGTAGCGGTATTCGCTCTTGAGGCGCGGCACCGGGGCTTCGGCCGGGCCGAGCATCTTGATGTGGTCGGGCGGAGGGGTGAGCAGCACGCCCAGTTCGCCGCTCATGCGCAGCGCGTCCTCTTTGCTTTCGCTGCGGACCAGCAGGTTGGCCAGCGCGCTGAACGGCGGGTAGCGCATCAGGCGGCGGAATTGCAGCTCCTTCTCGTAGAAGCCGTCGTAGTTCTGCGCGGCGGCGAAGCGGACGGCGTAATGGTCGGGGTTGATGGTCTGCACCAGCACCTCGCCCTTGATATCGCCGCGGCCGGCGCGGCCCGCCACCTGCGTGAGCAACTGGAAGGTGCGCTCGGCGGCGCGGAAATCCGGCATGCCCAGGCCGACGTCGGCGGAGATCACACCGACCAGCGTGACGTTCGGGATGTCGTGCCCCTTGGCGATCATCTGGGTTCCCACCAGGATGTCGTAGGCGCCCTCGCGGAAACCGTCCAGAATGGTTTCGTACTGGCGCTTTCCGGTCACGGTGTCGCGGTCCATGCGGGCCACGCGTGCCTCGGGCAGGATGCGGTGCAGCTCTTCCTCCACGCGCTCGCTCCCGATTCCCAGGAAGTAGATGTGTTCGCTGTGACACTTGGGGCAATGGCTCGGCACGCGCTCGGCGTAGTTGCAGTAATGGCACAGCAGGCGCTGGTCGCGGCGGTGGTACGTGAGCGTCACCGAACAGTTAACGCACTGGATGCGCTCGCCGCAGGAGCGGCAGGCGACAAAACTCGAAAAGCCGCGCCGGTTGAGCAGCAGCATGGTCTGCTCGCCCGCGGCCAGGCGTGTGCGTATCTCCTCGATCAGCCGCCGCGAAAACGTGCTCTGCTTGCGCGTGGCCAGGAACTCGACGCGCATGTCGATCAGCTCGACCACCGGCAGCGGGCGCTGCTCGATGCGCTCCGGCAGCAGCAGCAGCGTGTACTTGCCGCGCTCGGCGTTGTAGCGGCTTTCGAGGCTGGGCGTGGCCGAGCCCAGCACCACGCAGGCGCCGGCGGCGCGGGCGCGGACGATGGCCACGTCGCGGCCGTTGTAGCGCGGCGTCTCCTCCTGCTTGTAGCTGGAATCGTGCTCCTCGTCCACCACCACCAGTCCCAGGTCCGCCACCGGCGCGAAGACGCCCGAGCGCGTCCCCACCACCACGCCCGCGGCGCCCGAGCGGATGCGCCGCCACTGCTCGCCGCGCTCGGCGTCGCCGAAGGCCGAATGCAGGATGGCCACGTGGTCGCCGAAGCGGTGGAAGAACTGGCCCGCCATGGCGGGCGTAAGCGCGATCTCCGGGACCAGCAGCAGGGCTCCGCGGCCCGCCGCCAGCGTGGCCTCGATGGCGTTCAGGTAGACTTCGGTCTTTCCCGAGCCCGTGACGCCCTGTAACAGGAAGGTGCGGAATTGTTTGGCCTCGATGGCGGCGCGGATCTGGTCGAAGGCGGCCTGCTGGTGCGAGTTGAGGACGTGCGGGGCGCGGTTGTAAGCGGTCGAGATGGGGGAAAGTTCCGGACGCAGGGTCAGGATGCCGCGGCGGGCCAGGGTACGCGCAGCTTCGCCCGCGTTCTTTACTGAGGCCTCGATGTCTTTCAAGTTGTGCGAGCCGGGATGCAGGTCCAGATAGGCCAGCAGCTCGCGCTCGGCCTTCTTGTACTTAGCCTCGGGCGCCGGGGCCGCTGTCTCGACGCGCAGCCGCGCGGAGGGCGAACGGAACGGATCGCGCTGCGCCTCGACGTCTTCGATCTGAACGAAGGCGCGCTTTTCGAGGCCGCGCAGCAGGCGCGCCGCATCGGGCAGCTTGCGGGCCAGTTGCGAGATGGAGACCGAACGGAACTCCAGCGCGCGCATGAGCTGGACCGCCGGATCCTCGGCCGAGTTCGTGAGCGAGAGCTGGCGCAGCGCGTCGCGGCCGCCGTCGGTGAGCGTATAGACCTTGCCGTGGCGGATTTCGCTGCCCACGGGCGCCATGGCGCGCAGGACCTCGCCGAGCGGGGCGCAATAGTAGTCCGCGATCCAGCGGCCCAGCGCCAGCATGTCCGCGGTGAGGGCGGGTTCGGGGTCCAGAAGCCGCAGCGCTTCGCGCGTGCCGTTCTCGGGAGGGTCGGCGTGGCAGCGCAGGACGAAGCCCGTCATCTTACGCGTTCCGAAAGGAACCAGCAGGCGGCAGCCCGGCTTGACGCGATGCCGGAGCGTCTCGGGCAGGGCATAGGTGAACGCCCGGTCGAGCGGCACCGGCAGGCTCACATCACAATACACCGGCAATGTTTCGGGCGCCGCCACGGGTTCCGCCATCAATGCGAGCTCGCACTCCATATAAGGACATAGTGAGGTGGAGGAGCGCGCATTCTCTATCGTAGCGGGGTTATCGGCCTTTGAAATGGACCGTGAACGTCTGGCCATACCCCGCCGGCGTACCTCCGCAGGTGGCCGGAGTGTAGGTCCACGTCGAGACGAGCTTGATGGCTTCCTCGTTCAACTCCGGATGCGTCAGATCGACCGGCTCCAGGCTGGCAACGCGGCCGGTGGTGGTGACATAGCCCTGCAACTGCACGTTGATCACGGAGATGGAAGATGTCTGCTGCGGCGGCTGCGGCGTGTTGACCGCGTACGGCGGGCGGAGATGCGGACAGATGAAACCCGTGGAACTCTCCGGGACGGTAAAGAAGTCCGGCGGATAGTCGCTCTTCAGCACCACCGCTTCGTCGACCGCCATCACCAACTCGCCGCCCTTCCACCGCTCGATGTGCCCCGGCAGGAAGGATTTCTCGAAAGGGAAGAAGTTCGAGGTCGTGGTGAGCGTGTCGCCCGTGCGTATCGAAAGCAGCCATCCGTTCCCGTCGTCGACACAAATCTCGTTCGACGACTGCTCGTGGTCGCCGGCTACGGTATCGAACTGGATGCAGCGGGTCCCCCCGGCGGGTCCCGTGATAGAGCGGATGATGTCCTGACCGTCGAAGTGCACCAGGTAAATCGGCGCTATGTGGTCCAGCACATGCATTATCCCCGGCGTCTGCACGCCGCTCCCCGAAAAGGCGAGGCGGGTTCCGTTGCGGATTTGGGTGTATCGATACTTGCCATAGTGCCACTCCTGGTGCCGCAGTCCGTGGCCGCCGACGCTGCTGAAGTAGTCGCCTTCATAGGGGTCGCCCGGCGCCGGTTTGCCCACGCGGTAGCGTAGCGTCATCTCGTTGGGGGGCCAGACGGCAGGCGTGCTCAGATAGTTGGCCCGCTCGAGCAACCGCACCGCTTCGGCACGCAGTTGGGGATCTTCCGGCGGACCCGAGCCCGGCCGCAGCGTGGCCGTTTGCCCGTGGGCCGAGAGCTCCACAAGCGCGAAAACCAGCGCCGTCACCGTGAGCCGCATCCTGATTGTCATTCTACTCCTGCCCCAGGATCTTCTCCAGAAACTCCGGGATCTCGAAAACCGCGCGGTTCTCGATGGCCGCGGCGCGGGCCCGGTAGCGGGCGAAGTTGGCGGGTTCGAGAAGCTCGCGCACGGCGTCCGCAATGCCGCGGAAATTGGGCAGCACCAGCCCGACGCCTTGTTCCACCACCCACTCGGCGTTGTAGCGCTCTTGCGGCAGGGTCCACGCGTTGCGCTCCAGGATCGCCGGCAGGTTCATGGCCAGCGCCTCGCTGATGGAGCCGGGGCCGGGTTTGCCGATGAAGAAGTCGCTCAGATGCATGTAGTGGCGCACCTCGGTGGTGAAACCCTCGACGAAGCACGGCCTTCGGAACTGGCGCGCGCGCAGCTTCTCTTGGAGCTTGCGGTTGTGGCCGCAGATGAGGATGAGCTGGAGCGCCAGGCGAGAGCGATCGAGCCGCTCGGCGATCTCAATCATCACGGAATTCCCCTCGCCGCCGAACAGCACCAGGCCAGTGGGCAGCGCGGGGTCGAGGCCGAGGCGCTGGCGCTCCGCTTCGCGGCCGGTCTCGACCGGTTCGTAGAAGCGCGGGTGCAGGATCATGCCCGAGGCGCGAAAGATGTGGTCGTCGGGATGGCCCAGCGCGCGCGCCTGTTCGACGGCCTTGGCTGATCCGCAGATCAGGTAGTCGGACTCGTGCTCGATCCAGAAATGCGGCGGGTAGTCCGCCAGGTCGGTGAGGATGGTGGCGAACGGCACGCCGGGCAGCGCCTTGCGGAGGCTCTCGGCCAGGGCGCGGTCGAAGTTGGGCACCAGCGAAACCGCCAGGTCCGTGTCGCGGCCCCGCCAGAAGCTCTCCAGCAGCCGCACCTGTTTGGGGTGATAGAGCCGGATCATCCGGTGCATCGCCCAGAGCAGTTGCGCGGAGCCGAGCGTCCAGCCTTTCTTGAGGAGCAGGTTGTAGACGTCTTGCAGGCGCAGGCCGAAGTACTTGCGAAAAACGTCGAGCGGATCGAGCACCTCCTGCAGGTTGACCAGCCGGATCTCCCAGGGGCGCCCGCTGCGCTCGATGGCCAGGCTCAGGGCATTGGCGGCGCTGCGATGGCCGCCGCCGGCGTCGAAATAGAGGAAGTCGAGGCGCTTCATGGAGGCTTGTAACGATTCTTCCACACTCCGGGGCCCTGGGATCGAAAGAACATCCTTCTTAACCATTGTTTTTTATGAGATTCACGGACCCGTAATATGCGGCGGCTATAAGTGAGTCATGCGCTGCGATATGCACGTGCATACGATTCACTCGGGGATGTGCACACTGCCGGTATTGAACCGTGTGTGTCGGGAGAGTTACACGCCCCCGGACGCCCTCTACCAGCGCCTTAAACGCGCCGGCATGGACCTGGTCACGGTGACCGACCACGACTCCATCGACGCTGCGGTGGCGCTCAGGCGCCACGACGATTTCTTTCTCAGCGAGGAAGTGACCTGCCGGATGCCGAGCGGCACCGAGATCCATCTGGGCGTGTACGACATCGCGGAGCGGCAGCACGTCGAGATCCAGCGGCGGCGCGCGGACGTCGAATCGCTGGCGGCGTATCTCGACGAACAGGACCTGTTCTTCACCATCAACCACCTGTTCTCGTGCCTGACGGGACGCCGGCACGTCTCCGATTTCGAACGTTTCGAGGCGCTCTTTCCCGGCTTTGAAACCCTCAATGGGCACATGCTGCGGAGCATGAACCGGCGTTCGGCGGAACTGGCGGAGCTGCTGGCGAAGGCGCCGGTGGCGGGCAGCGACGCGCACACGCTCGCCTCGGCGGGCCTGGCCTGGACCTCGGTCCCCGGTGCGCGGACCAAGGCCGAGTTTCTCGAGGGAGTGCGGCGCGGCCGCGCGCGGGCGAATGGAGCTTCGGGAACCTACTGGAAACTGACGACGGATGTCCTCCGCATCTGTGCGTCGATGGCTCGGGAGAACCCGGCGACGTTGTTGCTGGCGCCACTGGCCCTCGGAGTGCCGGCCGCAATAGCGGTGAATTACGCGCTCGAGGCCATCTTCCTGCGGCACTGGACGCGCAGGCTCGGATGCACGCGGCCGCGCCGCACCTTCGGCGGCGAACCGGGCGCTTCCCCGGCGGTGTAACCATGACCATGACAACCGCTGGACCGCTCTTCGACCTGATCGTGGCCGGCGACTATGGCCTCATGCGCCGCGTCAACCGCTGGCGCGCGCCGCGCTGGGTGCGGCTGTGGATGATCTGCGCCACCCGGGGCGGCGACGGATGGATGTGGTACACGCTGGCCGCGCTGCTGCTGCTGTTCGGCGGGCCGTTGCGCCTGGAGGCGGTGGGCGCGGGCGCGCTGGCCGTGGCCTCGGGCATCCTGGTGTTCCTCCAGTTGAAGCGCTGGACCGGACGCCGGCGTCCCTGCGCCATCGAGCCGCATTGCTGGGCCACGCTGCTGCCTCCGGACCAGTTCTCGTTCCCTTCCGGGCACTCCATCACGGCCTTTGCGGTCGCCGTTGCGGTCGGTTCCTTCTATCCCGTCCTGGTGGCGGGCCTGCTGTTCTGTGCCCTGAGCGTGGCGGTCTCGCGCGTCCTGCTGGGCATGCACTTCCTCAGCGACGTCGTCGCCGGCGCCTCGATCGGCAGCCTGCTGGGATACGCCGCCGCGGCCGTGATTCACTGAGGCCGGGCGCGCGCACCAGGCCTGTCGTATCCTTGTAGGTCTGATGGGCGCCGTTTCGGGTGTCTATGCCGCCGCGATCACGCCCCGGCGCGAAGGCCCGGGGATCGACCTAGGCGGCGTGTTCGACCTGCTGGATTTCCTCGGCCGCGCCGGAGTCGATGGCATCGCGCTCATGGGCTCGACGGGCGAATTCCTGCACTTCCCCATCATCGAACGTTGCCGGCTGATCTCGCTCGCCGTCCGGCGCAGCCGAGTGCCAATCCTGGCCGGCGTGAGCCACTCGAGCTTCGACGGCGCGCTGGCCCTCGCCCGTGAGGCGGCCGTCGCGGGCGCCGCCGGCGTGCTGCTCATGCCGCCCTACTTTTTCCATTACGGCCAGGACGCCCTGCGGCACTTCTTCCTGCAATTCGCCGAAGCCTTGAAGGGCGCCGTGCCCATTTTCCTCTACAACATTCCGGCCCATACCAGCGCCATTTCCGCCCCGCTCGCCATCGAGCTCCTCTCGACCGGATTGTTCGAGGGCATCAAGGACTCGAGCGCCAGTTGGGACGATTTCGAAGCGCTCCGCGCGGCGCGCGAGCGGTGCCCGTTCACCCTGATGGCTGGGCAGGATGCCCTGTACGCCCAAGCGCGGCTGGCGGGAGCCGATGGAGTGGTCTCCGGAATCGCTTCCGCCATTCCCGAGCTGCACGTGGCGCTGGACCGCGCCCTTCTCGCCGGGCAAGTCGAGCGCGCCGGGCAACTCGACCGCCGCTTGCAGGAGTTCGTCGCCTGGATCGGCGAGTTCCCCGCGCCGGTCGCCATACGCGAGGCTGCGGCGGTGCGCGGTATGCGTCCCGGACCTCCGGCCGCGCCGTCGGGACCGGAAGCCGGGCGAAAGCTGGCCGAGTTCGCCGAATGGTTCCGCGCCTGGCTGCCGGAAATGTTGAGCGAGTGCGACGGCGGCTGATGGCCGCCTAGTCCACGAGCCTCCCCGATAGCTGTAACCTAGTAATTCGGCCCATCCAATGAGCAAATACGTTGACGACTTTCGCAGCGCCGCGCACGAGGCGGTGGACTGGGTTTCCGAGTACCTCGAAGACACCCGGCGCTATCCGGTGTTCCCCCGAGTGAAACCCGGCGATCTGACGGATTCCCTGCCGCCCTCCGCGCCTGCGACCGGCGAGCCGTTCGACGCCATCCTCAAGGATTTCGACAAGCTGATCATCCCCGCCGTGACGCACTGGAACCACCCCGGGTTCATGGCCTACTTCGCCTGCACCGGCTCGACGCCGGCCATCATCGCGGAGATGCTGATCGCCGCGCTGAACACCAACGGGATACACTGGGCCACCTCGCCGGCGCTGACCGAACTGGAGCAGGTGACACTCGGCTGGCTGCGCCAATGGCTGGGGTTGCCCGACGAGTTCTTCGGCATCATCTATGACACGGCGTCGGTAAGCAGCCTGCACGCCATTGCCGCCGCGCGCGAGTTGGCGGATCCGGAAGCGCGCGAAAACGGCGGCCGGCCGTATTTGACGCTGTACACTTCCGAGCAGTCGCACTCCTCCATCGAGAAGGACGCCATCGCTCTCGGCATCGGGCGCCGCAACGTTCGCAAGATTCCGGTGGATGCGCACTTCAGGATGAAAGTGGACGCGCTCGAGCAGGCCATCGAGCGCGACTTGGCGACGGGCAAACGCCCCTTCTGCGTCGTGGCCACCGTGGGCACCACCTCGACCACCAGCGTCGATCCGGTCCCCGCCATCGCCGACCTGGCCGCCAAGCACGGCCTGTGGCTGCACGTGGATGCGGCTTATGCGGGCGGTGCGGCGATCGTGCCCGAGTTCCGGCACATCTTCGCGGGGGTCGACCGCGCCCACTCGGTCGTGATGAACGCGCACAAGTGGCTGTTCACGCCTTCCGATCTCAGCGTCTTCTACACGCGCCGGCCGGACATCCTGCGCCGTGCTTTCTCGCTCGTTCCGGAATACCTGAAGACGGCCGAGGACCCTCGCGCCATCAACCTGATGGACTACGCGATTCCGCTCGGCCGCCGCTTCCGCGCGCTCAAGCTGTGGTTCGTCATGCGCTACTTCGGCCGCGAAGGCATCTGCACGGCTATTCGCTCGCAGGTGGGGATGGCCAAGAAGTTCGCAGGCTGGGTGGACGCCGACCCGCGTTTCGAGCGCATGGCGCCCGCGCCTCTTTCGGTGGTCTGCTTCCGCTACAAAGGCACCGACGAGGAGAACCAGGACATCCTCGATGCGGTGAACGCCTCCGGCAAAGTGTTCCTCTCCCACACCGTGCTGAACGGGCAATTCGTGATCCGGCTTGCCATCGGGAACCTGGGCACCGGCCGCGACGATGTCGAGCAGGCCTGGGAACTCCTCCGGAATGCGGTGCCGGCATGAAACACACCATTGCCACCGCACAAGCTCCGCAGGCCATCGGGCCGTATTCGCAGGCCGTCGTGTCGAATGGCCTCGCCTATCTCAGCGGCCAGATTCCGCTCGACCCGGCCACCGGGCAGATCGTCGAAGGCGACATCGCGGCCCAGACGGAGCGGGTGCTGGAGAACCTCAAGGCCGTGCTCGCGGCCTGCGGCTCGTCGCTCGACCAGGTGCTCAAGACGACGGTGTATCTCAAGGACCTGGGCGAGTTCGCGCGCATGAACGAAGTCTACGCGCGCTATTTTCCAGCCGCGCCTCCCGCGCGCTCGACCGTCGAAGTGGCGCGCCTCCCCCGCGACGCCCGCATCGAGATCGACGCCATCGCGCGCGTGGGATGAGGCGTGGCGCAGGCGGTTTCGCCTGCGCCCGTACGCATCAGGCGCCGCCCTTCAGAAGCTGAGTCTTGCGCTCAACTGGAACTCGCGGCCCGGCGTGGAGGCCTCGGTGATGGTGCCGAATTGCGGCGTGTTGACGAAGCGGTTCGGCGTTCCCCAGTTCGAATGATTCAGCGCGTTGAAGCTCTCGGCACGCAGCTCCATGTGGAGTCTCTCGGCCAGCATGAAGGAACGGGCCAGGGCGAGATCCATCGTTTCCATGCCGGGCCCGTAGACGGTGTTGCGTCCCACGTTGCCGAACGTGTAGGCAGCGGGAGTGGCGAAGGCGGCCGGATTGAACCACGCCGCCGTCGTGCCCGCGCCGAAAACCGGCTCTCCGGTGTAATTGGCGCGGATTGCGTTCTCGCCGACCAGCGTGCCCGTGTTCGCGGTGTCGCCGAAGACGGATATGGTGAAGGGGAATCCCGACTGCACCTGAAGCATCGTGGATAGCTTCCAGTTGCGCGTGAGGGCCCGCGCCCAAGCCGTCGCCGTTAGCGGATGCACGTCGTACACGCCGCTGAGCGAGAGCCGGTGGCGGATATCGCAGGACGGCCCTTTTTCCGCGTCCAGATCGTTGTCGTTCTGAGGGATCGCGGATTCGGCCATGGGCGACCGAAAGTCGGGCGCATTGGACAGGTTCTTCGCATAGGTGTAATTGACCAGCATTGTCAGCCCATGCGCGTACCGCCGCCTCAGATCGACATAACCGGCGTCGTACCAGCTCCGGGCAGTGTTCTGCAGCAGGTTTACTGCGCTCACCGGGAAAGTAGTGCTGGCTACCGTCATGTTGGCCGGAAGCACGGTGCCGCTCACGAAGGTGGCGTCCTGGTACGGCCGGCGGGTCTGTACGCTCCCCGGTCCCGGCGGTGCGTCGTTGATGAGGTCCGAGCGTTGCAGATGGAACCCACGCTCGCCGTGATAACCCATTTCCAGCGTGGTGTCGTGCCCCAGGCTTTTCTCGAAGGACGTGCTCAACTGCTGCACATACTGCGACGGTGCGTGCGGATCGAAGGCGGAGAAACTCACCGCCGTTTGTCCCAGCACCGGCTGCGGAAAGTTGAACCCGGTAATCTGCGGCGTGAAGTTGTTGCTCTGCTTCGTGATAGGGAACAGCACGGGCACGTTGTGCAACTCGTTGCACCACGTGTTCATATCGATCGGAGTGTAGAAGATGCCGTAGCCGGCGCGAAACACGAGGCCCGTTTGCGCGAAGTGATGGGCAATGCCGGCGCGCGGCGCGAAGCGCAACTTGTTGGTGTACATCAGGCCGCGCGGCATGCCGTTCTGACCGCCGATGAACGCAATCAACTGTCCGTTTTCCTGGATCAGATTGCTCCACGGCTGCGAAACGTCCGTCAGCGGCGTTTCGATTTCGTAGCGCAAACCGAGGTTCAGCGTGGTGCCCGGAGTCAGGCGCCAGGTGTCCTGAGCGAAGGCGTCCCCGCCCCGATTGCGCAGGTTCATGTGGGGCACGCCGGCCTGAAGCTGCTCCGACGCGGGAAGGCCCAGCAGGAAGCTGGCTAGCGCGGAACCCGTGCCGTCGTTGCTGGCCGTCTCGGTGGTGAAGCCGGGAGTGAACGAATAGTAGCCGCGGCTCTGCACCAGCGCCCACATCGGCCAGATCACGCGCCGGAAGCTGCCGCCGAATTTGAGGCTGTGGGTGCCCCGCTGCCAGCTCAGCGTTTCACGAGCCTCGAAGGTGGTGTTCCACTGCTCCATCGGTGTGGCTTGCCAGAAGTCTCCGAAGGGCGAGTAGCCCTGCACGTTGAAGTAAGGCGCGCCCCAGCCTTTCTGTCCGCCATAGTTGGATCCGGTGATTCCCAGCGCGTCCACGATGTCGTCCACTCCGTTGTCCTGGGACGCGTGCGACATGGCCAGGCGGGAAACGCCAAGCGACGCCGTATCCACGACGGCCGGCGAGATCACTTTCGTATAGACTATGGCGCCGTTCTGCGAAGCGTTGTCGTAGTTCAGGCCGTAACCCGGCAGGTTCTGCGGAGAGAATCCGTCCTCATGGCTCGACGAATAGCGGAAGTTGAGCGCATCGCTACCTAGCGTCCGATCCACGCGGATGGTGCCCTGGTTATTTCGCGCCAAGGCGTCGCGGACATCCAGAAGGTTGTTGGAATCCAGGCCGGCGCCGAAGATCGCGGGCGTGCCCATCATGGTCATTCCGAGGCCCATGCCTCCCGTCGTATTGGGGCGCGGCACGTAACTCTTGAGCATCAGGAGGGCGGCTGGATTCATCTCAGAGGCCGGAATGATGTTACCCGCGAACTGGTTGCGCAGGACCTGCGGATTGGTCGCGCTCACCGGAAGCGCCGGGTTGTAGTTCGGATTCGCATGGGTGCTGTTGGGATCGTAGATGGCGACTCCGCTGTTGCTGAAATCGCCCCCGGCTTCGGCAGCCGTCGGGACCGTGTCCATGGCGCTCTGCGCCTGGGTCTGCCGGAAACCTTCGTAGTTCGCGAAGAAGAATGTCTTCTTTCCGAAGAGCGGACCTCCCACAGCGCCGCCGAAGTTGTTCTGAACCAGATGGCTGTTGCCCGGCAGCTCGTTCCACGTGCGCGCGTCGAGCGCGTTGTTCCGCAGGAACTCATATGCGGTCCCATGAAACTCCGTGGTGCCCTGGCGGGTGATGATGTTGATCTGACCGCCGCCGGAGCCGCCGAGCTCCGCCAGGTAGCTGCCGGTCTGTACTTGAAACTCTTGCACGGCATCGGGCGACACACTCAGGTTCATCGTGTAGAACGTGGGATCCGTATTGGTTACGCCGTCCAGAAGGTAATAGTTCGCGTTGGGACGGTTGCCGCCGATGGTGATGGCGGATGGCTGGCCGGGACGCCAGTAGAGCGGGCTCATGTCGCCGGTCTGCGCGCCGTGGCCGATGTGCGCGTCCGGAACGGTCAAGGCCAGGTCGATCAACTGGCGGCCATTCAGGGGCAAGTTGTCGATGGATCTCGGCTCCACGACTTCTCCCAAGCTGACGTCCTGCGTCTTCAGCACTTCGGCGGCGCTCACGACGGACACGGCCTGGTGCTGCTCGCCGAGCTGCAACGAGAAGTCGAGCCCCATGTGCTGGCCCACTTCGAGCACGACCTTGCGTGTCTCAACGGCAAACCCCTGCTTGGCGACCTCAACCGAATACTCGCCCGGCAGCAGATTGGGCGTCTCGAAGATACCCTGGTCATTGGTGGCGGACTGGCGCACGGCTTCGGTCGCTTTCGCCTTCACGGTCACCCGCGCGCCGGATACGGGCGCCTGCGACGGATCCTGAATCCTTCCGCTCAGCGTCGCGAAATTGCTCTGCGCGCAGAGACACGCGCAGGTTAGGCACACCACTCCCCATAGTCTGAACATGATGACCCCCTTGCGAACTTCGAATCGATGCGAGCGCCGGCTACGCGCACACGTAGTGCGTCTTGGCAGGCACGCCACATTCTGTTCCGAAAGCGCGACCCCTGCGCTTCGGGAGACTCAATCTCGGAATCAGAGTATGGCATGGGAATTACGAAATCACAATAATGTTCAAGGAGTAGAGAGAAGCAGTTAGCCTGGCAACGGCGAACCCACGCGCCATCCGTCCGTCGTGGCGCGCACTTTGGCGGACGCAGGAGGCATCCTTCTCGGATGGTTTACAATAGACTGACTTACGTAAGATTGAGCCGCGCCGCACGAGAAGCGCCCGAGCATGCTGAGCAAGAGCCTCGAGATCGCCAGGGGACTTTCCGCCCTGTGGGTCTTTCTGTACCACATGCGGTTCAACCTCGATCCCGGCCTGTTCCGGCGGTTTGCCGATTGCGGCCTGCTCGGAGTTCCCGCCTTCTTCGTCATCTCCGGCTACTGCATGATGGCCTCCAGCCGCGGCACCATCGCCAAGGGGCACTCGGCGGGCTCGTTCCTGCGCCGCCGGCTGCGGCGCATCTTTCCACCTTTCTGGGCCTCGATTGCGGTCTGCCTGGCAGCGCCGTTCTTCGGCGCGGCGATCTATTGGTATCGCGGCGGCGGGCTCCATTTCCCCAGCCCACCCTGGTACAAGCTATCCCCGTCCGACTGGCTGGGCCTCGTCACGCTCACCAAGGGACTGGCCGCCACCGGAGCCACGCACAAACCCTGGGCGCCGGTGAATTCGGTCTACTGGAGTCTGGCGATTGAAGTGCAATTCTACCTCGTAATGGCGCTGGCCTTATTGTGGCGGCGCGGTTTCATGGCCGTGTTGGCCATTGCCACCATAGGCGGCGTCTGGTGGTGGAGACGCGGGCCGTTCCTCTCCGGGCTCTTCATGCAGTACTGGGCCATGTTCGCCTTCGGCCTGCTGCTCTACACCGTCCTCGACAGGGGCTTCCGGCCTGCGCGCTTCTTCGGCCGCTGGACCTCCCCGGCCAGCGTCGCCCTTACCGCCGCTCTGATCGCGGCCACCCTGGGATTCACCGTCTCCTACCCTAGCGAAACGCTGGAGAGGCAGACGCTGTTCGCCCTCTGCTGCGGCGTGATTCTCTGGGCGGCCAGCGGCGTGGAACCTCTCGTGCGGAAGGACCTGCTGCCCACCCGAGCGATGACCGGCCTGGGCAAGATGTCCTATTCCGTCTATCTGATCCACGTCCCCCTGGTTTCGCTCGTGACGGCCACCGTCCGAGCCTTCCTGCCGCACCCGGGCACGTTCTCCAGCCTCCTGTGCATCGCCGGAACGCTTCCGGTGGCCTACCTGTTCTACCGCTACTTCGAGAAGCCCTACGCCACCAGCCGGCGCGAGCCGGCGCCTCGCCGCCCCGAGCCCCTCCCCGAGCCGCAGGCAGTAGCCCTCAGCAGCTAAGGCTCGACCGCCGTCCGTCGTCAGTTGAGCCGCAAAGGCTTTTTGCTCTTGAAGTTCCCGCATATTTAGGTTAATATTTATTAACCGACAAGTCTGGGCTGGCGTGGCCTCGTCGCGGCGACATCGGCCAGGCATCCGCTCCGCTGCACGGTTTGACGAAGCGCGTAGCGAGTCGCTGGCATCAGAGAAGGAGGGCTGATAACCATGGCTTGCCTGTTTGACCACAACTGGAGCTGGCCTCGGAGGAGGGGCGGAAAGGACGTGCAGTTCTGTCCGAATTGCGGCGCGGAGCGGGTTTCGAAGGTCCACTTTGACGGCCCCCGCTACCGCCGGACCCAGGATGCCATTCCGAACTTCATCGCTCCGCCGTTCCAGATCGATGCCCATGCGACGGCCGACGAGGCGGACGGTTTCGCGTCGATGGCTGCCTAGCCTTCGGGCGCGCGGTACCCTGTCACGGTGCCGCTTACCCCCGTACCAGTGCCAACATAGTACTATTTTGGGACTTTCGCTTCCGCAAAGTCGGGGTTAAACTTGTGGCTGTGGTTGAATCGAACCTGAAGCCGCCCTTCACGTACAACATCGCCGAGTTCGTATCCGGCGAGGTGGACATCGACACCGACCTCATCCCGCTGTACCCGGACGAAGCGGCCGCGCGCGCCGCTGGCCACTGTCCAGGCGACATCTTCCGGAAACCCGGCGGGACGCTGGGCATGGTGGGTGTCATCCCCCCCGACGGCCGCGAATAGGCGCTACGGATTCTCGCGGAATGGTGTTCCCGCCTCGTAAAGTGCGATTCTGCTGCTGAGGGCCTGCGCGAGTTGAGAGTCGCGCTGCTGCTTGGCAAGATCCAGGGCCCGGCGCGCGGTCCGGGTGGCTTCCGGAAAACGCCCCGCCTCGGCGTAAGCCGCCGCCAGCGTGTCCAGAAGCGCCGGATCCCGGCCTCCGGAGAGTTCTACCGCACGCTGCGCCAGAGCCACCGCCTCGGCGCCGTTCCTCAGAGACGCATCGGGACTGGCGGCGAGCACCAGGGCCGCCCGATTCAGCGCGAGCACGTGTTTGGGATCGAGCTCGACCGCCCGCCGCCACTCCGCCAGGGCCTCCCGGACTCTCCGCTGCAGGTAGTACACAGCTCCCAACTTGTAGTGCGCCTCGGCGGAATTGGGATCGATAGCGAGCGCCTTCTCGAAATGCGGCGCCGCTTCCGCCAGCCGGCCCTGTTGGACCAGCGCCGCCCCCAGGTCGCCCTGGATCGCGGCATCGCCGGGTGCGATCTCGGCGGCCTTCTCCAAGTGCGCGAGCGCTTCCTTCCCGTTGCCGCTTCGGAGCAGGGCCACGGCGAGATTCACGTGCACCTCGGCGTCATTGGGACGGCCCGCCAGCACGAGCTGGCAGAACTCGATGGCCTGTTTGGTCCTGCTTTCACTCTGGGAGAGCGCGCCGCAGAAGCTGCGCTGGCTGGCCTCGTTGCCGGGATCGAGCTGCAACGCTTTCACCAGAACCGGGATCGCCTCTTCCGGCTTCCCCTGCCGCGCCAGCGTGAACCCGAGCTGCGAGTACGAGTCCGGGTTCGCGGGATCGATCTCCGCGGCTTTCTTGTAAGCCGCGATCGCTTCTTCCGTCTGCCCCGTCTTCGCCAGCGCCGCCCCCAGATTGAGCTGGGCCTTGGCATCCTCGGGGTCCAACTGCACCGCCTTCTTCCACGCCGCAAGGGCCGCTTCGTAGCCGTGGTCGCGCGTGAGCTCCAGCGCCACGTCCATCTGCCTGTAGAATTCGGCGATCGGCACGTCGATCTTCGCCAGCCCATCCGGCGCGATGTTGACGAACTCCGGGATGTTCACGGCCCGGTTCGCCGCCGTGGCGTTCTCGATGAGGATCGCCGGACTGTCGTCGCCGTTCTCGTCCAGGTGCGTGAGGAACATCTTCGTATACGGCCCGTGGCTCTTCGAGGAGAATACCAGCCACCGGCCGTTGGGCGAAAAGCTGTGCCAGGAGTTCATCAGTGGCGTGTTGCAGTGCATCCGCCGCGCCGTGCCGCCCTGCGACGGAACGATCCAAAGCTGGCTGTCGGGACGCATCAACTGGCCGTTACGGCACTTGACGAAGACGATCCAGCGGCCATCGGGCGAGACTTTCGGAAAGGTGTTGCTCATGCCGTTCCGGGAGGCGCCGGCGATCGGCTCAGGCTTTCCGCCCGTGCCCCCATTGAACGGAACCCGGTACAGATCGTACTGGATCTGCGCCTCTTTCGGATCGTTGGCGTACTCGGCCATCGGAGTGTTAGGCGGATAGGGCTCCTTCGCTTCCGCCCGCGCGAATACCACGAACTTGCTATCGGGGCTCCAGACGCCATCCGTCTGGACATACCGCGGATCGTCCGCCCCCGGCAGCGTTTGAGTGCGGCCGGTGGCGCGGTTGTACCACGCCAGGATTCCGCGCGTCGGATAGAACACCTGAAGAAAGCGGTAGTCCTTGAAATTGGACACGTAGTAACTGCTGCTGCGCTTCAGGCCGGCCTCGCTGAGCCGCGTCAGCACATACCGCCCGTCCGGCGAAACCTGGGACATGAATCCCACGCGGTCCGGCGAGGCTTGCCGGTCCTGTGGAGCCTTCCAGGAGATCATGTTCTCGTCGTGGATCGTCGTCACCGGCTTCAGGGAGACGATCGCGTACAACCCCTTGTCGTTTTGCGGGCCGTCCAGATCCAGACCCAGCGTCTTACCGTCGAGCGAAAAGGAATGGCAATTGGCGCACATGTGCATGCCGCTCAGCACCACGTGGCTGCCGGTCTCGCTGACGCTGCGCACTCGCCAGGCAATCAGCGGAATGGCGGCGGCGGCCAGGGGTTTGATCACGCCCTTCTCCGTCTCCGAAGGCATCAGCGGCACGTCGCGATAAAAGATCGGCGCGCCCACGGGGTCTTTTGAAGTCCGGATCGTGACGCGACCGATCGAGACCGGCGTGTCCTTCCTCAGACCGGTGATCGTCACCGTCGCCGGCCGCTCCGACGAATGACGCTTGATCTCCGCCCAGACGGCCGCCTCCGGCGCCCAGGTTCGCGACGCAGCCTGCTCCGGCGTCAGCTTGGGCGGTTCGTTGGTGGGAGCGATGCAGCGCGGGTCGATCTCGCCGATCCGCATCGGTTCGCCCGGCGCCTGGATGCGCAGGGGCTTCGCACCGTCGGAGAACGCCACCTCGATCCGCCACGTCTCCGCATCCCCGGCCGCGTCGCGCCACAGAAAGGTCGGGGTTGCGAAATCGGGAGGGAAAATCGACCCTTCCAACGGATAGTCGATGGTGATCGAAGCGGGCGAGGGTCCTATAGCGAGGATCGCCGCCACCGCGAGCGCACCACACACACCCAGCGCTCCCCACCGTTTCACTCTGCTACCTCCCATCCTCGGCGACTGCAAACCATGTTACACCCGCGGTGCTGCGGGACTTGAGGAGCCCGATATCCCGTCCCAGCGGGGCGGGCGTTTCGGGGGCGCGGCAGCACGGCCCTGGTGTTATCGAGATCCGGCAGCTAGCTTCTCTTCTACGCTTCGAATCTTGTCGTCCATGCTCTGCGGACGATCGATTCGCGTTCCGAATCGAAGGGTCGATGAAATCCGCGGCGCGCCCATCGCATGGACCACCTCGTGGCACCGCTTAATGGCCGCGAACACCTCGTCCCATTCGCCTTCGACGTTCGTGCCGTACGCGTGCAGTCTGGTCTTCAGGCCCGCCTCGGCCAGCACGCGCTCACACGCGGCGATTTCCCTGGAAACCGATACACCGACACCGATCGGAATCAAGCATAGGTCCGCAATTACTCGCATCGTCGCCTTCCAGACCTATTGTCTCTCCGTTGAGGTTCGTGCCGGCCGCGGCACTCGGGCCACTTCGCGTTCCGAGCTCAGCCCGTATCCCCATCGCATCCGCAGCCCGTATCTCCATCGCATCCGCAACCCGTATCCCCGTCGCACCCGCAGCCGGTGTCCCCAACGCATCCGCACCCATAGTCGTCATCGCAGCCGCAGGGAATATCGGAATCGCAGCTACAGGTCTGGCCATCGCAGCTGCACGTCTGGGCATCGCAGCTGCAAGCCTGGGAATCGCAGCTACACGTCTGGGAATCGCAACTGCAAGTCTGGGCGTCGCAGCTACAGACATCCGATACGCAGCCGCAGCCCGTGTCCTGCACGCAGGGGCAGGACCCCGGCACGCAGTTGCAGGTGCAAACCGCCCCGGCCGGGAGCGCGATGCCGCACGGCACGGTGTAAGCCACGCCCCCGATGGTGTATTGGGTTCCGCTCGACCCAGGCGAGGAAGCGGCGACGTCCATAAAGCACACCGGCACCGCAGCGCCCAGCGGGAGGGAGTATAGTTGGATGCTCTGGCCGGAAGCTACCGCGAGATAGTGGCCCAGAGAGTCCATATCCAGAGACAGGGAGAGTCCATTCGAGGGCCCCAGCCCGCTCACCAGTTTCAGCCCGGGCGCGGAGTAGAGCCGCGCTCCCGAGGCGCCGTAGCAGGCCGCCAGAAACTTGCCATCCCCGCTGAAGGCGAGCGCGGTGGCCGCGACCGGGTCCGGCACGGATGCGATCGGATCCAGGCTGGGAAAGGCCCTCAAATACAGGCTCGCCTGGTCGTGGGCTGCCAGCAACCCGCCATCGGGGCTGACCGCCAGGACAGTCCCCGGCCGAGTCGCCACGGTCGAGCCGTCGGCGAGCAGCCGCAGATACATCTGAGTATCGGAGGCGCTCATCAGAAACCGGCCCTGGGGTGTTACCGCGACCTCCTGCATAGCGTCTGTACTGTCAGTGAAACTCTGCAGCAGAGTGGCGGTTTGGACGGACCACACCTTGGTGGTGGAATCCAGACTGGCGGATACGAGTTTCTGGCTGTTCGGCGTAAATCCGACGGCGCCCACGATGTCCTGGTGTCCGGTCAGCGTGCGCTGGTTGCTGCCATCGGTCGCCCACAACGCCAGCTCGCCTTGGGCCATTCCCACCGCGATCCAGTTGCCATCGGGACTGACGGCCAGCGAGTATGGAACGTTGCCGGTGGGAATTGTGCGGAAAAGAGCGCCGTTCGGAACGGTCCAGAACTTTACGAACATGTCCCGGCCGGCGCTGATCAGGGTCGCGCCATCCGGGGAGAAGCTCACATTCCCGACCAGGATCTCATGAGCGAACGCGCCAGCGGAACAGACAGCCGCGCGGGCCGCCTTGGGGAACATGGCGGAGGCTACGCCGGCGGTCATCAGCCCGACCATGCTGCGGCGTGTCAGGCGGCAGCCACGAGGTCCGCGCTCGACGGCACAGATGTCCGGCCTGCTGCCGGGGTCCGGCGGCGCCAGAAATTCGGAAAGCCGGTCGCGGAATCGCCCCTTCATGGCTTCTCCTTGGCCTCGGCCCTTATCATCATATCCGATCTCGTTCCCTTAATAGTCGTCGCGGCGGCCCTGTTTGGTTTCACCCTCACCGCAACGGCGAACGAAATTGTGACTATAGCCGGCAACGGGACGGACGGCTTCTCCGGCGATGGCGCCGCCGCGCTCACGGCTCAGTTCGGCGGGATATCCGGTCTGGCCGTGGACGCGGCGGGGAATCTGTATTTCGCCGACACCTGGAACCAGCGTGTCCGGGTGGCTGCGGCCACGGGCAACGTCTCCACCATCGCGGGCAACGGCGTCGCAGCCGATGCCGGCGACGGAGGTCCGGCTGTAGCGGCCAGCCTGCCCTGGCCCGCCGGCGTGACGGTGGACGCGAACGGCAATCTGTACATCAGTTCCGGCTCGCGCGTCCGCAAGGTCTCGGCAAGCGGAACGATCGCGGCCTTCGCCGGAACCACAACCGCCGGCTACGCTGGCGACACCGGCCCGGCCACCAGCGCCCGGCTCACGGAACCTCACGGGCTGGCGGTGGATTCCGCCGGTAACGTCTACATTGCGGACTCGGGGAACTTCCGCATCCGCAAGGTCAGCGCCAACGGAATCATCACCACCATCGCAGGGACCGGCGTGGCCGGGTACTCGGGCGATGGCGGACCGGCGGCGGCGGCGGAAATCGGCTACGTCCATGCCCTGGCCTTCGACGGCGCTGGCAATCTGTACTTCTCCGACCCGTACAACCATTGCGTGCGGAGGATCCTGACCAACGGCACGGTGGAGACCGCTGCGGGTGGCGCCTTCGGGGGCGCAGGCGATGGCGGGCCTGCCGTCCAGGCCGGGCTCAGGTATCCCTACGGGCTGGTGGCCGATCGCGTGGGAGACGTCTATGTCGCGGACCTGCTCAATCATCGCGTTCGCGTCATTGGAACCGACGGCACGATGTCTACGGCCGCCGGGAACGGCTCGCCGGGGTTCAACGGCGATGGCCAGCCCGGCCAGGACACCTCTCTGAACATGCCCGCCGAGCTCGCGCTGTCCCCGGCGGGCGATATCTACATCGCCGACCTGCGGAACTTCCGCATCCGCGAGCTGGTGATCGGCGCCTCGCCGCCGGCGCCCACGCTGCTATCGCCCGCCAATGGGGCGGCCGGGGTCTCGCTCGCGCCGGCGTTGAGCTGGAGCGCTTCAAGCGGAGCGACTTCTTACGATGTGTACTTTGGGACTTCGTCCTCGCCGCCGCTCGCGGCCAACACGACGGGAACCAGCTACGCTCCGGGAACGCTGGCGGCGGGGACGCTGTACTACTGGCAGGTGGCGGCCAAGAACAGCAGCAACATGAATCTCTCCGCCACGTGGTCTTTCACGACGCAAGCTCTCGTTCTAGCGGCGCCTGTTCTGGTCTCGCCCGCGAACGAAGCCACCGGCATTGTGGTCGCGCCGACTCTGAGCTGGGACGCTTCAGCCGCGGCCACGTCCTACGACGTCTACTTTGGCACGTCGTCCGTGCCACCCCTGGCGGCGAACACGACGGGAACCAGCTACGCGCCCCCCGGAACGCTGAACTCGGGCGCGACATACTACTGGCAGATCGTGGCTCGGAACGCCGCCGGTTCCGCCGATTCCCCAACCTGGTCCTTCGCGACCGGCGCTCCGGCGGCCGGTCTGCGGTTCGTTCCAGTCGCTCCCTGCCGCGTGGTGGACACGCGGAACGCCGCCGGGCCGTTCGGCGGGCCCACCATGGCGGGCGGCGCCACGCGCTCCTTTACGATTCCGCAAAGCGTCTGCGGCATTCCGGGCACGGCACAGGCTTACTCGCTCAACGTCACGGTGGTGCCCGAAGGGCCGCTCTACTACTTGTCGCTGTGGCCTGCCGGCCAGTCCCAACCTCTCGTCTCCACCTTGAACTCGTTCGGCGGCGCCATCGTGGCGAATGCGGCCATCGTGCCGGCCGGTACGGGCGGCGCGGTGAGCGTTTACGTCACCAATCCGGCCGACGTGGTCCTGGACATCAACGGCTACTTCGACACTTCTACCGGGCCGGCTTCGTATTCGTTCTATCCCGCCGCGCCCTGCCGCGTCGCGGACACACGCAACCCCACCGGCCAGTTTGGCGGGCCCACGATGTACGGCGGCGAGAGCCGGGACTTCCCGCTTCCCCTGAGTTCCTGCGACATCCCGCCCGCGGCCAGGGGGTATTCGCTGAACGTGACCGTGGTGCCACAGGGTGCGCTTGGCTACTTGACGCTGTGGCCCACCGGGCAGGCTCAGCCTTTCGTCTCCACGCTGAACTCCTCTGCCGGAGAGGTGGTCGCTAATGCCGCGCTTGTTCCGGCGGGAAGCAATGAGTCGATCTCGGTGTACGTCACCAACGCGACCGATGTCGTCCTCGACATGGATGGTTACTTCGCAGCGCCGGGGAGTTCGGGCGCGCTGACGTTCTACCCGGTGACGCCTTGCCGGGTGGCGGATACGCGCAATGCTGACGGCCCGTTCGGCGGTCCGGAGATGGAGGCGCAATCCACACGCTCGTTCGCGATCCCGGCCAGCGCCTGCAACATTCCCAATACGGCGGCTGCTTACTCCCTCAATGTGACGGTAGTGCCCGACGGGTCGCTCTCTTACCTGACCGCCTGGCCAGCGGGATCGCCGCAACCCTTCGTTTCCACCCTGAACTCTCCGGACGGCAGCGTGGTGGCGAACGCGGCGATCGTGCCGGCGGGTACAAGCGGAGCCATCAGCATCTACGTGACGAACCCGACGCAGGTGATTCTTGATATCAACGGGTACTTCGCGCCGTAAAAGACGCGCAAATCAGGCTGAACGCCTAACACATCCATTTACAGCGAAGCTATCCGGGACTATACTGAGGCGTCACCGGGAAAGCCGAGGTGCGTCATGAGGAAGGCGGTTACGATTGGGTTGGGATTCCTGCTGGCCGGCGGGACAGTTTGGGCGCAGCAGTACCTGATCACCAGGGTGGCGGGAGGAGGGGTGCCGTACACGCCTGCCCCAGCCGCCAGCACGGCACTCCAGCCGGGCTGGATGGCGACGGATGCCGCTGGAAGCGTGTATTTCACCGACAGCAACTGCGTCTTCAAGGTCGACAGTTCGGGAGTTCTCACGCGCGTGGCGGGCAGTTCGATGCTCCCGGGTTACTCGGGCGACGGAGGACTGGCGACCAACGCCCAGCTCAACATTTATTTCAACGATCTCGCGGGTCTGGCGGTGGATGCCGCCGGCAACGTTTACATCGCCGACAGCGGCAACCACGCGATCCGCAGGGTGGCCGCGGCGTCGGGCATCATCACGACGGTGGCCGGGAATGGCACCGCCGGCTACTCGGGCGATGGCGCTCCAGCCACGAGCGCCCAACTCGAATACCCCTCCGGCCTGGCGGTGGATGCCGCAGGAAACCTATACTTCACCGACGGCGGCATCGCCCCCGACGACGGCGGCAACAATGTGATCCGCAAGGTGACGGCGGCGACAGGCATCATCACGACGGTGGCCGGCAACGGCACGCACGGTTCTTTGGGGGACGGAGGCCCGGCCACGAGCGCCCAGCTCAATCAGCCCGTAGGCCTGGCGGTTGACGCCTCCGGCAACCTCTACATCGCGGACACCTTCAACAATGAAGTCCGCAAGGTGACCGCGGCGACGGGCGTTATTACGACGGTGGCCGGGAATGGCACGATTACCTATTCGGGCGACGGGGTCCCGGCGACGAGCACCGGGCTCTTCGAGCCCTGGGACGTAGTGGTGGATGGTTCCGGCAACCTTTACATCTCGGCTTACATATACAACCATTCCCTGTCCCAGCCCGTGATCCGTAAGGTGGCGGCGACGGGCATCATCACAACCCCGAGCGAACAGGTGGGCTACAACACAAGCAACCAGACGCCCCTGGCAGTGGACGGTTCCGGCAACCTCTACATGGTGGCTTACGGAAACGACAGCAGCACGATCCTCAAGGTGGCGGAAGCGACTGGCGCCGTCACGACGGTGGCCGGAAATGGAGGCTCAGTATACTCAGGCGACGGAGGCCCGGCTACGAGCGCCGAGCTCACTTGGGGGGCCCCGAATGTGGCGCTGGACGGCTCCGGTAACCTCTATATCGCCGATAGCACCCGTGTCCTCAAGGTCGCGGCGGCGACGGGCATCATCACGACGGTGGCCGGGAATGGCGCGCCTAACCTTGATGGGAGCGATTCCGGTGACGGAGGCCCGGCAACCGGCGCCCTGCTCTACGCCGTGGCCGTCGCAGTGGATGGCTCTGGCAACCTATACATCGGTGGAGGTGACGTGGTTCGCAAGGTGACGGCGGCGACTGGCATCATCACTACGGTGGCCGGGATGCCCGGGAACGCAGGCTTTGGTTATTCGGGCGACGGGGGCCCGGCCACGAGCGCCCAGCTCAATTCTGTTTCGGACGTGATCGTGGATGGCTCCGGCAACCTCTACATCGCCGACGCAGGCGCCAGCGTGATTCGCAAGGTGAGGGCGGCCACTGGCATCATCACTACGGCGGCCGGGAAGGGCACGTCTGGTTATTCGGGCGACGGAGGTCCGGCAACGAACGCGGTACTGAACGGCCCTGAAGGGCTGGTTTTGGATGGCTCCGGTAACCTCTACATCGCGGATTACTACAATAATCGGATCCGCAAGGTGGCGGCGGCGACAGGCATCATCACCACGGTGGCCGGGGGAGGCTCGGCGTTTCCAGGCGATGGCGGTCCGGCCACAAGTGCCGAGCTCGGTTTCCCCGTGGGCGTCGCGGTGGATGGCTCCGGCAACCTCTACATCAACGCGGGCTATATGATCCGCAAGGTGGCGGCGGCGACGGGCATCATCACGACATTGGCCGGGGATGGCAGCATTGCCTATTCGGGCGACGGAGGACCCTCCACGAGCGCCCAACTCTCCAATCCCCAAGGCTTGGCGGTGGATGGCTCCGGCAACATATACTTCTCCGACATCTATGGGGTCCGCATGCTGGTGCCCGAGGCAGCCCACGCCCTGCTGGCCGTCACCAGCGCTCATTCCGCCGACTTCCTGCGGGGACAGACGGACGCGCCCTACTCGGTCGTGGTGAGCAATACCGCCGGGACCGGGCCAACCAACGGCACGGTTACGGTGACCGAGAGCGTGTCTGCCGGCCTGACGCTGGTTTCGATGTCAGGTGCGGGCTGGAACTGCTCGGGCGCGACCTGCGCACGCAGCGATGTCCTGGTTCCCGGCGCCAGCTATCCGCCCATCACCGTGACTGTGAATGTTGCGTTGGACGCGCCCTCGCAGGCGACGAACCAGGTGATTGTCTCGGGCGGGGGCTCCCTGGGATCCGGCGCTGCGGACGTAACCACGATCGGCGGACTACCCGCGCCGCCCGTCCTGGTCTCCCCGGCCAACGGAGTCACGGGCGTTCTGGTTTCGCCGACCTTGACTTGGAGCAACTCGGGAGCAACTTCCTACGACGTCTACTTCGGCTCCCTGTCGACGCCACCCCTGGTGGCCAATACGACGGGAACGAGCTACGCCCCCCCGGGAACGCTGAGCTCGGGCGCGACATACTACTGGCAGATCGTGGCTCGGAATGACGCTGGGACGGCCGGTTCCGCGATCTGGTCCTTCACCACCGGCGTCCCGGTGACCGGCTCGCGGTTCGTCCCTGTGACCCCATGCCGCGTCGCGGACACGCGCAACGCAGCCGGGCCGTTCGGCGGTCCCACGATGACAGCCGGCGCTATCCGCTCCTTCGCAATTCCACAGAGCGGATGCAACATCCCGGCCACAGCCCAAGCCTATGCCCTCAACGTGACGGCAGTGCCAGACGGGCCGCTGGCCTACCTGACCTTGTGGCCTGCCGGGCAGCCGCAGCCTCTGGTCTCCACCCTAAATTCGCCCGGCGGCATCGTGGTGGCCAACGCGGCTATCGTTCCGGCCGCCTCGGGCGGAGCGGTGAGCGTCTACGTCGCCAACCAGACGAATGTGATCCTCGACATCAACGGCTATTTCGCCTCGACCGGCGATGCGAATGCCTCTTCGTTCTATGCCGCCACGCCGTGCCGTGTTGCCGACACGCGAAACCCCATCGGCCAGTTTGGCGGGCCTTCCGTGTTCGCGGGCCAAACCAGGGACTTCCCCATTTCTCCTTTCTTCTCTCCCTGCGAGATTCCGGTCAGTGCCAGCGCCTACTCGCTCAATGTCACGGTGGTTCCGGAAACGGACTTTCTCGGTTATCTGACAATCTGGCCGGCGGGATCAGCTCGCCCACTCGTCTCCACCCTGAACTCGTGGACCGGCAAGGTGGTCGCCAATGCCGCCATTGTTCCGGTCGGCACTAACGAATCGATTTCCGTGTTTGTCACCGACCTGACCGATGTGATTTTGGACATCAACGGTTACTTCGACCAGCCCGGGAACACGGGCGCGCTGTCGTTCTACCCGGTGACGCCGTGCCGTATCGCGGATACGCGGAATCCCGACGGCCCGTTCGGCGGCCCGGAGATGGGGGAGGGGGAAACGCGCTCGTTTGCGATCCCGGCCAGCGGCTGCTACGTCCCTCCGACGGCCGCGGCGTATTCGGTGAATGTCACCGTGGTGCCCAACGGGCCCCTCGGTTACCTGACCGCCTGGCCGACGGATTCGCTGCAACCCATGGTTTCCACTCTGAACTCGTCGGACGGCAGCGTGGTGGCGAACGCGGCGATCGTGCCGGCGGGGACGAACGGGGCGATCAGCATCTACGTCACAAACCCGACCCAGGTGATCCTCGACATCAACGGGTACTTCGCGCCATAGGGGCAGTCACGCCGGTTCGGGCTTGTCGTGCTTCACGCGCCTTCCGGCCTGTTTCCAGAAGACTCCGCCCGAGGCGCTGATGTTCTCCAAAAGCTGATCCTTTGTCAGCTCGCGCGTGATTTCGCATCGGCCCGCCCCCTCGAACTCCGCCGGGTTCTCATGGAGCGACTTGTGGTAACAGTCGCCCGCGCAGTTCCACCTCGCGAAGCAGTCGCGGCAGTGTTCGCGGTGTGCGACGGTCTGTGCCCGAAGGCCGGTGTAAATGCGTTCGTCGAAGTCGTAGCCGCAATCCGCGCTGGAGGGCCGGCCATAGAAGAACCGCTCCGCCCACGGCTGGCGCTCGTCCGCCACCTCGTGGCAGGCGCTCACGTTGCCCGCTGCCGAGACGCAGAAGTTGTCGTTCGCCACGCCACAGAATCGATCGGTCACAGTTCCCACGCGCGCGCCCGAAAAGCGCAGCAGCCGCGCCGCCTTCGCGGACGTGCGCCGGGCCGCGCGATACGCCGCAACGAAGGCGGCGGTCTCGGCGCTGGCCTGGTCCCGGCCTCGCCCCATGTGGTAGACCGGCTCCACTTGGATGCCGCGCGGCCGGAATCGTCGGCAGAGAAAAGCGACCGATTGCGGCAGCAGCGGCACGGATTCGCCGGTCGCCGTCATGCGGATGGAATAGCGGAAACCGGCGCCATCGAAGGCGCGCAACGTGGCCAGCACCGCGGCGCTCGATCCCCCGCCGGACGCCTGGGGCCGGCTGGCATCCTGCACCTCGGGCAAGCCATCGTAGGATACCGTCGCGCTGTCCAGATGCGCAGCGATCCACGCGCACTGCTCGGGGTCGAGCACGCCGTTCGTGGTGAGTGAAGTCCGCAGCCGGAGCCCTTTGGCATCCGCCACGCGCCGGGCATAGACATACGACTCCTGGAGCAGCGTCCAGTGGCGGCTCGGCTCGCCGGCTCCATGATAGGCCACCTCGAAGGACGAAGCGTGCGCGGCCGCCGCGTTTGAGGCAACGAAATCGATGGCACGGCGCGCCGTCTCGGGCTGCATGAACGCCGCCGGGGACTCTCCCGAAGCCGCGTAACAGTACCGGCACCGCAGATTGCACGCGCTGGTCAGAAGGAGCGTGGCCGTCAGCGGACGCGGCGGTCCCGAGAGTTTGGTAGTGGGCGGCTTATCCGCTGGACCGCCGAGGATGCCGGAGCTGCGCAGAAACGCGAGTACATCGGGAGCGATGTCTTCGGCTGCCGCGCCCCCTTCCTTCAGATTGCGGAGAAAGCGCGCCAGCCCGGCATTGCCCACCAGCGCCGCGCGCCGCAGCGGAGCATAGATCAGAACCTCCGATCCGCCCAGCGGAATGGCGAACAGCTCCGTAGCCGGCGGTGGCACGGGAGGGGTCATGGGCGTGCCGGAAGCGACGCGGCCCTGGTTCGGAAACGCACGGTCATGGCCGCCAGAGGCACCCCATCGGCGCTGACGAACGATCGGCCGTCGGGCCAGCGCAGCGGGAGCTGGTAATCGTGATTCGGCTCCAGTACCACTGGAAGGGTGAGGAGCGCGCCGGTCTTGTCGAAGCGCGGCGCCAGGAACCGCGGGTCCGTGGTCTGCGCATCCGGGCTCATCGGCACGCTGAACCGGACCACTACTTCCTTCAGGCCCGGGTCGACATCCTGTGCTCCGTCCGCGGGACTGATCGAGGTCACGCGAGGCTGATAGCGCGCCGTAAGCTCGCCCATCCGCGGCGCCAGATCGTCGAAGAACTGAGCCACTCGGGGCATGAAGGACTCGAGCGTCGGATAACCCTGGCTGTTCTTTCGGAATTCGCCCACAAGGTCGCTGAGATCCGAGATCCAGAAGAGCGAGTGCGCATTGTCCTGGCGGACGATTTTGCGCACGGCATCGGCCGTGTCGTGGTCTGCGGCGTACCGCACGGCGACGGCGCGCACCAGGGAGTCGTCGAGCAGCGTCTTCCAGGATCCATGCGCCCGGCTCCGCACGGCGTCCGGGACCTGTCCGAGGATCTGGCGTCCGGCCTTCTCCATCCGTGGCGCGAACCTGTCCACTACGGGACCGCAATAGGAATGCGCGAATTCGTGCACCATCGTGTTGCGCCAGTCGGAGTCGAAGGCTGGACGTCCCGCAGCGTCCACACTCGACACGCCGGGAATGGCGTAAATCTCGTTGGCGCCGCCCGGATCGACGAAATGCGCCGCATAGCTGGGGCCGCCGTTCGCCATGCCGGGGACAATTACGAAGCGGCCAGGCGCGCCGGAGCCGGAGAAACGGCTGAACCAAAGGAGGTCGGCTTGGGTCTGCACGAAGTCCCGCAGGCGGGCGTCCGTGACCCGGTAGAGCGGCTGCTGGGAGACGAGGAAGTCCTTGAATCTGGCATCGACGACGAAAGCGCGCGCGGCCTTCAGGAAGGCGCGCGCCTTTCCGGCGTCCCATCCCTCATAAAGGTGAATGCCGGGGCGATCGAAGGGGACACGCTCGGCCAGAGAGTCGATATCGGTGACATAAACGGCCAACTTCATGGGCGCCTCGAAGCCGATGCCGAGGCCGCGCGCCAGCCGGACCGCTTCATGGTCGCGATAGGGCGCGAACCAGCTTGCGACCGCCTTGTCGTACGCGGGAATGCGGCACTGGTTGTACTCGGGGTTCCCCGCCAGGCGGAACAGAATGCTCATGAGCTCCACGCGCGGGTCGACTGCGGCGCCCCAGCCTTGCGCCCTGGCGGCGAATGTGAACCACAGGAGAAGTGTCACGACCGTTGCGGCAACTCGGCGCGGCATGTGCGGGTTCCTCCGCCCCTCAACCTATCACGAGTAGCGGCAAGGCTGCTGGCCGCCCGCAATTACGCCTGCTCGAACTCCGCCGTGCCGAGCGAGCGGACGGCGCTTGCTCATTGCCGGCTCAGGCTCATTTCGGCGAGAATTGAAGCAGTGGGCTGCTGGGCTCCGCCATGGCGCTTGAGTTTTTCCAGGTCGTATCTCCTTCCAGGAACGAACGGCGGACCTCTATCCCAATGCCGATGTCTTCGTTCGTCCAAATCCGCATGAGCTTCTCGGGATCGGACTCGAGGCAATGGCCCCGGGGCCCTGCCAATGCCAACTCCTGGCTGGCCCCTCCCAAGTCGGCTGCCGCGGTCCAGGGCGATGCGGAGGCGAGGATGGCAAGGGCGACAGCGGCAATCGAGGCGCGGAAACGGTTCGACTGGCCGTCGCTTCGAACGGGCACGCGTGACCAACGCTTGCCGCCGCTCGATTTCGATTCAACGGACGGACGCTCCGTTTTTGAGAGCGAGTTCTCATGATGATCACACGCAGGCTTCTATTCGGTCTGCTGGCTGAAGGGGCCCGGCGGTTGTTTGCCGCTGCGATCCCCCAGCCCCAGCCGAACGCCCGCAACTACCGGGTCGATGCCACCATCCTTCTTTTCTCCCTTCCGATCTTCACGCGCGCTGGCGTCGGGAAAGGGCACGCGCGTCATGCAGTCACCCACTCACCCGACCATTCGGTCCACGAGCTCGAGTTCGCCGCCGGATCGCTCCCCGATCGGGCGCACGGTCTCAACCGGCTCGGCTTGATCCGGGAGACGGTGGCGGAGACCGAAACTGGGATCCTCGAAGCGAGCTATTTCGGATTCATGACCGCCTCCAAGGAGGAAAGCCTCGGAGAAGCGCGGAAGGCGCTGAACAACTCGATGGCGCAGAGTACGTTTGTCGCCATCGAGGGGCAGTCGCGGCCCGGCGAAGCCCACAGCCGTCGTGCGCGATTCAATTCCGATGCGCGAGCCGGGTGGAACGAATTGGAGCGCGAGGCCGAAGCCGCCGTCCGCGATCCGGCTCATACCTCCGGCGAGAGCCGTTTCCAATCCGGACGCCCCGGTGCTGCCGCCCCGACCTTTCTGTTCGCGCTCTGGCTGGCCATGTCATCCGGCGAAGCGCGGGTGAAGCAGACCTGTGTCTATTCCGGGGCTCAGTTTGAGCTGACTACGTCGAAGAGGTCCGATGCCCGAATGGGCCGGCGCCTGGCGGAAAAGGGCCTGGTTTCCCGGCCCGAATCCGTGACCGTTCTGAGCGGAACCATACACAATCTGCGCACGGGAGACAAAACGCCCTTCCGGATCTGGACGGACGAGGCAAGCCGTTCGGTCCCACTGCGGATCGAATACCAGCCGCGAGGTTTCCTCCAACTCGCGCTCGAAGCGGAAGGATAGGTCAATTGGTGGGCTTGATGGCAGCCAGTGCGGGCAGCGCTCTCGCGATTACGTCGGGCGGCAACGGGATGTAGTTCAACTCCGGTGCGTATCTCTGGCCGTCCCGCAGGCACCACTCGAATAGATCCCGGATTGCCTTCGCCTTTGGCGCGTCGGCGTAGTCCGTGTGCAGCAGAATCCAAGTCATGGTGACGATTGGGTAGGAGTCCCGGCCGGAGGGGTCCGGCACGAAGACGCGCAGGTTGTCCGGAAGCTCGGCCGAGGCCAGAGCAGCCGTCGCGCTTCGCACCGACGGTCTGACGAAGCTGCCGTCTTTGTTCTCGATGGTCGCGATTCGCAGCCCGATCTTGCGCGCAAACTCATAGCTCACGTAGCCGATCGAACCGTCCGAGTGCTTGATGAGCCCTGCTACCCCTTCGTTGCCGCTCGCCCGCATGGCGTTGCCGGGCCAATTCACCAGCGTCGCCGCACCGTACCGGCTGCGCCACTTCTCGCTGATGGCGTCCAAGTGCTTGGTGAACGCATACGTGGTGCCACTGCCATCCTGACGCACTATCGTCGCGATGGTGAGTTTGGGGAATTTCACCTTGGGATTCGCCGCCGCGATCAGCCGGTCGTTCCAGTTCTTGATCTCACCCAGAAAGATGCCCGCATAGGCCTTCCGCGACAGGCGCAGCTCCCCTTCGAAGCCCGGCAGATTGTAGGCCAGGACCACGCTGCCTGCCGTCACGGGCAACAGCAGTGCCCCCCTGGGCACACGCCCGAGTTGCTCGTCGCTCATGGCGGCGTCGCTGGCGCCGAAATCCACGGCCTCCTCCGGCTTGACGTTCCCCGTGAATCGCCGGATGCCCTCGCCGCTTCCCACGGCGTCATAGGCGATCGCCGTCTTGGGGTGGCTGCCCTGGTAGATCGCGAACCAGCGCTGGTAGAGCGGGGAGGGGAACGTAGCCCCCGCGCCCTTGAGAAGTACGCCGCCGGCCGGAACTGTGGCCTCGATGTTTCCCCGGTCCGAAAAGGAGCAGCCCCCCAGAGCCACGGTGGCCGCCAGCAGCAGAGCAAGACGATCTCGCCGCATCCCCGTCCTCCTAGCTGAAGGCGCCGCGGATGTACTCCTGGGTGTGCTTCTCGCGAGGCGCTTCGAAGACCTGCTTCGATTCGCCGAACTCCACCAGGTAGCCCGTGCGCCCGCCCTCCGAAGTGTCGACGTAGAGAAAACCCGTTTGATCGGCCACCCGCTGCGCCTGCTGCAGGTTGTGGGTGACGATGGCGATCGTGTAGCGGCTCTTCAGTTCCGTCATGAGCTCCTCGATCTTGCGCGTCGCGATGGGGTCGAGGGCCGAGCACGGTTCGTCCATGAGCAGGACCTCGGGCTCGGTGGCAATGGCCCGTGCAATGCACAGCCGCTGCTGCTGCCCGCCCGAGAGCGAAAGGCCGCTCTTGTGCAGTTTATCCTTAACCTCGTCCCACAGCGCGGCGCTCTTCAAGGCGCTTTCCACCTTCGCGTGCCGGTCGCCCTTGTACCCGTTCAAGCGCAGGCCGAACGCCACGTTGTTGTAGATGCTGGTGGCGAACGGATTCGGCTGCTGGAACACCATGCCGATGTAGCGCCGCACGGCCACCGGGTCGATCGAAGCGTGGTAGATGTCTTTGCCGTGATAGCGTACGTGGCCCTCGAAACGGAAGCCGCGCACCAGGTCGTTCATGCGATTCAGGCAGCGCAAGACCGTGCTCTTGCCGCAGCCCGAAGGCCCGATGAACGCCGTGATGCGGTTCTTCCTCACCGGGATGGTGGTGTCGCGGACAGCTTTGAAGCTGCCGTAGAACAGCTTGTCGATCTTACAGTCGATGACGACGCCGTCGCCCGGTTCCGGACTCTGCAACGGCTCTTTCGCTTCGGCCTCACCCGTTGACATCTCTCCACGCTCCTATTGTTGAACCTGGCGGCGCGAAAGGCTCTGGCCGATCAGGTTCACCACCAGAACGAGCAGCACCAGAACCAGCGCCGCCGCCCATGCCATCTCCACCTGGTTTTCGAACGGCATGCCCGCAAAGTTGTAGATCAGAACTGCCAGCGACGCCGTCGGCTGCATCAGGGCCACGTGAGCGCCCCTGGTCGGCCAATAGTTGCTGAACAAAGCCGTGAACAGCAGAGGGGCGGTTTCGCCGGCGGCGCGAGCCACCGCCAGCATGACGCCCGTCAAGATTCCGGGAATGGCGGTGGGCAGCAGCACCATCCACACCGTCTGGGTCTGGGTCGCTCCCATGCCGATGGCCGCCTCCTTCATCTTCTCGGGGACCATGCGCAGGGCATCCTCCGCCGTCAGCGTGACGGTGGGCAGCATCAGGATCGCAAGCGCCAGGCCTCCCGCAATTGCGGAATAGCCGCCCGTGATCAGCACCACGGCGCCGTATGCGAACACGCCCGCCAGAATCGATGGAAACCCGGTCAGAACCTTGGCAGCGAATCGGGCGGCGTTGGCGAGGCTATTCTCCGGCCGCGCTTGCGTGAGGAACACCGCGGTCAGAATGCCGACCGGCACGCTCACCAGAGCTGCCAGGCCCACCATGATGAGCGTCCCGGCAATCGCGTTCCCGAACCCTCCGCCCTGCTCGAGCGGCGCCGGCGGCAATTGGGTGAACAGCGCCAGGCTCAGTTTGCGCCCGCCTCTCCAGAACAGCATCCACAGGACCGAGAACAGAGGGACCAGGGCCAGCAGAGTCATCGCCGTCACGACCCCGCCCATGAGGAGGCTGAACAGCGTGCGCGGGCGCTGCAGAGACTTCTCCAGCCGGCCGAAGTCCACGCCCTCGAAGGGATTCGGTTCCGTAGCGTCCAACACCGGCGTCACTTCCCACCCTCCATTCCTGCCGAGGCGCGCTGGAGAATGAGCGAGCCCGCCATGTTCACCACCAGGGTGATCCCCAGCAGCACCAGCGCGGCGTACATAAGCACCCCGACTTCCTTCGGGTGCGCTTCCGGGAAGCTGTTGGCCAGCAGAGCCGCCAGAGTGTTCGCCGGAGAGAACAGAGAGATGCTGATCTGATTGGCGTTGCCCACCAGCATGGCCAGAGCCATGGTTTCTCCCAGCGCGCGTCCGAACGCGAGCACTACGCCGCCGAAAATGCCGCGCGCAGCCGTCGGCAGGATGACCGCCAGAATGGTCTCCCATTGCGTGGCGCCCAACCCGTACGCCGCCATGCGGAGTTTGGGGGGAACGGAAACCAGCGCGTCGCGGCTGATGGCCGTGATCGTCGGCAGGATCATGATGGAGAGCACCAGCACCGCGGGGAGCACGCCCGGGCCGCTCAGGTCCGTACCGAACAGCGGCATCCATCCCATTTTCAAATGCAGCCAGTTGCACGCCGGACGGATGAGCGGAATCACGACGAATAGGCCCCACAATCCGTACACCACGCTGGGAATGGCCGCCAGCAGCTCAATCAGGTTCTTCAGCAGATTCTCCAACTGATCCGGCAGCTTGCTCCAGAACGGATGAAGATGGACGCCCAGGAAGCTCAGGACGCCAAACGCGAACTTGCCCAGGTAGCCCTCGCTGAGAAACACCGCCGCCGCGACGCCGAACAGGGTGCCAACAACCAGCGCCAGCAGCGACGTGAACAGCGTTCCCCAGATTTCAGGCAAGATCCCAAACCGCCCCTGGTTCGGATCCCAGGTCGTGCCGGAGAGGAATCCAAGTCCGTACTGCCGCACCGCCGGCGCGGCGACCATGGCAATCCTCAGAACGATGAACGAAACCAGCAACACCCCCAGCCAGGCGAAACCGCGGCAAAGCCCGCGGAACACCGAGTCGGTGAAACGCTGGGAACGCGTCGGCGGTTGCGAGATCGGCTGGTAGGTCATCGGCCGCCTTCGCTAGCTCGCATTGGGCGCAAGCTTGATATTGCCAACCGCAGCGCCGGCCTTTTCGGCTACCGCCGCTGGCAGCGGAATGTAGCCCAGCGCCTCCGAGTCCTTCTGGCCCTCGCGCAGGCAGTACTTCAAGAGATCCTGCAGGGCTGCGAGCTTCTGCTTGTCCTGGTATTGCCGGTAGCAGATCAGCCAGGTGTACGTCACGATGGGATACGCGTCCTTGGCGCCGGGATCGGACGCCCAAACGATCAGGTCGTCGGGCAACTGGGCCGAAGCCAGCGCCGCCTGACCGGATGCGATCGAGGCTGCGACGTAAGCGCCCGACTTGTTCTCGAGCACCGCCATCGGCAGCTTCTGGCTCCGCGCGTAACCGTATTCGATGTACCCGATCGAGCCGGGTGTGGTCATTACGCTGGCGGTGACGCCTTCGTTGCCTTTCGATCGTGTTCCCACCGCCCAGTTCGGCAGAGTGTTCACGCCGGGGCTCTTGGCGAATTCCGGGCTGATGGCGCTCAGATGCTTGGTGAACACGAACGTGGTGCCGCTGCCATCGGCGCGCACGATGACGTTGATCGCCGCGTCGGGAAGGCTCGCTCCGGGATTCGCCTGCGCGATGAGCGGATCGTTCCATCTCTTGACCGTGCCCAGGAAGATGCCGGAATACGCCTTGCGCGAGAGCTTAAGCTCGGGCACGCCCTTCACGTTGTAGGTGAGGACAATGGCGCCCGCGGTCATGGGCAGCAACTGCACGCCCACGTCCACCCGGGCGATGTCGTCGGGCTTCATGGCCGCGTCGCTCGCGCCGAAGTCGACCGTCTTGTCGATGACGCTCTTGATGCCGCTTCCGCTGCCCACCGACTGATAATCGACTTGCACGTTGGGGTGGGCGCCGCTATACGCCTTGAACCACTTCATATACAGTGGCGCAGGGAAACTCGCTCCGGCGCCCTGCAACTTGACCGATTCAGCTTCCTTGCCTCCGCCGCATGAAACCAGGCCGGCCGCGGCCAGCGCGAGCAGTGCAATCCGAGTTCTCCGGACTATCTTCATACCAGCAGTCCTTTCGCCTGAATACAGCCCAGCCTTGTGCGCAGATTCGCGCAGCGCCCCCTGCTTCGCTACTGTGCCAGGGGATGGTTACAGGACGATGACAGCTTGGTGTAGCGGGAGTGAATTCTGCCGCGAGGACCGCGGTTGGTTAAGCTCCCAGGGTGCAGCTCGAAGCGAGTCGGCGCCCGACTGAAAAGGGAAGCCTCTCAACCCACCGCCGGCGGAGAGTCAGCAGGGCGCGCGGCAGCAGCGGCCCGAGGAGCTGCAATGACGCGCGGGACTCCGAAACCAACGCTAACTTATTGAAAGATATTGGGGTGGGTGATGGGATTCGAACCCACGACGTTCGGAACCACAATCCGACGCTCTACCAAGCTGAGCTACACCCACCACGACCGCGGGGAAGACCTCAGTTTAACATAGCCGCGCTATTGAGGTAGCTGCACCGGGATCGTGACGATGTTGGTGACGTTGAGGTTCTGGGCGACCGTCCCCTGGGTGGCGTTGTTCGCCGTCAGCCCGGTGCCGAGCATCAGGTCGATCTCGTAGAGCCCTTCGGTTCCCGGCATCAAGGACGCGTTCAGAACCTCAACGGTCTCGCCGCCGAAACTTCCGGATACGAAGTTATTCAAGAAGTTCGCAGCCTTGTTCGGGAAAGCCCCGTTATACGGGAGTCCGGTCACGAAGCCGCCCGTGGGCGCTGGGGCGGTCAGGCCGAACCCGGTCCCGTACAGGGTCACGATTTCGCCTGGCTGCGCGGGGTTGTCCTGCTTCACCAAAGCTCCCTTCGTGTTTGCGCAGCACAGCGCCGAACTGAGCCCAGTCGCCGTAACGGATCCGCTCCCGGCATTCGCCCCGCTGTACGCCACGCCGTTGGCGGCCACACCCGGGTAGGCTTGCATGATAATCCGATCCCACTGCCCGCCCGGGTAAGACTTGACGGTCGGATCGGTCGCGAGCAATATGATCAAGTTGTCGCGGACATTGTCCAGCGTCGTGTCGGTCGACTGGATCGTGTAGGCGTACGCGTTGCTTCCGATCGTGATGGTGATCGTGTCGCCCGCTGTCGGGGTGGTGGCCAGCAGCTCCAGGTCGATAGCGCCCATGGCGGTGTCGCTATAGTGCGTGGCGATGGCCGGCCGCGGATCCTTCAGAACGGTCATCCCGTCATCGGCTATGGACTGGGCGAAGAACCCCGGGGCGCCCATGGACACGGGGTCGGGCGCCGCGTTGCTGATCGTGACCGTGCCGTCGGCATACGTGGTACGCACGTACACGCTGATGCTGGTCTCGGGCGCGATCTCATAAGGGACCTGCGCGTTGATCTGAGTCGGGCTGACGTAAAGCAGCGGCATCCGGATGCCGTCGGCGAACGCTTCCACCGACTTGGGCGCGGTGCCGAGCCTGGTGGGCAGCGGACTGACTCCGTCCGTCGTGGCCGTGACCGTGTCGCCATCCGTCAGATTCTGGCCGAAGATCGCCACCAGCGTGGCCGGCGCCACCGTAGATGCGTTCGACCCCCCTTGGATCGCGGAGCTGGAGACTGCGATCGAGGCGCCGCTGGATACGGATCCAGCCAGCGTGATGTTGTTGCCGGCCTGCCCCGGCACTCTGGCCAGGATCGTTACCGTGGCATTCGAGGGCGTGGCGATGGCGAGCACGTTCGGGTCTCCGGCGCCAGCGTTGACAGCGTTGGCCACCCCCGTCGCGACCGACGCCAGCGTGTCGCCAGTCACCACCGTGTAGGTATAATTCACCGCCGTGGGAGTGGAATTTGTGGCGGTGGCGGGGGGGGTGATGGTGACCGTCACCACGTCGCCCGCCTTGGGCGTCGACGAGAGAACGATCAACCCGCCCGCGAACACCTCCATGCTCGCCGCGTTGCGCGGTGCAATGGGCGACACGCCCGTCGAGAACACCAGAACGCGCCGGCTGAAAGCCTCGCTGACAAAAAGGTTCGTGCCGTCCCAGGCCAGCCCTGCCGGAGTGCGGATCGAGTCGGTGGACGCGATGCGCGTGTAGTTCACGGTGTCGCTGGTGTTATCGGTGGTGTTGTCGGAAATGAAATCGGTCTGGCCAATAACGATGCTCGCCGCGGTGCCGGGGGCGGCAGCCTGGGCACTCGGGATCGGCTCGTAGATCAGCACCCGATCGTTGCCGCCGTCGGCGACGAACAGCCGCTGGCCGTCCGAAAGAGCGTAGCGCGGAAGGTTCAGCGTGTATTCGCACAGTTGCGGGTAGGTTGGATTCCCGTTCGTGTCCGTTCCATTCGAGACTTGGCACATCACCGGGGTCTCCACGCCGGTGGTGGTGTTCGTCGTGAACGCGTCGTCCGGAATGTTGCTCACCAGATCCAACTGGCCCAAGGCAACGTTGGCCGGCGCTTGGTTTTGCGTCGGGATGGAGTTCCAGATCAGCACCCGGTTCTGGCCCAGGTCGCTCACGAAAAGCCGCCCCATGGGGTCCGCGGTGACCGACACCGGATTGAGCATGTTGCTGGCCGTCGCCGGCGGCGTGCCCTTGGTCAGATCGCCTTGCTGCTGTGTGGTGAAGTTCGGCTGGCCAAGCACCAGGTCCGCGGGCTGCATCTTCGTCGCCGGCCAACTGTTCCAGATCAGCACGCGATTGTTTATGGTGTCCGCGACGAAAAGTTGGTTTCCCTGTATCCACACGCCTTGCGGACCGCGTAGCGTGTTTGCGGCCGGAACCAGAACGCTAGAGGTCCCGGTGTTGGCAGTTGTGGTATTGAAGTCCGGCTGGCCCAGCACAACATCCGCGCCTTGCCCGTTCGCCGTGGGAAGGTGATTCCAGAGCAGCACCCGGTTGTTGTCGGTATCGGCGATCGCCAGGCGCGTGCCGTCGGTCGCCACCGCCGTGGGTGTGCGCAGCCCGTTCTGGCCGGCTGCATACGAGGTTCCGTTGAAATCCGTTTGCCCCAGCACCACATCGGCCCGGCCGCCGCACACGGAACACCACCAGTACGGCGAGTTGCTGTTGGGCACCGGCTCGGCCGTAGCCGCGGGCAGTTGCGTCGGGCCGGTCGTGCTGTTGGGATCCCCAGGACCGAAGAGGTGGTTGTAAATGAGCACGCGGTTGTTCTGCGGATCGGCGCCCACGCGAAACGGGCTCGAGTCGGCTACTACCAGCACGCCGTTGGCCCAGGCCAGGCCGCTGACGGAGCCCAGCAGCATGTTGCCGGGATAGATCGCGCTAGCCGGCCCCGGAAGCTGAGCCGTGAAGAAGGGCTGCCCGATCACGGCGCGCGCCGCTTGTCCATTCGTGAAATCAGCGGCGAACAGCGCGTTCGCGGCCAGGAAAACAATGCCAAGACGATTCATATGTCAGAACTCGGATCTCTCAGTATAACAACTGCTTCGCGGCCAAGCTCCCCCTTCGCGGCCCGTCTGACGTTCTGAGACGTGCGCCACCTTCCCCCGGTTTCGGGCAGGTGCGCCTTGGCAACCGGTTGTTGGCTGACGGCTGAAGGCTGATGGCTGCTACAGCTTCCACCCCACGATCGCGTAGTCCAGGCCCCCGAAGAAAGCTTCGCGGAAGTCCGCCGGCAGCGACGCCAGCGACGGCGAACCCTCCACCGCCGGCGAGAGCCGGTGGATCTCGATGCGTCCCAGTCCGGATTCCTCTAGGTAAAAAGCCAGCAGGCCGGGCGGCACCGGGCGCACGTGCGTCGGATCCAGATAGAAGTGCGTGGCGAACATGGCCAGGCACTCCGGGTTGGGCGTCTCGATCGCCAGCACGCCATCCCGCCGCAGTTTGGCGGCGGCGCTGCGGATCATCCCCGGCAGACGCTCCGGCGGGAAATGCTCCACGACGTGGGCGCAGAAGATGCCGCCCAGCGATTGGTCCGCCAGCGCCGGCAGCGACGCCAGCAGATCGCCGCACTCGACCTCCAGGCCCTTGGCCCGGCAGACTCCCGCCAGCTCCGGGCTCAGCTCGATCCCGCGCGCCGGAACCCCGGCTTCGCGCATCAGCTCCAGAAACTCGCCCCGCCCGCAACCGAGGTCCATTACATCGCACCGCCCCGCGAAGAACGGCAGGTAGAAGCGTTGTTTTCCGCGGACGTATTCTTCGCTGCCGCGAAAACGCTCCGCCAGGCTGGCGTAGTCGAGGCAGGGCAGGGGAGACGCCCCGGCCCCGCCGGCGGACGCGTCCGACGCCGCGGGGATAGTCTCACGCTGGCGGATCAGCCGCAGTTCGGTGTGGATGACGTGCGCGTAGTCGCCGCGTGCGCGCTCGAAGTCGCTCCGCACGATCGCCAGCTCGCCCCACATCCGCCGCTGGATTTCCTCCGAGGTCCGGCCCAGCCGCATTTCGAAGGCGGTATTCAGCTGGGCCATGGTGCGCAGCAACTGGTTTTCGGTCGAGGCCAGCCGCTGCTCCCACCTGCTGCGCCATTCGGCCCACGGCCCGCGAACGTCGGCGAGCTGGGCCAGCACCCGGTTGTTCTCGCGCAGCGCTTCGAGCGCGGCCTCGATAGCCGCCAAGGAAGCACGGTTGAACTCCACCTGGTCGCGAATATGCCAGTCCAGCAGGCGCGCCACGGCCCGCTTCGCCAACTGGATGGCGCCATTCAGCAGGCCGGGCCGCCGTGGGTTCACCGAGCCGATCGCGGCCACCTTGGCCTCGGCCACATCGCGCGCCTGCAAGAGCGGAACCAGGTCGGGCAGTCCCACGCCGCCCACGGTCGAGCCCTCCGGATAGTTGGCGCGCACGCGCTCGCGGATCGCGCCAATCATGGCGGCCAGATCCTCGCCGGCCGGGTCCTTACCGGGTTCTTCGGGCACGTTCCCTGTTCCGCGGCGCGTGGCCGCGCCCTCCCCGGGACGCCGTGTAGGTGGCGGTCATCTTCGAGTACACTCCGCCTCGCGGCGCGAACTCTCCAATCACCGTGACCGACACCGGCTTGGCCGCGGCCACGATGTCGCGCAGGAACCGGTTCACCACGTTCTCCTGGAAGATCCCCAGGCTGCGATAAGCGAGCGCGTACATCTTGAGCGACTTCAGCTCCAGGCAGCGCGCCCGCGGCACGTAGCGGATCGTGATCTCGCCCGAATCCGGCAGGCCCGTCTTGGGGCAGACCGATGTGAACTCCGGAATCGTGATCTCGATCTCGTAGCCCGGGAACTGGTTGGGCCAGGTCTCGATTTCGGGCAGCTCGGCGTCGATTCCCGCCGCCGCGTGCTCGTCCGTGTAGCCGTATTTGCTCATGCTTTCACCAGTGCCTTGGCCAGCAGGTCGAGGAACAGCCCCACGTCGGCCACCACACCGACCGCCTGTCCGGTGCCGCGGTCGCTCACCTTGGTGGCCACGGCCGGGTTGATATCGACGCACACGAACTTGATCCAGCTCGGCGCCATGTTTCCGGTGGCGATCGAGTGCAGCATCGACCCCAGGCACAGCACCAGCCCGGCGTTCTTCAACTCGGCGGCGTAGGCGTCCTGCGCCTGGTTCATGTCGGTGATGGTCTCCGGCAGCGGGCCGTCGTCGCGCAGGCTGCCAGCCAGAACGAAAGGAACGCCGGCCTGGATGCACTCGTAAAGCACGCCGCTCCGCAGCCGTCCGCTTTCCACCGCTTGCCGCACGCCTCCACACCCGTAGATGGCGTTGATGGCCCGCATGTGGTTGCGGTGGCCGTGCTCCTCCTGGCGCCCGTCCGACAGGCGCAACCCCAGCGAAGTGCCGAACAGCGCGGCCTCGATGTCATGCACCCCCAGCGCGTTGCCGCTCAGCACGCCCTGTACGAAACCGTGCCGGATCAGCGCCGCCAGGCCCGCCGCGCCGCCCGTGTGGATCACCACCGGGCCGGCCACCGCCAGCACTTTCTTCCCCTGCTCGAGCGTCTGCCGGATCAGCGCCGCCGTCTGCCGCACCGCCGTTTCCGCCTGCCGCTCGGAGGAAACGCCGTTGGACATGAAAGCGAACGCCAGCCGGTCGCGCTCCTTCGATTCCGGCAGCACGCGGATGCCGCGCATGCCCACCACCACGCGCTCTCCGGCCCGGAGGTCGCGCAGGCGCCGGCACTCGGCCCGCCCGCCGGCCACCACGATGAGCGCGTCCATGCGCTGGTTCTCCACCTCGACCCAGCGTTGCTCGTGGCGCACCAGCGTGCGGTAGTTGGTGGAGGAATAGAAGTCGTCGGGCGCCGAGCGGTCCCGCTCCACCACCGCCAGCGCCGCGTCGGCCGGGTCCGCCGCCGAGCAGCCCAGGCCCAGCAGTTGCTGGAGCATCCGCTCCATCTGCCCGGCCTCCTGCGCCTCCAGTCTCAGGCGCAGGTAGGACGCTTCGCTGTTGGTCCGGCCGATTCGGAACTGCTCCACCTCGAAACGGCCGCCGTATTCGACCACCGTGTCGAAGATCTGCTCCATGATGTGCGAGTCGATCAAGTGCCCTTCGGCCTCGACGACTTCATGAAAAGCGCCGCTCATCGAAACTGCCCCGGCCTCGCTGCAGAACGCCGAACCACCCTGGGCCGCCGATGAACGTAGATAAACGCCGATACAGCGATTGCCTTCGATCTGCGTTCATCGGCGTTCATCTGCGGCTGATTCTCTCGCCTGGACTTTCTTACGCCCGCGTCAGAAAAATCGGGAAGCCGGTCTTGCCGGCGTAATTCGGGCGGAGGCGCTCGGTGTTGTACATGCTGGCCAGATCCACCGTGCGCGGCCCCAGCTTCGGATCCGGGATCGGCATCCGCGCGAAGCAGCCGTTCACCACGGCCATCATCACGCCGTGCGTCCCTTCCTCCAGGCAATCGCACGCCATGTTGCCGTAGGTCGCCGCCACCAGCTTATCGATGAAATCCGGCTCGCCGCTGCGCAACTCGTAGGTGAGATCGCTGATGACGGTCTCTTCCTTGACGCGCTTCTTGATCTCTTCGCTCAGGTCTTCGGCTACGTTCCCCTTCTTGCGGTGCCCGAACGCGTCCGCCTCGCCGTACTCCCGAACGCTGTAGCCTTCCCACTCCGCGCCCTCGGAGAGCACGCACATCGAGTAGTTGCTGGGATTGCTTCTCTTGTCTTCCATCAGGAGGTCGATCATGCGCCCCAGGTCGAACTTGTACTCCGGGATCGCGCAGCGAATCGACGTCACGTAGGCCGTATAGAGCGACGTGTAACCGGCGTCCCGGCCGAAAACGCGAAACACTCCGATGCGTTCGTGCGAGCCGATGGTGGTGCGCTGCCGCTCGATGGCCGCGTGCGCGCGCGAGATGGCCGTCGAAAAGCCGATGCAGTACTCCGTGTTGCGCACGTCGTTGTCCATCGTCTTGGGGATGGCGATCACTCGGACGCCCGACTTGTCGAGGTGCGCGGCATAGCTCAGCGTATCGTCGCCGCCAATCGCCACCAGGTACTCGATGCCCAGCCGCTCCAGGTTGCTCAGCACCTGCGCCGTCATGTCGAAGACCGTCGAGGTGACGCCCTTCTTGGTCGCCTGCGCGGAGGGGAACTCCTTCCCCGCCAGAAACTCGGGGACGGCTTTCATCTTCAGCGGGTTCGTGCGGCTGGTGTGCAAGAACGTGCCGCCCGTGCGGTCCACCGTGCGTGTGTTCTCGCGGTTCAGCGGCAGAATATACCGCCCCCGGCTGTCGGCATCGTCCAGGTCGACGTGCGTCAGGCCTTCCCAACCTCGCCGGATGCCGATCACCTCGCAGCCCATGTCGTGACCGCGGTAGACCACGCCCTTGATGACCGAGTTCAAACCCGGGACGTCGCCGCCGCCGGTCAAGATTCCAATCTTTTTCATAGCCATATGCTCCTGAGAATGCTTGCCGGCCGAGCCGATGGTGTGAACGGGCGGCAAGCGGTTTAAGGAAGTCTTAACGATTATAGCGGATGCGCGACTGCCTGCCCCACCGCGGCTCGGACCTCGACGCCCGCCCGCGCTTTCACTCCGTCACGGACGTGCCTCAGCTCCAGCCCCGCCTTGCGCGCGAACAGAACCAGGCTCATGGTCAGTGGTGCGGTTCTACAACAAGCGCGGCACGGCGGGACAGTGGATCAAAGAAGGCAAACAGGCGGCGAAGATGACGCGGCTGAGTTGCGTTTCCGGTCTAACGAGGTGCGCTTGTGGTTGAGCCTGATCGCCTACAACCTGGGGAATCTGTGGCGGCGGCTGGTGCTGCCGAAGAGGATCGAAAACTGGTCGTTGACGAGCTTGCAGCAACGGTTGGCAAAGACAGCCGGCAGGCTGATCAAGCATGCGCGGTACTACTGGCTGATGCTGGCCGAGAGCCATCTCACTCGGCGGATGTTTGCGAGCATGGTACGGCGGATGGGTACACTGGCGGTGGCGACCGGGTAGGCTGCGGCAAGAAAGCAAACCGGGCGAAGGAAAGGAGTGGACGGATAGCTGTCTGAGAAGCTGCTTGAAAGGAGGCACGTCAGGGTTCTTCTGTACCCGGAAGAGTCAGAGCTGGCCCCTCCTGGGCCGCTGGAGTCGTTCGGGATAGGGGAAATGAGAAAAACGCCTCCGATGGAAGGGGTTGGATGTACAATCGACACCGGGCCAGGATGGCAAAATGCAAATCCTGAGTGAAATGAATGAGTGCTGAGAGGCTGTTGTTGCTGGCGGCTTTCGCTGTGGGAGCGAGCGCCCAAGACCTGTTGACCTCGAGCAGTTGCTCGGGAATTCAGGCGCTGCTGTCAGATGTCGGCGGGAAGCAGACCCTCGAAGGCCGTGCGGAGTTGAGTCACGCGTGGCTTAATTACGTATTCCGTTTTCAAGCTGGGTACTCGATCGACATACCGCTCAGGCAGTTCGCCGGCGAGGGCGATATGGTTCGGGTGATCGCACGCGTTGCACCGAGCGACGGATCCCGGCCGCCGGTCTGCTTCATCCAGTCAGGGGCGTTGCTCGAGATTCCTGAAGGCGACAAGATCACGGGCGGATTCTTTCTCGGGGAAGGGAATTACCGGGTCGATCTGGCCGTATTCGATCAGGCGGGGCGTTTGTACCAGGCCCGCTTCAATCTCGAGGCCGCTTTGAAGGGCCGGGAGCGCAAGGTGCGGCTGGAACTCGCGCCAGGAGAGGTTCAGCCCATCTACAGTCTGCGGTGGAAACCGCACAGCGAACCGGTGGGACGGGGGCGGCGGCTGACCATTCTGTTCCACGCCGCCAGCCTCTATGGGCCGCGAACGCTGCTGCTCTACGATCAAGTGCTTCTGCTCAGTTCGCTCTCAACGGTCCTCTCGGAAGGAGCATTCGACGAGATACGTCTGATCGCTTTCAACCTGGACCAGGAGCAGGAACTGTTCCGGCAGGATCGCTTTGACGTGGATGGCTTTCGCAAGCTGGCCGAGACGCTCCTTTCGCTGAAGCTCTCATCCGTGCCCGTGACCGCGCTCGCTCCCGGACAGCCGCGCCATGCATTGATCGATTCGCTGGTGCGAGCGGAGATGTCCTCCGAAAAGCCCCCGGACGCGATTCTCTTCCTAGGTCCGTATGCGAACGACGAATCGAAGTGGAGCAGTGTTCCCTGTGAGTCCGGTCATGCCGGCCCGGCGATTTTCTACTTTCAGCACCGGATCAACCGCGCGATTGGGCGCCGGCTCAGTGATGAATATGTCGGAAGGGCAGAAAGAACTATGGGCGTGCGTCCCATCGAGCTTCCGGACACCCTTGAGCGGTTGGTGCACGCCTGTTCCGGCGACGTTTACCGAATCCACGATCCCGCCGAACTCGCCTCCGCGATCGCCAAACTCAACTCAAAGGCGGCGCATGTTCAGTGAGCGGCTGATCGAGCTCTTCAAGAACCCGCGCCACGTAGGAGAGCTGCCGCCTCCGGCAATCTCGGATTAGATCTGGTTCTCAAGCCGCCTGTGAAGGCTTTACCGCCGAGCAGCGCAAGATCGGCCAAAGGTCGGCCATTTTGGCTATTCGTAATGAAATCAATATGTCTTATTCGTGTTCATCCGTGTTCATTCGTGGCCAAGGTTCCTTCCCTACGCCCAGAACGCCACGCCGGGCTTCTCCCGGATCACCAGATTCTGCAGGAAGCCGGCCGCCTTGCTCAGCCCCTCTTCGCCCGACATCAGGCTGTCTTCGTGCTCGATCGATAAGACGTAATCGTAACCGTACATGCGCAGCGTCGAGATGAACTCGCCCCACCAGCCCGCGTCGTGGCCGTAGCCCACCGAGCGGAAGATCCAGGAGCGGTTGCGTTCGTCGGTGTACTTCTTGGTGTCGAGCACGCCGGTCCGGGGCAGGTTGTAGTCGTAGATCTGCGTGTCCTTGGCGTGTACGTGGAAGATGGCGTCGCCCAGAATACGCACCGCTTTGATGGGGTCGATGCCCTGCCAGAACAGGTGGCTCGGATCGAAGTTGCAGCCAAGGTTCGCGCCCGCCTCTGAGCGCAGCCGCAGCATCGTCTCCGGGTTGTAAACCAGGAAGCCGGGGTGCATCTCAAGGGCGATCTTTACGCCGTGATCGGCGGCGAACTTCGCGCGTTCCTTCCAATACGGAATCGCCTTCTCGCGCCACTGCCACTCCAGAATGTCGCTGAAGTGGGGAGGCCAGGGGCACGTCACCCAGTTCGGGTACTTCGCGTTGTCGCTGTCGCCGGGGCAGCCGGAAAAATCGACCACCACCGGCACGCCCAGCTTCTCGGCCAGCAGAATGGTGCGGCGGCTCGTCTCGCGGCTCCGCTCGGCGATCTCCGCGTTGGGGTGCAACGGCTCGCCATGACAGCTCAGCGCGCTGATGCCGACGCCGCCGGCGGCTATCTTCGCCTGGAACTCGCCCAGCGCCTGCGCGTCCTCGAGCATCGAGAGCTTGCAGTGCGGGTCGCCGGGATAGTTCCCCGTGCCCAGCTCCACGGTGTGTATATCCAGGGCCTTCAACTTCGCTAGGACCTGTTCGAGCGAGAGATTCGCCAGCAGCGCAGTGAACACGCCGACTTTCATGAGGGTTCCTCCTTCCCCAACCAGTGCACAGAATATCAGAACCGCGCCGCTCGGCGGCTGGTTTGGGTTAGGCTATGGTCATGCGAGCCATCCTCTTTCCCGCCGCTCTCGTCCTAGCGGCCGCGGCCGCCGCCCAACAGCCGGCCGCCCCTGCCCTCACCGCCGAACAGGTGATCGAGAAAGCCATCGCCGCCACCGGCGGCCGCCAGGCGATGCAGAAGCTCTCCAGCACTTACGCCAAGGGCATCATGGATTTCCCGGCGTCCGAGGCCCACGGTGTCATCGAACGCTACTCCAAGGCGCCCAACAAGCAGTTGACCGTGACCTCCCTCGAAGGTGTCGGCGAGAGCCGCCAGGGCTTCGACGGGCAGGTCGCATGGAGCCAGGATCCAACGGGACACGTTACCGAGATCACGGGCGCCGCGCTCGAGGACTTCAAGCGCGGCGCGTCGTTCAATGCCGTCCTCAATTGGCGCGACCTGTACCCGAAGGCCGAGCTCGGGGGCCAGGGCTCCGTGGGTGGCCGCGAGGCATACGTCGTCAAGCTCACCGCGGCGTCGGGCCAGGTTACCACCCGCTACTACGACGCCCAGACCTTCCTGCTGCTCCGTGAAACCGCCATCTACGCTACGCCGCAGGGCGACATGGTCGTCGCGGCGGAGTTCTCCGACTACCGCGACGTCGACGGCATCAAGACGCCCTTCTGCATCCGGCAGGTAATGCCCGTGGGCGAGATCGTCTTCACCACCACCGAGCTCAAGAACAACGTCCCCATCGAGGACGCCAAATTCGCGAAGCCCGCGGCGAAATAGCGCCCTACGGCTCTTTCACCAGCGTCCAGCTCGGGTCGGGGTCGTACGCGGTCATTGCGCCCGCGATTTCCGCGGTATCGGGGCCGAGGTTCTTCTGATACACGCGGCCCTGGTTGTTGACGATGAACGTCATCACGCCGCCGCTGCCCCACTTGGCCGGAAACGCCACCAGCGCATAGCCGGCGATCATGTTGCCGTTGATGACGTAACTGAATTTCCCGCCCGGCGCATGTTCGCCTTGCGCCTTCAGAATCCGCAGGAAGTACCCGTGATACGGTGTCCGGTGGTGCGGTGCAGCGGCCGGGGCCGCGCCAGCGGCCGTCGGAGACCGGCCCGGGGAATATCCCTCCGCGCGCTCCTCCTCAACCAGCGTCCCCATCGGGCTGGGTTTCTCGCCCTCCGGCACGTCCCAATACAATCCGTCCCGCTTGCCCGGCGTGCTCATGAACCTCTGCGCGTAGACGGCCAAGCCGTCCTCCGACGTGTCCAGAGCCTGCGTGAAGTATTCCCATTGCGCCATCACGTAGGCGCGGCAGGTCATGATCGCCGACAGCTCGTTCTGCCCGATCCTACGGCTGAGAATCTCGTCCAGCCCCGCAGCCGTGTCGAACCGCCACTGGTTTCCTTCTTTGACCAGGGGGATGGGGAAGGGGAACTTGTCCTCGCCGACCGCGAGAGTGAACTTGGAGTCGCTCACGCGCACGAGGTCGACGGATTTCCGAACGTTCGCGGCGAAGCGGCTGAGCGCATTCCCGTCCTCGACCGGATCGCCCGATAGCAGCTTCTCGCGGTCGGGACCGAGAACCGCGGTCATCGCGGCCTGGTCTTTCGCCTCCGCGGCGTTCACCAGGGCCTTGACGGCGTCATCGGGAGTAGGAAAAAGGGTCTGCTGTCCCGCGCCGGCGAGCAGGCCGGCCATCGATAGCAGCGCCAGCGCGACGCACGCGCAACGCCAATTCAGGATCGCTCTCATTTATCGCCTCCGATCTCTACTGTCCTGGGGAGCCAGTTTCGGCGGAGCCGTCGGCCGCGCAACCTCCGCGCGGCTGGCTTGCCCGCGCTGGCTGGCAGCCTGCGCGCCGAAACCGCCATGGTTGCCGCCGAAGGCGGAGTTGTCCGGCCGCTCGTTCCGCCACTCCTGCGTCTGGACCGCGGGCCGATTCGTCTGCGGAGGCGCCTGCGGCGCTTGCCCGCGGTAGGAATTGATCCGCTGGTCGTTCACGTTGATGTTGCGGTCGATGATCCTGTTCCCCACCACCGGCCGGTTGATGACGGCCGTGTTGTTCACTACGGTGCGGTTGTAATTGTTGACCCGGACGTTGTCGTAGTGCACGTCGCGGTGCACGCTTTGATACCGGTTGAGCGCGCCGTAGTTCACGCTGCGGTTCATCACCGTGCGGTTGATAAACACGTTCCGGTAGTTGACGTTCACGTAAAAGTTATTGACGCGGATGAACGGGCGCGACCTCCCGATCCAGCCTCCCCCGCCTTCCCATCCGTGGTAGAAGACTCGGTGGCCGCCCCAGTCGAAGTCGTGGTTGAGCCACGCCCCGATGAAGAAGGCGCGTCCGAATGAAATGCCGAAGGCGAACCCTGGGCGGAAATAGATCAGCGCGGGGTCGTAGACCGGCACGTACATGTACTGCGGCTGCGCCGGCCAGATCTCCACGTACCCGCCGTCCTCACGCACTTCTTGTTCCGGCGTCGTCACCAGGTTGCCTTGGGAACGGGCTTCCACGCGGAGCCGCTGCACCCCCGCCATCACGTCCGTGGACTGATTCACATAGGCCTGCCCCAGAGCCGTGGTCCAATCCAGCTTGTCGGCCATCATGAACAGGACCGTCGGATAGTGGGCGACGGCCTTGACGCTTACGTCCCAGGGCTGTTCGTCGATGTAGTTGGGATCGTTGTTGCCGCGCACGAAGCGGGCCGCTTCGTCGATCTGGTCCGGAAAAGTCGCGGCCACCAGAACCTGCGCCAGCAAGGGATCGGGATACAGGGCGATGGGCGCCAGCAGGTTGTCGAGCTGATCCGGCGCGAAGCTTCCGCCGCCGGAATCGTCCTGGCACCAGGCTGGCAGAACCGCCGCCAGCAGAAGAACGAGCAAAACAAACGGGACCTTTCGCATAGTGACCTCGATTCAGAATACCTCTACGGCCTGGGTCAGGCGCTTCCGCCTGCCCCCTCATCCCTTTGACTGTGGCAGTGGCAGCGCGGTTTATCCCCAAAACAAGGGACAGAAGGAGCCGATTACGGGCTAGGGCTGTCCCGTGGCGCACGCTCGCAGCGGGCTCGCGTCCCGACTCATCGGGACGCATGATCAGGCCCCGCTCAGATCCGCTCGCCGCGAATCAGGTCCTCGTACGTTTCCCGTTCCCGTATCGTGCGCCACTCGGCGCCTGCGACCAGAACCTCCGGCGGCCGGACGCGCGCATTGTAGTTGGAAGCCGCCACGAAGCCGTACGCGCCCACGGTGGCGACCGCCAGAAGGTCGCCCGGCAGCACGTCCCCCATCTCCCGGTCGCGCGCCAGAAAGTCGCCGCTCTCGCAGATCGGCCCCACCACGTCGGCCAGGATCTTCCCCCGAGCCGCCTTGCGCACCGGCACGATCTCGTGGTGCGACTGGTAGAGCGACGGCCGGATCAAATCGTTCATGGCCGCGTCCACCACGATGAATTCCTTCGACGGGCTGCACTTCCGGTACAGCACGCGCGTCAGCAGCACGCCCGCTTCGCCCACGATGGAGCGGCCCGGTTCGAGCGCCACGAACAGATTTCTACCCTCGACTTTGGGCCGGATCGCCGCCACAAACGCGCCGATTTCCGGGGACCGCTCGTCGGGCCGGTACGCCACGCCTAGCCCCCCGCCCAAATCCAGCGAGCGGATCGCGATGCCGCGCGCGCGCAGGCGCTCCACCAGCGCCACCATCTTGTCCACGGCCTCCAGGATCGATTCCGCATCCAGGATCTGTGACCCGATGTGACAGCTCACCCCGTCCAGCACCACGTTGCGCAGCTCGCGGGCGCGCTCATAAACTTCCTCCACCTCCGCGATCGCGATCCCGAACTTGTTTTCCCGCAAGCCCGTCACGATGTACGGGTGGGTCTCCGGGCTCACGTCCGGATTCACGCGCACCGCCGCGCGCGCCCGCACTCCCCGCCGCGCCGCCAGCGCGTCGATCAGCGCCAGCTCCGCTTCCGACTCGCAGTTGAAACTGTGGATGCCCTCCGCCAGCGCGTACTCGACTTCATCGGCCGTCTTGCCCACGCCCGAAAAAACCACCCCGCCCGCGTCGCCGCCGGCCTTCAGCACGCGATACAACTCGCCGCCCGACACGATGTCGAAGCCCGCGCCGGCCTGGGCCAGCAGGTGCACCACCCCCAGGCTTGAGTTGGCTTTCAGCGAATAGCAGACGCGGTGCGGGATGCCCGCCAGCGCTTCGTCGTAAGCCCGGTAATTCTCCACGATCGTGCGGCTCGAATAGACGTAGCACGGCGTCCCCGCCCGCGCCGCAACATCCGCCAGCGAGACGCCTTCGCAATACAAGTCGTTCCGATCGTAGTGGCAAGACCAAGTCATGGTCGGTGGGTTCAGTCCTCAGTCCTCAGTATCGGCCATCAGCCATCGGCCGACGGAGGGCGTTTAAGCTCTGCCTTGAATCAACGAGCAACGCGCAACGAGCAACGAGCGCTTCTCACTTCACCCGCAGCACCAGCAAAGTCTGATCGTCGAAAGCCGGACTCGACGCCGCAAACCGGTCCAGGTCGGCGAACAACGCATCGATCACCGACTGCGGCGATCCGTCGCAAACCTTCTTCAGCAAATCGAACAGCCGCCTTCGCCCATAATCGGCGCCCGCCGGATTGAGCTGGTCCGTAATCCCGTCCGAATAGACGACGATGAGGTCGCCCTGCTGCGCCTGGAAGACGACGTTGTCGTATTCTCTATTGGGCAGCAACCCCAGCGGCACGCCCTCCACCTGCGGCTTGATGATCTCCGAGCCGCGGCAGATCACCGGCGGCATGGCGCCCGAGTTCGCCATGGTGAGCTGCCGCGTGCCCGCTTGCCACAGCAGAACCAGCAGCGCCACGAACCGCGCCTCCACCTTGCGCTGCATCAGCGCCTGGTTGAGCAGCCGCAGCAGCAGCGCGGGATCGCGCCGCGACGGCACCAGCGTACGCAGCAGGCCGCTCGCCAGCGCGCCGTAGAGCGCCGCGGCCACACCCTTGCCGCTCACGTCGCCCATCGTAATTAACGCCGCGTCGTCGATGTATTCGAAGAAATGGTACAGGTCCCCGCCGATGATGCGCGCCGGACGGTACCCGATCGCGATTTCCAGGCCCCGGAGCTCCGGAGCTTCCGAGGGCAGCAGCGCGGCTTGCAGCTCGCGGGCGGATACCAGATCCTGCTCGATACGCCGTTCCCGCTCGGCCACCTCTCCGTACAGGCGCGCGTTCTCCACCGAGCTCGCGATCTGCGGTGCCAGCAGTGTCAGCATGCGCACGTGGTCGTCCGTAAAGTAGGCGTACTGGTCGCTCTCGATGTCCATCACCCCAAGCACGCGGTCCTGCGACAGCAGCGGCACGGCCACTTCCGAGCGCACGTCCGGATGCGTGGGAATATAGTGCGGGTCCTGCAGCGTATTGTGCGAGCGCACCGCCTTGCGCGAGGATGCCGCCAGACCCGTGATGCCCTTCGAAAGCGGAACGTTGTCGATGCGCACGCGCTGATCGTGGCGCACGCTGAACCGGTGCCGGAGCACGCTCGCCCGCTCGTCCAGAAGCAGGATGCTGAAGGCGTCGTAATTGATCAGCGTCTTCACCGAAGCCGCGATCCGCGCCAGCAGCTCGTTGAGGTCCAGGATCGAGGAGAATTCCTGCGAGACCTGCGAGAGCAGTTTCAGCGTCCGGTTCTGCCGGTCCACGCGGCGGAACAGGCGCGCGTTGTCGATGGTCACCGCCACCCGCGCGGCGATCACGCGCAGCAGCGAGCGGTCGTACTCGGTATAAGCGCCCGTGCGCGTCGATTGCACGTCGATCACGCCCACCACTTTGCCCCGCGCCAGCATCGGCACGGCCAGCTCGGCGCGCACCGCGTCCAGGGCGTTCAGGTAGCGCGGGTCCCGGCGCACATCGGCCGCCAGCACCGGCTGGCGCGTGGCCGCCGCCGTTCCGGTCAGCCCTTCGCCGAGCTTCACCACCAGGTTTTTGACCACCTCGTCGCGGTGGCCGATGGCGTACCGTATGTGCAGCGTCTTCGCCTTCTCCTGGTAGAGCATGAGGGCGAAGAGCTCGTAGGGCACCACCTTGCGAATGATCTCGGCCACGTTGGCCAGCAGACCGTCCAGGTCGGTGAGCGTTTCCGAGGTGGCCGCCGACACCTCCAGCAGAAAGTCCAGCAGCTCGGCGCGCTGGCGGAAGCGGACGGCGGAGGTGGCGGCGGGCATCAGCGAACCTCGGCCCTCCCGAGGGCCGTTCGGGTCATCAGGCGGGCGGTGATATCGACTGCAACTCGTTGATCTGCCACTGCTTTTTCACCAGATCCTCTGAGAGACTCTTCGCGGGGTTGGAAGCTCAATTATACCACACGCCCTCACTCCACAATCGCCTCGATCGTCCCCGGCGCGTTGCCTTCAAACCGGTTGTTGACGAAAATGAACGCCGCCCGCCGCTTGTCGCGAGCCCATTCCATCAGGTCCCGAATCGCTTGCCGGCCTGCCGGGTTTGGGTCCTTGATCTCCTCGTACGGCGAAAACAGCTCGACCGCGTCCGCGTAGCTCCGTCCGAACCGCAGCAGCGCGCGGCACACCGTGAAATCCGCGGTGAAGGTGTCCGCCATCCGGATCTGCCGGCCCAGCTCCGGCATTCTCGCCCAGGCGTTGAAGACGTGCGCCGCGCCATGGCGCTTCAGGCACTGGAAGTATTCCGGGCCGAGAAACTCCGGGTTGCGGACCTCGACCGAGTAGCGAAACCCCTCCGGCAGCGCCGCCAGGAAACGGTCCAGGTCTTCGACAAACTCCCCCACCTGCCGGTACGCCTTCTGCGAGAACGCCCCGAATTCGAAGATCAGCGTGGCGATCTGCCCGCGCCACGCCGAGAGCGGTTTGAGAAACCCCTCCTCGAACAGCGCCGCGTCCAGGAACGACGGATTCGCCAGTCCGGCGCGCGGCCCGTAACGCGCGTGCGTCGGAAACACCTTGGCCGTGACCTCCTCCGGAACCTTCAGAGCGAATTGCAGACTGGCGGGCGCCGAGCCGAACAGCCGCCGCCAGTACTGCTCCGAGGGGAACTGGTAGAAGGAGAAATCTCCGCACACGACCGGGAAGGTGCGGGCGTACTCGCCCAGGCATTCCGCCTCGAATCGCCGCGTCGAGAAGCCGCCCCGCGCCAGGTATCGCTCGCGCGTGTAGATCTGTCCCATCCATCCCTGGTATTTCCAAGAGCTGGTGCCGATCAGTATCCCCTGCGCTGCGAGCGAGCCGACCTTCGCCGCCAGCCGCTCCCGGTCGAACGGCGGCCGATCGTCGAACAAAGGCGCGGAAGACATACCTGCTGCTCCTCATCATGCCACGGCTCCGTGGGATAAGCTTCAGCTTGTCCTTCCCGCGCCCGTCTTCATTCGTGTGCATTCGTGTCCATTCTTGGCCATGGCGCTTTAGTTTTGCGTTGCGCTACGCTGGCAATTGAGGAGGGGACACCCATGAGCGAACTCAAAGACCTTCTGGAGCGCTTCCGCCGCGGGCCGGAGCTGATCGCGACTGCCATGACCGGAGCCGCCGGCGCCGAGCTGGATTTCTCGCCCGCTCCCGAGAAGTGGAGCCTGCGCCAGATCGTGGCGCACGTCGCCGATTCCGAAATCGTCGCGGCCGATCGCTTCCGCCGCATCATCGCCGAGGACAAGCCCACGCTGATCGGGTACGACCAGGACGCCTGGGCTAAAAATCTGGACTACGCGCGCCGCAAGACCTCCGAATCCATCGAGACCTTCCGCCGCCTGCGCGCCGAGAACTACGAGCTGATCAAGGACCTGCCCGCCCCAGCCTTCGAGCGCACCGGCAACCACAACGAGCGCGGCCCTATCACGCTCCAGCGGCAACTGGAAATCATGGCGTCCCACGCCGAGTCCCACGCGCGCCAGATCCGCGATGTGCGCGAGGCCTACAAGCGGCTGCGCCAGGCCCACGCCTGAGCGCCGGCAGTAGCTATGCCGGCCGGTATAGGCGTGGTCATTTCGATGCTGCGCGGCGTCAACGTGGGTGGACACCACAAGATCCGGATGAGTGACCTCAAGGCGCTGTACAAGTCGCTTGGACTGCGCAATGTGCAGACGTACATCAACTCCGGCAACGTGATCTTCAAGACCGCGGGTCGCGATCCGGAGCGGCTGCGCAAGAAGATCGAGGACGCCATCGAGAGCCGCCACGGATTTCGGCCGGCTGTCATTCTGCGCACTCCCGCCGAGCTGCGCGAGGCAATCGCCAGGAACCCTTTCGCCTCGCGGCCGGGTTTCGAGCCCGGCAAGCTGGCGGTCTGCTTTCTGGCCGGCGACCCGAGCCGGGAGGCGGTCGAGAAGGTGCTGGCGATCGAGGCCGAACCTGAGGAATTGAGAATCGATGGCAGCGAGCTTTACATCTACTTTCCGAACGGCATGGCTCGCCCCAAACTGTCGATGCCCCTGGTGGAGAGGACACTCAAGACGCCCGGCACGAGCCGGAACTGGAATACGGTGAGGAAGCTGCTGGAGATGGCAGAGCGGCCGGAAACCCCTTCCAGCGTCTAAAGCCCCAGGGCGCGGCCGCATATTGCGCGCGGTCTTCGAATCCGGTTTTCGCCCTCATAGAAAGTTTCGATTGGACCAAACGGGGCCTTTCTGGGTACGCTGGGACATGGAAGAAGTGCATCCTAACGGGGCGGATTTGCGCCACCTGGAATTGCTGCACCGCATCAGCAAGACCGTGAGTTCCAGCCCCGCCCTCGATGACATCCTCCGGGAACTGATCGGCTTGGTCTCCGAGGTCACCCACTGCGACGCTTGCCTGGTCTATCTCGCCGAGCCAGGGACCGGCGACGTCGTTCTGCGCGCCTCGCAGCTTCCGCACCGCGCCGAGATCGGCACTCTCCGCCTGAAGATGGGCGAGGGCGTGGCAGGTTGGGTCGCGGAGCACAAAGCGCCGGTGGTTCTTTCACGCGGGGCCTACGACGATCCGCGTTTCAAGCGCTTCCCCTCGCTGGTCGAGGACACCTACGATGCCATGCTCTCGGCTCCGCTGGTGAGTGGCGGCGAGATCATCGGCGTCATCAATGTCCACCACAAGGCGCCCCACGCGCACCAGCCCGAGGAGATCGCCGTGGTGACCTTCATCGGCGAGCAGTTGGGCGGCGTCATCGCCAAGACCCACCTGTCCGACGAGAACGTTCGCTTGCAGGAAGAGACGCTCGAGATGAAGCGCCAGCTCGAGCTCCGCAAGTTGGTCGAGCGCGCCAAGGGCATCCTGCAATACAAGTACAAGCTCAGCGAGGCGCAGGCTTACCTGCGGCTTCGCAACGAGAGCCGCCGTCTGCGGAAGCCCATGGCCGAGCTGGCCCAGGCCATCGTCCTGGCCGACAGCCTTGGCCGCGACGCGGAAGCCTGACCGCCCTCAAGCCAGCGCCTGCTCGATGGCCGCCGCCAGCTTGGCAACGTCCAGCGGCTTCTCCAGAAACCCCTGCATACCGCGCTGAAGACACGAGAGGCGGGACTCGCCCCCCACACGGGCCGTCAGCGCGATCACCGGCACGCCCTCGTAGCCGGGCGCCTCGCGGATTCGGCGGGCCGTTTCGAAACCGTCCATGGCAGGCATCTGGAGATCCATCAGAACCACGTCGTAGCGGCCGCGCGAAGCTTCTTCCACCGCGGCCTCGCCGCTCGACGCGACAAAGGCCTCCGAGTTCAGCCGCGACAGATGATGCGAAATGATCCGCTGCGAAATCAGGTCGTCCTCGACCACCAGGACCCGGCGCCTCCCGGCGGCCGGCGCCGGCGCCGCGCCAGACGCCTCGGCGGAGTCCCTCAGCGGCACCCAAAACGACGCCACGCTGCCTTTTCCCGCCTCGGCTTCCAGCGTGAACTCGCCGCCCATCGCCGCCACCAGTTTCTCGGCCAGCGCCACGCCCAGACTCAGGGCCGCATGCCGCTGAGCCAGGACACTCTGGCCCTGCCATAGGGATTCGAAGAGCGACTGCCGCGGCTCGGGCGCCACTCCCATGCCGCTATCGCTCACCACCACGTTCAGACGGAATGTCCCGGGCCGGGACGGCCCCGCGTCGGCCCGCAGTTCCACCGCGCCTTGGGAGGTGAACTGGACCGCGTTCCCGACCAGGTGCGAGACGATTTCGCTTAACCGCACGGCGTCTCCGAGCGCCGCCTGCGGAAGCGCAGGGTCGAGAACGGCCGCAAACCGCAGTCCTTTTTCCCGGGCCTTCCGTTCATGCTGCCGGGCGGCGCCGTTCAGCGTCTCCGCCAGGTTGAACTCCTCTTCGTCCGGAGCGAAGCTGCCCGCCGGCATCGCGGAGAACTCGATCGCCTCGTTCAAGCTTCCCAGCAACTCCGCCGCGCACGAACGCGCCGCCGTCGCGTATTCCCTCTGCGGTGCGTCGAGCGTCGTTTCCAGCAACAGGTCCAGCATCCCCAGAACCCCGCTCAGTGGAGTCCGCATCTCGTGGTTCAGGCTCGCCAGAAACTCGCTCTTGACCCGCCGCAACTGATCGAGCGAACTCGCCGGCAATGCCATGACGCTCTTCCCATCGGAGGAGTAAGGGAAAAGCTTTAGTGGTGAGCGCCGCTAGGCTTCGTCTGCGAACATTCCGCTCCGCACCAGAACCGCGCCGCCCTCGTCGCCGCCGCTGTGGAATGGCGAAAGGTCGCGCCGCATCTTCTCGAGCGTCATGCTCTGCATGACCACGCGCCCCGGCCCGGTCAGCGTCGCCAGGAACAGGTCCTCGCCGCCAAACAGCGCCGTCTTGATCCCTTCGGCCGGCTGTATGTTGCAGCGCACGGAATCGTCGAAGGCCACGATCGAGCCCGTATCCACCTGAATGACCTGGCTGGGATTGAGGACGAACTCGACGAAGTCGCCACCGGCGTGGATGAACACCGTTCCCGGCCCCGTCAGCCGTTCCAGAATGAACCCTTCCCCGCCGAAGAAGCCGCTGCCCAGTTTCTTAACCAGCGCGATCTCCAGCCGCGCCGTGCCCTGCGCGCAGATGAATCCGTCGCGCTCCACCAGCATGCTCTGCCCAGCCTTCAGGTCGAACGCCTGGATCCGCCCCGGATAAGCGCCGGCGAACCCCACCTCGGAAGGGCTCGTGGCGGAGAAGTGCGTCAGATACAGCGATTCGTCCAACCTCTCTCCGTGGGCTTCCCCGCTCATGCGGCTTTCCCACCGCACTTCCGGGAACTTATAGATCATCTTCCCGGCCTCGGCGATCACCTCCTGGCCGGGCTTCAGGCGAATGCCGACTACCTGCACGTTCTCGCCGTGAATCGTGTACTCCAGCGGTTCAGGCGCCGGTGCAGGAGCCGGTGAAGGCGGCGGTGGAGGCGCCGCCACAGCCGCCAGCTTTCTGGTCCCGTTCCCGATGGTCTTTCCGCAACCCACGCAGAAGCGGGATTCCACTTCGATGCGCGAGCCGCAATTGGTGCAGAAGGGCATACTCCGGAGTCTCCGATCCTTGTATCTTACAACGGGTAGGCAACCCTGGGATGGCCCCTCTGTGGTGGCCCCTCATTTGCGTGGCCTGTTCCCCGCCTTCGCCCCCTGCGGGTCGGCACCCCAGCTTCAGGCGGACAGGCTTCGGATGCAGTCCACAAGAGCGTCGGGTCGAAAAGGCTTGGGGAGAAAACGGCGGCCCCGGCCAGGAGCCTCCGAAATGTAAGCGGAAATGTACAGCACGCCGATCTCCGGATACCCGGTGCTGACCTTCTGCCCCAGAGTGATGCCATCCATTCGGGGCATTTTGACGTCCGTCACCAGCAGTTCAATTTCGCCCGAGAGCCGCTCCACGAGTTCATATGCCGCCAAGCCGTCCTCGGCCTCCAGAACCTCATAGCCTTGGCGCACCAGGACCGTTCGGACAAAGCTGCGAACGTCGGGTTCGTCGTCCACCACCAACACCCTCGTTTTCTTTCCGACAGAACCCATAGGCACATCGTATCACCCCGCGCGCATTTTCAGAGTCAAGATTCGGTTACGGCGCTGTTAAATCGCTTTCAGCGAGCGTGGGGCAGGCGTCCACGCCTGCAGCGGGTCTCCAGACCCGCTCGGTACCGTGGGGCAGGCGCTTCCGCCTGCCCAATCAGGGCCCCAGCGGCGGCGGTTGCGCGGCGAAGCGCTCGGCCCACCGTATCCGCCCCGTCAATTGCATCACCACGAATAGCGTCAGAATCGAGCCGATGGTGACCGCCAGTCCTGTGAAGCCCTTCAGAAAGAAAGCGTAGGAGAACAGCACCAGGTAAATGAGCTGCGCCATCCCCGCCTCCACCGCCGCGAACCGGATCCCCACCACCAGCCGCAGGTAACTCACCACCAGAGAGATCGAGACCGCCGAGCAGATGAGAAACGCTACATGGATCGAAATGCGGTCCACCAGGTACGCAAACAGCAGATGGAAAGCGAAGAACGCGCAGGCCAGGAAAAAGTAATTCATCGGGTGCAGCTCGATCCGTCGGATCGTGGTGATGATGAACATCAGGAAGAAAAAGAACAGCAGCGAAAGCGGGGCGAAAAAGCTGATGTGGGCGGCGAGCGGCCCCGGTTGTAGCTTCTGCGGCATCGCCATCCCGATCTGGAACCCGGAGACCAGGTTCTTGTAGGCCCAGGTCAGCTCCCAGCCCCGCGCCGTCTCCCGCTTCGAAATTGGCGAAAGCGTGTTCTCCGGGAAGTCGATGTCGTGGAAATTGGTGTCCATCGTGAGGACGAAGTCTTCCACCTGGCCCACGCCCGAACCGAAGCTGTATCGCCACCAATCCAGCCCCTGCGAGCGGTAGCCCACGTGCAGCGCCGCCATCTGCCCGGCCGCCAACTTTGCCGTCACCGTCGCGGCGCCCTCCGCACTCCCCATCTGCGCAGGCTTGCCGTCGATCAGGAACTCGAGGTCGTCGTACACCGCCTGGGCCACAGGAAAGCACAGCCGGAACGTGACCAGCTTTTCATCCGAGGTGACGTTCCGGAACACGTAATCGCCGGCGAAGGCCACCTTGTACGTGGCGTACCACAGCAGGCCCTTCTGCCGATGGTCCAAGTCGAAGGCCACGCGCACCCGGCTGCGCTCGAGTGGCAACGCCACCTCGGTGGCCTTGGAAGATTTGTCCGCGGCCGGCTCCAGATAGGTGGCCGATGGCGGCATCTGCTGCTGCGGCGCGCCCCAAGTCGCCTCCACCCTGGCGGCCGAGCCGCCGGTCCGATTCTCACTTCTAGCGAAGATAGTCACGCCCAAGATTCCCCAGGCGACCGCCGCGCAAACCAGGATGAACCCAATCGCTACGATGCGCTTCAACATGAGTCGTGCCTCCAGACCCTATTCTGCACGTTATACTTTGTATTGTAAAGTACTTTTTTATGCGCGGCTGGCCCCTCCCACCCCGTGCTAGAATCGTCCTTTGAAGCCCCGTGTGTGCGCCGTCAGCTACTTGAACACCGTTCCGCTGGTCTGGGGCATGCTCCACGGGCCCCAGCGCGAGCGCTTCGATCTGACCTTCTGCCTGCCTTCCGAATGCGCCGCGCGCCTGGAGACCGGGGCGGCCGACATCGGCATCGTTCCTTCCATCGAGGCCGCACGCCAGGGCTTGGCGATCATTCCCGGCGCCGGAATCGCCTGCCACGGCCCCGTCCGCAGCATCCTGCTCGTGACCAAGGTTCACCCCAGCCGCATTCGCACCCTGGCCCTCGACGCGAGCTCGCGCTCCTCCGCCATGCTGGCCCGCATCGTGCTCTCGCGCCGTTACGCCGTCGAGCCCCGCGCCGTTTCCATGCCGCCCGACCTGCCCGCGATGCTCCAAGCGGCGGACGCGGCCCTCGTCATCGGCGACCCGGCGCTGCGCCTCGAACCTGACCGCCTGGGTCTCGCCACCCTCGACCTTGGCGGCGAATGGTTCGCCATGACCGGCCTGCCCATGGTTTTCGCCGTCTGGGCCGCACGCCCGGAGGTCCTGACGCCAGACCTCGCCGAGGCCTTCCTCGGCTCCTGCCGCTTCGGCCTCGAGCATCTCGATGACATCGTTCGCCTCGAAGCCGCGCCCCGCCAGCTCTCCGAGGCCCTCGCCCGCGACTACTTCGCCCGCCACATCGTCTTCGAGCTGGGCGAGCGCGACTACGAAGGCATGCGCCTCTTCGTGCAGTACGCGCGCGAGTTTGCTACGGTGGTCTCAACGGGGGGCGTCACCGCATGATGACTCGCGACGAGGCTTGCGATCTGTTCCGCAGTCCCGACCTCATCGGCATCGGCATGGCCGCCGACGCCGTGCGCCGCCGGCTCCATCCCGAGGGCGTGGTCACCTACATCATCGACCGCAACATCAACTACACGAATTTCTGCACCGAGTACTGCACCTTCTGCGCCTTCTACCGCCCGCTCGGCCATGCCGAAGGCTACATCCTGCCGAAAGAGGTCATCTTCGAGAAGATCCAGGAGACCCTCGACCTGGGCGGCACCGGCGTCCTCATGCAGGGCGGCCTCCACCCCGACCTCAAAATCGAGTGGTACGAAGACTTGATGCGCTCCATCAAGCAGCGCTTCCGGATCCACCTGCACTGCTTCTCCTCACCCGAGATCGTCAATATCGCCGAGGTCAGCGGCCTCTCCCTCCGCGACACCATCGCGCGCCTGCGCGACGCCGGTCTCGATTCCATTCCCGGAGGCGGCGCCGAGATCCTCGATGACGCCGTGCGCCACCGTATCAGCCGCCTTAAGTGTTCCACGCAGGAATGGGCCGACGTGCATCTCGAAGCCCACCGCCTCGGCATGCGCACCACGGCCACCATGATGTTCGGCTGCGGCGAGACCATCGAGGAGCGCGTCAACCATCTCGACCTGGTGCGGCGGATTCAGGAGGAGACCGGCGGGTTCACGGCCTTCATCCCCTGGACCTTCCAGCGCGAGAACACCTCGCTCGGCCGCTCCATAAAGGAAGAGGCGACCGCAGTCGAATACCTGAAGACGTTGGCCATTTCGCGGCTCTATCTCGACAACATCGACAACGTCCAGTCTTCCTGGGTGACCCAGGGCCTCAAGACCTGCCAGCTCGGTCTCCGTTTCGGCGGCAACGACGTGGGCAGCATCATGATCGAAGAGAACGTCGTCTCCTCGGCCGGCGCCCACCACCGCGCCTCCGAAGAAGAGCTCCGCCGCATCATCCGCGACGCCGGCTTCGTCCCACGGCAGCGGGACACGCTGTATCGCACTTTCTTCCTGAACTGACGCCGCTCCTGCCCCAGCGCCTGGGTCGAATCTCTCACTCCAAATGGGGTTGTTCGGCATGCGGCATTTATGAGTACCATACAGGGGAGAGTTTTGACGGCAATGGATCACAAACGAGTCTGCGTTTTTGCAATAGCGACGTGTGCGGTCGTAATGCAGGGGGTGTGCGGCGCCGCGGCACGTGACTGTCGCCCGAGTTCTGCGCAGCCCTTCATGAACTCTCGTGGTACGACAATCGTCAGGATCTCTGCGGTCAACACAAGAGAAGACATCATTGTACGCGTAACAATCACGAACCGTGGGAGGTTCCCCTATCGGCTTCTGGTCTCGGATCTACCAGCCGATGGGTGGATGTCGAAACCCCTGTTTTTTGTATACAGGGATGACCAACAGATGACGTATATGGGTGCTGAGTCACTTCGAGAAATCGATGAGGACGACTACCTCACCGTGGATCCTGGTCACACCTGCTCAGCCGTGATCGGACTGGCCCAGGCATATGACGTCAAGCCGAAGGCCCGCTACAGGATTCGATACGAGGCCATGAATGAGCACGTCGCGCCGGATTTCGCGGAGTGGCTTAAGTCGAATCAGATCGTGGTCCGCAGGAAGTGAGCCCGTCAGCCCAGAGGACAGCTTGACGCCAATGAACCGCAAACGAGTTTGGGTCTTTATAATGGCCACCTGTGCTTTCGTGGTCCAGGCGCTATGCAGTACCGCCGGAGCGGACGGACCGGACTGTCGCCCGACTTCTGGGGCACCGACCAATCCGAGAGCTGTGCCAGTCGTGCGAATTTCTGCGGTCAACGAGAAAGATGACATCATTGTCAAAGTAGAGATTACGAACCGCGGAAGCTCCCCTTATCGGCTTTTGGAGCGGGACCTGCCAACCGACGGGCTAATGACGAAGACGATGTTTTGGGTGTACAGGGATGACCAGGAGATCCGGTACACGGGGATGGCGATAGACCGACAGATCACGGAGAGCGACTACCTTACCGTCGACGCCGGTTGCAGATGCACAACGACGATCGGATTGGCCCAGCATTATGACGTCACGCCCAAGGGCATGTACCGAATCCAATACAACGCCGCCGTTGAGCGCGTCGGAGGGGACGGGGAGCGTGTCTACTGGCTCAAGTCAAATGTGATCGTGGCCCACAGGAAGTGAGCCCGTCTGCCCAGAGGCCCTGGCGCTTTCCCGCCTCTACCTCGACAACATCGACAACGTCCAGTCTTCCTGGGTGACCCAGGGCCTCAAGACCTGCCAGCTCGGTCTCCGTTTCGGCGGCAACGACGTGGGCAGCATCATGATCGAGGAGAACGTCGTCTCCTCCGCCGGCGCCCACCACCGCGCCTCCGAAGAAGAGCTCCGCCGCATCATCCGCGACGCCGGCTTCGTCCCCCGCCAGCGCGACACCCTCTACCGCACCTTCTTCTTGAACTGACTCCCAGCTCGCAGGATCAAAGGATGACGGTTGGGCGTATGCTCAACACGAACTGGGAGTCCAAAGTGGAACCGCGGCTTATAATGTAATTGGCAAAGGGAATGACCATGGCGGACCGCTCCTTTATGACGACGATCCTGCTCTTGGTCTCCGATCCGGTCGTACGTTCCGTTCTTCAGGAGACACTGGAGCGGGAAGGGTATACGGTCCTGGCTACCGGCGACCTGGGGCAGGCGGTGGACCGGTTGAAAGAGTGCACGCCCGATCTGTTGATGACCCGCACCTATGTTCAGAGCTTGCCGGGGCACGAGGCGGCGATGTATCTGCGCACGAAATGCCCGACCATGCGGGTTCTAATGGTCGGGGGTCTTCTTGATGACGAGCGGCTTCGACATCGAGCCACGCTGCAGGGGTTTGAGGTTTTCCCCAAGCCATATACCGCGGCTGAGCTACTCCAAAAAGTGAAGGACGTCCTGAGTAGACCGCGCGGCTAAAGACAACTACTGTACGACAATAGTCCCCGCCAGCTGTCCCGTCTCCTGTCTCCCGTTTTCCTGGTACCCTAAGCCATTTGATGGCCGATACCAACGGATTCTCCGCCCTCGAATGGAAGGCCCTGCGCCGTCTCAAGACGCCCGACAGGATCCAGCGCTTCCTCGACTGCGACGTCGCCTATAACAAGGAACAGCGCGGCCCCACCATCCGCTCCCCTCGCCGCGTCCTGCGCGACCGCACCGCCCACTGTCTCGAAGGCGCGCTGTTCGGCGCGGCCGCGCTCCGCGCCAACGGCTATCCGCCCCTCCTGCTCGACCTCGAAGCCGTGCGCGACGACGACCACGTGCTCGCCATCTTCCGCCAGCACGGCTATTGGGGCGCCATCGCCAAATCGAATTACGCCGGCCTGCGCTTCCGCGAGCCCGTCTACCGCACCCTGCGCGAGCTGGCCATGTCCTACTTCGAGCACTACTACAACCTCGCCGCCGAGAAGACCCTGCGCGCCTACTCGCGGCCCGTCAACCTCGGCCGCTTCGACCGCATCGGCTGGATGACCACCGAAGAGGATCTGTGGGCCATTTCCGACCACCTCTTCGGGATCCCGCACCGCCCGCTTCTTTCCCCCGCCGCCCCGCACCGTCTCAGCCGCGTCGACGACCGCCTCTACCGCGCCGGAATGGTCGGCATGCGGCACTGACCCGGTTGCACCATAGAAAAAGGGCGCGCCGGAGCGCGCCCTTTTTCGCCGCGTCAAAAGAATTTGACCCTGAATTGGTAACTTCTTGGTCCCCTTCTCATCGGGGCGTTTCTATACTACCATACGCAGATGCTGAACAACGCGGGGTTCGATCTGCTGAAGAGCGGACCCCTCCGTTCGGTTCTGCTCTGGAACGGACTGCCACGCACGCTCCAGGGTCTCGTGTTGGTTGCGATCGTCTTCGAACCCGAGAGATTCCTGATGTGCCTGCCGTGGCTGCTGGTCGCCACCGTGCTGCTGGGCAGGGTATGGTGCGCCGTCTGCCCGCTGAGCCTGATCGGGACATTTCCGGAGTGGATCTCCGCTCCCGATCACGAGGTGCCGAAGTGGGCCGCGGCGGGCCTTCTGGGCGTGGGGCTTTACGGGATCCTGCTCCTGCGGCCACCCGCGCCGCGCTTCCTGGTGGGCCTCGCGGTGTTTACGGTCTTCGTCTCGGTGGTGTTCCGCGGGCGCGCGTTCTGCCGCACGTTGTGCCCGGCGTCGGAGCTGCTGGCGACGTACGGGCGATGCGCGGCTGGCCGTCGCGCTCTGGCCCGCCATGGCGATCGTCGCCTGGGCGCTCGGCGGCGCCAGGACGCCGTGGGAAGCCTTCCGGCGGCTGGCCCTGCCGGGCTCCGCGATGCTGATTGCGGCGCACCTGGCCGGATTGCTGCCCCTACCGGGGGCCATCGCGCTGGTGGCCGGCTGGAGCCTGAAGCCGGCACTGGTGGGGCCGCTGCTGCTGCTCATGGCGGTGTTTTGCTATTCCCTGGCGGGCCCGGTCTAGGCCGAGCCCGCGGTGTCAGCGGCCCTCTTACCGGCGGGCCACATTGACTTTCGGAGTGGCGAGGTAACCGACCACCTCGTCCTTCTTGACTTCGTTGACTACGATCTCGTAGGGCTGGCGGTTGCGCGCAACATAGAACTGCACCGGCTCGTTGATGGTGCGGTCCCTCTTCTCTACGACCTTGTCGTCGGCCACCACCGTGATCGTGAATCGGTTCCTCTTGGGATCCGTTTTGCGGATCGAGATGCTGATGTCGCCGACCTTGGACGGCGCCGGCGTTTTGCGGATGTCGAATTCGACGTAGTTGCGCTCGCCCAGGGTTCGCAGCTCTGCGAGGCCGCTCGAGTTGGTGGCGACCAGTCCGCTCATCACGCCCATATCGCCCATGACCCTCTTCAGGTCGGAGCCGGTCGCATCCAGCTTGGACTGCGTGGCCGCGACGTCGGCTTTCACGTTGGCGACGTCGCCGCTGACCTCGTTGAGTTTCGAATTCTCGGACGTGGTGGTGTCTCGCAGTTCGGCCACCTGCCCGGCCACCTGTTGCTGCTCTTGCTGCTCGAGGTCGAGCTTAGCGCCCAGGGAGGTGGCGACTCTGGCGGAACTTCGGTGCGCTTCCGAACGGGCTTGATCGAGGGCGTCCGCGACGGATTTCTGCGCCTCGTCGGAAAGGGTCTCGATTCGCTGCCGGTTGTCCGCCACGGCGGTGGCGTTGTCATTCAGCTTGGCGCTCTCGGCGGCCAGGCTGTCGCGGAGCTGCTCGGCGGTCTTTGTGAGCCGCTCGGTGGCGAAAAGGAAGTACACGTTTCCCGCCAGCGCCAGCGCGACGGCCACGTACCAGGCTCCATGCAGGGGCGCTCGCCCGCTGCGTTGGGGCGTCGCCGGGGAATCTTCGGGCACACTGATAGCCATGTGATTCGTCTCCTTTGGGTGGTGTTTCCACCGCTGCTTACTGCGGGCGCCGGATCGGACGCCCTGCCAGGTCAAGAGCAGCTTTGGTGCCAATTCCGAGGGTGGCTGAAAGCAGGCCCGTTACGCCTGCGCGCGCCGGAAGCGCCGGAGAGTTCGGGCCAGGCGCGAGAAGTTATTACCCGGCCGCGAGCCGGCCGTAGAGGCCCGCGGGGTCGGCGGAGCGGGCGGTCTCGAAGGATTTGGCCGCGGCCATCTCTTCCCCGGCCGCGCGATGCGCCCTTCCCAAACGGTAGTGCACACCGGCCAACTGCGGGCGCTCGGATTCGTCGGTGGCCTGGAGCGCCCGCCGAACGGCTTCCTCCATCGCGTCGCGCCGGCCGAGGAGCGCGAGGGCCCAGGCCTGCGCCGCCCAGTTGGTGGCGAAGAAGTTGGGGCCGGCCTGGTGCCTGGTTTTGCTCTCGTAGTCGATCGCGCGGTTGACGAGGGTGAGGGCTTCCTCGGGCCTGGCCGCCTGCCACAATAGAGTTTCGGCGCGCGCGGCGTGGAGCCCACTGCGGCGGGGCATCACCTTCAGGGCGGTTGCGACCGCCTGCTCCGCGTCTTCGTAGCGGCCCTTGACGGTCAGAACTCGCGCGAGGCACTCCAGAGCCCGGACCTGGTGACCCTGCCGGTGCGCCTGGGCGAGCGCTTTCCTCAGCGCGATGTCGGCTTCCGCCAAGCGCCCTGCCGCGAACAGAATCTCGCCGCGGCGGAGCACGAGCCGAGCGCTGTCCGGCGCGACAAAGAGGAGCACGCCGAGCAGGCGCAGTGAGGCAGCATAGTGCCCGCGCTTCAAGCTCCATCGCGCCGCCGCTTCCAGCGCCGCCCACGAGATCGGCGGAAAGCCCGCCAGCACCCACGCGATCGGGCTGGGCTGTGTGAAGTAGACGCCGCCGATCCACACGGCGGTCAGGACCAGCCGCCTGGTGGGGGCCTGGAAAGGTGGCAGCTCTCCCACGCCTTTGTGCCCGAGCTCGCGAGCCCGATTCCGCCGCTGCTGAACTACGTCCCGCCGCCAGCGGATGCCCGCAGAGATAAACCACAGGGCGGCGATCCACGCCAGCAAATCGGCTAGGCTCATCGCTGCGCGCTTCCGAGCGGCTCTTGCGGCCGGTATCCGTGTTCGATCAACACCCGCCGCGCCGCCTCCTCCCCTTCGGGCGCGACGTAGAAGAACACGCCGACGCGTTCGGTCCGGAAGACGATTCCGCCCGTGTAGACGTCCGGTTCCACCAGGTAATCGACCCCCGCCGCGGTCAGCGCGGACTCGAGCGCCAGCGCCTCTTTCAGCTTCCGGGCGACGTAGATGAGGGGCAGGTCCCGCTCGCCGAAGTAGTCCGGCTCTTTCCGCATCGTTCGCCAGTATAGCGGGAAGCGCTCGTTGCGCGTCGCCCGTTGCCCGTCGAGCCGGAGCAGACGGCGAACTCCCTCCGGCCCATCCACGGGCGCCGGGCGCTTGCAGTACACTGGCCACAGCGGGGGTGAGCCATGATTCCGCTGTCGAAGATTCTGCTGCCGGTGGACTTCTCCGAGCGCTGTCTCGGGGCCGCCCGCTACGCGGCGTCGCTGGCATCCCGTTTCCAGGCTGAGATTGCGCTGCTCCACGTCGTCGAGCCGCTGCGCTACGACTTCGGCGAGATGGAGTTTGCGGGCGGGGTGGCGAACGAGGTGCTGCAGAGCCGCGTCGCGCTGGCGCGCCAGCAACTCGACGCGTTCCTAGGACCGGAACTGGCCGGCGCGCGCGTCAGCCGGACGCTGCTCGAAGGCGACCCGGCGCGGCGCATCGTGGAGTACGCTCACGACCGGCAGGTCGGGCTGATCGCCATGCCGACGCACGGCTACGGCCCGTTCCGGCGCTTCATCCTGGGATCGGTGACCGCGAAGGTGCTGCATGACGCGGACTGTCCGGTGCTGACGGGCGTGCACCTGGAAGGGACCCCGGAGCTGCCATCGACGGCCTTCCACACTATCCTGTGCGCCGTGGACCTGGGGCCGCAGAGCCGCAAGACGCTGTGCTGGGCGGCGCAGATGGCGGCGGAGTTCGGCGCACGGCTATTGCTGGCGCACGCGATTCCGTCGATCGAGGCGCGGCCCGGCGATTACTTCGACACGGGCCTGGCTGAACAGTTGTCGAAAGCCGCGCGCGAGGAACTGGCGCACCTGCAGCAGGAGATGCGCGCGGAGGCGGAAACGGTGGTGGAAGGCGGCGACCCACCGCAGGTCGTCAGCCGGCTGGCCGCGGAGCGGAAGGCGGATCTGCTGGTGATCGGGCGCGGATCGGCGGCGGGCCTCTTCGGCCGCCTGCGGACGAACGCGTACGCTATTATCCGGCAGAGTCCGTGCCCGGTGGTGAGTGTCTGAAAGCGTTCGTCGCCCGTTGCCCGTTGCTCGTTGCTAGCGTCGTTCGTTGTCTGCGGCTCGCCTCTGGTAGTCGATGAAAGCCGACGTTTTGCGGATGAGTTCTTCCAGGCGAGCGTGCCGGTCGGGCGGTGCTGAGTACCCCAATTCGGCCGCAACTTCGAACAAGGCGTCAAGTTCGTAGAGGGAACCCAGTGCGATCTGCACGAACCTGGCGGTGTCAGCATGTGAATGCCTCCCGACGCCTTCGGCTATGTTCGCGGGGACTGACACGGCGGCGCGCCGTACCTGGGCCGCCAAACCGTAAGTTTCCTGTTTGGGCCAGGTGCCGGCGACTTCGTAGACGCTCTTCACGAGTCGGATCCCAAGCCTCCAGATGTCGAGATTGCGGACGGTATCCGGAGTGGGGGCACTTGCCATACTGAAGAAGTGTTCGGGATCCCACGACCCTCTCATGGGATCAACGGGCAACGAGCAACGGGCAACGAGCGCTTCTCAGGCGTACCCCAGCGTCCGCGCCGCAGCGAGCAGCTCGTCGCGGAATCTTGGATCCGCGATCGCGATTAACGCTTCGGCTCGCTGGCGGAGATTCTTGCCGTGCAGGTAGGCGACGCCGAATTCTGTGATCACATAATGCACGTCGCCGCGCGAAGTTACTACTCCGGCTCCGGGCTTGAGCGTGGGCGCGATGCGGGAAATGGTCCCGTCCTTGGCCGTGGCGGGGAGGGCGATGATAGGAACGCCGCCCTTCGAGCGCGCGGCGCCGCGGATGAAATCCACCTGGCCTCCAATGCCGCTGTAGGGCAGGTGGCCGACCGAATCGGCGCAGACCTGGCCGGTGAGATCTACTTCGAGCGCCGAGTTGATGGCCACCATGCGGTCGTTCTGTGAAATGACGTAGGGGTCGTTGGTGTAGGCGGTGGGGTGGAACTCGAAGATAGGGTTGTTGTCGATGAAGTCGAAAAGCTTGCGGGTTCCGAGTACGAAGGCCGTGATCACTTTGTGGGGGTGAATGCTCTTGCGCTCGTTGTTGACCACGCCCAGCTCGATCAGCTCGATCAGTTCATCGGAGATCATCTCGCTGTGAACGCCCAGGTCCTTGTGGTTGCGCAGGGCCAGCAGCACCGCTTCCGGAATCCCGCCGATGCCGGTCTGGATCACCGCGCCATCGGGAATGAGCCGGGCCACGTGCGCCGCGATGGCGTGGTGGACGGGCGTGATCCGGCACTTCTTGTACTCGGCCAGCGGGTGCGAGGCTTCGACGATGGCGTGCGCCTTGCTCACATGGATGAAGGAGTCGCCGAGCGTGCGGGGCGCCTGGTCGTTGACCTCGACGATGAGGTGGCGGGCGCAATTGGCGCCGGTGAGGGTGACGTCGACGCCGGTTCCCAGGCTCATGTATCCGTAGTCGTCGGGCGGGGTGCACTGGATGAGGGCGACATCGATGGGGATGACGCCGGTCTGGAACAGGCTCTCGATTTCGTGGAGGAAGATGGGGATGTAATCGGCGCGGCCCTCCTGGACGGCGCGGCGGACATTGGCGCCGATGAACATGGCGCTGTGGCGGAAAATGCCTTCGTACTGGGGCAGGATGTAATCGGCCGTGCCCATGGTGGCCATGTGGAAGATCTCGACGTTGCGAAGCTCGGAAGAGCGGCCGAGTAACGCGGCAATAAGGGCCTCGGGCTCGGAGCAACCCTGGTGGACCAGAACGCGGTCCCCGGACTTGACGGCCTGCAGGGCTTCATCGGCGGTGCGGATCTTGGAACGGTAGCTCTCGATCCAGTACATGGCTCACGCCCCTTCCGACAGAATCTCGGCCAGCGGCCGGTAGTCAGCCTTCCAGGCCACGGCGAGCCGGTGGTGAACGCACTGGCCGCGGTAGGTGTAGACGCCGCGCGCAAGCTGCGGGCACTGGCGAAAGGCGTCTTCGATGCCCAACTCGCCGAGACGGAGCAGATAGGGCATGACAGCGTGCGCCAGGGCGATCGAGGCGCTGCGGCCGATGTCGGCGGTCAGGTTGGGAACGCAGTAGTGCACGACGCCGTGGTGGACGAAGGACGGCTCGGCGATGGTGGTGGGGCGGCTGGTTTCGACGCAGCCGCCTTGATCGATGGAGACGTCGATGATGACGGAGCCGCGGCGCATGGTCTCGACCATCTTCCTGGTCACGATGTGCGGCGTGCGCAGGCCGGGCACCAGGATCGCGCCGATGACGACGTCGGCGGAGGAGACCGCGGCGCTGATCGAGTCTGGGTCGGCCAGCGCGGTGGAGATGTTGGGGACGTGATCGACCAGGTCGCTCAGCTTCTCAGCATCGATGTCGAGGATGGTGACGCGCGCGCCGGAGGCGGTTGCGGCGCGGGCCGCGCGTGCGCCCACGACGCCGGCTCCCAGAATCACGACGTGCGCCGGAGGAATGCCGGGCGTGCCGCCGAGCAGAATGCCGCGTCCGCCGGAGCTGGAGCGCAGAAGGTGCGCCGCGAGGGGAATCGCCGTGCGACCGCACAGTTCGCTGGCGGCGGCGAGCACGGGGTGGCGGCCGTCGGGGGTCTCGATGATCTCGCAGCCGATGGCGGTGATCCGCCGTTCGAGCAGCCGCTCGAAGACCGCCTTTCCGGCGACGGCCATGTGATAGAAGGCCATGATGGCGGTGCCCGGGCGGCAGAGATCGAGCTCCTGGGTGGTGGGGACGGAGATGCGGGCGATGAGGTCCGAGCGGGCGATGACGTCGGCCGCCGAGTAGCCGATGCTGGCACCGGCGCGGATGAACTCATCGTCGCGGAACATGGCGCCATCGGCCGCGCCCTGCTCGACCCAGACGACGTTGCCGCGCTCGACGAGCTGGCGGACGACGGGCGGGGTGAGGGCGACCCGGCGGTCGTGGGGATCTTTTTCGCGCAGGACTCCGATGTTCATGGGAGCGTACCGGGGGTTAGTATAGCGCGGGGGGCGGTACACTGGACTCGGAGGCGTTATGCCGTTCGACCGCATTTCGATCGACCCGAAAATGTGTCACGGTCAGGCGTGCGTGAAGGGTGCTCGGATTGCCGTGGACCAGATCGTGCGCATGCTGGCCAACGGCGACTCGGTGGAGGACCTGCTCGCCGAGTATCCGTCGCTCAGCCGCGAAGACATCATGGCTTGCCTCGACTATGCGGCGGAGCTCGCGGAAGAGCAGGTCACGCCGATCCAAGTCGCCGGCCACTAACGGGTGAAGCCGGCATTCTCAGGGCGCGGAGGCGCCAGATGGACAAGGTCAATGATCCCCGCTACAACTTCTACGCCAGCCCGAGCGTGGACGAGCTGATCGCCCAGCAGGGCAAGGGCCCCGTCAACGACCCGAAGATCCTGCTTGGAGACTTCTGGCCGGAGGACGAGCCAATCGAGGCGTTCCTGGCAGCCCTGTACGCGTGGCGCGGGCGCGAGCGGCCAGACGAAGCTCGGCGCGTCACGGCTAGGGCAACGTGAAGGACTCGTGAAGTGCTCTAATGCGGCGGGTACAAACCCAATGCCTGACACGCCCTGACCTGTTGTTCTTCCTTCACGGTCAGGTCACTGATCTTCCTGTCGGCAGTGTTTCGGTAGATGACGGTGCATGCCAGCCGGACTTCGGCAGCTTTGGCGTCCTTCTCCGCTTTCGCTCTTGCGTCCCGCGCGTCTGCTTCCGCTTGCCGTCGCTTCCTTTCCGCCGCCAGTTGCTTTTGGCGCGCCGCTTCAGCCGCATCCGTCTTCGCCTGTGTCTCAGCAGCCTTCTTCTCTTGCTCCTGACGTTCGATCTTCTGCTTTTCCAGTTCTGTATCCGTCGGTTTCTTAATCCCGCCGGTGAGCTTGAATTCGCACTTCTCAACGAAGAAAAGAGGGAAGTGAAGCTCTTGCGAGAGCCAGCATGTGCCGCTCTTTGGCCAGTTGCACGGCGCGCATAAACCGCCCCCTTCGCGCCAGCAGTACATTTTGCCTTCCGCAACGAAGCTTTGACGAATGCGCTTTGACGGGTCCTTCAAGTCATGACCTTGGTAAACGACCGTGAAAACGGGGCCATCCCAATCATGGTTTAGCCCATTGATGACCTTGGCCTTGAACTCCGGAACACCACGCCCGATCAGTTGAACATCCCGGAGGGTAAACGAGCCGTCTTCGTCCTCAACGGCGATCTCGCCCATTGGCGTGCCGCCGCTGAACTTGAATTCGTACTTCTCAATGAAGAAGAGAGGGAAGTCAAGCTCTTGCGAGAGCGCGCATGTACCGCCCTTTGGCCAGCCGCACATTTTGCCTTCCACAACGAAGCTTTGACGAATACGCTTTGACGGGTCCTTCAAGTCATGACCTTCGTAGACGACTGTGAAAACGGGGGCGCCCCAGTCATGGTTTAGTCCGTTGATAGCCTTGGCCTTGAACTCCGGAACGCCACGCCCGATCAGCTGAACATCCCGAAGGATGAACGAGCCGTCTTCGTCCTTAACGGCGATCTCGTCTATTGGCGTGGCGCTGTAGTCTGTGCCGTTCTGCCCCCGCACCGTCGAGATGGGGGCCAGCGAGAAGAGCAGTGCGAAGCCGAGCACGGTGCGCACGACCCTACATGGCTCCAGTCGAATCCGGCGCATTTCCCAAGGCTATCACCAGCCGTGCCTTACGAGGCCGCACCCGTCGGCTCCCAAGGGATTCTCAGATCCGGGGGCGGAGCGTACAACAAAGATCGTTTGATCTCTCCTGCAAATCCCGCTGCCCTGATCTTCCGCTTAAGAATGGCGGCTTTTGGGTTGTCCATCCGTGGGTCCAGCACCACTTGGTCGATAAGGCTGTTGGGTTCCACGGGATACGGCAAAAGATCCCTTGTAAAGTTGTGAAAGTCGTGAGGTGTGAAAAGCAACTGGACCTCGCGCTCGTGTTTGAACGCTGGACGCTTCACCAAAAGAGTACGGGCAAGCGTTCTGTGCGTGAGCGGGCCCTCGTGTCCCCGTAACACCGAGTTTCCGAACGCAACGAGGTCCTGACTCTTTAGATACCGAACCCTGCCGATAAACGCCTCCTGCACAGCCCAATTGCCGCGCCAAGAACTCAAACTCTCCGCGAGCCTGCGGATGGTCGAGCGGATGCGAACCGCTTTCGAGTTCGGTGAGTAAATGCGCCAGATCGCATCTGACGCCCGCTCGAACGTCCAGCATTGACCGTAAAAGTGATCCCGAGCGTCGATGATGACGGGTTCTCCATTCGAAATGAAGTGGGAGTGAAGAATGAAGTTCTCGAAGGGGTCGTCCCACAGCTTGGGCCTCACCAAGACATTCTTGCCTGTCGAAAGAAGCTTGAAGAGGTAGCACGTCTTGATTATTCGATAGATGAAGCCATCACGTCCAGCGGCGGGGATGTCCAAGTAGTTGTTGTCAGTGCTCATACTGCGGTCTTCGGGTTAGTAGCCTTCCTCCTCTAAGCGCACTTTCCCGGCGAAGTGGCGGTAGATGAAAACCGAGTAGGCCAGGACCAGCAACATGCCGGGGATCCACCAGACGAGGGCCACGGAGAGGCCGTAGGGAGAGGTCTGGGTGGAGGCGATGGTGAGGCCGAGGCGGGGGTCGGTGTTCGAGGGCAGCACGTAGGGGTAGATGCCGAAGACGGCACTGGTCAACATGCCGGCGATGAAGGCGCAGGAAGAGAGGAACGCCTTCAGGTCGTCGCCGCGCAGGATGAAGACCAGCATGGCGATCAGGCCGGCGAGTGCGAGATCGGGAAAGACCCAGCCCCAGATGTACGTCGTGAGGTTGTGCAGGACCAGGGGCTGCACGCGGAAGGTGGCTAGCGTGACGGCGGCGGTGAGGACGGCGATGGCGCTCCAGGCCCACTTGGCGATGATGCGGGCGCGGTGCTGGAGCAGATCCTCGTTCTTGACGGCGATCCAGAGAGCGCCGTGGACGGCCAGCGTGACGAAGGCCAGCAGGCCGACCAGGACGGTGTACCAGTCGAGGATGCCGGCGTCCTTGCCGGTTTGGAAATTGGTCCAGAGCGGCAGGAAGAATGTGCCGCTCGAGTCCAGGGGAACGCCGCGGATGACGTTGCCCAGGGCGGCGCCGTAGAAGATGGCGAGCAAGGCGCTGGCGAGCATGAACAGGGCGTCGAAGAAGGGGCGCCACAGGTTGTCCTCGAGGTGGTTGCGGAACTCGACGGCGACGCCGCGCACGATGAGCAGCCAGAGGACCATCATCAGCGGCAGGTAGAAGCCGGAGAAGCTGGAGGCGTAGAGACCGGGGAAGGCGAAGTAGAGCGTGCCGCCGCCGGCCAGGAGCCAGACCTCATTGCCGTCCCAGACGGGCCCGATGGAGCGGATGACGCGGCGGCGCTGCGACTCGGTGCGCCCGACGGAGAAGTGGAGAATGCCGGCCCCGAGGTCGAAGCCATCGAGGATGACGTAACCGGCGATCATGAGTGCGACGAGACAGTACCAGACGGTTGCCATAGGGCTCCTTCGTTAGGGCAGCGGAGTTGAAGCGCCGCGTGAGCTGAAGCCCGGTCCCGGTTGGGGCTCGGAGGCCTCGTACCAGGGCTCGGGGCCGTGGTCGAACTCGCGCCGCATCAGGAACAGGAACAGCATGGCCAGAAGGGCGTACATGCCCATGAACCCGAGCAGCGTGAAGAGCGTGTTGCCGCTCGATACATTCATGGACGGGCCGGCGGCCGTGCGCATGAGGCCGTAGATGAGCCAGGGCTGGCGGCCGAGCTCGGCGGTCATCCAGCCGGCGGTGTTGGCGATGAAGGGGAACGGAAGCGAGAGCATGAGCACCCAAAGCCAGGGGCGGGACTGGTAGATGCGCCCCTGCCGGAGCAGCCAGAGAGAGACCAGCATGACGGCGATGAACAGGGTCCCCAGGCCGACCATGATGTGATAGCTGTAATAGAGCAGCGGGATGCCGTCGGGCTGGTCCTTGGGGTCGAAGGCGTCGAGGCCTTTCACCTTCGCGGCCCACTTCTGGTAGGTGAGGAAGCTCAGCGCGCGCGGGACCAGCAGCGGGTTATCGAGCTTGCGCTTGTCCATATCGGGCTGGCCGACGATGGCGATGGGGGCGCCCTCGGCGGTTTCGAAGAGGCCCTCCATGGCGGCCAGCGTCGCGGGCTGGAAGCGCGCGATCATGACGCCCTGGCGATCGCCGGTGGGGAACAGCATGAGAACCGAGGCGATGGCGGCGGCGATGACGCCGGTGCGCACGAAGATGCGGCCATACTCCTCTTGTTTCTTGGCGAGCAGGTAGAAGGCGCCGGCGGAGGCCATGACAAAAGAAGCTGTGACCACGGTGCCGAGCATGTTGTGTAGGTACATCCAGAAGGTCCAGGGGTTTAGGATGAGGCCCCAGAAGCTGCGGAGGACGAGGAGGCCGTCCCGGCCTTGGGTGTAGGCGACGGGGTGCTGCATCCAGGCGTCGGTGGCGACGATGAAGAAGCCCGAGAGCCAGGTCCCCGCGAACAGGACCAGCGACACGAGCCAGTGGAGCTTGCGGCCGAGGCGGTTCTCGCCGTAGATCAGAAGCCCGAGGAAGCTGGACTCCAGAAAGAAGGCGAAGACGCCTTCCATGGCGAGGGTCTGGCCGATGAGGCCGCCGGCGTACTTGGAGAAGCGCGACCAGTTGGTGCCGAACTGGAATTCCATGGGAATGCCGGTCACGACTCCGACCGCGAAGGCGATGGCGAAGATCTTGATCCAGAAGCGGGCGGCGTGGTTATAGTGGTCGTCGCCGGTTTTCAAGGCGATTGATTTCAGCACGAAGATCAGCAGGGCAAGGCCCATGGTGAGCTGCGCGAAGAGATAGTGGAACGTGATGGTGAAGGCGAAGTGAAGTCGATGCAGCGCCAAAACGGAGTCCATGACCCAAAACCCCCCGATTGCAGTATGCAAGATTCATCGGATGCTGGCAACTGCGCGGGGGATGCAGGAGATTCGGCCGTAGCTTCCGTGGGGGGATCGGGCGGGGGCGGAGGCGGGGAATTGGGTTCGTTTCGCAACGGCTCGGCGGCGCGGGATTTCTCCAGCGTTTGCAGGGCCTTATAGTAGGCGCGGCGGAGAGAGTTCTCGTAGCGGGCGAGCTTGGAGAAGGCGTCGGGGCCGCTGCTGTAGAAGAAGGCCGAGCCGAGGACCAGGGTATTGCGGTCGTGCAGCTCTTCGGGAGTGGAGGGGTCGCGCGGCTTTTCCCGTCCCTTGTCGAAGTCCCTGCGGCGGGCGCTCTCCATGCAGCCGGCGAAACCGCCGGTCTCGATGCGGAGGGCGCGGCGAAGGCGCCACTGAGCGGAGGCCATCTCACGGACCAGGAACTCTTCGAGAGCGCCGGCGGGCTGGAGTTCGGCTTCGAGGGCGGCCAGAAGGTCGCGGAAGTGGGATGCGTCCTCTTCGGGGAGGACGGCTTCGCGGGCTAGCAGCCCGTGGAGCGTGGCGTTTTGGGCCGAGCGGGCCTTGCCATCTTCGGTGGCGGGCCCGGTGCTGAGGCGGGCGTTGCGTTGGTTGGCTGCGATTTGGCGTTTGGTTGGCATATTGGTCCTCCGTGGTTGAGGGTAGGGGGCGGGAGGGGGGTGGGGCGGGGGCTGAGGTTGGGAGGCGGTTGATTGGATTAGAGAAAGAAAGGCGGGAGAGTCGTCACCGTGTGGTTTCGGACCTATGGCTCTCGGCCCTGCGCATCCCGGCGGGTTTCTGCATCGGGACTGCGGGTCAGCGGGCGGGGTGAAGGCTGGTACCTGTGACATGATCGTTACAGGAGCACCGGCGCTGGAGAGAGTAGTCGTGTTGCGCCTGCCATTGGTGCCGCAGTGGACGTGCTGAGTCGACCGAGGTGTGGGGTTCCGGGATCTGTTCGCCCACTTCACGCATAGCCTGGAACTGTGCGCTCAGGGCGTCCTGTAAGTCCCGGCGCCTGTCTTCCTCAGTGTGGCCGACGGCCACGCATCCGGGAAACATCCGGCCACCCGGCGGAGTAGCCCTGCCTTCTTGAGTACAGGCGAACACGCGTGCAGAGTCCGCCGATTGCGAGTGCAAAGGCTGCACCTGGAAGGCGACCGTCAAGAGCGAAATCGAACGGTGTCAATGCGCCGGGAGTCGGCCACCCGATTGCACGGTGCTAGTGAGAGGAGAGGCGGCACCATGCATGACGGACACCGGAAGGCGCGACGGGGGCGCCCGCTTCTGCTCCTGCTGTTGGGTCTGTTGGGTATTGCCGCGCTGGCAAGGGCGGATTCGTTGCCCGGTTCGGGGGATCCCTCTGGCGCCGTTGCCGCCCCAACCCCGGCGCCACTGGACGTGCCGTACACGCGTCCGACGCAGGCGACGAAGCTGCACAACTACCTCTTCGACGCGTTCGGCCCGTATCCCACCGTCGGCGCAGCGATCACGGCCGGCCTTGGCCAACTCAGTAACTCGCCTCCGGAGTGGAACGAGGGCGCGAAGGGTTTCGCCAGGCGATTCGGGTCCGACTACGGAATCGCAGCGGTCAGCATCACGACGCGTTATGCGCTGGCGGAAGCCTTCAAGGAAGACACGCTGTACTACCGCTGCGACTGCACGGGCGTGTTCCCACGCTTGAGACATGCCGTGATTTCGACCTTGACGGCGCGCCGCGGCGAAGACGGCCACCGGGTCTTCTCTTTCCCCGCGCTCGTTGCGCCGTATGCGGGCACCATGACGGCCGTCTATGGCTGGTACCCGAGCCGCTTCGGCGCCAGGGATGCGCTCCGCATGGGCAACTACAACCTGCTGGCAGATGTGGTCGGGAACATCGCCCTGGAGTTCCTCTATGGCGGACCCCACTCCTTGCTTCATCGCATGCACTTGAACAATGGGCACGGAGCGCCGGAACCGGGCTCGAATCCATAATCGACGGAGGCGGCCCTCACTCCTGCGCGAGAGTAGCGATGAGCCTCAGGTCGGAGCCGGCGAGCACGGTGATCTCGCGGCTCCAGGGCCTGTAGCCGGCCAGAGTCACCTGGATGGTGTGCTTGCCGGGAGGAAGGCGCAGCGCGGTCGGCAGGTTGCCCACAAACGCCCCGTCGACGGTGACGTCTGCATTCTCGAGGGAGCAGGTTACGGCCACGGCGCCGTAGTCCGGCGTGGGTGTGGCTGCGACGGGCGGCGGCGGCGCCGTCACGTGCGGCGCGTCGGGTTTGACGTCCGTCTTCTGGGTCGAACTCCTCGCCAACTCTTCGGAAACCTGCTCGTAGAACTTGTCCGCCATGCGGCCGCCGGCGTCGAACGAGAAGCCCTCGTGGTCTCCCGGCCTATGCTGAACGTTGATCAGCAAAGCGGACTTGGTTTCGGTCACCGGCTCGACGGATGCGTTGGCAAGGAACCCGCCGGAGAGCACCGATTTGCCGGTTTCGAAGGTGAACATCAGGTGCTTGTCGTCTACGAAGGTGACCACGTGGCGTTCCCTGGCGGTTCGAGCGCGGCCTCGAATACCTGGGCGGCCGGGTTGTTGTCTTCCTTGCGTTTCGGCTTGGCGAAAGCCGGAAGCTGTGCCAGGATGAGGGCCGCGGAAACCGCGGCCAGGATTCTGGGGGTCATGTGGACCGGCTCCTTCCTTCGCATGTATGTACGTCCCGAGGCGGAGCCGGGTTACACTCCTGCGCGGAGGAGGCGGAGAGATCGTCCGGGCGCGCCGACCGCGCGGGTTGCTCGAGGTTTATTTGAACGAGAGCGCGGATTTCGTGCCGAATTGGTGTATGATCGGCTTGGATAGGAGGGGAAATGCTGCCGGATTATGGTGTGGTCGTCGGGGAGTACGTCAACTACACGACGGAACAGGGTCAATGGATGCACGTCGATCTTAATATTCAGGTCGGCGAAGTGCAATATCAGGCCGCGGTGGACGTGAACGAACCCAACGGTCAGTTTCAGTATCAAGTGTTCAACAATCTGGATATCAGCCTGTTCGCCCCGGACTCGGGATTCGCGGACGGCTGGCACCATCTGAACTCCAATCCCACCTCGGGCGCGATGGACTACGCCCGCAGCCCGATCCTCCAGAGGCCGCTCGGTTGTCTGGCCATCTTCTGGGGGATCTGGAACGGCATTTTTAAGACGAGCTTTCAGACCTGGACCAACGTGACGGGCAACGAAGCCGGCGAGGCGTTGATCGCGATGGTCGAGGGCTCGGCGAAATTGTATGCCTTCGGGGCACCTTATACAACCGGGAACGGCGTGCACGACGTACACTGCAACCAGGGGGATCCTCCCGGCGAGTTCCAGCACCTGGACGGCATCTGGCAGGACGGCTGCGTGTTTGCCCTGAAGGCCGACGGAAGCCTTTCGGCCTACCTGGGTAAGTTCTCGACGCAGTCGCTTAACACCGACAACAACGGGCTGCCGATTTGAACGCGTGCGCCGCGGGGGCCCTCAGCTCCAGGTGAGCGTCGCGACCGAGTCGGCGGGCAGCGCGACCTCGGCCATCCGGCCGGCCAGTTCGAGGCGCACTTTCCTCTCCGCTCCGGCATTGGTAAGCACGAGCGCGGTCGAGCCGTCCGGGTTGGCGAAAGCGGCGTGCGAGACTTTCTCGATGACGCCCTCCGAGCCGATGCGGCGCGCGCCCCGGCGGATGGCGCGCGAGTAATGGGCGAAGGCCCAGTATTGCCCGCTGCGCAGGATCTCCTGCGTCTGGGAATGAATCGTCACCAAGCCACCGCAGGGGAACGGCCCGATGTTCGGCCAGCCTTTCTCGTCCAGCGCCAGGTTCCAGCCCACGATGCACCGCGCCCAGTTGCGCAGGATGCCGGCGAAGGTGGCGGACCACTTGGTCCAATCGGTCAGGTAGGCGGGATCGGTGACGTCCGGGCCGCCCTCGGTCCAGTAGGCGTGCTTGTCCGGGTGCGCTTCGTGGACGCGGGTCATCGCCTCCGGCTTCCCGCCGTACCCGTGCCACGCCACTCCATCGACGTACTGGCCGACGCCGGGAGCGTCGAGCGTGCATAGAGCGCGCCCCCACAGGTCGTAGTTGTGGTCCAGGATCCAAATCTTGGTGGCGAGGCTGTTGCGGGCGAACTCGGGGCCGAGGTGCTTGGCCACGAATTCGATCTCGTACTCCTGGCCCCACAGGCAGGCCGGCATCTTGCCGTCCTGGTCGGTGTCCACCTCGTTTTGCGAAGTGATGGCGTCGATGGCCACGCCCTCGGCCTGGTAAGCCTGGAGGAACTTCACCAGATAGCGGGCGTACACCGCGAAGGACGATTTGCGCATCGAGCCGCCCAGCATCGAACCGCCGGCCTTCATCCAACCGGGCGGGCTCCATGGCGAGCTGAACAGAAACAGGCCGGGGTTGACCTGGCGGGCCTGGCGCAGCATGGGTAGGATGTCCACGAGGTCGTGCATGATCGAGAAACGCCGCAACTGGGGATCGGCAACACCGTCGTCGAAGCTGTAGACGCTGGTCGAGTAGTCGCTCGATCCGATGCAGGTCCGGCACACGCTGAGGCCCATCTCGGAGGGATGGAAAAGCTCGCGGAGGAGCCCCTCGCGCGCGGCGGGCGGCAGTCGCTTGAGCGTATAGCAGGCGGCGTCGGTGAAGGCTGCGCCGAAGCCGAGCACTTCCTGGTGGGTGGTGCGGGGGTCGAGGACGATCGCGCCCATGGAGGGACCTGCGGCGGCTTGCCACGGAAGCGGCGGCTCCTCGGCGTAGCGCTTCGCCCCCGCGGTCAGCCTTACATGGATGTCGCCCGCGGGCGCTCCCTGGGCCGGAACGGCCGCCACCGCGGCCATGCCGGCTGCGGTCCATCTCATGAAATCCCGGCGAGTACGTGGATCGGACATATGGGTCTCCGACCCAGGGTATCGCCCGAGGGAAGGCTGAGGCAAGCCCGGCTACCTTGGCGGCAACCTTGGTCCTTTACCTTCTGTTAGAATGTAAAGCGATGACGGAAGCTACCCTCTCGGCGAAGAATCAGATCGTGATCCCGCGCGAGGCGCGCGAGGCTCTGGGGGCGAAACCCGGCGACAAGCTGGTCGTGATCGCTCGGGGCGACAGGGTGATCGTTCTGCGGAAGCCCGAGGCCCATCATGCCGCCATTCGGGGCCTGGCTAGTGGCGTCTACTCCCGCGCGCACCTTCGAAAGGAACGCCGGAGTTGGGATTGATCCGCCTCCGGGGGCTCCTGCGGGGGCACCGCCGGATCGCTTTGGACACCAGCGTTTTCATCTATCAGTTGGAAGCGAACGCGCGCTACCTTCCCCTGACCGATGCCATCTTCTCCTGGATCGAGCGGCCGGACTCGAAGGCCGTCACGTCCACCATTACCATGACGGAATTACTGGTGCAGCCTTACCGCGACTCCGACGAGCAACGGGTCGATGAGTTTTACGGCTTGCTGTCCACGTTTCCCAACCTGGATTGGATCGCGCCGAACTTGGAGATAGCGGATCTGGCGGCGCGCCTTCGCGCCGTCCACCGTTTGAGGACCCCAGACGCTCTCCAGGCGGCGACCGCCGCGTACGCTGGCGTGACCGCCTTGATTACGAACGACGCGGTCTTCGAGCGGGTGGGGGCGTTTGAGACGCTGGTGCTGGACCGCCTCCTCTGAAGCTGGATGCTTGCTTACGGCGCGAAGTAGCCGTTGAGATCGAGAATCACGTGGGACTCTCCGGCCACGTACACGCTGACGGCGCCGTCAGTGCCGGCGGGAACGATGGCCGCGTTCGCCACCACCGTGCCGTCGAAGGAATTCAGCGTGGAGACGAACGGCTGAGGCGACCCCGTGGGCCAGGCCGTCAGGTAGTAGAGCGGGCCGTCGGGCACCACCGTGACGTTCATGGAATACGCCGCCGCGGCGTTGGGAATGCCGCAGGTGCCCGACGGAATCGGGAACGAGCGCGACGTTTCGGCTTCGAGGATCGGCCCGCCGAGAGGCCCGTCGGCATTGCGCGTGTCCACGACGCGGCAGGGCGCCAGCGGGTAGAACGACAGCGCGCCGGCGTTCCCGGGCAGGCCGAAATAGCCATCGATATCGAGGATCACGTCGGTCGGGCCGGTCACGTAGACCGAGACGGATCCGCCGCTCCCCGCCGGAACCAGGGCGGCGTTGGCCAGCACCTTGCCGGCCGGGGAGTTCAACGTGGAGACGAACGGCTGCGCCTGTCCCGCCGGCCAGGTGGTGAGGTATCCCAGAGAGCCGGCCGGAACCACCGTGACGTTCAGCGAGTACGCGCTGGGCAGGTTCGGAATGCTGCACGGGCTGGAGAGAATCGCGAAGTCGCGGCTCTCGCCGGCCGTCATGGTGGGACCGCCGAACGGGCCCGCGGCGCCGCGCGTGTCGGCGATGCGGCAAGGCGAAAGCGGATAGAAAGAGTAGGAGGCTGCGGACGGCGAATCGAAATACCCGTCGATGTCCAGGATGACGTTGGTGGGGTCGGTCACGAAGACGCTGACGGCTCCGCCCGCGCCTGCGCGCACGATGGCGGCGTTCGCCACCACCAAGCCTTCGGACGAATTCAGGGTCGAGACGAAGGGCTGGTCTTGGCCGGTGGGCCACAGCGTCAGGTAGGAGAGCGGACCCGTCGGCACCACCGTCACGTTGAGCGAGTAGGCCTGGGCGGTCGAGGGAATGTTGCAGGCGCTCTGCGGAATCGCGAAGGAGCGCGTCTGGCCGGCCGACAGGGCGGGCCCGCCGAACGGCCCGGCGGCGTTACGCGTGTCGGCGACGCGGCAGGGCGGGACAGGGACGAATTGCAGGCTTCCCTCCGAAACGGGGAAGGCGAGTCCGGCGATGGTGACGATGCCGGAGCGGAGCGCGCCGGTATCGGGCGCCGCCTGGAGCGTCACGCTTCCATTGCCCGCGCCGGAAGTGGTTCCCGTGAAGGTCGCCCAATCGAGATTGCTCGAAGCGGACCAGGAGCAGCCGTTTGTGGCCGTAATGTTGACGGTGACGGAGCCGCCGGCCAGCGGAAAGGCAGCGGCTGCGGGATTGAGGGCGTAATTGCACGTGGAATCCTGCGTCACCGCGACCGGGGTGCCCGCGACGGTAATCGTGGCCTGGCGCGCGGCGCCGGGATTGGCGGCCACGGTCAGCGTCGCGGTTCCCGGGCCCTTGCCCGACGCCGCACTAATCCAATCCGGGAGGCTGGAGACGCTCCAGGAGCAGGCGGGCCAGGTCGTGATCGCGATGGGCACTGCGCCGCCCGCGTCCGAGACGTGAACGGCAGCGGGATTGAGCGAATAGGTACACAAAGACGGGGGCGGTGGCGGCGCCGCGATCAGCGTGTTCAGCAGCGCGGTGAAGGCCGGCTTGGGCTGATAGTTCGCATCGAAGGGCAGCGGGAAGTAAGTGGGGAGCCAGGTGTGCTTGTCGGTGAAGCCCCAGGTCTGGAAGGCCGTGCAGCCGGGATTCTGAAGGCAGACGTTCAGGATGCGCTGGTAGGTCGTGGCCTGAGCCTGGAGCGAGGCGGCCGAGGTGTCCGGGATCTTGACATCCATTTCCGTGATGTGCACCGCCAGGCCCAGCGCGGTGATTTGCTGGAAGTGGTTCGCCAGGACGGCGCTGGTGGGGCAGCCGCTGGTATCGATGTGCATCTGAAAGCCGAGGCCGTTGATGGGAACGCCGCGCGCGACGAAATCCGCCAGCATGGCGTATACGGCCGGGAACTTAGCGCCCGGTCCCGACGAAACGCCGCCGGAGCAGTCCTGGTCTTCGATGCTGTAGTCGTTGTAGAAGAGCAGCGCGTTGGGATCGGCCGCGTGCGCCCAGCGCAGTGCCTGCTCGATGTAGCCGGTTCCGGTGAGGCCGATGCCAGGCTGGTCGTACCAGATGGAATCCCGCAAAGTGCCCGAGTCGCCGTCATTGAAGGCTTCGTTCACGACGTCCCAGGCGAACACCTGCCCTTTGTAGTGAGTCACCACGGTGTTGATGTGGTTCTGAAGGATGGTGTAGAGCTGCGCGCTGGTGTAACCGCCCGATGTGAGCCAGGACGGGTTGTAAGCGTACCAGCACAGGTTGTGCCCGCGGACCGACATCGCGTTGGCCTGCGCGAAGGCGACCAGCTCGTCGCCGGCCGAGAAGTTGTACTCGTTCGGCGAGCCGGGCGGGTTGGGGTGCAGCGCCCCCCACTTCATGGCGTTCTCGGCTTCGAGCATGTTGTATTGCGCGCCGAGCGTGGCCCCATAGGTCGGGTCGGTGGCGAGCGGGTCGGGCGATGCGTCGCTTCCGTCCGCCGCCGCGCCGACCAGCAGCGGGATTGCGGCTGCCGCCCCGCGCAGGGTGGTGGGTTGGGATTGCGCGCACGCCGTGACCGCCAGCAGCAACGCCGCCCACCAAAGCGCCACCTTCATCGTTGCCTCCTTGGCCTTCCGGCGTCAGTATACACCCAAGGACGCTTCCCGCTACCCTCGTAACATGCGTTGGCGCGCCTTGCTTCCGTTGTTGGCGGCCGGAGTTGCGCTGGCCCAGGGGCCCGAGAATGTCCTGATCGTGGTCAACCGGGCCTCGCCGGTCTCGGTGCGGATCGGCGAGTATTACCGCGCGCGGCGCGGCATTCCGCAAGCCAACGTGTGCATAATCGACGCGCGTGCGGACGAAACCACCACGCGGCGGGAGTACAACGAAACCATCGCCGCGCCGGTGGCAGCGTGTCTGAAGTCGCGGCGGCTCGAAGAGAAGATTCTCTACATCGCGACCACGCTGGGCGTTCCTCTGCGCATCGACGGCGGCGGCGGGCGGGATGGGGACCAGGCCGCGGTCGATTCCGAGCTGGCGCTGCTGTATGAGGACTTGCACGGCGTCCGGCACGAGGTTCGCGGGGCGCTCTCGAACCCGTTCTTCGGCATGCGGGACGCGCCCTTCGGCCACCCGCGGTTCCCCATGTACCTAGTGTGCCGCCTCGCGGCGTACGATTTCGAGGAAGTCAAAGGCATGATCGACCGTGCGCTGGTGGCGCGGAACCGGGGGCGGGTTGTGATCGACCTGAACGCCGACGACAACGACCCCGGCAATGAGTGGCTCCGCAACACGGCGCTGCTGCTCCCCAAGGAGCGCGTCGTCTTCGACCACACGAAAGAGGTTCTCTACGGCCAGCGCGGCGTGATCGGCTACGCCGCCTGGGGATCGAACGATTCCAACCGCAAGCGGCGTTTCTTGGGATTCGAGTGGCTGCCAGGCGCCATCGTGACCGAGTTCGTATCCACCGACGGGCGCACCTTCGTCCGGCCTCCCGACAGTTGGAACTTCACATCCTGGAAGGACCGGGCGCACTGGTTCGCGGATTCGCCGCAGGGCCTCTCGGCGGACTATATCCATGAGGGCGCGACGGGCGCTTCCGGGCACGTCGCCGAGCCGTTCCTGCGCCTGACGCCGCGGCCGGACTTCCTGCTCCCCGCGTACCTGAGCGGCAGAACGCTGGCCGAGAGCTACTATCTGGCGATTCCGGCGCTGAGCTGGCAGAACATCGTGATCGGCGACCCGCTTTGCCGGCTGAAGTAGCCGTCAGCCTTCAGCCATCAGCGATCAGCTATCGGACCCTCGGTGCGAGCCGGGGCTGACCGCTGATGGCTGATGGCTGACGGCTGATGGCTCCCCCCAACCCACTGTAAATAAACGTAAGGAAGCCGGCGGAGGACCGTACGACGTGGTAAAACTAGGGCGTGCGGTTGCTGCTCATCGACGACGATGTGGAGTTGTGCGGCCTGCTCAAGGAGTTCCTGAAGCGCGAGGGGTTCAGCGTCGAAGTTGAGCACGAGGGCCGGCGAGGACTCGACCGCGCCTCCGCGGGCGGCTGGGACCTGGTGATCCTGGACGTGATGCTGCCCGGCATGGACGGCTTCGCGATCCTGCGCGAGCTGCGGAAGAAGGGCCGCACCCCGATTCTGATGCTGACCGCGCGCGGGGAAGACGTGGACCGCATCGTGGGCCTGGAGCTGGGCGCGGACGATTATCTGGCGAAGCCGTTCAACCCGCGCGAGCTGGCGGCGCGCATCCGCGCCATTCTGCGGCGCACGGAGCCGCAGGCCGCCGACCGCGGGCCGGTCGAGGTCAACGGAGTGGCGCTCGATCCGGCTTCGCGTGAGGTGACGGTCGACGGCCAGAGGATCGAGCTCACCACGCTCGAGTTCGACATCCTCGAAATCCTGATGCGCGGCGCCGGCCGGGTGCTCTCCCGCGATGCAGTCATGGAAGCGCTCTACAACCGGAAAACAACCCCCTTCGACCGGTCGATCGATATGCACATCAGTCATCTGAGGAAGAAGCTCGAGGTCAGCCGGGCGCTGATCAAAACCATCCGCGGCGTGGGCTACCAGTTCTGCCGGACGCCGGAAGAAGAGGCCGTCGAGTGAGGTCGCTATTCACGAAGTTCTTGATCTGGTTCCTGGCCGCGATGGCGATCACGATGGCCGGGTTCATGATCATCACCACCCGCAGTTTCACCGCCGCGCGCGGGCGCGGGCACATCTTCGGGCGCATGCTGTCGGTGCAGCTCGAAGAGGCGCGGCACGCCTTCGAGCACGGAGGGCGGCCGGCGCTGGCGTCCTTCCTGGAGCGCTTCGACGCCGAATTCCCGGCCCACGGGATCCTGACGGACGCGACTTACCGCGACCTCATGACCGGCCAGGACCGCCATGATCTGGTGGAACAGGCGGAGCGCCGCGGCCGCTTCTTCCAGCCGCCGGTGATTGCGCGAGCCAGCCGGGACGGCCAGTACTGGATGTTTCTGATCGCGAGGGGGCGGCCGGGCTTCTCGTTCTTCGTGCCGCAATATCTGTGGATCGTGGGCGCGATGGTGGTGCTCTCCTATCTGCTGGCGCTGCACCTGACCTCGCCACTGCGCAGTTTGCAGAAGGCCGTGGAGCGTTTCGGCAAGGGCGACCTGGGAGCGCGGGTGGGTTCGCGGCGGCATGACGAGGTGGGGCGGCTGGCGCGCACCTTCGACACCATGGCCGACCGCATGGAAACTCTGCTGACCGCCGAGCGGCGCCTGCTGCTCGACATTTCCCACGAGCTGCGCTCGCCGCTGGCGCGCCTCGCGGTAGCGACCGAGCTGGCGCGGTCTGGCGAGCCGGAAGCGCGCGAGGCGGCGCTGAATCGGATCGAGAAAGAGGCCGAGCGGCTCAACTCCCTGGTGGGCGAGCTGCTGCAGGTGACGCGGGCGGAGGGCGATCCGTCGTCCCTGCGCAAGGAGCCGGTGCGGGTGGATGAGCTGCTGGCCAACCTGGTGGGTGATTGCTCGGTGGAAGCCGAGGCGCGGGGCTGCCGGCTGGAGATGAAGAAGCCGCCCGTGGTGACGATTCACGGGGATCCGGAGCTGATGCGCCGGGCGGTCGAGAACGTGGTGCGCAACGCCATCCGTCACTCGCCGCAAGGCAGCCCGGTCGAGGTCTGGCTGGAGAACGGCGGCCCCGGGGCGCGGATACGGGTGCGGGATTACGGCCCGGGGGTTCCGGAGGAGCACCTGCCGCACATCTTCGATCCTTTCTATCGGGTGGATACGGACCGCAACCGCACCAGCGGGGGAGTCGGTCTGGGACTGGCGATCGCGCGGCGGGCGGTGGAGTTGCACAAGGGCCGCATCGAGGCCCACAATTCGAACCCCGGCCTGGTCATGGAGATCGATCTTCCGGCCGGCGGGTAGGTTCGCCTCGGTCTGGCCTGGCGATCACCCTTGTGGCCGTCACCTTCGAGTTCGGCGGCATCGCTACCGCGTGCTTAGACGTCGTCGGAGTCTCCGCTCTTCATCTTGGTGGTGGTCAGTTTCCGAGCGGTCGACGATGCGGGACTCAGCAGGCCGGATCACAGCGGCGTTTGGTGGCTGACGACGTCCTCTTTTCTGGCCTCGGTGGTAACTCGAAGGCCCTTTCTTGCCTGTGGTATCCTCGCTCTGACAATTCCTGCGATCCATCTGCTGGAGGACGGTTTACGACGTCAGAACCGTTAGGTTCGCAAGGAGGTTGCACCATCGGGTGGTTCCGCAAGCTGCGTGGCGGAGAGGTGAGGTGTCGCGGGCAGGAGAAAGCGAGGGACACCCCTATCGCCCTTCGCCGCTGATCTCCCAGCTCACGCACAGACACGCAGGATTGCGTGTTTCCGTGCGAGAGCGCAATTCCATACAACCGCAGGCCACGAGCAGGGAGGGTTCCGATGGACTTCGTAAGAAAGTTGTTTGGCAGGAAGCAGCCAGCCACAATAACCAATTTGCACGGCTTTGATATTGAAACAGATATGACCTGCACGAGATGTGGTAAGGCCATATTGTCGCGAGGCAAATGGCTCAAGCAATTGAATATATGTGGTTTAACATTTAACCACGGGGCAAATTGTATTGATGTAACGGGTCTAGCTTATGGGCGTAAGCTTAGTGACTTGCGAAAGCTAGCCCAGGAGCTTGAACAATTATCGGCGTTGAAATGCAATAAATGCGGCAAGATCTATTGTTTGACATGTCTATTCCAGGACGCTCCACGTCATCCAACTTCTGGAGGCAAAGCTTGTTTTAGTTGTTTGGGCTCGATTTCTCATGCTTAACAATCTGTGGTTGAGATACTTGGGGATCGGCATGGATTCGAGCTTCAAGTGTCTTCGCCCCTTCGCGGGCTGCCGTGCGCCTCGCGCCGACCTCTCAGTGCGGCCTGTTCGGAAACCGACCCCCTAGCCGCGTTTCGGGTACCATAGCTGCGTGAGAGTCCTCGACGTGGGCTGCGGCATCCGGAAGGCGGCGGGCGCGATCGGAATCGACCGCAATCCGGCCAGCGCCGCCGACGTCCTGTGCGACCTCGATCGCCTTCCGTACCCGTTCGCCGGGGGCTCGTTCGACCGCCTCGAAGCGACGCACACGATCGAGCACGTGGCCGATGTCATTCGAACCATGGAGGAGTTTCACCGCCTGGTGCGGCCGGGCGGCCGCGTACACGTGGTCACGCCACACTACACCGACTTCAGCTCGTTCTGCGATCCCACGCACCGCTGGCACCTGAACAGCTTCTCGTTCCGCATTTTCGGCGAGGATCACGGAGGGTTCGGCTACTACTCGCCGGTGAAGTTCCGCGAGATTTCGGTGCGGGTGCGCCTACTGGCTTTTTGGCGGGCGCTGGGATTCGAGTTTCTGGTGAACCGCTCCCGCCGCTTCCGGCGGTTTTGGGAATACTACCTCTGCACCGTGGTGCGCGGGAAAGTCATGGAGTTCGAGTTCGAGGTCGTGAAGTGATCGGCTGGCTGTTGCGGCTTTCCGACGCGCTTCGCGACAGCGGGCGCAAGCGCTCCTGGCCGGCGGATCAGGCCGCGGGACGGCGCGGAGAAGACCTGGCGCACCGCTATCTGGAGGGCCGCGGAATGACGGTGGTGGCGCGCAACTGGCAGCCTTCCGCGGGCCCGGGCGAGATCGACCTGGTGGCTTGGGAAGGCGACCGGCTGGTCTTCGTGGAGGTGAAAGCGCGCGGCTGCGACGAGTTCGGCGCTCCGGAGCGCAACGTGGACGCCGGGAAGCGGGAGGCGCTGGAGCGGGCGGCGCGCAACTACGCGCGGCGGGCCGGCGTGGCTTGGGAGCGCGTGCGGTTCGACCTGGTCGGCGTGGTCCTCGGCGATCCTCCCGCGATCTCGCATCGCAAGGATGCCTTCCGGCCGAATCGGACGCTATAATTGGGGATTCTCTTTCCAGACCCCGCAGGGGCAGTGGAGGACCGCCGATTGCCAGAGTTCCGTCGAGACCCGGTCACAGGCAGGTGGGTCATCATTGCGACCGACCGCGCCCACAGGCCCCAGGATTTTTCCCGAGAACAGGTTGTGATCAAGGGTGGCCGCTTCTGCCCCTTCTGCCCCGCGAGCGAAACGAAGACTCCTCCCGAGTTGCTGGCCTACCGGAAGAGCGGAGCCGCCAACGAGCCGGGCTGGACTCTGCGCGTGGTGCCCAACAAGTTTCCCGCGCTGCGCGTCGAAGGCGACTTCGACCGGCAGGGCGAGGGGCTCTATGACCGCATGAACGGGATCGGGGCGCACGAGGTCGTCATCGAGACTCCGGACCACCAGTCGACCATGGCCAGCATGACCGACAAGGCCGTCGAAGACGTCTTCTGGGCCTTCCGCGACCGCTTCCTGGATCTGAAGAAGGACAGCCGGATGCGCTACATCCTGGCCTTCAAGAACCACGGAGAGGGGGCGGGCGCTTTGCTCGAGCATTCGCACTCGCAGTTGATCGCGTTGCCGGTGGTGCCGCGCGTCGTGGTCGAGGAACTGGAGGGCGCGAAGAAGTACTTCGAGCTGCGCGATCGCTGCATCTTCTGCGACATGATCCGGCAGGAGGTCAACACCGGCAGCCGCGTGGTGGTGGAGACCGAGCAGTTCGTGGCGATTGCTCCTTACGCCGCGCGGTTCCCGTTCGAGATCTGGGTGCTGCCGCGGCGGCACTTCTCGCACTTCGAGGACACCGACGCGGCGGCGTTCCACAACCTGGGGTGGGTGATGCCGGTGGTGCTGCGCGAAATCGAGAAAGTGCTGGAGCACCCGGCGTACAACTTCATGATCCACACGGCGCCGCTTCAGGAGCCGGGGCTGCCGTCCTACCACTGGCACATCGAGCTGATTCCGAAGCTGACCAAGGTGGCCGGATTCGAGTGGGGAACCGGGTTCTACATCAATCCGACGCCGCCGGAGGAAGCCGCAAGGTTTCTACGCGAGGCAGGGCTGGGCTGAAGCCGAGCAGTTGGCGCGCGATTCGGCGGGGGGATTCGGATTCCAGCCGGCAAGTGCGGGAGCCGGCGCGGGCCTCGAGAAGCACCCGGCCCGCGGCTTCGCCGACGCGATAGGCGCACGCGGCGCCCCGTTCGGCCGCTAGCCGGTCCAGTGGCCAGTCCGATCCGGCCAGCATCTGGATCGCCCCATCAGGCCCGATGAGCACGGTAGTATCCGAGAGGCGCTGGCCGGACCGGTACGCGGATTCCGCGGCTTCGAAGATCGTTTTGGCGTCATCGAAGAACCGGCTCACAATACTCTCATCGGACCGCTTCGGCCGCCCTTGAGAATTCCCGCCGCCGATAAACGCCGATGAACGCCGATAAGACCATTCGTTTTCAATCGGCGTTCATCTGCGTTCATCTGCGGCTAGCAATGTCTTGGTGTTTTTCAGCAAGCTGCTTAGCGTGCAGCCGCGGGCTTAGGTCCGCTGCGGCACGCAGAAGGTGCGTCACATGCTCTTCAGCCGCTGCGCTACCCTGTAACCAAGGGGGCGGGGATGCTATCCTCCACTTTGCATTCGAGCCGGGCCGCAATGTGGCCGGCCTTGCCATTGTCCGAATGGAGCGATACCTGCGACACGCTCCACATGTGGACCCAGATCGTCGGGAAGGTCCGCCTCGAGCTCAGCCCGTTCGAGAACCACTGGTGGCACTCGACGCTCTACGTCGGGCCGCGCGGGCTCACCACCACGGCCATCCCATACGGCTCGGGCGTTTTCGAAATCCGCTTCGACTTCCTCGAACACGTTCTCGCAATCGAGACCAGCGGCGGGGCGGCCCAAACCGTTCGTCTCTATGCGCGGCCAGTGGCGGACTTCTACCGGGAAGTCATGGCGGCCCTCTCCGCGCTGGGCATCGACGTGAAGATCTACCACGTTCCCGTCGAGGTGCCGAACCCCATCCCCTTCGACCAGGACACCACGCACGCCTCCTACGACCCGGAATACGCCCGGCGCTTCTGGCGCATCCTGATGTCGGCCACCACCGTGCTGCGCCGGTTCCGGAGCGGCTTTATCGGCAAGGCGAGCCCGGTCCACTTCTTCTGGGGGAGCTTCGACCTGGCGGCGACGCGGTTCTCCGGCCGGCGCGCGCCCGAGCGCCCGGGCGCGGACGCGGTTACCCGCGAGGCTTACTCGCACGAGGTCATCAGCGCAGGCTGGTGGCCGGGAGGGGGCACGGTGGCGGGAGCGGCGTTTTACGCCTACGCCGCGCCAGCGCCGCCCGGGTTGGCGAGGGCGCGGATTCGCCCCGAGCGCGCGTTCCATAGTCCCGAGCTGGGCGAGTTTCTGTTGATGTACGACGATATGCGCGCGGCCGAGTCGCCGGAGGCCGAGTTGCTCGCGTTCCTCGAAAGCACTTACGAAGCCGCCGCCGAGCTGGCGCACTGGGACCGCGAATCTTTGGAAAGGAGGGACTGGCACGATGGAGCAATGCACGCATCTTGACCAGATCCGGCTTACGGAAACCAACACGCGCGTCTGCGAGGACTGCGTCAAAACGGGAGACCGCTGGGTGCACCTGCGGATGTGTCTTATCTGCGGCCACGTGGCTTGCTGCGACTCCTCGAAGAACAAGCACGCGGCCAAGCACTTCCACAGGACGGGCCACCCGCTGGTGCGGTCCATCGAGCCCGGCGAGAGCTGGGTGTGGTGCTACGTGGACGAAGTGGAGGCGGGGGAATTGGAAGGCGGCGCTGGCGCCTGATGGGGCTTGCTCACGCGGTTGCGCCGCGCAATCACGATCAGCCCGGCCAGGGAGCACAGGCTGACGAGCGCGCCAATCCGGATCGAGGCGGGCGAGTACTCGAAGGTAACCAGGTGATCGCCGGAGGCAACCGGCGCGGACTGGAATGCCTTCTGCCAGAGTTCGATCCTGATCGGGCGCCCGTCTACCGTCGCATGCCAGCCGGGAAAGAGTTCCTCGATCAGCGCCAGGCGGCCCGCGGACTCGGCCCGCACCCTGAAGTGGCGTTTCTCGGGAGTCCAGAGGAGAGTCTCGATCCGGGCGCCGCCTTCCGGCTCCCAGCGGCAGGAGGGCTTCGCGTTCAAGTACTCGTAGATGGAAAAGTACGAGCCGGCCGGGCCCACCCGGCGGAATAGCGGGCTGGCCGCAAGCGCCCGGTAGTGCGGATCGCTCTCGGAGGCGACCACGTACCGCACAGCCAGAAGGTCCATCAGACGGGTGTTGAACGGGCTGAAAGCAAACAAGCGGTCGGTTTCGAAAAGCGTGTCCTCTTCGATCAAGGCTTTATAGCGGGTGGTGAGGAAGGGATCGAATCCCTGCGGAGTAACCAGATCCCAATGGCGCAAGTAGCTGGCGTGAGGGGCTCCGTTCACATCGATCGCAAGGCGGTAGGCCGGGTCGGCGTGCAGCGCCCGGCAGGCTTCCACCGAGACGCCGGGAAAGCACTGGCCGCTGTAGTCCTCGCCTGCGCGGCCCGGACTGGAGTTGAATCCCCGGCCGGTTCCGTAAACCCGGTAATCGTTCCAGACCAGGAACAACAGCGCGAAAGCGAGCCAGGCGCGGCTTCGACTGCCGGCGGCTCTCCAGGCACGGAGCAGAAAAGCGAAAAGAGCCAGGGTGATGGCGGCTTCAATTGCGCCGCGCCAGTGCGAGGCGAAGTCCGGCCCCCCGGGCAGCCCTACATAGATTTGCCGCGCCAGCCACAGCAGCAGGAGGAGCAACCCGACCGTCAGAGAGCGGCGTGAGATGGGGAGTGGCGGGGCCTTGAGGTAGCCCTCGATTCCGATGGCGGCGAGAATCGTGGCCATGAGTGGAACCTGTTCCAGGAAGTTGACGGAACGGACGACCTGATAGGCCAGCGCGCTCTTGCGCAGCAACTCGTCGGTAAGGCCCAGAGGGTCCACCAGGAAGATCGCGCACACAACGCCGATCGCCAGGACCGGCAGGTAGGGGCGCAGCCGCCTGGCGCGGGCCAGGCAAAAGAGGCCGAACAAGGCGGGAGCGCCGAGATAGAGGTAGGTGCCCGGCGGGCTGCCCCAGCCGTATGGGCGTCCTCCCAACTTGAAGTAGTTGGGGATGAAGAGCGCGGCGTAATACTCGAGGCTCTTGATGCCGCCGCCATACTTGGGGTCGAACACCTTCAGGGGGTTGGCCTCGGCGGTGGGAAGGATCTGCACCGCCGCCAGCAGCAGCGAAGCGCCCAGCGCGCAAACGGCTCCCAGGAACACGCGCGGGCGAAGCGAGGCGGCCGCGTAAGCGGCCCCCGAGCAGCACAGCACCACCCAGGTGGACGGATAGCCGGCCAGAAGGCACAGCGCCGAAGCTGCCGCGACCTTCCAGAACGGGCGCCAGCTTCCGGTATCGTTGGCCTCGTCGATCCCGAGCAGCGCGAGCGGCGCCCAGGCGTACCCCATGATCATGCCGGCGTGCTGAATCTGATAGAGCATGCATCCGCTGAAGCCGTATACGGCCGCGGCCAGAACGCTTGCCAGGAACGAAAAGCGCCGGCGCAGCCAGAGCCAGGCGAGAAAGAACGCCAGCCAGAGGTGCGCGGCCACCAGCGCTTCCACCCACACGTATGCAATCAGGCGATGGCCGGCGTTGACCGCGAACAACAGCCAACTGGGAGGGTAGAACAGAGCTGCCTGGATATTGGCCGCGAAGGGACTTCCGCAGTACATCGAGGGATCCCAAAGCGGAAACCGCCCGGCGCGGAGCGCATGGAATGCGTAGTTCCAGAGCGGGTAGTGGAAGCCCTCGATGTCGAACGGGAAGTGGACACGGCGGAAGGGCGGAAAATACTCGAAGAAGAAGAGCCAGGTGCAGACCAGCGAGACCAGAGCCACCGACAGGCGCTCGTGGCGAGCGAGGAACCTAGGCATGAAACTCAACTGTAACGCGCGCCGGGGGGCCGGGAAACCGAGGGCAGGCTATACTCTCCCCGGCTTTCGGCGCGATCCGCTAAATTAAGGAGATGCCTTCGCCCGATACCGACTTCGTGGCGTGCGGCCGCGCGGCTATGGAGGCCGAGGCCGAAGCCATCGCGAGCGCCGCCCGGCGGCTCGACGCGCAGTTCTCGCGCGCCGTCGAGTTGATCCTGCAGCATGGGGGCAAGGTGGTGGTCACCGGCATCGGCAAGTCCGGCCGCGTGGCGCAGAAGCTGGTCGCGACGCTTTCGAGCACGGGGACGCCGGCCGTCTTCCTGCACCCGGCCGAGGCCGTGCACGGCGACCTGGGCGTCTACGCGTCCGGGGACCCCACAATCATGATTTCGAAAAGCGGCGCCACCGCCGAGTTGCTGCGCCTGGTCGGCGTGCTAAGGGACTTTCGCTCGCCGCTCATCGGGATCCTGGGGAACACGTCTTCGCCGCTCGCTTCCGCCGTGGATATCGTGCTCGATGCGTCCGTGCGGGCCGAGGCCGATCTTCACAACCTGGCGCCGACCTCGAGCGCCGCGGTGGCGCTGGCGCTGGGTGACGCGCTGGCAGTGGCCGTAATGCAAGGCCGCCGTTTCACGCCCGAAGACTTTGCGGTCTACCATCCGGCCGGCCAGTTGGGCCGCAATCTCGAGCTGGCCGTCGGCGAAGTGATGCACGGGCCCGGGGACACGGCGTGGGCCAAGCCGGGCGACTCGCTGCGTGCGGTGGTGATCGCCATGACGCGGCATCCGCTGGGGGCGGCCTGCGTGATCGACGAAGAAGGGCGGCTGGCGGGCCTGATTACCGACGGCGACCTGCGGCGCGCTCTCGAAAAGCACGACGACATCCGGCAGTTGTGTGCGGCCCAGATCATGACCCCGACTCCCACCCTCATCGGTCCCGAGGCGCGGCTGCACGAGGCGCTACGGCTCATGGAGGACCGGCCCTCGCAAATCTACGTTCTGCCGGTGGTGGACCCGGTGACGCGGCGTTGTCTGGGGCTGCTCCGGCTGCACGACATCTATCACGCGCGCCCGCCGGCTTGATTGCGCCGCCGCCTTATTTCTTGCCCACCACGACCAGCCGAAACGTGGTGGTGGGATTCGCCCCCTGGTGCGTCGCCACGATGCCGTAGATGACGCGCCGGTCGCCTTTGGTTGCCTCGATCAAGTCGCCCTCACGCTTGGGGTGCTTCAGGACGCTCCAGCCATTGGCCGGTAGCGCCTGTTTGTAGAAGGCCAGGACCGCCTCCGGCGTGGCCGGTGTGTCCAGGATCAGTATCCTCCCGATCACGGTCCGGTTCCTCACGGCCGGCTGGTAGTCGCGGAAGGTAGCGTTGGCTATGATGGGACAGTCCTTGGGGAAGTCTGTGGGTATCGTGTTGAGCGGCGTCGGCCTTGCAAGCTGCCCCGCCGCCGCTCCCGCGACCGCACAGCACAGGAGAACGGCGAACATTCCATTACGTTGACGGGCGGTTCCCATGCGTCGGAGTCTACCATGTGCGGACCCCCGGGCGCGACCGCGGCGGGCCACCTGCATATCGCTATACTGATACCGAAAGGGGATATAACCACAAATGATCTTTTCGATCGGACTTTCGAAGAAGCTCGTGCTGCCCGCGGTGGCATCCATGGCGTTGGCGGTGAGCCCGGCGCTGTTTGGCCAGGCCGAAACCGGAGAGGCGATCTACAAGAGGAATTGCGCCGGCTGCCACGGCCCGGATGGGTCCGGCCAGACAGCCATGGGGCGGACCTTCAAACTCGGGGATCTGCGTTCAGCCGAGATCCAGAAGATGACCGACGCGCAACTGGCGGGCACGATCGCCAAAGGGAAGGGCCGGATGCCGGCCTATGAGAAGAGGCTCAGCCCCGAGCAGATTCAGTCCGTGGTTGGCTATCTCCGCGAGCTGGCCAAGAAGAAGTAGGCTCTAGCCCGCCTCGACGATCCGGCCATCCAGCATGTGGACGATGCGATGGCCGTAGGTGGCCACGTGGGCGTCGTGCGTGATCATGAGGATGGTCTGGCCGAGCCGCTCGTTGAGGTCGCGCAGCACGCCCAGCACGGCCTCGGAGTTCTTCGAATCCAGGTTGCCGGTGGGCTCGTCCGCGAGCAGAATGGCGGGATCGTTCACGATGGCTCGCGCGATGGCGACGCGCTGCTGCTCTCCGCCCGAAAGCGCCCGTGGCTTGTGGTGGAGGCGGTGGCCGATGCCGAGTAATTCGAGAACCTCGCGGAACTTCGGGTCCTCGGTGAGGCTGCGGCCCGCGATGTGGCGCGCGATAGCGATGTTGTCGGCGGCGCTGAGCGTGGGCAGCAGGTTGTACTTCTGGAAGACAAAGCCGACCATGCGTTTGCGCATCTCGGTGCGTTCGGCGTCCGAGATCTTCGAAAGGTCGCGGCCGTCGACGATGACTTCGCCCGAGGTCGCGCCCGTCAGCCCGCCGAGGATGTGGAAGAGCGTCGATTTGCCCGAGCCGGAAGGGCCGACCACGCACAGAAGCTCTCCGCGCTCGACGGTGAGATTTACGCCGCGTAGCGCTTCGACATCCACCTCGCCGACGCGGTAGACCTTGCGCAGGTCCCGAACCTGGATGATGGGATCACTCATACGCCAGCGCCTCGATGGGGTCCTGGCGCGCCGCGCGCCAGCCGGGATAAGCCGAGCCGAGCAGGGCGCCCGCCAGTGCGATGGCGCCCGCGATGGGCCACCAGTCGGGAACGATGTGCTGGGAGAGCGAGCCCGGAACCAGCGTCATGATGAGCCAGCGCGTGCCGAAGGAGAAGGCGATGCCCACCAGCGTTCCGCAGATCGCCAGCAGGAACGTTTCGCGCATCAGAATGCGGAGGATGAAGGCCGGCGAAGCACCAAGAGCTTTCAGAATGCCGATTTCGCGTGTCCGCTCGAGCACGGCCGTGTACATGGAGAGGAACACCACCAGGAAGCCGACCACGATGGAGAGTCCGATGATCACGCCGATGAACTCGGCCAGGCCCGGAACGTGGTCCATGGAGATGAGCGAAACGAACTCTTCCAAGGAGTAGATCAGGTAGCCCTTGAGCTGTGATTTCAATTCGTCGACGACGGCGTCGGTGTTGGCCGGGTTGTCCACCTTGACGAAGATCTGGCTGAGCTTGCCTGGGTTGCTGGTGAGGTCCTGAAGAATCTGGATGGGAACCACCAGGCGCGCCAGTTTGCCCTCTTCGAAGATGCCGCACACGCGCCAGCGGCGATTCATGAGCTGGACGGGGGAGCCGATCTTGAGCTTGTTCTGCTGCGCGTAATAGCGGTCTACCAGCAGGTCGTTGGGCTGCCGCGGAGGCCCGCCCTTGAGGTAGCGGAAGCCGCCGCTCATTTGGGTGAAGCGGGCCACATCGATTCCCGTGACCACCGTTACGCCGCCCACCGGTTGGTTGACGGCGCCCACGGCCATGCTCACGTGCGGCTGGCGCTCGATGAACTGGATCATCTTCTCTGGGATCGGTGCGGAGCTCAGGCTGATCACGGAGCTTCCCGGAGGCCGCACGAGAACGTCGGCGCCGACGGCGCGCATGCGCTGCTGCGAGTCGACGAGCATCCCGCGGCTGATCCCGACGATGGTCAGGATCATAACCACCTCGATGCCGATGGCCAGGACGCTGAGAACGGTGCGGACCGGACGGAAGCGGAGATTCTCAATAACGAGCTTGTTGGTCAAGTTTCCATCTTATTAGGTTCGCGGCCGGCGGTGTAGCGGGCCATCCGCTCCCTGACGGTCGCGGTTCGGTTAGAGAACGCGGCATTGCCGCGGGGCAAGGTGGTCCTCATAGCCACAGACTCCGTCGTTTCGAGCGCAGGAGCCAGATGAAGAAGGGGCCGCCGAGGAGCGCGGTGACGACGCCGACGGGGATTTCGGTGGGAGCGAGAGCCGTGCGGGCGACGGTGTCGCAGATGGCCAGGAAGGCCGCGCCGGTGAAGAACGAGCAGGGCAGAAGCAGGCGGTGGTCGGCTCCCAGTTTGAGGCGCAAGGCGTGCGGCACGATGAGGCCGACGAAGCCGATGGGGCCGGCCAGCGCCGTCACCGAGCCGGCCAGGAACGAGCCGAGCACGTAACCGCTCAGCATGAGCCGCGAGACGGCCACGCCGCGGGCGGCGGCCCAATCCTCGCCGACCGCCATCAGGTTCCAGTCGCGGGCGCGCAGAAAAATGAGGCCGACCGCAGGCAGGACGGCGGCGGCGAACCAGGCTAGCGTCGAGTAGTCGACGGCGTCGATGCCGCCCATCAGCCAGCGCACGATGGCGAAGGTCTGGCCGAAGTTCGCGATGTATTGCAGGAACAGAATAGCCGCCAGGCAGATGGTGTTGATCGATACTCCCGCCAGTAGCAGCGTGAAGGAGGACATGCGGCGGCCTTCGGAGGCGATTCCCATCACCAGAAACAGGACCAGCCCGGCGCCGGCAAAGGAGGCGAGCCAGATGGCCGGCAGGTGCCCGACCTCGCGCCAGCCCAGGCAGATGGCGGCCACCGCGCCGAGCGAGGCTCCGCTCGAAACGCCGAGCGTGTAGGGCGTCGCCAGCGCGTCGCGCAGCATGGCCTGGAAGAGCACGCCCGCCACGCCCAACGCGCCTCCGGCGAGGAGCGCCAGCAACACGCGCGGGAGACGCGTGTAGAACAGGATTTCGCGATCGGGCGAGAGGCCGGCCAGGGCGCGCGAGTAATCGATGTGAGTCGAGCCGATGAGAGGCGCGATGCACAGGACGGCCGCGGCAGCGGCGGCCGTCGAGAGCACCGAGATCCAGAACCGGCGGCGGCTACTGGCCATAAATGATCCAGGGCCTGCCTTCGGGGCCGCGATGAAGCTCGGAGGCGACGCCGAAGACCTCGAGGATTCTTTCCGGGGCGAGGACCTCGGCGGGGGCGGCGTCGGCGGCCACGCGGCCGGCGTTGAGGACGACGATGCGGTCGGCGAAGGCGGCGGCGAGGTTCAGATCGTGCGTTACGGCGACCACAAGCATTCCCTGGCGGCTCAGGTCGCGCAAGAGGCGATAGATGGCGACTTGGTGCCGCAGGTCGAGGAAAGTGGTGGGCTCATCGAGCAGCAGCGTTTCGGGCTGTTGCGCCACGGCCGAGGCCAGAATGACGCGCTGGCGCTCGCCGCCCGAAAGCGACCGGAAATCGCGGTGGCGGAATGCTAGCGTGTCGGTGATATCGAGCGCGCGCTCGACGGCTTCGAGATCGGCCGGCGATTCGAACAGGCCGTCGCAGTGCGGCGTGCGGCCCATCAACACCACCTGCTCCGCCGTGAACGGGAATTCGACGCGCAGGCTCTGCGGGATGAACGCCACCTTCCGCGCGAAGGCGCGGCGCGGCCAGCGTTCCGGTTCGATACCACGGTATTCGCAGCGGCCGGTGTGGCCGGGGCGCAGGCCGGCCATGATGCCGAGCAGCGTCGATTTGCCGGCGCCATTGGGACCGATGATGGCCACCAGTTGGGCGGCGCCGAAGCCTAGCGTGACGCCATCGAGCACGGGCGTGCCGTTGTAGCGCATCCCGGCCTCGGCCAGCGTGTAGAGCGCGCTCAAAGGCCGGCCTCCGGGTGGAACATGCGGGCGAGCGCGCGCGCGGCTTCGACCACGCGCGGTCCGGGCACGACGAAAATGTCCGAGGCTACGGCGTAGACGCGATGCTGGCGGACGGCGGCCAGGGCGGGGTAGCGGTTCCACAGCTCCACGACCGCGCGTTTCTGGGCGTCGGTGACGCCGACAGTCTCGGACATCTCGCCCATGTCCACGATTACTTCGGGATTGCGCGCCAGCAGCTCCTCGAGCGGGATCTTGCCGTAGGCGGCGATGGAATCGCGGAAGACGTTCTCGCCCCCGGCGATTTCGATCAGCTCGTTGAGGTGGGACGCGCGCCCGGCGGCGATCAGGTCCTCGATGCGTCCCGGGGTGCGGCCCACCAGGAACAACACGCGCCGGCGCGGAAGAGGGCCGACCTTGGCGCGGATGCCGTCGAACCCGGCGCGCATTTGGGCGCACAGCGCGTCCGCGCGCGCGGGCACGCCCGCCGCCTGGCCGATGCGGCGGATGGAATCGTAGATGCCGGCCAGCGTGGCGTCGTCGATCTCCAGAACGTTCAGATTCAGCGAGCGGAGGCGCTCGGCGTGGCGCACGCCGGTGGTTTCCGAGACCACGAGGTCGGGGCGCAAGCCGACGATGGTCTCGAGGTTCGGATGGAGGTAGTCGCCGATCTTCGGCTTCTTCGCGGCCTCGGGCGGATAGTGGCAGAAGGTTGTGACGCCGACGACGCGATCGCCCAGGCCCAGCGCGTAGAGGATCTCGGTGACCGAGGGGGCGGTGGAGACGATGCGGGCAGGCGGAAGCGCCTGCCCCACTACGGCGGACGGGCTGCCGGCTGAAGCCGGCAGCAGCACGCTGAAGCGTGCGCCACACAACCCGAAGAGCAGGAGGAGCTTCACCATTCCAGGCGCAGGCCTCCGTAGACGCTTCGGGAGAGCGCGGGGTAGCCTAGCACCTCCATATAGTCCTGGTTGAGGAGATTGGCGCCGCGCACGAACGGCGTGAGGTGCTTGTTCAGCCGGAAGGAGCCGGTGGCGTAGACGTTCTGGTAGCCGCGGTTGCGCGTGACGCCGAAGATATAGGGGTCGGGGTCCTGGCGCTCGCCGACCAGGATCGCGCCAGCCTGGAGCGTCCAGCGGCGCGGCGCGAGCGTCATAGAAAGCGTGCCCGCGTTGCCCGGCTGGCGCGCGATCTCCTGGCCGACGCCCAAGAAGATCGAGTCCGGCGTGTTCGAACTCGTGATGCGGGTCCACATTCTGGTGTAGCCGCCGGAGGCCGTAAGCCAGGGAGCGATCTTCATACGCGAGGAAAACTCGAGGCCGCGGGCGTGACTGGCCTCGATGTTCTGCCAGGTCGGGTAGACGTAGACGATCAGGTCCTGGAACGAGTTGTCGAAGGCCGAAACCTCGGTCTCGAGCCGGCGCGCGAACCATTCCCGGATGAGGCCGGCGTCGTAGCTGACGGTCTTCTCCGGACGCAGCGCCGGATTGCCGAGGGCGTAGGACTCCTGGGAGTAGTTTTCCAGCAGGCTAGGCTCGACGAAGCCGATGCCCGCGCTGGCGCGCAGCCAGGTGGAACCCGCGAGCCGGTAGCTGGCCGCGCCTCGCGGCGCGATCTTGGTGTGGAAGGCGCTGTTCTGTTCGTAGCGGATGCCGGCCGAAAGGAACAGGCGTTGCGAGACCGTGTACTGCTCTTCGAGGAAGACGCTGTGGTTGTCCCGGCCGACGTTGCTGCCGCCGATGTCGGCGTCCTGGCGCTCGTACTGATAGCCGAAGACGGTGGCGCCACCGGTGTAGGTGAGCGTGCCCTGGTAGGCGAAATCCGTGCGCGAGCTGAGGCTGAGATAGGGCGGGGAGGCGTAGATGGCGGTGTCGAACGGGGACGCGGTTACCAGCGTGAGGCCCGGTGGGACGGGCGCGGCGGGGTTCGCGAGGCCCTCGAAGTAGACGCGATTGCCCACGTCTTGGACGTAGGCCGCGACGTTGTACGGTCCTTGGTTCACGGGCTCGTAAAACACGTCGTTCGAGCGGTGGTAGCCGAACGAAAAATGCTGGACGAAGTGGGCGCCGCGCACATCGTCCACGGCCGCGGAGACCAGGGAATCGCGGGTGTCCTCGCTGCCGTAGTAGTCGAAGATGCCATAGCCGACCTGGTTGGGCGTGCCGGTCGCGGCGTCGAAGGTGCGGAAGATGCCGCGCACCTGCGTATTGGGCGTGATGCGAAAGCCCACGTCGGCGGTGCCGCTGGTATCGCGGAAGAAGTCGTTGGGATACTCGCCCTCGGAGTGGAACTGGGCGGCGGTGAGGGCGTAATCGAGGCGGGCGCCGGAGCCACCGCTGAGGTCGGCGGTCCAGCGGTCGGTCCCAAAGCTGCCGCGCTCGTAGGAGACGTCGCCGTGCGGCACACGGCCCTCGGCATCGCCGCGTTTGGTAAATAGCTGAATGACGCCGGAGGAGGCGTCGGCGCCGAACACCGCGCTTTCGGGCCCGCGCACGACCTCGATGCGCTCGATGCCGGTGGTGGTGTCGCCGGCCAGGTTGATGGCGCCGCCGGGATCGTTCATGGGCACTCCATCGACGAGCACGAGCATGGCGGTGTACTGACCCCCGCGGCCGTAGATGTCGGTAAGACTTCCAGGGCGGCCGGACTGTACGACTTGAATTCCTGGAACCTCGCGCAGTGTGTCGGCGAGGGAGGGATAGTCCTGTGCCTGGAGATCGGCGGCGGTGATGACGCTCGATGCGGCGCCGGCCTCGGCGATATCGGTTTCGTGCCGCGTGGCGGTGACCACGACGCGCTCGCTACGCGAAGCGATGGCGAGCTGGATATGCGCCGGAGTGGCGGGCACAAGTTCGACCTGCTTTGTTTCAAAGCCGGAGGCGGAGACGGTGGCGCGGCAGGGGCCCCCGATTTCGATCGAGAAATGGCCACTGGCTTCGGTTTCGGCGGAAAGGCCCGCGCAGGCGACGCGCGCGTGCTGGATGGGGCGGCCGGAAGGATCGACCACGACGCCCTCGGAGGCGCACGCCAGGGCGGCGGCAGCGAGGGAAAGAAAGACGAGCGAATGGACGTTCTGCATGAGACGTTCTCCCGCGAGACGTTGTTCTCATCAGCGAGGAACCGGTCTCCTGACTTCGCGACAACGGCTTTTACCCGTTTCGGGGTTGCGCGGCCTTCCCACTGGATGCAGTGACCGTCGCGGCCGATTGCTGTCGCTCACAGTTGCGGGGCAGTGGCGGCTTTTCACCGCCTTCCCGAGCATTCCTCGCGTCTTGGTGAGGGCTGACTTGCAGCCGTCGATGAGTATAGCAAAAGCGCGAGGGAGGGTTGGCGGGCTCGTGGGGTGTAGAGGGCCTCGCGGGAAGTGTTCGGAAATGGGACTAGGACCATGTTGCAATTTTTGATTTTCGTTTTTTGGGTGCGGGGCGCGGTGTGCCGACGGAGTTGGATGAGTTCTTGGTTTGGGAGCGTCGCCCTTCGGCGTTCGATTGGACTGCGGCCAGCGCGTAGGTTTGCCCTCCGATGGGGAGCATAGCGCGGCTGGGAGGCGAGGAGAGGAGGAGGGGCGGCGCATGTGCATGAGAATGGGCGAAAGAAACTTCTGGTGAGAGCGTGATTCGATGGCGGGGTGTGGGCAAAAGCTGGCTAGTGACAACGCGGCGGCGTCCCGGGCCAGTGGCAGACCGAACTCGCGCGGACTCTTTGGCCAGGTACAGAAGTGGTCGAAAATGCTTCGTGCAGAGCTAGAGCGGCGCCTCGAAGCGGCGCGCAACCGTGAGTTTCCCGGCCGCGGCGATTCTAGCGCTCCCGCAAGCTGCCGTAGACCCGTTCGCGGAAAGCGCGCTCTTGCTCCAGATCGCCAAGCTTGAAGTAGACGTCCGACAACTTCAACCAGACCGAGCGGGGCCGTGGATGTTGGGCGAGGCTCGCCTCGTAGTAGGAGCGCGCCCGCTGTATGTCGCCGGTCAGGAATGCGGCGTCTCCGAGATGCTCGCGCCACAGGCTCCGTTCGGCAGCGGACCCATGAGCGAGCATGCTCTCGGCAAATGCTTCGGCTCTGGCTGAATCGCCCTTCCACAGCAGGGTCAGGAAATACTCCTCGGCCAGGAGCCCGCGCGACTCCGCGCCTTCCTGAAGCTGACGCTCCACGGCGTCCAGATCGCCGCGCGCCAAACCGATCATCGCGAGCGCTACGGGAAGCCGCGGATCGTCGCGCCATTGAGGCAGGATTGCGGCGAGACGCCGGTCGACTTCGTCCCAACGAGCCAAATGGGCCAGTGCCAGCACGGCATCCATCTGAGGCAATGGCGCCGAAGGTGAGAGCTGGGATGCGCGATCGAACCGGGCCAACGCGAACTCGGCGTCGCCGCCTCGGAGCGCCCTGGCGCCTTCGCGCCATGCGATCACGGACTGCAGGATCGTGCGGCTGGGGTCTGGCAGGTCATCCGGAACCGTCGCGAGTTTTCCGGAAAGAGCCTGTCCAAGCAGTTCGCCCGCTCCGTCTTGCCGCAGGGCCGCAGTCTCGGCCGAACCGATTCCCAGCTCGGCCAGGCACATGAGGGGTAAGGGCTCCGGATGCGTCGCGCGCGCCCGTTGAGCGGACAGCCAGTAGTCGAAAAAGAGCTTGCGGCGGCCGGGAGCCACGAACGGCTGGTGGACGATTGCCTCGTCGACGGCGACCAGCACGTCATCCACGTAGTAGACGACCTTCGATACGTCCGTGCCGGTGTCTCCGATGAACGAGAACTTGTCGATTTGCGATCCAGGTTGACTGGCGGCATTGGCCTCGCCGCGCACGTCGGCGACTGGCCTTTCGAGACCCTCCTGGCGGATCGTCAAGTCATAGGTCCCCGCGTCGATGTCATAAGCCGCATCGACGACATACCAGACGAATGCGCGGATGGCGAACAGCTTCTTCGGCATGCTGTCCGAGATTTCAGTGAGATAACCGCCGGCGGTCTTGAGCCAGAATGCGATTCCATCTTTCCGCAGCTTGAACCATTGAGGTCCAGCCAATGCGATGTTCAGTTCTTCGCCCGCGTCCGTCGTCATCATTGCGAAGTGCAGGTACAACTTCCCTTTCGATCGAAGTGGGAAGTAGCCCTGGAGTTCGGGAAAATCTCCGTCACCGGGGACATCGCGAATCTCCACGGACCGATATCCACTGAAGCGATACACGAGGCTCAGCCTTACCGAGCCTTTGCCGGACTGGAAGACAGAAAACGTGTCGGGCCCCGTGTCAAGGAGATCGTCATCAAAGCTGTAGCGCACCAACGTGGTGGGCGTGGGTTGGGGCGCGGCTTGGGGTTGCGCCGAGGCGCTGCCGGTGATGAAGATGACGATGAGGGTTACAAACCCGCCTTGTATTGTGCGAGCCAAGTTTGCCACACTTTCACTTTCTGCTCCCGATCGTTCCATGAGGCCCCTGGGTCGAAGCCTTTTGTTTGTCCCGTGTGAATCTGCAGGGCCTGCAGCGCTATGCGGCGAACGTCCTCCTTGTCGTCACGCAGAGCTTCGATCAGCGCGCCGAACAGGCGGACCTTCTGCTGTTCGGACAGATGGATCTGGTCATAGGCGAGGGCGCAGGCGGCTTTATCGCGAAACAAAGGGTTGGAGTCGCTACGCATGTTGGCGATCAGTGTGTCCACCACATCCTGATCGTTGCTCACGCGACCGAGCGCCCACTGGACTTGCAGGCGCAGATCGTGGTTGAGAGTGTGTACATCCTTCATTAACGCTCGTTTGGCTTCCGGCGACTCCCAACCGAGTTCATAAAAGGTTTGGGCAACACGGGCCTTGAAGCCGTCGTCCCTGGCGGCCTCGTACAGTTGGACCAACTTCGGCAGGACTGGCCGGCCCAGCGCCCGGATCGCCGCAACGTCGTGCCCTGCCACCCACTGCTGCAGCCGCACAGCCGAGGGATCTTGTCCAAATACCGATTGCGGCGTGAACGCTAGAAGAAGCAAAAGCCAGGCTGCGTGGAAGCGTGACATCTCGTTTCGCCTTTCATCCATAACCCCGAACAGCTAGTTTACTGGCAAACTGCCCCAAGCGGGGTTGAAGGTCAGGAGCGATAAGTCGGCTTGGCGACGGTGATCGGCCGGATCGTGGCAAGTTGACCCATCACTCCCGAACCGCGGATGTGAGCCGGCCGACGCGAGCCTCAAGTCGGGTTCTGGGAGACAGGTCTCTGAAGGAACCCATCGCTCGATTTGAGGGGGCGAGCGCGGTTAGCGGGAGGCAGGGGCGACCTCGCGCAGGCCGTTGGCCACGGCGGCGAGGCGAGCTTTGGTTTCCGGGAACCGCGAACCGATCGTCGTGGCGACTACTTGGATGAACAGCGTCTCCGTCTCCACGTTTGTGACCACGTATCCCATTCCGATCCCCAGGCCACCCGTGACCGTCATCTCGTAGCGGAGCGCGGGCCGCCCATTCAACTGGATGATTTCGTCGCCGCTCGCCTGGGAGCCCTCAAGGTTGCTGAGCACGGCCTTCTTCATAATCGCGTTGAAAGTCGGGAGATCCCTGAACCTCTCCTTCTGGTAAGAGACGACACAGACGGCCGAGCCGTCGAATCGATTCGTCGCGGAGATCTGGCAGAGACCCGCTCCGATCAACCCCTTGCCCCAGCCGAGTGGCAATTCGAGCTCGATGCGGCCGTCCGGGCTGCGAAGGACGCTGAAGCTATCCGGGACGGCGAGGCGCTGAAGGAACATGATCGCCGCGCCTGCCACCATGATCGCCACGATGACCCAAGCGATGGCCGGGAACCCGGACGCGCGCCTGTTTGGGATTGCGCCGGCCGGCCAGGCCGCTTGTTCCGCTTGCACCGGCAGAGGCGGCGGACCGCCGCCGGTTGGTTCGGGCTCAGGAGCCGGTTCCGCCGCTGGCGGCGCGACCACCAGCTTCACCTGGCCGCCGCTCAATCGGACCAGCAGGTGTGCCCGGCATTGCCAGCACACGGTGTCCGCGTCTCCGGAACGCACCTGCGCGAACGCGCCGCACGCCGGGCAGCTCAGAACAAGCGACTCGTCTTCGAGCCGGGCCATCGGGTGGCAGCATATCACACGCGCGGCTGCACCGGTCGAAACAGCAGCAGATCCAGACTAAAGGTGACTGGGATCGCTCTTAGCCCAATGCCACATACCTTTCCCGAGACCGGGGACTCTGCATTGAATGTCGGCCGGACCCCTGGTCCGCGCGGGGCCCCCTGGCCGCGCCTTCTCACCGGCGAATCAAGCTCATCGGTGCTTCACCCAGGCCGACGGGGGCGTCGGCCGCGGACCAGGGGGGTCCGCCCCACAAAAAGTATGTGGCGTTGGGGTCTTAGCCCCTACCCGCCTTGCCGGGCATGGCGTCTTCCACGTCCTCCAATTGAAACGTGTCGGCGTAGCCCTGTAGATCCAGATAGCCGGTCCCGGAAAGGCAGAAAGCGATGGTCGCGGCTTCACCCGCTTGTTGAAAGCGTCCGGCTTCCCGGATCACCTGCGCGATGGCGTGGCAGGACTCGGGAGCGGCAAGAATCCCCTCGGACTCGAAGAACAGGCGCCCCGCGTTGAAGGCCTCGTCGGAGGAGACGGCCGAAGCTTCGACCACGCCGTGGTGGAAAAGATAGCTGAGCAGCGGGCTCTTGCCGTGATATCGCAGACCACCGGCGTGCATCTTCTCGGGGAGGAACTCGCGCCCCAGCGTGTACATCTTCACTTGAGGCGTCAACCCGAAGGCGTCCGCGAATTCGTAGCGATACTCGCCTTTTGTGAGCACGGGAATCCGGTCCGATTCGACGGCGAGCATACGCGGGATTTTTCCGCGCCAGGGTCCATGGCCGAACCGGGCGGCGGTGAAGGGGCTGACGAAGCCAGTGAAATTCGTTCCGCCTCCCACGCAGCCGATCACCAGGTCGGGCTCGACACGGTTCTCTTGAAGCTGACCGGCAAGCTCGACTCCAATCACGGTCTGATGAAGCGCCGCGTAGTAGCTCATGCAGCCGAGCGCCAATCGGGCGCCCGGCCGCGCCGCCACCAGTTCCATCGCTTCGCTCATGCCAATGCCGAGCGAGCCGGGATGCTCGGGGTCCTGGTCGAGCAGCGCACGGCCGCGCTGGGTGAATGGGCTGGGCGAGGCGATCGCGGTCGCTCCGGCAAGCTGCATGAGATAGCGCCGGTAGGGCTTCGCGCTGTAGCTGTTGCGCGTCATGAATACCGTGCAGCGGACACCCAGGTTGTGGCAGCTCCATCCCAGCGCGCAGCCCCACTGCCCGGCTCCGGTGTCGGTGATGAGCTCGGCCAGACCTTGTTTGCGGGCGTAATACGCCTGCGGAATGGCGGTGTTTGGCTTGTGGCTTCCCGTGGGCGAGAGATCTTCGCGCTTGAAGTAAATCGCGCCCGCGTAACCGAGGACCTTCTCGAGCCCGCGCGCCCGGTGAATGGGAGTGGGCCGGTATTTCGCGTATTCCCGCGCGACTTCTTCCGGAACGGGAATCCAGGCGTCCGCGCCGTAAGGGCCGTCCAGCAACTCGACGTGCGCGCACTCCTCGCTATAGATTTTCGCGAGACCGTCAAACGAGACCGTCTGCCCGTCGCCGGAGCGGGCGAGGGGGAGTGGGGAAGGCAGAAGCGCGGCAAGGTTCAGCCAGGCTTCCGGAAGCGGCGTTCGAGTCTGCATGGGCATAGTTGTAAGACTTACTGCGATTAGCGGCCGGGGCCTCCAGCGCTCCAGGGAGCGGATATTTTGCCGGCCAGCGTGACCGGCAGAGCTGCAACGAATTCGATTATGCGCGGCAGTTTGTACTCGGCCAGCCGGCGGCGGCAGTGCGCGATCACGTCGGCTCTGGTCAGTTCGACGCCTTCCCGCAGCTCGATCCACGCCCGAATCAGTTCGCTCTCGCGATCCCCGTCGCCCGAATCAACATAACACGCCACGACGCCTTCGAGCGACTCGACCGCCTGCTCGATCTCCACCGGATCGACCTTCACGCCGGCGATGTTGATCACCCGGCGCGTTCTGCCAAAAAGCCGCAACCGCCCGTCCGGATCCAAGCAGCCGAGATCGCCTGTGCGGAAGAAGCCGTCCTCGAACACCCGGAAATTCGATTCCGGGTCCCCGACATATCCAGACATCACCATGGGCGACCGCACGGCCACCTCGCCTGTGTTGAAAATGCGGATTTCGACTTCGTCAATGGGAGTTCCAACCGTTTCCGAGGGCGGAGGCTCGGCCGCGCGATCGATGGAGATCACGCTGGTTTCCGTCGATCCGTACAATTGACGCACGCGCGTGCCGACACGCTGCTGCCACGCGAGGGCCAGCGTCTGGGGCATGCGTGCACCGGCGGACACGCACAGCTCCAGTGAAGGCAGATATGGAGCGTGGTCGAGCAGCATCCGGTAAATAAACGGCGAGCCGATCAGGACATCGGCGCTCTCCGCCGCAACCAGCCGCGCGCAGGCCGCCGGCGTGAAGCGCCGCATGAGGATGAGGCGCGCGCCGTTCAGCAGCGGCAGGATCAAGCTGTTATGAAATCCGCTGGAGTGATAAAACGGAACCACGCACAGGAAGCGCCGGCCGGGATGGATGGCGAGAGCCCGGGCGACATTGCGGGCTCCGGCCAGCAGGTTCCGATGGCTCCGGGGAACGATGCGCGGCGTACCTGTAGAACCGGACGTCGCCAGATAGAGCGGCGGGCTGCCCTCATCCGCTGCCTGCGCCCGCGGGGAGCGGGGAGCTTCGCCAAATCCATCGCCGATCGCGAGCACTCGAGCGCTGGAGACCACCCCATCCCACTCCGGTCGCGACGCGCGCCCGGCGATGACGCCGCGGATCTTCAGCCGCTCGCGAACGCTTCGCAGCTCCGGGGCGCGCCAGCCCGGATGCAGGGGCAGGAACACGCCGCCCGCTTCGGCGATCGCGAAAAAGCACGCCACGAACTGCCACGAGTTTTCGAGGGACCCCAGAATCACGTCGCCGGGCGCTATGTGGAGGCGTTGATGCAGCCACTCGCGGGCGCTATCGATCCGCCGGAGCAGTTGGCCGTAAGTGATTCGCTCCTCGCCGTCCACAATGGCCAGGCGTTCCGGGTTGTCTTCGGCAAGGGCCCGCAGGCGTTCGGCGATCATACCTTGTAGCGAGCCTCCACATACGCCGAGAGCCGCGGCAGGTCCTCGATGAAATCCAGTTCCAGCAGCTCCGGCTCGATCACAATGTGGAACTCCTTTTCCACCGCGGCGACAAAGGCCAGCGCCGCCATGGAATCGACGCCGGCAATCTCCGACAATCGAGTGACGCCGCGCCATTGGTCTTCGGGCAGGTTCAGCTGAAGCGATTCGACAAAGATCGCACGAATGCGGCTCAGAATATCCGGCTGGCCGGGCGGCTCGCGCATCCTGGCCAAGTCGTTCGGATTCCCCGCGGCCCCGGTGCGGCTCAGATAGTCATCCATTGTTCCCATTCCTCCGGGTGGTCCAGGATTTGCTTTTCTATGGTCTCGACGAAGGCAGGCAGATTGGCGCGAATGAACTCGTCGCGTCCTGGCGCCGGGACGATGTCAAGCATAGGACCGAAGACGATGCGGAAGGCCGAGCTCCTGCCAAGACAGAGCATCGGGACAACGGCGCAGCCCGACATCCGGACGAGGTCGAAGATGCCCGTCGAAAAGTGCCGTGGAGCGCCGAGAAAGGACCACGGCGCGGTGTTTGTGCCGGATTGCCCATCGAAATGGATGTTGACCACACCTCCGGACCGCAGCCTGCGCAGAAGCTTCAGCGCGCATTCCCGATCCCGGATGTCGACGGACTCTCCCATAATTGCGTCCAAGAATTCCATGCGGCGCGGCTCCAGAATACGGCGCCCGAAGCGGCCCCACCAGTCTCCACGTTCAGTCTGGTCGCGGACCGTAAGCATTGGATGTCCAACGGCGGCAAGATACCGCTTGGCGATCCGGATTGCGCAGAAGTGAGCTGTGAGCAGGATCACTCCCTTGCCGGCCGACCTTCCTCGATCGAAATGCTCGAGCCCTTGGATTCCGCTGCACCGCAACTTCTTTGGGCAGGAGGGCCAACTGAGCACCAGGTCGTCGAGCATTCGGATGGCGGAGTTGGCAAGGAAGTTGCCGGCGATCCGCGGAACCCGGGCGCGCGCTATCCCGGCGCACTGGCCGGTCAGCATCCGGCGCGCCGCCATGTCCCTGCGCTTTCGCGCGCGAAACGGGAACAGCCTGGCAATCGAATATAGAAGACCCTGGGGACCAAACGCCGCCAGAACTCGGAGCGGATAGAGATAGAGGAACCAAAGCAGATCGTCGGCGGTGAAAAGCGGCAGGCGTTCGAAGCTGGGCGCCGACGGCTCGCTCCGGCCAGGCAGGCGCCTGGGCGAGTCTCCGGGCTTCGTCGTTCCCGACATCAGAACCACAGCATCCAGGGCTTCCATTTTAGCGTCCTCCATGCCGCCGGTGGTACGGCATCTTCATAGCATCGGAGGGTAGCGCCGGGCCGGGGTGCAAACGCCTACGCCGGCCGAAACAGCAGCAGATCGAGGCTGAACGTGACTCGCATCGCCTCGACCGGCTGGGAGCGCATGGGCCGGTAGATCGAAAGCAGGACGTCGTGGACGGCGCCGGCGTCGAGATCGGCGGCGGTGGTGACGCAGCGCCGCTCGACGAGCGTGAAGCCGGGCGCGAAGGTCTCGACGGTGCGGTCAGCGCGATCACGCCCCGCGCCGCGCAACTCGACGAGATCGTCGGGAGCGGGAAGGGCGACCAGGAGGCGTCCGCCCTCGCGCAGGACGCGCCGGAATTCGCTCGGATTCATCCGCGCCGTGATGGACAGGACGATCGAGAACGAGCGATCGGCGTAGGGCACGAAGCGATCGGCATTGGCCACGATCCACTCGCATTCGGGGTAGCGCCGCGCCGCGGCATCGATGGCCGGAATCGAGATGTCGACGCCGTGCGCACGAAAGCCGGTCTGGCGAGCGAGGGCGCCGAGGTAGAAACCGTCGCCGCAGCCGGCATCGAGAACGATATCGCCCGGAGACGCGGCGAGGATCTCCGCGATGGCGTCGAGCAGCGGCCCGGTCACGCCGCGTTCGTGCAATCGGCGCCGCGCCGCGACGGCGGCGGCCGTATCGCCGGGCTGCCTGGATCGCCGATCCTGGGGCTGGAGGAGGTTGATGTATCCGCTACGCGCCACGTCGAACGAATGTCCGCGCGCACAGAGCAGGCGGCGCTCCTCGCGGGCCAGGGCCAGGCGGCAATTGCGGACGGGGCAGAGGAGCATGCGTCGCTGTCCCACCTATTTCGTCGAGTCTCGCAACGTCACGAGGCTGAGGTAACGGACCAGCGGGTCGGCCGCTTGGGCGGACTTCCGGAGCAGGGCGGCGCCCTCTTCGGAGTGACCGGCGGCCAGCTCCAGAACCCCCTGCGCGAAAATGAGGTCCAGGCGCGATCCGTCCGCGGGCATCCTGCTCCGCAGGGCCTGGACAGCGGCGGCGATATTCCGCTGTGCATCGCGCTCGCCCAGCCGCTGGCTCGCCAGGAGCGGGAAGGCGTAATCGATCGAGTCGGTGGGTTGGCTCGCTCTGCCGATCTTTTCCCACCTCTTCCGCGCCGCTTTGCCGGCGCCGCAGGCGCTCTCGGTCTCGGCCATGAGGTACTGAAAGTGAGGGGACTTGATGAAGGCGCCGAATCCGTAGAATGTGAACGCGAGACTTTTATCCTCCGCGCCGAGAGTCCACAAGCCGGCCAGGGCCTCGCTGCACTGGCCGCCGCGCGCCCTCACCAGCAGACGCTGCAGCTCCACCTCGATGTACGCGCGCCGGACCTCGTCGGGCTGCTTGTCCGTGGGGAAGTTGTCGGCGGTAAACAGGGCCTTTGCGCCATCGGGATCGAGGGCGGACCGAACCAAGGCGCGATCGGCGAGCGGGCCGGCGGCCTCGGCAGGGAGTTCCATTTCGCGCGGGCTCGCCGCTGCCGGGAGGGCCTTGCCGAGACGGGTCAGAGCTTCCTCAATCTCGCGGTCTTCAGGATCCAGACGGCGGCCCTCCTGAAGAACCGAAAGCGCCGCCACGGGATCCTTCTTGACATCCAGCAGGGCCCTTCCCAGGTTGCGGTGAAGTGCCGGCAGGTTCGGCTCGAGCGCGAGCGCCTTCCGCCACTCCGCGATGGCCTGGTCCGTCTCAAGGGAATAGAAATACAGGTCTCCGAGCAAGGCGTGCGCCACGGCGTCGGCCTCGTTGTGAGCCACCGCTGCCTTGAGCACCGGATAGGAGCTGGCACGGCTGGGGAAGATGTAGCGGGTCGAGAGCGTGCCGGCGGTCTTAAAGTCCGCGCCGGGGTCCTGGCCGAGTTTGAGGCGGCAGAAAGCGCGATAGTACGCCACCAGCGGGTCGGCTTGAGGCGCCACAGCGCCGGGCTCAGCCTGGTTCGCCGGCACGGAAGGGTAGCTGCGGTCCAGAAGGGTGAGGGCGTCCTCGAAAGCGCCCAGCTCGAAATAGCGGTCCGCGAGATTGAGAAGGCGCTCCGGATCCGAAGCAAGGTGACTCCACAGCGACGGGTCGTCGCCGCCGCCCAGCAGTAGATGTTCCACCCTCAACATGTTGTCCGCTGGATCCCGCTCCCGCCAGAACCGCGAGCGCTCCCGGGCGGCGTCCGCCTTACCGGCGCGGCGCAGAAGCGCGACCTCGAAGGCTCCGATGCGAACCGCGGCGTGGGGCTCCGCCGCCAGGGCCTGAATCAACGGAACGGCAGCGGCGAACTCACCCGTTCGCGCGGCCAGCAGAGCGAGTTGCAGCCTTGCGGGCGCGTCCCAGGGCGAGCCCGGGCTAACGCTGCCCAGGGCGGCTCGCGCCTCCGCATCGCGGCCTGCGACTGCCAGCGCTGTCCCGTAATAATAAGCCGCTTCCGCATTGTCTCCGCTCTTTGAGACCAAGGGCGCAAGCAAGCGGATCGCGTCGTCATTCCGGTTCAGCACAAACGCCGTGCGTCCTGCCGCCAGGGCCAGGGCCGCGCTTTCCGGAACCTTCTCGAGCGCGGTCCGGTAGTTATTCCACGCGTATCGGAACTGGTCCCGCTGTTCGAGATACTCGCCTCCCGCGATAACGGCGGCCTCGGAGCCGGACGGAGGCGGCGCCGGCTCCGGGTTCTTGGCATTCCCGTCAAATGGAAGACAGTCGCATCCGCCCTCGACATGGTGGAGGATGACGACTCCCGATGGGCCGACCACGTCGATGGTCAGTGGCGGGGGAACCGCATCCAGCGCCTTCGTGTATACGACCTTCGGGTCCAGGTCGGCCTGTGTCTCGAGGACGGTCCGAGCGCCAGCCGCCACCCGGAGTTGTACGCCGCGCATGGCGTGGGTCCCGTACAGCTCAATCAGAACGCCCTTGTCCGTGCGCTGCAAGTTGAGCACGGCATCCCGGGTGGCGCGGGAGATTCCACCCAGGCCGTGGAACGGGATCCAATAATGCGTGAAGGTCTTCATCTCCCCGGGAAGCAGGAAGGCGAATTCCGGCTGGGTTTCGAACAAGCCTGCCTGCATTTCGACGTACGAGTTGAAGTTCTCGGTAAGGTGCTCCTTGACGAACTTGTCGTTGGCGCCCCACAGCCATAGCTTCTTGCCAGGAACCTGGTCCGGATCGGCGTAGTGAACGATGCCACTGCGGAAGGATGGCTTGTAGACCGCCATCCAGGGCTCGCGGGATCCATGGGCGAACAGCCCCACTTGCGTCTTGTGATTCGCGACGTCACTCAGATCGATCCCCTCTCGATTCACCGGCCATGGAGTCATCGCTCCCTCGCCATGCGGCAACATCCACTTCACCGGATAGACGAATCGCAAGTGGGGATCGTCCAGCTCGACGGCTGCGTTGGCCCACCAGTGATAGCCGCGGCGCGCGGCCGACGCGTTGTAAAGAGTCACGCGCTGTTCGAGGACCGCCGATCCGGGGCGGAGAGTGAATTCGACCCGCCACTGCATGCCGGAAACGCGGTCGGTCTCTTCGACCACGACGGTGCCGATTCCATCCCGGTCCGAGTACGCAAAATCCACCGGCGAGCCGCTAACACGGCTGTGGGCGATGGGGAAGCTGGACTCAATTCCGGTGGCGATGAACGCGCGACCGCCTCCCATCCCGCTGCGGACGGCCGGATTCGCGTAGAAGATCTCCTTGCCCGTAGTCTTATCGATGCATCCATGAAGATGACCGCCGAGGTCGGGGAGCACACGGCACGTCAGGTATTCGTCCTCCAGGACGATGGTGCGCCATTGCTCGGTGTGCCGGACCTGGCCCACGGGTTGACGGTTCGTGTAAGGGTAGTTCGGAAAAGGGTCGCTGGAAAAGGCTGGGAATTGCGGATTCGGGTCGGGTGGGTCTTCGTCGTACGTGGAGAGCGCGAGCCGGCCCTCGCGAACGTGCACGGAGGGGTCCTGGGCGCGGAGAGCCACCGGCGCCACCATCCATGCCACAGCGAGGCAGCACCCGCATGTGGATCTTATCGAGGATCTGCGGCTGGGCATGCTGACCAGCCTGCAAGTATACACCCGGTCAAAACAGCCAAGACATTGCACTCTTGTCTCATGCAAGATGAGCCTGAGCGGGGCACTGGATTCTCATACAAGATGAGCCTGAAGCGGAGGATCGGGATGCTGGGTATTGATCATCAGCATGGACGATTCGGAAGCAACGAGCCTGGAACAGATCCGGGCGTTTTTGGCGGG
>DASWZN010000042.1:0-3010 GCA_036404435.1 Bryobacteraceae bacterium
GCCGAACTGGGCGGCATCCGCGCCCGGGTCAGAACCGACCGCATCGACCGCCTGCGGGATGGCCGCGAGATCATCATCGACTACAAGACCGGCAGGACGACGGTGGGCGCATGGGAGACGGAACGGCCCGACGAACCGCAGTTGCCGCTCTACAGCGCGATCCACGAGCGACCCCTGGCCGGCGTGCTATTCGGGCAGGTGAAGGCGGGCGAGCTCAGGTTTCGCGGCTGGACCGCCGAAGCCGGGCTGGTCCCCGGTGCGGACTCCACCGACCTGGCGGCTATGGTTCGCGACTGGCGCGCCGTGGTCGAACGCCTGGCCAGCGAATTTCGCGCAGGGCGCGCCGAGGCTGACCCGAAGGATCCGACCAAGAGCTGCCGGCGCTGCTCGCTCGCCGCGCTGTGCCGCATCGCGGAATGCTGCGCCCTGGGCGATGAAGAGGAGGCGGAACCATGACGGCGCCGGATGCGGTGCAGAGGAGACGCGCGCTGGACCCCAGCAGGTCGTTCCTCGTGCAGGCACCTGCGGGCTCGGGGAAAACGGAACTGCTGAACCAGCGGCTCCTGACGCTGCTGGCGCGGGTGGACGAGCCCGAAGCCGTTCTGGCCATCACCTTTACCAAGAAGGCTGCCGGCGAAATGCGCTTGCGAATTGTGAAGGCGCTACGCGACTCGGTTGGGCCGCGGCCGGAGGAAGAGCACAAGGCGCTGACCTGGGAACTGGCGGTGGCGGTGCGCGAACACAGCGAAGCGCTGGGCTGGAACCTCTTCAGCAATCCGGCCCGGCTGCGCATCCGCACCATCGACTCGCTGTGCGCCGCGCTCACGCGCCAGATGCCTTGGGTGTCACGTCTGGGCGCGCCTCCGGATGTCGTCGATGCTCCCGGCGAAATGTACGCGGATGCCGCCCGGCGCACTATCGAACTGGTGGAAACCGAGGTGTGGAACGAAGACGTAGCAGCGTTGCTGGAACATCTGGATAACGACTTCCAGACCCTGCAAGGGCTGCTGGCCGGCATGCTGGCGCGGCGCGACCAGTGGCTGCGCCACATCGCCGGTTCCTGCGACCCGGATCAGGCGCGGCCCGCGTTGGAAGAGGCATTCCGGAACGTGATCCATGATGGCATCGAGAGAGCCCGGACACTCGTTCCTCCGGATCTCGCCGGCGAACTGACCGCGGTGTGCGCCGCTGCTGCTTCCAACCTGGAAGCGGAGGGCCGCGGGGGCCACGCGCTGGCGTGCGCCGGAATGGCCAGCCTGCCGCAGCCGGAGGAACTCGACGCCTGGCTGGGGATTGTCGACACCCTGCTAACCGGTAAAAGCGAATGGCGGAAGAGGCTGACGGTCGCCGAGGGCTTCCCAGCGTCCGCGAAGCCGTTGAAGCAGCGCTGCACAAGTCTCATCGCGACGCTCTCCGGGAACGAACCCGTGCGGGAGGCGTTGGCCGAGATCCGCCAGCTTCCCGATCCCCGCTTTTCCGACGCCCAGTGGCAGGCGCTTAAGGCGTTAGTTCGGTTGCTGCCGGTGGCCGTGGCTGAACTGCAGGTGAGCTTTCGCCAGACCGGCAAGGCCGACTACCCAGAGGTCGCCATGGCGGCGCGACGCGCGCTTGGCGAGCCGGAAGCGCCCACCGATCTCGCGCTCGCCATGGATTGCCGGATACAGCACCTTCTGATCGACGAATTCCAGGACACCTCCGTCAGCCAATACTCGCTCATCGAGAAGCTCACGGCGGGCTGGCAGCAGGACGACGGCCGAACGTTGTTCGCGGTGGGCGACCCGATGCAGTCCATCTATCGGTTCCGCGAGGCCCAGGTCGGACTGTTTCTGAAGGCGGCAGGCGAAGGCATCGGCGGCCTGCGACTTGAGCTTTTGCGGCTGACCGCCAACTTCCGCTCCGATCACGGCATCGTGGAGTGGGTGAACGGGACCTTCCCCGCCGTCCTGGCCGATGAGGAAGACGTCACCACCGGCGCAATCCGCTATTCGCCGTCGGACTGGGTCAATGCGCGCGGGCTCGACCCCGCGGTGACGCTGCACCCGTTCATCGGACGCGACGATCCGGCCGAAGCGGCGCGGGTGGTCGAACTGGTCCGCGCCGGCCGCGAGCGAAACGCCGGCAAAATCGCGATCTTGGTTCGCGCACGCAGCCATCTGGCGTCGATCCTTCCAGCACTGCGCGGCGCCGGGCTGCGGTTTCGTGCAGTGGAGATCGATTCCCTGGCCAATGTCCCGCTCATCCAGGACCTCACCTCGCTGACGCGGGCCCTGCTGCACCCGGCGGACCGCATCGCGTGGCTCGCGGTGCTGCGGGCCCCGTGGTGCGGGACGAGCCTCGAAGAGCTGAGCACGCTCATCGCTGGCGACAATCGTTGCACTGTATGGGAGTCGATGAACGACGGGCAGCGGAAGACCAACTTGAGCGTGGCGGCCCAGGAGCGGCTGGAACGCCTGCGCGGAGTTCTGGAGACTGCCTTCGGGAGACGGCCGGGTGCGCTACGGGAGTGGGTGGAGGGAGTGTGGATGGCGCTGGGCGGCCCGGCCTGCGCGGCAACCCAAACCGGGCTGGAAAATGCCACCGCGTTCTTCGACCTGCTCGAAGAGATGGACGAAGGCGGAGTGCTCGACGTGGCCGCGTTCGAAGAGCGCATCCAGAATCTCTATGGGCATCCCGATTCGCTTGCCGACGACTCGCTTCAGGTCATGTCCATCCATAAGGCCAAGGGGCTGGAGTTTGACGCGGTCATTGTGCCGGGCCTTGGCCGCCGGACCAGGAGCGACGAATCGCGCCTGATGCTGTGGCTGGAACGGCCCCGGCTGCGCGGCGCGCCCGACCTTCTGCTGGCCCCTATCCACGCCACCGGCGCGGGCGAGGACCAGACCTACGAATACCTGAAGCTGATCGAGAAGCGGAAATCGGAACTCGAGGCGGGCCGGCTGCTCTACGTGGCGGCGACGCGGGCCAAGTCGGAACTGCACTTGTTGGGACACTGCGACTCCGACATGAAGGA
>DASWZN010000043.1:0-84249 GCA_036404435.1 Bryobacteraceae bacterium
GGGCGGGTTGCTCTCCAGCAGAGCCCGCTTGCGCTTCCCCTGCCAGGTTCACTCTGCCACAGAGGCCCTCGTTCGCCCAGGAAATTCCAGCGAACGGCAACTGTTGAAATCCCGCGTGTCTCAAAAAAGGGCTCACCCCAACGCAGTCCACGTTGGGCGGTTCATCACAATTCATCGTTTTCTACACCCTCGTGGATTTCCGCACCGCTGCCGGGCGATCATGAATCCAGATGACTTCGAATGAGACAGCCGATGCCGTTTGGAGCGACGTCCAGGCTATACGGGCCCAGGCCCCGCTGGTGCACAATATCACCAACTACGTCGTCATGAACGTCACGGCGAACGCGCTGCTGGCCCTCGGCGCTTCGCCCGTCATGGCCCACGCCGAGGACGAGGTCGAGGAAATGGCCGGAATCGCGCGGGCCTTGGTCCTCAACATCGGCACCCTCAGCCCGCCCTGGATCGAAGCCATGGTGAAGGCCGGGCGAGTCGCCACTCGGAACGGCCGCCCCATCATTCTCGATCCGGTCGGCGCCGGCGCCACCCGCTTCCGCACGGTCGCCGCCCAACGCCTCCTGCGCGACGCCCCGCCCGCGGTCATCCGCGGCAACGCCTCCGAAATCCGCGCCCTCTACACCGCCGAGCAGGAAACCAAGGGCGTCGACAGCACCCACGGGTCCGAGGACGCGCTCGACGCCGCCCAGGCGCTCGCGAGACACTACGACTGCGCCGTCAGCGTGAGCGGCTCGACCGACCTCATCGTCTCCGCGAGCGCCGTCATCCTCGTCTCGAACGGCCATCCGCTGATGCCACGCGTCACCGGCCTGGGCTGCACCGCCACCGCCCTCACCGGAGCCTTCGCCGCCGTCAACCCTTCTCCGCTGCGAGCCGCCGCTCACGCCATGGCCGTCATGGGCATCGCCGGAGAGATCGCCGCCACGCGCTCCGCCGGCCCCGGGACCTTCCAGGTCTGTTTTCTCGACGCGCTTTACCTCCTCCAGGAGTCCGACATCCGCACGCGCCTCAAGATGGAGGAGGCATGAGACCGCGCGACTGGAGCCTGTACCTGGTCACCGACCGCCGCCTTTCCGCCCCACGCTCGTTCGAGGACGTTGTTCGCGCCGCCCTGCGCGGCGGAGTCACCGCCGTTCAGCTCCGCGAGAAGGAATGCGCCACCCGGGAGTTCGTTGACCTCGCCCGCGCGCTCAAAGCGATCCTGGCGCCCGCCGGCGTCCCGCTCGTCGTCAACGACCGCATAGACGTCGCACTCGCCGCCTGCGCCGACGGCGTCCACATCGGCCAGTCCGACATGGAGTACTGCGACGCGCGCCGCCTGCTGGGGCCGGACGCCATCATCGGCCTCTCGGTCGAAACGCAGGAGCAGGCCGAACGCGCCGCCTCCCTCGATGTCGATTATCTGGGAGTCGGCCCCATCTTCCTCACGCCGACCAAGACGGACGCCGCACCCGCGTGGGGCGTCGCAAGACTCGCTGCGCTCCGCCGCGCATCGCGGCACGTGTTGGTGGCGATCGGCGGAGTTAATCGCCAGAACGCCGAAGCCGTGATTCGGGCCGGCGCGGATGGCATCGCCGTCGTCTCCGCCATCTGCGCGCCTCCCGATCCGGAGCGGGCTGCCCGGGAGTTGCGCGCGGTAATCAGTGCTTCGCGGTCCGCTTGACCGGCGCGGCCGGCGCGCACCGGCACGGCTCCACGTTGGCGGTGGCGCCCGCTGCCACCAGAGTCTGCGCGTGCGTCGCCGGATCGACCAGCAGCAACTGCGACACCCACTCCTGCACCTTGCCCACCGGCCGTAGCTCGCGCGGCGACGCCAGCAGCACCGCGCCCGCCGCCTTCCCCGGCGCGAACAGCGCCGATTGGCCCGGTCCCACGAACGTCCACTTGCCGGTGGCGATCTCCAGCACCCAGAAGTCCGACTGCGGGGACGTGCTGCTGTGGTTCGCGCCCACGGTCGCCACCAGCAGGCGCGTGCCATCGGGCGAAAAGTCCGCCACCGCGGGCGGCGTCGTCCGCTGAGCGAACTCGGCGTGCGCTGCCTCGACCCCGGCCGGCAGGTTCAGGACACGAACCGTCTGTCCCGCCACGCACACCAGCCTGCGTCCGTCCGGCGACCACACCGGGCCCGAGCATTTCTCGATCGTGCGCCCTCGCGCGCCGCCCGGCTCCATCATGGTTACCGACCCCATCTGCGTCTCGACCGCAAGGCTGCGCGCATCGGGCGCCAGCGCCGCGCCCGCACCGCTCGCAAGCTTTGTCAGCCGGCCATCCCAGCGATACAGCCCCCCGTCTGTTGTGAAGAACGCGCGGCCCTCGGTTCCTCCGAGCAGGCTCACGATGCCGCCGCCGACCCGCACGGCAAGCTTCTCGCCCCGTGTGCGCGGGTCGAACCACCACAGCTCGGTGTTGCTCTCGTCTCCGAAAGCCCCGGAGAGAAACCAGATCCGCGCCCCATCCGACGAGCAGGCCGGCGCGGCGTGCCGCCTCGCGCTGCGGCTCAACTGGACGATCTGCCGGGAGCCGGTGTCGAGCGTCCAGATCTGCCCATAACTGCGCCCCGCGCCCGTGTACACGCGCCGTCCGAATGCCACGTCCGCCGGGTAGCACGGCGTCGTGAGGAGCGCCACAAACACAAACAGCCAAAGACGTTTCAGCATGGATTACCGCAATGCTCCATCGTACTCGTCCCTCAGGCTGCGCGCCAGACCTTCCACGTTGTGCAGATACGTCAGGCTCGTCTGGACGTGTTGCTTCCACTCCCCCAGCGCGCGCGGGCTCGAGTTGTCGGGATCTTCGGATGGCACCGCAGCGACGATCGTCTCGCCCAGGCGGTCCTGGAGCGCGTCGAATTTGCGCTGCTTGTCGTAGATGCCGGCGTAGCTCTGAACGTCCCGGTACGGCATGTAGGCCACCGCCCCGGCGGCTTGCGCCGTGCCCCAGCTTGTGCCGCTCAGCAGAGCGAAGTAGCAACTGAAGTCGAGCTTGTGATGCCCCTTTGCCCGGTGCGCCCGCAGGTCTTCGATGAACTGGATCGCCCCTTCTTCGTTCTTCCTCAAATCGGGCGCTCCGGCCAGGAACTTGCCGATCTCCCGCTTGTTGTCGAGAATCTCCTGCCGCAGGTTCTCCTTCGCCTCGCTCACCAGCGACCGATGGTGCGACCACTCGATCGCGCCCTCGAGCGAAAGCGCGATCAGAATCCCGACCGTGATCGTCAGGAGCTGCAACAGGAAGTCTTTGACCGTGTGGATCGGCTTCTCGGGCGGATGGATTTCCATGGACGGTAGTCTACCGCACCAGCATCTCCGCCAGCGCGCGTCCTTCGGAGCAGCTCGCATACTACCGGTCTGCGTCGGATCATCGTTCAGCCCTCAGAATAGCAGCGGTAAAATGAGGACACTTGCATGGGGCGGGCTGGGAACTTGGGAAGCTGGTTGGCGGTGGCAGTGCTGTCCGCTGGTGCGCCACCCGTAGCACGCCCGCCGGGGCTGCCGCCTGCCGCCATCCGGCAAATCGGCCGCACCGTCACGGCGCGGATGCTGCGCGCGAAGATCCCCGGCATTACCGTGGCGGTCGGCGTACACACGCACCTGGCCTGGGTGCAGAGCTTCGGAACGGCCGACCTCGAGAACTCCGTGCCGGCCACCCCCGAAACCGTCTACCGCATCGGCTCCATCTCGAAACCGATCACCGCAGTGGCCGTGATGCAGCTCGCCGAGCGCGGCAAACTCGACCTGGACGCGCCCATTCAGCAGTACGTCCCCTCGTTCCCCGCCAAGCCGTGGCCGATCACCGCGCGCCAGCTTCTGGCCCACCTCAGCGGCATCCGCCACTACCGGACGGAGCAGGAGACCGAGAGCACGCAGCACTACGCCAATCTCCTCGATCCCCTGAAGGCTTTCGCGTCCGAGCCGCTCCAGTTCGAGCCGGGCACCGGCTACAGCTACAGCACCTACGGATACGACCTGCTGGGAGCCGCGGTCGAGGCGGCTTCGGGCACGCAGTTCCTCGAGTACCTGCGCGCGGACGTATTCGGTCCGGCGGGGATGGAGCACACCGGCGCGGACGACGTATTCCGGATCGTCCCCCACCGCGCTCACGGTTATCGCCGCACACTCGACGGTCGCATCGAGAACTGCGCGCTCGTGGACACCAGCAACAAGATTCCCGGCGGCGGACTGCTTTCGACCGGCGGCGACCTGATCCAGTTTGCCGGTGCCCTGGAACGCGGCGAGCTGGTGAAGCCCGCCACGCGCGACCGCATGTTCGCGCCGCAGATCACCCGCGATGGCCGGCCCGTGCCTTACGGACTGGGCTGGGCCCTCGTGGACCTGGACGGAAGGCGCTGGATCCTCCATCCCGGCATGCAGCAAGGGGCGTCGTCCTGCCTGCTGGTATCCCCGGCCGGCGGCTTCTCGGTCGCCGTATTGGCCAACCTCGAAGCAGTGGACCTTGAGCCGCTGACCGTCCGTATCGCCGAAATCCTGCTCGACTCGGGGCAAGCCCTATAATGTTCGAGTGAAGCTCCTCGACTCCCGCCACCTTATCGTTCTCCTCAAGGTCATGGTGTTCGTGTTCCTCGGGCTGGCGGGCGAGGTCCTGTTCGGGCAGCTCTTCTGGCAGTTGATGGAGCCCCGCATCTTCCTGGTCGCCGCGCTTTCGGTGTTCGCTGCGGCCGCGGTGGCGAACGCGCTGGCCATGCGCATCTGGGAACGTGGCAGCCTGCTCGATATCGGCTTCGCCTGGAACTCAGCCGCCGTGCGCAATCTGCTGGTGGGACTGGGAGGCGGCATCGTCTCGGCGATCGTCGTGATCTTCGGCCCGGTTCTCGAAGGCGCGGCGGACGTTGTGAAGACCGGTCCGCCGATCGAGGTGGGCAGCGTGGTGTTCATGCTCGTGGTGCTGGTCTTCGGCGCCATCGGCGAGGAGATGCTCTTTCACGGCTATGGCTTCCAGGTGCTTATGGGAGCGCTGGGCCCGGTGGCCACCATTCTGCCGGTGAGCGTGGTGTTCGCGTGGGCGCACGCCGGCAACTTGAACGTCAGCCCTCTGGCATTGGTGAACACGGGGCTATGGGGGCTGGTGTTCGGATTCGCGTTCTGGCGCAGCGGCGACCTGTGGCTTCCCATCGGAGTGCATCTGGGCTGGAACTGGACACTGCCGCTCAGTGGAGCCAACCTCAGCGGCTTTACAATGAATGTGACGGGCTACGCGGTCCGCTGGCGCGCCGGAACCGAGCGCTGGAGTGGCGGAGCTTACGGCCCGGAGGCGAGTGTGGTGAACACCGGGGTGCTGGTCGTCCTGTTCCTGTGGTTGATCCTGAAGGCCCCCGTCAGGCGACAAACGCCGTTTCTTCTTCGGGAGCGGTGGGACGATATCGGATGGCCGGAATCGCCGTCCGGGGAGTAACCGATGCGCCATTCGCTGCCGCTGGTCCTCTTCTCGATCGCTTCCGTCTGCGCGGTCCAGGCCGCCGCGGAAAAGCTCAGCGAACAGGAGCGCATCGAACTGATCCGGGGGTTGTCTTCCGAGTACGCCAAGGCGAAGGTCGAGCTTCCGCGTTCAAAGCAGGCGCTGGCCGTCGACACCAAAGGGGCCTACGACAGGAATACCTGGGCGGAGGCTGCCCACCAATACGGTCCGTGCGCGCGCGTCGGCGACATGGTACAATTGACCGCCGTCGACATCCAGAGCGACCGCATCGTCTTCGCGATCAACGGCGGCTTCAACGCCGGCAAAGCGAGGTGGTTCAACCACGTCTCGGTCGGCATGGGGGGCTCTACCTCGCCCGTCTCGCAGCCCTCGAATTCGAACGCCCCGGCGGGGACTTCCATTGTCCTGATGTTCAACGCGCCACTGCCCTCACTCAAACCCGAGGAGATCAAGAAGATGCTCTCCACGGTCCTGGACTTCGAAAAGCGCTCCGCCACACAGACCTTTTTCGAAAGCCTGCCGCCGGAGATGCAGCAGGCGGTGAAGGACAAGCGGGTGGTGGTGGGCATGAACCGGGATGAGGTCCTGGCCGCCGTCGGCAAGCCGGTGCGGAAGGTCCGCGATCTTCAGGACGGCGACGAGACCGAGGACTGGATCTACGGAACGGCGCCGGGCAAGATCACCTTCGTCACGTTCAAAGACGCCAAGGTGATCAAGGTGCGCGAAGATTACGCGGGCCTGGGGACCGAAGCTCCACGGCTGGAGCCGCCGCGGTAAGGGCGCGCTATTGGCTGTTCGAGTTGGCGGCCGCCGATGGCGCCGTCAACTTCTGCACGTCGCTCACCATCCTGGTCAGAGCCTGGTCGAAGTTCTTGTCTCGGTTTCCCTGCAAAAGGGCCTTTTCCACCTGCTCCGTCAGCGCCCACAGCTTGGTGTGCGACTTCGGGTCGCGGATCACCAGTCGAAACTGGGCATCCCAATACGCGGTCTCTGCGCGCTGCACCCATCCTGGGCGGACGGTAAACCGAATCTCGAACAGCAGGTCTGCGTCGGAGGGAGCGCCCACGAGTTCGTAGTGTCCCGAGGCTTTCATGGCTGCATAGAAACTGTTGTACGCGCGGTCCGGCTCTCCGCTAAAGGGCGCGTCGGGATACGATCCTCCATCGGCGCCGGCGTTGACGACAAAAACTCTCTTTGCCGTGAGGATCTGGGCCGGCACCGGCGCCGGAGGCGCCTGCTTCGGCTGCCCGGCTGCAAGAACTGAAACCAGCAACAAGGGCATCGCGAGGCTGGGGCAAAGGACGACTTTCATATAAGAACCTCCGATTGTCAGACGCCAAAGGCCGCGGGAATGTTACGCCGGCGGTCCTATTGCACCAGCACCGATGTGCAATGCGCGCAACGCCTGGCGCCGATCGGAATCTCGCTCATGCATTCCGGGCACTTCTCGGTGGTCGGCGCGGGCGGCGCCTCCTTCGGCTTCATCCGCTCCGTGACCGCCTTCATGGGAACGACGATCACGAAATAGACCACGGTCGCCACGAGCAGAAATGCCACCACGGCGTTGATGAACTCGCCGTACAGAAACTTGCTGTTGTTGACCGCGAACGCCAGACCCGAAAAATCGGGTTTGCCGACGATAGCCGCGATCAAAGGCGTCAGCAGGTCCCTCACGAATGCCGAGACCACCGTCCCAAACGCCCCACCGATCACCACCGCCACGGCCAGATCGATGACATTGCCCCTGAGCAGGAAATCCTTGAACCCCTTCAGCATGAGCCGCCTCCCCCACTGGGATTCTAGCCGATGCGCGCGCCGCGAGTCTAGCGGCCCCTTGTGGCCATCCTACCGGCTGAATTTCGTGGCTTTTCGCGCGGCGTGCCGCGCCAGCGCCAGTTCGATCAGCCGGTCGATAAGCGCGGAGTAGGAAAGACCGGCCGCCTCCCACATCTTGGGATACATGCTGATGGAGGTGAACCCCGGAATCGTGTTGATCTCGTTGATGTACACCCGCGAGGTGGCGGATTCCAGAAGAAAATCGACGCGCGCCATCCCCTCGCACTCGACGGCGCGGTAGCACTCCACCGCGAGCCGCCGCACCTTCTCCGCCGTTTCACGCGGCAGATCGGCGGGTACCACCGTGCCGGCCTGGTCGAGGAGGTACTTGTCCTCGTAGTCGTAGAACTCGCGCGAGGGAAGGATCTCGCAGGGAACAGCGGCTTCCGGGACCTCGTTGCCGAGCACCGAGCACTCGATCTCGCGGCCCACGATTGCGCGCTCCACCACGATCTTCCGGTCGTACTCGGCCGCGAGGCGCAGGGCTGTCTCGAGCTCCTCGCGATTGCGCGCCTTCGAGATCCCCACGGACGACCCCAGGTTCGCCGGCTTGACGAAGACCGGGTAGGCCAGCTCGCGCTCGACACTCTCGGCCGACAGGCCGTCGCGCGTGAGGATGACGCATTCGACTACCGGAAGACCGCGCTCGCGGCACAGGCGCTTCGTCACTTCCTTGTCCATCGCCACCGCCGAAGCCAGCACGCCAGCGCCCACGTAGGCCAGGCCGGCCAGTTCGAGCAGCCCTTGCACCGTGCCGTCCTCGCCGAAAGTGCCGTGGAGCACCGGAAACACCACGTCGATGCCGGGGTTGGCGCCCGGCTCCGGCAGGATCGGCCGTGGATCCCAGCGGCCGTCCGGCGTGATGAAGATCCTGCCGACTTCGTAACGGGCCGGGTTCATCGCGGCAATGATGGACTCGGCGGAACGGACGGAGACCTCATGCTCGCCGCTCCTGCCGCCGTACAGCACCGCTACCCGGATCTTGCCATCGCTCATAGAATTCGTTTTCCCATCGCAGAAAGGACCAGCTCGACCGCAAGCTGCGCGGTTCGGTTGGCTTCGTCGAAAACCGGATTCACTTCCACCACGTCCATCGAAGTCATGCGGCCGCAATCGCCGATCATTTCCATGGCCAAGTGCGCCTCGCGGTAACTCAGGCCGCCGCGCACGGGCGTGCCGACGCCAGGCGCGATCTGCGGGTCTACCGAGTCCATGTCCAGGGAGAGGTGGAAGGCCTCGGTCCCGGCGTTGGCAATTTCGAGCGCCTCTTCCATGACCGCGCGCATGCCGCGCTCGTCGATATCGCGCATGGTGAAGGCGCGCACGCCGGAGTCCTTGACGTGCGGCTTTTCGAGCGCGTCCACGTCGCGGATGCCGACCAGCGCCACGTTCTTGGGGTCGATCTTGGGAGCGAAGCCGCCGAGGTGGGTCAGCTTGCGCGGACCCATTCCGATGATGCAGGCCAGCGGCATGCCGTGGACGTTGCCGCTGGGACTGGTCTGGGGAGTGTTCATGTCCGGGTGCGCGTCGATCCACACCAGACCCAGGCGCTTCCGGGCGCGCCGCATGTGTTTGGCGGCTCCGGAAACCGTTCCGACCGCTATGGAGTGATCGCCGCCAATCACCAGCGGCAGGCGGCCGCGGGCCAGCGCCGCCTCAACGCACTCGGCCAGCCGTGCGCAGGTATGCGCGATCTGCGAAAGGTAGCGGGCGTTGCCGGAACCGGTCGGAACGCGCTCCGGCTGTTCGGCGGCGACGTTGCCCAGGTCCTCCACGATGTAGCCGAGGTCCGCCAGCCGCTGGCCGAGGTTGGCGAACCGCACCGCCGACACGCCCATGTCCACACCGCGCCGTCCGGCGCCCAAATCGAGCGGCACCCCGATGATTGCGATGTGCGGCTTGCGCATAGACTGTCAGCGCGCCATCACGGCTTGGTCCGGTACAGCATCCGCGGGAAGGCGATGGTCTCGCGCACGTGTTCGAGGCCACAGATCCAGGCCACCACGCGCTCGATGCCCATGCCGAAGCCGGCGTGCGGAACCGTGCCGTACTTCCTCAAGTCGATATACCACTCCCAATCCGCGCGCTTCAGACCCTGCTCGTCGATGCGCTTCAGCAGAAGTTCCAGATTGTGGATGCGCTGGCCGCCGCCGATGATCTCGCCGTAGCCTTCCGGCGCGAGAACGTCGACGCCCAGCGCCACTTCCGGGCGCTCGGGGTCGGGTTGCATGTAGAAGGCCTTGATCGCGGACGGATACCGGTCCACCATCACCGGCCGGTCGTAATCCTCGCCCAGCAGCGTTTCGTCGGCGTTGCCGAAATCGCCGCCCCACTGGATCTCGCTGCCCTTGGCCTGGAGGCGCTTCACCGCGTCGTCGTAGCTAATGCGCGGGAACGGCGCCTGCACGCTCTCCAGCTTCGTAACGTCGCGCTCGAGTTCCTTCAGCTCGGTGCGTCGCGTTTCGAGAACGCGGCCGACCACACTGGCCACCAGCTCCTCGGCCACCTGCTTTACGTCCTCGAGGGTGGCGTAGGCCATCTCCGGTTCCACCATCCAGAACTCGGTCAGGTGGCGGCGCGTCTTCGAGCGTTCGGCGCGAAAGGTGGGCCCGAAGCAGTACACTTTGCCGAAAGCGGCGGCGGTGGCCTCGTTATAGAGCTGGCCGGACTGCGTGAGGTAGACCTTCTCCTCGTCGAAGTAATTCACCTCGAACAGGCTGGTGGTGCCCTCGCACGCGTTGGGCGTGAAGATGGGCGTATCCACCAGCGTGAAGCCGTGGTTGTCGAGGTAATCGCGCACGGCGCGGATTACCTCGTGCCGCACGCGCAGGATGGCGTGCTGGCGCCGGCTGCGGAGCCACAGGTGGCGGTGGTCCATCAGGAAGTCGACGCCGTGTTCCTTGGGCGTGATGGGATAGGGATCGCTCTCCGGCACGCGATCGAGCACCTCGATGGCTTCCAGGTCCATCTCCGTTCCGCCCGGCGCGCGCGGCTCGGCGCGCACCTTGCCGGTGACGGCGATCGACGATTCCTGGGTCAGGTTCTTGATGCTCTCGAAGACCTCCTCCGGGAGTGCGTTCTTGAGCGCCACGCACTGCATGATTCCGGTGCCGTCGCGGAGTTGCGGGAACAGAATCTTGCCGGACCGGCGCAGGTTGTAGAGCCATCCGCGAATTTCGACGGTCTCGCCCGTGTGCCGGGCCGCCTCCTCGATGGTGATTCTCATTTAGAGGCTCTCCAGCCGGTCGAAGATTTCCGGCACGTCGTCGATCTGGTGCTTGCGGTCGGGGACTTCCTTGAGCTCGAGCAAGAGCGGATACTGGTCCTCGCGCGAGCGCAGCACCTGCATGGCGTGGCGCCAGTCGATGGTCCCGCCCTCGCCCAGCAGTGGCCAGATGTGCTTGTCCTCCTCGCCGTTGTTGTCGTGCACATGGGTGGAGCGGATGCGGTCCTGCAAGATGTCGAACTCCTCTTCGACGCCCGCGCCCATATGGGCGTGGCCGACGTCGAAGCAGAAGCCCAGGTGCAGGTGCGTCTGCGCCAGGAATTCGACCAGGCGCTGGGCGGTCGAGAGTGCGTTGGGGATGTTCTCGAGCAGGATCTCGACGCCGCGCTGGCGGGCGAAGACGCTCAGCTCCTCTAGCGACGAGAACGCCGCGTCCACCGCGCGTTCGCTGTACTCCTCCCCGCTCACGCCGATGTGCTGGACCAGGTACTGGAACGGGACGACCTCGGCGACTTCGATGGCGCGCCGGATCTCGTCCACCACCAGAACGCGCTTGGCCTTCACGGGCTCGGTGATGCTGATCACGGAGTTCGGCCCAGTGCGCCCCCACACGTCGTCGGTGTAGATGGGAGCGTGCAGGGAAAGCAGAGTCAGCTCGGAATCCTTGAACCAGTGGCTGAGCTCCATCACCTGGGCGCGGTTGGTGTAATCGAAGTGCTGGCGGGCGCAGAAGATCTCCGCCTGCTCGACGCCGGCGTGCAGCATTCTCTCGAGCGAGGCCGTGGTCAGGCGATGGTTGACAAACAGGTGGGTGGAAAGTGCGTGCTTCATTTGCCTCCAGGGTCTCGAACCGATTGTACCAGCGCGCTACCGCCCGGCGTCCATCCGCCGGATGGCCTGCTCGACCACCGGCAGGGCGCGCGCCACGTCGGGCCCAGCAATTTTGTCGAGCGTGTCGTTGGGCGAGTGCAGGATGGTGACGGCGCGGGGCAGGGGGTCGGGATGCCGGCCGTGAAAGAACTCGAGAATGCTCCGGATCTCGCCGCCGTCAATGAGAGCGACACCCAGGGTCTCGACCTTCGCGGCCAGGAAAGTGCGATCGTCGCCGGGAGGGTAGTCCGCTCCCATGACGAGGGGGAACCGGGACGCGGCCGCCGCCTCGCGCATGGCGCGCGCGGAGGGCGAGCGGTCGTTCGCGGACCCGACCCAGAGCGTGCCGCCGTAGGCGAAAACGTCGAAGTTGAGGTAGATCGCGGGCAGGCTCCTGCGGTGAGCGGCGATGAAGGCTTCGGAGCCCAGGGCGCCCAACTCCTCCAGATCGAAGAACGCCGCGCTCAGGCGGTGGGCCGCGAGCGGCGCGCGCTGGAAGGCGGCCAGCAGTTCGAGGACGGCGCTGTCGCCGGAAGCATCGTCGACCGCGCCCTGCCCCAGATCCACCCGGTCGGAGTGCGCGCCGAGCAGGATTTCCTTTTCGACGCCCGGCGCGGCGGGGAGAGAGGCCAGGATGTTGACGCCGGTCCGGCCCTCGGCGTTGAAATTCTCCAGACGGTAGGGGATGCCCAGGGCATCGAGCTGAGCGGCGATGGCGGCGCGGCGGGCGGCCCCGTCCGCGCCCGCGGCGATTGCGGCGACGCGCTTCTCGAAGGCTGCGCCGTCGTAGGACGGGCCGGCCGCCAGGGGCAGGCAGAACAAGACCGCGGCAACCGACCAGACTATCCTCGCGTTTCGCTGCATTTCCTTCCATGATGGCACTGCTCATCCCGACTGCGGCGCCGCTCGTCCGGAATCCGGCGGATTCATCGCCGAGAGTGAACAAATCGACCGAAGCAAGCGTACCCTGGTTTCAAATGATTGAAGTCGACCAACTGCGCAAGACCTACGGAGACCTGATCGCCGTGGACGGGGTTTCGTTCACCGCGCGGCCGGGCGAGATTTTCGGGCTGCTGGGGCCGAACGGCGCCGGGAAGACCACGACCATCGGCTGCATCTCGGGCTTGCTCGAGCCCACGGCCGGGCGCGTCCGCGTGATGGGCCACGACGTGGTGCGCGAGGGGATGGCGGCGCGCCGGGCGTTGGGGGTCGTGCCGCAGGAGATCGCGCTTTACGAGGAGCTGTCGGCCATCGACAACCTGAAGTACTGGGGAGGAGCGCAAGGCCTGCGCAACCCGCTGCTCGGCGCGCGGATCCAGACGGTGCTCGACCTGACCGGCCTCGCCGACCGCGCCCGGGAGCCGGTGAAGCGCTTCAGCGGCGGGATGAAGCGGCGGCTGAACTTCGCCTGCGGCATCGTGCACCAGCCCCAAGTTCTGCTGCTCGACGAGCCCACGGTGGGCGTGGACCCGCAGAGCCGCATGCGGCTGCTGGAACTGGTTCGGGCGGAGGCGCAGGCGGGGACGTGCGTCCTCTACACGACGCACTACATGGAGGAGGCGGAGACGCTGTGCGACCGGCTGGCCATCGTCGATCGCGGCAAGGTGATCGCGGCGGGCACGCTGGCCGAATTGCGGTCGATGCTGGAGCAGCGGGATCTGCTGCGCCTGGCGGGCGTGTTTCAGCCGGCCGCGGCGCGGGCCGCCGTCGCGCCCATCGACCGGATCGAGGTGCTGCAAGCGGAGGAGAACCTGCTGGTCCTCTCGCTGGTGGAAGCTTCGCGGAAGCTGCCGGCCATCTTCGCGGCGCTCGAGGCCGCGGGCTGCGAAGTGCGCGGCACCACGCTGACGCAGCCCAGCCTGGAGAGCCTGTTTATCAAGCTCACCGGCAAGGAGCTTCGGGAATAAGCCATGCACTTCATTTGGATCAGCGTGGTCAAAGACCTGCGCCGCTGGCGCAGCGAACCGCTCACACTCGCCATCTGGCTGGCCATCCCGCTCATTCTGGGAGTGCTGATGAACGTAGTGTTCGGCGGCAGCGGAAATCCGGCGCCGCGGGGCGTCCTGCTGATCGCGGACGAGGACAACACGTTCGCAAGCAAGATAGTGGCCGGCGTATTCCGCCGCGACCCGCTCGACAAGATGCTTGTGCTCGAACGGGTCCGGCGCGAGGAAGGACGCCGGCGCATCGACCGCGGCGAGGCTTCCGCGTTTCTCGTCATTCCGGCGGGCTTCGCGCAGGCTGTCAATCGCGGCGGGCCGTTCCGCGTGCAGTTGTTCACCAACCCGAGCCAGACCATACTGCCCAAGGTGATCGAAGACACCGTCTCGATTACGCTGGACATGTTCGGCACACGGCGCGCGTCGGGCGCGGGCGGGCCGTCGATCGGCCTGGAGACCACCGTGATCCCGGAGAAGAAGCGGACGAAGAGCTTCGCGGCGCTGTTTTTCCCCAGCATGCTTTGTATGGCCGTGTGGATGATCGCGAACGCTCTGTCCGGGGAGATCTGGAAGGAACGGGCGCTCGGCGCGTTGCGCCGCCTGGCGGCGATGCCGGTGCGGATGGCGGGGTTCTTGGTGGGCAAACTGGTATCCGTGGCGCTGCTGTTTGCCGGCATCGCAGGCGCGGGGCTGGCGGCGGTGCGCTGGCTGGGCGGCGTTCCGGTGGCCAGCCTGCCGGCCGCGATTCTGTGGCTGATGCTGGCGGGCGTGGCGTTCTATCTGCTGTTGCTGCTGGTGTCGATGAGCGCGTCGACCCCGCGCGGCGGAAACATGCTCGGCAATATCGTGATGTTTCCGCTGGCTCTGGTGGGCGGCTGCTTCTTTCCCTTCGAGATCATGCCGGCCTGGATGGCCGCCGTGGGGCGGCTGACGCCGACCGGCTGGGCGGTATCGCAGTTTTCGGCGATTCTGGACGGCTCGGTCCAAACCGCGGGCCTGACGGCCGCGCTGGCCGGGCTGGTGGCCATGAGCGCGCTGGCGTTCACGGTGACGCTGGTGCGGTTGCGGCGGAGTTTCCTGATATGAGGCGCCCTATGCCTATGCTGCGCGACGCGCTCTTTCTAGCCCGCATGGACCTGCGGTACCTGCTGCGCGGCCGCGAGACCCTGCTGTGGGTTTTCGTGATGCCTGTGATTTTCTTCTATTTCCTCGGCGCCATCACGGGCAATTTCCGCGGCGGAGCGAAGGACACACTCGCGGTGAGCGTCGCACCGGACGCCGGGTTTCTGGCGGACGAAGCGATCGCCCGGCTGGGCGCGCGGGATTTCAGTGTGGTGCGCACCAGGACTCCCGCGGAGTTCCTCGGTTATGGGCGCAGGCTCGAGATCCCGGCCTGCTTCACGGCATCGGCGCTGGCATCGAAGCCGGTGACGCTCCACTTCACGCGCGTCGGCGACGATATGGGCGCCAGTTACGACCGGGTCCGCATCCAGCGCACCCTGAACACCGTTCGGGTGGATCTGATCGCGGGAGCGGTCACGCCCGAACGGCTCGCGGAGCTGGCCCGGCAGCCGCGCGCGCTGGGAGTGGACGTGAAGGCCGCCGGCAAGCGCATTCATCCCCCAATCGGCTTCGAGCAGTCGGTGCCCGGCACCATGGTGATGTTTACGCTGCTGGTGATGTTCACGAGCGGCGCGGTGACGCTGACCATCGAGCGCCGGAACGGCATTCTGCGCCGGCTGGCGTCGTCATCGATGTCGCGCGGCGCGGTGGCGCTCGGCAAGTGGGGCGCGCGGTGGGTGCTGGGGATGGTGCAGATTGCGTTCGCGATGATCGCGGGCAGCGTGCTGTTCCACGTCCATTGGGGACCGAACCTGGCGGCGATCGCGGCGGTCCTGGCGGCTTACGGAGCGCTGGCGGCGGCCCTGGGCATGGCGCTGGGCAACTTCGGGCGCACCGAGGCGCAGGTGATCGGGCTGGGAGTGATCGCGAGCAACCTGCTGGCCGCGCTGGGCGGATGCTGGTGGCCCATCGAGGTGACGCCGGTATCGATGCAGAAACTCGCGCTGTTTCTTCCCACCGGCCTGACCATGGACGCGCTGCACAAGCTGGTGAACTTCGGCGCGCCGCCGGCCGCGGTGATTCCGCACGTGTGCGCGCTGGCCGTTGCGGCGCTGGGCGTCGGGTACGTGGTGGCGCGCCGCTTCCGGTTTCAATAAGTCGCTCCGCTGGCAGATGAGCTGGGCGCGATCGTTCGGGGCGGTGTGCGCGCGCGGCCGGGCACGGGGATGCTACAACGGGAAGTCATGCTTCGACTCGCTCTCATCCTGACGACAGCGGCTTTGTGGGCTGCGGCGCCCGAGGTGCCGGGATACCATGTCGCCGGCGCCGAGGCGGCCGGGTGGGCGCCCATGTTGCAGTCGCTGGGTCTGCCCGAGCGGCCGGAAGCGGAGGCGCGCGTTCTGGTGTTCCCCGGAGGCGCGGCGGGGCAGGGGTGGCTAGCCCGGGCCGATGGCGGCGCAGTCGTGATCCTCGATGGCGATTCGGAGGCCGCGCGGAGCTTGGGGTTCATCCCGGGCGCGAAGAAGCTCAGGGTGCACTCCGTGCGCGACGAGCGCGAGCCGGATCTGCACATCAAGTGGGAAACGGCGGCAAGGGTCAGCGTCTTCACGGTTCCCAAGACGGCGCACGTGCTCTGCCGCGAGCGCGGGACGGGCGCGCCGCTGGTGGCAACGCTCGCACGCGGCCACGGCGCCGTGCTCTGGGTGGCCCTCCCGCCCGGCGACGACGGATACGAGCGGTTCCCGTTCCTGCCGCAGGCGCTGGTCGATCTCGGCGTCAAGCCGCCTTTCGAATCCCGCCGGCTGTGGGCCTTCTTCGATTCCGCCTACCGCCTCCACATCGACCCCGACGCAATGGCCCGGCAGTGGCGCGCGGCGGGCATTTCGGCGTTGCACGCGGGCGCCTGGGCGTTCATCGAGAGCCATCCGGAAAGCGACGACTACCTGCGCAACCTCATCGCGGCCTGCCATCGCCACGGCATCCTGGTGTATGCATGGCTCGAGCTACCGCACGTGAGCGACGCGTTCTGGAAGCAGCACCCCGAGTGGCGGGAAAAGACCGCGCGGCTCAAGGATGCCCACGTCGACTGGCGGCTGCTCATGAACCTGGTCAATCCGGACTGCCACCGCGCCGTTGCCGCCGCCATTCGCGACATGATGCTGCGCTTCGATTGGGACGGCGTGAACCTGGCCGAAATCTACTTCGACGGCATTAGCGGCGTCAAGAACCTCTCCGAGTTCACGCCCATGAACCCGGATGTGCGCCGCGAATTCCAGGCGAGCCACGGCTTCGATCCGCTGGAGCTGTTCTGCGGCCGGCGCGATCCGAAGCGCTTGCGCGAGTTTCTGGACTATCGCGTGGACCTGATCGAGCGGCTGCACCGGGAGTGGCTCGACGAGCTCGACAAGATCCGCCAGGAGCGGCCCGGCCTGGACCTGGTAGTCACGCACGTCGATGACCGGTTCGACACCACCATGCGGGACAACATCGGCGCCGACGCGGCCCGCGTGCTGCGGCTGACCGACCGCTACGGGGCGACGTTCATCGTGGAGGACCCGGCCACGCTGTGGGGCCTCGGCCCCGCGCGCTACGCGGAGATCGCGCGGCGTTACGCTCCGCTCACCAGCCACCCGGAGAACCTGGGAGTGGACATCAACATCGTGGATCGCGACAAGGCGTACCCGACCGGCAAGCAGGTAGGCGCGGAGGCGCTGGAGCTGTTCCACACAGCGGCCGGGGCGTTCAGCCGCGTAATGTTCTACTACGAGCGCTCGATCGATCCCGCCGACTTGCCGCTGCTCCCGGCCGCTTCGGCGGCGGTGGACCGCGTGGAGCGGCGGGGCGACACGCTGGTCGTTGCGTCGCCGCGCGGCGTGGGCGTGCGATGGGAAGGCGCGGCCTTGGTGGATGGGCGCCCCTGGCCGGTGCGCGACCGCGAGCGCGTGTGGTTGCCGCCGGGGGAGCATACGATTGCCGCCGCCTCCGAGCCGGCCGGCTCCGTGCTCGATTTCAACGGAACCATCGAGAGCGCGGCCAGCCTGGCGGACAGCATCGAGCTGGTCTATAGCAGCGGCGCGCGGGCGCTGGCGACGCTCGATCACAAGCCTGTGCGGCTGACCTTGGACGGACGCGACGAAAGGCTCGACCTGATCGGAGAGGTCGACGGCGCCTGGGTCCTTCGTCTGCCGCGGGGCCGGCACAGTGCGGTGGTGAAGGCCGAGTGAGGAGAGCTATCAGATCGTCACCAGAAGCAGCTCAGGAGCGATTCGCCTGAGATCGGCGGCGTCGCTGGTGACCACGACTGGGCCGGTCCTCCGGGCACAAACAACGACGTGGGCGTCAACGATATCGGCCGTCGCCGTCTGGGCCAGCAAGAGCCCGACGGCCGTCGCGTCCCGTCCGTCGAGCGCAACAAGATCCGTGCCCGCCTGTCGAATCAGCCGGGACAGGCGAGCCTGCCGCGCAGGGTAACGAATGGCCTGTGCCAAGGCCATCGCGGGTATTGTGATCCGCATGCCGCGTTCGGCGGCTCGAGCGAGAAGCGCGAGCACGCGCCGATCGCTCCGGTCCAGCGCGATCAATCCACCGGCGTCGAAAACGATCCCGTTCACGCTGCTTTCCTTTTTCTGGGACCTCGCTTCCGCCCCTGGGGAGGGAGCAGCGCGTCGGCCCACGCACGCTCCCTGTTCGTCAGGGGGCCGCCCGTCTCTTGCAGCGCTTCCTGGAGCATCTCTTTCCATCCCGCCGCGTCCAAAAGGGCGGTTCCAACGGCATGCTTCACGAAGCCGGAAACGTTGGCCGCTTGTCCGGCCGCGACCAGCGCCCGAATTGCTTCGACCTGATCGCGCTCGAGAGTGATGGTGATCTTCACGGTTGCCATACCAAGAACCATACCACGCCAACCGTAGGCGTGCTGACGGCTGACGGCGCCCCTCACAGCGGCATGTTCCCGTGCTTCTTCCGTGGCATGGTGTCCACCTTGTTCTCCAACATGCGCAGGGCTCGGATCAGGCGGGGGCGGGTTTCGTGGGGCTCGATCACGGCGTCGATGTAGCCGCGCTCGGCGGCGACGAAGGGGCTGGCGAAGCGCTCGCGGAACTCCGCGATCTTTTCGCGGCGCACCGCATCCGGATCGGCCGCCGCCGCAATCTCGCGCTTGTAGACGATGTTCACCGCACCCTCCGGCCCCATCACGGCGATCTCGGCCGAGGGATAGGCGAAGTTGATATCCGTGCGGATCTGCTTCGATCCCATGACGCAGTAAGCGCCGCCGTAAGCCTTGCGTGCGATCACGGTGATTTTCGGCACGGTGGCCTCGGCGTAAGCGTAGAGCAGCTTGGCGCCGTGCCGGATGATGCCGCCAAATTCCTGCCCGGTTCCCGGCAGAAACCCGGGTACGTCCTCGAAGGTCACGAGCGGGATGTTGAAACTGTCGCAGAAGCGCACGAACCGCGCTCCCTTGACCGAGGAATCGATGTCGAGGCAACCCGCCAGGTGCGCCGGCTGGTTGGCCACGATGCCCACGGGGCGCCCGTCGAGCCGGGCCAAGCCCACCACCAGGTTCTTCGCGAAATGCTCGTGGACCTCGAAGAACTCGCCCTCGTCCACCACGCGCAGGATCACGTCCTTGATGTCGTAAGGCAGCGTGGAATCTTCGGGAATGATCGTGTCGAGCTGCGGGTCCTGGCGATCGATCGGGTCCGTGCACTCGCGGCGCGGCGTGTCGTCGCGGTTGTTCTGCGGCAGGTAAGCGAGCAGCGCACGGATCATGCGCAGGCACTCGGCGTCGTCGGGCGCGATGAAGTGGCCCACTCCGCTCACGGTGTTGTGCGTCACGGCGCCGCCCAGCTTGTCCTTGGTGACGTCTTCGTGGGTGACGGTGCGGATCACGTCGGGCCCGGTGACGAACATGTAGCTGGTGCGGTCCACCATGAATACGAAATCCGTGATGGCCGGCGAGTAGACGGCGCCGCCCGCGCAGGGGCCCATGATGGCCGAGATCTGCGGAACCACGCCGCTGGCCAGCGTGTTGCGCAGGAAAATGTCGGCGTAGCCGGCCAGCGATACCACGCCTTCCTGGATGCGCGCGCCGCCCGAATCGTTGAGTCCCACCAGGGGCGCGCCGTTCTTCAGCGCCAGATCCATGACCTTGCAAATCTTCTGCGCGTTGGCCTCCGAAAGCGAGCCGCCGAAGACCGTGAAGTCTTGCGCGAAGACGTAAGTGAGGCGGCCGTGGATGAGGCCCCAGCCGGTGACGAAGCCATCGCCGTCGATGACCTGCTCGTCCATGCCGAAATCGCGCGAGCGGTGGCGGACCAGCTTGTCGAGCTCTTCGAAAGTGCCCTCGTCGAGGAGAAGCTCGATGCGCTCGCGCGCCGACATTTTGCCTTCCGAGTGCTGCCGCTCGCGGCGCTCCGGGCCGCCCCCCGCCTCCGCCGCCGCGCGCCGCTTGCGCAGTTCCTCCATCCGCCGGGTGTTCATGTCGGGACCACCCCCCAGTCGCTATTCTAGCGAGGCGTCCACGGAGAAACTGGCCCTGACCTCCGGGCTGACGCTGGCCGGCTTGCCGGTCTCGGCATCGATGGGGCACCACAGGGTGCGCGCCTTGGCGAGCAGGCGCCCATCGGACTCGCGCAGCACTTCCGTGTGGCGTTCGAATTTGAGCCGGCTGGCGGCGCCGACCCAGGTCCTGGCGACGACAGTGTCGCCGAGACGGGCCGGCTGCTTGTAGTCGATCTCGTGCCGCAGAACAATCCAGAACAGCTTCGCCTGATCGGCGGCGGGCGCCCTGGCTCTCCAATGCGCCACCGCGGCGTCCTGGACCCAGCGCAGATAGGTGACGTTGTTGACGTGCCCCAATTCGTCGATATCCGCCGCCTCGACCAGGATCGGAAGTTCGAAGACCTCGGAAGCTTGAGTCATCTTTTGTAGTATGCACCGCGGGGCGGTCCTCCGGGTCCGGCAGCGGCGGGTCTGGAGACCCGCCCCACAAGTCCCAGTCCCGAGATGCTGCGTCCCAGAATCGGACACAGGCATCTCCGAATGGGCTTGCATCCTTTTGATTTGGAATAGGATCGGCCGTGGCACGGCACATGCAATAATCTCTCGAAGGCAGGCATTCATGTTCAACGGCATTCGCTTCTTCGACGATATACGCTACGGTTTCCGGTTGCTGCTGAAGAGTCCCGGCGCCACGGCGATTGCGGTGCTGGCCCTGGGGATCGGCATCGGCGTCAACACTGCCGCGTTCATCTCCCTCAAGGCGATGGTGCTGCGTCCGCTGCCGTTCCAGGACCTGAACCGGATCGTAACGCTCTGGGAGACCCCCGCGAAGAGCCGCACGGAACGCGATTCGGTCTCGGCGGCCAATTTCCTGGACTGGAAGGAGCAGGTCCACTCGTACCAGCACGTCGCGGCGTTCCGCTGGTGGGATGTGAACCTCACCGGCGTGGACGATCCCGAGCGCTTGCAGGGCTACGCGGTGACGCCGGAGTTTTTTTCGCTATTGGGAATGGCCCCGGAGCTAGGGCGCGGTTTCGCCCGCGCCGAAGCGGAGCCCGGACACGACCAGGTTGTCGTCCTGGGCCACGGCTTCTGGCAGCGCCGCTTCGCATCCGACCGCCGCGTGGTGGGACGCACCGTCACGCTCGACGGCCGAGTGTTCACAGTGGTGGGCGTGATGCCGGAGGACTTCGACTTTCCGCTGGCCACGGACGTCTGGGCTCCGCTGGCTCTTTCGCCGCAGGAGCGCTCGGAGCGTGGTGTCCGCAACCTTCAGGTGATGGGGCGGCTCAAACCCGGCGTCTCGCTCAACGAGGCGCGGGCGGAGCTGAGCACCGTCGCCACGCGACTGGAAGGCCAATACCCGTTGAGCAACAAGGGCCGCGCCGCAACGATCCTGCGCCTGCTCGATGTAACCAACGAAATGACCGACCGCTTCGTGATCATCCTGATGTGCTCCTCCACGTTCGTGCTGCTGCTGGCGTGCGCCAACGTCGCCAACATTCAACTGGCCCGCAGCACGGCGCGCGCGAAGGAACTGGCGGTGCGTGCGGCGCTGGGAGCGAGCCGATGGCGGATCTCGCGACAGTTGCTCATCGAAGCGCTCCTGGTTGCACTCGCGGGCGGAGCGCTCGCCGTCTGCCTGGCGTACTGGGACGTGGGCACGATGAACATGAGAGTTCCCGCGGAGGTTCGCAAGTGGGTCGCCGGTTTGCGGGAAATTAGGGTGGACGGCCCTGTGATCGCCTTCGCGCTGGTCGCCTCCCTTGTCACGGGCTTACTGTGCGGCCTGGGGTCCGTGTTCCAGTCCTGGGGACAAGGCAACGTGAACGAGGCGCTGAAGCAGGGTGGCCGGACAGCCGCCAGCGCCGATCGTCACAAGCTGCGCAACACTCTGGTGGTGGTCGAAGTGGCCATGGCGATGATCCAGTTGGTGGGCGCCGGGCTGATGGTAAAGACCTTCGGACGCATGGCCACGACCAGCCCCGGCTACAATCCCGCCAATCTGCTGACCATGAGCACGACGCTTCCGGAGACGCGGTATCCGGATGCGGCCCAGCAGCGTTCGTTCTACGACAACCTGCGCGAGCGGCTCGAAACGGCGCCCGCGGTGCGCGCGGCCTCGATCCGGGGAGCCGGACGAAGCATGACCGGATTTGAGGTGGAGGGGCGGCCGGCGCCGGAGAGTTCAGAGTCGCTGCCCTCGGTGATGCCAGTCGGCGCGGACTATTTCCGCACCATGGAGCAGCCGGTACGGCATGGGCGGCCCATTGAGGCACGGGATGGGGCGGATACCCAGCCTGTGGCCGTGGTGAGCGAGGAAGTGGCGCGCCACTACTGGACCACGCGCGGCGAGAATCCGGTGGGCGCGCGCATCCGCCTGAACGGCCCGCAATCACCGTGGCTGACCGTAGTCGGCGTGGCGGGCGATGAGCGTGAATGGTTCAGAGACATCCCCATTTCCCGCGTCTATACGTCCTTCAGCCAGGGTCCGGGGCGGACGGCCGAGATCCTGGTGCGAACGCACGGCGATCCCCTCAAAGCGGTGCCGGCGGCGCGCGCCGAGATCGGGAAGCTCGACCGCAGCCAGCCGGTTTACGAAGTGAAGAGCGTGGAGCAGAACCTGGCGGACCAGATGTCCGGGGTGCGCATCTCGGCGCAATCGATGGCCATCTACGCGGTCCTGGCGCTGGTGCTTGCCTTGTCCGGGACCTACGCCGTGATTGCGTACTCGGCCGCCCGGCGAACGCAGGAGATGGGCGTGCGCCTGGCGCTCGGCGCAGCGCCGCGGGATGTGCTGAAGCTGGTGGTGGGCCAGGCCGTCAGACTGGCGCTGGCCGGGCTCGCCATCGGGCTTCCGGCGGCGATCCTGTTGACGCGCGTGATGTCGAGCGCCGTTCTAGGAGTCGTCGCGCTCGACTGGACCGTCTTTGCCGGCTTCACCCTGCTGCTGGTGGCCTCGGCCGCGCTGGCGGGCTACGTCCCCGCGCGCCGTGCGGCCGGAGTGGATCCGGTAACGGCGCTGCGCTGCGAATAGGCTTCGGACAGAGACGTGGGACAGGCCTCCGGCCTGTCGGCTTTCTCGTGTTAGAGTGGGTAGGTTTGTGACCCAACATGCTGAGCTACGCACGCGGCCCTGAGATCGCCCCGATCGAGAAAACCATCGGGCAGGTCCTCGACGATACGGCGGCGCTGTACCCCGACGGGGACGCGCTCGTCTCCCGGCACCAGGGGCTGCGGTTGTCCTACCGCCAGCTCCAGGAGGAGGTCGCCCGCACCGCGCGCGGCCTGTGGGGCCTGGGCATCCGGCCCTGCGACCGCATTGGGATGTGGTCCACCAGTTGTGCCGAATGGGTCTATTTGCAGGCTGCGGCGGCGCGCATCGGCGCCATCCTGGTCAACATCAATCCGGCCTACCGGGCGCACGACCTGCGCTTCGTGCTCGATCGCTCGCGGGTGCGCCTGCTGTTCCTGCACGAAGCGGACCGCCGCGCCAACTACGTCCGGATTCTCAACGAGGCGCGGCACGCGGGAGGACTGGCGCTGGAATCGACCGTCCTGCTCGAAAGCGGCGAGTGGCAGCGGATGCTGGACGGCGGCGTGGAGTTTCCGGCCGTGCCAGCAACCCCCCAGGACGTGGTCAATATTCAGTACACCTCCGGCACCACCGGCTCTCCCAAGGGCGTGCTGCTGACCCACCGCAACCTGGTCAACGACGGGCTGTTCATTGGCCAACGGCTGAAGGCCGGCGCGGGCGACCGCATCTGCGCGCCGGTGCCGCTCTACCATTGCTTCGGCTGCGTGATCGGGGTCATGGTGGCGCTGACCTCGGGCGCCACGCTGGTGCTCCCGTCGGCGCAATTCGATCCGCTGGCCACGCTCGAAGCGGTGCACGAGGAGCGCTGCACGGCGCTGTACGGCGTGCCCACCATGTTCATCTCCGAGTTCGAGCACCCGCGCTTCGCCGAGTTCGATCTGAGCTCGCTGCGCACCGGCGTCATGGCCGGATCGCCCTGCCCCATCGACCTGATGCGGCGCGTGGTGAACGAGATGTACTGCCGCGAGCTGACCATCTGCTACGGGCAGACGGAGAGCTCGCCGGTGACGGTGATGTCGGCCACCGACGACAGCGTCGAAACCCGCGTCACCACCGTGGGCCGCCCTCTGCCCGACACGGAGATCAAACTGGTCGATGTTGCGACCGGAGCGACGGTACCGGTAGGCGAGCAAGGGGAGCTTTGCGTGCGGGGCTTTGCCGTGATGAAAGGCTACGACAATAACCCCGAAGGCACCGCCGACGCCATCGATTCCGAGGGCTGGCTGCACTCGGGCGACCTGGCCACCATGCGGCCTGACGGCTACTTCCGGATCACGGGCCGCGCTAAAGACATGGTCAGCCGCGGCGGCGAAAAGGTCTACCCGCTCGAGGTCGAGCAGTTCCTGCGCGAGCACCCGTCCGTCTCCGACGTTTACGTTTTCGGCATCCCCGACGAGCGGCTCGGCGAGCGTGTGGCGGCGTGGGTCCGGCTGAAGCCCAGCCTCGCGGTGGCGCCGGAAGAGATTCGCAACTTCTGCCGCGGGCAGATCGCGTACTTCAAGATCCCCGAGCACATCCGCTTCGTCGACGCCTTCCCCATGACCGCCAACGGCAAGGTCCAGAAATACCTCATGCGGGCACACGAGGTGAAGGCCCTGGGCCTGGAATCGCTGGCCGAGACGCAAACGGCGTAGGGCTACTGGCTCGCCAGCGCCTTCACCAGTTGGTAAACGAACTGGCGGCCCTCGAACACGGCGGTGACGCCGACGCGCTCGTCCTTGCCGTGGGCGCGGATGTCGTCCTGGTCCTCGGCGATCCCGGAAATACCGTAGACCGGCATGCCGGCGCGGCGCAGGAAGCGGCCGTCGCTCGCTCCCCGGCTCATGACCGGCACCACGGGCACGCCCGGCCACATCGATTCGGTCACGGCCTTGGTCGCCTCCATGACTTCCGGATTGAGCGGCGACGGCGGGCTGCCGACCTCGCCTATCGGGCTGTCGGGAGCGGTGGTCACGGTGATGGCGTCGTCGGCAATCACCCCGCGCAGCGTGCGCTCGACCTCTTCCGGCACCTGCCCGGGCAGGATGCGGCAGTTCACGGTGGCGCGGGCGGATTGGGGCAGCGCGTTCTCGGCATGGCCGGCCTGCACCATGGTGGCCACACAGGTGGTGCGCAGTTCGGCGTTCAGATCCGGGCTCTCGGAGAGCATCCGCACGGCCGCGGGGTCCGGCGGCTCTGTTGCGAGCAGCCTAGCGATGGCGCCGGCGGTCTTGCCGCCCGTCCCTATCGCCACGGCGCGGAGGTACGCCCGGCGGCCTTCGTCGAGCATCACCGGGAATTCAAAACCGCTCAGCCGGACCAGCGCCTCCGAGAGCTCGTAAATCGCATTGCGCTTCCGGGGAACCGAGCTGTGGCCGCCCTTGTCCTTGGCCTCGATGATGAAAGTCAAGAATCCCTTCTCGCTGTACTGCACCTCGTTGAGCAGCTTTCGCCCACCCTTGACTTCCAGGCCGCCGCCGTCCAGGTTGATGCAATAGCCGGCGTCGATCGACTGGCGGCGGTTCGCGAGCAGCCAGGCGATGCCGTTCTCCGAGCCGCCCTCTTCGTCCGCGGTGAGCGCCATGATGAGGTCCCGGTCGGGCCGGTAGTTCTCCTTGTGCCAGCGAATGAAGTTCGACACCAGGATGGCGTCTCCCTCCTTGATGTCGCTGCTGCCGCGACCGTAGTAGTAGCCGTCCTTCTCGACGAACTGGAAGGGGTCGGTGGTCCAGTCGGCGCGGTTCGCCTCGACGACGTCCAGGTGGGCGATGAGCAGGATCGGTCTCCGCCGGCCGGTCCCGTGAATGCGGGCCACCAGATTGTTGCGCTCGGGGCGCGGTCCCAGGATCTGGATGTCGGCGGCGGGAAAGCCCGCGGCGCGCAATCGCGCGGCCATCCGCTCGGCGGCCAAGCCGGTGCTGCCGGTCGAGTGCGTGGTGTTGGTTTCGATGAGTTCGCGGAGGATGTCGCGCACCAGCGCGTTCTGTGGATTCGCGGCGTCCTGCTGCGCCAGCGCCGCAGCGCCGGCAAAAAGTGTTACCCAGACCAATCGGGAGAGCATCGCCCGCTAGTTTAGCGCGAAGCGAGAGGCCAGCGCCGCGGAACGGAAACAGGTAGAATCGCACGGACATGCAGACGCTCGGGTTGTCCGATTCCACTCCGCGGAGCGAAAGCCGGTTCAAGAGTTTGTTCTGGCCTACGATCCGCAACGACGTCGACCTGGATACTGTCACCACACAGGGGTTCTGGATCTGCTTCCTGGTGGCGGTGATCACGCTGGTGTGGTGCATCCTCACTAGACAGGTGCTGGTGGGGGTCTTCGATGCGGTCTTCTTCTTCCTGGGAGGGGTCGGCGTCCGCCAGAGAAGCCGGGTGGCGGCCGTTTGCGTGTTTGGCGCCTACCTGGTCGGGGGATTGGTCTGGGGTTTCAACGTCGTGCGGATCATCTTCCTCGCGCTGCTGCTGGCCAATGTTCGCGGCATCTGGCTGTCGTACCGCTGGGAGAGGAGCGCCTCCGAACCGCCGCCACCCCGCCTGACCCAGACGCTGCCAGACAGGCTGTCGGACGAACTGCCAGTATTCCTGTGGCCGAAGGTCCGCGTTCTGTTCTACGTGTTGGCAGCCCTGGAACTCGGCGGCGCACTCCTCTTGCTGCTGGCGCGCGCCAGATAGATGTAACCTCTTGCGGACCTGCGATAATCCAACTGTATAGGGAGATTTGTGTTGACACTTACGCGCCCCAGGGGAAGCGCCCTGGCGATCGCTGTTGTTGCGTCGATGCTTTCGCTCGCCGGCTGCGGCGGCCCACGGCCGGCGGCGGCCAGTTCGCCGGCATCGGCGGACACCGCCCAACCCAGCCTGCTGACCGTGCCGCGCGAGCAGTTGGCCCATCTGAAAGTCACCGCCGTCCGGAAAGCCGCGTGGACCAACACCGTCCGCACCACCGGGACCGTCGATTGGAACAACAACCGTACCACCCCGGCCATCACGCAGGTGAGCGGGCCGATCGTGCGCATCGTCGCCGAGCCTGGGGACGCGGTCGCCGAAAACCAGCCGTTGCTGTACGTGAACAGCCCTGACGTCACCAACGCCATCGCAACCTACAAGCACGCGCGCATCCACCAGGACCTGGCGCAGCGGACGCTCACGCGGAGCGCGGACCTGCTGGCTCACCACGCCATCGCGGAGAAGGATTACGAAGGCGCCGAGTCGGATTTCAACGACGCCGTCACCGACGTTCAGAACAGCCTGCAAGCACTCAAGATCTTCGGGATCACCGAGCCGGAGATCGAGGCCGCCCAGCGCGCCGGCGCCGCCATCAGCCCGCAACTGGCCGTGCGCTCGCCCATCGCGGGCGTGGTGGTGCAGAAGCTGGTTTCGCCCGGCCTGTTGATCCAGGCCGGCGCCACCACCTGTTTCGTCATCAGCGACGTTTCCACCGTCTGGGTCCAGGGGCACGTTTTCGACCGCGACCTGCCGTCGGTCCGCGTCGGCGATTCGGTGCAGGAGACCAACCCGTCGCTGGGCGAGGTTTTCCACGGCACGGTCGAGTACATCGGCGCCATGCTCGACCCGGCTACGCGCACCACGCCTGTCCGCATCGTGACGCGGAACCCGGGCGGAGTCCTGAAGAAAGACATGTTCCTGGACGCGGTGATTCGCACCCGAACCACGCGGAACGTTGTGGTGGCGCCGGTGTCGGCGCTCCTCCACAACGCTCAGAATGAGCCCTTCGTCTACGTGGAGGTGCGGCCCGGCGCATTCGCCCAGCGCCTGGTCGCGGTGGACGGCCAGCAGGATGGCCTGGCGGAGATCGTGAGCGGGCTGCACGAAGGGGAACAGGTCGTCTCGGAAGGCAGCCTGTTTCTGGGGTTCATCACCAGCCCGGATTAGCGCTATGACCGAGAACTCATGTCCAAGCAGTTCTTTGTGGCGCACGCACTCGTGCGTGCCGCGTCGAGACTCATCTCGACGCCAGGGTGTGTCGGCACGAGTGCCGACACGGCAGGCTGAAGCCCGCGCCACGCCGTTGCGAAGCGTCCACTCCACCCTATGATTGCCCGCATCGTCTCTTTCGCGCTGGCCCAGCGGTTCCTGGTCGTCGTGGCCTCGATCGCCCTCATGTTCTGGGGCGCCTGGGCATTCTCGAAGCTGCCCATCGACGCCTATCCGGATCTCTCGCCCCCGCACGTCGAAATCGTCAGCCAGTGGCCGGGGCACGCGGCCGAGGAAGTGGAGCGGCTCATCACCATTCCGCTCGAAGTGGAGATGAACGGAATTCCGAGGCTGGAGGCGCTGCGCTCGATCTCGCTCTACGGCCTCTCGTCGGTGCAGATGAACTTCCAGTACGACGCCGATCCCTACTTCGTGCGCGAGCAGGCCTTCGAGCGCATGGCCAATGCTAACGTGCCCCAGGGCGTAACGCCCGGCATTGAACCGCTGTTCAGCCCCAGCGGCCTGATCTACCGCTACGTCCTTCAAAGCACGGATCGGACGCCGCAAGACCTGAAGACCATCGAAGATTGGGTGCTCGAACGCCGCTATCGCAGCATTGAAGGCGTGGCCGACGATTCCGGCTTCGGCGGCACGGTGATGCAGTACCAGGTCGTTCTCGACCCGAACAAGCTGTTCGCCTACGGCGTGAGCGTTCCCCTGATCCTGCAGCAACTGGGCGCCAACAACTCGAACGCGGGCGGCGGCTTCTACTCGCAGGGCGGGCAATTTTATTACATTCGCGGCCTGGGCCTGGTCCGCGACGTCCAGGACATCGGCAACATCGTGCTGGCGGAGCGGAGCGGCATTCCGATCTACGTGAAGGACGTCGCGAAGGTGGAGATCGGCCACGCCCCGCGCCTCGGCCAATTCGGCTACATGAGCCAGGACGACGCCGTCGAGGGCGTCATCCTCATGCGGGTGGGCGAGCAGGCGCAGGTGGTGCTGAAGCGCGTGGAGGATATGACCGCGGACCTCAACCAGCACGTGCTGCCGCCCGACATCAAGATCGTTCCGTTCTACGACCGCAGCGCGCTGGTGGAAGAGACCACCCGCACCGTCGAGGGCAACCTGCTGCGCGGCATGGTGCTGGTGCTGATCATCCTGGGGCTGTTCCTGTTCAGCGTGCGCACCGCGCTGATCGTGGCGGCGACGATTCCCTTCGCCTTGCTGTTCTCGTTCATCTGCCTGGACTGGCGGCACATCCCCGCCAACCTGCTCTCGATCGGGGCGATCGATTTCGGCATCATTGTCGATGGCGCGGTGGTGATGGTGGAGAACATCTTCCGCGAGCTGGCCGCGCGCGAGGGGCAGCAGTACCGCGCGATCGACGTGATTCGCGCCGCGGCGCACGACGTCGAGCGGCCGATCTTTTACGCCATCGCGGTTATCATCGCCGGATACCTGCCCATCTACGCCCTCACCGGCCCCTCGCGCAAGTTGTTCGAGCCCATGGCCGACACCATGGCGTTCGCCCTACTCGGCGCGTTGATCTGCACGCTGACGCTGCTTCCCGTCCTGTGTGCCTTCGTTCTGCATCGCGTCCACGAGCCGAGGGTTCGCGTCTACGAGGCCATCCGCTCGGCCTACGGGTGGTTGCTGGACGTCTGCCTGCGCTTCCGCTGGGCCACCGTCCTCGTGTGCCTGGGTGTGCTGGGCGCGGCGCTGGCGCTCATCCCTTCGATCGGCGCCGAGTTCATGCCGCATCTCGACGAGGGCGCTCTGTGGGTCCGCGCCACCACGCCCTACACCATCTCCTTCGAAGAGGCCACCAAGCTCTCGCCCCAGATTCGAGACATCCTGCGGAGTTTCCCGCAGGTCACGCTGGTCGGCAACGAGCTGGCGCGCCCGGATGACGGAACCGATCCGACCGGGTTCTTCAACAACGAGTTCTACGTCGGGCTCAAACCCTATCGCGACGCGGCGTGGCAGGGCTCCATCCGCAACAAGCCGGACCTGATCGAGGCGATCCACAAGAAGCTGGCCGCATTCCCCGGCGTGATCTTCAATTACACGCAGCCGGCCGAGGATGCGGTGGACGAGGCGGAGACCGGGCTGAAGAGCTCGCTGGCGGTGAAGATCTTCGGCACCGATCTGAGCATGCTCGAGCAGAAGGCTCGCGAGGTCCAGCACACGATTTCCCAAGTGCCCGGCATCACGCACATCGTCATCGTGCAGGAACTGGGCCAGCCCAGCCTCACCATCGTGCCGGACCGCGAGAAGATCGCCCGCTACGGCCTGAACGTAGCCGATATCAACGCGCTGGTCGAGGCGGCCCTGGGCGGCAAGGCGGCCACGCAGGTGATCCAGGGCGAAGAGCAGTTCGACCTGGTGGTGCGGATGGACGAGAAGTACCGCAGCGACATGCAGGCCATTCAGAACCTGCTCGTCGCCACGCCGGACGGCCAGAACCTGCCGCTCAGCCAGTTCGCCACCGTGCAGGTGGAGAACAGCGCGTCGTTCATCTACCGCGAGGCCAACTCACGCTACATCGGGGTTCAGTACAGCGTGGAGGGGCGGGACCTGGCGAGCGCCGTGGGCGAGGCGCGCGGCAAGGTGGCCTCTGCCGTCAAGCTGCCCATCGGCTACACGTTCGACTGGGGCGGCGAGTACAAGGAGTACCTGACGGCGCGCACGCAGATGGCGGTCATCCTCCCGCTGACCGTTCTCTTGATCCTGGTGATCCTGTTCGCGCTGTACGGCAATCTGAAGTTCCCGGTGGTCATCGTGATCAGCGTGCTGATGACCGAGCCGGTAGGCGGCCTGCTGGCGCTGAAGCTGACCGGGATGAACTTCAGCGTGTCCTCGGGACTGGGCTTCGTGGCGCTGATGGGCGTGGCGGTGCAGACCAGCGTGATCCTCTATTCGTTCATCAACAAGCTGCGCCTGGAGGGCCGCGACATCGTCGAGGCCACGCACGCGGCCGCGCTGCTGCGCCTGCGTCCCATCATGATGACGGCGCTGGTGGCCTGCTTCGGCCTGCTGCCCGCGGCGATGTCCACGGGCATCGGCAGCGATTCCCAGAAGCCCTTCGCCATCGTGATCGTGGGCGGTTTGGCTTCGCGCCTGCTGCTGTCGGTCTTCCTCTCGCCGGTGCTCTATTCGCTGGTGGCGAAGGACGACGACGTGCTGCAGGTGTGAGGCAGCCGCCTTATCCGCGTGTCGCCAAACGAACGAGCATGAAAACCGCGCAGGCCGCGAGGAAGACATAGCTCGCCAGGTTCGCCTTATAAGAGAGAGTCCGGATCGTGCGGCGATCTTCGCCCTTCATGAGCCGTCTGAGTACCCAGGCCTCAACGTAGACCGAAACGAAGTACGCTGGAACCAAGCCCACCAAGGAGGCCGCCGGCAACATCCACATAGCCTCTTCCGCCCAGGAGGGAGCCAGGCAGAATACGCCAACGCGGTCAGCACCTGCGTCCAGGCCGGGTTCATGGATGTGCCTGATGGCTTGACCACGTCCGCCAGCGGATACACCAGCACGAATAGTCCGGCCAGGCGCAGGATCCATGCGAGCGGATACCCAACCAGGGTGGAAACCAGATTCGCGATGCCCGCGGGATAAAGCGCCTTCCAGTAGGTGATCCCTAGCTGTCGGCGGTACACCATGGACTCGATCAGGATGACGGGCGCCAGAGCGAGAAGCAATAGCGGCCATTCAACGAAAACCATGGGGAGACCGACGTCGGCCCGGCCCGGAGAGGGACATCCCAGACACAGCAGAAGCACTATGAGACCCCTCGAACGCGATCGCATACTTGGCGCCGGCTGGAATTCTATCACGGGCGCGGGCCGGCAGACACGAAGCGGAGCAGACTGTCGCTGGCAACCGCCCGCTGCCACCGAGCGCAGCCGACTCACCAGGTCAGCAGCCGAATCCCTTTCACCGCCTCGAAATGGCGGTCGCGGCTGACGACTGGCAACCGGTGCTGCCGTGCCAGCGCGGCGATCCACAGGTCATTGCTCGGGATCGGCAGTCCGGCGGCTTTCAGTTCGTGGCGGATGCCGGCGTAGTGCCGGGCCGTTTCCTCTTCGACTGCCAGCAGATCTAAAAGCGGAAGGACCTCACCCATCCACTGCTCGTAGCGCGCCTGATGGCGCGACTGGCGAACGCCGTAGAGATACTCGCCCGGCACGATCACGGCAAGGGAGAGGTCCGTCTCGTTTTCGACGAGGCGCAGCAGCTTCGCGTCCCCATCGGCAAACGCGGACAGGGCGTTTGAGAATCACCGCCAATCCTCTTCGTCGACGCGCTCGAATGCCTCCTCGATGGAGCGCTCGACGCGCTTGGTCTCACGATGAAGATCGCGCAGACCGCCAAATGCTCTCATCGGCCGGAGCCGCTCCCTCAGCGCTTCGGTAAGGAATTCCCGAAAAGACACGCCACGCCGCGCGGCGGCAGCTTTGACCTGCCGGTAGAGGGCGTCCGGAATCTCCACCGTAGTCTTCACTGCTCTCATTATCGGGCAGCCGCCCGAAACCTCCGGGGGTTGCGCGCGCGTCTCCTCCTGTATGCGCCATCCGCCGCTGATCTACGCCTTGCTCCTCGCCGTTTCGCCGGCGGGGGCGCAGGATCTGACGCTGGCTATCCCGCCCGTGCGGAGCTCGTTCCAAATCGATAACCAGCCGGTCGCCATCACGGCATCCGGCAGTATCTCCCGCGTTTCGCACGGCGGCGGCGAGGAGGTGTTCCGGCTCAGGCTGACCGCCGATCTGACGGACCTCCAGGCCACCAGCATGACCGCCTTGCTGCGCGCCCAACTCGACCGCTCGGACCGCTGCGGCGACCGCATCGCCATCCAAGACGCGACGCTCGTGCCCGCCGATCCCGCCAGCCTGCTGACCGTCCGGCTGCACTACGAACGCTGGGCCTGCGTGAAGGCGTTGGGCAAGCAGATGACCAAGCGGCTCGCCGGCGGCGACGCCCAGGTCAAAGTGAAGATCACCCCGTCCGTCGAGGGGAACAGCACCGTGAAGCTGGAGCCGGAGGTCGGCGAGATCGAGGCGGATGGATCGCTCGGCGAGATGCTCCGCTCCGGATCTCTTGGCGAAACGCTGCGCCAGAAGATCCGCACGTCGCTCGAATCCGCCTTGGAAAAGGGCGCCGCCAACTTGACCGCCGCGCTGCCGCCGGCCGCGCAGAGCTACGCCGCCATCCGCAGCGCGGAGTTCACGGATGCCGGGGCGGGCCGGCTGGCGGTCCTCCTGGTGGGCGAGATTCGGATTCCCACCGGGCAGGTTGAGCTGCTGCTGGGCCAGATCAAGCAGCGCGCGGCTTCGCGATAATCGTTGGTGAGTGTCCCTGAACGGCCACGACACGATCGTCGCCATTTCAACGCCGCCGGGCCGCGGCGGGCTTGGCGTCGTCCGCATCTCGGGCGGCGAGGCCCGCGCAATCGCGGAGCGGATTCTGCGCTTCCGCAAGCCTCCCGAGTGGAAGGCCTGGACCGCTCTGCTGGCGGAACTGCATGACGCCGAAGGGCAGCCTATCGACCAGGTGGTGGTGACGTTCTTCGAGCGGCCGCGCTCCTACACCGCCGAAGACGTGGTCGAGATCTCCTGCCACGGCTCGCCGGTCGTCTTGCGCCACGCCCTCGAGCGCGCCTGCGAGGAGGGCGCGCGCCTGGCCGAACCCGGCGAATTCACGCTGCGCGCGTTTGTTAACGGCCGCATCGATCTGCCGCAGGCCGAGGCGGTCCGCGATCTGATCGAGGCCACCACTCTTTACCAGGCCCGCATCGCGGCGCAGCAGGCCGAAGGCTCGGTTTCCAAGCGCATCGCGCCGCTCAAGAGCCGGTTGGTCGACGCGATCGCGCTGCTCGAAGCCGGCATCGACTTCGCCGACAACGACGTCGCCATCCCGGAGGACGCCGAGATCCTAGCGCGCCTCGACCCGATTGCCCAGCAGATCGAGCGGCTGGTCTCGAGCTTCGCTTTCGGAAAGCTGGTGCACGAAGGACTGAAGCTGGCCATCGTGGGCCGGCCGAATGTAGGCAAGAGCAGCCTGTTCAACCGCCTGCTCGACCGGGAGCGCGCCATCGTCACCGCCATCCCCGGCACCACGCGTGACCTGGTTTCGGAAACCGCATCGCTCGACGGCATCCCCGTAAAGCTTTTCGACACCGCGGGCATCCGCGCGGGCCAGGACCTGGTCGAGACGCTCGGCGTGGAGCGCAGCTTTCAAGCCATGGCCGACGCCGACCTGACGCTGGTGGTCATCGATCTCTCCGCACCCGTCGAGGAGGGCGACCGGGATCTGGTCGCGCGCGCCCGTAGCCAGGGCCGTCACCTGCTGGTTGGCAACAAATGCGACCTGCCGCGGCGCGCCGAGTTGGAGCACGAGTTCGCCTCTGTCTCGGCGCTCACCGGGGAGGGCATTGAGGAGTTGCGCCGTCTGGTCCGCCAAGCGGCCGCACCGGCACAGCAGGAGCCGGGGTTCATCACCAGCATTCGTCACGAGAAGCTGCTCAAAACCGCGCTGTCTGCGCTCGAGGATGCGCGGGTAGCCGTCGCCCGGCGTATTCCGCACGAGATGCTGCTTCTGGATCTCTATAGGGCGCTCGAGTCGCTCGACGGCCTCACCGGCGCTACTACGGCCGACGACATCCTCAACCGCATCTTTTCGATGTTCTGCATAGGCAAGTGACGGCACAAAAGGGGTGGGCCAGAAACAATGAAGCCCGGACCACTGCGGGCGGTCCGGGCCATTTACGCGAGGAGACTTTAAATCCTGATCTTCAAGAATAGTATATAGCACAACGACCGATGTCGTACTAGTAAATCGTGCGTCGTCGTACTAGAAAAACAGCCAAAGAACGCCAAAGATGACTCTCTGGGGTCATTTTTCGGTTCCTTCCAGGCTGGGAACTGGCCCATAGACTGCGAAAACCCTTGCGGCTGGGACTATTTGCATCCACCAAGTCTTGACAGCGCAGTCGGCTCGACGCCCCTGGGTAGGCGCGGCCTCTAGTCAGGATAGGGGGACGAGCCGGGCCCTGCGACTGAAAGATTAAATTCTATACATGGCGCGCCGCACACCCCGACTTTCATGATCGGCGCCCCAAAAAAAACGAATGACCTGCTGGGGCCCATTGTTGCTATACTCTTGCGGAAGCGAGGTGTGCGTGCATCTATCGGTGCGTTTTTACGTCGTCCTACTTGTCGCGATGGCCGTCCTTTTCTTCGCCGCCGTCGCAGGTGCTCAAACCTTCCGCGGGGCCATCCAGGGCACCGTTCTCGATTCATCGGGTGCGACCGTTCCGGGCGCCCAGGTGACGGTTACCGACACCGCCACAAACCTGAGCCGTCAAGCGACGGCCGGCGAGGGCGGCGCCTACCTGTTCGGTGAGTTGCCGCTGGGCACCTACAAGGTGTCGGCCGCCAAGGCCGGATTCCGAACCGCCGTGTCGGATGGAATCGCGGTGACCACGGCTTCCACGCAGCGGGTGGACCTCACCCTGTCCCCGGGCGAGGCCAAGGAGGTCGTAGAGGTGCGTGAAAGGACCGCCCTGGTGGACACGGTCGGAGACACGCAAGGAGGGACGCTGGACAGCAGGCAGATGGCGGATCTGCCGATCAACGGGCGCGATTTCGACAAAGCCATTCTGCTGGTGCCCGGCGCGAGCGCCGACCCCGCCGGCATCACCGATTCTCCGGGATCGTTCGGGACCTTCAGCATGAACGGGAACCGGGGCCGGTCCAACAACTACCTGCTCGACGGCACCGACATGAACGACGGCTACCGGAACGACCCGGCCATCAACCAGGCGGGCGTGTTCGGCACGCCTGCGACACTGCTGCCGCTGGATGCGCTGGCCGAGATTCCCGTGATTTCGGGCGCGGACGCCCAGTTCGGCCGCAACGCGGGCGCTATCGTCAACATCGTCACCAAGTCCGGGACCAACGATCTTCACGGCTCGGCGTTCGAATACTTCCGCAACAGCGCCCTGGATGCGCGCAACTTCTTCAACACCGTCCCGGCGGCGCAGAACCCATTTCACAACAACGATTTCGGGGGTTCGCTCGGCGGCCCGATCGTGAAGAACAAGACGTTCTTCTTCGTCTCCTATGAGGGGGAACGGGAGGATGGCGCGATCGCCAGCCTGAGCCACGTCCCCACGCAAGCCGACATCTCGGCCGCCCTCGCCTCTCCGGAGCTGGCGCAGCTCGGCGGCGAGAGCCCGGTCATGGCCAACCTGCTGGCGCGTAATCCCTGGCCCGCGCCCAATATGCCTGTGGACGCCAACGGAAACAACCTGCAGTCCAGCACGCTGTTCTCGAACCGGGTGGACAGCGCCATCGCCAAGATCGATCAGCACTTCGGCGACGGCGATGTCCTGACCGGGCGTTACTACTTCGGCGACAGCGACCAGAGCTTCCCCTTCGCCATTGTCGGCGGAGGTGTTCTGCCAGGTTACAACACCGTCACCCCGACCCGCGTCCAATTGGCCTCGGCTTCTTACACCCACATCTTTACGCCGCGCTTGTTACTGGAACTGCGCGCCGGCTACAACCGCTTTGCGGAGCAATTCTATCCGGAGGACCAGAGCTTCGACCCGCGCTCGATCGGGTTGAACACCATCCAGAATCCGAACGATACGGGCCTTCCCGAGATTGAGGTGGCGGGCTATGCGACGCTCGGCGCGAACACATCGGTGCCGCGCGGCCGCATCGACACCAACACTCAATACTTCGCCAACGCGTCCTATAACACTGGCCGGAGCAATTGGAAGTGGGGCTACGAGTTCCGCCGCACCTTCGTCAACGGCTTCTTCGACAACGACTATCGCGGCAAGCTGGAGTTTGCCGACCTGCCCAGTTTTCTGGCCGGGGTCCCCGACGGGGGCTCGCAGGCGGAGGGTAATTCCCGCCGTGGAACCTATCAGAACAGCGACGGGCTTTACCTTCAGAACAACTTCCGGCTGGCCCGGCATCTCATGCTCGAAGCCGGAGTGCGCTGGGACTACTATGGCGTCATCGGCGAGGAGCACGGTCTGTTCAGCATATTCGATCCCACCGAGCCCACCGGCGCCAGGCAGGTCAGCCAGCTCTATCCGAAAGACTTCAAGAATCTCGCGCCCAGGGTCGGACTCGCCTGGGACGTTTTCGGCTCCGGCAAGACGGTGGTGCGCACGGGTTGGGGCGTGTTCTACGACGCGTTCTCCGAGGATTTCTTCGTCGGCCAGTTGCCGTGGAATACTCCCAACGCGGGGCCGGCTTACAACGACATTGGAGGGCCGTCGCCGATTCAGTTCAGCGGGACGCCGGCGATTACCTTAGGCTCCTGCTCTGTGTCGTCCTCCATCAAGGTGCCGGGGACCTCGTTGTGCGCGCCGCCCGTGTTCAGCAATTTCGGCGATTCAGGGCTCTTCACGGTCGCCCAAAACCTCCGCACGCCGTACGTCGAGAACTACAACTTCAACCTGCAGCAGGAGCTGGCGCCAGGGATCGCCTTGCAAGTCGGCTACGTCGGCTCGGCGGGGCGGAAGCTGTTCCGCTACCGCGACATCAACCAGCTTGTGGGCGATGGGCCGGCCCCTTACTCGAGCATCAACCCCAACCTCGGCTACGTCAACCAGATCGAGACCAGCGCGGTTTCCAACTACAACGGCCTGCAAACCATCTTGAAGGTCGAAACCCACGGACTCACCTCGTCGGTCAACTACACTTGGTCGCATTCGCTCGACAACGCCAGCGACGGAACGGACTTCGTTCCCAACGCGACGCAGCCGGACAACAGCTTCAACGCTGCGAACGAGTGGGCCAACTCGAACTTCGACGTGCGGCAGCGCCTGGCCTGGACCTTCATGTACCAGCTCCCCAACGCGCCCACGCGTAAGAAGCTGCTCTCGGGATGGGCCATCAACGGCGTCCTGGCGATGCAGACCGGGCAGCCCGTGAATCTGGACTATCTCTTCGAGGGAGATTTCAACGGCAGCGGCGAATACTTCGGGCGGCCCGACGTGGTTGGCAATCCCTTTGCCGGGCAGAGTCTTCCGAACACGTTTCTGAACGCGGCGGCGTTTGCCGTGCCGTGCACCTGGGATCCGGCTACGGGCTGCGTGACCGGCACGCAGCACTTCGGCGATCTCGGCCGCAATGCGTTCACGGGACCCAGCTTGAAGAACTTCGACTTTTCTTTGTCGAAAACGACGCCGATCGGCGAGAGGCTCAAGATGCAAACGCGCGTCGATTTCTTCAACCTCTTCAACCACCCCAACTTCAGCAACCCGATGATGCCGGCTTTCTCGCTGGACTTTTTGCAAGGCTCGCTCCCGAACGCCCAGGGGCGGGGCACCGGCTCGATTCCGATTACCGCGACCGCCGACGTCGGCACCGGCTACCCGTATCTGGGCGGCGGAGGCCCGCGTAACATTCAGCTCGCGCTCAAGTTCAGCTTCTGAGACCGGCGCCGGACCGGCTGCGAGCCTGATAGCATGAGCCTGTATGGAGATGCTATCGGTTCGCAGGCTCGGCCCGTGGCTCGCGGCAACGATCGCCGCTCTCGCCGCCATCGGGGCCCACTCTCAGGAACAGGCGCGCTTCTCTCCCGATCGGATGGGCACGTTCCTCTACGGCGCAGCCTTCTACGAAGAATACATGCCGCAAGACCGCCTGGAAAAGGACGTCCAGTTGATGGAGCAGGCCGGCATCAACGTGGTGCGTGTGGGCGAGTCCACCTGGAGCCAGTGGGAGCCCGAGGACGGCCGCTTCGAGTTCGCCTGGATGGATCGCATCGTCGAACGCCTGGCGCGGGCGCACATCTACGTCATCATGGGCACGCCCACTTACTCGATCCCTCCGTGGATGTTCAAAGAGCATCCGGAGATTCTGGTGACCAGGCTGGACGGTCAAAAGGCCACTTACGGCATACGCCAGAACATGGATATCACGAATCCGGATTATCTTCGGTATTCGGAGCGCGTGATTCGCAAGATAGCCGAACACTACCGGGACGATCCCGCCGTGATCGGCTACCAGATCGACAACGAGACAACTTCGTATGGAACGGCCGGCCCCAATGTGCAGGCCGCCTTCGTCCGTTACCTGCAGGTGAAGTTCTCGACGGTCGACCGGCTGAACAAGATCTGGGGATTGGTCTACTGGGGCCAGGAGCTGCACGACTGGTCCGAAGTGCCTCCCCGCAACGGCATTCTCAATCCCGGTTGGAAGCTGGAGTGGGACCGCTACCAGGACTCGATCGTCACCCGTTTCCTGGCCTGGCAGGCATCGCTGGTGCGCGAGTACCTCCGCCCCGATCAGTTCGTCACCCAGGATTTCGGCGGCGCCACGCGTTCCGACGTCGACGAGCGCACCATTTCGCAGAGTCTGGACATAGCGGCCATGAATACTTACTATCCCAGTCAGGACCTGTATGACGGGGAGGGATCAAGTTACGCCGGCGATTTTGCGCGGTCGTTGAAGCAGACCAACTATCTGGTGACCGAGACCAACGCCCAGACCATCGGCTGGGATTCGCGCTGGCAGTTTCCGCCCTACGACGGCCAGGTGCGCCAGAACGTCTACCTGATGGCCTCGACGGGCGCCAACATGGTCGAGTACTGGCATTGGCACTCGCTGCACTACGGCCAGGAGACGTACTGGAAGGGCGTGCTGTCGCACGATCTGGAGCCCGGTCGCGTCTACGCCGAGGTGGTGCGCACCGCGCATGAGCTCCAGCGCATCGGCCCGCAGATCGTCGGCCTGAAGGCCGCGCACCCCGTGGCGCTGCTTTACAGCAGCGATTCCCGCCGGGGCATCGACTACATGCCGTTTCTGCAGTCGCCGGCCGCCGGCGACATGCCCTGGCATCACCTTGGCGGCTACGACCTGGAGATGCGGCGCCTGTACCGCGCGCTCTACCGCTTGAATGTGGGAGTGGACTTCATTTTCCCTGAGACCACGGACCTGAGCGCCTACAAGGTGATCGTTGTGCCGCCGCTCTACGTCGCGAGCGACACCGTGCTCGCCCGCCTCGTCGATTACGTGCGTGCGGGCGGCCATCTGGTGCTGACGCTGAAGAGCGGGTTCTGCGATGAGTACTCGACCGTTCGTCCGGTGATGGCGCCGGGGCCCTTGCGCGAAGCCGCGGGCTTCCACTACCAGGAGTTCTCTAACCTGCGCGAGCCCCTGGCCCTCAAGGGCGACCCCTTCCAGGCCGGGCCTGACAATCGCGTGAGCGACTGGGCGGAGCTGCTTCTGCCCGATACGGCGACGCCCCTGGCCTACTACGATCATTCGTTCTTCGGAAAGTATCCCGCCGTCACTCAGAACCATTTCGGCAAGGGCACCCTGACCTACGAGGGCACCGTTTTGAGCGAGGGGTTGCAGCAGAAGTTGCTCCAACGAGTGCTCGATGAGGCACACCTGGGCGGCCCCGACCAGAAGCTGCCCGCCGCGGTCCGAGTGAAACACGGCGTCACACGCGCCGGCAAGGCGCTTCACTATTACTTCAACTTCTCGGCGGCAGCGCAGGAGGTTGTCTACCCCTACGGGAGCGGCACGGAATTGCTCGCGAACCGTCCGGTGACGAGCGGCGCAACGGTCTCGCTCGAACCCTGGGGCGTGGCCATCATCGAGGACCAATGAACCGCGCCGAAATGTCCCGCCGGCTCGAAGCGCATGCCGGCCCGTGGGACATGATCGTGGTGGGCGGAGGCGCCACCGGCGCCGGTGTTGCCATCGATGGCGCCTCGCGCGGCTACGACGTGCTCCTGCTCGAGCAGAGCGACTTCGGCAAAGGAACCTCCAGCCGCAGCACCAAGCTGGTTCACGGCGGCGTCCGTTACCTGGAGCAGGGCAACGTGTCGCTGGTGATGGAAGCGCTGAAAGAGCGCGGCCTGCTCCTCCGGAACGCCCCTCACCTGGTCCGCAACCTGGGCTTCGTGGTGCCGAACTACGACTGGTGGGAAGCCCCTTTCTACGGCGTCGGTCTGAAGCTTTACGACCTGCTGGCGGGCCAGTACGGCTTCGGAGCCTCGCAAATCCTTTCCCGAGAAGAGACCCTGGAACGCCTGCCTACCCTCAACACGGACGGCCTGCGCGGCGGCGTGGTCTACTTCGACGGCCAGTTCGACGACGCACGCCTGCTGGTCAACCTGGTCGCCACTGCCGGCGAGCTGGGCGCGGCCCTTCTGAACTATGCGCAGGTCACCGGCATCGGCAAGGACGGCGACGGCTTCGTCAACGGCGTCGCGGTCCGCGACGTGGAAGACGGCCGGGAGTTTGAAGTCGCCGCGAGAGTCGTGATCAACGCCACGGGACCGTTCACGGATGACTTGCGCCGCAAGGCGGATCCTTCCGCCCCGCCGTTGATCGCTCCCAGTCAAGGCATCCACCTGGTGCTAGACGGCTCCTTTCTGGCCGGCGACAGCGCCATCATGGTCCCGCACACCCGCGATGGCCGCGTGATGTTCGCCATTCCGTGGCACGGACACACGCTGGTCGGCACCACCGACACGCCGATCCTGGAGCCCGTGCTCGAGCCCGTAGCCCAGGAGCAGGAAGTGGACTTCGTTCTCGAGACCGCTTCCCTCTACCTCGCGAAGAAGCCCGGCCGCCGCGACGTGACCAGCGTCTTCGCCGGCATCCGTCCGCTGGTCCGCGCCGGAGACTCCGCCAACACCGCGGCGCTTTCCCGCGACCATACCGTACACATCGAGAACTCCGGCCTGATTACGATCTGCGGCGGCAAGTGGACCACCTATCGCCGCATGGCTGAGGACTGCGTCAACCACGCCGCTACCCTGGCGCATCTGGCGGACCGCCCCTGCGTGACCGATCGCCTCAACATCCACGGCTTCCAGCCCAACGCCGCCCGGTTCGGCCGGCTCGCCGCTTACGGCTCCGATGCTCCCGCCGTACAGAAGTTGATGGAGGCCGATCCTTCGCTTTCCGAGCCCTTGCACGGCGCCTTGCCCTACTCGGGCGCCGAAGTGGTTTGGGCCGCCCGCGAGGAAATGGCACGCACCGTGGAAGACGTTCTGGCGCGCCGCACCCGTGCCCTGTTCCTGAACGCCCGCGCCGCGATCGAGATGGCTCCGCGGGTGGCCGCCCTGATGGCGCGCGAACTGGGACGGGACGCGGACTGGGAGGCGGAGCAAGTGCAGGCATTCAACCGGACGGCGCGCGGTTTTCTGCTGGAACCATGACGCCTTCCCTTCAGTCCTCCAGCCAGTCGAACGACCGTGCGACCGCCCTCTTCCAGAAGCCGTACATCCGTTCCCGCCGCTCCGGCTCCATTTGCGGTTCCCAGGTGCGGTCCGCCGACCATTGCGCGCGCAGGTCCTCCACGCTGGCGTAGAAACGGGTGGCCAGCCCGGCCGCGTACGCCGCTCCCAAAGCCGTTGTCTCCTTCACCGCCGGACGCACCACCGTGCGGTTCAGAATATCGGCCTGGAACTGCATCAGGGACTCGTTCTCCACCATGCCGCCATCCGCTCGTAGCGCGGCCAGGGGAACACCCGAGTCTCTCTCCATGGCCTCCACCACGTCGCGCGTCTGAAAGGCCGTCGCTTCCAGCACCGCGCGGGCCAGGTGACTCTTGTTTGAATGGCGGGTGAGCCCCGCAATCACGCCGCGGGCGTTGTGCTTCCAGTACGGCGCGTACAATCCCGAGAAGGCCGGAACGAAGTAGACCCCGCCATTGTCCGGGACCATAAGGGCGAGGGCTTCGATCTCCGCGCTCTTGCCGATGAGCCCGAGATTATCCCGGAGCCACTGTACCAGCGCTCCGGCGATGGCCACGCTTCCCTCCAGCGCGTAGTGGGCCGGCTGTCCCTGGAGCCGGAACGCCACGGTGGTGACGAGGCCATACTGGGACTGCACGATGTCGCGCCCCGTGTTCATGAGCAGGAAGCAGCCCGTGCCGTAGGTGTTCTTCGCCTCGCCCGCCTGGAAGCAGGTCTGACCCACCAGGGCAGCCTGCTGGTCGCCCAGAATTCCGGCCACCGGAACGCCCGCAATCGCGTCCAGTGTCGCGGTTCCGTAGACTTCGCTGCTGGAGCGGATCTGTGGCAGAATCTGCCGCGGTATTGCGAATGCGGTCAGCAGCTCGGGATCCCAGTCGAGAGTCTGCAAATTCATCAACTGCGTGCGGCTCGCGTTCGTCGAGTCCGTGATGTGCAGGCCCGTCAGGTGCCACAGTAGAAAGGCATCCATATTGCCGAAGAGAACCTCGCCCGCTTCGGCCTGCTGGCGCGCGCCTGCGAGATGGTCCAGCAGCCAGCGGATCTTCAGCGCACTGAAATAGGTGGCCAGTGGCAGCCCGGTCCTTGCGCGGAAGCGGTCCGGGCCGCCCTCGCACGAGAATTCGGGAATGTAGTCGGCCACCCGCGTATCCTGCCAGACCAGCGCGTTGGCTAGCGGCCGGCCGGTCCTGCGATTCCACAGCACGGTGGTTTCCCGCTGGTTGGCGATGCCCAGCGCCGCCAGGTCGCCGGGCCGCAGGCCGCGTTGCTCCATGGCCGCGGCGATCACTTCCCGGGTTCGGAGCCAGATCTCCTCCGGATCCTGTTCCACCCATCCGGGCTGCGGGTAGATCTGCTGATGCTCCCTCTGTGCGCTGGCGACGATCCGCCCGGCCCGGTCAAAGACCAGAAACCGCGTGCTGGTGGTGCCTTGATCGACCGCTGCAACGAAGTCTGCCATGCGTCCCCAGGTTAGCTCCAAAGGGTGCCGGAAGAGTCCGTTGCCTTCTGGCGGAGTGCAGAAGGTGAGCGGGAAGCGCTACCGGCGGCTCTAGCGGTACCTCGCGGGGACCTACCGCTCGGCCGCGTACTTACTGTACAAGCCCGCGATATCGGCGCTTCGGACATCGCCGAAGTGAATCACCACGCGATAACGGAAAATCACGCGCTGCCCGGGCTCGATCGTCATACTGCCGTCCTTGCTCTTGTCGGCAGTGAAATCCCGGACGCCGAAGGGGTTCACGGCGAACAGCCCGTAAGCCCGCGAATGCCAGTAAGTGGGATGCCGCGGATTCGAAGGATGGTCCATGATGGCGACACCCACGGTCTGCCCATCCACCTGCCCGTAGTAGTCGACCCATGGGGAACGCTTGCCCCACACGTTCTTCTCCGTTTCCAGCCCCTCGGCGTTCACCATCTTCCCGGTGCGGTCCTCGGAAAGAGCCGTGGCCAAGCGTATGCCGAAGGTGCCTTCCTTAGTGTCTCCGAACGTCAGCTTCTGGGGGGCCTCAATGGCGATCTCGTAATCGACGATGCGCAACCGGGACTCCGCGTAAATGGTAATCGTCCGCGTGTCGGTCATGAAGAGCTTGCCGTCCGGGCCGAAGCTGTCAAATGCGGCTTTGATCGTTCCCGACTTAGCGCCTCCCTTGGCCTCCAGCACCTCCTTCAGCGCGATGCGGCCCTTTTTCGGATCCGTCGTAGCGGGTTCGGTGTTCCAGAAATCGGCGCCGTTTACCGACCCGTGCTCGAAGAACATCCCGTGATGCCACGGATGATCGCGCGTCTCGCCCTCCTCCATTGGATAGTGGCGGGTCACGACGATTCCGGAGGCCGTTCGTAGGGGATAAAGGTACGGCTTGTTCCCGTCGGGCGCGAGGAAGAAGTCCGAGTACGGCTTCCCGTCAATCTCCACCGAGATGCGGTCCGCCTTGGGCGTGATGTTCACTTGCCCGCACAATGGGGACAACGCCACCGGAATCAATGCCGCGGCGGCAATCCATGAATCGCTTCGGATCATAACTGCGGACTCCTTTTTCTTCCGCCTTCAGGCTGTTAGACCCACTCAAAGTTGTCAGGCGCGCACGTGGCCGCAATAGAAAGTCAACGGCAAGCCTCAGTGTACATCAGCTCACTGTGTGGCCCCCCGGAAAGCACGGTTTCCAACTCGTCTCCGGCGTTTGCGCTTCGGGACGCAAGCGCCAAGCCCGCCCCCTTGACAGCATGGGGCTTCGTGCTAACCGGCCCCTCGCTCACACCCACACCTCCAGGATCGCCGGATCGTCGTCGGCCTCGCGCCCCAGGTTGTAGAGCCCCGCCCGGATGCGTGCGCGCACCTCCTCGACCGTCGCCCCGGTTGCGAACGGCTCCTTCTCCGGGTGGAACCCAAACCACCGCCGTATCAGAAACCCCTCCAGGTAGTCGCTCGGGTGGTCACAGACCACGAACAGAATGAGCGCTGCCGCAGGTGATCTTGTACCCGGTGCCCACGCTTGACCCCCCTGTCAACAAACGCGACCTGTCAACTGGAGAAAACGGAGAAAAGGACGCCGCGAGAGCTACCGTGTGGCTCGGTGGAGGGGGTTCAGAGTGGCACCCCAGGCTTCTGTGTTCCAACTGGAGAATCGTCGCAGTTGCGGAGAGCTCGTGGAATGTTGGGGATAACGCGGAGGCATCACCGGCGTGATGCTGTCAACAAACGAAGGGACCGGAGTTCGTAGACGGAGTTACTGGCTCCCCGGCATGGATTCGAACCACGATTCACGGCTCCAAAGGCCGCTGTCCTACCATTAGACGACCGGGGAGTGGCGGAGAAGTTGTCTCCTTTGGGTAGTGTAGCAGCCGCGCTGCGGCGTCACCACTCGGCGTAGGCGGTGCCGTCGAGCGGGCTGGTCTTGTCCGAGCCGCTGTTAACGTCCCAGATGCCGGGCTCGGTCTGGTTGACCGAGGCGGTCGCGTCTTCCATGGTGATCTTCCAGGTGGTGCTCGAGCCCGTGATGGGGTCGACGGGCACCTGGCGCAGATAGCCATCGCTCACCAGGTCGTCCAGCGACTGGGGAGCTTTCTGCTTGTCGTAGGTGTATTCGTCGATCATGCTTCGCAAGGTGAACAGATTGCTGCGCAGCAGGCTCTCCTTGGCGCGCAGGATCGCCTTCTGATACATCGGCACCGCGATCGAGACCAGGATGGAGATGATCGTCATCACGATCAGGATCTCGATGAGCGTGAAGCCACCGCGCGGCCGCGCGCGACCCGTCGTCAGGCTACCATTCCGCATAAGCCGTTCCATCGGGCGCCTTGTCCGTGCTCTTGGTGTACACGTCGAAAACGTTTTGCCCGCCCCAACCGGTGGAATCCGGATCGTCGCGCGTGCTGCGCAGTCCCCACTCGAACGAGTTCGTCATGGGGTCCTTGGGAATGCGGCGCAAAAACCTCAGCTTCTTGTCGGGACTGCCATTGGGGCGCACGCCGTCGACGAGCTGCTGGAGGTTTTCGGGGTAGCCGTCGGTGTCGATCTTCCCCTGCGGGATCACCCTCTGGTCCACCCCGTCTTTGTATTTGTCGATGGCCGCCCGCATCTCGCGCAGAGCCCAGCGCAGATCCTTCTCCCGCTCGCGGCGCACTTTGAAGCGAGCTAACGGAATAGCCATGGTGGCCAGCAGCATCATGATCGTGAAAGCCACGATCAGCTCGATCAGGGTCAGGCCGCGCTGGTTCCGCCGTCTCATCGCTACTTAACGGTCACGCTGGCGTGCGGCACGTCTTCGGAGACAGGCTGGTTATGCGAGTCGCGCGCCGCGAGGTCCGTGAAACTGACCAGGGCCGTTCCCGGCTTGATCGCCCTGAAGGTGAAAACGGCCAGTGCGCCGGCCCCGTTCAGGCCCGCCGATCCGGGGAGCCGATTCAGATTGACCGTCGCATCGCCGGTGTCGTTCAAGATGTTTCGCGTAAAGACGATCTTCTGGCTGTCACTCGAGAGGAAGCCGCCCGGCGACACCTCTTCGAGGCGCAGCAGTTGCGGATCGAACTTGAGCTTGAACGGCGCCGCGAACAGGTCGCGCGCGTCGTCGACGTCGAATTCAAGCGTGAAGGTCTGGTCCGTCTTCACCTCGATCGTTTCGGGGCGGAACAGGAGGTGGGTGCCCGCTCCCGGGGCGGCCGGTGCCGAAGGCGGAGAAGACGCGGGCGGGGCCGCTTCGGGCGGGGGCGTTTCCGCGGACGGCGGTTTGGGAACTTCCGCCGCCGGGGCGGGCGCCGCCTGTCGTGGCGCCAGGCTCAGGTGGGTGTTTTGCTCGGTGCCGGCCGCAATCGCCCTGAGGTTGACGTCCGTGATGCCGGGCGTCCGCACGATGTGCGGGATCAGCGCGATCAACAGTTCGGTCCTGTCCTTCGAGACGCTATTGCTCGTGAACAATTTCCCGAGGAGGGGGATACTCGCCAGACCTGGCACGCCGCTGACGTTCTTGGTGTCGTCCTCCTCCATCAGGCCTCCCAACAGGCTCACTTCGCCCTCGCGGATGCGGATCTCGTGCTCCACCTTCCTCTGCCCGATAATGGGCTGATTCACTCCTCCGACATTGACGCTCGAGAGCAGGCTCGAGATCTCCACCACGACTTTGAGAGTAACCTCCTTGTCGCCGTTAACGGTGGGCGTGATGTCCACGTTTACGCCGATGTCCACGAACGTGAAGTTCTGATAGAGGCCTCCGTAACTTCCGACCGTGCCGCCAATCGGCTGGATGCCGCCCGATGCAATGGGGTATTTCTCGCCGATCCGCAGGCTGGCTTTCTGGCCGCTGGCGGCCCGCACCTGCGGAGACTGGAGCACCTTGGTGGCCGAGTCGGCCATGGTCGCCTGGAGTATGGCACCGGGCAACGTGACCGCGAAATCGCCGGTCGAAAGGCGGCTCAGGCCCGACAGCGCCACCAACTGCCCTGTGCTAGTTGTCGTGGTCGGCGTGGAGGTGGGCGTGGCGCCGGCCGAGGAGGTGGGAGTGGGAAGGACCACGGGATTGCGCGGCGAGAACTGGATGGCCGTGTTGATTCCCGCCGTGCTCCCGTCGGAAGAGAGCGCCGCCGCCAGGTTCCTGCTCTTGGTCCGGTCGGCCTCCATGACGATGACATCGATCACGACCTCCGATTTGGGCTTGTCGAGGTCGCTCACGAGCTTCTCGGCGAGCAGGATCTGGTCCGGCGTGCCGCGGGCGATGATGGCGTTCATCGTGCCATAGGTGAAGACCTTCTTGATGTCGGCCACGGTGCGCAGGACGGTCGAGATCTCCTGGAGCTCCTGGGGAGTGGTGAGGTTGGTCAGGTAGAAGACCTGCACCGCGTTGTCTTCGAAATCCCGGCGCTTGGGCAGGCTGTCCGTGGTCACGAAGATGGCGTTGGCCGAGAGCGGCTTCCAGAACGTGTGCGTCATGGTCGCCAGGTAATCGAGAGCGTCCTCGATGGTGGAGTTGTTGAGGTCCACCGTGGTGTTGCGGCGCGCGTTCGGGTCGGTGGCGTATTCGGGATCGAAGACCACGTTGATGCCGGCCAGCTTGCCCACCGTCTCGTAGAGCACCTTGGAAGGCTGATTGGCCATGCGGAGGTTGATGGGCTGGGCGGAAAGCGGCTTCAGGGTGGGCGGAGGCTCGAGCCGCGCCAGCTTGTCCTGCTCCTGCTCGTGGGCCAGCTCAGCCGGAGTGAGCGTGCGCTCCCTGGGCGTGAGTTCGGCGCCGCGCTGCCGGTTGCGCTCGATCAGATCGAGCGTCCTTCTTAGCTCCTGCTCGGCGACGGAGGAAGAAGGGTCGATCGCGTAGGCCTTCTGGAACTCCACCAGCGCTTTGTCGATCGCTCCGCCTGCGCGGAGTTTCTGGCCGGCGCCGACGTGCATCTCACCGGCCTGGAACCGCGCGCTCCTTTCCGCGATCTGATAGGCGACGTCGGTGGGGTCCTCCGCCAGGGCTTTTTCGTACGCGTCCAGAGCCGCGTCCCAGTCCTTGTGGGCCTCGGCCTGCGCTCCCTCGGCCAGGAACTTGTCGCCTTTGCGCGTGTGCGCGTCGCCGACGGAGGCAAACGCCATGATCAAGGCGGTGGCCAAGGCCATCTTGAAGTACCGGTCAAGCCTGTCCATCTTATTGGAATCCCAGGGGTTGTGTTAGTATAGTCTCGGCGTAGCAGCCCGAACTCACAAAATTATTGACGATTGGGAGGTTTCGGGCGTGGAGAGGAAAGTTGCAGAGTAAGGCGAGCGAAATCAAGATCCTGGCCGCCAACCGCCAGGCCAGCCACAACTACCTCCTCCTGGACCGCTTCGAGGCCGGGCTGGTGCTTACCGGGACCGAAGTCAAGGCCGCCCGCGAGGGGAAAATCCAGCTCAAGGACAGCTACGCCGAGGTGCTGCACGGCGAGGCCTGGCTGATGAATGCCCACATCAGCCCGTACTCTCACGGGAACCGTATGAACCACGACCCGGTGCGGAGCCGCAAGCTGCTCCTGCACCGGATCGAAATCGACAAGCTCTTAGGCAAGACACGCGAGCGGGGTTTCACGCTGATCCCCACCCGGGTCTATCTCAAGACCGGGCGGATCAAGTGCGAGCTGGCCCTGGCACGCGCCAAGAAACTTCACGACAAGCGCGCGGCCGAGCGGCAGCGCGAGAACGAGGCCGAAGCGCGCCAGGCGGTCCTCCGCCATTCACGGTAGACATCATGGAACTCAAATTCGAAGCGAAGCCAATCGAGCAGGTGGAGAGCGACGCGGTCATCGTGGTCGCGTTCGACAAAGACAGTGCGGCATCCGGCTTGACGCCCGAGGTCACCATGGCGGCGAACGCCGCTACGGGGGGCTGGATCGAGGAGGTGTACGAGTCGGGTGAGTTCGCGGGAAAGCCGTTCGACATGTCGCTCCTGCACCGGCCGACGGGGCTCATGGCGAAGCGCCTGCTGGTGGTGGGCGGCGGCAAAGGCGCGAAGTTCTCCGGCGCCGAATTGAGGAACGCGACGGCCGCGGCGGTGCGGTTTCTCAAGTCCAAGGGAGCGCGGTCCATGGCGCTGGCGCTCGATGCCGGGCCAGCTCTTGAGGACCTGGCCACGGCCGCGGCGGAGGGCGCGATCCTGGGAGACTACGAGCCTGACCAGTATAAGACCGGAGAGAAGGACACCCACGCGGTAGAGACTTTCTCGGTAGCCGCGCCGGGCGCGCCTGGAGGCATGAATGAGTTCCTCGACCGCGCGCTGATCGTCGCTGAAGCGCAGAACTTCGCGCGCGCTTTGGCCAGCGAGCCGGCCAACCGGATGACGCCGTCGGTCCTGGCGCAGCGGGCGCGCGAAATGTGCTTCGGCTCGGCGCTTCAGTGCGAGGTGATGGACCAGGCCACCATGCGCCAGCTCGGCATGGGCGCGCTGCTGGCGGTGGCGCAAGGCAGCGCCGAACCGCCCGCGCTCATCATCCTGCGCTACCACCCGTTCGAGGAGACCGACGGCGCGCCGCACCTCGGCCTGGTGGGCAAGGGCGTCACCTTCGACAGCGGCGGGATTTCGATCAAGCCGTCCGAGAACATGGACAAGATGAAGTACGACATGTGCGGCGGAGCGGCCGTGCTCGGCGCCATGCAGGCGATCGCGCGGCTGGCGCCCTCCATTCGGGTAACGGCCCTGATTCCCGCCGTCGAGAACATGCCGGGGAGTCGCGCTCAGCGGCCGGGCGATATTGTCACCACGCTTTCCGGAAAGACCGTCGAAGTGCTGAACACCGACGCCGAGGGCCGGCTGATTCTAGCCGACGCGCTGACCTACGCGCGCCAGCAGGGTTGCACTCACCTGGTGGACGCGGCCACGCTGACCGGGGCCATCGTGGTGGCGCTGGGGCACCTTTATACCGGCGCCTTCGGGAACGACGAGGCGTTGCTCGATCAGACCCTGGCGGCGGCGCGCGCGGCGGGCGAGAAGCTGTGGCCGATGCCGCTCGACGAGGAGTACAAAGACGAGCTGAAGAGCCCCTTCGCGGACCTCCCGAACATCGGTACGCGCTGGGGCGGCGCCATCACGGCGGCCATGTTCCTGAAGCAGTTCGCCGACCCGACCCCGTGGGTCCACCTCGACATCGCCGGCACGGCCTGGCTCGAAGAGAAGAAGCCCTACATGCCCAAAGGCCCGACGGGCGTAGCCGTGCGGACGCTGGTCCGGCTGGCCACCGGCTGGGAGGAAAAGTAGGACCGCGTCCGCGGGCCGTCAGGCCCCGCTTCCCCGCCAGGCCCTGGTCAGCTTCTCGTAGGTGGTGCGCAGGTCCTCCGGCAGGACGCGGGTCTCGCCTATGGTGGTCATGAAGTTGGCATCGGCCGGCCAGCGCGGCAGAACGTGCATGTGGATGTGGCCGGCGATTCCCGCGCCGGCGCACTCGCCGATGTTCATGCCGACGTTCAGGCCCTTGGGCCTGTAAACGGCGCGCAGGTGCCGCTCGGCCTGCCGCGTCAGCTCCATCATCTCCGCCAGCGCCTCGGCGCCCGCCGCTTCGAGCGTCGCCACGTGCGCATACGGCGCAATCATGAGATGGCCGCTGGTGTAGGGATACAGATTGAGAATGACGAAATTCAGCCGGCCGCGGTGAACGACGAAGTTCTCTTCGTCCTTGCGCTCGCCGGCCTTCTTACAGAAAATGCACTCGTCCGCAGGCCCGGCCGTACTGACGTATTGGTAGCGCCAGGGACTCCAAAGAGTATCCATCTAGAATGCCGCGGCCGGCTACGTAGCCGGCGAAGGCTCGCTCGAGGAGGCTGGCGGAGGCGCTGCCGCGTCGCCGGCCGCCGCTGCCGCCGCGCCGTTGACCAGGTCCTTCAGCTCCTTGCTCGGCTTGAAGAACGGGATGCGCTTGGCGGGGACTTCGACCCGCGTGCCGGTCTTCGGGTTGCGCCCGATGCGCGGCTGGCGCTGCCGCGTGCGGAAGCTTCCGAACCCGCGGATCTCGATCTTCTCGCCGGTCCGCAGGGCGCGCACGATACTGTCAAAAATCGTCTCGACGATGACCTCGGAGTCCTTGCGACTCATCTCCACCACTCTGGATACTTCTTCGATCAGCTCGGCTTTGGTCATAGAACTCGTTCTCCTTGTGCCTCGCAGGCCGGCCGCCGGGGGATCCACGCTGACTCGTCCTTAGCGGGCCTCCCCCTGTCCCTTGAGGTTCATGACTTCTTCGATAGTCAGCGTTGCGGCGGTGGCGCGGCGCTGGTATTCCTCCAGGCGCGTGCGCTCCTCGTCCTCGCCGAGCGCCCGGATGCTGAGGCCGATCTTCTTCTCCGCCTCGCTCATCTTGATGATCTTGAAATCGTACTCGCGTCCCATTTCGAGCGGCGGTTCGTCTTTCTTGTGCTCCTGCGCGCCCGGGATCTCCGAATTGTGACACAGCCCTTCCACGCCCTCCGCCAGCTCGATGAACACTCCGAAATTCGCGGCGCGGCAGGCCTTGCCCTTGACCACGTCGCCCACCTGATGGGAGCGCAAAAAGACCTCCCAGGCGTCCGGCTGGAGCTGCTTGATGCCCAGCGACATGCGGCGCTGCGCCGCGTTGATGTGGAGCACCACCGCTTGCACGAGCTGCCCCTTCTTGAGCACCTCGGAGGGATGCTTGATGCGCTTGGTCCAGGAAACGTCGGAGACGTGCACCAGGCCGTCGATGCCCTCTTCCACCTCGATGAAGGCGCCGAAGTCGGTGAGCTTGCGCACGCGGCCTTCCACCACCGAGCCGACGCTGTAGCGCTGCTCGACCGTGGTCCACGGATCCGGTTCGAGCTGCTTGATGCCCAGCGAGATACGGCGGTCCTTCGGCTGCACGGCCAGCACCACGGCTTCCACCTGGTCGCCCGGCTTGACCACCTTGGAGGGGTGCTTCATGCGCCGCGACCAGGTCATCTCCGAGATGTGGATGAGGGCTTCGACGCCGGGCTCGAGCTCCACAAAAGCGCCGTAGTCGGTAACGCTCACCACGTGACCCACCACCCGCATATTCACCGGAAAGCGCTCCGCCACCGTTTCCCACGGATCCGGCAGCAGCTCCTTCAGGCCCAGCGAGACGCGCTCCTTCTCCTTGTCGAACTTCAGGATCTTGACGCTGATTTCGTCGCCCACGTTGAGCAGCTCGGCAGGATGATTAACCCGCCCGTATGACATATCGCTCACGTGTAGCAGCCCGTCGATGCCGCCCAGATCGATGAAAGCGCCGTAGTCGGTGAGGTTCTTCACCACGCCCGTGACGACCGAGCCTTCTTCGAGCCCTTCGAGCGTGGTCCGCTTGCGGGCGTTGTGCTCTTCTTCGATGGCCAGCTTGCGGGAGACCACGACGTTGCCGCGGCGGCGGTTCATTTTCACGAGCTTCACCGCGATGTCCTGGCCCATGTAGGCATCGAGGTTGTGGATAGGACGCACGTCGACCTGCGAGCTGGGCATGAACGCCTTGACGCCTACGTCCACCGAGAGCCCGCCTTTCACGCGCCCCAGCACGCGGCCCGAAACCAGCAGGCCCTCGCGGTAGGCCTTCTCCAGGTTGTCCCAGGCGCGCAGGCGGCTGGCCTTGTCGTGCGAGAGAAGGATGTATCCCTCGACTTCCGGGCCGTGCCGGTCGATCATCACATCGATGGTGTCGCCGGGCTGAACCGCGACATGCCCGTCGGGGGCGGCGAACTGCTCGATGGGCACCAGACCTTCGGACTTGTAGCCGAAATCGACGATCACTTCCTTGTCGGTGACCTTGAGCACCCGGCCTTCCAGGACTTCCCCTTCCGAGGGCGGCGCAAAATGACTGTAGTCCTCCATGAGGTGCTCATAGTCTTCCTCGGGAAGGGAAGGCTGCGGTCTCACGTTCGGGTCATCCGGCCTACTGCCCATAGCCAAGTCTCCAGGTTCGACCTGCGGGCGAGTTGGACGGGCGAGGCGACGCACACTGAACACGACCGCGGCTTGGTCGAACCGCGCGTTCCACCTCTACTCCCGGCACCCGCAACCGACAAATCGTTGATAGATCAGTACTTTAGAATCTTATCCGAGCGACTTGCGGTTGTCAACCAGCGTGGGAGGCGGGGTTTTTGCGAGGTCCAAACAATCAAGCTCGATATTGTTTTGGAATCCCGCTGCTTAGGCCGATAAGACTGGCAAAGCAAGGACGTTATGAACGTCCGTGCCGCAGGCGAGATGAGCAAGCAGGCGCGCGATGTCCTGGGCTGAGCGTTGCTGCCGGCTGGGCTTTCCCCTTAGAATAGTAGGGGGCAGAGGTGTGGCCCCGTGGTTCGGCAGCGATCGAGCGGGAGTAACTCAATGGTAGAGTCACAGCCCTCCAAGCTGTTGGTTGCGGGTTCGATTCCCGTCTCCCGCTCCAGTTCGCCCCTGGACCTCACCCGCGCGCAATTCGGGCTGGCGTAGCTCAGTTGGTAGAGCATCTGATTTGTAATCAGAGGGTCGTGGGTTCAACTCCCTCCGCCAGCTCCAACCAGTCAGAGCGAGTAGCGCACGGCAGTCGGCACCTGGCTGGTATCGACCGCTTTCTTCCCGGTCGTGCGCTCCAGCGAGGCCAGGAATTGGCGGTACTCGCCGCTGTTCACCCGGAAGAGCACCGCGGTTGTCGTGGCCCTATCGGCCCAGGTCACGCCGACGTAGTGGGTCTCGGCTTCCCCCAGGTGCAGCCGGGGCAGTGCGTTCAGCACGGCCGCCCCCAGGCGCCGGTGGACCTGGCTTCCGCACGAGATCTCCGTGATGTCTCGGACGGGAACCGCGATCCGATGCCGGTGCTGTGCCAGCACCACTTCATCGCTCCCGAAGCTCGCCTTGACCCTCTTGTGGCCCAGCGGCAGATTGCCGCCTTCATACGTCACCGGGTAGCTGTTCCGGGCCGTCTTGGCTTCGCCGGCCAGACCGGCGCTGGGCAGCGCCAACGCGGCCGAAAGAAACAGAGCCGTCAACGAGAACCGCATGGTGGCCGTTCGCCCTTTCTAGTGGACGCGGAGAACCCGCCCCAGGTTGCGGCTCAACCCGATGGAAGGAGGGCCAGAGGTGTCCGTCATGACCCGCCCGCCTCTTTTAACACGCCTTCAACGCGCTGTTGCGACTGGGAGCGCTTTGATGGCATGATGGTTAAGCTCCTTTTCGTGAATGGGCGAGTAGCTCAGTTGGGAGAGCGCCGCACTCGCACTGCGGAGGCCGTGGGTTCGACTCCCATCTCGTCCACCAAACCCCCAGGGCTCATATCAGCGGGTGGAGTTCGTTCCGCAACCAGGATCGCGAACTGCCGTCGGTGACGGCACCTTCGTGGCATTGACCCGGCGTCGAACTGTTGACCTACCTTGAAATTCAGGCGCTCGCGGCCGTGGAGGACGGGTCCGCCGCTTCCTCTCCGGCGGGCGCCGCGCGTGCCGCCCAGTACTTCTTCATGCGTTCGGAGACTTCTCTCCGTTCAGCTGCGGTCATGCGTTTGCGCCCCCGGCGGTCCGGCGGCTTGCGCCGCGACGATTCGCCTTTCGAGGTCTTGAGCTGCTTTACGTGCTCTAGGTATGCGATCAGCTTGGCCAACCGCTCCCGCTCTTCGTGCAGTATCTGAATGGTCTTGTACAGGTCCAAGGGCAAGTGCCTCCTGGGTTCGAGCTATCGTATAACGAAATTCGCCGGGAATCCAGTGGGGGATCGCCCGCTTAGCGGCCAAGAAATGGCCAGTGCCCCACCACGTGGTACCCGTACCGGCTTGCCAAGTACCAGGTCAAACCTGCCGCCAGGATCAGCGCCCCGCCCACCCACGGCAGCACCTTGCGCCACGGGAACCGGCGGTGTTCGCGGCGTAGCACCAGCAGGTAGCCGGCGAAGATGCCCACGAAGAACAGCCCCCACATGGGCACGCAGAACAGCATCATGTTGAACACGTCGGGCGTCGGCGTGACGACCGCGGCAATGATGGCGATGGCCAGAATCGCGTAACGGCTGTGCCGCAACAGGAACGCCGGCGAAGCGATGCGCAGCAGCACCAGGAAGAAGATCAACACCGGCAGCTCGAACACCATGCCGATGCCGAGCATCACGTCCACAAACAGGTCGAAATACTCCGTCACCGTGACCATGGGCTGCACGTTGATGTCCCGGCCGACGCCCAGCAGGAAGGTCAAAGCGAAAGGGAACGCGAGGAAATAGGCGAACGCGCCGCCCAGGATGAACAGACCCGCCGAGCAGAGGACGAACGGGGCCGCCCAGCGGCGCTCCTTCCGGTACAGTCCGGGCGCGATGAACGCCCACACCTGGTAGAGAATCCAGGGCGAGGCCAGGAAGAGGGCGGCCAGCAGGGGCAGCTTCATCCAGATGGTCATGAACGCCTCGGTGGGTGTGATGAACACCAGCTTTTGCTGCAGGCCGAGCTGACGCAGCGCCGAAATGGCGGGGTCGCTGACGGCCTTCCACATCTGGGGGGCGAAGTACAGGCTCAGGAAGAAGGCCACTCCGATGCCGATAATGCACTTGATGATGCGGCTGCGCAGCTCCTCGAGGTGCTCCAGAAAAGACATGCGGAGCATGCCTTCCTCTTCGTCGCCGTCATCGTCTCCGCCGCCGCCGCTCCAGCCGCCGAGCCACCGCCCTCCGCCTCCGCCGGCCGGGGGAGCGGGCGCCGCGACCTGGCGCGACACGGTCACGGCCGATGCTTGAACCTCCCGCTCCGCCGCGACTTCCCCGTGCGGATCGCTGGTGCCGTTCTTGTCTTCCTGCAACCTCTGCCTCTGTCTGGTTTCGATTACGACACGACGGATGGCGGTCCGCCGGGCGGCGCCGGATCGGGCGTGCCCTCGGGCGCCGCAATCTTCGCAGGTTCAGCGCCCTCGGGTGCGGATGCGCTTACTGTGGACGGTTCTGCCGCGGTGGATTCATTCGGCGCCGGCGTCGACGCGGCGTCGTAGTAAGAGTCGTAGCCGTAGTTGTACCGATAGTCTGGCGGACCGGAGATGCTTCTGCCGGCCTCGTTGTCGGGCTGAGTCTCCCGCTCCAAGTTGCTCAACTCCCGGTCGAAGGTCGCTTTCAGATCGCCCGAAGCGCGGCGGAAGTCCGCCAGGGCCTTCCCTACGGTCTTGCCGACCCTAGCCAACTCCTTCGGGCCGAAAAGGACCAGGGCAAGAAAAAAGATGAACGTCATTTCTTGCCAGCCCACAGTGCCCATGGAACTTCTCCTTCTCGCGAATGGACGTATTCATGATACCGGCCGCAAAACGACCCAGTCAACGTCCCGCGCTCTGAAGCGCCCAGCTGTAGAGGCCGCGGACGAGGCCGTCGCCGGCTGCTCGACCCTCCAGTAGCGATAGCCGGCGGCGATGTGCTCTCCCTCGTCGAAGACCGGGGCGTTGGCGCGGATGTAATGCCAGAGGAGCGCGGGATACAGAATGAACGCGAGCGCGAAGGCGTGCCAGGCGGTTTCGGTTCTCATGGCAGCCAGGCGCTGGTGAGCACGGCCATCGCCGCGACCGCGGCCGTCTCCGCGCGCAGGATGGCGGGGCCGAGCCAGGCGCGGGTCCAGCCTGCCTGCCGGGCGGACTCGCGCTCGGCGTCGGTCCAACCGCCCTCCGGCCCCACCAGCAGGCGGACCTCATCCTCCGGAGCCCGCTTCTCGGGCAGCGCCGTAAGGAGTGGCGCCCCTCCGCTCTCATCCAGGAAGCAGCGCCAGCCGCCCGGAGCAGCCAGCGCCTGGGCCAGCGAAACCGGCGCTCCGATTTCCGGCAGGCGCGCGCGGCGCGACTGCTGGCTGCTCTCGCGCGCGATCCTGCGCCAGCGTTCCGTGCGCTTCGCCGCCGCGCGTTCCAGCCCCTTTTCGCTGCGGGCCGTCTCAACCGGGACAATCGCCGCGGCCCCCAGTTCGGTGGCCTTCTCGACGGCCCACTCGAAGCGCTCGAACTTAATCAGCGCCAGAAACAGAGTGACTCGCAGCGGCGGCTCTTCCGCCGCCAGCTCCTCGAGAATGCGGAATCGAACTTCGTCCTTGCGAACCGCCTCGATTTCGGCCAGGTACAGGGAGCGGTTGTCCGAAAGCTCGCAGACCTGGCCGGGCTCGGCGCGCAGAACCTGCCCCAGGTGGCGCGCGTCTTCCCCAGCGAGGCCGGCACGCCCGTCCCGGACCTCATCCACAAAAAAGCGACGCCGCGCCATCGGAAATAATGTACCCTCAATCCATGATCGCTCACCTGCGCGGCACGCTTCTCGAAAAGCACCCCAACCAGGCGGTGGTAGAGGCGGGCGGGGTCGGCTACGACGTCGCGATCCCGGTCTCCACCTACGCTGCGCTGCCCGATCCCGGCCAGGAGGTGCGGCTGCGCATCCATACGCACGTCCGCGAGGATGCCATTCAGCTCTTCGGCTTCTCGACGGCCCAGGAGAAGATGCTCTTCGAGAAACTGATCTCGGTGAGCGGCATCGGACCGAAGCTGGGGCTCACGGTGCTTTCGGGCCTGGCCGCGGACGACCTCATCACCGCCATCCGCGCGGGCGCCACCGAGCGCCTGGTGCGCATTCCCGGCGTGGGCAAGAAGACCGCCGAGCGCATGATCCTCGAGCTGCGCGAGAAGCTGCCCGAAGTCGCCGCCGGGGCCACGCCCGAGGCTGCCTCCGAGGGCAAGGCGGCCTTCAGCGCACTCGAACAGGACGTCCTTTCGGCGCTGGTCAACCTCGGCTGCACGGGCGCCGCGGCAGAAGCCGCCGTCAGAAGGGCCAAGGCCGCCGGGGCTCCCGTCGCCTTCGAGCCGTTCTTCCGGAGGGCGCTGGAGTTGGTGCGGTAAGGATCAATCAAGGTCCATCGCGGCCTTCAGGGCCCCTTCAACCTCTCGCAGGAGCTCGTACGGCAGAACGCCGGCCTTTCTGGTCAGCTTGGCGCGGTCAAGCGTAGTCACCTGATGGCACACGGCGAAGCTGGCCTTCGGCAGACCGGCGGAGCCGTTTGGCAATTCGACGACCGTCGGTCCCCGCTTGCCCTGTGACGCGGCGGTCGATATCGGGACTACGATGATCGACTTCCACGCGGGAGTCTGGTTGAAGCCGTCATGCGACACCAGGATTACGGGACGCCGTCCCGTCTGCTCGGCTCCCGATCGCGGCGCCAGGTCGGCCCAGTAAATCTCGCCCCGTTTCATTTCGTTCTCGTACCGGTCTTCACCAGGTGTTCGATTCCAGCCGCTTCCAAGTCAGGGTCGAGATCGAGATCCGTGCCCGCCATCTCCGCCGCGTAGGCCGCGATGTGATCGTGCCGTGCCTTCCGTAACTGCTGCCGCAGCCAGCCGTCGATTGCCTCGCGCGCCAACGCCGTCGCGGGCACACGGGCCCGTTCGGCCTCCGCCCGCAGGCTGAGGTAGGTCCGCTCCGGCAGGGGCAGGTGAAAGTTCCTCATGTCCTCGCTCCTTTGCCTCCATTATGCCATCAGTTGCTGGCATGATTTAGTGGCATGAGTCAGTGGCAGTGGCTCGGGGAGTGGCGCCCAGCGGCGCTGGTCATCGCCCGGCGCTCCGCGCTAACCTGTATCTTCATGCGGGACCGCGGCATTGCTTCCCCCACGGCGCTCGAGGACGACAAGCTCTTCGAGGCCAGCCTGCGCCCCCGGAAGCTGGACGAGTTTACCGGCCAGACCAAGCTCAAGGAGAACCTCGCCATCGCCATCGAGGCCGCGCGCCGGCGCGGCGACGCCATGGACCACGTCCTGCTCTACGGCCCCCCGGGCCTGGGCAAAACCACACTGGCCTCCATCATCTCGGCCGAGCTGGGCGTGGCCTTCGAGCAGACCTCCGGCCCCATCCTGCAAAAGAAGATCGACCTGACCGGCATCCTCAGCCAGATCCGCGGGCGGCAGGTCTTCTTCATCGACGAGATCCACCGGCTGATGCCGGACATCGAAGAGATGCTCTACGCGGCGCTCGAGGACTTCCGCATCGACATTCTCGTCGGCGCCGGCCCGGGCGCGCGCACCCACTCGCTACCCATCCCGCACTTCACGGCCATCGGCGCCACCACGCGCCAGGGACTCGTCAGCGCGCCGCTGCGCGGGCGGTTCGGCCTGGTGCTGCGGCTCAATCACTACTCCATGGAGGAACTGAAGCGCATCGTGGCGCGCTCGGCCGGCCTCCTGCAGGTCGCCATCGAGGACGCCGGCGCCGAGGAGATCGCCCGCCGCAGCCGGGGAACGCCGCGCATCGCCAACCGGCTGCTGCGGCGCGTCCGGGATTACGCCCAGGTGCGCGCCGACGGCCACGTCAGCGGCGCCATCGCGCGCACCGCCCTCGATCTGCTCGAAGTGGACCGCTTCGGCCTGGACGAAATCGACCAGAAGATCATGCTGACGATCCTCGAGAAGTACGCCGGCGGGCCGGTGGGTCTGAACACCATCGCCGCCTCGATCGACGAGGAGCCGGATACCATCGAAGAGGTCTACGAACCGTACCTGATCCAGCTCGGCTTCATCGACCGCACGCCGAGGGGCAGGGTGGCCACGGATCGCGCTTTCGAATACTTCGGCGTTGCGCGCCGCATGAAGGACAGCGGCCAGAACACGCTTTTCCCGTGAGCAAAACGGTCTATCTCTCGCTCGGCTCGAACCTCGGCGACCGCGAGCGGAATCTGCGCGACGCCCTGGACCTTCTGGCGGAGTTCGGTCTCCGGGTCCTCCGCGTCTCGTCTTTCTACGAGACCGAACCGCAGGGCGTTCCCGACCAGCGCTGGTTCCTGAACGCGGTGGCCGAGGCCGAGACGGATCTGTTCCCGAAGCAGTTGCTGGCGCGGCTTCAGAGAATCGAGCAGCAACTCGGGCGCCGGCGCCTGAAGCCCAAGGGCCCGCGCACGATCGACATCGATATCCTGCTTTACGGCGGCGCGGCGATCGACGCGGACGAGTTGCAGGTGCCGCATCCGCGCCTGGCCGAACGCCGGTTCGTGCTGGAGCCTCTGGCCGAACTCGCGCCGGAGCTGCGCCATCCGGTCACGCGGCGCACGGTGAGGGAGATGCTTAAGGCCGTGGCGGGCCAGCAGGTGCGGCGGGTGGGGTGAGAAGCGGGGCGAGCTGCCGCACATCTACGGTGCGGGCGCGATACGCGGCGAAGCCCTTCAGCGCCGCTGCCGATTGCACAAGACATTCGCCCGCCCGCAGTAACACGACACGCATGGTGCGGTTCGGAATTCAATGGGAATCCAGGCTTATTTGGCGCCTTGCGTAGGTTCCGTAAAACGGTTGACGTCCGGATAGGGGTGTCCTAGAATCAAGGTGCGCATGTCCTTTTGGCGGTCAACCCGCCGCGTCGTAAGCGAATCGCCGCTGCTGCTCGCTCTTATTGGCGTGACCGCGGCTGTGGCGCTCGGATGCGCCTTGGCGGGTTTGCGTGGATGGGGACTTCCGGAAGCATCGATCAGCGGGTTGGCGCAGCCGTTCGCGCCGAGTCCCCAGTCCATCAAGTCAGGTGACGAGCCGAAGCTCCTCTCGTCGCTTCACTCGTATTTGCCGGCCGATAGCTCTCGCATATCCGCCGAAAATGATGGACAATTCCAAGCGCACTCCGACTTAGGCAGGCAACATCGCGAGATCTTGCGGAGATTCTCTCCGCTGCATCGTCGCCCTCCTCCGAGATCTTCTTAAGCGCGAATCTTTTGCTCTTGGTTTGCTCCCCGCTGACGATCTGGAAAGGTCGCGCCTCAAACGAGGCCAGCCGGAACAAGCGGTGGAACGAGCCACTATTCAACCGGTCTTTTTTCGCTTGGCGGATATAGCTGAGCGCGCAGTGCTTGAGGAGTTTACGACTATGAAGAGGCTCGAAAGTTGGCTGGCAACAACGGCGTTGCTGGCAACAGTGGCTGTCGGGGCGCCGATGAACGGCACCCCGCGCAACAACGAGAATGCGGATCTGCAAGGCTCGGCGCAGTCGGCCGGCCGCCTGGCGGCTGATCCTCGTTCACTCGCAAACGGTGTATATGCTGTCCTTCGTGAAGGCCTCACGCGCGCGGAGGCCCAGACCGAAAAGCGGCCGCACGTCGTGCTCGTCTACGACCGGAAGTACTCGGACGCCGACAAGGATCGGCCACCGGAATACGTCGCTCTCGACACCTCGTTTTTTGTACCGTTGGTCTTGGCCGGCCAGCCAGACGCCCAGAGAGACGACCAAGGCTGGACCCTGCTCAACATCACACTCGCTCGGCAGCACGTGAAGACGCTGGAGGACTTCACCCGAGCCCACCTCGATGGCAGGATCGCGATTGTGATCGATGGCGAGATCATCACGATGCACAAGGTTCGGAGCGTCATTAAAGACGGAAAAGCACAGATCACCAGGTGCTCCGATGACGCCTGCAGGACTCTGCTGCTGAAGCTCACAGAATAGTACTTCTTAGCCTGCGGATCGACAATTGCTTTGACCAAGAACCGCCACGCCTCCTGGCGCGATGCCAGCGGCGTGGCGGCCAGGGTTAGCGCACGGCTACGGCTTCTGCCCTCTTCTCGAAGCGTCACCCGAATCGAATGCTCAGCGGCTTCTCGAGGGCTTCGACGAGGGCCTACAGCCCTCCCTGGCGCCACAGCGTTTACAACCCCATGTTGACGGATTGTCCGCGTCCCGCCCTTGTGCCGTACACAATCCAGATGCGGCGTTGAGGGAGACTTGGATGCCAGCGCTGATAAGGCGGACCAGGCTCCGGCGGGCAGGCAGAACTGGCTGGCCCAGTGCCTACTTCAAACTCTCCGCCAGCTTCGCCGTAATCGCCGTCGCATCTGCGCCCCCCCCCAGGCCCGTAAACCCGCCGATCATGCGGCCCTTGCGGAAAAAGCACAGCCGGCCGAGGTACTTGTCGGTGGCCTCGAAGCCCTCGTCCGCCACCTTGACCGGCGCCGTCCCGCCGATGCGCGCGCGCAGCTTGTTCATGACTTCGGCGGCGGACTCAGGCGAGGTTTCCTTCACCAGGAATGCCTTGCCGGTATCGTACTCGGCCACGTAGCCGCGCTTGAGAGCCCCGATCCCGAGCACGCTCTCGGGCACCATCCGCACCGATCCCGGCACGAGCTTCTCTTGCGGGAACCAGGTGAGAGCCTCCGGCGGCTCGCTCGACCCGGCGATGCGCTTCTCCGTCGCGCGGACGAACTGGCGCAGCACGTCGGCCTGTTCCTTCGAGCTGCCGATCTCGACGAAGTACTTGTCCTTGACCAGAATCGCCCGGCGCGGGACGATCTGCGTCTCCGTGCCGATCTTTTCCACGGGCACGCGCGGGTCGCGGTTGGAGGCGAACATGCCGTAGGCCCACTCGGCGTTCTCCATCTCCGAGACGTCGAAGACCAGCGTATCCTCGCCGGATTGGCAGTTGACGCCCCGCATCCGGACGAAGTGGTAGAGCAGGTAGCCCTCGGCGTTGCCGTCCATGTACTCGAACAGGTTGCCGCCGGTGAAGCTTCGCGCCTCGCCCTGCTGCGTCCATCCCGACAGCAGCCCGCAGTCCGGCGCCTGGGCGAAGCTCGCGGCCGCCGCGGCCAGAAACAGCGCAAGCCCCCGCATTACCCAAACAGCTCCTGGGCGCGGGAGATCCGCTCGGCCACGTGAACGCCGTGGGGGCATTGCACGGTGCAGTGGGCGCAATCGCCGCAGCGCACGGCCGTGACGTCCCCGGGCAATTCGCGGAACCGCTCGCGGCCCAGCGCGAACTGGCCGTAGCCATCGGCGTAGGTGACGAAGCGCAGCAGATCCGAAACCGGCAAGCCCCTGCGGCAAGTGCCCGCGCACAAGCTGCACATGCGGCAGTACAGCGGGCCGATCCGTTCGAGATGCGCCGCCAGCGTCTTCTCGTCCTCCGCGCTGAACTTCGCCGGCATGCACTTGAAGTTGTCTTCGAACTGGTCCATGTCGGTCATGCTGGGGATGGTGGTGCCGATGTCCGGATTCTTCAGAACCCAGCGCAGTGCCGCGCTCATGGCGCCCGGGCGCTTCAGGATCGCGCCGCTCGGGCTGTCATCCCTTAGATGGCGGTATCCTCCGGCCATCACCTTCATAGCCACCACGCCGAGGCCGGCCGCTTTGGCTTTAACGATCCACTCGTCCAGCCGGCTCCCCATCGTGAAGTTGTACGCCATGAGAATGACGTCGATCTTGCCCGACTGGATGGCGGCGGGAATGACCTCGGCGTGGCCGCTGTGCAGGCTGACGCCGGCGAACCGGATCTTGCCGGCCTTCTTGGCGATCTGCTGGGCCTCCAGCAGGTCGTCGGTGAGCTGCGCGGCGGTCTGTTTGCCATGGAGATGCCAGATATCGACGTAGTCGGTTCCAAGTTCTTTGAGGCTGGTGTCCAGTTGCGCGAGCGCCTCGGCCTTGTCCTTCGCTCCCGTCTTGGTCGAGATATGGACCTGCTGGCGCTTGCTCTTGAGCGCCGCGCCAACCATGCGCTCGTTGTTGCCGCTCTGGTAGCCGCGTGCGGTGTCGAAATAGTTGATGCCTGCGTCGGCGGCGCGCACGATCACGCTCGCATCGGAGGTGATCATACAGCCGAAGCCGAGACTCGTGACTTTCAGGCCGGTCTTGCCGAGGGTACGGAAGGCGAGCTTGTCCGGCGCCGCCGGGGCCGCGGACGGGACGGCCGGCGTTCTGCCCGGCCTCGGAATCGCCAGGCCGGCGGCGGGGAGCGCGAGGCCGGTGGCGAGAAAACTGCGTCGGGACGATGTCATCTGGCTACCTCTCAACCAAGCGCGGGAAGCGGCCCGCTGTTGGGATATAATCGGACTCGGAATTCATATTGTAGGCCAGGAGTTCGCCTATGTCATCGGGTTTTTCTCGGCGTAATTTCCTTCATGTTGCCGCGGGTGCGGCTGCGGTAGCAGGCCCCCTTGGACGGGCGCTCGGTCCCATCGCGTTTGCGCAACAATTGCCGGCGCCGCCCGGCCTGCCCGAGCCCGTCGTCCCGATCGCCAGGCGCGCGGCCGTGTCGCTGGTCAAGGGAGAAAGCCGCCGCAAGAACATCGCGGAAGCCCTGGCTCGCATCGACGATCGGATCGCGCCGGTGCTGGCGCGGAAGAAATACGTCGTCATCAAGCCCAATTGCGTCTCGGCGTTCAACCGGCTCGCGTGTACGCACGTGGACGCCATCAACGGGATTCTCGACTACCTGGAGCCGCGCTTCAAAGGGCCGGTCGTGATCGCCGAGTCCTCCGCCGGCGACACCATGTACGCCTACGAGGCCCTCAAATACGTGCGCCTTCCCGGCGAGCGCCGGGCGCAGCAGATTCAGCTTGCGGACCTCAACCGGGAAGAGAAATACGAAGCGTTGCCGGTGCTCTCCCAGGACATGCGCGTGGACCGCGTGCGGCTGGCCGCGCGCCTGCTCGATCCCGACGCTTTCATCATCTGCTCGGCCATCTTCAAGACGCACAACGTGTGCGTCGCCACGCTGTCGGTGAAGAACATGGTGCTCGGCGCGCCCCTGCACGGCGTGAAGGGCGAGGACTGGAACGACAAGAGGAAGTACCATACCGGCGTGCGCGGCACGAACTTCAACATGATGACGACGGCGCAGAAGCTGGCCCCCTTCTGGGGCGCCGCCGTGATCGACGGTTTCGAGGGCATGGAGGGCAACGGCCCGGGATCGGGGACGCCGGTTCCTTCGCGCCTGGCGGTCGCCTCGACCGACTACATCGCGGCGGACCGCGTCGCCGTCGAGTGCATGGGCATCAACCCGCTGTGGATCGCGCACCTGCAATGGTGCTGGCAGGCCGGCCTGGGCCAATACGATATCGGCAAGATCGACATCCGCGGCGAGAAGATCGCCGACGTCCGGCGCCCCTACCGCCTGCACCAGGACATCGAACGCGAGCTGCGCTGGATCGGGCCGCTCGAGGACGTCGAGAAGCCGCTGGGCTAGGGCGGGGCGCGCGGCAACGACGCCCGAGCGCACCAGTGTCCGTCTCGTCCTACTCGGCCATCGGCCGCACCGCCTGGCCGTCGCGGAGGGCCCGCTCGGTGCGCAGCGCGACCTGGTCTCCCTCCGACAGCCCGGAGACGACCACCGCGCGCGTGATGCTCGAAGCGCCGAGCTGGATGGGCCGCCACGCAACCTGGCCGTCGCGTAGCACGTAAACGCCGGTATTCCCGTTCTCGGTGCGGATCGCTTCCTTGGGAATCGTCAGGCCGCCGGCGACCACTTGCGACACGATTTCGACGTTCACGTTGGTCCCGGGGACGAGCTTCAAGTCGGAGTTCTCGATGGTTGCGAGGGCGACGCCTACCTGCCGCGTGCCGACCGGGGTCACCTCGGTGGGCATCTTCTCCACGGTCCCTTGCCACTGCCGCCCGGGCAGCGCATCCCAGGTCACGGTGACCGGCATTCCCACGCCCACTCGCCCGAGTTCGGGTTCATCCACCTGGATGCGGACCTGCAAGCGTTGCAGGTTGCCGACGCCGGCCACCGGATCGCCGGCGCTCAAAAATGCGCTTTGGCGAACGGGCAGATCGTAGACCGTTCCGTTCATGGGGGCGAGAATGGCGCTGTGCTCGAGGCGCAGCCGGGCCTGATCCAGGCTGGCCTCGGCCTGGCGCACCTTGGCCTCGGCCGCGGCACGGTCGGTCGAACTGACCAGGGCCGCGCGTTTCTTCTCCAGAGCTGCAATCGCCGCCCGGAGCCGCTCGACGCGCTGGGAGGCGTCGATCGCATCCTGGCCGGTGGCGGCCTGCTTGGCGGCCAGGCGCTTGGTGATCTCGGCGTCGCGCTCGGCGGCTTCGAGCTCCAACCGGTTGCGCGCGATCTCGTTTGCGATATCGACCTGCGCCTGTGCCGTTCCGCCGTGAAGGATGGTTTCGAGATGGGCGCGCGCTTCCGCGACCGCCGCCTCGGCCGAAGCCATTTCCGCCCGGGCATCCTGGGAGGTCAGCTCGGCGATCGGATCGCCTTTGCGCACCATTTGGCCCTTGTGGACGGCCACCCGCTCGACCACGCCAGCCCGCTCCGCGTGGACCTCCGCCCAGGCGGAAGGCTCGATCTTGGCGTTAGTGGTGAGGTTGCTGACCAGCGTTTCCCGCCTCACCTGGGCGAAGGCAACTGCCGGGGCAGCCGTGCTGCGCTCGTGAATCCACACGGCCGCTGCAATTCCAAGGAGGATAATGAGGATCAGCGTCAACGTGGTTCGGGACATTGTGGTGTCGCACACATTGTCCCAAATGCGGTAGAGGAAATGCCATTAGCGGGTCCGAAAAAAGCGCTGGTGCTCTCGGCCGGCGGGGCCTTCGCCGCCTACCAGGCCGGGGTCTGGGAGGTCCTTTCGGCCCGCTTCAGCCCGGAGATCGTCGTGGGCGCCTCGGCCGGCGCGCTCAACGCCTGGGCCGTGGCCGGGGGAGCGCAGCCGCGCGAACTGATCGAACTCTGGCTCGATCCCCGTTGCGCGGGATTGGCTGCCATCCGGGGCCCGCGGCTACCGTGGCACGGCGTCTTCGACCCGGCGCCGCTCCACGCCCGGATCGAATCGCTCTGGAAAGCCTACCGGCCCCGCGTCGAGGTCGGCATCGTCGCCGTGGACTTGCGCACCCTACGCCCGCGCTTGTTCCGGAACGGCGAGATCACGTGGCGCCACCTGGCGGCCTCCTGCGCCGTGCCGCTGAGCTACCCGCCGATCCGGCTGGGAACCGGGCTCTACGCGGATGGCGGCCTGCTGGGGGCGTTGCCGCTGTGGGCGGCGTCCGAAATGGGGGCCGGCCAGATCGTGGCCATCGACGTCCTCGACCGGGCCCCTTCTTCGCCGCTGCGCGCCGTGGTGCGGGCGTGCCGGACTCTGCTGCCCAAGCCGCCCCGCCCGGACGGCGGCATCGAGACCCGTGTGATCGTGCCCTCCGAGAACCTGGGACCGGTGCGTAAGGCGGTGTTCTGGGACCCCGCGGCGGTGCGGCGCTGGATCGCCCTGGGCCGGACGGATGCGGACCGGGCCGCCCCGCCGTAGAATAGCTTTGATGCCCCAGTTCAAGATCCACCGGCTGCGGGATTCGCAACTCCAACCGTTCCGGTCGGCGCCTCACACCGCCGGGACCAGCCAGGTGCGCCCCCGCGACTACACCGAGAACGGCCAGATCGAGGCGCCCGGCCTGTACGCCGCCTGGGCCGCGTTGCGTGACTCCGAGCAGCCGCTGCGCATCGGCGACATCCTCGAGGACGAGAAAGGCGCGCTGCGAATCTGCAAGTATGTTGGGCTGGAAGAGGCGCAGTGGGCCGTCACGGAGCAGCCTCCCGAGGGCGTTGGGCCGGTGGTACCAGACGGTGAACAGCCAAAGGTCATAGAACGATAAGCAAGCTATGGGTTGTACCGAAAACAGCGCAAACCCGCTAGGATGGGAGTCGATGCCTTGCGGCAATAACGGCGCCGTGCCGATCAATTGCTTCGCGTTGGTCACCTACATTCCAGGTCCGCTGGGTGAGTTCCTGGACCATCTTCGCCGGGCGCTGGTCCCGGCGTGCGTGCCGCGCGCGCATGTGACGATCCTTCCGCCACGGCCGGTTTCGGCTCCCATTGAGGCCGCCGTCGAGCAGTTGAACCGATGGATTGCCGACGTTCCGACCTTCGAGATCGAGACGCGCCAGGTCGAAATCTTCGACACCACATCGGTGATCTACATCGGTCTTGGCGCCGGCCGGGAGGAACTCAAGCGGATGCACGGGCAATTCAACGCCGGGCCTCTCGCTTTTGCCGAGCCATTCGGCTATCACCCGCACATCACGCTGGCGCAGGAGCTCTCTCCGGATCAAGTTTCCGCAGCCCGCGAAGCGGCGAAACGACGCTGGGCGGAGTTCAAAGGCGAGCGCACCTTCCCGGTCGAAACAGTCACGTTCGTGCAGGCCACGAGCGATAACCGCTGGCTGGACCTGGCGCACTGGACGCTGGGCGCAGTCCCCACCGCCCGCTGAGCCAGCCCGGGGTCCCGGCTCTCACTCGAACAGCTCGATCTGCTGCTGTGGCTTGGGGCGGGCTTTGCGGGGCCGGAGCGGGCTTCCCACCACGCCTACGATCTGCAATTCGGTCAGGGCGGCCTTGGGCACGAACACCTTCTGGCTGTTCGAGCCGGCGTTGGGCGGCACGAAAGTGAAGCCGTAGGCCTCCAACTGTAACAAATTGTTGGGCATCAGCCCGTCCATGACCTCGCCATCCCGAAACCGCATCCGGATCCAGACGCCGTTCATCTTGGGGCGGTTCTGGAAGAGGCGGCTTTCGGCGGGCGGCTCCCCCGAATCGAAATCTCTAACAAAATAAAGGGCCTTTACCTCTCCATAGGGGACCACGAGCGCGTTCCCCGAGGCCGTCAGGATCTCGACGCCGCCGGCTTGCTGATAGGTCTGTGGGTTCACGAACCCCGGCAGCGACTCTCTGTCGAACCGCCGGATCATGACCTTCTTGTTGGTAGAACCCGCCACGGAGCCAGCTTTCCTTCCAAACAATTTCGGAAGTATTGTATCATTGGCACGAATGCCCGGCGTGGCTTCTATCCCGGCTGAGGTGCAGTCCTTTCTCGATTTCTGCCGCATCGAGAAGGGCTTGGCGGAGAATTCGCTGGAGGCCTACCGGAGCGACCTGGAGCGATTCGCGGCCGGATGCCGCCCCGGGCCGGGCCGGGATTTCCCCTCCGCCGAAGCCATCGGCCTGTACCTCCAAGCGCTTTACCAGCAAGGACTTGGAAGCCGTTCCGTGGCGCGCCACCTGACCACGGTGCGAAACTTCGTGGCCTATCTGCTCCGGGAAGGCAGAATGGCGGGAGATCCGACCGCCTCGCTGGCGCTTCCGCGGCAGTGGAAGAACCTTCCTAAGTTCCTGAATCATAGTGAAATAGACCGCCTGATCGAGGCTCCGGACCCCGCCAAGCCGACCGGCGTCCGGGACCGCGCCATGATCGAGCTGCTCTATGCGAGCGGCTTGCGGGTCAGCGAGCTGTGCGAACTGCAATTATCCGATGTGAACGAAGAGTTAGGGGTGGTTCGGGTGATGGGCAAGGGCAACAAGGAGCGCCTGGTTCCGGTGGGGCGTTCCGCGGTCGCGGCGCTGGCGGAGTACCAGCGGACGGGACGACCCCTCCTGCTGAGGGGCCGTGGCAGCAAATACCTGTTCGTGACCGCCCGCGGGACCAGGATGACGCGCCAGTGCTTTTGGACGCTCCTGCGCCACTGCGGGACCAAGGCCGGTATCTTGCGGCGGCTGACGCCTCACGTGCTGCGCCACAGTTTCGCGACGCACCTGCTCGAAGGGGGAGCCGATTTGCGCAGCGTCCAGACGATGTTGGGCCACGCCGATATTTCGACCACACAGATCTACACGCATGTGATGAGGTCGCGGCTCCGCGAAATCGTGGACCGGCACCACCCGCGTGCGTAGTTTTCTCCCGCCGCCGGCCGAGTGCGGGGCGGCAGGATGCGAGCGACGAGCGATATGAGCGACTACATGTTCATGCTGGAGAGCCGCCTGAGCGCGGACCAGAATCGCGTGGTGAGCGAGGTCCAGGCCGCGGCGGCGGAGGCCAATGTCAGCCTGTTTCTCGCGGGCGGAGCCATGCGCGATATGTTGGGCGGCTTCCCTATCCGCGACCTCGATTTCACCATCGAAGGCAACGCCCCGAAAATCGCCAAGGCAGTGGCCAAGAAGACCCACGCCCAGGTGATCGAGGACGACGAGCACCGCAAGCTGGTGGAACTCCGCTTCCCCGGCGGAGTCACGGCCCAGATCGCGATGGCGCGGCGGGAGCGCTACGCCAAGCCGGGCGGCAGGCCGGTAGTAGAGCCGGCCACGATTCACGAGGACCTCAGAGGCCGCGATCTCACGGTCAACGCCGTCGCGCTTTCTCTGAACCGGGCCTCGCGCGGCCTGCTCATCGATCCTACCAACGGGCTCGGCGATCTCGAGCGCAAAGAGCTGCGCGCCGCTTACAACTACGCCCTCTACGACAACCCGGCCCGCATCCTGCGGCTGGTCCGGCTGCGGGTGCGGCTGGGCTTTACCATCGACGAACGGACCGCGCAGCAGTACGAAAACGTCCGCCTGGAACAACTGGAGAACCTCATCCCTCCGCGCCGCCTGATGGAAGAGCTGCGGCACATCGCCGACGACACGAACCCCGGCGAAGTGCTGCGCGCCTTCGAGGAAGAGAAGCTGCTGCCGCTGTTCTCCCCCGCACTGGCCGGGCCGAAGCTCAACCTGGCGGGCTTCGCCAGGCTGCACAAGGTCCGCCAGTTGATTCCCGTCGGCGTCCGCTTCCCGGTCGAAAACTTCGGCCTGTTTCTCGACCTCCTCACCGAGAAGCTGACTCCTAAGGAGAGGGCGGCGCTGATGAAGGCGGCCGCCATTCCCAAGGCCGATGTGGACGCCTGGCACAAGCTTGAGGCCCGCAGTAAGAAACTGGAGCGGGAGCTGAAGTCCGCCAAGCTGACCCGCCCGTCCCACCTGTACCAGGTGCTGTCGAAGGCGCCCGGAGACCAGATCCTGTTCCTGCTGTTGCGCTCGCAGGTGCGCCTGGCTCAGGACCGCATCCGAAACTACCTCCAGAAGTACCTGCCCATGGCGCAGGAAGTGACGGACGATGAAGTGCGCGCCAAGGGCGTCGAACCGGGCACGCCGAAATGGGACAAGGCCAAGGAAGAGGTGATCGCGGCCAAGCTGAACGCCCGTCCCAAGAAGCCGGCGCCCGAAGAGGTGCCACCCCCCGGCCCGCAGCCCCCGGGTCCGGTTCCCGGCGGCAGCCTGCGCCGGGCCTACACGCGCCAGCCCAGCGCGAGGTAGCGTCGAAACCCTTCGCCCTTCAAGAAAAGAGCAGCGCCGAAACGCTGCCGCACATCAAGATAGCAGGCACAAGTCCGGCTTCCGGCCGGACCTGGGCAACCTCAAACCCTGGGAGACGCAACCAATGACACGTCAAGCTTCCCTCACGCTCACAGTTCTGTGCGCACTCGCCGGAGCGGCGCTAGCGCAGCAGCCCAACATGCCGGGTCCGAGCCCGGAGCACAAGAAACTCGCCTACTTCGCCGGCACGTGGAACTCGGAAGCGGAGATGAAACCGATGGGTCCTTTCCCCGGCGGAAAATCGACCGGCACCGACCGCGCTGAGATCTTCCCCGGCGGCTTCTTCCTCGTGATCCGCTCGTCCGGCACGAGCCCGATGGGGCCGATACACGAGTTGGAAGTGATGGGGTACGACGCCAAGGAGCAGGTTTACACCTTCGACAGCTTCGACAACGCGGGTGAGCATGAAGTCTACAAAGGGGCCGTCGAAGGCGACACCTGGACCTGGACCGGCACTTCCGATTTCGGCGGCCACATGTTCAAAGGCCGCTTCGTCGCCAAGGTGGTCTCTCCCACCGTCTATACCTTCCGCTTCGACTACTCGCCCGATGGCACCGCCTGGACCAACATCATGGAAGGCAAGGCAACCAAGAAGGAATAGCCCCGTCAGCCCATCTCGACGAGCACCTGGTTCTCCGCCGCCAGCTTCTCCGCTGGGATGAAGTTGCCTTTCAGCGGCTCGCCGTTGAGCACCAGCTTCCTCACGCCTTTTTGGACCCCGGACGGATTCGTCACTTCGACGTTCACCCGCTTCCCGCGGAAGGTGCGGGTGGCCTTGAACCCTTTCCAGCCGGCTGGTATACAGGGGTCGATTGTGAGCCCGCCGTACTCCGGCCGCAGTCCGAGGATGTACTGGGTCACGGCGAAGAAGGACCACGTGGCGGACCCGCTCAGCCACGGAATACGCGAGGCGCCGGCGCGCGGGCTGTACTTGCTGTGGGTGAATTGGCAGTAAACGTAGGGCTCGATCTCGCGGACTTCGGCCCTGGTGTTATAGGCTCCCGGTAAGTAGGCCCTGAAATATTGGTAAGCCAAGTCGCCGTGCCCCAGCATCGTTTCGGCGATGACCGCCCAGCCCTGCGTGTGGCTGAAGATGGCCCCGTTTTCCTTCATGCCCGGATTGAACAGCGCTGCGAGCATGATGTGAAAGTCGGTCTTCACGAAGGGCGGGTCCAGGATCGCGAGTCCCCACTCGGTGGCCAGACGGTCATGGGCGGATTGCATCGCCTGCCGCGCCTTGTCGTCGCCGGCGTGCCCGCTGAGCACGCTCCAGGACTGCGGGTTCAGGAAAATCTTGCCCTCGGGATTCTCGTCGGTGCCGAACTTGGAGCCGTCGGCCGCATAGGCGCGCAAGTACCACTGTCCATCCCAGGCGTGTTTCTCGATGTTGGCGTCCAGTTGGACCAGTCGCTCTCGCGCCCATTTCTCCTCATCGGCCTTCGCCAGTAACTGGCAAACCTCGACATACACGGCCAGGGCGTAGCGTAACTGGAAAGCCACAAACACCGACTCACCCTGGTGCCCCAATCGGATGCAATCGTTCCAGTCCGCGTGCAGGCCGCACGGCAGGCCATGCGCTCCGGAGCGCTCCAGGCTGAACTCGATAGCCCGCCGCATGTGGCCCAGGACGGTCGCTTCCCCTTGGTCCGCGTAAGGCAACACCTTGCCGTAGAAAGAAAGATCCCCGGTCTCCTTGACATAGGCCGGGATGGTGTTAAAGAGCCACATGCAATCGTCGGAGCGGTACTCTTTTTCGAGTGGTCGCTCTTCAGAGCCGGGCCGATGCGTGAACGCCTTGACCACGGGGATCGCCCCGCCCGTCGAGACCTGACCGGTGATCATCAGTTCCAGGCGCTCGACGGCTTCTCCCGCAATCGCATGCAGAACCCCAAGTATGTCCTGGACGGTGTCCCGGTACCCCAGTCCGTCCCGCTCGCCGGCATAAATCAGGCTGGCCGCCCGCGACCAGGCGTAAGTCATCAGGCAGTTGAACGAGCTCCACATGTTCAACATGCTGTTTAGCTCGGCGTCGGGCGTTTCCACCGTCAGCCCCCGGATCCGGTCGTACCAATGGCGCTTCAGCTTGGCCAGTTCCTCGGAGGCCTTCTCGACGGTGCTGAATTCGGCCACAACCCGCTTACCCACGTCGTGCGCCGCTCCGACCCCTAGCAGCACCAGGAACTCCTTGGTCTCGCCGGGATCGAGCGCGATGTCGATCTGGAACGTTCCGCACCCGTTGTCGCCGGCCGCCAGTGAGTTGGTGCACTGCCCCAGTTCCACCACCGCGGGATTGCCGTAGCCCCGGTAGGTCCCGATGAAGGCGGTCCGATCCGTGTCGTAGCCGGACACATCTGCGCCGACGACGGCCAGGAAGGTGTGGCGTCCCTGGTCCTTCTCCCCCGGATTGTCGGGCATGTAAGGGAGATTGACGTTGGTGCCGTGGTCGATGATGTTACCGAGGACATCCATCTTGAGGATGTGCTGCGTGTACTGGAGGTTCACCTGGTCGTCGAATGCGCTCCAGTTGCCGACATACTCGACATAGGTGAAAGCTCTCAGGCGGCGAGGCCTGTCTCCCAGGTTGGTCAGCTTGACGTGCCAGCACTCGAAGGTCTTCCCCAGGGGGACAAAGTAAGTCGTTTCCGAACGGATGCCGCTGTACTCCGAGGAAATGACCGTGTAAGCCGTCCCGTGACGGCATTCCGACTTATAGCGATCGAGCGGCTTGCCCACCGGCTGCCACGAGGCCGACCAGTAGTCCTTGCTATCGCGGTCGTGCAGGTAGATGTACCGCCCCGGCTGATCCATGGGCAGCGAATTGAAACGCAGGCGCAGGAAGCGGCCCTGGGCGGCCGACTGATAGAAGCTGTAACCCCCGGCATTATTCGTGATGATGGCGCCGTATTCGGTGGTGCCCAGGTAGTTGCTCCACGACTTAGGGGTGTCGGGACGGGTGATGACGTATTCTTTGTTGTTGTCGTCAAAGTGACCGTATTGCATGTAAGAGTCCCTTTCTCCGCTTGCTTACGCGCGCGGTTCCGTGCCGCCAGCACCGAACCGCGACCGTCAGGGAGCGGTCGCCGCCAGTATGAACACCAATACGGCGTTCCAGTTGATTGCGACTTCGTTCGTCGAATAGGATGCCTGCTCGTCCACGTAGACCTTGGCGGGAGCGAGGCCGGGCGGCAAGGCCTTGGCCACCGCATCCTGACGGTCCGCGTTCGGCCCTCCGGACAGGAACCCCGGCCACGGCTCCGGCTTCCCCGTGCCGGCGCTCTGGCGATGGTGCGGGTGCCGATAGGCATTCTCCCCGACCGCGGTCACCCACGAGAGCGAGAACGTGTTTCGGCCCAGCAGGTAGTGCACGGTGTCGAGCGCGGTCTCGACGTACCGCGGGTTGGGCCGCAGCGCGTTCGTAACCAGGAGTTGCAGGGCGTAGTTCCCAGCGATCGCGTTCGAACCCCACACGTAATCTCCCGGCAGCAGAGTGATGCGGTATCCGTTGCGGCTCGCGCGGGCGGCGATGTCGTCGGCCGCGGTCGCCGAGCGGCTGCGGATCGTCTCCACCGCCGCGGCGTCCTTACCGCCGCCCAGCACATAGGTCCACATACCGAAAGGCGCCACGCCGCTCCATTCCGGTGGCCGGACGCGGGGCGCGAGCGTTTTCGCGTATTCGCCATAATGAGCCAGGAAATAGCGCTGGTAGACATCCTCGCGCGTGGTGCGCCACAGTTCGGCCGCGGCCCAGAGCCGCTCGTCTCCGCAGTCCGGGTCGCCGTACGTCCCGGTTCGAATTCCGGGAGGGTCGTGCAGGAACGGAACATTCGGATACTTGCCGAGCCAGTCCCAGGCCTTGCGCGCGGCGGCCAGGTTGCGGTCGGCGTATGCCTGGTCGAACGGGCGGTAAACCCGGGCTGCGATCGCCGCCACCGCAGCCAGGTCGGCGGTGGCGCAGGAGCTCTTGTAGGGCGCACTGCCGGTCCCCACCACGTAGCTCGGCCCCGTGTCCTTCTCCGGCGGGATGAAGCCGCCGAACCCCTCCGTGGTCTGCTTGTGCCAGGCGCCGCCGTCTTCATCCTGCATCGAAAGCATCCAGTCCAGGTTCCACCGGGTTTCGTTCAGGAGGTCCGGCGTGCCGTTCCCCGATTCCGGAATGTTGAGCTTCACGTCCTTGATGCGTGCGGCGAACATCTCCCAGGTCCAGAGCAGCGTGCCGGTGGTGATTCCGGAGTTCACCATATACCGGCCATAGTCGCCCGCATCGTGCCAGCCTCCGGAAGGGGCGCGCGGCCCGGTCTTTCCAGACGACGGATGGTAGGCGCCGTTCAGGTGACAGGCGGCGTGGCTGTAGCCCGGAAACTCCGGTCCCAAATCGACGGCGGTGTTGCAGCGCTGGCCGTATAGCGCCCGCATGGCGAGATAGTACACGCGCGAATACACGTCCGGGCCGATGGCGAAATTCCAGCTTCGGCCCACGCCGGGGACGTCGAGGTAGTATCTACCGCTCGAATCGAGCTTCGAGAAATCGGCCGTTTGCACGCGGTCGCCGCTATCGGCATCCGCCGCCGGCGCCCCCAGTTTGCCTTGGAAAGCCACCGAGCCGTCGGCCGCGCGGCGGACGGTAAAATCCCCGGCCTCGGTTTTGGAGACCACCATGGCCAGTTTGACCGCGCCGGCTGGGTAGCCGGCCTGGTCCACCTTGATCTCGACCGTAGCCGCGGCGGCAGCCGCACAAGCGCACATGAAGAATGGCAGGACTGCGTTCATAGTAATAGACCCCAACTTAGTGATTGTAGTCGAACGCTTCGCGTTGATCCACAGGTTCCCTTTCTGCTAGCGTGAAGGACCGGGCAAGGAGCAGTGAATCGAGGAGGATGACAGTGTATACGGCCAAGAGCGAACGCTATGACACGATGATCTACCGGCGCAGCGGATCGAGCGGCGTGAGCCTGCCCGCCATTTCTCTCGGGCTCTGGCACAACTTCGGCGGAGTCGACGTCTTCGAGAACAGCCGGGCCATGCTGTGCCGGGCCTTCGATCTGGGCATCACCCATTTCGACCTGGCGAACAACTACGGCCCCCCGCCCGGATCGGCGGAGGAGGCCTTCGGGCAAGCGCTCAAAGCGGACCTGCGGCCGTATCGCGACGAGCTCATCATTTCCACGAAGGCCGGCTACCTGATGTGGCCCGGCCCTTACGGCGAGTGGGGTTCGCGCAAGTACCTGCTGGCCAGCCTGGATCAGAGCCTGAAGCGCATGGGCCTCGATTACGTGGACATCTTCTACTCGCATCGCCCGGATCCAAAGACTCCGCTCGAGGAGACGATGGGGGCGCTCGACCAGGCGGTGCGCTCGGGCAAAGCGCTCTACGCCGGCGTCTCGAACTACGATCCCGAGCAGACGGCTCGCGCAGCCGCGATTCTCCGCGGTTTGGGAACACCCTGCCTGATCCACCAAATGAAGTACTCGATGTTCCAAAGGATTCCGGAAGAGGGGCTGTTCAAGACACTGGCGAGCGAGGGCATAGGAGGCATCGCGTTCTGCCCGCTGGCGCAGGGTCTCCTGACCGGCCGGTATCTGGCGGGCATTCCCGGCGACTCGCGGGCCTCCAAACCGCACGGTTTCCTGAAGAAGGCCGATGTCGACGAGGCCCATCTGGCGCAGGTGCGGGCCCTCAACGCCGTGGCCGGCGAGCGCGGTCAAAGCCTGGCGCAGATGGCGCTCGCGTGGGTTCTCCGCGAAGGCTCGATGGCCAGCGCGCTGATCGGCGCCAGCAAGGTCGAGCAGATCGAGCAGAACGTCGCCGCTCTCTCGAACCTGGAGTTTTCGGCCGACGAACTGCGGCGGATCGATTCTGTCCTCCAACCGCGCTCGCGCACCATGCGGAGGATCGTGTGACCACAGCGACAGAAAAGATCCCGTTGGCAGACCGGATCTCCCTCAAGGAGAAGATCGGGTATTCCCTCGGGGACGCAGCCTCGAACTTTTACTGGAAGACCTTCGAGTTCTTCCTCATGATCTTCTACACCGACGTCTTCGGCATCTCCGCCGCGGCCGTGGGCACGATGCTGCTGGTCACGCGCCTCGCCGATGCCGTCGCCGACCCCGTCATGGGAGCCATCGCAGATCGGACCGAAACGCGCTGGGGCCACTTCCGGCCCTATGTCCTGTGGTTCGCGCTGCCACTGGCCGTGGCCGGCGTGCTGACCTTCACCACTCCTCACCTCAGCGGCGGCGGCAAGCTGGTCTACGCCTACATCACGTACAGCCTCCTGATGTTCCTCTATACCGCGGTGAACATCCCGTACACGGCGCTCATGGGCGTGATGACGCCGAACTCGCTGGAACGCACCTCCATCGCTTCGATCCGCTTTATCGGCGCGTTCACGGCGGGCGTTTTCGTCCAGTACTTCACGCTGAAGCTGGTCGGGTTCTTCGGCCACGGCAACAACGCACGCGGCTGGCAGCTCACCATGGTGCTGTACGGCATTCTGGCGGTCCTGATGCTGGCGCTCTGTTTCGCCAGCACCCGCGAGCGCGTCACGCCGCCTCCGCAGCAGAAATCGGACCTCAAGCGCGATCTCCGCGATCTCTTCACCAGCCGGCCGTGGCTCGTTCTGGTGGGCGTGCTGCTCCTGGTTCTGGCTGCGTTCGTGATCAAGGGATCGGCGTCGGCCTACTACTTCAAGTACTTCGTCAAACGCGAGGATTTGCTGGGGCCGTTCCTGGTTTCGAACGGTCTGGCGTTCCTGGTGGCGGTTTCGATCGCTTCGCAACTGGCGAAGGTGTTCGGCAAGAAGCGCCTGTTCATGATGGCCATCGGCATCGGCGGGCTCGTGATCGGGGCCTTCTACCTAGCCGGGCCGTCGGATATCGTGCTCATGTTCGCGCTCCAGATCGTCTCCAGCTTTATCATCGGGTTCAACTCGCCGCTGGTCTTCGCCATGTTCGCGGACACGGCCGACGACGCCGAATGGCGCACCGGCAGGCGCACGACGGGGCTGGTTTTCGCGTCGGCCATCTTCAGCACCAAGGCCGGGGTGGCCATCGGCGCGTTGATCTTCGGCCTCATCTTCGACTACTTCGGCTACGTGGCCAACGTGGCGCAGACGGCCCGCTCGCTCCACGGCATCATCCTGTCGATGAGCTGGATCCCCTGCGCCCTGATGCTGCTCGCCACCGCCCTTATGCAGCTTTACCCCCTCGACGAGACGCTGATGGTGAGGATCGAGGAGGACCTGAAGGAGCGGCGCGGAGAGGTGTGACAATGGCGCATACTCCTAGCTGTGGGGCGGAACCCCTGGTCCGTGGCCGACGCTCCCGTCGGCCTGGCCGTAGCACCGATGAGCTTGACGCAACGGCGAGAAAGCGGGTCCAGGGGGACCAGCGCGGACCAGGGGGTCCGCCCCACACTCTGCGGGTCGCCAGGCCCGCCTTCCTGTTGTTGGCCTCCGCCTTGCTGTCTTCGGCGCTGGCGGCCGATCTGACCGTGCAGAAATGGCACGGTAACGCCATCGACTACTCCGGCTACCGCGCGGGCCAGAATCCGCAACTCAACCGATTCCCCACGCAGGCGCAGATCCTCGAAGACCTCAAGATCCTGTCGAGGAACTGGAAGCTCATTCGTCTCTACGGATCGGACCAGCACTCCGAGGACGTATTGGAAGTCATCCGGCGCGAGAAGATCCCGCTGGAGGTGATGCTTGGCGTGTGGCTGGATGGCCACCCTGGCAAGGAAGCCGAGAACGCCGCGCAGATCTCGACCGGCATCCGCCTCGCGAACGCGTACAAGGATATCGTGGCGGCCGTCAGCGTCGGCAACGAGATTCTCGTGTCCTGGTCCGACCACAAGCTGACCGAAGAGCGGGCCATCGAGTACGTTCAGCAGGTGAAGAAGGCGGTGAGCTGCCCGGTCACGGTCGCCGACGACGTCCTCTACTGGCGGCAGCCGGAAGCGAAACTTGCCGGCGTGGTCGACTTCATTACCATGCACGCCTATCCCATGTGGGGCCGCAAGGATATCGATACGGCCATGCCCTCGACCATCAAGCACTACGAGAGCGTGCGCAAGGCTCACCCGGGGATGACCATTGTGCTCGGCGAGGCGGGCTGGGCCACCTACACCAACAGCCCGCAGAACGCTCCGCGCGCCGGCGACGAGCAGAAGCAGAAGCGCTATTACGAGGAGCTGACCGCCTGGGCCAAGGCCAACGACGTGACGGTTTTCTTCTTCGAGGCGTTTGACGAGCCCTGGAAAGGGAGCGGCACCGAGGGTCACTGGGGCCTGTTCACCGAAGGCCGCAAAGCCAAGCCGGCCATGCAGGGGCTTTATCCGGACCTCATGCCGACCGGGCCGACGTCGCCGGGTTACGATGCGCAGGAGGCCAAGTGACTACCGCTTTCGTCGGCGAAGCGCCCCTGAACCGTTGCTCTCGCAAAGTTGAAGGCGGCCACATCGACATCGGCGGCGAGCGCTTCTACCGCATCGTCAACTACGACGCCATGCCGCCGTTCCTGATGAGCCTGGTCAGCGACTCCGACCACTGGATGTTCGTCTCGAGCACGGGCGCCCTCACCGCCGGCCGCCGCGATCCCGACCACGCGCTGTTCCCCTACTACACCGACGACCGCATACACGACAGCCAGGACCAGACCGGCGGCAAGACGATCGTGCTGGGCACGCGCGGCGGGCGAACCTCGCTCTGGGAGCCGTTCTCGCAGCGTTACGAAGGCCTGTACCGCATCACGCGCAGCCTGGCGAAGAACGTCTACAGCAACAAAATCGTCTTCGAGGAGGTCAACCACGATCTGGGGCTGTCCTTCTCCTGCGCGTGGATGACGAGCGACCGTTTCGGCTTCGTGCGGCGCACGGCGCTGGTCAACCTCGGCGGCGAGCCCATCGACATCGACCTGTTGGACGGCATTCAGAACCTGATGCCCTACGGCCTGACGCGCCGGTTTCAGATGGAGTACAGCACGCTGGCGGACGGCTACAAGGAGAACGAACTCGATCCCGCCACCGGCTTGGGGCTTTTCAAGCTCAGTTCGATCCCGGCCGACCGGCCCGAGCCGAGCGAAGCATTGCGCGCCACCACGGTCTGGTCGGAAGGCATCGAACCGGCGCATCGTCTCTTGTGCGCGGCGCAGCTCGACCGCTTCCGGCAGGGTCTCGCGGTGGAAGATGAAACGCTGATCCGCGGCCGGCGCGGCGCGTATTTCATCCACTCCCGGCTGGCGCTTCCCGCCCGCGAGCGCAAAGAGTGGCGCATGGTGGCCGAGGTCAATCAGGACGCCGCGGGCGTCGCGGCTCTGGTCAGGCTCGTCAAGTCAGGAGAGAACTTGCGCGCGCAACTCGACGAAGACGTCGAGCGCGGCACCGAGAGCCTGGTTCGTATCGTGGCCGGCGCCGATGGCCTCGAAGTCACCGGCGACGATCTCAACTCCTGGCGGCATTTTTCGAGCGCGCTGTTCAACACCATGCGCGGCGGAATCCCCGACCGCGGCTACTGGATTTCCCGCGCGGACTTCCAGGCGTTCATCGCCCAGGCCAGCCGCGCCGTCGCCGCCAGACAAGCCGCGTTCCTCGACGCGCTCCCTGACCCCGTCCTTCACAGCCGCCTCCTGGCGCTCGCGCGCGAGCGGCGGGACCCGGATCTCGAGCGCCTGGCGCACGAATACCTGCCGCTCACCTTCAGCCGCCGCCACGGCGATCCCAGCCGCCCCTGGAACATCTTTTCCATCGAGGTGAAGGGCGAGCACGGCGAGCGGCTCCTCAACTACCAGGGCAACTGGCGCGACATCTTCCAGAATTGGGAAGCGCTGGCGCTCTCGTTCCCCGGCTACGTCGAGAGCATGATCTTCAAATTCGCCGGCGCCTCCACCGCCGACGGCTACAACCCTTACCGCATCATGCGCGACGGTTTCGATTGGGAGGTGCTCGACCCGCACGACGCTTGGTCCTACATCGGATACTGGGGCGATCACCAGGTCGTCTACCTTCTGAAGCTGCTGGAGGTTTCGGCGCGCTACCATCCGGGCGCTCTCGCGAACTTGCTCGCGCGCCGCGTCTTCACTTACGCCGACGTTCCTTACCGCATCAAGCCGTATGCGGCGCTTCTCGAGGATTCGCGCAACACCATCGACTTCGACGCCGCTCTCGACCGCGAGATCCGCCGGCGCGCGGCCACGCTGGGAGCCGACGGCAAGGCTCTGCCGGGCGCAGACGGTACGCCGTACCGCGTGAACCTGGCCGAGAAGCTGCTGGTGCTGGCGCTGGCGCGCCTGTTCAACTACATCCCCGAGGCTGGCCTGTGGATGAACACGCAGCGGCCGGAGTGGAACGACGCCAACAATGCGTTGGTCGGCTCCGGCGTCTCGATGGTGACGCTCTACGCACTGCGCCGGTTCCTGTCCTTCTGCCGCGGCCTTTTCACCGAGCCGATCGAGGTTTCCGCGGAAGTCGCCGAGGCCTTTCACCGGGTCGCGGAAGCGCTGGAGCGTCATGCGGGATTGCTCGAGGGCCCCATCTCGGACCGCGACCGCAAAGCCGTCCTCGACGCTCTGGGCGTCGTCGGCAGCGACTACCGGGCGCAGCTCTACGCAAGCGGATTTTCGGGAACGCAGACCGCACTCACCGCCGCTGAATTGACCGCCTTCTGCGACGTTGCGCTCCGGCACATCGATCATTCGATTCGCGCCAACCGCCGCAGCGACGGCCTCTATCACGCCTACAACCTCATGAAGGTTGCGGGCGACGGGATCGCGATCCGGCGGCTCTATGAGATGCTCGAAGGCCAGATGGCGGTGCTCGGCTCCGGCGCGCTCTCCGCCCGCGAATCGGCCGCGCTGCTCGACGCGCTCCGAAGCAGCAAGCTCTACCGGGCCGACCAGAACAGCTACGTCCTCTATCCCGACCGCAAACTGCCAGGCTTTTTCGAGAAGAACAACATTCCCGCCGCGGCCGTCGCGAAGTCGAAAGCGCTGGCCGATCGCCGCATCGTGGTCCAGGACGTGAACGGCGTCTCTCACTTCAACGCCGCTTTCCGAAACGCCACGCTGCTCAAAGAAGCGCTCGCGCCGCTAGGCCTGCCGGACGAAGAGCGCGCGCAGATCCTGGCGCTGTATGAGGAGGTGTTCGATCATCAGTCCTTCACGGGCCGCTCGGGCACCTTTTACAAGTACGAAGGACTGGGCTGCATCTACTGGCACATGGTGTCGAAGCTCCTGCTCGCGGTTCAGGAAGTGATGGACCGCGCGGCCGCCGCAGGCGAAGACGCATCGGTGGTCGAGCGTCTGCGCCGCCACTATCAGGACATCCGCGAGGGCATCGGGGCGCACAAGCCGCCGGAGCTGTACGGCGCCATCCCCACCGATCCTTACTCCCACACCCCCGGTTTCGCGGGAGTGCAACAGCCCGGCATGACCGGCCAGGTGAAAGAGGACATCATCTCGCGGCTCGGCGAGATGGGTGTCGTCGTCGAGGCGGGGCGGCTCTCGTTCCGTGCTCACCTGGTGAACCGCGACGAGTTCCTGACGGCGCCGAGAACCTTCCCGTTCTACGATCTCGCCCTCGATCCCGGCACGCTCGCATTCACCGTTTGTCAGGTGCCCGTCGTCGCTCACCAATCGGGACCGCCGCGGATCGAGATCACCCGTGCGGACGGTGCGCGGAGCACGGTTGAGGGCCTCGACCTCGACGCCGAAACCAGCGCCGCCGTCTTCGAGCGCACCGAAGCGGTGCGCCGTCTGGATGTGTTCTTCGCGCTGTAGGACAGGCCTCCGGCCTGTCGGAAGTTACTGAGCCGCGGCCGTCAGAGAGCGGTCAGTCCGTCACCTCGATGCGCGGCCCTTTCGGCGCGCCCAGCGCTTCCACGCGCGCGGCCACGTTTCGCGCCAGCTCGTAGAATGCCGCGGCGTGCGGATCGTCCGGTTTGCGCAGCGCGACCGACTCGCCCATGTCGCCTCCCACGCGCACTTCGGGATCGAGCGGCACTTCGCCCAGGAAATTCACTCCCATCTCTCCGGCCGTTCGTCTGCCGCCTCCGTAGCTGAAAACGTCCACGCGCTTCTGGCAGTGCGGGCACACCAGGTAGCTCATGTTCTCGACGATGCCCAGCAGCTCCACGCGCACCTGCCGGAACATGTTCACCGCTTTGCGGGCGTCCTCGAGCGAGACGTCCGATGGCGTCGTCACCACGATCGCTCCGGCGATAGGCGCGGTCTGAACCAGCGACAGCACTACGTCGCCGGTTCCGGGCGGCAAGTCCACGATCAGGTATTCGACGCCGCCCCAATCCACCTGCCGCAGGAACTGCTGGATCACGTTGTGCAGCATCGGCCCGCGCCAGATGAGCGGCTTGTCGCCGGGCGCGATGAAACCCATCGACATCACCTTCAGCCCGTGCCGCTCGACCGGTTGTATGCGGTCGCCGAGCGCCTCCGGCGTCTGGTCCACGCCCAGCATCAGCGGGACGTTGGGACCGTAGACGTCGGCGTCCAGCAGCGCCGTCCGGCGGCCGAGCCGCACGAGCGCCAGCGCCAGGTTGACCGCTATGGTTGTCTTTCCGACGCCGCCCTTGCCGGAGCCGACCGCGATCAGATTCTCGACGCCCGGAATCGGGGGCTTCGGCATTTCGCCCGGTTGTGTGGGACCCATTAACTCGATCTTCTCACACGCCACCGTGGCGCACGCTTCAGCGCAATGCCACTCACTTTTCCTCCGTTCGCCTGCTGGGAAAGCGATAGCCGCGGCCCCACACTTCCCGCGGATACGACCGGCGCTTGGTGCGGTTGGGCAGCCGACAGCGGGCCACCAGGTCAATCATGCGGT
>DASWZN010000044.1:0-131351 GCA_036404435.1 Bryobacteraceae bacterium
TACCAGCCGCACCAGCACCGCAACCCAGGGAGGAGGATGGCTGCTCGACACGACAGCCTTCCACTTCCACGTGGTCTTGCCCCCAGTGCGGCGGCCCGATGATCATCCTGGAGCGACTGACGGCGGCGGAGATGTGCTTACGCTCGCCACCCCTCTCCTCCGCGAGGTTCTCATGAAGTACTGTTCCCTCACGCCAAAAGACCGCGCCTGCCCACCACGCACACGCCTTGGTGTGCTTGGCCACCTACCCACAACCCCTCCATCCCCAGCTCAACAGCGCACACCACACCCCATCCACTCCGGGTTCACTCTCCATCCGTGCTTCCTGGCCCACAGAAACTCATTCCGCCGGCTCACCCATTTAACCTACGACCCTAAGTACCCCACTAAGACTTCCGGGGAGTCAGCGGTTGCACTTCTATGAATAGGGACGCGCAATTTTTGAACGATGGACGACCGGACCCCTGTTACAACTGTCAACATGAGTTGCGGTACTGCGGTATGCGAGGAGATATGGCCGGGACCTGCGATGAAGCTAGTCGGCCCGCTTGCGGCTCGCTCGCCGGGGCTTCGGCTTGCTCTTGCCTTTGAGATTGAGCGCCACTGCAGCGCGGATGAGATCCTTCAAGGCCGCCTCATCGACCTTGTCGCCTTCGTGGATGTCGATGGCGCGTCTGACATTCCCGTCGAGGCTGGAGTTGAATAGACCTGAAGGGTCCTTCAACGCAGCTCCCTTGGCAAATGTCATCTTGACGACGCTCTTGTACGTCTCTCCCGTGCAGACGATGCCGCCGTGGGACCAGATGGGAGTCCCCATCCACTTCCACTCTTCGACGATCTCAGGGTCTGCCTCGTGTATGATTGCGCGCACTTTCGCGAGCGTCTTCCCGCGCCAGTCGCCAAGTTCCTTGATCCTCTGGTCGATTAATGCAGAGGCAGATTCCACCGGGACGGGCTTTTTCATGGACAGCTCCAACTCTCGCACCTATTTTAGCTGCGCTCAGCGTAACCTGCACCCTCCGCAAGTGGAAGCCTCTTCTGGTTCGATAGCAGTTCGGAAAGATGGTGGCAACCCGGGTGCGACTACCGCAAACTCAAGGTCAGCGTCAACGGGAGGACACGTCGCACAGCCCGCGCCTCACTGTGGCGCCGGAGACGTCCCCACCTTCCAGTTCCGCACCGCCAGCCCCGCAACAGCGCCCGCGGTGACGAAGTTCACCGCCGCGGCGCTCCGACCGGAACTCCGGGACCGGTGCATCTCCCACGCCTCGGTCGCCAGCATGCCTCCCATCGCGACCGACTTCAGCATCAGTGCGCGCCTGGTGTCGAACGTGCCGTTGCCGGTCTGTAGCAGCGGGTTGGTCTCCACTCCACCTCGCGACGAGGCTACGTCGAGCAGGCTTGCCGCCACCACCGCGGCCACCGATGCCCACCACAGGCGCCGCGATCTCTTCTGCGCCTCCACGGCCTGGCATGGCCTGAAGTGCCCAGCCAGGAGCACCGCGAGCAGACACACCGCTACCTTTCCTCCGCAACCGCGCATATGTTCCCCTCTTCCGCTGAACCGCGAATCCGCCGCTCACAATCCTCATCGGCCGGAACAGGGGAGGCTACACTGGTAGCAGGAGATACTCATGAGGATTCTGGCAATCGGGGCGTCGATCCTGCTGCTGTCATCGGGCGCTTGGGCCCAGCAGCGGGCGAAAGCCGACTTGAAAAACGCGCAAGGACAGGATGTGGGCTCCGCTACCCTCACCGAAACCAAGGATGGTGTGAAGGTGGCTCTGAAGCTCCACAGCCTTCCCCCAGGCGAACATGCCATCCACATCCACGAAACGGGCCAATGCGAGCCGCCGGACTTCAAGTCCGCCGGAGGCCACTTCAACCCCGAGCACAAACACCATGGCAAGGACAACCCGGAAGGGAAGCACGCCGGCGACCTGGATAACATCACCGTCAGGGCGGACGGCATGCTCCGCGTGTCCTTCTCCGTTCCGGGCGTGACGCTGACCTCGCTCTTCAAGGAAGGCGGCACCGCGCTGGTCATCCACGCCAACCCAGACGACTATAAGACGGACCCGGCGGGCAACGCCGGCGCCCGCATCGCCTGCGGCGTCATCGCCCACTAGCCCGGATTCGGCCTCATCTCTCCCTTGCTTTGGGGAGGAACCGTTCCCGCCTCGGCGTGTTCAAAGAGATGAGGAGGAACGGAGATGTCCAATCTCAAGTTCGCACTGATGTCGGCAGTTCTGCTCGGATCGATGGCGGCAACCGCTTGCGGCGGCTACGTGGCCTACGGTTATCGGGTGCCACCGCCGCCGCCCCCGGTCGAGGTCGGGGCGGTTGGCTACGCCCCCGGCCCCGGCTATGTATGGATCGACGGCTTCTACGATCTTCATGGCGACCGTTGGGCGTGGCAGCGCGGCTATTGGGGCCGGCCACCGCACCCGCACGCCGCCTGGGTGCGGTCCTACTGGGAGCGGCACGGCCAGGGATATCGCTTCCACCGCGGCTACTGGCGGTAGCCGGTAACTATCAGGCGGGCCGTGCCGTCTCACCAGGCAGACGCATGTGCTTTTGAACTCAGAGCGGGCGCACTTCTCTTTCCACGGACCCATACCAGCGCCCGCATTTTTCCCGCCGCCCGGAGGAGTTGGAGGACGGCTGGCCGGTGCGTAGGCTTAGAGCCCTAGGTCCTAGCTAGGCAGGATGGCAGATCGGTTCCGCCGCCCTCCATAGACAATCTTAAGTCCGCAGCGCCCGGCGAGCGGCGCCTCTCATGCGGTGATGGCCGGGGAAAAGGCCGGGGGACCGCGGCTGGTACTGCATAAACTAAACGCGCCTTCCCCTACGCACTCCGCGCCAACTGCTTGTACTCTTCCTCGGATTTTGCCGGCAGCAGGACCCATAGCGTATAGATCCCGAGGGCTGTGCCGAAGGGCATGTCCACCAGGTTGATAAAGGCCAGCACGATCGCCAGCACGCGCGCCCAGGGCTGCCGTTGCAGCAGTCCCGCCCCCGCCGCCAGGCCCAGCGCCGCCCCAATCACAAGCAGCGTGCCCACGCATCGCAGGATGCCGTGAACGAAAAACGGCACCTCCGGCGGCAGGAACGCCCCGCCATGGCCGAACAGCGAGAGCAGTACCAGCCCGGGGATCAGCCGGAATGCGGAGATCGCGACCCAGAGAATCCCCAGCAGGCGAATGTGGCCGGCGATGCGGCCGGTCGCGGGCATCAGGGTCGTGGCCCCGCGGACCGGCGTGCCGCATGAAGGGCAGAACTGCTGGTTCTCCTGCATTTGCGCGCCGCAGCGAACGCAGTACATAGCCCACCTCCTGAAAGGAGTAACGCTCGCCGCGGACGGAATGTTCCGCCTGGCCGCCGATTGTGACATGATGCAGGCGAGGTGCTACACCGTCTCAGATCGTTCCTCCGGCGCGCGCTCAGCCGCACGGTTACGCCCGTCGGGATCGTGTTCGCGCTGGCGATGCTGCTGGTGGCGGTGGCCGCGGCCGCCTCGGCCAACAACCTCTTGTTCCTGATCGCGGCCGCCATGCTGGCGACGCTGCTGGTGTCCGGTTTCATCAGCCGCCTGTCGCTCTCCGGCCTGGAACTGGACCTGGCGTTGCCCGAGCACATCGCGGCGCGCCGGAAGCTGGCCGGACGCATCTACGTGCGCAACGCCAAAAGCTGGGTGCCGTCGTTTTCGGTCCACCTGAGCGGCGCCAGCGAGGCCGTGCTCACCGCTCTGTATTTCCCCGTGATCCCGGGCGGGGCCGTGCTCGATGAGACCATCGAGCTGCGCTTCGAGAAGCGCGGGGTCTACCGCGAGAACGGGTTCCAGTTCTCGACCGGCTTTCCGTTCGGATTCCTGGAGCGGCGCGCCGAGGTGGTGCTGCGCCGCGACGTGGTGGTCTACCCGCCCATCGACCCGCAGCCCGGCTTCGAAGAGCTGCTGGCCGCCATCCGCGGCGACATCGAGGCGCAGGTGCGCGGCCGCGGGCACGATTTCTACCGCATACGGCCTTACGAGGCCCTCGAGAGCGCGCGTCACGTGGATTGGAAGGCAACCGCCCACACCGGCGAGCTCGAAGTGCGCGAGTTCGCCCGCGAGCAGGAGCGGCTGATCGACCTGCTCCTCGACCTCAACGTCGCGCCCAGCCAGAGCGAGTGGTTCGAGCTGGCCGTGGCCGCCTGCGCGTTCCTGGTCTGGCGCGTAGCCGAGCGCGGCGCGCGGCTGCGATTCCGCACCCAGGAGTGCGACATCTCCATGCCCGAGATGGGCGACGTCTACGCCGTTCTCCGCTACCTGGCCACGGTGTCCCCGATGCGCGGCAAGCCGCCCATCCCGACCGGCGACGAGGAGAGCTACCAGGTGGTCTTCACGACGGCCGATCCGGGCGAGCTGGTCGAATCGGGCTGGGGTGCGGGGCGCATCATCGGGCCTGGAACCCTCACTTGACCCGTTTGAGACGCGCCACTGTATACACCGCAAACTCCGCGCCGGGCGGCGCCAGCAGAAAGGTCTCTTCAATCTCGTCGGCGGAAAGGATGCGATACAGCTTTTTGGCTCGAAATCCCGGGAGGTTCTCGATGCGCGTCGTGACGAACTCGAGCGACTGGCCATCCGCGCTCACCGAGTCCAGCGTGTATTCGTTGACCAGCCCCTCGCTGTGGAACTGTCTCCACACGACCTTCTTGAGGTTGGCGTCGTAGCTGAAGAAGCCGAAATCCTCGTGGACGAAAGGCTTCGCCGCCGGGTCGGCAGGCTGGTATACCGACTTGTCGCGTTGCGACAGGAATCGCCCGTTCATCTCAAACCGAAACTCACGGGTGGTGGTTCCTTTGCCCGGCTTGCCCGAGCTTGGCCCCTCCCATTTCCCTTCGAATACGCGCAGCGGCGCCCATGGATCCGATTGAGCCAGAGCGCCGATGGCGATCATGACGGCAATCGCGAAAACCCGTAAACGCTTCATGGTGTCTCCACGATAGAATCCCCAGGCGTCGAAGTCAATTTGACCAACACCCCATCTTGTTAGAATGTGGTCAATGTCTTACGACGTTTTAATCATCGGCAGCGGGCCGGGCGGCTACTCCGCCGCCGTGCGCGCGGGGCAGTATGGGTTGCGCACGGCGCTGGTTGAAAAGGACCCGCGACTGGGCGGGACGTGCCTGCTGGTCGGCTGCATCCCCACCAAGGCGCTGCTGCACACGGCGGAGATTTGGGAGCACTTCAAGAGCGGCGGCGAGGGCATCCTGTGCGACAACCCGCGCCTGGATTACCCCAAGGTCATCGACCACAAGAACGACATCGTCAGCAAGCACTCGAAGGGCGTCGAGTTCCTGATGCGCAAGAACAAGGTCGACGTCATCCGCGGGCAGGCTCGCATACAGGGACCCGGCCGCGTCGAGGTGCGCACGGCCGAGGGCGTGCGGACAGTCGAGACGAAGAACATCATCGTCGCGACCGGATCGACGGCGCGCATGTTGCCGGGCCTCGAGGCGGACCCGGAGTCCATCCTGACCAACGTCGAGATCCTCGACATGCGCGCGATCCCGAAGTCGATGGTCGTCATCGGGTCGGGCGCGGTGGGCAGCGAGTTCGCCTCCATGTTCAACCGGTTCGGGACGAAGGTCACGCTGCTCGAAATGCTGCCGCGGATCGTTCCGTTCGAGGATGAGGAAGTCTCGAAGGAACTGGAGCGGCTGTTCAAGAAGAGCGGCATTCGCGTCGAAACCGGCGCGCGCGCCGAGAAGATCGAGCGGCGCGAGGGCGGCGTCACGGTGACGGTCACGCTTGCGAGCGGCAAGCAGGAGGTCATCGAGGCCGAGAAGGTGCTGGTGGGCGTGGGCCGCAAGCCGGTGACGGACGACATCGGTCTCGAGTCCACGCGCGTCGAAACCGACCGCGGCTTCATCAAGGTGGATGGGGACCAGCAGACCGCCGAGCCGGGCATCTACGCCATCGGCGACGTGGTGGCGGGCACGCCGCAACTGGCGCACGTGGCCACCAAGGAAGGCATGGTCGCCGTGGCGCACATCGCCGGGAAGCCGGTCGAACGGCTCAACCGCATGCGCATTCCCAGTTGCACCTACACCGAGCCGGGGATCGGCAGCGTGGGGCTCACCGAGGCCGAGGCGCGGGCGCGCGGCCACAAGGTCAAGGTCGGGAAGTTCGCTTTCATGCCTAACAGCATGGCGTCGATTCTGGGACGGCACAACGGATTCGTTAAGGTGGTGAGCGACGAGACGCACGGCGAGATCCTGGGCGTGCACATCATCGGCCCGCTGGCCTGGGAGCTGATTCCGGAAGGCGTGACCGCGATGTCGGCCGAGGCCACCGCCGAGACGATCGCGAACATGATCCACGCCCACCCGACGCTGCACGAGGCCGTGGGCGAAGCGTTCAACAGCATTTACGGGCTTGCGATTAATGCGTAACGCCACGCCAGGGCTTTCCGTGGGGCAGGCGGTTCCGCCTGCCGGCTTGGCAGGCCAAACGGCCTGCCCTACGGAGCGCCGCACCTGCGAGCTGCGCGACCTCGGCCGCATGGATTACGGGCAGGCGCTCGACATCCAGCGTGAGCTGGTGGAGAAGCGCAAGCAGGGGCTCGTGCCGGACCAGTTGCTGATCGTCGAGCACCCGCACGTCATCACGCTGGGCCGCAACGGCAGGCCCGACAACCTGCTGGCGAGCGAGGACGTGCTGCGGCGCGCCGGCATTTCGTTCTTCCCCACCGATCGCGGCGGCGACATCACCTACCACGGGCCGGGACAACTGGTCGGCTATCCGATTCTGGACCTGCGCGATTGGAAGCGGGACGTGGTGGCTTACGTGCGCGCGATCGAGCAGGCGATCATCGGCACACTGGCGGATTTCGGTATCGCGGCCGGCCGCGAGAGCGGCATGACGGGCGTGTGGGTGGAGGGGCGGAAGATCGCGGCCATAGGGGTTCACATCAGCCGCTGGGTCACTTCGCACGGCTTCGCACTGAACGTGACCACCGACCTGAGGTATTTCCAGTACATCGTGCCCTGCGGCCTGGCCAAGCCCGTCACTTCGATGGCGGCCGAGCTGGGCGGGGCGCCGGAACGGGCGGAGCTGATGGCCTCGCTCGCGCGGCATTTTGCGAAGCTGTTTGGTCTCGAGATGGCTGTAACCGAGGAGGCACTATGATGGACGTCGTCATGCCCCAGATGGGCGAGAGCATCGTCGAAGGAACCCTGACGAAATGGCTGAAGAAGGCGGGCGACCGCGTGGAGCGCGACGAGGCGTTGTTCGAGATCTCGACCGATAAGGTGGACACCGAGATTCCTTCGCCCGCGGCGGGCACGTTGGCCGCCGTCCTGGTGGAAGAGGGCAAGACGGTGGCGATCAACACCGTGGTGGCGCGCATCGACGAGACGGGTACGGCCGCAGCGGCGCCTCAAGCAGCAGCGGCTCCCGCGCCCGAACCGGTGGCTCAGGCGGCGCCTCCTCCGCCACCCGAGATCGAGGCGGTCGAAGTCCCGCCGGAGGAGACCGCGGGACCGCTATCGCCGCTGGTCCGGCGCATGGCGCGGGAGAACGGCATCGATTTGAAGCAGGTTCGTGGCTCGGGCGCGGGCGGGCGGATCACGAAGCAGGACCTGGAGGCCTACCTGGCGCAACGCACGGCTCCGGCCGCCGCGCCGCCCGCCGCTGCGCCCGTGATGCCGCCGCCCGTGGCGCCGCCTCCCTCCGCGCCCATCCCGCGCGCCGAAGCGGCCAAGGTTCGGATCGAACCGATGAGCGTGATGCGCGCGCGCATCGCCGAACACATGCTGGCCAGCCGCCGCACATCCGCGCACGTCACCACCATGCACAAGGTGGACATGACGCGCGTGGCCAAGATCCGGGCGCGGAACAAGGCCGAGGTGCAGGCGCGGTACGGGTTCTCGCTGACCTATCTGCCCTTCATCACGCGCGCCGCCTGCGAAGCGCTGCGCGCCTATCCGCTGGCCAACGCCTCGGTCGAGGGCACGAACATCATCCACCACAACGAGATCCACATTGGGATCGCGGTGGCGCTCGAGGCCGGGCTCATCGTGCCGGTAATTCGCAACGCCGACCAGAAGAACGTCCTGGGGTTGCAGCACGCCATCGTGGACCTGGCCACGCGCGCCCGCTCGCGCCAGCTCAAGCCCGACGAGGTGCAAGGCGGCACGTTCTCGATCACCAACTTCGGCAGCTTCGGCAGCCTGTTCGGCACGCCCATCATCAACCAGCCGCAGTTGGCGATCCTGGGAGTCGGCGCGGTGGAGAAGACACCCGTGGTGATCGACGACGATGCCATCGCGATCCGGTCGATCGCTCTGATCGGGCTGACGTTCGATCACCGCCTGATCGACGGCGCCTATGCCGATCAGTTCATGAACAAGCTGAAGAGCGCGCTCGAGAGCTGGTCGGAGGAAGTGCTGTAAGCCGCTCGTCAAGCGAATGCTAAAATGCTGGGTACGTGATTCGGCCTGCGGCGACGAAGATAGCTCTGTTGCTCTGCCTGCTCGGGATAAGGGCTGCGGCGGCGCCCGAAGACTTCGAAGGCAGGCTGGTCCAGGCCATCGAGTTCGAGCCACAGCAGCAGCCCTACAGCCGGGAATACCTGGAAGAAATCGTGCCGGTGAAGGCCGGCGAGCTTCTGCGGCTGGCGGATGTCCGGGCGGCGATCGAGCGCCTGTATGCCACCGGCCGTTATGCCGGTATCCGCGTCGATGCGCGGGCCGCCGGCGGCGGCGTCATCGTGCGCTTCCTCACGCGCGGCAACTATTTCGTGGGCCGCGTGACCGTTCAGGAAATCCCGGCGCCGCCGGCCGCGGGCGTGATGATGAATTCCACGCGCCTTCAACTGGGCGCGCTGTATACGCCTTCGAGCATCGAGCTGGCCATCGGCAATCTGCGCGACGTTCTGCGCAGCGACGGCTTCACCGAGACGCGCATCGAGCCCGAATACCGGTACGATCCGGCAACGCAGCAGGTCGCCATCCATTTTCGCGTCTCGACCGACGGGCGCGCGCACTACGCCGCTCCGCTCATCGCTGGAATTCCTGAGCGGCCGGACGAGGACATCGTCAAGACGACGCACTGGAAGGGCTGGCTGGGCTGGAAGAAGGTCACCGAGTCACGGACGGAGGACGGGGCCGACCGGGTGCGCAAGTCCTACCTGAAGCGCGACCGCCTGGAGGCGCGGGTCTCCATCGACAAAATGGATTGGGATCGGCAGACCAACCTCACCCGCCCGACCCTGAGCGTCCAGGGCGGCCCGATCATCGAATTCACGACGGTGGGCGCAAAGGTCTCGCGGGGCAAGCTGAAGCAGTTGGTTCCGGTTTTCGAAGAGCAATCGGTCGATCGCGATCTTCTGGTCGAGGGCGCGAACAACCTGCGGGAGTACATCGAGAGCCAGGGCTACTTCGATGCCAAGGTGGACTTCTCATTGAAGTCCGCGCCGGGCCACCAGGTGATCGAGTACCGCATCGACCGAGGCGAGCGGCACAAGGTGGCGCTGGTGGCCATCCAGGGCAACCGTTCGTTCGGCATCGATACCATTCGCGAGCGAATGTATCTGCGGAAGGCCTCCTTGCTCCAGTTTCGGCATGGACGCTTCAGCGACGATTTCCTGCGTCAGGACGTGGAGGCGATCACGGCCCTCTACCGCGCGAACGGCTTTCGCGATGTCGAAGTGAAGACGCGCGTCGACCATAGCTACAAAGGCCGCGCGAATAGCCTGGCCGTGTTCATCGACATCAAGGAAGGGCCGCGGTGGCTGGTGGAGGGCCTCGACATCGAAGGCGTTTCGCCCGCCAATCGCGATGCGATCATGCGCCTCCTCGCAGCCCAGCCCGGCCAGCCGTTCAGCGAGCAGAGTGCCGCCATCGACCGCGACAATGTCCTCGATTACTACTACAACCATGGCTATGCGAACGCCAGCTTCTCCTGGACCTTCACGCCCTCCGCGAAGCCGGAGCGGGCTGACATGCAGTACACCATCCAGGAGGGCACGCAGAGTTTTCTGCGGCGTTACCTGGTGAGCGGCCTCCGGGCGACGGACCCCCGGCTGATTGCCGAACGGGAGGGGCTCCATCCGGGAGATCCGCTGTCGCGGGTCAGCATGCTCGAAGCGCAGCGGCAGCTTTACGACCTGGGCATTTTTTCGCGTGTCGATATGGCGGTCCAGGACCCGGGCGGGGACGAACGCGACAAGTACGTGGCGCTGGATGTGGAAGAGGCCCGGAGGTATACGATTACCATGGGCTTCGGAGCGGAAATCGCCAAGATCGGCGGCTGCCAGACCTGTTTGGACGCGCCCGCGGGGCAAGCCGGCTTCAGCCCTCGCGTCTTGTTCGGCGTGACGCGGCGAAACTTTTTCGGGGACGGACACATCCTTTCGTTGCAGACCAGGATTTCGACCCTGGAGCAACGGGCCGTGCTCACCTACGAAGCGCCCCAGTTCCTGGGCAGTCCCAATCGAAACCTCCTGTTCAGCGGCCTGTTCGACGATTCGCGGGATGTGAACACGTTTTCGGCGCAAAGGCGGGAGGGTTCGGTGCAGATGGGCCAGAAGCTGAACCGGGCGAGCACGCTCCTCTACGGATTCTCGTTCCGCCGGGTGAGCGTGAGCAACTTGAAGGTGAACCCGGAGCTCATTCCACGCTTCTCCCAGCCGGCCCGCATCGGGATGCTCACCGTCAACTACATTCTGGACCGCCGCGACGACCCGACCGACGCGCACAGCGGCATTTACACCACCATCGATGCCGGCTGGGCTTCCCACAACTTCAGCTCGCAGTCCGATTTCACGCGCCTCATCGTGCAAAACGCCACCTATCATCCGTTCGGCTTCGGCAGCCGCTACGTGCTGGCGCGTTCGGTCACGTTCGGCTGGCTGCAACCCTTGAAAGCCGGCGAACAGATTCCGCTTCCGGAAGAGCTGTTTGGCGGCGGCGCGTCCTCGCAGCGGGGTTTTCCGGAGGACCAGGCGGGACCGCGCGATCTCGAGACGGGGTTTCCCCTGGGCGGGAACGCGCTGCTGGTCAACCAAGTCGAGCTGCGCTTCCCGCTGGCCGGCGATGACATCCGAGGCGTGCTGTTCTGGGATGCGGGCAACGTCTATTCCGACCTGAGAACGATCTCCTTCCGCGTTCACCAGCGGAATCTGGCCAACTTCAATTACATGGTGCATGCCGTCGGCTTCGGTTTGCGGTACAAGACCCCGATCGGGCCGGTGCGGTTGGATCTGGCTTATAGCATCAATCCTCCGACGTTTTTCGGATTCAAGGGCACGCTCGATCAGCTCGTCGCGTGCTCGGCCCCGGTTCCTCCCTCGAGCGGCTGCGTCCAGACGGTGCAGCAGATCAGCAACTTCCAGTTTCACTTCTCGCTGGGGCAGGCGTTCTGATTATGAAAGAGGGCAAGCGCACAATTATGGCCGCAGATGAACGCGGATCAACGCAGATAAACCGTCTTTCCCCAATCCGGGTTCATCCGCGTTCATCCGCGGCCGGCCCTGTCCTGGCCTTTTTCAGCCTGGCCCTCCTCCTGTGCGCCACGCTCCTTCCAGCGGAGATCATCGACCAGATCGCGGTGACGGTGGACAACCGGGTCATCACCACCAGCGAGATTGACGAGGCGCTGCGGGTGGCCGCGTTTCTCAACGGCGAGAAACCGGACCTCGGCCCGGCCGCGCAGCGGCGGATGGCGGACCGGCTGATCGAGCAGATCCTGGTTCGGCGCGAAATGGGACTCACCCGCTATCCGGAGCCCTCCCCCTCGGAGGTTGCGGCGACGCTGGATCAAGCGAAGCGCCGGTTCTCGGGCGAAGCGCAATTCCAACAGGAGATGGCGGCGTACAACCTGACCCAGCGGCAGATCGAAAACGCACTCGGCCGCCAGATCACGCTGCTGCGCTACATCGACCTGCGGTTCCGCCCCGAGGTCCAGGTGCAGGAGAACGAAGTGCAGCAGTATTACGAGACGGTCTTCCTGCCCGAGATCCGCAAGAAAGGGATCGCGCCCGAGCCCACCTTCGAGGATGCCCGCGCCCAGTGCGAGGAGGCGCTCACGAGCGGGCTAGTGGACAAGCGGGTGGATGCCTGGCTGGTGGGAGCGCGGGAGCGGGCCCGCATCGACTACGCTGAAGATGCGTTCCGATGAGGCGAGCCATCAAGGTCGCGCTGTACACGCTAGCCGGTCTCGCGGCCGCAGCCGTGGTGTGCGCCCTTGCCGTTCTCATCGTCATCCAGTCCGCTTGGTTCCACGAGAAGGTCCGGCAGCGGATGGTGCGGGAGATCGAAGACTCGACGGGCGGGCGCGTCGAGCTCGGTGCCTTCGATTTCGACTGGCACACCATGACTGTCTCGGTCCGGAACCTGGTGATCCACGGAACCGAGAAGCCGGAGGAGGCTCCCTTCGCCCGCGCCGATCTGGTGCGCGTCGAGCTGAAGGTGATTTCGCTGCTCGAAAAGCGCGTCGACCTCGAATCGGTTTTGATCCAGCGGCCGCAGGTGAACGTGATCGTCTATGCCGATGGGCACACCAACGTTCCCCAGCCCAAGGCGGCCCGGAAGCCGCGCCGCGGCGCGATCGAAACCGTGCTGGATCTCGCCATCAAGCGCTTCAACCTGGTGGACGGCGTCGTACAGGCCGACATGCGCCGGCTTCCGTTGAACGTCCGTGGCGAGAATCTGCGGGCAGCGGTCGTCTACCGGACCGCGCCGGCCCGCTACGAGGGCGATGTCACTTTCCGAGACCTCGACGTGAAGGCGGGCGCGCGGCCGGCTCTCCCGATCGAAGTGGACGCGCACTGGGCGCTGCTTCGCGACCGGCTCGAAATCCGCCGGGCGCGCTTCGGGCTTGGTGAATCGTGGCTGAACGTCTCCGGCGTAGCCGAGCGCGTTGCCGCGCTCCAGATCCGCCTGAACTATTCGGCCCGGATCGGGGTCAAGGATGTCACGTCAGGTTTGGATCTGGGTCCGCTGGCGCATCGCGGCACGGTATCGCTGGAGGGCCGCGCCACAATCGCGGGTGCATCCCGGTACGCCGTCTCCGGCAAGCTGCGGGCGGGCGGCCTCGTAGTCGAAACAGGCGGTGTCCGGATCGAGGATGTCCGCGCCGATTCCGCGTTCGCGGCGGCTCCCGGACGCGTGACGCTCACGGGGCTGGCGGTCGACGCGCTCGGCGGCCGCTTCGAAGGCCGCGCGGAGGTCGCGGATTTCCGGCATTTCCTGGTGGATGGCGTCGCGCGCGGCTTCTCGCTTCGGCAGATGAAGCTAATTCGGGAGCTCGAGCGCGTGGCCTGGGACGGAATCGCATCGGGGCCGGTGCGGCTGAGCGCCGAAATACGGAATCGGCGGCTGGAGGAGCTGATGATCGAGACCCGGCTCGATATTGCGCCCGGCGCGGGGCCGAATCCCATCCAGGGACTGGTCGACCTCAGCTACAATCTCGCGGCGCACGAGGTCTCCTTCGGTCCCTCGAGCTTGACCACGAAGTTCAGCCAACTCGCCTTCAGCGGCGTGCTGGGAAGGAAACTGAGCGTCGCGCTCGACACCACGAATCTGGAAGACGCGCAAACCGCCATCGCGATGTTCTCCACCGGCCCCCCGCCCGAGGTGCCGGTGAGGCTGACTAACGGGACCGCGGCATTCCACGGCGGCATGACCGGATCGCTAAGCGATCCGGCCGTCGATGGCCACGTCAAGGCCACCAACGTCGTGATCGCCGGCCGGCAGATTGACCGCGCCGAAGCGGACGTGACCGTGGCGCGCAACGGGTTCGCCGCGCGGCATGCGGCCTTCAGCAGGCTCGGGATGCGCGCGTCGGGCGAACTTCGAGTGGACTTTCAGGACTGGAAGCCCACGGATTCCTCGCCGCTTTCGGGCAGCTTGAGACTCCGGGCGCCGCACCTGGCCGACGTACTCGCGGCTACCGGCGCCGCGCCCATCGACGTCACCACCGGCGACCTCTCTTTGAACTTCGAGCTGGGAGGCACGCTGGGAGCGCCCGTGGCCTCGGGACACGCGCTGGCGCTGAAGGTGGTCGCCGGAGGCCAGCCGATCGACCGTATCGAAGGCGACCTGCGATACGCCGCCAATGAGTTCGACCTTCTGCACGGGCAGTTCACGGCCGGCGCCGGCAAGGCGCAGCTCTCCGGCAGCTACAATCACCCGCCCGGGAATTGGAGGCAGGGACGCCTGCGGTTCGACGTGGAAACGAGCGGCATCGACCTGGCACAGGTGCAGGCCATAGCGGAGCGCGTGCCCGGCATCGAGGGACGGATCGAAGCGCAGGCGACCGGCGAGGTCACGATTACCGCCACGGGATTCCAGCCGGCGGCCTTCAACGGGCGGGCCAGCCTGCGCGATTTCGGCGTGAGTGGGGAGCAACTGGGCTACCTGGGTCTCACTGCCACGACCCGCGGGCATTCGCTCGACGCCAAGCTGGAGGGCAAGCTGGCCGGCGCCGCCGTCACCGGTGCGAGCGCTTGGACGCTGGAGGGGGATTACCCCGCGCATGGGTGGATTGACTTCACTCCGCTGCAGTTCTCGACGCTGATCGCGTTGCTTCACCCGACAAAGGGAGGCGAGCCCTTCCCCTTCGAGGGTTTCGTCGCAGGTTCGGTCGATTTTTCCGGCTCGCCCGCGAACGTCCGGAGCTGGCGGGCGTCTGTCACCGTGCCTTCCATCGAGATCCGGCCATCCACGAGGCTCGTCGGGGAGGCTCAAGCGCCCGGCTTGACCCTCCGCAATACCGGCCCGGTCCTGATGGACGTGGATTCGAAGGGCGTCCACATGCGCCAGGCGCATCTCGAGGCCAAGGACACGGACCTCAACGCCAGCGGCCATCTCGGGTTCGGCGTGAGGAGCCCGTGGGATCTCCGCCTCCAGGGCGCCGTCAACCTGGCGCTGCTCGAAGACTTCGAGAGCCGCATGTACTCGTCCGGCTCGGTGGGGCTCGACGTGTCGCTGCGGGGCGAGCTGGCAAATCCGGAAGTCTACGGGCGCATCGACCTGAAGAACGCGTCCGTCAGCTTCGTGGATTTCCCCAACGGCTTTGAGAACGCCAACGGGACGATTTTCTTGTACCGCGACCGCGCCACGATCGAAACGCTGACCGCGCAGAGCGGCGGAGGAAGAATCGACGCGAGCGGATTCGTCACCCTGGCCGGCGGAATCGCATTTCACCTGCAGGCGAAGACGGCCGGCGTGCGCGTGCGCTATCCCGAGGGCATCAGCTCGACGGCGACTGGCACGGTGACTTTCACGGGCACGCTGGAGCGCAGCCTGCTGGCGGGCACTGCGACGGTCACGCGCGTGGGGCTCAGCCTGCAATCGGACCTGGGCTCGATGCTGGCCCGCAGCGCACAGGTGGTCGAGGCGCCGCTCGAGCCCAGCCGCTTCCGGCAGGGCCTGCGCTTCGACCTGCACATCGTGACCGCGCCGCAGGTGCGCGTCCAGACGAATGTGGCCAAGGACGTGGAAGTCAACGCCGACCTGTGGCTGCGCGGAGACGACGCCCGCCCCGTGCTGCTCGGGCGCGTGCTCCTCAACCAGGGGCAGGTGAACTTCTTCGGCACCCAATACGCCATCAATTCCGGCCAGATTCTGTTCGTGAACGCGACCAAGGTCGAGCCCACTATGAATCTCAGCCTCGAGACGCGGGTGCGCGGCGTGAGCGTCACGCTGCACATCTCCGGGCCCATGGACAAGCTGAACATGAGTTACACGTCCGACCCGCCGCTCCCGTTCTCGGACGTGCTGGCCCTTCTGACCACGGGACGCGAGCCGGGGCAGTTGTCGGGCACGACCCCGACGGCCTCGGCGCTGGTCGGCCAGAGCTATCAGCAGGGCGGCGCGAGCGCGCTGCTGAGCCAGGCCATCGGCAGCCCACTCACGGGCCGGTTGCAGCGCTTTTTCGGCGTCAGCCGCATCCAGATCAACCCGCTGGTTACCGGCCTCACCACCAGCAACGCCGCCGCGCAAATCACGCTCCAACAGAACATCACGAACAACATCACGTTCACCTACATTTCGGACCTGTCCCGCGCGCAGGCCCAGACCATCCAGATGGAGTGGGACTTCACGCCCAACTGGAGCGGGCTGGCCGTCCGCGAAGAGAACGGATTGTTCGGCATCGACTTCCTGTACAAGAAGCAAATCAAGTAGCCGCCGGCCCAGCGGTCGCCGCCGCCTGTGCTAGCCTTCGTCCTATGGACTGGGAGTTCCAGAGACGCATGATGGTTTCGCGCCAACTGCGCGGCAGGGGGATTCGCGACGAGCGGGTGCTCCGGGCGATGATCGAGATCCCGCGCGAGGAGTTCGTCCCGGAGGACACCCGCGGCGCAGCCTGCTCGGACGAGCCACTGGGCATCGGTTACGGCCAGACGATCTCGCAGCCTTACATGACCGCCCTAATGGTGCAGAGCCTCGAACTCGAAGGGACCGAGACGGTGCTCGAAGTCGGCGCTGGCTGCGGCTACCACGCTGCCGTCCTGGGCGCGCTGGCCGCGCGCGTGATCGCCATCGAGCTCATCCCGGAGCTGGCGGCGATGGCGCAAGGCAACCTGGCCCACGCCGGGCGGCTCGGCAACATCACCGTGATCGCGGGCGACGGCTCGCTAGGCTATCCGCGGGAAGCGCCCTACGACGCCATCTCGGTGGCCGCCGCGGCAGCCGAGATTCCGCGCGCGCTGCCGGAACAGCTCAAAGATGGCGGCCGCATGGTGATTCCCGTCGGCCCTTCTGCCGACCAGGAGCTGCGCGTGGTGCGGAAGAGGGGCCGCGAGATCGACTGGCACGTGGCCGCGCACTGCCGCTTCGTGCCCCTGCGCGAAGCCGCGCGGCGGGTAGACTGAAAACATGGGTATGCGGCTCCGGACAGCGCAGGGAAAGCTGAAAATCGAGCACAGCATTATCGACGGCGTGCGCGACCTGCTGCGGCGCCTGCTCGACGAGAACCCCGCGACGATCCGCTCGGTGGTGCCGGGCGTGATTCGTCCGGTGCGCGACGCCCGCGGCAAGATCCGCGTTCACGTGACCGTGCCCACTACCAACGGCTGGAAAGCGATCGCCCTCTCCGCCGGCGCGCGCCAGGAGCTCTTCATCAGCACCACCCTGGATAAGGCCGCGCTGGAGAAGGCGCTGGGGCGGGCCGGCGAGGAATAGGACAGCCGAAGGCCGCGGCTCTGCCGATCGGCCCGACAAGTCTCTTGACAGCGCCACCTTAATGCTTTACTCTATGCATAGAGCATCAAGGCATAGAGACCATGACTACAGACCAACGGCGCGACCTCTTTCCCGGCGCTCTGGAGATGATGGTGCTGCACATCCTACGGCGCGGGCCCCTGCACGGCTACGCCATCGCACAGAGCATCCGCCAGACTTCCGGCGCTCTTCTGCAGATCGAGGAAGGCACTTTGTATCCCGCCCTGCAGCGGCTGCTGCGCGAGGGGTGGGTGGCGGCCGAATGGGGCATTTCGCCGCGGAACCGGAAGGTCCGGATTTACAGGCTCACCGCAGCCGGGCGGAAGCAGCTGGAACGCGAGCGGACCGCTTTCGAACGCATGCACGCGGGCATCAGCCGGGTGATGAGGCCGGCGGAATCATGAGGCGGCTGGCGCAGCTCTTCCGGCGCCGCCGACTCGATCAGGAGCTGGCCGCGGAGATAGCCGCGCACATCGAAGAGAAGACCGAGGAGCTGGTCGAAGCGGGGATGGGCCGGGAAGAAGCCTGCTACGCGGCCCGGGCCCGATTCGGCAACGGCACCGCGGTTCTGGAGCAAGGCCGTGCGGTGTGGAGCTTCACTCGTGTGGAATCGTTCCTGCGCGACCTGCGCATCGGCGCGCGGGCGCTTCGGCATGCGCCTCTGTTCACGGCTGCCGCCGTCGCCACCCTGATGCTCGGAATCGGCGCGAACACGGCCATCTTCAGCCTGATTGACGCGGTGCTTCTGAGGCCGCTCCCGTTCCCGGAGCCCGAGCGCATCGTCGCTATCTGGGAGCGGCCCCCGAAGACGGTGGTGACCGCCGCGCTCGAGTCGCGGCGTCAGCGGAATCCGGTCAGCCCGGCGAATTTCCTGGATTGGCGCGAGCGCTCCAGGTCGTTCCAGGCAATGGCGGCGGTGTCTCCTCCGATGCCGGTTGGGCTGAGCGGATTCGGCCAGCCGATCGCCGTCGACGGGTTGAGCGTGTCGCCGGATTTCTTTCGCATACTGGGAGTCCGCCCGCTGCTCGGCCGGACCTTTGACGACAGGGAGGCAGTCCCTAACGGGCCGCCTCTCGTCGTGCTCAGTTACAGCCTCTGGCGTCGTCAGTTCGGCGGCGATCGCACGGCGGTCGGCCGCACGCTGAGCATCGTCGACGTGCCGCACACGATCGTCGGCGTGATGCCGGAAGGGTTCGATCTGCCGTTCGAGCACGCCGAGCTCTGGACGCCCTTCGCCATGTCGCGCTCTCTCGCAGAGGACCAGGGCCGCTACCTCGATGTGCTTGCGAAGCTGAAGCCCGGCGTCTCGATGGCCCGTGCGCAGGCCGAACTCGCAGGCGTCGCGCGCCAGATCGCCGTGGAACGGCCGGAGACCAACCGGGGCTGGAGCGCCGGAATCGTTTCTTTATCCGAGCAGACCACCGGGGACGTCGGCACAGCCCTTTGGCTGTTGTTTGGCGCGGTAACCTTCGTGCTCCTGATCGCGGCCGGCAACGTTGCCAGCCTGTTGATGATGCGGGGCACCGAACGGCGCCGCGAAATCGCCCTGCGCGTGGCGCTCGGGGCCGGCCGGGGCCGCATCGTGAGCCAACTTCTGACCGAAAGTCTGTTGCTCTCGCTTGTGGGCGGACTACTCGGCGTCGGGCTGGCCGCCCTCGGACTGCGGGTCATTACCGCCTCGCTTCCCGCACTGGCACTGCCGCGTCTGGACGGCGTCGATGTCAGCGCCCGCGTGCTCGCATTCAGTTTGGGGCTGGCCCTCCTGACCACTCTGTTGTTCGGACTTGCGCCCGCTGTGGCCTTCGCACGAACCAGCCCGGAAGCCGCGCTCAGGGCCGGCGATCGGGGGGCTACGCGTCGTGGCGGCCTACGCAGAATCCTGGTGGTTGTCGAGGTGGCGCTGTCGCTGGTGCTGCTGGCTGGCGCCGGCTTGCTGGCGCGCAGCTTCCTCAACCAGATCGAGGTGAGCCGCGGCTTTCGCACCGACCATATCCTCACCATGCAGATGTTCTTCGCACCCGCACGCTACTACGATGACCATCGGCGCGGCCGGTATCTGGACGAGATCGTGAGCCGGGTGCGCACGTTGCCAGGAGTGGAGGCGGCGAGTTCGGTGAATCTGCTCCCGATGACCGGCATAGTCTCCGGCTCCGGCTTCTGGCGCCTGGATCGGTCCGAACCGGAGCCGGGCGCCCAGCCCACGGCCGATTTTGTGATCGTGAGCCCGCAGTACTTTCGGGTGATGGGCATCCCTCTGCTGGGCGGCCGCGACTTCGACGCTCACGACACGATGTCTACCGAGCCGGCGATCGTCGTGAACCAGGAGTTTGCGGAGAAGTTCTTTCCGGGCGAGAACCCGATCGGCAAGCGGCTCCACATGAACTGGAACGTCCAGCACGGCGTGATCGTTGGAGTCTGCGCGAGAGCGCGCCAGACCAGCCTGTCCGTGGCGCCGCAGCCGACACTTTTCCTGGCTCAGGCCCAGGGCCCAATGTATTTCGGCGCGCTCGTGGTACGCACTCGCGGCGCGGCGCCCGCGGCGCTCGCTTCCGCGGTGGAGGACGCCGTTCACGCAGTCGATCCGGACCAGGCGATTTCCGGCGTGGAGAGCATGAACGAGGTGGTGGCGCAGTCCGTGGCTCGGCCGCGGATGGAGGCGGTTCTGCTCGGGATTTTCGCGGCGCTGGCCGTTGCGCTCGCGGCTATCGGTCTCTATGGCGTGCTGGCGTACTCGGTGACCCAGCGAACGCGCGAAATCGGCATCCGGATGGCGCTGGGCGCGGACGTGGCACAACTCGTGACCGGCGTCGTGCGCGACGGGCTGGGCCTCATGGTCGCGGGCATAGCCGTGGGACTCGCCGCGGCATTGGCGCTCACGCACCTGTTGGCTTCGCTGCTATACGATGTGAGGCCAGCCGATCCGTTGACCTTTGCCGCGGTCTCGGCCCTACTGCTGGCCGTTGGCCTGTGCGCGGCGTGGGCGCCTGCGCGACGCGCGGCGGCAGTGGACCCGGCCGGTTCCCTGCGGTCGGAATAGGTGGGCAGGCGAAACTGGCTGCCCACTAAACTAAAGCCTCCAACGCCCGGGAATCTTGGTGGCGCATCGCGGGCAGGCGCCCGCCGCGGTCAGCCGGTAATCCAATATGCGGTACCCGCGCCGGCGGATCAGCGTCTCGCCGCAGCCGGGGCAGCGCGTGTCCTCGAGGCCGGCCAGTTCGCCCGGCAGGTTCCCGGCATAGATGTAGCGCAGGCCGGCGGCGCGGCCGGCCTCGACCGCGCGCAGCAGGTCGGCGGGTCGGGTGTCGGGCGGGCCGGTCATCTTGTAGTCCTGGTGAAACGCGGTCACGTGCCAGGGAATGTCCGGGGAAATACCGGCCAGGAACTCGGCCGTTTGACGGAGTTCTTCGGCGGAGTCGTTGAACCCCGGCACTACCAGCGTTACCACTTCCAGCCAGAACCCCATGTCGTGGATGCGGCGGAGGCTGTCGAGGATCGGCTCCAGGCGCCCGCCCAGCTCGCGGTAGCGGCGGTCGTCGAAGCTCTTCAGATCGACCTTGTAGAGGTCGAGCCAGGGGCGCAGGTATTCGAGCACCTCGGGCGTGGCATTGCCGTTCGAAACGAACCCGGTGAGCAGCCCCGCCGCCTTGGCCTCCTTGAAGACCGCGCGCGCCCATTCGGCGGTGATGAGGGGTTCGTTGTAAGTGCTGACGAGCGCTTCGGCGCCAGTCTCGATCGCCGCCTCGACCAGCTCCTGGGGTGTGATGCGCTCGGCGCGGGGGACCGCGCGCGGGTCGCGAAGGGCCTGGGAAGTGACCCAGTTCTGGCAATAGCCGCAATGCAGATCGCAGCCCAACATGCCGAAACTGAGCGCCGCCGCGCCCGGGCGAACGTGGAAGAACGGCTTCTTCTCGATGGGGTCCGAGTGTACGCCGGCGGCGTATCCCCACGGAACCTGCAACCTGCCGCCGGAGTTGAAGCGGACCTTACAGACGCCGGGCTGGCCCTCAAAGATGGGACACCGGTGGCCGCAGGCAAAGCAGCGGATTCGTTTGTCGTCCAGCCGCTCCCAGAGATCGCCTTCGCGCGTGCTTTCGGAGAGGACCTGCGCCAGGGCGGGCATCGCTTCCCACTCCTATCGTACGCCCGCCGCCGCGGCCCGCGGACCTCTACCGCCCGTAGTAGGCGGCGTTGGCGCCGGCGAATGCCTGCAAGTCGGCCGGCAGCTCGTCGAGGGTGTAGATGGAATTGGTCGGGCAGACCGGCACGCAGGCGCCGCAGTCGATGCAGGCTTCCGGGTCGATCATCAGGTGCTTGATCTCCTCGAAGCTGGACTCGTCCTTCTTGGGATGGATGCAATCCACCGGGCATGCTTCGACACAAAGCTCGTCTTTGGTGCAGGTATCGGTAATTACGTACGCCATTGAGTTTGAATCTCCTCTATTACTCTTTGCAATCCAGGGACCAACGGACTGCCGGGTGGGAAACCCGCAAGAGAACTATCCTACCGCAGTCGCGAGGCCAGCCGCGAGGCGGGGCAGGAGGCTTGGCCGGCCGCGCAGAGTCTGGAACTCTGCTATCGTATTGAATGACAGCCTTCTTCCATGGCTTTTCAGATTCAACCACTTAGGGAGTTCCTCGTGCGGCCTGCACTGCCGGCTGCGCTGGCCCGGATCTCCCAGCTCGCCTATAACGTCCTGTGGAGCTGGGAGCCGACCATCCGTAACCTGTTCCGCCGCATGGATCCGGTCCTCTGGCAGGCCTCGGGGCATAATCCGGTCTCGATACTAGGCCGGGTGCCCCAGGCGACCCTGGAGCGGCTGGCCGCCGACCCGCGCTATCTGGCTCTGTACCGCCGCGCATGTGAGCGATATGACGCTTACATGCACCGGGCGGAACCGGTTTCCAGCGGCCAGTCCGAAAAGGCCCTGATCGCCTACTTCTCGATGGAGTACGGCATCGTCGAGTGCCTGCCGACTTATTCGGGCGGCCTGGGCGTTCTCTCGGGCGACTTCCTGAAGTCCGCAAGCGATTCCGACGTGCCCCTGGTTGGGGTCGGCCTCCTGTATCAGACCGGCTATCTACAGCAGTACCTGAACCCGGACGGGTGGCAGCAGGAACGGTTCGTGCTCAACGACTTTTACACCTTGCCGGTCCAGCCCGTGAAGGACGATCAGGGCGCCGACCTCAAGGTCGAGGTCCAGTTGCCCGGCGGACCGGTGCGCATCAAGGTGTGGCTGATGGAAGTGGGCCGGGTGAAGCTTTACCTGCTCGACACCAACATCCCCGAAAACGACCGGCCGGAGATCCGCGGCATCACCGACGCGCTTTACGGCGGCGACAGCCATACCCGTGTGCGCCAGGAGATGGTGCTGGGAGTGGGCGGGCTGCGCGTATTGCGCGCGCTGGGCCTGGAGCCGACGGTCTGCCACATGAACGAAGGGCACTCGGCTTTTCTCGCGCTGGAGCGCATCCGCGTGCTGGTGAAAGAAAATGGCCTGAAGTTCGAGGAGGCGCTCGAGGCTTCCCGCAACAGCAACGTGTTCACCACGCATACTTCCGTGCCGGCGGGCATCGACATTTTCGACTCGGGCCTGATGTGGGAGTACTTCCACGATTACTGCCGCGAGGCGGCGATCGAGTTCGAGCAGCTCATGGCGCTGGGCCGGCGCAATCCGCAGGACAACAACGAACGGTTCTCGATGGCGATCCTGGCCATCAAGACCTCCTGCTTCCGGAACGCGGTGAGCCGCCTTCACCGGGAAGTTTCGCAGGAGATGTTCCAGGACCTGTGGCCGCAACTGCCGTCCTGGGAAGTTCCGATCACTTCGATCACCAACGGCGTACACCTTCTGAGCTGGCTCTCGAGCGACCTGGCCATGCTTTACGACCAGTACCTCCAACCCGACTGGCGTGAGCGGCTCACCGATCCCAAGACCTGGGAGCAGGTGGAAGACATCCCCGACCAGGAGCTCTGGGAAGCCCATCGGCGGCGCAAGCGGCGTCTGCTCGCGTTCGTGCGCGAGCGGCAGGTGGAGTGCGCCCGAAACCGCAAGGCCTCTTCGACCGAGTTGCGGCGCGCGGCCGAGGTGCTCGATCCGGAGGCTTTGACCATCGGCTTCGCCCGCCGTTTCGCCACCTACAAGCGCGCCACGCTGCTCTTCCGCGACCTCAACCGGCTGAAGCGCATCCTGTCGAACACCGAACGGCCGATACAGATCGTGGTCGCCGGCAAGGCGCACCCGAAGGACCATCCCGGCAAGGAGCTGATCCGCCAGATCGTACAACTCTCGCGCGATCCGGACCTCTCCAAGCGGCTGGTGTTCGTGGAAGACTACGACATGCACGTGGCCCGCGAGCTGGTGGAGAGCGTCGACGTGTGGCTGAATACGCCGCGGCGGGGCGAAGAGGCCTGCGGCACCAGCGGCATGAAGGCCGGCAGCAACGGCGTGTTGAACCTCAGCATCCTGGATGGCTGGTTCGACGAAGCCCACGAATACAGCGGCGGCTGGGCGGTGGGCGACCGCATCGCGTACGCCGAAGACCAGGACGAGGCGCACGCCACGGCGATCTACTCTCTGCTCGAGAACGAGCTGGCGCCGGCCTACTACGAGCGCGACCAGGGCGTTCCGCGCGAGTGGATGCGGCGCATGAAGCAGTCGCTGAAGTACCTCAGCCCGCAGTTCAGTTGCCAGCGCATGGCGGAGGAGTACATGGCGCAGCTCTACGAGCCGGCGCACCGCGCCTGGGTGGACATGCGCTTCGACAACTTCGCCAAAGCGCGGGAGCAGGCGCGCTGGAACGCCGACGTCCACAGGCTGTGGGACCAGGTCCAGTTCGTGGAGATGGGGACGCCGCCGAAGGGCGCGGTTCTAAGCGGCAAGCCGGTGGCAGTGAAAACCGCGGTGAACCTGGCGGGGCTGAAGGCCGAGGACGTGCGCGTCGAGGTGGTGGTGGGCCGCGTGGGAGTGAACGGCCAGCTCGAGGACACCGAGGTGATGACGCTGCCTCCGGTCGAGCAGCGCGGCGCCGTGGTGGTCTTCGCCAAGGAGATCGTTCCCCAGCAGACCGGTCGCATGGGCTACGCCCTGCGCATCACGACCAACCACTACGGGGACCCGCTGACGCGGCCTTGCGGCGCGCTGCTGAAGTGGGGGCGGTAGGAGGGAGCTGTTCGGGGGTGAGGTTCGCCTCTTGCGGCGTTGCCTCACTCTAGCAGTGCCTTCCGCAGCCGCTCGTTGGCACGTGCTTGCTCTTCGAGCCTACGCTGTCGCTGGGCCAATTCAGCTCGCCGGCTCCGCTCCTGCTCCTTAGCCTCCTTACGGAGTTGTTCGCGGTATTCTCTGTTCGCCGCCTCGACCCATCCCTTGACCAGTCTCGCTACCTCGGCGACGTTATGTTCATAAGCCGGCACGGTTGCACCCCGAGCAGTTCTCGCGACCAGCCTCGGCTCAGCCAGCCCTGGATAGGAAATGTACGCTCCGAGGTTGTGCAGCGCGGCCATCCACTTTGGAGGTGGCTCAGGATCGAGTCGAAAGCAGAGGGTTCCTTGTTCCCAGGTAAATCCCCTGGCCACCACGTCGGTTCCTCCGAGTGGATCGTCGGCGGTGGCCGCCGGCACTACCGTCTTGCGAGCTTGGTCGAGCTTCTGGTGGGTCACGAACTCCGTTCCGCGCATGATCAACTCGTCTTTGACGGCGTGGACGGAGGATGGCCGCGCGGCGGGATCTTGGCGAATCATCTTTTCCACGAGGGGGTCGAGGTAGGCCAAGTCGGGAACTGCGGCCGCGATTGTGCGATAGCCTGTTCCCTGAGCTACCTCCCCGGTGAACATCTCGTTGAGGATTAGCCCGAGGGCATAGATGTCGGCACGGTTGTTTGCATCCTTGCCGGGAGCCCGCTGCTCTGGAGCGGAGTATCGGAAGTTCGCGAGCCTTTCAGCGACACCGGTCTCGACCGCGGTGAGAAGGTCCTCTTCCTCGAAATGTGCAATTCCGAAATCCGCCACGGCCACACGTCGCCCGGGCATCTCGACCAGAAGATTTTCAGGTTTGAGATCGCGGTGAAACACGTTCTGAAGGTGCGCGGCCTCAACGCCGTCGAGGACATCGTTGAAGAGCTGGAGCGCGCCGCTGGCCGGGGTTTCCGCCTCCATGAGCTTCCGCAATGTCGAGCCGTAGAGCGGCATCACGTAGAAGGGCAAGCGCAACTGCCCATCGAGCACGACACCGTCGTCCAAAACCCTAACGATTCGTTCGTGCTGGTTCCTCCTGCAAAAGGCAAGCTCGTTCTTGAAGCGTTTCCTCTTCTTGGCGTTCGCGTCTCGCAGCAACTTCAGAGCGTAGTCCTCGCCATCAGTATCGGTCACCCGATACACGACCCCGGACCCTCCTTCGCCGATACTGCCACTCGCGACATAGGTATTGGTCGACGTTTCGAACACCATCTTTTTCGCCATTGACCACAATCAGTCTATCCTAGAGACGCTGCCGCCGGTCGAGCAGCACGGCTCCGTGGTGGTCTTCGCCAAGGAGATCGTTCCCCAGCAGACCGGGCGCATGGGCTACGCCCTGCGCATCACGACCAACCACTACGGGGATCCGCTGACGCGGCCCTGCGGAGCGCTGATGAAGCGGGGACGGTAGGGGCGGCGGTCAGGCTAGTTGGGGCGGTTCGCCAGGTGGCTGCGGTAGCGTGTTTCCAGCCTCGTTGCCGTCCGCTCGCCCCAAAACGACTTGCCCGGATACTTCGCGGTGTAGGCAGCTTCCACCTCAGCCGGGGACCGCTCCACATAGCCGCTCGGCAACTCGAACAGCTTCTCGCGTGGCTCACCCTGTTCAAGCTGCGTGATTTCGGCCTCGTTGTGGGCACCGTCGCTCCAGTGGTCCTCCCGCCGCATTTCCAGACAATTCAGCGCGGGGGCAACCCAGGAGGAGATATGCCACTTCTGATCGGGCTGGAGATCGACCCGAACCACCGTGTGGCCGAGCACCAACTCCGGTCGCTCCACGGGAGAGTGAACTGCGAGCGCCGCCCGGACGTCATCGTCCTGGCATGCATCCTCGGCGGCCCGCCGTGCGGCTACCTCCGCACCCGAAAGATAGAGCGACGTAACAGACCTCGTGAACGGTTCGGTACGCACCTCGATCCCTTTCCGAAGGTCCGTAATGGTGACGTATTCTGCGTGCTCTCCGGTGGGAGAGACGCCCGTGAATCGGTCCACCGTCGAGCCGTCAGATCTCCGGGCTATCGAGCGGAGAAGGTCGGCTCGCGGCTGGCTGTCGCGCGGGCCGTAGTGTAGTTCGTTCCTCTGTGCTGCAAACGGCACGAGGGCTTGGGGACTGCCCTGGCGCTCGGGCGCGGCCCCGTATCCGATCAGGAGCCCGACGCAAACGGCAAGCACCGTGACCACCACGAAGGTGGACGCGACTCTCGTACTTAGCACAACGCACCTCCGTTTCTTAAGGGCAGGATCCTGAACATATGGTCGGACCCGGCAAGTTGCACGCGGCCTGACTCTGGCATTGTGACACGGAAGACGTCGTTCCGTTGCACTTGCACGTCTCGTATCGGCAATACCCGTCCTTTGGTTGGTTGTTGTTGGGGCCGCAGTCGCAGGCCGAGGTGCCGTCCGGGCTGACCGGTGTGTACTTGCAGGCAGGCTTCCCGCTGAGCGGGCCGACCGGGGCTATCTCCACGGAGTTGCAATCCTGGATACATGTTCCGGCGCACTGCTGGGCACGCGCGAGGCGCTGCCCCAGCCAGAGGCCGGACACACACGCGGCTAATGCCCACAGCCCCAGAACCAACTTCCTCACGGTCTCACCTCTCCCGCTCTTCGCCTGCCGTTCCAGCCTGTAGGAACACGTCATAAGATACCCGCTCCTGTACCGCGTCCTCATCCCAAACCCTGGAGCGGTACCTGAACTGATTGCCGAACTGGTCGACATATCGAGCCGGCCGGTACTTGATGCTTATCCGCTCGATTCCAAGTTCCTTGAGCGTGTGTAGCTCCCCCGGTTCGCTGATTCCGTTGTGGTTCGCATCGATCCAGACGCGCAGTTTATCGTACACGGCGTCGCCAGGATCGATGAAGCCGTTGCCATTTCCCCCGTTTGCCGGGTCGTCGAATACGGCCAAGGCCAGGTATCCGTTCGGCGTCGTCGATGGGGGCTGCGACGTGATATTCCCGAACAACTCGGTGCCGTCGTTGATCAAACCGTCGCCATTTCGATCCAGGACCAGGAACCCATTGCCGGACGCAGCGTCCGTCCAGCTGATCTGAACCGGAGGCTGACCTGGATAGAAGGCGAACTTTACCCCATGCGCGACGTCCGTCATGTGAAAACCGTGGCCCGTCGTATCGAGGATGACCGGGCAGGGGTCCCCGTCCTCGTAGGGGTTAGGGGTACACTGCCAACCGCCGGTTCCGCATTCGACCCCAAACTGGCAACCCTCGATGTCCCCCTGCGGCGGGGGAGCCACGCACATGGTCCCGCTGCTGCAAGCCCAGCCGCTAGCTTGACACACCACCGATCCGCCGCCGGAGCAGCTGGCCGGCGGCGGCGGCACGGAGCACGGATTTCCGATGCTGCAAGCCCAGGTTCCGTCAGCCTGGCACTGCGGCTGTCCGCCGTCGGAGCACACGAATTGCGCCTGACCGGCACAGGTGGGGCACGATTGAGCCCCTAATGGCCAGGAAAAGGCCAGAACGCCGGACACAATAGCGATCAAGGACGTCAATCCTAGACGCATATCGCCTCCCAAAACTGGGAAAGTGTGACTATTTCACCTATAACCCGGTCGCCTTCCCTTGTCAAGGGCGATGATCGGGTTTTGCTCCGCTACCGTGGCAGCGCCCCACCGCAGGGCAAACCCGTGCCGGTACTGCCGGCGGTGAACCTGGCGGGGCTGAAGGCCGGGGACGTGCGCGTCGAGGTCGTGGTGGGCCGCGTGGGCGTGAACGGGCAGCTAGAAGACACGGAGGTGATGACGCTGCCGCCGGTCGAGCAGCGCGGCGCCGTGGTGGTCTTCGCCAAGGAGATCGTTCCCCAGGCGACCGGTCGGATGGGCTACGCCCTGCGCATCACGACCAACCACTACGGGGATCCGCTGACGCGGCCGTGCGGCGCGCTGCTGAAGTGGGGACGGTAGGGGCGGCGCTGTCCCGAACAGGCGCGCCAATCCGGGCCGTGACCGGAGGTCGGTTTCCGCGTGGGCGACGATCCGGACGAAACAGGCGTTGCGGCACGCAGGCGATAGCCAATCCACCCGTCGGTTTTCAGAAATCGGAGCTAGCGCCTCCGCCTCCCGAATCTCCCCCTCCGAAGCGGAAGTCGGGACGGTCTGTTTTGCTAAGCGTTATTGAGTCCGGCAATACGACACCCAGCCCGGCTGCCGCGGCGTTCATCCAGTGTTTGTCCTTCCCCGAGAGCCGCCGGGCGGTAAAGCGATGACGAATTCCGCCCGGGCTCCCAGCGAGCCAGCGACTCAGGAAGAGCGCGACGGCGATCAACAATGCGCCCAGGAGCATCGGATCCCACGTATGCCGCTGCCAGCCGAGGTACGGTTTGTTGGTGACCAGGGTCAGGACCGCGACGATTGCGCCAACTGCGATCACCAACCGATCCTTCCTGCGCACGCCGCGCGCGAGTACGGCGGGTGGGAGGCACCAGATCAGCACCCAGGTGGTCCAGTAGAACGGCCTTGAGAATTGATAGCCGGGCCGAGGGTCGCCCCACCAGTATCCGAGCAGGCTCCCCGACCAAAGCTGGAGGTTGATCGCCAGGTAGATGCCGAGCCAGAGGCATGCTTCGGTGATCGAATACCCGTCGTTGAGGTACGTGAAGCGATGCTGGGAGCGCACAGCGGCAACGGCTATCAGGCCGGCTGCATAGAATGCCGCTACGATCAGATGCTGCGCCGAATAGGACGGGGTCCAGTAGTCCGGCAGCCACAGGACAAAGATCATCGCGGCGGGAAACGCATAGGCGAGCCCGAAACGACGCCATATCCACAGCGAAACGATGGCGGCGGCGGCGGGAGCCAGGACTGCCATTCCGCCCGGCCTCACGTACTGCATTCCCAGGTATAGAAAGGCAACCGAGCAGGCGGCGAGGGCTTCCTCGATCCCGTAGCGATAGAGCCGGGCCCGGGAAACGGCGAGTTCCGCAGCCGCATAGGAGATGGCAGCGAAGATGATCAGGAAAAAGCCTTGCTTTGGCACAGTCGCTCGCGTCACAAAGACGTCGAAGAACAAGGCAACGGCGGCTCCCACGATCAGCAGGGTGAAAAGGTACAACACCAGCCGCAGGAAAATGTTGGTGCGGCGGAGCTCACAGACGGTTTCCTGCTCCATGCGCTGGTACTGCGCCTGGGTGAGGAGGCCTTCGCCGGCCCAGTCCTTCAACAGATCGCGGGCGCGCAGAGCTTCTTCGTTCGATTCGCTGTAGGCTCTCACGATTCCCTCCCGAAGCGGCGTGCGATCAGGACCAGCATGACGACCATGGCGACGCCGGTAACGACGAAATAGCTCAGGAGGCTGGCCTCGCTACTTATTCCGCGGAGGAGTATCGAACTGACGCCCACGTAGCCGTAGACGGCGGCGTAAGCGACGAAGGAAAACTGCCGGCGCGCGAGGCCCCAGGCGAGAGATGCGCCACAGGCGCCAAGGAGAGCGGGAAACCATACCACGTCGTCCTGCCGATCGAAGACCCCGGAGAGCACTGCCCAAAAGAGAACGTTGGCCGCGATATTCAGATACGCGCCGAGAAAATGCGGCTTCAGGCCGCGACGCTGCAGCATGACTCCAACGCCGCCGACGATCACGCCGTAGAGAATCGCGTATTGCCTGTACTCTCCTTCCTGATGTGACGGCCAGTGGGAGATGGTTAGCCCGAACCATCCAGCGAGCGCGGACAAGGCGAGCGACAGCACGAAGCGGTTGTCGAAACGATAAGCGAGGAAGAAGAAAAGGCCGGCGGTCGTCAATAGATATAGGTCCCATTGTCCGGAGAGCAGCTGAAACCGGTTCTCAACATAAGCGAGTTCCACGGACCATGTGAGGCTGCCGAGGTAAAGCACGTAGTCGAATGCCAGGCTGGGGGAAGGAACTTCCGCTCGGGACCAGGCTGGCGCGCGCGAGAAGCAGTACCAAAAGCAGGCGGCGAGCATCACGGAGAGGATGGTCAAAACGAGAATCTCACCCAGTTGATGCGACCAGGTGCTGACGGTCCAGCCGAGGCCGGCGACGAACGCCACAATCCCAGCGTAAAGGAGAATGTTCAGCTCGAGAAAAAGGGAGAAGGGTTCTCCCTGGGAGAGGCCTCGAAGCAGGGCGTGCTGCTCGGGCGATATAATTCCGTGCTCCTTCCATTGCTCTAGGCGGGTGTAAATTGTCATGAAGTCTTCGCTCTCCGGACGAGCGCTGCTGCTTCGGAGCCTGGCATTCGATCAGGGTGCAAGTCTTCAGTTTATGAGTATACTCATCGTAGGTCCGCCATGAGAAGGCCTCGTTTTTCGAGCCGGTGCAACACATCACGCGACACCCGGTGAAGCCGCTTCGCGATCCCGTACCCGTGAGGCGGCCCCGCCCGCATTGGCTATGCCACGCGGTTCCACATCACAAGCGACTGACGCATGGAAGTGCAAGGTGTGCGGCGGCGCGGAACTTGGACCACTAAGCACAGCGTCATAAGTAGTTGCGCATCCGCTCCCTCACGGTCGCGGTTCGGAACCGCCTCCGCACCGAACCGCGCGCGTTCGCAAGCGGTTGTCGCGCAGACAATAACGTCGCCATGTTTAGTCAAGTCGGATCTTGCAGCGGTGTTCATCCTGGACCACGCGCCACCCGGAAAAGGACCCCTCACCCCAGGCTGTTACAATTAGGTTCGGAGGGATGATGGCGCTTCATGCACGGCGCGCCACCGCGGTCGCCGACGTCGGAGGGGTGAAGATTGGGTCGGGGCATCCGGTGGTGGTGCAGTCGATGACCAACACCGATACGGCCGATGTCCAGGCCACCGTCGATCAAACGATCGCGCTGGCGCGGGCCGGTTCGGAAATGGTGCGCGTGACGGTGAACACCGAAGAGGCCGCCCGCGCGGTTCCCGAGATCGTCGAGCGGACCGGCGTTCCCATCATCGGCGACTTTCACTACAACGGCCACATCCTTCTGAAGAAGTATCCCGAGTGCGCCCGCGCGCTGGCGAAATACCGCATCAACCCCGGGAACGTGAACATCGGGCGCAAACACGACGAGAACTTCCGCACCATGATCGAGGCCGCCATCGAGTACGGCCGCCCGGTGCGCATCGGCGTCAACTGGGGATCGCTCGACCAGACGCTGCTGGCGCGCAAGATGGACGAGAACGCGCGCGCGGCGGAGCCGAAAGACGCGCGCGGCGTGATGATCGAGGCCATGGTGGCCAGCGCCATCGAGTCGGCCGCGGCCGCGGAGAGATACGGCCTCGCGCACGACCGGATCATTCTGAGCGCGAAGGTGAGCGGCGTTCAGGACCTGGTCGAGGTCTACCGCGCGCTAGCCGCTGAATGCGATTATCCGCTCCACCTCGGGCTCACCGAGGCGGGCCTCGGCGCCAAGGGCATCGTGGCGACCACGGCCGCGCTCTCGATCCTGCTTCAGGAAGGGATCGGCGATACCATACGCGCCTCGCTCACGCCGGCGCCGAACGGCGACCGGACCGAAGAGGTGCTGGTCTCGCAGCAGGTTCTCCAGTCGCTCGGGATTCGCAGCTTCACTCCGCAGGTGACCGCGTGCCCGGGTTGCGGGCGCACCACCAGCACCTTCTTCCAGGAGATGGCGGGCCAGATTCAGACCTACCTGCGGGATCAGATGCCGGTCTGGAAGGCCACGCACCCGGGCATCGAGGAGCTGCGCGTGGCGGTGATGGGCTGCATCGTGAACGGGCCGGGCGAATCGAAGCACGCCGATGTCGGCATTTCCCTGCCCGGCACGGCCGAGGACCCGAAGGCGCCGGTATACGTCGACGGGCGGCTCGTGACGACGCTCAAGGGAGAGCGGATCGTCCCGGAGTTCATCGCGATCGTGGAGGACTACGTCGCCCGGCGGTACAACGGCCGCAGTGCCTAGCCCATGCCCCGGTATTTCACTCTTGCGGAAGCGCAAGCCCTGGTCCCCGCGGTGGAAGAACGGCTGCGCCGCGCGGTTTCGTTGAAAGCCTCGCTGGCCGAGGCCGCCGGCGAAATCCAGGCCGAATCGGAACGGATCCGGTTGACCGGAGGCGCGCTGGTGGACCGGCGCAAGCTACTCGACGCCGCCTCCCGCCGCGACACGGCCGCCGCCCATCTGCGGGACGTTCTGGAATCCATTCACGAGAGCGGGTGCGTGGTGAAGGACCTCGATACGGGCCTGCTGGATTTCCCGACCTTGTTCCGCGGCGAAGAGGTGTGCCTGTGCTGGAAACTGGGCGAGCCCGAAATCCGGTTCTGGCACGGAGCCCAGGAGGGTTTCCGCGGGCGCAAGCCGATCGACGCGGAGTTTCTCGCGCAGCACCGCGGCGACTCCTGAAAAGTCCCCGTATAGTACACTAACGTAGAGCCATGGTTTTCAAAAGCCCCGTGCCGCGCACGAAGGAGTTCTGCGGGTGCGCCGCGGGTTCCACCTCATGCTACTAGCCAGAGAATTCGTCGCCTATCTATCTCGAGAGTTGGTCAAGAAGCTGACGCCCACATCGATTGAAACCGTCGAACCGCAGGTGGTCGGCGAGCTTCTCAACGCCATCATCACCGAGGAACTGCAAGTGGAGGACCGCCTCAACGACGAGGTGCGCGAGATTCTGAGCCAGTACAGCGAGTACATGCGGAAGAACGACGTCAGCTACCAGGAGATGTTCCGCCGCATCAAGAACACGCTGATCACGCAGCGCAAGGTGATCCGCGCCGCGGGCCGCGACACCGGCGACAACATGAAGCTGTCGCGCGATAAAGTGATCGAGATGTCGCACAAGATCGTTTCCTCGCTGCGCAAGGCCAGGCAGGTGCGGCTGAAGAAGCCGCCCAACGAGGTGCGCCTGGAGATCGTGCGGCTGATCACCGAGCTGCTGCTGACCGAGGACAAGGTCGACCGCGCCGCCCGGCAGAAAATCCGCTCGCAGAAGCGCGAGATCCCCGAAGGCAGCGAAGAGTGGGACATCCTCCTGCGCCGCTATTACCAGGAAGAGCTCAAGAAGTTGGGCATCGATCTGGTCCGATGAGCGATAGCGGCGGCCGGCCCGTGATCGTAATCGCAGGCAGTCTGAACATGGATTTCGTGGTGCGGGTGGAGCGCCTGCCGGCCGCGGGCGAGACCGTCCTGGGCCGCGAGTTCCGCATGACGCCCGGCGGAAAGGGCGCCAACCAGGCGTACGCGGCGGCGCGCCTGGCGAGCCCGCACATCGCGGTTCGCATGGCCGGCCGCGTGGGTTACGACCTGTTCGCCGATCACCTGAAGGCCAGCCTGGCGGCCGCAGGCGTGGACACACACGCCGTCGCCGGCACAAAATCGGCGCCCACGGGCGTGGCTCTAATCTGGGTGGACGCTCAGGGCCAGAACTCGATCGTGGTGGCCTCGGGCGCAAACCAGGCCTTCGCCGCGGCGGACGTCGCGGGCTTGCGGCGCACGCTGCGCGGCGCGGCCTTTCTACTGCTCCAACTCGAGACGCCGCTCGATACGGTGAGCGCGCTGCTGGCGCTGGGCCGCGAGGAAGGTGCGCGCACGATTCTCGATCCGGCGCCGGCGCGGACGCTCTCCCGCGACTTGCTCGGCGCGGTGGACATCCTGACACCCAACGAAGGCGAGGCACTGATCCTGCTGAGCCGCCCTCCCGCGCGCGTGTCCGTGGCGGACGCACCCGCGCTGACTCGCGCCTTGCGGGAATTGGGCGCCAAGGCTGTCGTGCTGAAACTCGGCGATCAGGGATGTCTGTTCGACGACGGCGGGCGGGCATTGCACCAGGCGGCATTCCCGGTCGAGGTAACCGATTCCACCGCCGCCGGCGATGCGTTCAACGGAGCGCTGGCCGTCGCCCTGGCGGAAGACAGACCTATGCCGGAGGCGCTCCGGTTCGCCAGTGCCGCTGCCGCCATTTCGGTGACGCGCCCCGGGGCGCAGTCCTCCATGCCCACGCGGAGCGAGGTGGAGAGTTTTCTGCTCGGACGGGCATAGTCGCGCCCGTAGCCCGGCTACTTCTGCGGCGTCTTGTCGAGCTGCTCCTTCGCCCAGGCGCGGCCGGGATTTAGTTGGAGCGACCTGGCGATGGAACGGTACGCTTCCGCGTTGCGATGGAGCTTGCGCAGCGCGAGGCCGCGCCACAGGAACGCGTCGGCCAGGTTGGGATCGAGCTGGATGGCTTTGTCGAACTCGCGCAAGGCCAGGTCGAACCCGCCTCCCATGCCCGAGGGCAGATAGTAGTCCCCCACACCGCGGCTGAGGTAGGCTTGCGCGGACCCGCCGTCCAGCGCGATGGCGCGCGTGATTTCGTCGCGCGCGCAGCCGCCGTACTTGATCGCAAGCCAGAGCTTCGCGGGTATCGCCTGGCCGCACAGGGTTCCGAGAATGCGGTGATACTCGGCCACGCGCGGCTGCAAATCGACCGCGCGCCCGGCCGCGCCGATCCCCTCTTCAGCCGCGGTCTTGGCGAGTTCCTTGTCGTGCACCTCCAGCGCTACCTCGGCGCGAACGGACTGCACGACCGCCAGACGGTACTGCGCCGCGGCGTCTTTGGGATTCTTCCTGGCGGCGGCGTCCGCCTGGGTCATAGCCCAGCGGATGTAGTCGCGGTCCTGCCGGTTGCGCGCATCTTGGAGCGGATCGGCGCCCCAGGCGAGCGCTGCCACAGCCAGTGCGAGAACGCACTTGGATAATGCCATCAAACTCAATTCTACGGCGGAAGGCGGCGTCGGCTGACGGCTGATGGCCGACGGCTGTTCAGTAGACCGCAAAGCAGAACACCGCGTTCGAGCTCTCGGGGCTGAGCGAGTATTCGCCGTTTTCGAGGCCCAGGCCTTCGTTGACCTCGATGCGATACAGCCGGCCTCCCAGGGACTTGACCGTCAAGTGCAGCGGGCGGCCGGTCTTCTTGCTGCCGGCCACGACCTCGCGGTTTCCACCCTTCACCTCGAGCCGGAAGAGCTGCAACGACTCGGGCCCGATCTTGTCGGACTCAAACAGGAAGATCGGCTCGGCAAGCGGCGTGCGCACGGGCGAGGCCGCGCCGGAAATGGTGTAGACCGAATCGCTCTTGCCGCGGCGATCCTCGCGCGCCTGGCCCGCCTCGGTCGGGATGAGATTGTCGCCGTGCAGGACGTAGGGCAGATCCGCCTTGGGCGGGCGCGGTCCGGAGTAGTTTTCCTCGGCTGGCGCCCAACCCGCGCAAACGCAGCCGAGCGCAACCAGCAACAAGAACCGTTCGATAGCCATCTATCTGTATTCTACGCAGGCGGCGAGCCCGGCGTTGCTCCGCTCCCTGACGGTCGCGGTTCGGTGCTATGGTGCGCCGTGGCACGCAACCGCGCGCGTGAGTAAGCGGATGCCTAATAGGTATGGCCTGCGGCCTTCTTGTCGGGAGGCCGCATTACGAGCAGCCGTGACTCCGCGGCCGCCATCCGCGACTCGACAGCGGCCAGCACCTGGTCCAGCTCCGGCTCGATGACGGGTTTGGTCAACAAGTGACTCTCGGCGCTCAACAGGCCGCGCGAGAGCTCGAAATCGAAGCCCTCGGTCAGCAGCACGAAAGCCCCTACCTCGCTCCGGATGCCCTCGGAGAATTCGATCCAGTTGAGGCCCGGCAGCCGCACCGCGCAGAACACGATGTCGAACCGCAGGCGCTGCACCAGCTCGGCGCCGTCTTCGCCGCTGGCGGCGGGAATGACGCGGCAGCCGCGCTGCGTCAGCGTGCGGACCAAGTCCTCGCGGACGTTGGCATCCGGCTCGACCACCAGGCAGGTGAAGGCGCGCACCGTGCCGCCCGTTTCGGCTGCCCGGGCCGGGGCGGCCGGGAACTCGATCTCGAGGCGGCAATCGCCCTGCGCGGAGCGAGTCATGCGCAGCTCCCCGCCGTGACTGCGCACGATGCCGCGCGAGACGCCGTCCACGTGCGCGGCCATGTCGGCATGGGCCAGGCCGCTCCAGGCCCCCTTCGCCGCGCCGGTGGTGTACTCGATCTCCACCAGGGCGCGCTGCGCCAGAATGCTGGTGGCGATGATCAGCCGCTTCTCCGAGGACTCCGCCAGAGCGTGCTCGGCCTGCACCAGAAGATCCAGGAACACCCGCTCCAATTGGCCCTGGGAACCGAGCACGTGGATGGGGCTGGGCGATAGAATCGCCTTGAAGTCGAAGCCGCGAGACTCCCACTCCTGGCGCCGGAACTCGAACAGGTTGGCGAGGAGCCCGTTCAGCTCGATCCGCTTGGCCTCGCCGCGCTCCGGTTGCATGAACGAAACCAGCCGCGTCACGATATCCGAGGCCTTGTGCGCCTCCGACGAGATGGTGTCGAAATCCTCCCAGCGCGCGACGGGGGCGGTAACGATCTGTTCCGCCAGGTGGGAAATGCTGTCCAGCGGCGCGCGCAACTCGGCGGCGATGCCGGAGATCAACTGGCCCACCGCCGCCAGTTTTTCGCTTCGGAACAACTGCTCGCGCACGCTCTTCTCTTCGGTCAGCCGCAGCGCGATTCCGATCTGGTTGGCGAGGTGCTGCGCCAGCACGCGTTCGTCGAGCTTGAACTCGTGGTCGGGCTTCCAGTCGTACATCTCCAGCACGCCCAGCACTTCCTGCTCTGCGAGCATGGGGACGAACATGACCGAGCCGGGAGTGCGGCCCGGACGGCCATCGGGGAAGAACGGGCTGGCGCCCGTATTCGGAATGGTCAGCAGCGCCTGGTTGCGGAACGAGACGGCCGGACCGAGCGGCAACGAGCCCTCGGGCGTCTGGACCGCGACGGAAACCGCGCTGTTATCGGCGGCGGAACCCACCCGGTCCAACATCTTGGCGGCGCGGTTGTAAATGTAGAGGTGGACTCCGGACACGTTCAGCGCGCGCGGCAGCACCCCGGCCAGCCGCTGCAGAATATCGAGAGGCGACGAGATCGCTATTACGTCTTCGCCCAGGCTGTAGAACGTCCGTACCATGCTGCGCTGGCCGGACGTGCGGCGCTCGCGGAACCACCACAAAGCGAACACGAAGCCGAGAAGCGCCACCAGGGCGGCAAACCACTCCGGACCGATCGCCCAACGTTTCCCGGCAGGCACAACGCCACCGCCGTCGGCCAGCACCACCTGGAAGGACCGGTCGTAGGGCGGGAGCGGACAGTACTGAGAAGCGATACCGGTGGCTTTGACGCGGTCGCCGATTTCGAAACGGTCGAGACCGGCCGCCCCACCCGGCAACAGAACTTTCAACGGCCTCTTGGCGTCGCCGATCAGAAGGTACTGGCCCAGCGTGTTCTCGCCCTTGTCGACGACGCGGCCGGTGGTGGAGACCAGCAGCCCCAGGTTCTTCAGGGAGTGCAGCTCGTCCGGGTCCAAGCGCTTGGGTTCCGGCGCCGCATCGCGCGACAATACGTCGATGCGGCTTACCAGCAGCACCGGGAGGCCCGCTCGCTTGGAAACGGTCCCTCGGGCCTCCACGCGCGCCCCGGGCAGGATCGCGGAGAACACGTCGGGCGCGCCTTCGAGGATCAGGCCGTAGCCGTCGTCGTCCTGAATCGCCGCCTGGCTGTAGGATTCGTAGTCGATCGGTTTGGCCGACACCTGTCCGGCGACGGTTACAACCTGGCCTTCCATCGAGGGGGCGAAGTCGCGGGCCCGGCGCGCGTTGACGCTCTCCAGAGACACACGTGGCTTGGTGTCGCCGGGAAGCGCGGCCAGAGTGACCGCCACAGCGAACGCGCCAGCGAGGAGGCGCGTCAGCGACCGGGATCGAGCTCCGAGAGCCACTGTTCCAGCCCGGGATCCAAAAAATCCCGGATGCTAATCTCCACCTGAGGAAGCTCCGAAGCCGGTGCTGCGGCATTGACAGCCACGACACGACCGCGCGCCGCGCGCGCCGCCTGAATACCGGCCTTCGAGTCCTCGAATATGATGCAATTCACCGGGGACACACCGAGCAGCGCGGCCGCCTGAAGGTAGATCTCCGGATCCGGCTTCGGCCGCTCGACTTGGTGCCCGCCTACCACCACGCGGAAAAACTTCCGCAGACCGCTGTCGCCGAGCACGAAGTCGATGTTGGCGGCTTCCGCGTTGCTCGCCACTGCCATCGGCATCTCCCGGTGCCGTTCCAGAAAGGACGCCACCCCTGGAACGAGGTGAGCCCGCAGCATCGGGCCCATCATTTCCCGGTACAGTCTCTCTTTCTCCGCACCGTGGCGGAAGACCTCGGCGGGCTCGAGATCCCAACCGAACACGTCACGGACGATATCGTCGTTGCGCCTGCCGAACATGAGCCGGTCGAAGTCCTCCGGCTTTTCGCGCCCGCACCGCCGAAGGTACTCGCGCCAACTCTCCGAGTGGACCTCGTTGGAGTCCACGATCACACCGTCGAGGTCGAATACAAGAGCGAACCCAACGGTCAAGCTACTGATTCCAACTGTACACGGGATCATATCATGAAATCCTAAAACTAACTATAGTACTGAGGGTACTCGGTTTCGCGATGGTATAATCGCTGCCAGTGGACGTCTATGAGGAACTGGTCCGCCTGCGCCGGCTGGGCCAGAAGTGCGTTCTGGCAACGATTGTCGAAGTCCGAGGCTCCATTCCAAGCTACCAGACGGCCAAGCTCCTGGTGAGGGAAGACGGGTCCATTGCGGGTACTATCGGGGGCGGCTGCGTGGAGGCGGAGGTCTGGAACGCCGCGCGCGAGGTGATGGAGACTGGCCAGCCCCGCCGCCTCAGCTTCAACCTGGGCCAGGACGCCGCTTATGACAACGGCCTGATTTGCGGCGGCCAATTGGAGGTCTTTGTGGAACCGGTGGCGCCCCAGCCCAGGGCGTTCGTTTTCGGGGCCGGCCACATCTCGAAAGGCCTGGCAAGAACCGCCGGCCTGGCCGGATTCGCCACGGTCGTAATCGACGACCGGGAGGCGTTTGCCAATCGCGAGCGCTTTCCCGAGGCGGACGAAACGATTGCCGCAGAGTACGAAGAAGTCTTTCCGCGTCTTGAGGTTAATGAGAACAGCTACATAGTGATCGTCACCCGAGGCCACCGCGACGATATGCGGGTGCTGCGCTGGGCGGTCGGCACGCGAGCCGCCTATATCGCCATGATCGGCAGCAAGCGCAAGGTGATCTCGGTGGTGCGGGAATTGGAGAAGGAAGGTCTCCCCGCGGCGGCGTTCGAGCGCGTCCACGCTCCCATGGGCCTGGAGATCGGCGCGGTGACGCCCGAAGAGATCGCCGTCTCGGTTGTGGCGGAGATGATCGCGGTGAGGCGGAATGCGCCGCCGGAGTGGCGTAGCCTCTCGAAGTCTCTGTTCACGAACGAGCGTCCGAAGGCCCATTTGGAGTGAACGCCGCGGACCCAAATCCGCACCGCCGGGCCGGTCTGGCCGGGGTCATCCTGGCCGCCGGCGAATCGAGACGGATGGGCCGCCCCAAGGCCCTGTTGTTGGCGCCCGGCTCGGAGCCGCCGGAGAGCTTCCTGGACCGCATGATCGGCCTGCTGGCAGTCCATTCGGCCCCTGTGATTGTTGTACTTGGCGCCCACGCGGCCGCTATCCGTGGCGGCGCCGCCCGCGCGTTTCAGGCGGCGTTCACGCTGAACGAGCGGTATCGGGAAGGACAACTCAGCTCGCTCCAGTGCGGCCTGCGGGCCGTACCGCAGGAGGCTGCGGGAGTGATTTTCACGCCGGTGGATTTTCCGCGGGTACTGGCCGGAACTGTTGCGGGGTTGGTGGCGGCTTTTTGGCGGGGGGGCGGTACCGGGCTCGTCATCCCGCGCTATCAGGGCGTGCGAGGCCATCCTGTCTGCGCGGCGCGCAGCTTCATCCCCGAGTTCCTGGCCCTGCCCGCCGAAGCGCAGGCGCGCGAGATCGTTCACCGGCACGCCGGCGAAGCCTGCTATGTTGACGTAGACGACCCCGGCATTCTGCGGGACGTCGACGACCCGGAGGCGTATCGCTCTCTGGCCGAACCGCCATGAAGCTGCGTAAGAAAACGATCTGGCGACTGGCGCTGGCAGGAGCGCTGCTGGTGGTGGCCGTCGGCCTGATCGCGCCGCTCGTGGATGCGCACCGGTTTGGCGATCGCGTGATGACGAGCCTGAGCCGGGCGCTGGGGCGCGAAGTCGAGATCGGCGAGGTTCACCTCGACTTGTTCGGCGGTCCGGGATTTTCGGTGGACAAAGTCGTCATCCACGAGGACCCGGCGGTGGGCCTGGAGCCGTTCGCCTACGTCGAGTCCTTGTCTGCACGCATCAGCTTCAAGAGCATCTTCACCGGGCGGCTCGAATTCTCGAGCCTGAAGCTCGAGGACGCCAGCATCAACCTGGCGCGTCCCACGGGCGGCCACTGGAATTTCGAGGCACTGCTGGGCCGGACGGCCGGCGCGGCTGCCGCCAGGATGCGGCTGCCGGAGATCGAGGTCCGCAGCGGGCGCATCAACTTCAAGCTGGGCGACACCAAGTCGATCTTTTATCTGGCGGACGCCAGACTGGACGTGATCCCGCCGTCGTCGCCGGGCGGGGAGTGGCGGGTGCGTCTCGAAGGCGCGCCGGCGCGCACGGACCGCGGCAGCCAGGGCTTCGGCCAGTTCATCGCACGCGGCCGCTGGCAACCGGGCGACAACGGAGGCCGCATCGACGCCTCGATCGAGCTGGCCCGAAGTTCGCTCTCGGACCTGATCCGGCTGGTGCACGGCCGCGACCTGGGAGTTCACGGACAGATCGGCGCCAGCGCGAGGCTGGCCGGGCCGCCCTCGGACGTGGAAATCACCGGCCAGGTGCAAATTCGGGATCTACACCGCTGGGACCTGCTTCCGCCGCACGGCGCAGGATGGCCGCTGGAATATCGCGGACGCCTGGATCTGATCTCGCAGACCTTAGAGCTCGAGACCGTGCGGCCCGAAGACGAAACGCTTCCGGTGTCGCTCGAATTCCGCGTCCGGGACTACCTGTCGCAGCCGCACTGGGCCGCGCTGGCGAAGCTGGATCGTTTTCCTTTGGCGCCGTTGCCGGAGGTGGCGCGAAACATGGGCCAGCAACTGCCGGAGGGGGTTGCGGTGACGGGCGATCTGAGCGGCGCCGTCGGCTACTCTCCGGAGGCGGGTGTGCTGGGCCTGCTCGGCTCGGGCGAGACCGCGGTCACGATTCCCGGAGCCCCGCCCATACGGCTCGCCTCGGCGCGCCTGCTGTTCGACGGGGACAGCATTCACCTCCAGCCGTCGCAGTTCGAGGCTGGTGGCGAAACCGCGGTAGCGGCAGCGGAATGGGTTTGGCGCTCACAGACGCTCGATGCCGTCATCACCGCTCCAGGGTTGCGGATCGGAGGCGAGCAGCCGGATGGGACGCGGCTGTTCGACGGCGTCCCGCTGCTCGATCGGTTGGCGAAGGGAAGTTGGAAAGGCCAGCTCGAATACCGCAAGCAGGGCAACCCCGCGGGCCGTTGGACGGGCGCATTTCAGATCCAGGGCGCGAGCATCGCCGTGCCGGGGATCGCCGACCCTGTCGAGCTCGCGTCGGCCCGCGTGACCCTGGGCGACGACGGACTTCTGATGGACCGCATCGAGGGCCGCGCCGGAGCGATCGCCTTTAAGGGCGAGTACCGCTACGTCACGGCGGCCGAACGGCCCGACCAGCTTCGCATCAGCATGACCAGCGCGGACACTCAGGAACTGGAGCGGCTGCTGATGCCGTCGCTGCGGCGCGAGGAGAGCCTGCTGAGCCGCGCGCTGCGGTTCGGCCGCACGAAGAGTCCGGAGTGGCTCGACAACCGGCGCGCCGAGGCTTCGCTCGAGTTCGGCTCGCTGACCGTGGCGGGGCTGCCGCTCGACAAGGTCCACATGCACGTGCGGTGGGAAGGAACGGCAATCGAGGCCACGGAGGTGACGGCGCAGTTCGGGGCCGGTTCGCTGACCGGGCGCATGAGCGCGAACCTGCGCGGCAGCCAGCCGGCCTACCGCTTGTCGGCTCGCGTTCGCGGCGTCAACTGGATGAACGGTAAGTGGGACGGCCGCGGCACGCTTCAAGCGGCCGGCAGCGGCGACGACCTGTTGCGGAACCTCCGCCTGGACGGTTCGTTCAAGGGCCGCTCCGTCACGCTGACCGGCGACACGGCGGCGCAGGCCGTCTCCGGGAGTTTCGCCTTCAGCTTGCCGCGCGGTCGTCCCTTCCTGCGCGTCTCCGATCTGGCCATGACCGTTGGCGATGCGTCCTACAAAGGCACCGGGGCGATGGGCTCGGACGGCCGCCTCTATCTGGAGTTCTCCGACGGCCAGAAGCAGATGCGCGTGGGCGCGACGCTTTCGCCGTTCCAGGTGGAGCTGCTGCCGGTGGGCGGCCCGGGGGGAAGGTAGAGGAGACGGCTGCCCTCGTGTTGGACTATGATGCAGGGCATGGTCCGAGGCGTCCGGTTGGTCTTCGTGCTGCTCGTGGCCGGTCTGACGGTCGGGTCGGCAGATTCGTGGGTCCGCGTGCCCACTCCACGAACCCTGTTCAGATATGCCCACGTTATATTTGCCGGGACGGTCACAGAGCACGTGGACTCCGCAGCCAGGTTTCGCGTGACGGAGGCGTTCAAAGGGGTCGCGGGCGGCTACGTCGACGTGGTTGGAATAAAGGGGTGGGATTTCGAGGATGGCCAGCAGTACCTGATCTTCGCCAATGAATGTGGTGACGGATGCCTGTATACGGAACCAAACTCCGATACTCGCCGGTTAGAATGCGCGCAAGCCATCATCGAGCAGTTACGGGCGGAGAAGAAAGGCCGGCGTGTAGCTTCGGTCTACGGAATGCTGTGGGGCCCTTCGCACCCCATGGCCGACGTGACAGTCAGGCTGCAGGCAGGGACGAAGTCATTCGAGACAAAGACGGACGAACGCGGCGTGTATGCCTTTCAGCGGCTGCCCGAAGGCAGGTACAAGATTTCGGCGGATTTGCCGCCCAATCTTGAGGTGCGGCAGGAGGTCCTAGGAAGTCCGGTTGCACAGTTCGATTTGCCGGCGCGTTCTTCCTGGGAACAGGATATCCATGCCGAGCCGAAGGGCCGTATCAGCGGAAGGCTCCTAGGGCCGGACGGCAAACAGATGCGCGACGCGGGCGTGGATCTGTACCTCCTCGAACAATATAAGGCTAAGTCAAGTCTGCCCGTCTATCGACGCGACGGCAGGCCATCGAAACCGTCGCAGTCTTTCGACTATAACCACCTTTCGCCCGGCGACTACGTCCTGGTATTCAATTCCGCAAACCTCGGGCAGCCCGACGCCCCGTTTCCGCGCACGTTCTATCCCAACGCAGCGGACCTGGAAAGCTCCCAGATAATTCACCTGGCCGACGGGCAGCAGATCATGGACGCTGATATTCAACTCGGCAAGCCGCTGCCGACGCGACAGATCACCGTCAGGCTGGCGTGGAATGGTTCAGCCCCCGAGAATTTCTCTCCGCTGCATGTGATTGCCGTCGCCAGCGCGGGAATGAAACCGTATACCGACTTGTTCACTAACTCCACATGCACGCTGAATCTATTCCCGAGCGTGCGGTACTCAATCCACGCGGAGGCGGAGTGCCGGGCAGGCAATCCGGCCGCGGTAAGTACGGATACCGTAACCGTGGACGGCAGCGACATGTCCGTTTCACAAGTGACGCTTACTCTAGACAAGAACGATTGCGTCCGCAAGTAAGAGACGGCGCTACACCCCGCAAATCTCCACCGCCTGGCGCAGCGATTCGAGCGGATCCCTCACCGGCAGGAACTCGTGCGAGACGAAACCCGGGAAGTCCAGATCGGCGATGGCCTGCGCGACGGCGCGGTAGTTCAGCTCCTGGGTGCCGTCGATCTCGTGCCGGCCGGGGACGCCGCCGGTGTGGAAGTGCGCGATCCATCGTATGTTCTCGCGGATGGTGCGGATCACGTCGCCTTCCATGATCTGCATGTGGTAAATGTCGTACAGCAGCTTGACCCGCGGTGAATTCACCCGCCGGCACACCTCCACGCCCCAGGCTGTATGATCGCACTGGTAGTCGTGGTGGTCGATCTTGCTGTTGAGCAGTTCCAGGCAGACCGTCACGCCCTTCTCTTCCGCGAACGCCTTGATGCGGTCGAGGCCGGCAACGCAGTTCCCGATGCCCTCCGCATCGGGGAGCCCGCGCCTGTTGCCCGAAAAGGTGATGATGTTGGGCGCTCCCGCAGCCGCGGCTTTGGCGATGCCCTCGCGGAGCTGGCGCTCGATGGCGTCGTGGTTCTCCCCGCGATTGAGGCCGTCTGGGATGGTGCCACCGCCGGGCATCATCATCGAGGGAACCAGGCCGTACTTCTTCACCGCCGGCCAGTCTTCGGGCCCCACCAGGTCGATGCCCTCGATTCCCAGCTTGGCCGCCCGCTCCGCCAGTTCCTCCACGCTCCACTGGGGGAAGCACCACCGCGCGACACCCTGCCTCAACCTTCCCTCACGGGCCGCCGGGAGCGCCTGCGCGGCCAGCGCGCCCGCCCCGGCCACGGACAAGAACGTTCTTCGCTGCATACGTAGATTGTGGCGCACCGCGACCCGCGCGGTACGATCGGCATATGGGGTTCCCGCTTTGGATCGACGGCGACCTGGCCTGGGCCGAGGGGCTGCACGAGTACCGCCCCATGGGGGTCGCCGTGATCGCCGTGACCGACCGCTTTCGTCCCCGCGACTTCGACCGCCGCCGTCCCGCGCCGCCCCGCGCCGGCGACACCTACGCCGGCCTGTTCGCTTCGGTCGGCGATGTGAATGCGTGGCTGCGCTCGCGGGCTCGCGCCGAGCGAAGGAAACGGTCAGTCACAACGCTCGCACAAAAGCATCGCGGCGGAGTATCTCGCACCCAAGCCTAGGCTTGCGACCCTTCGCACCCGCCGCCGCTTCTGTCTGACGATCCGATTTTCCGCCCCGCAACGGTACAATCTGCTGCTACTATGTCCCCATTCGAGATCGCATGTCCGGCCGACATCGGCCCCGACCGCACTCTCCTGTTTTGGCTGGATAGCAGCCTGACGCTCACAGCCCGCCCGCATCTGCGCTTCGCGCTGCACTGGCTGCGGGAGACCGCTCCCGGCCACTTCGGCGGCGAACTGTGCAAGCACTTCCCCTCCGGCGTCGAAGCCTCGGTCCGCTGCACGCTCTCGGCCACGTTCCTGGCCGCGGTAGCGCTCGACGAGCGGGGGCGCCTGCGGCTGCGCATCTCGAAGTGGCGTGCAGAGAGCCTACAGGTCGAAGCCCGGCCCGGCTCGGATGCGAGCCCCGATCCCCTGCTCCGCGCCGTCTTCGCCCTCGACAGCGAGGCCCCGGGCAGAGCGGCCACGCGGCTGGCGAATGCCATTTACGAACAGGCGTTCCGGGCCCTGGAGAAGAAGTGCGCCGCCGAATTGAGCCGGCGCACGGCTCGCGGCGCCGCGCTTTTCGACCGCTCGTTCGACTTCACTCCGCAGGGCCTGCCCGCCTACCGGTCTGCCTTTACAGCCGTCGAAGCGAGTCTGGCGCGAACCCTGGAAGGCGACCGGACCATCGAGGTGCATCTCCCCACCCTCGATCGCAGAGAGTGGCCAGAGCGCTGGAACACGCTGGCGCGCGCGGAGGCAGTGGTGGAGCAGGACGGCCGCATCTTCGTCCACGCGCCAGCCGGCCGGGCGGCGGGGAAGAACGCCTGCCAGGGCGCGCTGCTCGTGGCGGCCCCGTTGCTGTATCCCAGCCAGTGCCCCGGATTCGAGATCGGCTTCACGGACAGCCGGGCCTCGACGGCCGCGCAGCTCGCGCAAACCCTTCCGCCCGTGCTGCGTCCCTACGATTTCGGTCCCGAGCCCTGGGAGTGGCTCGCTTCGGCCCCGCCCGGCGAGGTGGTGGCGTCCGTGTCGTTGAGCGTTCCGGGGAGCCTGGCCGGCGCGTGGCTGCGCGCACCGGGCGAGAAGGACCCTCTGTTCTTCGATATCTACTCCAAGGTCTCGGTGGCCATACAGCAGGCGCTGCGGCGGTGGCTGCCGTACGTCTACTTCAGCGATTTCAGCCGGTTCAAGGAGCTGCCGCTGGCGTATGCGCTGCTCTTCTACCGCAGCACGTACCCGTGTTCCGGCGAACCCCGCAGCGATTTCGCCTACGACCTGGTGAGCCCGGACAACCCCTGCGTCGCGCGCCCGTGGGCGGCGCGGCCGCTGGCGTCCTCACTGGCGCGCGCCGAACGGCTGCTCATCGCCGCCGGGCGAAAGGACCTGGCGCGCCATTACCGTTCCTGGCGGGCGCGCGACGTGCTGGCCGGCATCCTGCTCCGCCCACGGTTCCTCAACGCGCTGCTGACCGGCGACGAGTTCTTCATCGCCCGCCTGGTGGGCCTGGGCGTGGCGGGCCGGGATCTGGCCTCGCGCTTGGGCGCAAACCCGCGCAGGACGATGAAGGACCTGGCCATCGTGATCGACGGGTTCACCGCCGCGCTCAACCGCAAGTTGAAGCGGCTGTACGGCGGCCGGGCGTGCGTATCGCTGGGGTCGCTGCTGCTCGTGGAGGCGACCCGAGCCCTGGCCGCCGCCCTGGACGGCCCGGCCGCGATCTCGGCTACGCTCCATCTGTCGGCGCCGGGCCGCGAGCAGACCTTCGTGAACGCCGCTTGGCAGGCCTGAAGCCGGCGGGCTTTTCACCCGATCTCTTCTCCGATGAAGCTCGCACTCAGCCTGGCGCTGGCCGCGGCGGTCGCCGCCGGCCAGACTCCCGATTCCATCGCCCGCCAGCGCGCCGCCATCGAGCGCCAAAGGGCCGCCGTGAAACAGCAGGTTCGGGCGGCCTCCCCGGCAACGGCGGCGTTCTTCACGGTTCCCTGGAGCGAACCGCTCTCGCCGCCGGCCACTGCGCCCGCCGCCACCGCCGTCGAAGCCGAGTGCGATCCCGTTCCCGAAGACCAGATCGCACCCATGGTGCAGGAGATCGCCCAGCGCGAGGGCCTCACGCCCGACCTGCTGCGCGCCGTGATCGAGAAGGAGTCGTCGTACCTGCCCTGCGCCGTATCGTCCGCGGGCGCCGAGGGTCTGATGCAATTGATGCCGGACACGGCAGCCGGCCTGGGCGTCGAGGACCCGTTCGACCCGCACAAGAACGTGGATGGCGGCGCCAAGTACCTCAAACAGATGCTCGATCGCTACGGCGGCAACCTGCTGCTCGGGCTCGCCGCCTATAATGCCGGCCCAAGCCGCGCCGACAACGCCGGCATCCTTCCGCTCCCGGCCGAAACCACCAGCTACGTGTCGGACATTTTGCAGAAGCTGGCCCAGCCAGCAAGTCCGAAATGACGGCCCTCAACCCGTCCTTCTGACGCAGCCGCCGGCCTGATGGCTGAAGGCCGATGGCTGATGGCAGACGGCCAGGTCGGACGACTTATTCGTATCGCAGCGCTTCGGCCGGGGCAATGCGCGAGGCGTTGCGAGCCGGGTAGATGGTCGCCAGGAAGCTGATGGCGATGGCCAACGCCGCGATCCACACGCTGTCGATCCAGCGCGGGGCGAAAGGCACGAAGCTCAGCGCGTAAACCTCTTCGTCCAGACGCACCCAGCGGTACGTGTCGGCTAGGAAAGAAAGCAGATGGCCGGCCGCGAGGCCGATCGTCGTGCCCACCCCGCCGATCAGCACGCCCTGAAACATGAAGATGCGCCGGATCTGCTCCTGCTTGGCGCCCATCGAAACCAGGATCGCGATGTCGCGGTACTTCTCCATCACCATCATGATCAGCGTGATCAGAATATTCAGCGCCGCCACCAGCACGATGAGCCCAATGGTCACGAAGGTCACCGCGCGCTCCATGTTGAGCGCGTTCAGGATGTGCCGGTTCTGCTCCATCCACGTCGAGGCCGCGAGCTTCGGACCCACCACACGATCCACCCGGCTGGCCACTTCCGGCGCCTGGTAGATGTCATCGAGTTTCAGCTCGATGCTGTTGACCACGTCCTCGAGGCCCAGCAGGTGCTGCGCCGCCGTGAGCGACGCGAACGCCCAGGTGGAATCGATCTCGAAAAAGCCCGACTCGAACAGCCCCACCACGCGAAAACGCTGAGAACTCGGCCGCGGCCCAAAAGGAGTCAGCTCGCCTTGCGGGCTCATCACGGTGACGGTGCCGCCGACGCGCGCGCCCACCGTCTGCGCCAGGCTGGTCCCTAGGATGATGCCCGGCAGCGCGTCCGGATTCGGCCTGAGCCCGGCCAGCGACCCGGCCTTAAGGTGCCGCAGCATGTCGCTGGTATCCAGCTCCGCCCCGGTCTCGATGCCCTTCAACTCCGCCCCGCTGGCGCTGCGGTCGGTGTAGAGATAGACCTGCCCGTAGAGCGCCGGCGAGGCGCCCACCACGTGCGGCAGCTTCACCAGCTTCGCGTCCAGGCCCCGCCAATCCGCGATCCCGTAGCCCGGCTCCTTCTCGAGGACCAGGATGTGCGCGTAAGCGCCGAGCAGGCTGGTCTCGAGCGTCTTGCGAAAGCCGTTGTTGATGGCCAGCGCGACCACCAGCGCCATCACGCCCGCCGCAACCCCGACCACCGAGATTACCGAGATGACCGAGATCACGGCCTGCTTGCGCTTGGCCTTCAGGTAGCGGCGCGCGATGAAGAACTCGAAACGCCCGGTCACTTGTCTCCCGCTTCGCGCTCGTCGGCGGCGCGCAACTGGTCTGCCAGGCCGATCGAGGTCTCGGGCCGCAGCAGCGGGAACAGAATCACGTCGCGGATGGACTTCGAGTTGGTCAGCAGCATCACCAGGCGGTCGATGCCGACGCCTTCGCCGCCCGTGGGCGGCATGCCGTAGGCCAGCGCGCGCAGGAAATCCTCGTCCATTTGGTGGGCTTCCTCGTCGCCGTGCTCGCGCATCTCCTTCTGGCGGTCGAAGCGGCGGCGCTGCTCGATGGGATCGTTCAACTCGGTGTAGGCGTTGGCGATTTCCATGCCGCCGGCGTAGATCTCGAAGCGTTCGACGAAATCCGGTTCGTCGGGCTTGTTCTTCGAGAGCGGCGAGATCTCCACCGGGTAGTCGTAGACCAACGTCGGCTGCACGAGCTGCTCCTCGACCACGCGCTCGAAGATGTCGACCAATTGCTCGCCGCGTGAGGGCCGGTTGGAGTGCCGGTTCAGCCATTCGGGATCGGCAAGATCGGCCGGAGCGGGCCGCCCGTCGCCCACCCAGAATTCGACGATCGCCTCCCGCATGGAGATCCGGCGCAGGTTGCCGAAATCGAGCCTGAGCCCCTGGTATTCCACCTCGGCCCCACCAGTAGCGTCGATGGCCGCCTGCTTCAGCAGCTCGGCCGAAAGGTCCATCAGGCCGCGGTAGTCGGTATAGGCCTGGTAGAACTCGAGCATGGTGAACTCGGGGTTGTGGTGCGTCGAGACGCCTTCGTTGCGAAAGTTGCGGTTGATCTCGTAGACGCGGTCGAGGCCGCCTACGATCAGGCGCTTCAGGTACAGCTCGGGCGCGATGCGCAGATAGAGGTCGAGGTCGAGCGTGTTGTGGTGGGTGAGGAACGGCCGCGCCGTCGCACCGCCGTAGATAGGCTGCATCATCGGCGTCTCCACCTCGACAAAGTCGCGCGCTTCAAGCTGCCGGCGAAGCGAGGCGACGATCCGGGCGCGCGTCAGGAACACCTTGCGCACTTCCGGGTTGGCGATGAGATCGAGGTAGCGCTGGCGGTAGCGGATCTCGACGTCCTCGAGGCCGTGCCACTTCTCCGGCATGGAGAGCAGCGTCTTCGAGAGGAACTCCAGCCGCTCGGCGTGAACGGTCAGCTCGCCCGTCTTGGTGCGGAACAGATAGCCCTCGACGCCCACGATGTCGCCGATGTCGAGAAGTTGGTAGAGCTGGAAGTCCGGGTCTGGAACCTCGCCCTTGCGCACATAGACCTGGAGCCGCTCGCCGCCTCCCGCGAGGTGCGCAAAGCCGGCCTTTCCCATGCGACGAACGGTCTGCATGCGGCCGCAAATCCGCACCTGGATGCGCGGCTCCAGCTCCGCGGCGCTTTTCGATTCGTACTCCGCGCGGATCTGGGGAATGGTATGCGTAAAGTCGAAGCGGCGGCCGTAGGGCCGGTGTCCCAAGCCACCGATCTCGCGAATGCGCTCCAGGCGCTGTTGAAGCAACTCTTGTTCCAAGTGGGCTCCTTCCAGCCGAAGCTCCAATTATAATGGAGCGGTTGCCCTCAATCTCCATAGTAATTCCCGCGTACAACGAAGAGCGGCGCCTGCCGGCCACGCTGGGCTCGATTCTGGACTACCTCGGCTCGCGCGACTGGCCGCAGTGGGAAGTCGTGGTGGTCAATGACGGCTCGAAGGACCGCACCGCGGCCGTTGCGGCGGAGTTTGCGGCGGAGCACGCCGGCATCCGCCTCCTCGAGAACCCGGGCAACCGCGGCAAGGGCTACTCGGTCCGGCACGGCATGTTGGAGGCGAAAGGCGACTGGGTCCTGTTCACCGATTCCGACCTTTCGGCGCCCATCGAGGAGCTAGACAAACTGATGGCCGCGGCGCGCGAACAGGGCGCCTCGGTCGCCATCGGATCGCGCGCTTTGAACCGCGGCCTGATCCAGGTCCACCAGTCGCTGTTTCGCGAGACCGCCGGCCGCGTCTTCAACCTGCTGATGCGCGTGGCCACCGGCCTGCCGTTCGCCGACACGCAGTGCGGCTTCAAGCTGTTCGAGCGCGGCGCGGCCCAGGAGATTTTCCGGCGCCAGCGGATCGAGCGCTGGGGCTTCGACGCCGAACTGCTGTTCATCGCGCGCCGCCTGGGCTACAAGACCATCGAGGTCCCGGTGCGCTGGAGCCACTCCGAGGGCACCAAGGTCAGCATGTTCGGCGACAGCCTGAACATGTTCCTCGACCTGCTGCGCATTCGAAGGAACCAGTTAAGGGGGCTGTACCGGTAAAGGCAGCCGTCAGCCATCAGCCCTCAGCCGTCAGGAACACCCCACGCGCCTGTGGCTGACGGCGGATGGCTGACGGCTTCTCCCTACCGCTTCACGATGACTTCGCGCAGATGGTCGCGCGTGAGGAAGAACTTCACCGTTTCGAATTCCTTGAAAAGGTTCTCCACGGCGCGGTTGTTGAAGAACTGGGCGGGCTCCCGCATGCCTCGGGGAGAAATCAGCAGCGTCTTCGCGTCTCCGATGCGGTACGAGCAGGTGGAAACGGCGCCGGCCCGTTCCTCGGCGTGGAAGATGGCCAGAAGATAGGAGCCCGGCTTCAGGACGCGCTGAAGTCGCTCCACCACGATCTTGAGCAGCGGCGGCGCCAGGAATTCGAGCACGTCCCAGACCAGTGCGCCGTCGAAGTGCTGGTCTGGAAAGGCGAGGCTCTGCACCAGAAACGCGCCTGCGCGCTCGGCCGAAGACTGGTTGTCGTAGAAGTCGTCACCGCCGAAGGCCGCGTCGAGGCTCTGCATGAGGTCTTCGGAGTAGAGCCGGTAGCCCTGGCTGGTGATGAAGCCGATATTGGCCTGCGAAGCTCCCGAGAGGTCGAGCAGGCGCAGCCCGGTTTCGCCGCGGATGTGATTGAAGAACTGCTCGAGGCCGCTGCTGTGACGCGAATACACGCTGCCGGTGGAATCTCGAGAACGGGCCGCAGCTTGGACGACCGGTTTCGAAGACGAGAATGGGACGCCGCGTGGACCACCCGAATCCGCGCGAGAAGGTTTCCACCGGTCGCTGAACAAAAGCTCCTCGGACCTCAGCGTTTGTCGCCGGCCACAGCGGGCGCGACTGCCACGGGAGCCACCTGAGGCTGCGGCTGTTGTTGCGGTTGTCTCGGCGGCCTGGCCGGCTCGGGCCGGACGATGTCGATGCTGCCCTTGAAGAACGCGCCATCTTCGATGACGATGCCGCCGGTCTTGATGTCCCCGATCAGCCGGGCGTCCTTGCGAATGTCCATCTTCTCGATGGCCTCTACGTTGCCGTTTACGCTGCCGAGAACGACGACTTCGCGCGCACGTATGCTGGCCTGCAGCTTGGCGTGAGGTCCGATGGTCAACCGATGCTCCGGGACCTCGACGGTGCCCTCCATCTCGCCATCCAGGTACAGATCTTCGCGGGCCAGGATCTGCCCCTTGATGATTACGGACTTGCCGATAGCCGCGACGCCGCGAGCCGCCTCTGTCGCGGCCGGCTTGACCGCGGGGGCCGGAACCGGGGCGGGTTCTCTGCTCAACTCCGCTTGCGGCGGGGCGGGGGCTGCAGGCTGCCTGACGTCTTCATCCTTGCGCTTATTCCACATTCTGGTTGTCTCCGTCTTCTTCTCTCGATCCTATGAGAACACTATAAGTAAAGTGACGCGTACCCAGTACGGGTCTCTCTATACTATATGCCAGCCGGCCCCGCCATAGCGGGCCCGCCCTCAAGGGGGCCGGCACACCAACCCCCGGCATTTGAGGAAGTTGGCTCTTTGGCACCCCTTTGCAGGAGCCCGAGGTCTGAAAAGGCGCCCGGCGAGGAGTCAGCCAGCCGTTGTATGATTGCCAAGGCATGCCAAGCGAACCGGGGGCTGGCACATCGCAGGGTCTCGTTGCCGAGGGGGCCGGCCGTTTCCGCGAGGTGTTCGCGCAGGCGGGATACGATGAGGCCGGCCTCGTGGACACGCTCGGCCCGATTCAGCTTCCCCGGCGGTTGGGACGGGACCGGGCCCATTTCCGGCACCTGACGCGCCGCGGCCGCACGCTCGACGCTCTCATCCGGCTGTTCCTGCTCGGCATCCCCGAGGATCTCGAGGCCGCCCGGCGCGCTTTGGCCCCCGATCCGCCCGAGGAATGGGCGCGCGTGGGACTGGTTGCAATCGAAGGGGACCAGGTCCGCGGCCTGGTGCGGATGATGGCGTTCCGCAGCCTGCTGGTGGCCTCGGATCACCAGGAAACGCCGGACTCGGCGGAGCGGCACGATCAGGTCATGGGCATGACGGCCAGCACGGTGGTGCTGGCCGATTCCACGCTGCGGCGCCCCGTCGGCAGCACGCTCGACCTGGGAACCGGGAGCGGCGTGCAGGCTTTTCTGGCGGCGGCGCACAGCGACCGCGTCTGGGCGACGGATTCGAATGCGCGCGCCATCGAGTTCGCCCGCTTCAACGCCGCGTTTAACGGCTGCGCGGAGAGGATCGAGTTCCTGGAAGGCGACGCGTTCGATCCCGTGCGCGGGCGCACCTTCGACCTTATCGTCTCGAATCCGCCGTTCGCCCTTACTCCGTCGCGCCGGTTCCTCTATCGCGACAGCGGCGTGCCGCTGGACGGCTTTGCGCGCAGCCTGATCCAGGATGGCGCGCGTTGTTTGAACGAAGGCGGCTTCTGCCAGATCGTCTGCGATTGGGCGCACATCGAGGGCCAGGACTGGAAAGAACGGCTGGCGGGGTGGTTCGACGGCGCCGGTTGCGACGCCTGGGTGATGCGCACCGACACGCACGACGCGGCCGATTACGCGCACGTGTGGATCCGCGACACCGAGCAAGCGGGCGTCGAGGAATCCGCACGGTTGTACGACGAATGGCTCGCCTACTACGCGCGCGAGAGAATCGAGGCCACCAGCACGGGCCTGATCGCGTTGCGCAAGGCCAGCGGACGCAGGAACTGGCTGAGGATCGAGGAAGGTCCCGCCGGCAACTCCGGACCGTTCGGTGAGTACGTGTTGCGCGGGTTCGGCCTGCGCGATTTTCTGGAGGCGGCGAGCGACGATGCGGCGCTGCTCGGGGGGAAGTTCCGCGTCGCGGAGAGCGCCCGGCTGGACCACGTCTGCGAATGGGAGGATGGCTCGTGGCGGATCCGGTCGGCGAAGATCCGCCTGGCGCAGGGGCTGCAATACGAATCCGACATCGATCTGCGGCTGGCGGGCATGGTGGCACTCTGCGACGGCCGGCACACGCTCGGCGAAATCCTGGAGAAGACCGCGGTGACGCTGAGAGAGGACCTGCAGCGCATCACGCCGAACTGCCTGGCGCTGATGCGCCAGTTGATCGAGCGCGGATTCCTGATCCCGGCGGGATGAAGAGGAGAGATCGAATGATACCAGCTCGGTATTTTGCGGCTGCGGCTTTGGCCGCGGCCGCCCTATGCGCCCAGACTCAATACCCATTTCAGGATCCGAAGCTGCCGCTCGAACGGCGCGTCGACAACATCCTGTCGCTGATGACCCTGGATGAGAAGATCGGCTGCATCGAGACGAATTCCGGCGTGCCCCGGCTCAACATCCCGAGCGCGGGACTCTCGGAGGGGCTGCACGGTCTGGTTCGGAAAGGCACCTTCGGCCAGAAACTCGTCCCTACGACGAGTTTCGCCGAGGTCATCGGCATGGCGGAGACATGGGACCCGGACCTCATCCGGCGCGCCGGGGCGGTGGAGGGCTACGAGGCCCGATATATCACGCAAAGCGACAAGTACAAAGACAGAGTGCTGGTAGCCTGGGGGCCGAACGCGGACCTGGCCCGCGACCCGCGCTGGGGCAGGAACAACGAGAGCTACGGCGAGGATCCGTTCTTCACCGGAACCATGTCCGTGGCCTTCATCAAGGGCCTCCAGGGCGACGACCCAAAGTACTGGCAGGCCGCTTCCCTGCTCAAGCACTTCCTCGCCAACAGCAACGAGACAACGCGCGGGGGATCGTCGTCCGACTTCGATGAAAGGCTGCTGCGCGAGTATTACTCGGTGCCGTTCCGGATGGGATTCGTCGAGGGCGGGGCCCGCTCGTTCATGGCCTCTTACAACGCGTGGAACCACGTGCCGATGACGGTGAATCCGATCTTGAAGAGCCTGGCCATGAAGGAGTGGGGCGCCGACGGCATCATTTCTTCCGATGCGCTGGCGGTGCAATTGATGGTCGGCCAGCACAAGTACTACAAGACGCAACTCGAGGCGACGGTGGCGGCCATCAAGGACGGCGGCATCAACCAGATCCTCGCGTTCTTCGTCAGCATTCCGCAGCAGATCAAGCAGGCGATCGCCGGCCACCTGATGACCGAAGCCGACCTGGACGCGGTCCTCAGGGGCAAGTTCCGAACCGTCATCCGGCTGGGATTGCTGGAGCCGGCCTCGATGGTTCCCTATGCCGGCATCGGGCGCGCCGGCGAGCAGGGGCCTTGGACCACCGAGAAGCACAAGAACGTCGCGCGGGAGGTGGCGCGCGAATCGGTGGTGCTTCTGAAGAACGCGAATGGCTTCCTGCCGCTCGATCGGCGAGCCATCAAGTCCATCGCGGTGATTGGCCCGCATGCAGACGAGGTGCTGATCGACCTCTATGGCGGGCAATACCCCTATGCCGTTACCCCGCTGCAGGGCATCCAGGCCAAGGTTGGCCCCGCGGTTACGGTTAACCACGCCGCCAACAATGAGAATGGCGCGGCGGTGCGGGCGGCCAAGGCTTCCGATGTCGCTGTGGTCGTGGTCGGCAACCACCCCACGTGTGGCGACACCGATCTGATGAAGATGTTCAACGCGGACGTATCGAGCAAGCCGTGCAAGGACCCCGGCGAAGGCCGGGAAGGACGCGACCGGGAGTCGATCAATCTGTCCCAGGAGGAACTGGTCAAGCAGGTATACGCGGCCAATCCGAAGACCGTGGTGGTGCTGGTTTCGAGCTTCCCGTATGCCATCGGCTGGACCCAGGAGAACGTGCCGGCCATTCTCCACATGACGCACGCCGCACAGGAACAGGGGACCGCGCTGGCCGATGTGCTGTTTGGCGACTACAATCCCGGCGGCCGTCTCAACCAGACCTGGCCGAAGTCGCTCGACCAGTTGCCGCCCATGATGGACTACGACATCCGGCACGGCCGCACCTACATGTACTTCAAGGGCGAGCCGCTCTATCCGTTCGGCTACGGCCTGAGCTACACGACGTTCCAGTATTCGAACCTGCGGCTGAGTTCCGGACGGCTGGCCGCGCACGGCAGCGTGACGGCCAGCGTGGACGTCAAAAACACGGGCGCGCGCACGGGCGACGAGGTGGTGCAGTTCTACGTCCAGCACACGCAGTCGAAAGCGGAGCGGCCGCGCAAAGAGCTGCGGGGTTTCCAGCGTGTCACATTGAAGCCGGGCGAGACGCAGACCGTCGAGATTCCGCTGAAAGGCGACTCGCTCGCCTGGTGGAACGAGAAAGCCGGCCGTTTCGAGGTGGAGACGGAGCCCGTTCGCATCCTGGTGGGCGGTTCTTCGGCCGACGTCCGGCTGCAGACGGTGGTCAACGTCAAATAGGCGGGACCGCTTGTGGCGCACGCTTCAGCGCGTCACATTCTTGCGTCTAGTTCTTCTTGAGGTCGCCGCAGGCCGCGCCGAGCCACCGGCTGGTGAAGGAGAACTTGACGTCCATGGTGTGGGTCCCGTCCCCGAAGCTGACCTGCGAGGTCCCTTTGACGCTCTCCGGGCTGAGGGCCTCTACGTGCACGTCGCCGCTGCGCTTCGTCCTGCCGGTGTCGCACTCGAAGTGAACCTCCTCTTCCGTGGAGGAGGAACGGATAACAGTGCGCTTGCAGGCGGCGAGGTTGCCGTTGTCGAGGTCAAGCATCTCTCTCAGATCGTCGCTGGTCAGGCAGGACCTGTGGACCCTGGTTTGAGGGCCTCTGCCCTGCCTGGCCGCCAAAGCCGCCTCCATCTTGGCACGCTGTTCGGGCGTGAGCCTGGCCAGGAGGTCCTCCGGTATCGGCGGCGTGCCGGTGCTCTGGCTTGTTATGGAGGCCTCCCAGAGCCCCAGCTTCACATCCAGCGGCTTAAGGCCGTCAGCCGCCAGGCAAACGAGCGGCAGCAGCAAAACAATCGCAAACGTGGTCTTGTGCTTCATGAGCATCCTCAGTCGAACCCGGTCGCCCGGAGTCCTACTCAGAGGATGCTGGGCTCACGGGCAACGCTGCAAGAAATTCGACCTGTGTTGCGGAAGATTTTGGTTTTGTGCTCCCCTGGAGCTATGGCGAACGGCAAGGCCGCCTTGCGCCTGCGGGGGCTGCGCAAGGCTTACGGCGACGTAGTGGCGGTGGATGGGGTCGACCTCGACGCCAGCGCGGGCGAGTGCTTCGCGCTGCTCGGGCCGAACGGCGCCGGAAAGACCACCACCATCGAAATCTGCGAGGGGCTGCTGGCGCCGGACGCCGGGACGGTCGAGCTTCTGGGGATCGACTGGGCCAGCGGCGCGCGGCGTTTGCGGCAGCGGCTGGGCGTCCAGCTTCAGGAAACTCAGCTCGCCGACAAGCTCACGGTCGAAGAGACGCTCCACCTGTTCCGCAGCTTCTACGAGCGCGGGCCGGCGGTGGCGGACGTGGTGGCGATGGTGCAGCTCGAGGAGAAGACGCGGGCGCGCGTGGGCCAGCTTTCCGGAGGCCAGAAACAGAGGCTGGCTATCGCTTGCGCGCTGGTGGGCGACCCGGACCTCCTGTTCCTGGACGAGCCGACCACCGGCCTCGACCCGCAAGCGCGGCGCCAGATGTGGCAGCTCATCGAGCAGTTCAAGCGGGACGGCCGCACCATCATCCTCACCACACACTATATGGACGAGGCCGAGCGCCTCTCCGACCACGTCGCCGTCATGGACCACGGAAAGATCATCGCGCTCGGCACGCCGCGCGAGCTGATCGCGTCGATCGGGGCGGATCACGTGGTGGAGTTCGCCACCGGCGGTGCCGCGCTCGATGTGGCGATCTTCGAAAGCCTCAAGGGCGTGAGCCGGGCGCACGCCGACAACAGCGGTTTTCAGTTGCAGGTGACCGAGCTGCACCTGGCCGTCCCGGCGCTGCTCGACGAGCTGGATGGGCGCGGCATCGAGCTGACCGAGCTGCGCACGCACTCCGCCACGCTCGAGGACGTGTTTGTCACCCTCACCGGGAGGCACCTCCGTGAAGATTGAGACCCGCCGCCGTTCCTTCGTCGATCACCCCCTGGTGCAGCTCACGCTGGTGCGGTTCCGCGAGTTTCGCCGGGAGCCGGAGGCGGTCTTCTGGGTTTTCATATTCCCGATCCTGCTGGCGGCTGGGCTGGGCATCGCCTTCCGGAACCGCCCCGCAGAGGTGCTCAAGATCGGCGCGGAGAACGCCAAACTGGCAAGCGCGCTACGGACGGAGAAGTCGCTGGCGCCCGAAGTGATGAGCCGGGCGGCGGGAGAGCGAGGACTCCGCACGGGCCGCATTGCCCTGCTGGCGCTCGCGGGCGAGCAGGGCGGCGTGGTGTACCGTTACGACGACACGAATCCCGACGGGCGGACCGCGCGCCTCGCGGCGGAGCGGGCCATCCTGCGGGCCGCGGGCGTGCGCGATCCGGCGCCCGAGTCCGACAGCCTGGTGCGCGAACCGGGCTCGCGCTATATCGACTTCCTGATCCCGGGCCTGGTCGGCCTGAACCTCATGGGCAGCGGGATATGGGGGATGGGATTCGCCATCGTGGACGCGCGCCGCCGGAACCTGCTGAAGCGGCTGGTCGCGACGCCCATGTCGCGCACCCAGTACCTGCTCTCGTTCCTGCTGTCGCGGCTGACGCTCTTGTTCGTCGAGGTGGCGTTTCTGGTGGGCTTCGGCGTGGCGGTCTTCGGCACTCCCCTGCGCGGCTCTCTGTGGGAGCTGGCGGCACTGTGCGTCCTCTCGGCGTTCTGCTTCAGCGCGCTGGGCCTGCTGACGGCCTCGCGGGCGCGCACCATCGAAGCCGTTTCCGGGCTGATGAACGCCGTCATGCTGCCCATGTGGATCGCCTCCGGCGTGTTCTTTTCGGCGGAGCGCTTCCCGGCCGTGGTGCAGCCCTTCATCCAGGCGCTTCCGCTGACGGCGGTGGCAAACGTGCTGCGGGCCAACATGATGGAGGGCGCGCGCCTGTCGCAGGTGAGCGGCGAGGTGGCCATCATTGCGGCCTGGCTGGTGGTGAGCTTCTTCGTGGCGTTGCGGCTGTTCCGCTGGCGGTAAAAGTTCGGCGGCGCCGGTCGATCACTCGAACAACTCGGCGTGACTCCCGGTGCGCACCAGGATCAGTTCAGTCTCTGTCACCTTGCACAGAAGAAGCCAATCGGCTTTGACATGACAGTCCCAGTGCCCGGACCAGTTGCCGCGCAGCGCATGGGGCCGGCAGCGCTGAGGCAAGGGTCGCTGTGCCTGAAGGAGATCGACGATCTCCTCCAGCTTGTCCAGGTCTGCCCTGCTTCTCAACCCGCCGCAGGTCCTTTTCAAACGCCGTTGTGGTGAAAAGGGCCAGCGCCATTAGATCTTTTCGCGCAATTCACGGAACGTACGATGGCGCTTCAACGCCGCAGGATCGTTCGCCTCCCTCATCGCCGCGGCCGTCTGCGCATTGGGAATCGCGATGGGAAACGGCACTCCCTTATGCAATACGACTTGCTTCAAGAAGAGCCGGATCGCTTCCGTTGTCGAGAGGCCGATTCTGGAGAAGACGCGCGCGGCCGACTTCAGCAGCTTGGGATCGATGCGGGCGTGGATCATCCGGGTCTTCACAGCTTGCCTTGGCATACTGCGCTCCTCATCCAGTGTATCTCAATTGAGACCCGTGCCGGTGTGCCCTCTCGCGGCCGTGCGGTCCCGAGTTCCCGTCGGCCGGCGATGCCGGTTCGCCCCCAGCACCCGTTCGCTCACAGCGCCTCGGCATGCTCGCCGTTTCAGTTCAGCGTAACGTCGGTGAAGCCATTGAAGAAGCGGTACTCTCCGTCGGTCTTGAGATCGGGATCGTCGGCGAGCTCCTTCTGGTGGATCTTCATGGCCGCCTCGTACGCCTGGCGCACCGAAGTCTTGTGGTCTTTGAGGAAAGCATCCCAGAACGTCTCCGCGAAGTACTTGCAGTAGGTCTCGTGTTTGCTGTCGACATCCGAGATCACGATAGCCCTGCTCCGCGTGCCCTCGAAGGCTTCGACGAAGCCGCCCGAGAAGCACTGGTCCATGATGACGATCACGTTGGCGGGCAGGCGTTCGACCTCGGCGCGCAGATCGGCCGGCCACAGGCGCCCGTGGCGCAACTCGAGGAACACTCCGCGCCGGTCGTAGTCGCCGTGGCCGGTGCCGTAAATCACCACCGTATCGCCGGCGTGTGTGAGCGAGGCGAGGCGGTCCATCACCTGCGCGAAGTGGGCCGGGACGGGGCTGCACACCGGTGTGCGCTTCGCGGGCGGATTGCGCCGGTCCTTGGGGGAGACAACGAAAATGTTCTCTTCGTCGAAGCCGAGCGCGCGCAGCGTGCGGTAGGCGCAAGCCACGTTGCCCTCGTGGTCGCGGGCGCTATCGGCGTTGGCCAGAACGGCGTAGCGTTGAGGATGCGCTGTGCCGGCCGCCCCCGGCTCTTGAGCTTGGGACCGGCCGGAGCCGCAGCCGGTCAGAACCAGCGTCAGCGTGACGCATACCGCAACTCGCATTGCTACCACTGTAGCAGCCGCCCACGTCGTCAGCCCGATGCCGCCGATGCTGCCGTGGCAACTAGAGCCTTTCAGGCTGATCCCGCATAACCCCGGCGCCGACGCTCCCGCACCTCACAGCGTCCGTGGTTCTTTCTCTGACACCAGATCTTCACCGGTTCTTCACGCCGGATTTACATGCCGATGCTAACGTATGGCCTATGGAGCATTTCCTCGCCGGATCTCCACTCGCTCACCGGCGAAAACCACATGAGCAGAGAGGAGAGGATCACTATGCATATCAATACATGGGTGAAGGCCGGCTGCACTTCCCTGATGATGGCCGCGTTGGTGATGCCGCCAGTCGCCGCGCTGGCCCAAGACCTGGGGAATGACGAGTTTGTCGGCCAGAAGAACTTTGTCGAAATCGCACCGAGGTCAGGCGATGAAGTCGCGCGTTACACGCTCGGCAGGGGGGATTGGCCTTATCTGCCCCACGATGTGAAACGCGAACTGCTCCGCAGGAATATCAAGTACGTCTTCGTTCTCTTTCAAGAGAACCGATCCTTTGACTTCTACTTCGGCAGCTACCCCGGGGCCCGGGGCCTGTTCTCTCAGCCCGCGGGCAAAACTCCCGGTTTTGACCAACCGATCGTTCTGACGGACGGCTCGGTAGGCACCATCTCCCCCTTCAAGATTCCGCAGTCGGTCACCGACATCAACAGCAAGACAGTGCTCCTCTACCCGGAGGACACGGACTCGGTTAATCACTCCCACGTAGGCATCGATGCCAAGCTGAATCTGAATGCGAATCACGTCGCCCAGAATAACCGCTACGCCTTCGTCGAGGAAGGCCTGGCTGGGACGCTAAGCGCCGATGGACGGACCTATACCGGACCGGTGCCGACCGAGAAACAAAAGCAAAAGGGCGAACTCGTCGTCGGGCATGTGGACTGCGATGCTGCTCCATTTCTCTGGAACTACGCGGATCGCTTCACGCTTTTCGATAACTTCTTCGACACCGTGATCGGGCCTTCGACACCAAACGCCATCGCCATGATCGCCGGCCAGTCGGGCAAGACACAGTGGGTCGAGCATCCCGAACTGGGCAGCAACGTCATAACCACCAACCTGCAACTGCCGGTCACCGCCGATCCGCAACCCTTCTGGGGATCCGCTCTGGACGTCCTTACCCCTCCGGGCGAGAAGCAGCCCGTCGACAACCCGGGCGGCGTGAGTTCGAACCCGGCTTCCAACCTTACCTTCGCCAGTTTGCCGCTTTCCTTTATGGGGGAGCAGATTGGAAGCATCACGGCCGCGGATCTGAACCCCGCCTTCGACCTCCTGGATGTTCAAGGGGACATCAAGAAGATCGCCGGCGACGGCAACAAGCCGGTGAACTGGGGCTGGTTCCAGGAAGGTTACGATCACGAGCCGACCGATCCTGCCGGCCCGGCAACCAATCTCGACTACATCGCCCATCACAACGGCCCGCAATACTTCGGCTACGAGGCCAACAACCCGGCCGAAACCAAGGCGCACCTGAAGGGCCTCGGCGATTTCTATACGGCGATCAAGGCCAACGCCCTGCCCTCGGGAGGCGGTGTCTTCTACGTTCGCGGCGGATATGGCAACCTCGACGGCCTCACTCCACGCTCACCCAGCCCAGCGGTCCAGGCCGCCTTCAAGGGCAATGACGACCACCCTGGCTACTCTGACGCCCAGATTAGCGAGGCTCTCCTGGCCGACTCGATCAATGCGATCGCAAACAGCAAGTACTGGCCGGAAAGCGCCATCATCATCACCTACGATGAAACCGATGGCCTCTACGACCACACCCAGCCGCAGATTCGCTCCTTCGATCCTCTTGGAGCCGCTCTCGACCAAGGTCCCCGAATTCCAGCGATCGTGATCTCGCCCTTTAGTGTAGTCCACACCATCTCCCATGAAGCCACCGAGCATGGCTCGATCATAAAGTTCATCGACGAGTTGTTCAACCTGACTCCGCTCGCCGATCTTCCCGACGAATCCGCGGCTCGTGCTTTGGGCGAGAAGAAATACGGCCAGAAGTACTTGGGGCCCTCCGATGACAATACTCCTGGCGTCGGCGACCTCTTCTCTGCATTTGACAACGGCCGCTTGTTCGGTCTGGTGGAACCATTGCCAGCCACGTACGCAATCATTCCGGCGGTTCAGGTTCTAAGCCTGCCGCATGCCGGTGGGCAAGGCTGCAAGGCCCTGCAGATCACCCCGACCGACATGGTCAAGGGCGTACTGATCGATCCAGCTCCGGCGGACTTCAATCCTCGTCCCAGCACCAACCCAGGTACGCCGACATCGGGCAGTTGGCCGTCGAACTAGAAGCCGTTGCCGACCGCGTTCCCGGCGATCGGATCTTCTATCCGATCGCCGGCTTTTCTTATACGAGGAGCCGCATGAGCAGGATTTCCCCACTCCTACTTTCCATTACATGGCTGACAATCGGAACATCCGCGGCTGCCTTCGGCGGGGCTACGGTCGATAGAATCAAAACTGCCGGTTCACTCCCCTGCGGCATCGACACCGAAGAACCCGAGTACTCCACCCAAGACGCACATGGGAATCACTCCGCCTTCGACCTGGACATTTGTAGAGCGGTGGCAGTGGCTGTGCTCGGGCCAAAGGCCCAGTTCACCGTCGTGCCTTTCCGCGACGAACAGGACGCCCTGAAAGCCCTCAAATCCGGCGAGATCGCGCTCCTCGCCACAGGGTCCCCGAATCTCATCAATACGGCTAACAGCGACTTTGGCTTCGCGCGGCCCGTCTTCTATGACTACCAGGGCTTTCTTGTGAATAGGACCACGGGAGTCGCTTCCCCGAAGGACCTTGCCGGCCAGAAAGTCTGCTTTCTCGCTGGCACCGAGATCGAAGCCCAGGTCGAAAGCTACATGACGCGCGAGAAGATCAAGTGGCTGCCGTTTCCCTTTCAGGAAGAAGGCGAGATGGAAGCGGCGTTCGTCACCCGCAACTGTGCCGCCATCACCGCCGACGTCTCACAACTGGCTTACGAGCGAATCGCCTTCAAAAACCTGGCGCGGAACTTTGAAATCCTGCCGGACGTCATCGCTAAAGACCCGTTGGCACCTACCTATCGCCTCGGCGACCCACAATGGGCCACCATCGTCAACTGGACCGTCGAAGCATTGATCCAAGCCGAGGAGAGCGGCGTGACGCGGACCAACCTCGCCGCGATGAAGAAGAGCGACGATCCGCTGATCCAGCGTTTGCTGGGCGTCCAGCGCGGCTACGGCCAATTCGTTGGCCTCGACGACGCTTGGGCGGCACGCGTGATCGAAACCGTTGGCAACTATGGCGAGATCTTCGAGCGCGACCTCGGCTCGGAGTCGGCGATGAAGCTGGCCCGCGGTTCAAACAACCTCTGGACGCAAGGTGGACTCATGTACGCGCTGCCCATCCGCTAGAATGGGCCGCCACCGCGTCCGCGGCCTGCTTCCCCATGCGCACGCAGTCGGGAATGCCGATGCCGTGGTACGCGTTGCCGGCCACGTGCAGCCCGCCCAGCTCCTTGAGCCGCGCCTCGATGCGGGCCACGCGGTCTCCGTGGCCCACGGTGTACTGCGCCATCGAGCGCGGCCAGCGGGCGATGTGCGTGAAGGCCGGGGTTGCGGAGACTCCCATGACGGTCAGCAGTTCGGCACGCACATGGGTAACCAGGTCCTGGTCGGAGAGCGCCAGCACGCCCGGGTCCTCGCCTCCCACGAAGCAGCGCAGAACCACCTTGTCCGGCGGCACGCGATCGGAGAACTTCGTGCCGACCCAGGTGCAGGCCACCAGCAACTGGCGTTCGCTCTTGGGCACCAGAAAGCCGAAGCCGTTGAGCGGATGCCGGAAGCCCGCCTTGTCATAGACCAGCGAGATGGTGATGGAGTTCGAGTACGGGATGGAGTCGAGCAACGCCACCAGCTCGCCATCCACGGAGCCGACAAGCGCGGCGGCCTGGTAGGCCTGGCAGGCCAGAACCACGTGATCGGCCTCGATCCACTCGCCACCCGCGCGCACGCGCCACGACGAGCCTCCGGCGGAGCGCTCCACGGCTTCGGCAGAGGCATGCAGCACTTCGGGCGCCGGCCGCGTCTGCGTGATCAGCGATTCGACGAGCTGGCCAAGGCCCCCCTTCAAAGTCTGAAACAGCGGCTGGCCCTGAGCGTGTTTGGCCGCCTTGCGGCGCTCGTGCAGGACGCCTTTGGTGAGGCTGCCGTACTTGCGCTCGATCTCGACGAACCTCGGCAGCACGCTGGCCACGCTGAGTTGGTGCGGGTCGCCGCCGTAGACGCCAGCAAGCAACGGCTCGGCCAGGTAGTCCACGGCCTCCCAGCCGTAGTGCGCGGCGACGAACTCGGCCACGGACCGGTCGGGCTGCCAGCCGTCGCGCGGCCTCCGGAACCACTCCAGGCCCATGCGGATCTTGGTCTCGAGGCCCAGCAGCGAGGTGCGGACCAGCGGGAAGATCCGCGTGGGGATCATCAACATCAGCCCATCGGGCAGCGGCACCAGGCGCCCGCGCTTCAGAACGTAGGTGACGCGCAGGTGGTCGTTCGAACCGATGACGTCGCCGCCCAGGCCCAGCTCGCGGATCAGGTGCAGCGCCCACGGCTTCTGCGCCAGGTAACTGTCCGGGCCGGCTTCGAGCACGCAACCTTCGCGTCGCTCGGTCGAAATCACGCCACCCAGTCGCCCCTCGCGTTCGATCAAGGTCGATGCGATGCCGTGCTTCGCCAGGTAGTAGGCAGCCGACAGACCCGAAATCCCGCCGCCGACGATGACTACGCGCATAACTTGTCTCTCACCGTGGGACAGGCCTCCGGCCTGTCGCCGACAGGCCGGAGGCCTGTCCCACGACGGCGGCCAGCGCGCGCGTGAAGATCGGAGAATCGTTCAGCGACTCTGGGCGTCGCAGCGCGATGCCGCGTTCCTGTGCGTAGTTCCGGAAAGCGATATCGACATCGTAGAGGATCTCGACGTGGTCGCAGACGAAGCCGATGGGAACCAGCGCCATTTCGCGGACACCTGCTGAGGCGTACTCGTCAATGCGGGACTCGACTGTCGGGCCGAGCCACTTCTCCTCGCTGAAGCCCTGGCTCTGGTAAGCGAAATCCCAACTGGCGAGCCCGGCGCGCAGGGCGACGGCGCGGGCGGTCGCTCTGGCTTCCGAGTCGTACGGATCGCCGCGCTCGAGCACGCGCTCGGGCAGGCTGTGCGCGGTGAACAGCACGCGCTCGGAGGGCAGCAGCGGCGCGAGGCGCTCCGCGAATGCCTCCGCCAGCAGCGGGTGATCGTGAAACGTCTTGGTCCAGACGATCTCGGCCGCCAGGCCCGCCTCAGTCTTGGCCTCCTGCACGCGGCGGAAATACAACCCCACGCTGGCCTTCGAGTATTGCGGCGCCAGGCACAGCGCCACGATACGCTCGACGCCGTCCGCCTTCATCCGCACCACCGTTTCCTTGATGAACGGGCGCCAGTTCCGCATCCCGAAATAGACCGGAATCCCCAACTCGCGTTCGAGAGCCGAGGCCTGTTCCCGGGTGCGAGCCAATAGCGGCGAACCGCCACCGACCTGGCGATAGCGATCGGCGACCTCCTCGACCAACGCCGGCGGCGTGGGCCGCCCTCCACGCACATACGACAGGTATTCCGCGATGTCCTCGACGCGTTCGGGCGCCCCGTGTGCCAGCAACAGAACGGTCTGCTTCAAGGGTGGCCCCCATGGCGATAGCGTGGCGCACGCTTCACACGGTCAGGAAGAAGTTCATGAACACAATCTTGGCCGCCGATGAACGCGGATGGACGCCGATACACCCATTTGTTTTCCATCCGTGTTTATCCGCGTTCATCTGCGGCCAGCAATGTTTTGGTCCTTTTTGGCGCCCGCTTCAGACTGCGCCGCAACACCGAACCCCTGCCCCCATTACGGCTTGAACTCGCGCACGAACTGCACCGCCGCCCGCACGTGGTCTACGGGCGTCTCGGGCAGAATGCCGTGGCCCAGGTTGAAGATGTGGCCGGGCCGCGTGCCGGTGCGCTTGAGCAGCTCGTGGATGCGCGTCCTCAGTTCCGGGAGAGGCGCGAAGAGCGCGGCCGGATCGAGATTGCCCTGGATGGCCGAGCGGTAGCTGATGTCGATCCACGCCTGGTCGATATTGATGCGCCAATCCACGCCCAGGACGTCGCCGCCGGCCGCGTGCAGCTCGCGGAAGAACCCGCCGGCGCCGGTGCCGAAGTGGATCACGGGCACGCCCGTGGAGCGTATACGCTCGATCAACGCGCGCGAGTACGGGGCCACGAAGCGGACGTAATCGTCGGGGCCGAGCGCTCCCACCCAGCTATCGAACACCTGGATGGCGCGGGCGCCGGCGGCCACCTGCAGAATCGCGAACGGCCCCAGAACGTCCACCAGCTTGCCCATCAGCCGGCGCCACAGGGTCTCGTTCGAGTACATCATCTGCTTGGTCTTCATGAAGGTGCGGGAGGCCCCGCCCTCGATCATGTAGCTGGCGATGGTGAACGGCGCGCCCACGAATCCCAGCACCGGCACCTTCCCCGCCAGCGCCTTCACCACCTGGACGATGGCGTCGCCGACGTAGCCCAGGTCGTCCGTGTTGGAAATCGAGAGCGCGTCGATGTCTTCCGAGGTCCGCACCGGGTTGTCGATCACCGGGCCCTCGCCCGCGGCGAAGCGCAGCTTCAGGCCCATGGGCTCGACCGGAAGCAAAAGGTCGGCGAAGATGATCGCCGCGTCCACATCCAGGATCTCGACGGGTTGCAAGGTGATGGCGGCGGCCAGGTCCGGGCGCTTGCAGATATCGAGGATGCCGTGCTTGGACCGGATGTCGCGATAGGGTTTGAGATACCGCCCCGCCTGCCGCATGAACCACACGGGACGCACGTCGGTGGGCCTGCGCCGGCAGGCATCAAGAAATCTGCTGTTCATGGGAGCCACACGCATGGCTGTTCCGCTTTGCCCTCGCATATGAGAACGTCAGGCCAGGGCCCTATGGGGACGACCGCCGGTCTGCGATATGCCGCCCCACCGAATCGGGGGCAACATCCACAAAAGTAGCACGAAGCGAGGCCGTTTACGGCTCGTTTCCCGCTTTTTTTTCGTTTTTTTCGCGGTTCTTCCGGATTCGGTCCAGCAGCTCGCCGATGCGGTCGCCCGCCGGATCTGCCGCCTGGAAGTGGAGCTCGGGCGCCCGGAACAGGCGCAGCCGGGTCGCCACGGCGCGGCGGAGGTAGCTGGCGGCGTGTCCTAAAGCCTCGACACCGAGCTGGCGCTCGGCGGCATTGCCTTTGACGGCCACCGTTACAAGGAGGTGGCGGCCATCGGGGACCAGGCGGGCCTCCGTGACGGTGACCCCCGCCAGGCGGGGGTCGGCGAGCTCGTACTCGATCAGCTCGGCCAGTTCTTCGCGTAGCGCCTCGGACAGGCGCTCGGCACGTCGGGGATCCATCCGGCTACTCCAGCCACTCGACAGTGGCGCCGACCAGCTCCGGGCCCAGCAGGGCGGCGGCTTCCTTCTCGACGGACTGCAGCACCCCGGCCGCGTAGCCGTGGTCGCCCGATACCGTCACGGCGGCCACCACGCCGCGTTGCCACAGATCCTGGCAATCGATCTCGGCCACCGCCACGTTGAACTTGTGGCGCAGGCGCTCCTTGAGCCCCTGGATCACGTGACGCTTATCCTTGAGCGAGTGCGAGTTCTCGAGATGCACCTCGAGCGTCAGTACACCGATGGCCGGCATGTCCCCATCAAGCGAACACCTCGGGCGCAATGCGCTCGCTGGCGAACGCTTCGATCACGTCGCCCGGCTTGAGGTCGTTGAAGTTCTCGAGCGCCAGCCCGCATTCCAGGCCGGCGCGAACCTCGCTGGCGTCGTCCTTGAAGCGCTTCAGCGAAGCGAGCTTGCCGGTGAGCACCACGACATTGTCGCGCAGCAGGCGGACGTTGGCGTCGCGAGGGATCGATCCGTCCATCACCAGGCAGCCCGCCACCGTGCCGACTTTGCTGATGCGGAAGATCTCGCGCACCTCGGCGCGCCCGCGGTAGACCTCCTTGTACACGGGCTCGAGCATGCCGGTCATGGCGCGCTTGATCTCGTCGGTGAGGTCGTAGATGATCGTGTGCAGCCGGATGTCCACCTTCTCCTGCTCGGCTAGCGCCACGGCGTTGCGATCCGGCCGGACGTTGAAGCCGATAACCACGGCGTTGGAGGCCGAAGCCAGCAGCACGTCGGTTTCGGTGATGGCGCCCACGCCGCTGCTGATGACCTGAATTCGGACCTTGTCGGTGGAGAGCTTCTGCAGGGCCTCGGCGATCACTTCGGCGCTGCCGCCGACGTCCGCTTTGAGGATCACCGGCAGCTCCTTGACCTCGCCCTCCTTGAGCTGGCGGTGCAACTGGTCGAGCGTGATCCGCGTATTCTTCGCCATGGCCTGCTCGCGCGCCTTCGACTCGCGGTAGACCACGATCTGCTTGGCCTTGGCGGTGTCGGTTACCACTTGCAGGCTGTCCCCGACCTCGGGCAGCGAATCCAGGCCGATGACCTCGGCCGGCGCCGAAGGCTCCGCGTCCTTGAGGGCTTCGCCGCGATCGTCGAACATGGCGCGGACCTTGCCGAAAACAGACCCGCAGACGAAGTAGTCGCCGGCGTGCAGGGTGCCGTTGCGCACCAGTACGGTGGCCACCGGACCGCGGCCGCGGTCGAGCTTCGCCTCGAGCACGCTGGCGACGGCAGGCCGGCTGGGGTTGGCCTTGAGATCCAGCATGTCGGAGACCAGCAGGATCATTTCCAGCAGCAGATCCAGATTCTGCTTGGTGCGTGCGGAGACGGGCACCATGACGGTATCGCCGCCCCACTTTTCGGGCACCAGGCCACGGTCGGAGAGCTGCTGCATGACGCGCTCCGGCTGGGCGTCGGGCTTGTCGATCTTGTTGATGGCGACGATGATGGGGACCTGCGCCAGGCGGGCGTGATCGATGGCCTCGACCGTCTGCGGCATCACGCCGTCTTCGGCCGCAACCACAAGGACCACCACATCGGTGACCTTGGCGCCGCGGGCGCGCATGCGAGTGAACGCCTCGTGGCCGGGCGTGTCGATGAAGGTGATCTTGCGGCCGTTCTTTTCGATCTGGTAAGCGCCGATGTGCTGGGTGATGCCGCCGGCCTCGCTCTCGGCGACGCGGCTCAACCGGATGGCATCGAGCAGCGAGGTCTTGCCGTGATCGACGTGACCCATGATGGTGACCACGGGCGGCCGCTTGACGGGCCCGGAGTCCTCTTCACTACTGGTGCTGGCCAGCATCTCCTGCTGCTGGGTGGCTTCTTCCTCGAAGCTGACCGTGGAGACGATGGCGCCGAAATCGCGCGCCAGGTTCTCGGCCATCTTCACGTCCAGAGCCTGGTTGATGGTGGCGAAGACCTTGCGATCGACCAGCTTCTTGATGACCAGGTTGGCCTTGAGCCCGAGTTTCTCGGAGAGCTCCTTGACCGTGATCCCTTCGGCGACCGTGATCTGCTTGCCTTCGGCAAGGTGGCCGATATCCTCGCCCCGGCGCACGGGGACGCGGAGCAGCTTTCCTTCGCGTTCGCGCTCGCGATCGATGACCGGACGGGCGCCGAACTGGCGGCGGCGCTGTTCGGTGGCCGGTACGGTGACCACCTCGGGACGCAGAGGCGTGGTGGGGTGCAGACCCCGTCCTCTGGCCAGCGGACCGCTGGGCGCGCCGGGACGCGCGCGCATGAGCGGCTGGCCGGGACGGATGGGGCCTTTGTAAATCGGCTGGCCGGGCACGGGCACGCTGGCCGGACGAAGGGGAGCCCCGGGGCGCGGCTGCGGCTGGCCGGGCATGGTCCTGGTTTGCTGGAGCCGGGCGACCAGGTCGGGCCGCGGCGGAACGACGGGCCGCGCAGCGGGCTGGCCTGCCAGGCTCGCCCCCCGCAGTGAAATGACCGCGACGGGCGGACCGGCGGAGGCCCGATCGGACGGCTGCTGCTGCGCCTGGGACGGCGCGGCGGCGGGCCTGGCCGAAGAACGCACTGCGGGCCGCTGGGGCGCTTCCGCCGGACCGCCGGGAAACGGCTGCCGCGGCCCGGAAATGATCTGGCCAGGACGGGGAGCCGAGGGCAATGGCCGGGCGGCGTAAGGCTGCCGGACGGGCGTGCCGGGCAGCGGAGGCGCCGCGGCGGGTAGCGCGGGCGCCACAGCCGGAGCCGAGGGTGGCTGCGCCGGCACGGGCCGCGGGCCTCTTCCCAACAGCGGCGGGCGCACCGGATGCGCGGCCGGACGGGCGGCCATTTTCTCTTCCGTAGTCAGGCCGAACGGGAACGCTGGGGCGACCGACGGGGCAGTCTGCGGGGGCTCCACGGCCGGGGCTTCCGCCTCAGCCGGCTCGAAGCCCGCCTGCTCCTCGGCCGCGACTTCGGCTTCTTCCGCGACTCCCGCCTCAGCCGCGGGGGCGGCGCGCTCGACAAAAACGCCAAAGTGCCGCCGGATCTTGTCCGCGACGTCGTCTTCAATCGAGCTGGAGTGCGTCTTCTTGTCGGTGACGCCGAATTGCGGCAGCACCGCGATGATCGCGCTGTTCGGTTGTTCGCACTCGCGCGCCAGCTCGTTAATCCGAATTTTCCTCATAACAACGTTGTTCAGTTGGACCGCCTACTTGGGGAGGCATAATCCTCCCTGTCAGAAGCTCCGAGACACACTCCCCGAGCTGGCGCCGTTTGTTCTCTAACCCCCAAGGCACTCAATCCGAGTCCTTTATGGTAGCAGAGTTCCATCATTCCGAATCCGTTCCGGCCGGGGGCGTAGCCCCCTGCTCCTCGGGCGCGGACTCTTCCGCCGCCTCCAGCGTTTCCTCCACCGGCTCCCCGCCAGCCGCTTCGGCCTCCAGCGCTGGCTCCTCGCCGGCTTCGGGCTCGCCCATCGCTTCAGCCTCCAGGCCCGGCTCCTGGCCGGCTTCGGGCTCGGCCACCGCTTCGGCCGTGCCGGCAGCCTCGCCTGCGCCGCCTGCCTGTTCTTCGAACTGCGCGTAGTAGCCGTTCACCGCGAGTTGGATGGACTCGACGGTCTTGGGCCCGACCCCCGGTATCTCTTCGAGCTGCTCGGGCGTCATGGCGCCGAGCTGCTCGACGGTTGCGATGCCGGCCTCGATCAGTTTCTCGAGCACCTTGTCGGTGAGACCGCTGTCAATCAGCACGGAGACCGGCGCGCCGGAGACCACCAGCGCCTCCATTTGAGACTCGACCTCCTGGCGTTTCTCCTCTTCGCTCTTGATGTCCACTTTCCAGCCCAGCAGCTTGGCAGCCAGGCGCACGTTCTGCCCCTTCTTGCCGATGGCCAGCGAGAGCTGCGTGTCGTCGACGATGACCTCCATGTGCTTCTGTTCGGGGTCCAGGATGGTCACGCGGCTGATCTTGGCCGGGCTCAAAGCGTGGGTGGCGAACGAAACCGCGTCCTCGGAGTACTCGATGATGTCGATCTTCTCGCCGCGCAGCTCGCGGATGATCGACTGCACGCGCATGCCCTTCATGCCCACGCAGGCGCCCACGCTGTCCACGTCGCGATCGCGGCTCTGCACCGCGATCTTCGTGCGCTCGCCGGCCTCGCGCGCGCAGGCCTTGATGGTCACCGTGCTGTCGTAGATCTCCGGGACTTCCTGCTCGAACAGGCGGACCACCAGTTCCGGGGCCGCCCGGGAGACGACCACGCCCGGGTTCTTGCCGCTCTTCTCGACGCTCTTGATGACGCAGCGGACGCGGTCGCCCACGCTGAAGCTCTCGAGGCGCGACTGCTCCTTCTTGGGCAGGCGCGCCTCGGTCTTCCCGATGTCCACCACCAGGTCCGGGCCCTCCACCCGCTTCACCGAGCAGTTCACCAGCTCCCCCACGCGGCCGGAAAACTCCTGATAAACGGTTTCGCGTTCGGCTTCCCTGACTTTTTGAAGGATCACCTGCTTGGCGGTCTGCGCGGACACCCTGCCGAGAAGGTCGGTAGCCTTCGGGATTCGGATTTCCGAGCCGATTTCCGCGCCGGGATCGATGGCCCTGGCCTGCTCGAGCGTGAGCTGGTTGAGAGGAACGTCCACCGTCTCGACCACCTTCTTGACGATGAAAATCTGGATGGCGCCGGTCTTCTGATCGAACTCCGCCACGAGATCCTCTTCGGTATGAAAATGCTTGCGGGCGGCCACCAGCATGGCATCCTTGACCGCGTCAACGATGATCTGCGGGTCGATGCCCTTTTCCTTGCTCAGAATCTCGATGGATTGATAGATCGTGCCCAAGATGCTTTCCTCGTTGACTGTTCGGGATTACCAGTCGAATTTCAGGTTCGCCTTCTCGACCTGCTGGACGCTGAACCGTACCGTCCTTCCAGGTGAGGGCTCCAAGGTGACGACATCCCCGGCGAAACCGGCCAGAATGCCTTCCCAGTGACGCCGGTCCTCGACCGGCTCGCGCAGCACCACCTTGGCCTTGCGGCCGAGAAAGCGCTCGAAATCCGCCGGCCCGCGCAGCTTGCGCTCCACCCCTGGAGAACTGACCTCCAAAGTGTAGCGGCTTCCCGGGACGACTTCTTCTACATCCAGGATGGTCCCCACCTGCTGGGAGATCAGCTCACAGTCGGCATGGGAAACACCGGCCGGCTTGTCGATGGTGATTCGCAGCATCCGTTTACTGCCCCCGCCGAGCAGTTGAACCTCAACAACTTCCAGGCCCTCGGATTCGGCCACACGTCGGGCGATCTCCGTCACCCTATCGACGATGGCTTCGTTCATTGTGCCTGGTTATCACTGGGCCAACAAAAAAGTGGGCTTTCGCCCACTCTCGCGGCTCGACGTCTGAGTTCATTATAGCGCAGTCGGCCGCGGACGGAACGCTCGAATCGGGCAGTAGCGCCATCGACCGTCCGCCCTGCCTCGCGCTGGCGTGGGGAGCGCCCCAGCACCGAACCGCGCGCGTGAGCAAGCGGCGGCCGCTGCGCGCAGATGCCGAATCGTGTAGCCTCTTAAGAGCCATGCTGATGCTCGCTCCCATATTCGCGATCTTCGTTTACGGTCTCATTGCCGCCATGCTGGGCACGATTCTGCCCGGGCTATCCGCCCGGTTCCACCTCACGCCCAAGCAGAACGGGAACATTGCCCTGGCTCAGGCGATGGGCCTGGTGATCGCTTCCGTCGCGGCAGGACCGCTCATCGACAGCCAGGGCTACAAAGTGGGCCTGGTTCTCGGTCTGGCGCTCATCGCCCTCGCTTTGTTCCTGCTACCCAGTTCGAAAAGCTATGGCCAGGTGGTCGGTTACTTGTTCCTGCTCGGGCTGGGCGGGGGCACGATCGTCACGGGAGCTAACGCCCTGGCCTTCGATCTAGGCGGCTCCCAGCACGCGGCCGCGCTCAACTTCCTCAACGTCTTCTTCGGCCTGGGCGGCCTGGCGACTCCCTTCATCCTCGCCAACCTCCTGGGCGGCAATTCGACCCGCTTGTGCTACTTGACCGCGGTGGCCACGGCGGCCACTCTGGCCCTGAGCGCCAGCGTGACGATGCCGGCGGCCCGGTCCGCTGGCGGAATCGCACTCTCGGAGGCGAGCCATCTCCTGCGTCATCCGGCGCTGTGGCTGCTGGCGGCGATGCTGTTCTTGTACGTGGCCTGCGAGGTCGGGGTGTGGAACTGGCTCACGCGCCACCTCATCGCGCAGGGAATCCCCGAGCGCCGCGCGTTGAACATCCTGTCGCTGGGCTTTGCGCTGGGCCTGCTCATCGGGCGAGTGGCCGTGGCGCCGCTCTTCAAAACGATGCGGCCCGATACGGTGACCCTCGTCGCGGCGGCGCTGATGACGATCACGACCTGGTTGGCGCTCCGGACCACCCGGCCCGCCGTCGCCTGGGCGGCGGTGTTCTGTGCGGGCCTCGCCATGGCGCCGGTGTTCCCGACCGTGCTGGCGATCACCGGCAACGTCTTCGGCGCGGCCAAAGCGACCGCTATCGGAATCGTCGCCATGTTCGGCTGGATTGGGCTGGCCGTGAGCTCGCCGATGATTGGCGCCGCCGCGGGAGACGATCCGAGGCGGCTCAAAAAGGCGCTTCTGATCCTCCCCGCGTTCTCGGCGCTGATGGTGGCGGTGAACCTCGCGTTGCGAGCGGTGCTGTAACCCATCCTTCTCGCGACGCCCGGAGGCGTGACAGCACCACCAGTTCAGGCTTGCAGGCAAGGCTTTCCTGCGGTCGCCAGGGCTGATTGCCGACGGGCCAAGGCTGACGTCTCATGGCTGACGGCTGATGGCCGGCCGGAACCACCCTGTCCGCCGGCGGTTGTAGTATGCTCTGATGTTGGAGAACTCAAACAGGAGGCGGAGGTCCGTCATGATTCTTAAGAGAGCGGCTGGACTTGCAAGCGCGTTGGTCGTTTTTGCCGGCGTCTCGCTGGCTGCCATCACCACCATCGAGGGCACGGTTACCGGGGACGATGGCAATCCACTCAAAGACGCCGTCATCAAGATTGAGCGCGTTGACATCACGGGCCATTACCACACCAAGACCGACAAGAAGGGCCATTACTTCTATGGCGGTCTGCCTCTCGGCACCTTCAACGTGTGCGTGGAAGTGGATGGCAGGCAACGCGATTGCGTGAACAAGCTCAGGACCACCACGTCCAACAGCACCGACGCCAGTTTCAACCTCAAGGCCAAGAGGGACCAGGACCAGGCCCTCTCCGAAGCCGCCCAATCCGGCACGCTCACCAAAGAACAGGAGAAACAGTTGAGCCCCGAGATGCGCGCCGCGCTCAAAGAGCACGAAAAACAGGCCGCGGAAGCTCAGGCGCACAATCGGCAGTTGAACGAGTCGTACAACGCGGGCATGCAGGCGTTGAACTGCGGGAGGAAGCCGGCGTCTTGTCCGGCCACCGCCCCCGCGGACCCCAACAATCCCCAGGCCGCGCCGCAACCGTTGACGGCCGCAACCTACTACGAACAGTCGATTGCGGCGTTCAAGAAGGCGGGTGAAACCGATCCCAAGCAGGAGGCCATCTGGTCCCATCTGGCCGAGGCTCAGACCGGCCTGGCGGGCACCCAGATGGGTCCCGAGGCGCAGGCCTCGCTGACCTCCGCCCTTGAAAGTTACGAGAAGTCGATCGCGCTCAAGCTCTCCGACCCCGCGGTACACAACAACTACGCTCTGGCGCTGGCCCGGCTGAATAGGTTTCCGGAGGCCTCGGCGGAGCTGCAGAAGGCGGCTGAATACGATCCCCCCGGCGCCGGAAAATACTATTACAACCTGGGCGCCCTGCTGGTCAACAAGGGCCAGTACGACGAAGCGGCCGCGAACTTCAAGAAGGCCATCGAGCTGACTCCGAGTTACGCCGAGGCGCACTTCCAGTACGCCGTGTGCCTCTCGGCAAAGATGAGCGTGACCCCGGACGGCAAGACGGTCGCGCCTCCCGAAATGAAGGGAGAACTCGACAAGTACCTCGAACTGGCGCCGAACGGCCCCAACGCCGACGCGGCGAAAGGAATGCTGGCTGCGCTGTCCACAGATGTGCAGACTCAGTACACGAACCCGAACGCGACTCCGACCCCGAAGAAGTCGAAGAAGAAGTCGTAGCGCATAATGGGAAGGACGGGGCGTTCCCCGGGAGCGCCCCATCTCATGATCCGCGTTGTTCTCTACCTTTTCCTCGCCGTCATCCTCATCAGCCTCCTCCGCTCCATCGTCGGAGTCTTGGGCAAGGCGATCGGCGGATTCCTGGGGCCGGCGGCTTCCGGCCGCTCCCCGTCTTCCGAGCCGCAAAAGGTTGGCGAGCTCAAGCGCGATCCCGTCTGCGGCACCTACGTTTCCACGGCCACGTCGGTGAAACGCACTGTCGGCGGCGAGGTGGTTCACTTCTGCTCCGTCGAATGCAGCGAGAAGTACGGCCAGCGCCCGGCCGGCAAGGGCTAGAATAAGCACAAAAGGGGGCGGTTATGCCTTCGCAAACCCGGTCCAAGCGGCTGCTGAGAATGACGGCAGCGCTGGCGCTGATCGCAGCGGTCACTGGCGCCTGCTCCCTTGTGCTCCACGTAAATTCCACCACCGTGGCGCTCGCATTCCTGCTGGTGATCCTGGCCGTCGCCACCTGGGGAAGTCTGGCGGAGGCGGTGCTGGCGTCTTTCGCCGCCATGCTCTCGTTCAACTACTTCTTCCTGCCCCCGGTCGGCACGTTCACCATCACCGATCCGCAGAACTGGGTGGCGCTAACGGCTTTTCTGGTGACGGCGGTGACCGCAAGCAATCTCTCGGCCACGGCCAAACGGCGGGCGGTGGAAGCCTCCGAGCGCCGCGCCGAGATGGAGCGGCTGTACAACCTTAGCCGCGCCCTGATGATGGCGGAACCCAGCGAGGCCGCCGTTGCCAGGCACCTGGCGCGCCAGGTCGCGGCCATTTTCGAGTTGCCGGCCGTCGCCGTGTTCGACCGCCGGACAGGCGAAGTAGAGCGCGCCGGCCCGGAGGACCTCCCGCTCGCCGAAGCCAGGCTGCGGGACGTGGCCGTCCAAAACACCGAGCTCGACGAGAAAGGCGTCACCGTGCTGCCCATCCGGCTGGGCGGCGGCCCCATTGGCAGCATCGGGATCTTCACCGGTTCGGTCTCCGATGCGGCGCTGCACGCTATATCCAATCTCGCCGCGATCTCGCTCGAACGCGCGCGCACCCTCGAACTGGCCAGCCGCGCCGAGGTGGCGCGCCAGAGCCAGGAGTTGAAGTCCGCGCTCCTGGACGCCGTGGCGCACGAGTTCAAGACGCCGCTCACCTCGGTCAAGGCGGCGGCCTCGGCGTTGCTTTCGGGCCTGGCCGATCCGACCACCACCGAGTTGCTGACCGTCATCAGCGAGGAAGCCGACCGCATGACCACCATGGTCAGCGAGGCCATCGACATGGCGCGCATCGAGGCGGGCGAGTTGCGCATCAGCCAGGAGCCGCTTTCGCCCTCCGAGTTGCTGGCCGCCGTCGTCCGTAAGGTCGAACCCGGCCTCGACGGGAGGCGCATCGAGGTCTCGGCCGCCGGCCCCCTGCCGCCGGTCAGCGCCGATCCGGCCATGTTCCACACCGTGCTTCTGCAACTGCTCGACAACGCGTTCAAATACTCTCCGCCCGGCTCGCCGGTGGTGGTGGCGGCGGAAGCCGCGCCCGACAGCGTTGTCTTCAGCGTCCGGGACCGCGGGCCGGGCATCTCCGAAGAGGAACGCGAGCGCGTGTTCGAGAAATTCTACCGCTGCGCGAGAGACCGCCAGCGGCTTCCCGGCACTGGGATGGGCCTCACCATCGCGCGCGAAATCGTGCAGGCGCACGGCGGCCGCATCTGGGTGGAGAGCGCACCGGACGGCTCGCGCTTCTGCTTCTCCCTTCCGCTCGCCACGGAGCGGGTGCCCTCGTGAGCGCCACCTGCGTTCTGGTGGTCGATGATGAGCCGCAGATCCGCCGCGTAATGCGCGCCACGCTCACCGGCCTCGGCTACTACGTGGCGGATGCGCGCAGCGGCGAGGAAGCGCTCGAGAAGCTAGCGGCGGAGCGCTTCGACCTGGTCCTGCTCGACATGAATATGCCGGGCATGGGCGGCCTGGATGCCTGCCGCGAAATCCGTGCACGCTGGGACGTGGCGGTGATCGTGCTCACCGTCCGCAACGCGGAGAAGGACAAGGTGCAGGCCCTCGACGCAGGCGCCGACGACTACATCACCAAGCCGTTCAGTATGCCCGAGCTGCTGGCGCGCATCCGGGCGGCGCTGCGCCGCCTGCCCCAGCGGCCCGAGGACACCTTGGGAACGGTCAAGCTCGACGAGGTCGAAATCAACCTGAAGACCCGCCGCGTGACGGTCGGATCGCGCGAGGGCCGGCTCACGCCCAAAGAGTTCGATCTGCTCCAGTACTTCCTCACCCATCCCAATCAGCCCATCCCTCACGGCGCCCTGCTGCAAGCCGTCTGGGGGCCCGACTACGGCGAGGAAGTCGAATACCTGCGCGTCTTCGTCAATCAGCTCCGCAAGAAGATTGAGCCGGACCCGTCTCACCCGCACTACCTCCTGACCGAACCCTGGGTCGGCTACCGCTTCTACCTGCCTGAGTAGGTGGGGCAGGACTCCAGGAGACCCGCGTAAACGTCTGCTCCACCACACCCTTACGAAATCCTGACGCGCCCTTTATGCCTTCTTAATGGCTTCCCAGCTAGCCTGAATCAGGTGACACTCATGAACAGGATCTGGCTGGCTCAGCCCGGGGTGCTGGCGCGCGTGGCCTCGCCGGAGACCGCGAAGCTGGAAGTGGTGGTGATCTACACCGGCGTCAAGCAGACGCTGGCCGCGCTGAAGGCCGCCGCCAACCTCGCTCAGGGTTTGGCCGCCCGAATCCGCCTGATCGTGCCCCAGCCCGTCGCGTTTCCTGCGGAGCTCGATCAGCCGCCGGTGCAGAAGGACTTCGCCGAACGAAAATTCCGCACCCTGGCCGAGCAGTCGGCCATCGAGACCAACGTCGAGATCCGCCTCTGCCGCGACTGGGAAACCGGAGCGCTCGACGGCCTCAAGCCGGGCTCCATCGTCATCCTGGGCGCCCGCATGCGCTGGTGGCCGGGGACGCGGGAGCGGCGGCTGGCCCGGGCTCTTCGCAAGAGCGGGCACCAGGCGCTGCTGGTAAGCTCGAACTAAGGAGACGCGGAATGCTCGACTTCCTGTATGTGCTGACCGGCGTTGCCGGCTTCGTCGCTCTGTGGGCCATCACGAAGGCCTGCGACCGGTTGTAAGGAACAAACTCCTATGGTGGACTACATCGTTGCTGGCGTCACATGCGTGTTTCTGCTGGTGTACCTGACGTGGGCGTTGCTTCGCCCGGAGAAGTTCTGAGGGCTCTATGACAGGAAATGGGATTCTCCAGATCGCAGTGTTTTTCGGCCTCATCCTGCTGGTCACGAAGCCGCTTGGCTTGTTCATGGCGAAAGTGTTCGGGGGCGAGCGCACCTTCCTCCATCCTGTGATTCGTCCCCTGGAGCGCCTGGTCTACAAGCTGTGCGGCATCCGGGAGGACGTGGAACAACGCTGGACCCACTACGCGGGCGGCGCGCTGGCGTTCAGCATCTTCTGCTTCCTGTTCGTCTACGCGCTGCAACGGTTGCAGGGCTACCTGCCATTCAACCCGCGGGGATTCGGCGGCAAGCTGATTTCGCCGGACTTGGCCTACAACACCGCGGTCAGCTTTCTGACCAACACCAACTGGCAGGTCTATACGCCCGAGACGACGGTGAGCTACTTCGTGCAGATGGCCGCCCTGGCGGTGCAGAATTTCGCCTCCGCCGCCGTGGGCATGGCCGCGGCGGTGGCCATCATTCGCGGATTCGCGCGGCACCAGGTTTCGAGCATCGGGAATTTTTGGGTCGATCTCACGCGCTCGACGCTGTACATCCTGCTGCCGATCTCCGTCCTCGCGGCGCTGTTGCTCTGCTCGCAGGGCGCGATTCAGAACTTCCACCCTTACACCACGGTCAAGACCGTCGAAGGGGCCGCGCAGACCATTGCGCAAGGGCCCGTGGCGTCTCAGGAAGCGATCAAGCTGCTGGGGACCAACGGCGGCGGATTCTTTAACGTCAACTCCGCGCACCCCTTTGAGAATCCGACTCCCTTCACGAACCTCGTCCAGATGCTGCTGATCTTCCTCATCCCTGCCGGACTCACCTACACGTTCGGCCGCATGGTGGGCGATACGCGGCAAGGCTGGGCGATCTTCGCGGCCATGGCCGTAATGTTCCTGATTGGCGTTTTCGTCTGCTACGGCTTTGAGCAGGCGGGCAACCCGATCCTGGCGAAGCTCGGCCTCCAGACCGCCGCCACGGCCCAGCAGCCAGGCGGCAACATGGAAGGCAAGGAGACCCGCTTCGGCATCGCCGCGTCGGCTCTGTTCGTCACCGTCACCACCAACGCCAGTTGTGGCGCCATCAACACCGCGCACGATGCGCTCACTCCTCTGGGCGGCCTCGTCCCCATGTTCAACCTCCAGACGGACGAAGTCATTTTCGGCGGAGTTGGCTCGGGCCTCTACGGCATGTTGCTGTACGCGATCGTCGCCGTCTTTATCGCCGGGCTGATGGTGGGCCGGACGCCCGAGTACCTGGGAAAGAAGATTCAACAAAAGGAAGTCAAGATGGCGATGCTGCCGATCCTGGCAACATCGTTCCTGATCCTTGTTCTCACTGCGGCCAGTTCCGTTGCTCCATTCCACAAGGACAGCTACTGGAATCCCCCCGGCCCGACGACCGCCAATCTGGGCAACGCCGGCCCCCACGGCTTCAGTGAGATTCTGTACACCTACTCGAGCACCGCAGAGAACAACGGGAGCGCGTTCGGGGGAATCAACGGCACCACCCCCTGGTACAACGTCACGACCGGCCTGGCCATGATCTTCGGGCGGTTCATGTTCATCGTGCCACTCCTGGCCGTGGCGGGCAGCCTGGCGGCCAAGAAGAAAGTGCCGAGTTCGAGCGGAACCTTCCCCACCCACGGCCCGCTGTTTGTGGGGCTGCTGGTGGCGACTGTGACCGTGATTGGCGCCCTCACCTTCTTCCCGGCGCTGGCGCTCGGGCCGATTGTGGAGCATTTCCTCATGCACCAGGGGAAGCTCTTCTCGCTACTAGTGTTCATTGGGAGCTAAGCGATGACGACCACCGAGAATCCTCCTTCGGTTGAAGACCCGGGCACGCTCATCCCGAGAAAGCTGGTGCGTGCGCGTCCCCTGTTCGATCCCGAGCTTCTCCGGCGCGCCATCGGCGCCTCGTTCGGCAAGCTGAATCCCGTGACGCTGATGAAGAACCCGGTCATCTTCGTGGTCGAGGTCGGCGCCGCCCTGACAACGGCGTTCCTGATCCGGGACCTCGTCACCGGAGCGGGCGGCCTGGGATTCGAGCTGCAGATCTGCATCTGGCTGTGGTTCACCGTCCTGTTCGCCACCTTCGCCGAGGCCATGGCCGAAGCCCGCGGCAAGGCCCAGGCGGACACGCTGCGCAAGACCAAGAGCGACGCCATCGCCAACCGCCTGCTCCCCGATGGAACCAGCGATAGGGTCGCCTCTTCGAAGCTGCGCGCCGGAGACGTGGTGCTGTGCAACACGGGCGAATTGGTCCCGGGCGACGGCGAGGTCATCGAAGGCATCGCTACGGTCGACGAATCCGTCATCACCGGGGAGAGCGCTCCCGTGATTCGCGAGTCGGGCGGCGACCGCAGCGCCGTCACCGGCGGCACCAAGGTGCTCTCCGATCAGATCAAGATCCGCATCACCTCGAACCCCGGCGAAACGTTTCTGGACCGCATGATTGCGCTGGTCGAAGGCGCTTCGCGCCAGAAGACGCCCAACGAGATCGCGCTCAACATTCTGATCGCGGGGCTGACGCTCATCTTCCTGTTTGCCGTGGCCACCCTGGTGCCGTACGCGGTGTACAGCGTGGCGTCGGCCCACGCCGGCACCGTTCCGACCATTCCCGTGTACGTCGCCTTGCTGGTGTGCCTGATTCCCACCACCATCGGCGGGCTGCTCTCGGCGATCGGCATCGCCGGTATGGATCGCGTGATGCAGCACAACGTGCTGGCCATGAGCGGCAAGGCGGTCGAAGCCGCCGGCGACGTGAACACCCTGCTGCTCGACAAGACCGGTACCATCACGCTCGGCAACCGCCAGGCGGTGGCTTTCCTGCCCGTAGACGGCGTCAACGAAAACGATCTGGCGGACGCCGCCCAACTTTCGAGCCTCGCCGACGAGACGCCCGAAGGCCGGTCCATCGTGGTTCTCGCCAAGGAGAAGTACAAGCTGCGGGGCCGCGAGGTCTCCGAGCACAACGCGCACTTCATTCCGTTCTCGGCCTACACGCGCATGAGCGGCGTCGATATCGACGGCCGCCGCCTGCGCAAGGGCGCCACCGACGCGATCGTCGAGTTCGTGAGAAACGAAGGCGGCGCGGTCCCTCCAACCATCGCGGAGCTGTCCGATCGCATTTCGCGGACCGGGGGCACGCCGCTGGCCGTCGCCGACGGTCCCCGCCTGCTCGGCATCATCCACCTCAAGGACATTGTCAAGGGCGGCATGAAGGAGCGCATCGCGCAGTTGCGCGCCATGGGCATCCGCAGCGTCATGGTCACCGGCGACAACCCGCTGACGGCCGCGGCCATCGCCGCGGAGGCGGGCGTGGACGATTTCCTGGCGCAGGCCACGCCCAAGGACAAGCTCGAATACATCCGCAAGGAGCAGGCCGGCGCGCGCATGGTGGCGATGACCGGCGACGGCACCAACGACGCCCCGGCGCTGGCGCAGGCCGACGTCGGCCTGGCCATGAACAGCGGAACCATGGCGGCCAAGGAAGCCGGCAACATGGTGGACCTCGACAGCAATCCCACCAAGCTCATCGAGGTGGTCGCCATCGGGAAGCAGTTGCTCATCACCCGCGGCGCGCTGACCACGTTTTCCATCATGAACGACGTCTCCAAGTACTTCGCCATCATCCCGGCGATGTTCATGGTGACGTACCCGGCCCTGGCCAAGCTCAACATCATGTTCCTGCGCACGCCCCAGAGCGCCGTGCTGGCCGCGGTGATCTTCAACGCACTGATTATCGTGGCGCTGGTGCCGCTGGCCCTGAGGGGCGTGAAATACCGGCCCCAGAGCGCCGCCGGGATGCTGCGGCGCAACCTCTGGATTTACGGCGTCGGCGGTTTTATCGCCCCGTTCCCATGCATCTGGCTGATCGACCGGATACTGGGCCTGCTGAGGCTGGCATGAGTATGTCCGCTCCCTCACGGTCGCGGTTCCGTGCTTCTGTCGCGGCGGCAGCACAGCACCGAACCGCGCGCGTAGGCAGGCGGACAGCAGCACCGAACCGCGCGCGTAAGCAAGCGGACGACTGAGGAGAGACCTATGTGGCAGCAAATGTTTCGCGGCTTCAAAATGATGCTGGTTTTGACGGTTCTGACCGGCCTCGCTTACCCGCTGGTGGTCACGGGATTGTGCCAAGTTCTCTTCCGCGACCAGGCGGACGGCAGCCTGATCCGCGCCAACGGCCGCATCGTCGGCTCCCGCCTGATCGGCCAGAACTTCAAGGGGCCCGAGTATTTTCAGCCCCGGCCCTCCGCCGCCGGCAACGATGGATACGACCCGACCTCTTCCAATGCGTTCAATTTCGGACCGACCAACCAGAAGCTGGCCGACCGTGTGAAGGACTCGGTCGCCGCCTTCCGCAAAGCCAACCCGGAGTACACCGGCCCGATTCCGGCCGACCTGGTGGCCAGCTCTGCCAGCGGCCTCGATCCGGACATCAGCCCCGCATCGGCAGACGTCCAGGCGGCCCGCATCGCCAGCGCGCGCGGGATCTCTGTCGACCAGCTTCGCAGCCTGATCGCCCGCAACACGCAGAACCGCGACCTGGGCTTTCTAGGCGAGCCGCGGGTCAACGTCCTGGCGATCAACCTAGCCCTGGACGCAAGCTTCCCGAAGAGGTAGCGGACTTTCGCTGGCCGGCTTGTTCGCCGGTGGAGCGTCGCACCCACCGGTTCGTCTTCGCATTCGCCTGCGCGGTGGCATCTCCACCGCTCTCTCCAGGGCGCCTGGCCCTTTAGTCTGGTCGAGGCGGTTTGGTCCCCAGTTGCGCTGCGGTGATAGTGGGCGGCTCATGGACACCGCCACTCGCGGGCAACCGAATCGCTCCGGTTTACGTCTTCCAGGCATCGTGCTTCGCAAGCCGTTCTACGCCCTGATCGCGCTGCTGATCTTTACGGCGGCAACTCGGGCCCAAAGCGATCATGGCGCCATAGTAAGTCAACTCAACCCCATCGTAGAGAGGGCCTTCAAGGCGACGCGTTGCCCTGGGCTGTCGGTCGCCGTCTCGACCCACGACCAGGTCATCTACTCTAAAGCGCTTGGTCTCGGCGACATTGAGGAGAATGTGCCGCTCCGGACGGATAGCGCGCACCGTCTTGCTTCTCTTTCGAAACCGGTGACCGGAACAATCATCATGGATCTTGTCCAGTCGGACCGGCTCATGCTCGACGCTTCTGTAACAGCCTATGTGGCCGATCTGCCTGCGATTTACGGCAGGGTGACCGTTAGACAGCTGCTAAGCCACCAAGCGGGTGTCCGAGACTATCGCGACATGGAGGAAGTCTTCAGCGCCCTTCACTACCGGACCTCGCGAGACGCGCTCCGAGCGTTCATGGACGATCCGCTCCTTTTCGAGCCGGGGACGAAAACGGCATACTCCACGTTTGGCTTCACCATGGTCGGCGCTGTCGCCGAGGCGGCAACCCACGAGTCATTCCAGGAACTTTCCAAAGCCTTCTTCCGCCACTATGGCATCCGCGGCTTCGATCTCGACGATCCGCAGGCGATCGTGAACAAACGGGTCCGGGGATACTCCGTGGACAAGGACGGCAAGATCGCTAACACGCGCGCATACGACGCGAGCAATAAGTACCCAGGGGGCGGCTTCACTGCATCCGCGGAAGACTACCTTCGCTTTGTAATCGCGGTTGGTTCCGGCCGCGTGTTGAAGCCAGAAGTCCTTCAGCAAACCTGGACTCCCCAAAAGACATCGGACGGGACGCTTAGCCGGTTTGGTCTCGGTTGGGGTGTCTTGCAGTTCGAAGGACGACGAATGGTGGGATTCAACGGTTTGCAGCCGTCGACGACGGCCTCCATTCATTACTTTCCCGGGGAAGGTGTCGGGGTCGTGCTGCTCTGTAATGCCGAGGTTACCAGTGCCGAAGGTGTCCTGGACCTTTCCAAATTGATGGAGGATCTGCAGAAGTTACTTTTGCCCCTTCCGAATTAGCCACGCGGCCTCGACTGGTCACGAAAGCCCGGGTCCACCGTGGCGAGGATAGGCCGCCTCACTTCCCCTTGGCCCGCCCGAAGAATCGCACGCGCACCACCAGGTGACGCCCCTCGAAGCCCAGGAACTGCAGGTATTGCGGGGCGCCGACCATGTTGTTCACCCCCGCCGGATTCGGATGGCCGGTCAGGTTGTTCACGCCGGCGCGGACCGCCACCCGATAGCCCAAAAAGGTGAACCGCCGCTCGATGTGCGCGTCCAACTCGAAGTAGGACGGGAAGCGCTGAGAATCGGCCCCGCCCAGGATTTGCCCGTTCTCGTCCACCACCGAAAACGGAAAGCCGGTGCGCGCGTCGGCCAGCACCGCAACGGCCCAGTTCTTCAGCGGCAGCGGCAGGTACGCCCATCCCAGAAACCGGTTGGGCGCATCCCAGGGCAGCGGGACGAATTCGTTCAGCACTTGAAACGGCTGATCGGTCGTCAGGTCCAGAAACGCGTTCGAGACCGCGCGCGAGCGGGTGTAGCTGGCCATCCACTCGAACTGGCCGGAGAAGGTCTGGCGGACCACCACGTGCACCGCGTCGTAAGCGTCGCGGCGATCGTTGGTCAGAGCGTAGACGCCCGGCAACGTCGGGCTCCCGAACAGCGTCTCGAACCCGGACGCTCCTCCGTTCGGCGAAGACGTGTTGACGTAGGTGAACCCATCGCTCCCGCGGCGCCGCAGATAGTCGGCCCCGGCGTCGATCCGGTGCGGAAAAGAGTGATCGACCCCAGCGCTCCAGTTCTCCGAGCGCGGCATTCTCAAGGGGCCGTTCCCGAGCGTGAAGGTTGTCGCCTGAGGACCGCCCACCGGAGTGCCGTCTGGATTGTAGTATGTCGTAAGCGCGGTCTGGTCGAGCGGCCGGCTGAACAAGGCGAGACTCGTGGCATCGTGGGTAATGGAGTATCCGGCAGAAAGCTTCGTGTTACCCGAGCCGAAAGGCGAGTAAGAGACGGAAACCCTTGGCGCCAGGGCCACATGGTCCACCAGCCGGTCCCAGTCCTGCCGGACGCCGGCCTCTATCTGGACATTCCGCCTCAGCCGCCAGGTGTCCACCACATACGAGGACGCCTCGAGGTTCGAGCGCTGGAACGCGCCGTTGCCCGTAAACAGCGTCTGGGAGAGCAGAGTGCCCGCCAAGCCGATCTGGTCGTAGCCCGTGCGCGTGAAATCGGCCTGGTAATTGAGGTAGTCGAAATCGGCCCCCACTTTCAACTGGTGCGCCCCGGCGAGCTCCCATTGAGGCAGGAATACGTTCGCCAGCGCCTGGTCCCGGCTGGCCCATTGACTGGATGTCAGGAAGTTATTGCCGCTGCGCCCGCTGGGCGAGAGGATGTATAGCCCATCGCCTTGCGGGACCTGCCGGTCGGAGTAACTGCTGTGCGCATACCCAAGCTCGGCCAGCGTGCCGTTCTCGAAGTAGAATTGATCCTTCAGGCTGGTAAGGTACTCGCTCGAGCGCTGCGCCGTTGTCGTCGAAACCGGGTCCAGCGGCCCCAATCCTGCCCGGGTCTGGTTGTTGAAATTCACCAGGAAATCCGCGAACAGGATCTGGGACCTCGTCACATTCACCTGGCCATGGAGTAGATTGCTGGCGGACCAGCCCGACCGCTGGTTCTGCCCCTGCGGCAGTCCGTTTACGAAACTCTGGTCGTACTCCGCGCCGAAGTTGTCCGCGAACCAAGCCCGCCCGTGCACGATCGGCCCGGAAAAGCCGGCCCGCGGCGTCCAGTTTCCGAGATGAAACCCGTTTTGAGTTCCCAAGCCCGGAATGAAATTCGTCGCCGTATAGTGGAACTTGTCGCCACCGGTGTCGGTGTGAATGGTGAGGACGCCGGCCGAGCCCTTCCCGAACTCCGGCGAGAATCGCGCGCTCTGGAATTCCATGTCCCGAATGCCTTCCACGGCGAGACGGGTATTGAGGTGGCCGGTGATCGGGTCCCCGATATTGAAATCGTTCAGGGTGTAGTACACCTGGTTTTCGGAGCTACCCTCGAAGTGCAGCGTCCCGCCGGAGTCCTGCACGACGCCCGGGATCAGGTCCATGGCGTTGCGGAGACTGTGCGACGCGACGTAGGGCACGTTGTTCACCTCCGTGCCGCTCAGATTCTCCTGCTCCGCGGTTTGGTCCAGGCCCGCCCGCGACGGAGTGCCGTTGACGTCCACGCTCTGGAGCACCTCATGGAGCGTGTTGAGCACGAGAATCAGCTCGCGATCCCCGTCCAGATGGAGGCGGTAGTTCCGCAACTCGAAGTAGCCTTCCCGCTGGACATCGACGACGTAATCCCCGGGCCCTGGCAGAATGATGGAAAACGAGCCGTTGGGGGCGGCCACGGTGCGCACCGCGTGGCCTTCGGCTCCACTGACCGCTATGCGCGCCTGACCGACCGGCACTTCGTTCTCGTCGGTCGTCCGGCCCGTCAGGCGCACCTCGGCACCCCAGCACGGAACTGCGGCGAACAGCGTGAAAACAGCCGCCAGCCGGCGTGCCTTCCGCGCGATCCTTTGCCCGGCGACGTGGAATAACACCGTCCTTCTAGGGATAACGAACTCTGGCGTGCGGCGCAACCTCATCGCGGGAGGCGGGTCCGCCAGGGGTCAGTCTCCCAGGCGCCAGGTGGACCGGGCGCCTTCGGTGGCGCCCGGTCTAGCACGGCCGGCCTCGCGGAGTTCGCGGGATAGCGCGATGAGGGCTGTCGAAGCCTGCTCGGCGCCTTCGCCCTCCAGGGCGAAGTTCAGCGCCAGCAGCTCGGCCTGAATTGCGATGTCCCGCAACAGGCCATCGACCGCGCCGCCGTCATCGGCGCCCGTTCTGGGCGTGGCTGCCATTTCAATGTTCTCATCGGCCGACTCGGAGCGAATTTGAGCCGCTTATCGCAGATTTGCAATGACGGCCGCGGCGACGTCTTCGGTGCCGCTCGATCCCCCCAGGTCGGGAGTGCGGACGGAGCCTGCCGCCAGAACGGCCTTAACGGACGCCTCGACCGAGCGGGCGGCCTGCGCCTCGCCCAGGTGATCCAGCATCATCGCCGCCGAAAGGATGGCAGCCAGCGGGTTGGCGATGCCCCGTCCGGCGATATCGGGAGCCGAGCCGTGGACCGGTTCGAACAGCGAAGGGGCGCGCCGCTGGGGGTCCAGGTTGGCGCTCGGCGCCAGGCCGATGGAGCCCGTAATCACCGCCGACAGGTCGCTCAGGATGTCGCCGAACAGGTTCGATGCCACCACCACGTCGAAGGTCTCCGGGCGGCGCACGAAGTTCATGGCGGCGGCGTCGACCAGAAGCGACTCGGTCTCGATGTCCGCGAACTCGCGCGCCACCGCGTCGAAGACGCGGTCCCAAAGCACCATGCCATAGGCCTGGGCGTTGGACTTGGTGATCGAGGCCACGCGCTTCTTCCCGTCGCGGCGGCGCGCCAGCTCGAACGCGTAGCGGATGATGCGCTCGGTTCCGCGCCGCGTGAACACGGCGGTCTGCACCGCAATCTCCTCCGGCTGGTGATGGTAGACGAATCCGCCCACCGGCGAGTACTCGCCTTCGGTGTTCTCGCGCACCACGACCATGTCGATGGCGCCGCGGCCCGCCAGCGGCGATTCGACGCCCGGATAGAGCACCGCCGGGCGCACATTGACATACAGGTCGAAGCCGCGGCGGATGGGCAGCAGCAGCCCGCCGAGGGTGACGTAATCGGGAATGTCGGGATGGCCGACCGCGCCGAGCAGAATGGCGTCGAAGGAGCGCAGAAGGTCGAGCGCCGAGGCCGGCATCATGCGGCCGTGCTGAAAGTAGTACTCCGCTCCCCAGTCGAATTCTTCGAACGCGAAATCGATGGCGTGACGGGCACCGGCAGCTTCGAGAACGCGCCGCGCGGCGCGCACCACCTCCAACCCAACGCCATCCCCTGGAACGACGGCAACCGCTATCTTGCGCATTTCCCGAACCCTCCGGTCCCTTCGGATTGTACAAAATCCCGGCACCAGCCGATAAGACGGGTGAGGTTTCCAGCGTGGCCGATACCGCACAACTGGTGGTCCGCTTCAAGCGCCTCATGCGCGAGATCGAGAGCGGCGCGCTGGTACGCACCAGCTTCTATCCGTGGGAGGTCGAGCTGCTTGTGGATCTCGACCAGTGCGTTTTGCGCGCCAACCGCCGGCGGCTGCTGCGCCGCTACCAGAAGGCGGCCGTGCATGGCCTGGAGATGGGCGGACAGCGGCCGCTCAAGCTCTCCGAATACCTGGCGCGGACCCGCTCCCGGCGGCCACGCGCATCGGCGGCCTGAAGCCGCGGAGCGCTGCGGTATGCTGAAGTTTCGGAGGATCCTCATACATGAGTTGTGGAAGCGTGCCCTCACCGGAAGACGAAAAACCGGGCGCTCGAAAGATCTTCTGCGTCAAGTTCCAGCGCCAGATGACCGGGCTCGACGAAGTTCCCTTCGAGGGACACCCGCTCGGGCAGCGCATTTACGAGAACGTCTCGAAAGAGGCATGGAAGCTGTGGCTCGAACACATGAAGATGATCATGAACGAGTACCGGCTGAACCTCGGCGACCCGAAATCGCAGGAGTTCCTGCTTAAGCAGATGGAGGAGTACTTCTTCGGCGAGGGGGCGGCTTTCCCGCCGGAATTCGTGCCTCCGCGCTCGAAGAACTGACCGCATGTGCCGGCACGAGTGCCGGCACGGCACGCTGAAGCGTGCGCCACGGGAGCGGCGGTTCACTGGGCGCCCCGGACGACGGGCAGGGCCGTCGCGATCTTGAATTCCAGCAGCGCGTGCGCGGAGCGCAGGGCGCCTTCGACCTCGGCTGGGGCAGACGCGCGCGCGAAGAGGAATCCCAGGTAGCTCGAGCCTTCCGGCAACTGCTCGAGCTTCTGCCCCCGCTCGGCGGAGATGACGACATCTTCGATGCCCTGAACGGCGCGGGCGTTCTCGATCCCCGCCACATCCTCGTAGACGCCGGCGCGCGGGATGGGGATCATCATCACCCCGCTGGCCGGGCCGTCGAGGCGGTGGCTTGAAACATCCTCGCCAAGCGCGTGGCGCAGAATCAACTCCTCGAGCGACACACCTCCGGAGAACCGCAGAGCCCGCGCGCAGAGGCCGCCGATGGGGCGCGGAGCGGCTTCCAGCATCCAGGCGCCACGGCCGTTCCAGCGCAGCTCGGCGTGCACGGGACCGTGGGTCATCCCCAGCGCGGCGACAGCCCGCCCGGTAGTCGCCACGATCTCCCGCTGCACCGCTTCCGTCTCGCGCGAGGGCGTGACGTAGATGGTTTCCTCGAAGAACGGGCCGTCCAGAGGATCGGGCTTGTCGAACAGCGCCAGCGTCCGGAGGGTGCCGTCCGTGACGATGCCCTCGAACGCGAATTCGCGGCCGGGGATGAACTCTTCGACCTGGATGAAGCGGTCCTGCTCTTCCCTTCTCATGCGGATCTCGACGCTGGTGAGCAGTCGCTTGATGCGTTCGAAGGCGGCTGCGAACTCCGGCTCGCTATCGGCGCGGATCACGCCGCGGCTGCCCGAGAGGCCGAGCGGTTTGAGTACGCAAGGGAAGGGCGCGCGGCGGGCCGCTTCGAGCGGATCGGCTGCCAGCGGAACGCGGAAGTACGCCGGAACGTTGAGGCCGACGGCGCGGAAGCGCTCGCGCGCCAGGAACTTGCTGCGGCAAGCCTCGACGGCGGCCGGCGGATGAAACGGGACGCGCAGCCGCTGGGCGGCCAGGGCGGCGAGGAAGGCCGGGCGGTCGCCGACCGCAACGATGCCGTCGAAGGGGCCGCTCGCCTCGAGCAGGCCGGCGTAGCGGGCGGTGTTGTGGAAGCGCACCGTGATGGCGCCGTCGCCCCAAGGGTCGTCGAGTCGGTGGCACTGGTCGGTGGCGAGAACGGGTTCGGCGCCGGCGCGGCGCGCGGCTTGGGCAAACTCACGAGTCTGGTAACCGGTGGTGGTGGCGAGGATGAGGAGGCGTTTCAATATGCCTTCGCGATCACGGCGCGACGGTCCACCGGCTCTCCCGTGATGATGCACTTGCCGGGGCCGTCGTACTCGTCGGCCAGCGGAATGCAGCGGACCGTGGCCTTGAACTCCTTCAGTCGCGCGTCGCAGGCGGGATCGTCCTTGATGTGCGCCATCACGAATTTACCGCCGCCCTTCTCGGCGGTCACGTCGGCCAGGATCGACTCGACCTCCGCCAGCGAGTTCGCAAGCACGGTGTTGGCCTTCAGTCTCTGCTTGGCTTTATCGTAGAGGTCCACCTGCATGGATTCGAGCGCGGCCGGAATGCGCGCGGCGAGATCGGCCTGCGGCACGATTTCCTTGGCTCCCGTGTCGCGCCGCTTCAGGACCGCGTTGCCCGACGCCAGATCGCGGGGCCCCAATTCTACGACCAGCGGCACGCCGCGACGCTCCCAATAGAAAAACTTGGCCCCGGGCGTCTGTCCCTCGCGGTCGTCGAGGCGGGCGCCGACTTCCTTGGCAATGCGGGCGGCCTCTTCGAGGACGCGGGCCCGCTCCTCGTCCTTGCGGTAGATGGGGACCAGGACCACTTTGTCCGGCGCGACGCGGGGCGGCAGCACCAGCCCCTTGTCGTCGGAGTGGCTCATGATGAGGCCGCCGATCAGGCGCGTGCTCACGCCCCAACTGGTCTGCCAGACGTAATCGAGGCGGCCTTCCTTACTCTGAAACTGCACGCCGAACGCCTTGCCGAAATTCTGGCCGAGGTCGTGGCTCGTGCCGGCTTGGAGCGCCAGCCCGTTCTGCATCATGGCCTCGATGGAGTAGCTGCGCAGCGCTCCGGCGAACTTCTCGGCCTGCGACTTGACGCCTTTGATGACGGGCATGGCCATGACGTTCTCGGCCACGTCGGCGTACACATCGAGCATCCGCAGGACTTCTTCGAGGGACTCCTCGTGCGTGGCGTGGGCGGTATGGCCTTCCTGCCACAGGAACTCGGTGGTCCGCAGAAACAGGCGCGTGCGCAATTCCCAGCGCACCACGTTGGCCCACTGGTTGAGGAGCATGGGCAGGTCGCGCCAGCTCTGAATCCACTTGCTGAAGAAGTGGCCCACGATGGTTTCGGAAGTGGGGCGGATGACGTAGGGCTCTTCCAGCTCTTTGCCGCCGGCAATGGTGACGACGGCCAGCTCGGGCGAGAAGCCCTCGACGTGCTCCGCTTCGCGTTTCAGGAAGCTCTGCGGGATGAGCAGCGGAAAGTAGACATTCTTGTGGCCGCAAGCCTTGAAGCGCGTGTCGAGCTCGCGCTGGAGCACTTCCCAGACCGCGTAGCCGTTGGCCTTGATGACCATGCAGCCTTTGACGATCTCGGCGGGCTCCGCCATGTCGCCTTGGAGGACCACGTCCTGGTACCAGGTCGCGAAATCGTCGCTTCGAAGAGTGATCGGAGATTCAGCCATGGGTTGGGAATCTCCAGGTTAGCAAAGGGCCGCGGTCGCGCGCCCGGCGGTTAAGCGTGTGGGCGGCGGAAGTGTCCGCTTTTGGGACTAGGACCATGTTGCACTTTTCTATTTCGCGTGTTTCGCGCTGCCCGCCGCACCGGCCGGAGATTCCGGGTAGAAAACGATGAAATCCGATGAACGGTGGTTGATCGGCCAATGTGGGGTGAGCTGCCCACCAGCGCAGTATCATGATGCTTGGACGAAGACCACTGTCCGGGAGACCATACCCCACGCAACTGAGCCGACGCCAATTCGCACAAGCCCTAACTGCGGCTCCGCTGATGACCGCTACCGCTTCCGCCGCGGACGTTGCGCCGGCCGGCGCGCCGGCGGAAGCCCGGTCGTGGTTCCGGGACGCGCGGTTCGGCTTGTTCATTCACTTCGGCCTGTACGCGACGCTGGAACGCGGCGAATGGGTGATGCACAATGAGCGCATTCCGCCCGCCGAGTACCAGAAGCGGATCGCCCTCTTCAATCCTTCCGAATTCGACGCGCGCGCGTGGGTGGATCTGGCGAAGGCGGCCGGCCAGCGATACATGACCATCACCTCGAAGCATCACGAGGGCTTTTGCATGTTCCGGACCGCCAGCAGCAACTTCAGCATTATGCACGCGCCGTTCGGGCGCGACCTGATCGGCGAGCTGGCCGCCGAATGCCACCGCCAGAACATGCCCCTGTTCTTCTACTTCAGCCTCATGGATTGGAATAACCCGGCCTACAAGGAAAGCCTGGAGCCGAAAACGCCGGTTTCGGCCGCGTTCCTCGACACGATCCAAACCCAGTTGCGCGAGCTGTGCACGCAATATGGAAAGATCGCCGGCATCTGGTTCGATGGGGGCTGGGACCACACACCCGAGCAGTGGCATTCGGCGGACCTGATCGCGCTCATACGCGGCTTGCAGCCGGGCGCGCTGATCAACGACCGCAGCGGCGTCCCGGCCGATTTCAGCACGCCCAAGCAGGAGCTCGGACGCCGGCCGGAAAAAGACGATGGACGCCTGCGCGAGGCCTGCCTCACCGTCAACGACGACTGGGGCTATGCGCGAACCGACTCGCGCTACAAGCCGGTCTCGGAGCTGGTTCAAATGCTCGCGACGGCCGCCGGGGCCGACTGCAACGTGCTGCTGAACGTGGGGCCAAAACCGACGGGCGTCGTGCAGCAGGAGTTCGCCGATCGCCTGCACGCGGTGGGAACATGGCTGAACAAGAACGGCACGGCGATCCATGGCACGCGGCCGGGGCCAGGCGTGTATTACACGGCGACGGCGTCCACCGCGCGCGGCAATACGTGGTTCCTGCACATCTTCAACTGGCTTCCGGGCACGAGCCTGAGGATGGATTACACGGTCAAGGGCGAGATCCGGCGGGCGTACGTGGTCGAGGACGGCAGCGCGTTCCCTTACGAGCGCATGCCATCGGGCGGCATCACCACCACGGCGACGAACAAAGGCTGGAGCCCGGAAGACTGCGTGATCGCGTTCGAGACAGACACGGACCAAACAAGCGCGTGATGCGGCGGGGACAAGCTGAAGCTTATCCTACGGCGTGCGCCACGCGGTTCTGTGATACAACGATTAGGTGCTGCTCTCGCTCGCCAACGACTCGCCGGGAGACGTCTCCGAGTCCTTCTTCCAGAAATTCGGCACCGAGCGGATTCTCGGCAGGCTCAAGACGGTGGATGCCTCCGACCCGCTGGCGTCGATCGGGATGGAGTTCGATGGCGCCGGGCGCGTCACGCGGAATTGCTACGGCGTATTCAGCGCGGCGTGGAACGCGGAGAAGCACCCGGAGTGGGCCGGGCAGGTGACCGCCGAAGCGGCCGAGCTGCGCGCGGCGATCAAGAGCGCGCACCAGGCGCCGCTGCGGTTTCTGCTGTGGGCCGGGGTGGGAGCTGCGGCCGCGGACGCGTGGATGTACCATGCGGCCGGCCTCCTCAAGCGCGGCCCGCGCTGTTACGTTCTCGATTCGGCGGATCCCGTCAAGCTGAAAGCGATCCTGGACGATATCGAGCGCCGGAGCGGACTCTCCATCTCCGCGGTCCTGCGCAGCGCCCTGGTGGTGGGGACGACGACCGGAATGACTTCCTACGAGCCGGTGGTCGCCCTGCAGAAGCTGGCGAACCTGTATGACCGGCATCGCATCGACGGCCGCGCTCATTTTCTCTCGCTGGCGGCGGAGGGCTCGCTGCTCGACGGCCTGGCGCGCGAGCGCGGCTATCGGCGGGCGGCCTTGCCGCTTGACGGCGTCGTGGCAGGACGGCATGGCGGGCCGCTGGCGCGGGGCAGTCTCTACCCGCTGGCGCTAGCGCGCGTGGACCTGGGCGCGTGGATCCGGAACGCCTGCCTGAGCGAAAAAGACATTTACACCGCTTGGCGGCTGGCGTCCTTTCTGCACGCGCAGGGAGGGGCGGGCCGCGACAAGGTCACGCTGGTGCTGCCGAAGGACTGGGCCGGCGCCGCGATGTGGACCAAGCAGCGTTTCGAGGAAGCCTTGGGCCAGAGCGAGAAACTGGGCTTGAAGATCATGCCGTGCGCAAGGCCGCGGCTGGCGAACTACCGTCCCCCTAGAGACCCGCAACAGGACCGCGTTTTTGTTGCCGTTCGGGTCAGCGGCATGCCGGGGCCGGACACGGCGAAGATCGCGCTGCTGCGCCGGGCGGGGTACCCACTGGCGGTTCTGACTTTGCCGCGCGGCTCGCTGCTCTCGCGGTATATGCAGGTCGTCCACTACTGCGTGTTCGGATTGGCCTGGCTGCGCGGGCTGAACTTCGCCACGCGGCCCGGAGCGGATTTGCAGGAAGCGATCGCGAGCCGCATATACGGCGAGGCACAGGAAGCGGGCGGCACCGCGCACACGGCATGCTGGAAGTCCATGGTCTCGTCGAAACGCCAGGTCGCGTTTCGCGGCGACCTCATCCTGCACTACGATCGCCTCGATCTGAACTTCGAGCCGAATGGAATGGATGCGCCACAGCTTTACGCGGCGATCCTCCGCAACCTGGTTGCCGAGCGGCGCATCGAGTACGGCGACCTGACGTTCTTCGGAGACACACGGTATTCACCCGCGGGAGTGGCCGTGCGGCGGATCCTCGACCGCGCGGCCGATGGATTGTTCGAGAGGCGTTTGAACATGCCCGCCGACGTCCAGGAGGGCCCGGCCGCGATCCACTCCTGCCACGAGACGATCCTGGGCCACGGCCGCTGCTTGTCGACCGTGCTACTCTCGGAGGCACAGGAGCCATTGGCGGCGGCACGTTACGCCCCCGACTATCACGTGGCGCAGTTCCTGGCGACCCAGATTGCGCTGGCGGAGCGCGGGCGGCCCGTGGTGGCCATCACCTTACGCAACCTGGGCCAGACCAGCCTGCAGACGCTGGAGGAGTTCTTCCACCGCGCGGCATCCTACTTGAAGCCGGGAAGGTTTTAGGCGGACTCATAATGGCGAAGTACAAAGCGGCCAAGGCCAAAGGCAAGGGCGGAAAGGGGGAGCGCAAGCGCGGCGCCATCCCGTGCATCGTTTTCCTGGTCGCGCTGATGTCTCTGCTGCTGCTGCTGTTCTACGGGTTCTTGAAAGGAGCGCTGGGACATGCGGGCTGACGGCCGAAGGCCGGACCAGATGCGTCCGGTGGAAATCCAGACGGGATACCTGCTGACGGCGGAAGGCTCGGCGCTGATCGAGGTGGGCAGCACGCGCGTGCTGTGCGCGGCCTCGGTGGAGCAGACCGTGCCGCAGTTCCTGCGCGGCAGCGGGAAGGGATGGGTGACGGCGGAATACGCCATGCTGCCTAGAGCCACCGTTTCCCGGTCGCCGCGCGAAACCGTGCGCCCATCGGGCCGCACGCAGGAGATACAACGGCTCATCGGCCGCTCGCTGCGCTCGGTGGTGGACCTGGCGGCGCTGGGCGAGCGCACGATCATTCTCGACTGCGACGTCCTGCAAGCCGACGGCGGGACGCGCACGGCGGCGATCACGGGCGCTTTCGTCGCGCTCTCGATCTCCGTGCAACAGTTGGTGCAGTTCGGCGTGCTGCGGGCTTCGCCGATCCGGGACTCGGTGGCGGCGGTGAGCGTCGGCATCATCGGAGGAGAGCCGATGATCGACCTGGCGTATGAAGAGGACTCGCGCGCCGAGGTCGATATGAACGTGGTGATTACGGGCGCGGGCCGCTTCGTCGAGGTCCAGGCCACGGCGGAACAGAAATCCTTCGACGACGCGCAACTCGCCCAACTGCTGGCGCTGGCGCGCCGGGGCGCCAGCAGCCTGGTCAAGGTCCAGCGGGAGGCCCTGGGCGGGTGACGCTGTACTGCGCTACGACCAACCCCGGCAAGTTGCGCGAGTTCCGCCTGGCGGCGGAGCGGCTGGGCGGCGGGAAGTTCGAGATCGTCCCGCTTGCGGACCTGGGCGCCATCGAACCTCCCGAAGAGACCGGGCAGACGTTCGAGGAAAACGCGGTTCAGAAGGCACTCTACTACAGCGCGCATGCGCCGGGCATGCTGTTCGCGGACGATTCGGGCCTGGAAGTGGACGCGCTCGGCGGCGCACCGGGAGTGCTCTCGGCGCGGTTCGCGGGGCCGGATGCGAGCGACGAAGACAACAACCGCCTGGTGCTCGAAAGGCTCGGCGATGCGGCTCAGCGCGGCGGGCGTTTCGTGTGCGCGATTGCGCTGGCCGAGAAGGGCCGGCTGGTGCGCACGTTTCGGGGAGTGGTCGAGGGTTCTATTCTCGATGCGCCGCGGGGGCCGAACGGCTTTGGATACGACCCGTTGTTTTACTACCCGCCGTTCGGCTGCTCGTTCGGCGAGGTGAGCGGCGAGCGCAAGCTGACGGTCAGCCATCGCGGGCGGGCGCTAGGGGCGATGATGGAGTGGCTGGGGAGGTAGCCGTCTGCCGTCAGCCGTCAACCGTCAGCCATCAGCCATCAGCCTTCAGAGCTGATGATTTCTTCACAGCTTCTGACGGCTGACTACGGTTTCAATTCCTGAAGATCCAGGTGAGTTTCCTGCTGGCAGCAGACGCATTTGCCCGGAGTGTAGGCTCGGATGGAGCAGATGGGGCACCAGTAGCTGACGCTGTAGCGCTTGCCGTCCTTGTGGACAATGATCGAGGTCGAAGTGTAAAACGGCCCGACAGTGAAGCGGCCGGGCGCGTCGTAGTGCCCCACGAGCTCGATGTCGAATCCGGCCAAGCGCTTGTCATTCAGAACCGCGAGCGTCTCAGGCTCGCCTTCCACCGCGACGAGATCGTGACCCGTGGTCTCGATGGCGGGCGGCTTTCCTTCCCTCTGAACGAGCTTGCCGCGCACGGATGACTGCGGAAGAGATGCGGCGGCTAATGCGAGGAACAGAACCCAGCCCATTGGTTCCATTTTAGCGCCGGACGCAGGCGGAACCGCCCGCGCCACATGGCTGGGGCGCCAAGAAACGCCGGTCCACGTGGGAGTCCGCTCCCTCACGGTCGCGGTTCGGTGCTGTGTTGCGGCGCGCCCAACCGGTTGCCGCCGGGGACCTGCTAGAATTCGGTAGCATGTCACGGGTCTCGATTTTCGTCACGTGCATTGTGGATCAGCTCTTTCCACAGGTCGGGTTGGCGATGGCGACGGTGCTGGAACGGCTGGGGTATGAAGTCGATTTTCCGGAGGAGCAGACCTGCTGCGGCCAGCCGGCCTTCAACACCGGCTACCGCGACGAGGCGCGCTCGGTGGCGCGTCACTGGCTCAGGGTCTTCCGGGACGCGGAACGAATCGTGGTGCCCTCGGGCTCCTGCGCGTCGATGATCGCGCACCATTACAAGGAGCTGCTCGGGGACGAGTGCGAGGGAATCGAGGGACGGGTGTGGGAGTTCTCGAAGTTCCTGACCGAGGTCGCCCAGGTGGAGGATGTCGGCGCGCGGCTCGACAAAGCAGTCGCCTTCCACGACAGTTGCCATGGTCTGCGCGAACTGGGCATCAAGGAGGGGCCGCGGAGGTTGCTCTCCCGGGTGCGCGGCCTGACGCTGCGCGAGATGGACACGGCCGAGGAGTGCTGCGGCTTCGGCGGAACGTTCGCGGTGAAATTCCCGGAGGTTTCCGGAGGAATGGCGCGCACCAAGGTCGACTCGATCGTCCGCAGCGGAGCCGAGGCGGTGGTGGGTATCGACGTGAGCTGCCTGATGCAGATCCGCGGCGCGCTGTCGCGGGCCGGACTGCCGGTCGAAACGCTGCACCTGGCTGAAGTGCTGGCGCACCGCTGAGGAGAACGATGCCCGGCCGACCCGAAGAGAAGTTCCACGAGACGCTGGTAAATCCGAGCCTGCAGACGGCCATCTACTCGGCCACGGCGCGCCTGGCGGACCACCGCCGCACCGCGCTGGCGACGCTGCCGGAGTTCGAAGAGCTGCGCACCCAAGCCAACCTGATCAAGCGGCACACCATCGAGAACCTCGGTTTCTACCTGGAGCAGTTCGAGTCCAACGCCAAGGCTCACGGCGCACAGTTAGTGTGGGCGCGCGACGCCGCCGAGGCAGCGGACTTCGTGTGGGAACTGGCGAAAAGGAAGAACGCCCGGCTGCTGGTGAAATCGAAGTCGATGACCACCGAGGAGATCGACCTGAACGAGCGGCTGGCGCACCACGATCTGGAGCCGGTGGAGACGGACCTGGGCGAGTTCATCATCCAGCTTGCCGGCGAGCGGCCGTATCACATCGTGGCCCCGGCGCTGCACAAGACGCGCTACCAGGTAGCGGACCTGTTCACCGAGAAGCTCGGTGTCCCCCGGGAAGAAGAGATAGAGAAGCAGACCCGCATCGCGCGCAAGGTGCTGCGCGAGAAATTCCTGGCAGCCGATATCGGAATCTCCGGCGCCAACTTCCTGATCGCGGATTCCGGCGCTGTGACCATCGTGGAGAACGAGGGCAACATACGCCTGACCACCACGGCGCCGAAGGTCCACGTGGCGATCGCGGGGATCGAGAAGATGATTCCGCGGGCTCAGGACCTGGCCGTCTTCCTGAAGCTGCTCGGCCGCAGCGGCACCGGGCAGGCGCTGACGGTTTACACCTCGTTTCTCACCGGGCCGCGACGCGCCACGGAGATCGACGGGCCTGACGAGCTTTATATCGTGCTGCTCGACAACGGCCGCACGCGCCTGCTGGCGGACCGCGAGAAGCGGCAATCGCTCTATTGCATCCGTTGCGGCGCGTGCCTGAACCATTGCCCGGTCTACCGCAAGATCGGCGGGCACAACTATCCGTGGGTCTACTCGGGGCCGATCGGAGCGATCCTCACGCCACAGTACATGGGCGTGGCGCACGAGCCGTGGCTGCCGTTCGCCTCGAGCCTATGCGGCGCTTGCGGCGAGGTATGCCCGGTCAAAATCGACATTCCGAAGCTGCTTCTGGAACTGCGCACGGAGGTTCACGCGGCCGAGGCCGGGCGCGGCGAGGGCCGGATGGAGCGGCTGGGCTTCCGCGCCTGGGCCTGGGTCATGCGGCACCCCAGGATTTACGAAATGGCGGGTCTGATGGCTTCGGCGGTGCTGCCCGGCGAGCACTGGTTCTCCCGGGCGCCCGGACTTCTCAACCACGGCCCTTTGCGGGCCTGGCTCAGCCAGCGGGATCTGCCGCCGGTCGGGAAGAGTTTCCGCCAGTTGTGGCGCGAGCGCAGAAAGGCGGCGGCAAAATGACGGCGCGGGAGCAGATCCTCCAGCAGGCGCGTGCGGCTCTTGGCGGCGGAGAGGACCACCCGGCGGCGCCCGCGGCGCGGATCCGGATTCCGGAGGTGGGAGTGGAAGCCCGGATCGAGGCGCTTTTCCGAGCCGTCTCGGGCCTGGCTGGCAAGACGTTTCTGGCCGACTCGCCCGCAGAGGCGCGGGAATACGTTGCGGCCGTGATTGGCGGGGGACCAGCGGTCGCCTCCAATGCGCCCCTTTTGCGAGAGTGCGGCATCGCCGGCCTGGCCGCGGTTCAAAACGGGTTCACGGACGGCGAGGCGCTGCGGCAAGCCTGCGCCTCGGCCGCTTTCGGCATCACGAGCGCCGACTACGCCCTGGCCGATACGGGAACGCTGGTGATGCTGGCGTCTCCCGAAGAGGCGCGCATGGTCTCGCTGCTGCCGCCGGTGCATATCGCCGTCGTCCCGCGGGCCAGAATCCTGAGCGGGCTCGACGAGTTGTTTATGATGGTCCCGCGGCCGGGCGAAATCACCAGCTCTCTGGTGCTGATTACCGGGCCCAGCCGCACGGCGGACATCGAGCAGATCCTGGTCCGTGGGGTCCATGGCCCCGGCGAGATTCACATCCTTGTACTATAGAGGTGAAACCTCCGTCCCGGACTGAACGTCGTAACCATAAGAAGGCGCACACGGTTCCAAATTGTGGGCGCAGTCACTCGAGAGAGGAGATCCTGAAGTGAGAGCATTTTGGCGCTACATTGCACCTGTTTCCCTGCTAGTTCTCTGCGCCGCGCTTGCCAGTGCGCAGACCTCAGCGGACATCGGTATCGGTTTCGGATCCGCCCACGACTCCGCCAACACCAACCCCGTGAACACCAGCGGCTGGGGCTGTGCGACCGGCGCGAACTGCCTGCCTACCCTAAGCGGGTTGTTCATGGGCTTTGGCGCAGATGTGATGCTCAACAAACGGTACGGCATCGGGACAGAGGTCAGCTTCCAGCCCACACGGACCGACTACGGGACCTTTGCGCAGTCCCGCCAGATCTTTTACGACTTCAACGGCATCTACGTGCCGCTGAGCGAGAAGAGGTTCGCCCTTCAGTTGCAGGGTGGAATCGGCGGAGCCCGGACCAGCTACATCGAGACCTCCACAGGTTGCATCGGCACTAGCTGCGTGAGCCAGAACCAGCCTCTGGCGAACTGGAGCCACTTCCAGGTCCACGCAGGCGTCGGCGTGTCTCTCTACGTGACGAGTCACATCTTCATCCGCCCGCAGTTCGATTTCCATTACGTGCCCGGGCTCAACAACCAGTTCGGCAGCAATATGGTGCCGCAAGGGACGATCTGGGTGGGCTACGCGATGGGGAGCCGCGACTAGGTCGCCTCCCTACTCGAAGGGCAGCGCCAGGATGGGATCGGTGCGCGCGGTGCGCATGCGATCCACGAAAGGGCGCTGGTGCGTGGCGATTTCCTGGCTCGCGCTTGTAGCGGCCGGCTTCGGGCAAGTCAGCGAGGGGAGCTTGCGGGCCCTTTACGGCAAGCCCGTCGCGGGGAGCTATGTCGTTCGCCCCGGAGTGACGATTACGGCGATCGAGGGACCGAAGGGCGAAGTTTGTGTGCTCACCATCTCGGGGCCGAAGACGGAAGAGGACCTGATCGCCGTCATTGACAAAGCGGTCCCCCCGGCTTCGAGAGGGCTGGCGCTCGGCAGCCTGTCCGAATGCATGGGCATCTGCCGGACTACCAGGAACTACGAGAAGGTAACGATCTACTCGACGGTGTTGGCCGGAGGGCAACTCGATAACCCTGCCGCCATCGTCACTTTCAAGAGCAAGAGCTGCGAGGCGCGCGTCAAGGGATTCCTCGCCTCGCCCAAGACCCCTACCGCAGATAGAACAAACTGAGCCGCGGTAGGCCGGAGGCTTCGAGCAGACGGCGGTCCAGGAACTGGCGTTCGAGCAGCGCGATCTGCTCGACGGACATCTTGCCGCGATAGGGGCGCAGTTGCAGGTCGAACTCGCGGCGGGCGGCGAGTAGGTCCTCTTCCGGCTGCGACACGCGCGCGGCCGCGATCATCTTCTCTTCGAGGACCGTGAGGCGGCGTTCCAGGTCCTCCAGATTGGCGAGATGCGTTTCGGCCTCGGCCGCCAGGCCCCGCAAGGTCGCGGCCGTTTCCGGAAACCGGCCCTCCAGCACCGCCGCATTCCGCTCCAGGTAGGAGCGCAGATCCTCGGCCGGAAACGGCGGCGCTACCGGACCCTTCGCGCTAGCGGCGCCGCCCGCCATCTGCTGCGCCTGCTCGAGCACTGCCTGGGAGCAATAGGCGAGCGAGTTGACCGTCTGGATCTTCGACTTCCGGCTGCGCCACTTCTCGAACGCCTCGTCGATGCCGCGCAGCACGGCCTCGAGCGGCACTCCCGCATTCTTCCAGCTTTCGGCCAGCGCCCAATCGAGAGGCGATAGCAGGAACAGCCCGGTGCCGCGCGCACGCTGGAAATGCTCCTCGATTTCGGTGAAATAGTTGAAGTAGTTCAGGCCCCAGTCTTCGGGCGTCACGGCCGGCCGATCCGTTCCCAGACGATGCGCAGGCCCTCGAGCGTGAGATCCTCGTCCACTTCCTTGAGGTAGCGCGAACCGGGAGTGACCAGGCGGGCCTGGCCGCCCGTGGCGACGCTGCGCGTCTGGGGCCCCATCTCCGCGATGAGGCGCTCGAGGATGCCGTCGATGACCGCGATCGCGCCGTAGTAGAGGCCGGATTGCATGCTGCCCACGGTGTTGGTGCCGATCAGCTTTTCGGGCTCGCGCACATCCACCAGGGGCAGTCGCGCGGTCTTGGCGAACAGTCCTTCGACCGCGATGCCGATGCCGGCGCAGATGATGCCGCCCAGATACTCTGCCTGGGCCGAAATGGCGTCGAACGTGATGGCGGTGCCCAGATCCACCACCACGCACGGCCCGCCGTACTTCGCGAAGGCTGCCACGCCGTTGACGATGCGGTCGGCGCCGACCTCGCGGGGGTTGTCGTAACAGATGCGCAGGCCGGTGTCGGTTTCGTGCGTAATGAAGAGCGCCTCGGTGTTGAAGTACTGCCGGGCCATGAGCGCGAGCGCGGAATTGAGCGGCGGCACCACGCTGGCGACGATGATCCCGTCCACGCCCGCCAGGTCGAGCGACGTCAGCGCGAACAGGTTGCGCAGCAGGATGCCCCATTCGTCCGCGGTCTGGTCGTGGACGGTGCGGAGGCGCCAGTGCGCGATCAACCGCCGGCCGTCGAAGACGCCCACGGTGATGTTGGTGTTGCCTGCATCGAGTGCGAGGAGCATGACGGTTTACGCCGGTCTTACGCCTCCGGCCAGTATAGTCGTTCTCGATCCGTCCGGGAGGCGCAGGAGGAGGAAGCCGGAGGGGTCGAGGCCGTCCGTCACGCCTTCGAGCGCCGAGCCGCCCTGGTCCACGGTCACGCGTTTGCCGCTTACGGTGCTCGACGCCCGCGCGAACATACGCAGAATCGGCTCGCGGCCGCCCTCGACCAACATGCGCGTGAAGCTGTCCGTAGTTTCGAGCAGGTGGATGAGAAGCAGCTCGCGGGATTGCGGGCGTCCGGCGGCCAAGCGCAACGAGGTGGCGCTGGCCGCGAGCGCCGGCGGGAACGACGTGTGGTTGACGTTGATTCCGATTCCGGCCAGGAACGCGGGGCCCTCGGCCTGCACCAGAATGCCGGCGCACTTCTTCTCGGCGATCAAAACGTCGTTGGGCCAGCGCAGATCCGTACGCAGATCAGCGACGCGCGCGATGGCCTCGGCGGTGGCGAGGCCCAAGGCCATCGAGAGCACGCGCGCGTTCTCCTCGGCGAGGCCCGGGCGCAACACGATGGTGACGTAGAGGCCGGCTTCCCGTTCCGAATGCCAGGCGCGCCCGAGCCGTCCCTGCCCCGCGGTCTGCTCCTCGGTCACGACAACCGAGCCGGCCGGGCAGCCGGAGCGAGCGAGCCGAGCGGCTTCGGTCATGGTGGAGCCGCAGCGTTCGAGCCACACCAGCTCGCGGCCGGGAGAGGCGGTGCGGATCAGGTCGAGGTTAAGGGGCATCCATCAGTCCCGTGGCGCGCGTTTCGGAGGTTGCTGGCAGAGTCCCTGGCAAGCTGAGAAGGCTGGTGAAAAAGGCTGGAACAATTGAAGGCCGCCGATGAACGCAGATCAACGCGGATTGAAGACAAGTGATTCATCCGCGTTGATCTGCGTTCATCGGCGGCCCAGTGTTCCTGGACTTCTCGGCAGCTTCTGAAGCGTGCGCCACAATTCATAGTATGATACGGGCACATTGAAGGAACGGGCGGTCGCGCCGAAGGAGATCGATCGCGCCTCGAGCGCAAGAGGCGGTTCGCGGCGAATCCGGAGAGACACACCTATGAGGAGGTTTGACATGGCTGCCAGGTTGAACTCATCGGCACTACCGCGTCGGTCATCTGCCGCCTCGAGGACGCGGATTACGAAGGCCACTCGCTGGGGATGCTGCGCAGGATCGGAGCCGCGTTGAATCAGCGGGCCGAAATCCGGTTCGTCCCGATTCGGCGCTCGGCATAGCACAGTACGTGCCCCGGGAGTCTTACTGAGCGCGTGACACCGGATCGGCGGTCTTCGATTGCGAGCCTTCCTCCGGGGCCAGGCTGAGCTCGAGGCGGAAGTTGATATCGACGGCGGTGGCCGAGTGGGTGATGGCGCCGCAGGAGATGAAGTCGGCGCCGGCTTCGGCATATTCGCGGATGGTTTCGAGCGTGATGCCGCCGGAGAGTTCCACCGTGGCGCGGCCCGCGATGTAGCGGATTTGCTCGGCGGCCTGGCTGGGCGTGAGGTTGTCGAGCAGTAAATGCTTGGCGCCGCCGGTTAGCGCCTGGTCCAGCTCCGACGGCGTGCGCACCTCGATTTCGACCGGGAGGCCGGTGGCCAGCGCGCGCTTGAGCGCGGGCCTGACGCCGCCCGCCGCCTCGATGTGATTGTTCTTGATCAAAATGGCGTCGAAGAGACCGAGGCGGTGGTTCATGACTCCACCCGCCTCGGCGGCCATTTTCTCCAGGCGCCGCAGGCCGGGCGTAGTCTTGCGCGTGTCGAGAATGCGGCACTTCGTTCCGGCTACCGCGTCCACGTAGCTGCGGGCCAGCGTGGCGATTCCGCCCAACCGTTGCATGAAATTCAGCGCCACCCGCTCGCAGGCGAGCAGCGCGCGGGCGCGGCCGCGGACGGTGGCCAGTACGTCGCCCTGGTCGACCGAGTCGCCGCTCTGCCGCACCAGCTTGACTTCCTCGTTGCCGCCGCGCAGCTCGTAGATCAGCGGCAGCAACTCCACCCCGGCGACGACGATCGGCTCCCGCGCCACGAACCGCCCCTGCGCGCGCTTCCACGCCGGGACGCACGCGTCGGAGGTGACGTCGCCCGTGCCGATGTCCTCCTCGAGCGCGTGCTTGACGATCTGGACGATTTCGGGATGGCGAACGTCGAAAGGCATGGGCTAGTGTCCTGCTGACCGTGGAGCAGGCTCGAGAGGCCACTGAAGGGGGCCAAAACAGAACTGGCCACGAATGGACACGAATGGACACGAATGGAAGGCAAATGGGTTATTCGTGTGCATTCGTGTGCATTCGTGGCCAAGAGCCTTGCCGGCGCACGCAAGCGTCGAGACGAGTCTCGACGCGGCACGCTGAAGCGTGCGCCACGAAGACATCAGTTCAGCCCGTCCAGAGTGGCTCGGTTCTTCTTTAGCTGGTCCTCGTAGCCGGCCAGCTTCTGGCGAATGGACTCTACCACGTGTTCCGGCGCCCGCGCCAGGAACGTCTCGTCGGCGAGCTGGCGGTTCGAATTGGCAATGTTCTTTTCGAGCTGTTCGTTCTCCTTCTCCAACCGTTTGCGGAGGATCTCGGCTTGCGCCGCGGGCACATCGAGCACCAGGTCGAAGCCGGACGTGGAGCGCTTCACGCCCGCGGCTCCGGCGCCGTCGCAACGCACATCGAGCGTCACCCTGGCGAACCCTTGGATGACGCCGAGTTGCGCGCGCGCCACCTCGGCCGCCGCGCCGGAGGAAACCAGCACGGCATCGAACTCCTGCTTGGGATCGAGCGCAAAGTCGGCGCGCAGGTTGCGGACCATGACAACAATGTCCTGGAGGATCTGCATGTCGCGCTCGGCGGCGTGATCCGCGGCATGAGAATCGTACTCGGGGTAGGAGGCGACGGCGATGGAAACGGGCCGCTCACCGGCGTTCGCCAGGAGCCTCTGCCACAGCTCCTCGGTGAGGAACGGCATGATGGGATGCAGGAGCCGCAGGGCCGCCTCGAAAACGGTGAGCAGGTTGCGCCAGTCGGTGGTCAGGCCCGAGTCGGGCTCGAACCGCAGCTTCTTGATTTCGAGATACCAGTCGCAGAACTCGTGCCAGAAGAACTGCCAGACCAGCTCGGCGGCCTCATGGAAACGGTAACGGTCGATGGCGCGGTTCATCAGGTCCGCGCATTGATTCAGCCGGCTGAAGATCCAGCGGTCCTCGAGCGGCGCTTCGAGGCCCGGAGAGTTGAACTCCGGCAGCAGGGCGGCGCCTTCCGCGGGCACCCAACTCGAGATGCCCGAGCGCTCCATGTTCATGAAGATCAGGCGCGCGGCGTTCCAGATCTTGTTGGCGAAGTTGCGGGCGCTCTCCATGCGCTCGTCGGTAAAGACGATGTCGGTGCCCGGGGCGGCGGCGCGCAGGAAGGCCATGCGCACGGCGTCGGTGCCGTATTTCTCGGTGACCAGAAGCGGGTCCACCACGTTGCCTTTGGTCTTGGACATCTTCTGCCGCTCGGCATCGCGCACCAGGGCGTGGATGTAGACCTCGCGAAACGGCACGTCTCCGGTACATTCGAGGCCGAGCATGATCATCCGCGCCACCCAGAAGAACAGGATGTCGAAACCGGTGATCATCAGCGACGTGGGGTAAAAAGTTTTGAGGTCTTCGGTCTGGTCCGGCCAGCCTAGCGTGGAGAACGGCCATAGCCCGGAGCTGAACCAGGTGTCGAGCACGTCGGGATCCTGCTCGAGGCGGGCCGATCCGCACGGGCAGGCGTTGGGGTCGGTGCGCGAAACGACGATCTGGCCGCAATCGCGGCAATACCAGGCGGGGATGCGATGGCCCCACCAGAGCTGGCGCGAAATGCACCAGTCGCGGATGTTATACATCCACTCGTAATAAGTCTTGGTGACGTTGTCCGGCGTAAACCGGATGCGGCCCTCTTCCACAACCTTGATGGCCGGCTCCGCCAATGGCTTCGCTTTCACGAACCACTGCGTGGAGACTAGCGGCTCGACCGGCGTCTTGCAGCGCTGGCAGCGGCCGAGGCTTAGCTCGTAGGGTTCGATCTTCTCGATCAGGCCGAGCTTCCCGAGGTCGTCGACCACGCGTTCGCGCGCCGTCATGCGGTCGAGCCCGGCGTAAGCGCCGGCAGCCGGGGTCATGCGGCCGGTTTCGTCGATCACCTGGATCTTCGGCAGGTTGTGGCGGCGGCCGGCCTCGAAGTCGTTGAGGTCGTGGGCGGGCGTGACCTTTACGACGCCGGTTCCGAATTCGGGGTCGGCCACCTCGTCGGCGATCACCGGAATGTCGCGGTTCATGAGAGGCAGACGGACCGTGGCGCCGTGCAGGTCGAGGTAGCGCTTGTCCTTCGGATTGACGGCGACGGCGGTGTCGCCGAGCATGGTTTCCGGCCGCGTGGTGGCGACCACCAGCACACGGTTCGTTCCGTTGACGGGATAGCGGATGTGCCAGAGGTTGCCGGGCTTGGGATCGTGCGTGACTTCGAGATCGGAGAGCGCGGTCTGGCAGCGCGGGCACCAGTTCACCATGTACTCGCCGCGGTAGATGAGGCCCTTCTCATAGAGGCGGACGAAGACCTCGCGCACGGCGCGCGAGAGGCCGGGATCTAGCGTGAATCGCTCGCGGCTCCAATCGCAACTGGCGCCCATGCGGATCATCTGGGCCTTGATCGTTCCGCCGTAGCGCTCTTTCCATTCCCAGACTCGCTTCTCGAACTCGGCGCGGCCGAGCTGGCGGCCGTCGATGCCCTCGGCGGTCAGCTTGCGCTCGACCAGCATCTGGGTGGCGATTCCGGCGTGGTCGGTGCCGGGGAGCCAGAGGGTGTTGTCGCCGCGCATGCGGTGCCAGCGGACGGTGACGTCGATCTCGGTGTGCTCGAGCATGTGCCCGATGTGCAGCGAGCCGGTTACGTTGGGAGGGGGAATGGCGAGCGAGAACGAACGGCCGGCGGCCCCTCCGGCGCGGAAGATGCCGGAGTCGATCCACCAGGCTGCCCAGTGCGGTTCAAACCGTTGGGGCTCATAGACTTTCTCAAGTTGCATGAAGAACTAACAATTTTAGCATGAGGGTCCGGGCGGACCGACATTCAAAGCCAGCCGAAGAGCCCGCACGACTCGTTCAGCGAGAGGGGACAGGTGGTTGCGGCGGGCGGTGCTCAGAACCATTACAAGCCCGCCGTTGTGCAGAAGCGGCAGCCGGACGCCGGAGAGACGGCCGGGGAAGCTCAAAGCCAGCCGAAGGCCCAGGCGGCCGCGATCAGCAGGAGCGAAACCACGCCGGCGGCGCCCAACACAATAGCCACGCGGTCGACGTCGCGGAGGTGAACGAGCGTCCTGCGAACGTCGGCGGGGCGCATGAAAGCCTCGTGTTCGGCAAGGTCCCGGCGACTCCGCCCCAGCCGATGACCGCCCAAGCGAGGTAGGAAAGACCCACGTAGACGTGCATGCGCCTGTCCCATTTTCAACCCGCGCGGCCGTGCGAACAACCGGGGCCGGCGCACCGCATCCCAAAGAAACGACGGCCGCTTCTAAGGTTGGGTAGTGGGGTCATGACCCCACTACCTAAGGTTGACACTCCGCCGTCCGGTTTGTTTTAATGAGGACTGTCAACCAGTTGCTCCTCAGTAGCTCAATGGTAGAGCATTCGGCTGTTAACCGAAGGGTTGTAGGTTCGAGTCCTACCTGAGGAGCCAAAATAAGTCCTTTAGTTTCAACGCACCCCTTAGCAAACACGCCACTTGCCGCGCCACGCCCAAGCTGGGTGCGCCCATCGCGATTTACCCATCCTTACCCATATTTCCTTATCCTTATCCCCTGGGGTACCCCCAGTTTCCCCCCAGTGCTTCGCACGATCCGCCACGAATTGGTCAACTGCTGACTGGCCTGCCGTACCAACGCAAGAACTTCCCGTTCGCAGAACTCCCGCGTGTCAGCCCTGGTAGACGATCCATGCTTGATTCCGGCGCACGCCCGTGCTCGAATGACCAAATGGACACCCCTCAACCACACTTTCGGGGACTGGTCGCTAGGACCGTCGTGGCGCACACCATCACCTATTTCTTCATGGGACTGCTTGCCTCTTTCTTCCTTGACTACAGGGCCGCCTTCGCCCGCCCCGAGGTGGCCTGTTGGATGCGACAAATCAGTGATCCGTGGGTTATGGCGGGCCCGTTGTTCCAGCCGATTCGGGGCTTGGTATTCGCCTTGGTCTTCTATCCACTGCGAGAGAGTCTGTTCGGGAAGAAGAACGGCTGGCTGCTCATGTGGTGGATTCTGGTAGCGCTCGGCATCCTCTCCACGTTCGGACCGGCGCCCGGATCGGTAGAGGGAATGATCTACACCCGCCTGCCCATCCTGGGTCAGATGAGAGGGTGGCTGGAGGTTGTGCCCCAGGCGCTCCTGCTCTCCGCGCTGCTCTGCTATTGGGTCAATCGGCCCGGGAAGAAGTGGCTGAACTGGACACTGGGGGTCGTCTTCTTCCTCCTGCTGCTGATGCCCGTCCTGGGTCTCATTGCGCGCAAAAGCTGAGTTGAAGCGTCAGGGTGCAAGATACCCGTTGATATCCAGAATCACGCGGGTCTGCTTGATGACGAAGATGCTGATGGCGCCGTTCGCGCCCGCCGGCACAATAGCGGCGCCGCCAGGAACTGGTCCCAGCACCGCGGCGTTGCCTGCGAACCGGCTCATCAGGAAGTTGGGAGCTTAGCGCACAGTCCTTCTTTGAGCGACAAAGCCGGCGGCATACCAGGTGCCCAGCACCAGGAAAGCTATGCCAACGAAAGTTCGTCCATGGGTGTGCCCAGTTGCAAGAACGAAGATGCCCAACAGCAGATAGCAGACCGCCAACCCACCGCGAAGCGCTGCTGAGGTCAACATGCTGATGGCTGAAGTGTATCAAGGCGCACAGTTCTCGCGAGCACCACAGCCAAGGCGTCCAAAACACCTGTACATCGAATTGTTCTGGGAGTATAATCGCCCTAGAGGCTCGGTTCGACAGGCCAGCGCAAAGCGCACCCTCCGAAAGGCACCTCCACTTTTGATGTATCGGAAGGTGAGGCATGCTTGCGCAGACAACGATCTCCCCCCAAGTTCAGGTTTGGCCCATCGACCGGCTCGTCTTCTACGCCCGCAATCCCCGCAAGAACGACGCCGCGGTGGATCGCATGTGCAGCAGCATCCGCGAATTCGGCTTCAAGGTGCCGGTGCTGGCGCGCAGCGACGGCGAGGTCGTGGATGGCCATCTGCGCCTGAAAGCCGCGCGCAGGCTGGGATCGTGGCCCGGTGGAGACACGACTGCAATCCCCGTCATCCTCTGCGATGAGTGGACGCCGGCCCAGGTCAAAGCTTTTCGGCTCATGGTGAATCGATCGGTGGCGTGGGCGGACTGGGACGAAGAGCTTCTCTCCCTGGAGTTGCAGGAACTCGCCGCGGCCGACTTTGACCTCTCGCTCACCGGCTTCGATCCCCGAGAACTGGAAGACCTTCTGACCCTCCCGGGCAACGACGAGCAAGCCGACGTCGCGCCGCCACTGCCAGAGAATCCAGTGTCCCGACCGGGCGACCTGTGGCTCTGCGGCAACCGGCGCAACCAACATCGGGTCCACTGCGCCGATGCCACCAGCCCGGAGGCCGTGGCGCGGCTGCTGGGCGACCGCAAACCGTTCTTGATGGTCACGGACCCTCCTTACGGGATCGAGCTCGACTCTGAATGGCGCGACCGCGCCGGCCTCAATGGCTGCGGACCTGCGGAAGCCAGCTACATGAAGCACCGCACGGAGGGGCACACCGAGACAACCATCTCCGGGGACACGCGCGCCGACTGGTCGGCGGCGTTCGCGCTCGTACCAAGCCTTCAGATCGCTTACGTGTGGCACGCCAGCGTCTTCACGCGCGAAGTGCTCGATGGACTCCTGCGGATCGGCTTCCTGCACCACCAGCAGATCATCTGGGACAAGCAGCGCACGGTGCTCACGCGCACGCATTACTGGTTTCAGCATGAGCCATGTTGGTACGTCCGGAAGAAGAACGCGCCGTGGTACGGCAAGGCCGGCGAGAACTCCACGATCTGGGCTTGTCCTTCGCCCAAATTCATCATGGGCGGCTCGGACGAGGAGAAGTTCGATCACCCAACCCAAAAGCCGGTCGAGTTGATGCGGCGCCCGATCCTGAACCACACCAGGCGGGGGGAGTTGGTTTACGACGGGTTCCTTGGATCAGGGACGACCCTCGCCGCCGCGGAGCTCACTGAGCGCGTCTGCCTGGGCCTCGAGTTGGATCCCAAGTACATCGATGTCGCAGTTCAGCGCTGGCAATCTTTAAGCAACCAGAAGGCCACGCTCGACGGCGATGGCCGCACGTTCGACGAGATCGCCGAGGAGCGCCGGAAGGCGGCGGCATGAATCGCACGTTGCCGCCAGGAGATCGCGGCCATCGAAGCCCAGCTCCGGGCCGGGCACCCGGACGTGCAAGGGCTCTCCCTGGCGCTCGCGGACTGGCACGCGGAGCGGCGGCTGATCGAACAGGAAGTGGGGCAGCGAGAAGCAGAAAAGCCCGCCGCGACCGGAGCCGGGCGGGCCAGGAAGGGGGCGGGCGATGCTACGGGTTGATCCGGTAGGTGCGCTCGCCGCCCTCGGGTTTGAAGGACTCGACCTTGTAGCCGGCCTTCTTCATCGCCCCGGCCATGAACCCGCGGACCGTGTGCTTTTGCCAGCCCATCGTCTTCATAATCTCGGCCAGCGTAGCGCCGTTCTTGCGCTGGAGCATGGCGACCACCTGGGCGGTCTTGCTCCCTTCGCGCGGCCCGGCGCTGTCCTTCGCCTTGGCGGCTTTCTTGCCCTTGGGCGCGCTCTTCGCGGGGGTGGTCTTCTTGCTCGCCTTCCCCTTGGCAGGCGCTCCCTTGGCCGCCTGTGCGCGGCCCTTGGCCTTCTTGGGCGCCTTGGGCTTCAACGGTTCTGCGGCAGCCTTCGCAGCTTCGCCAAAGGCCTGGAGGCGCGCCCAGATGCGCTTGGCGGCAACCTTGGCGCTCTTGAAGCCGTCGACGGGCTCGACGCCCGGAAGGCTGTTCCAGAGGGCCACCAGGCGCTCGGCTGGCCAGCCGGCGAGCAGCGCCGCCAGTTCCTTCTGGCTGGCGAAGGTATCGAAGGGGGTGCTGGTTGCGGCGGCGGCTTCTTCTGCAGAGCCAAACGCCGTGATGTTGTTGTCGCTGTCTATCGTAAACGTCATTCTGAATCTCCTTGGTGCCACGCTCTGCGCGGTCATGACATGGATCACTCCGAAGCGATTGAAAAGCAAGGCAATTGTGCAGGGAATCGCTCAGGGCGATGGAACGGCGATGCAGGCCGGCAGATTGCGTCAGGTTGCGTCAGATGAAGGGTCACGGCTCGAAATTCGGGCGGAAGAAGGAGGAGGCGGTTGCCGCGCTGCTCACCCAGCGCAATCTGGAGGAGGCCGCCCGCTCGATCGAGATCGCACCCAACACCCTCCTGCGCTGGATGAAGGAACCGGAGTTCGACAACGCCTATCGGAAGGCACGCCGGGCGGCCTACGGGCAGGCCACAGCTCGCCTTCACCAGGCGTCGAGCGCGGCAGTTTCCGCTGTGCTGAAGATCATGGTCGATGCCAGCGCGCCGGCGTCCACGCGGCTCCGCGCCGCGGATATCGTGTTAGGGCACACGGCCAAGGCCATCGAGATCGAAGATATCGACGCGCGCGTGACGGCACTTGAAGCAGCGACGGCCAGTGGAGAGCAGCAGCGATGACTGCGGTCATGAGACGAATCCGCCGGCTTGAGGACCAATTCGGGTCGGTGGACCGGCCGCGAGACCGTTTCCGAATCCTCGTGTGCAGCGCGGGCGCCGGGAAGAGCTTGGAGAACGCTACGTGCACCAGGACGCTCTGGCCCGACGGCACGTTGTTCGAGATGGTGGAGCTGGACGGAAGCAACGAGGGTCCTGGCGAGGTGACCGAGGAGGCACTGGACAGGTGGCTCGAAGGTTTCCCGATACAGTGAACGTGACGGATTGCGGGCAGGCATGGCGAATCTTCTCAGGCGAGTCCGAAAGCTCGAAACGCGACTGACGGACAGCAGCGGCTTGGCTCCCCATTCCGAGGACTGGCGCGATTATTGGGAGCACAGGATTGAGCGGCTCCTTGGCGGACAGGCGCAGGGCGAGACAGGCCGCATACCGCTGGAAGCGGTCGACGCCCTCGTCGCAGCCGGCGCGGCGCGGGAAGAACTGTCTGGGAAGGATCTAGCGCAGGTGGGAGGCTGACGGAGGCCGGAGACAACGAAGATGATCACCAGAAGTCTAGTTCGGCGTTTGGAGCGGCTGGAAACTCGCCTCATACCGGCTGGCGAACCGGTGGTCATCAACGTCCACTTCGTCGCCACGGATGGAAGCCGTGTTGGCGGCGTCCGCTTCACCGTTCCGCGCGCCGGAGGACGGCCAACTGGAAGTGCGGGGGTTGCCGGCGGCGCGCGGCCCGTGGCTGATCGGCAGTATCGCGAGGGTCCGCACCGATGAACTGGTACTCGAACCTATGGACTTGACTGTAAGAATGTGCTAAGAGTATAGACTCGACGCACAATCCAACACGGAGGCGATCACCATGAACGCATTGCCGAAGGTCCTGGCTGCAACGGCGATTTTGCTGGCGGCTTCGCTATCGAGTTACGGGGCTGTGATCGACCAGGTGATTGCGTCGGATGGCTTCTATACTCCCTTCTCGGGCACCATCAATAGCGGCGACACAGGCGTCGCGGCCACCCTGGATTGGGACTCGGCGGTATTCGGCGCCGTCTTCATTATTGATTTCACGAATGGCGCCGGCATCATTACCGACGTTCTGTTCAGCGACGCGGGTCACGATTCACCTGAATATGCAGGTGACTCGCTCGAGTTTGATGGCTTCTTCTCGGGCAATAGCGCGATAGGGACGCCTTGCATCGCCGGACCGACCACAGCCTGCCTTCAGACGACGGGGGAGCCCCAGGACGTTACCGCCCTGATTGGGAGCTTCAATGGAGGCCAGGGTATATTCGGCGACGGCGACATTTCCGTCCTGGCTGACGATGCGGTGCCTGAGCCCACATCGCTCATCCTACTCGGCATCGGACTGGCATCCTTCAGTCTGATCCGCCGTCGCAAGACGGCATAGGCGCCAACTAGCCGACTACAAACGACTTTGTAGCTCGCGGTGGTCGCGCGCAAACGAACTCCGGCGCCCTCCGGGCGCTAGTAGGCCAATAAGCGCTAATATCCCATGAAGCCGATCCTCAGGCGGGTTCAAGAGCTGGAGCGGAGACTCGCACCTCCGGCGCCAGCCCCCTCGGGCCCGTCGGCCTACGAGCTGATTAGGGACGGGCTCGCACGGGTCGGGTTCGTCCGAATTGGACAGGAAAGCCTCGCGGAGACGTTCGCGCGTTACCTCGGGATCACACTGCGGGAGCTTCGCGCACGGTTGCAGCAGCGAGCAGTGGGCAAGCCCGCGGAGTTGGCTACCGATATCGGGTGATAACGCACGCTCCGGTGGGACTCCGGCTGCAGCCTGGGACCGCCTCCACTACTTCTGGGTTGGCTGCTGGGTCCTTTCCGGCGCCCAGTTCTCACGCAACAAGCTTCCAATGACCCCGCTCCAACGAGCCTGGGGCGCTTCGTACTCGATAATGTACCAGAGGCCGTCGGAAGGGAATCGGTCCAGACGGCTCGGGGGGACCAGGATGACCCATGCTGCATTGTTCCGCGCACTGACGAGGCGATTCAAGACCTCGCGCACTGTTACGTTCTCCAAATCGAGCGGTCCGACCCGATCTTCGGGTCTCCCGCCGGGAGCACTTCCGTACACGCCGCTGACCCCGGACGGGACCCTCGGAGCGCTCATCTCGCGCTTGAGCTGCCCGGGGAGCATCAGGTCGGCCGCGGTCGTCAGTTCCGTTTCGCCTATCACAAACTTCTGGAGCACATGATCCAAAAGGTTGGCGCCACCAGAAAGCAGGCCCGCGTGCCCAATGTGCACAACGCCGTCATCGACGGTCCATGTGTAACCGGCTCGCTGGTCCAATATGGCCCGGAGGACGTGGCCGACGGACGACTCGCTGACGTGGAGAGTGACGGACTTTTCGAGGTCCGCCGGGTCCAGGTATTCGATCCCCAGCGGAACGCGCGCCTGTCGACCCAACTGCAAGAGGGCGTCGAGCAGGCTGAGACCCTCAACGTCGAACCCATGCACACCTCTGTCTGCGATTCCGGCCCCCTCAATGGGCGGGTGTGCTCGCGCGATGAGGGGAAGCGTCCAGCACGGGAGGAGGAGCACCGTCAAGCAGAAAACCGGGGTTGTGAGAACTCGCATTTGGCGCATACCTAGTTACCGTTGATCGTGATCGAGCTGCATGAGTACACAATGGAATTGACGTTTGCCATCGGCTTGCCGTTCGCAGTCCAGGATTGGCTGACGTTCACCGTTCCATTGCTGGCGGGGCAAGCCGTTGAACACGTGTAGAACTGATCCGGCCATTGTCCGGATGCATTGGTGTTCGTGCTGCCCGTCGTTCCGGTCGCGGGCAGGCCTAAGGCATTAGGTACAGGTGCCGTGAGGTGGTCCGCGACAGCGATTCCGGCAATCTGGATTGGGTTCCCCGCGGAGTCCTGGAGCTGCAGCGTGACCCAGCGCTGGTAGCCCGCCGAGCCTGCAGGGGCCCCGAGCTGGGCGCACTGGGCTTGCGTGAGAGGACCCGCGCTGATCTGCTTAACGTATCCCGCGCCATTGGGTGACTGCACCGTGGCGGTCCCTGAACCGATGATCTGCGGGGCCCCCGGACACGCTGGGTTTGGGGGCGGGGTGCAGATCTGGCCTGCGTTGACGGCCAGGATGAAGGCGGGCGGCTCGACGGGTTCTGGGGGGTATACCGGCATGACGTGCGCCTGGCCGGGACCAACGCCCGAACCCAGCCCCGGCGTCTGCCCCTGCGTCTGGACCGTCAGAACCGAAGTGTTGTCGGTGCTCCAGCCGGACAAGCCGGTCACATCGTGCTGGCTCCCGTCGAACCAGATGTAGGAGAAGGTGAACTGCTCCTGCTCTGGGTCAGCAATCGTAGGGCTCGAGGGGTTAACCAGGTTCCCTGTGGTCCCGGAGCATACCTCGCACGTGCTTCCGCACGTCGCCTTCTGCGGATTGTAAATGCCTCCGGCGAACACCACGTTGATCGGGTCCTCGGGCGCTCCGGCGGGGCTTCCAATCGTCACGCTCCCCTGGCCGGCGTCCGGCGGAAGCGTGTTGCCGTCCTGATCCAGCGCCCGTGTCCGTATCACCTCGCCGATGTCGATCATCTCCGAGGCGTACGGCTCCAGGTGCAGAGGCATCTTGTACGCCGCGCCGGCCGTCCCGTAATGGAGCGTGGCCAGCAGATCTTCCGCGTCGCTGCCCGGATTCCAGACCGTGTACATCGTGTCGAAGCCGCCGCTCGCCAGCCAGTATACCGACGTCCTGGGCCCGGAGGGCGCCACCGCCTGCGGACCCACCGGAAAGACGTAGTTTCCCGTTGCGTCCGTGCTGCCCGTGGCCGCGATGACGTCCCCGTGATTCCCGGTGTACGTGAAGGTCAGGTTCATCGACTCCACTTGCGGCTGGCCGGTAAGAACGTCGTGGATCGACAGGATGGCGACCTGGCCGGGCGCCAGCGTCAAGTCCGGCAAGGGCAGGCTCTTGGGGTGCCCGCCGTCCTCGTAGTAGATGCCCATGTGCACCGTGCGGCTTGCGCCCGCAATGTTGCGGAAGAAAGCGTAGGGATAGAAAACCACTCCGGTGGGAAAGTTCAGCAGCGGGTCCTGCTGGTTTACCATCAGACCCACGCTGGCGTACTGCCGCACCGCACCGCCGCCGGTTGCCGTTTGGGCCACGGCGAAGGGCAGGTTGGTCGAGTAGCCCGTGGTCAGGTCCTGGAGTCCGCCCGCAAGTTGCAGCGCGCCCGGCGGGCCAGTCTGCGTGATCGTGATCCCTCCCGCCATGGCGCTGTCGCCCGCGAAAAAGGTTTTCAGGTCGATCAGAGCCGTGCTGTGCTTGGAGAGCGAGATTGACCTACCCGCCGGCTGGCTCAGACCTGATACGCCCAGGCTCACGCCGAGTGCGGATTCGGAAGTGTTCGCCAAGGCCAGAAACCCGCCCGCCGCGGCGGTATTGCGAAACCACAAGCCCTCGTACGTTTGCGCGTTGGCGGCGTCCCTCGCGGCCCTGACGGGCGCTGGCAAGCCCTGTTCGCCAGTGCCCTGGCCCGGCGGGAAAACAAACGGGTAGGAATACTCCAAACTTCGCGTGAGGTCTAGAATCGACATCGTGGCGTACGCCGCGCCTTGCCAATCGTACCGGTACCGGATCGCGGCGCTGCCGAAGGTGGACACATGCGCCTGTAGATCGGCCGGGACCTGCGCCAGAGCGGAGTTTACATCCACGGTCGCGACCCCCGATTGCGCGACGTGAACCGGCGGCAGGTCCAGTGCCGTTCCGTCCGCCATGTAAAGGGTCGGCGTCACATCGATCGGGGAGGCCGCGAGCTGATTGGAAATCCGAATTGTGCTGCGAAATGTCACGTCCGTTCGCCACAGCGCGCAAAAGGCGCTGTATTGTTCCAGTCTAGTTGGGGAATAGGGCTGCGACATCAGTTTGGACTGCGCCAGGGCGCCGACGGGCACGCATGCCAATAAGCAAGCAACCACACGCCGCATATTGCCACCTCCGAGCGGTAGAAAGGGATCTTAGACAGCATAATGGACCTCTTACTCTGCATTGTCAAGGAATATCGACAGGAATGTCCGATTTAATCTGGGCGCCTGGCCCGGCCAACTGCCCCTCCGTCATATGGCACAAACTCGCCCTGCTCCAACATGACTCCGCCACGATTCCAGATTTGGCAGTCATCGACCTGTCGCTTTGAGTCGTACTCGCAATGCTGCCACCAGCGCAGGGCGCCACCGACGGGCAGAGCTTCCTTGGGGACATTTCGGGGCCTACTACGCTCCACTGCATCGCTGTCAACAAGTGGCATGAGCCCTTGGGCGGCGCCGACGAGGGCGACCACCGTGATTGCGGTGAAGATGGGGCGCTTCGCGCTTCCGCGTGCGCGTTCCCTGGGCGGCGACGGCACAGGTCCCCATCAGTCCGTCGCCTGCCTGCTGGGTAACGGACCGCCGCCGGGCAGGTCACTACTGGCTGGACCTCGGCAACAACGGCGAGACCAGACTAGGCCGTTCGTGCTCGGGCACCCCTGGATGCCGTCAATCGGCGCAAGGCAGAACGGCTGAGGACAGTGGCGGAGTTGTTGCCTGAGATTTTGGACGCCTCACTGGCTGCCGGCAACTGGCCGAGTTGCAGCGCTTCCGAGGCACTGGAGCGGCAGGAAGCATCATCGGTAGACATGCTTCGCACCCACGCCGAATCCATGTTCTCACCTGCGGTCCCTGCGCAGTGACCGGGGACAAGAACATAGGCGGCATTTGTCAGTGAATCGCTACCGTCGCCGATGAAGATTGAGTCACCGCTGCCGCACTGGTGGCAGTCACAGTGACCGTGCTTGGATTGGGCACAGATGAAGGAGCCGTATAGAGGCCTCCTGAGGTGATTGTGCCGACTGCGGAATTTCCCCCGACAACGCCATTCACGCTCCAAGCGACGCCGGTGTTGGTGCTACCTGCAACCGCGGCCGTAAATTGCTGTGTCCCGGTCTTGGCCACATTGGCAGATGTGGGCGATATCGCAACAGTGATGGGACTCGCGGTGACTGTGACCGTCGCCGAGGAGAACTGACTCGGGTCAGCTGTGCTTGTGGCTTTCACCGTCACAGGGTTCTGCGTGGGGATGACTGCGGGAGCGGTATAGAGGCCAGCACTTGAGACCGTGCCCAGGGTTGCGTTTCCTCCTGCAATGCCATTCACGCTCCATGCGACCGCGGTGTTGGTGCTTCCTGTCACTGTTGCGACAAACTGCTGTGTCGCCCCTACGACAACGCTCTGAGCCGTCGGACTGATCGTCACCGCAACCCCCGAGGGCGGTCCGGGCTGGGAAGCATTCCCTTGCACCTGCACACGCTGCAAATACTCGATTTGGTCTCCAACGATAACGACACTTCCCAGAGCGAGTTTCACCAAAAGCGGACTGAACGTTCCCTTGTGGAAAACTGGGCGCTGGGAATTCCTCACCGTTGCAGATGCACTGTCGTTCAGCGTGCTCAACAAAGCCTTTGTGTTCTTGTAGTCCTCGGATGACATTCTCTGGGCATCGACATCGAGTTGCCCCTGAGCGGCCTTCATCGTAGACGCGCTCTGCAGTTGGATCATTAGGTCTGCGAGTGCCTCGCCAAGAGCCCTTTTCTCGACAAAGACCGTCGTGACTATTTGATAGTTATTTGGAATAATCTGGTTATCTCGGAAGCTCTGGTCATCCAAATTATTCAGCTGGCCCACGACACGGTCTGGAGCCACAATGTTAAATGCTTCAAGAGCGGCTCCGCCGACAATAGCGCCGGCGACAGCGAAATGACTCTTTCGGGTCGGGTTCACAAAATACGGAGTAAATGAAGACATGAGCAACCCTGCTGCCTGGAGCGAATTATACAGTATGTTTCGACCGCTCAGAACAGACTCTCTCAGCAAGACAGCTCGCGTTGAAGCGTAAGTGTTGTTCGCCAAGGTGACGACGGGAGCGCCGGGCAGACTCTTGAGCCGAGTTGCAAAACCGACTCCGGCAATTTGGAGTGGGTGTCCCGAATTGTTACCAATTCGAATGGATACGCAGTATAAACTGTCTGCCACTCGTTTCCCGAATGTGTCGGAACAAATCTTCTGCCCGACGACCCCAAAACTCGCATCGACTTGGGGAGCTAACCCACTCGGAATGGGACTAGCTGTAGTGTCCAGAATTCCGAACTCTGTTTTGCCAACAGGCTTCTTGCCGTCGAAAAGGACAACTGAAAATGTGCCCGGGGCCGCACCCGGCGCAAAGGTCAGATTTGATGTCATAAAGCACTTAGAGAAGGATGGTGTCGAGAATGTAAGCCCAACACCAGTCATCCCAAGCGTATATCCGCCCGTGGCCAAGTCGAGGCCGGAGTTGTCATTGCAACCGACTACAGATACTGATACCAGCGCAGAAGATGGCAGCTTGCCGCCCGTTGGCTGTACCACCGAAGGACTGACGCTGATGGGCACCCCTGGCGGCCTGGCTCCAGCGGGTTGGACGGTGACTGTTGCCGAAGCAGATTGGTTCGAGTCCGCGACACTTGTGGCCGTAACTGCAACCGCGCTTGGGACAGGGACAGCGGCAGGCGCTGTGTATAGCCCTGCGGGCGAGATCGTACCGACGTTAACGTTTCCGCCCGGGACTTGGTTGACGCTCCAAGTAACGGCACCGGAAGCCGTAAACTGCTGCGTGGCCCCGATCACAACGCCTTGAGTTGTTGGACTTATTGTCACCGTAACTGAGGGCGATGCGGCTTGCGCGCTCGGAGGTGTACCAGCTGCTCCCCCTCCCTGCGCGCTGAGTGCGACGGGGGCCAGGGATGCGAAGAGGAGTTTCCACAGCAACCTGGCTTTGATCTGGCGATGTGCCATATAGGCCTTCCTTTTGCGGCGCTTTTTCGCTGGAAAGACGTGTGCTATCCGGAACGTCCATTTTGGACTCCGCAATTATTGTTCAGTATACACCGAGATGTGATCCTCTGATCCGGCGCACTGCGGTGGTTTTTCGGAAGTCGTCGTTCCCTCAGGGCGCAGTTGTCGCCCTGCCAGAGAACGCCAAGACCGGTAACTCCTGCCTCTTCAGCATATTCCACAGACATTTCATCGCTCGAACCTCCTACTGGCCTGATTTCGCTGCGCCCATGGCTGGCAGCTACCCCGTCAGCGTCGGCAAGGTGGCGATCCGTCCTATCGAGGAGCCGCCTGGTCAGTGGCTCTCGAAGTCGCGGGAATTCCCATCTCGCCGCAGAGACGATCGAGTTGGCGCCGCTCTAGACGCGCCCGGATTCGCTCCAGCGCGGTGGAGTATAGGCCGAAGCATGGTGCGCCGTCCTGGCGGCCTGCATTTGATCCCGAATGTTGAACCCTGTGGGTTCGTTGCACGCAGAATCATCTACACCACCGGCGCCGGACCCCGAACCTCGGGGGATCGGTGACCTGCTAGGCCGTCCGAGACGCTCGGCATCAATGGAAAAAGCACTGCCGGAGGTCCCGATGTATAATCGCTTGCATGACCGGAGCTTACGGGAAATTGCTGACTAGCATTCTGATTGGGGCAGCGGGTAGTCTTGTCGCAGCGGCCGTGATGTTGGGTCTCGGGCAGCGTTTTGCAAAGGAAAAGGTCAGATGGAAGAACGTGATCCTCACAGTTGTTGTTGCGGCCGGATTGTCAATTGCCGCGGCGTTCATGGGTTTCGACATTCATTATGCTGTTCCAAACTTGGACTACCTCCCGTTGGCGGAGGCCGAAGATCGGCTTGCGGCACAGCACCTGGATTCAGTCGCGGCTCCAGTTGAGAACCCCGGTATCGAGCCGGGCCGCGTCGTGCCGAAATCACAGAGCCTATCCCCGGGGCTCCTCGTCCAGTCGGGCACCACATTATCTTTCAGCGTCAGCGACGAAGGAACGAACAGTTTGGACTATCCGCACACGAACGGTCAGGTTGATTGCGTCAGGAAACAAGAGGGATTCTGCACCATCTCTGTGGAGGGCAGGGATTCTGCGTTGGTTTCGAGTGGCCAGCTCAGATCGCTCCTGTGGACAAAGTCGCGGGAATCCGGCTGGTACCTTCAAGACCAGGGCTCGACACAAACGGAGCTAATCCGCCCGGACCGTACGTGGAGGAGGCAGGCACAAGTTGGGAATTCAAGGTACGCCCCATCTGACGGCGAGCTCGTTGACCTTGCACTGACTGTTGTCTCGAGCAGCAGGGAAAGAGACGTTGGAAAGCAGCGGGGGCAATCATTCCGAGAACCAGAGGGCTGGCCGATATCCACCGCAGAGCGCGTGGCTATCCGGCTTGTAGGAGGACAATGAAATGGAAAGCGCCATTGAAGGTATTGTGTTGGCGTTTGCACTGCTCTACACGCCCGCCGAATTAGCGTTGGCCGGACTGTCCCAACAGCCGTATGACCCTGCTGGCCAGCTCTCGGCCATCACGTACATGGCGGGAGCGGTCCGACTTGGCGATTTGGCATACGACTACGATCTCACTGGTCACCGGGACCTTATAACGGGTAGCTTCGCACGGACCGCCTTGCCAGCCGCTATGAGCGGCGCTGCTTATGATGCCGACAACCGGCTTGTGGATGTTGGATCGGCAAGCTTGTCGTACGACGCCAACGGCAACACTTTGAGCGACAGCAAAAGCACGTACGGATGGAATGCTCGTGGTGAGTTGGTTATAATGGGCGGCGTACAATTTGCATACGACGGTATCGGGCGGAGGACGGGAGTAACGATTTCGGCCGTTACGACGAACTATTTATACGACGGCGTCAACCCAGTTCAGGAACAGGTGGGCGCGGCTCCGGTTCTCAATCTCTTGACGGCAGGAGTCGATGAGTACTTGGCGCGGACGGACTCGAGCGGAGGCTCGATGTTCCTTACGGACGCCATGGGCAGCACGATTGCAATGACGGATCAGGCAGCTAAGGTGACGACGCAGTTCACGTATGATCCTTTCGGAGGCACCAGTTCTACGGGCGCTGGCGGCGCAAGCAACCTGAATTTCACTGGCCGCGAGTTAGATACAACTGGGCTGTATTATTACCGGGCAAGATACTATAATCCGCAGCTCGAAAGGTTCGTGAGTGAGGATCCATTAAGATTTATGGGAGGTGTTAACTTCTATCGATATGCACTTGACGCTCCGACGATGTTTAAGGATGCTTCTGGCCTGACGGTTACGTGCTACTACGGGCAAAACACTGGAATGTTGGTGTGTTTTGACGACAGCTCCCATGAACAGGTTGTGGACGTTCATGGTTATGCCGGGGGCAACGAGGGTCAGGTCCCGAGATGTGTCAACAACTCAGACTGCCAGTACACTGAGGATACGGGGCCGCTTCCATGGGGCGTCTACAAGATTGGCGCAGCCACGAACCGTATGGGCCCGCTCTCCTTACCCCTGACGCCAGTAGCCGGGACTCCCGACAATGGGCGGCCTGGGGGCTATTATATGCATGGTTGTAAACGCCCGGGCCAAACGTGCTCTCAAGGTTGCGTTGTTGTGCCGCCTGGGGCAAGGCAAACGATCAATGATTCGGGTGGTGGGACCCTCATGGTCTCACCGAACGGCTGGGGGCCCGATCCCATCTACGCTTGCGGCGCGTTTGGGTGTTTGATATGAAGAGAGATCCTCTGAGTCTAGCTGCACCTTGGTTTGTCGCTCTTGCTGTGTTTCTGGGCGGAATGGCGGTGCGTACGGAACTCCGGGGAGAAGGAGAGGCGTCGATTTTTGAGACGGAGTATTCCTGTCGTGCCACGGGGGCGCAGAGTAGCCTTCGGCGAGCAGATTTGACAGTGCTGGGCTTCACGATCGGCGCTTCCACCATTCGGGACGTTCAGAAGCGTTTTCCGCGTACTCAACTCGGCAAGCTGGCCCATGAGGAGGAGGCCGAAAGGGGTGTTTGCGTCAAGAACGACCAAGGGATGGCAGTGGTTTTTGCGACGAGTGTCATGGGGGCTCCGGACACGCTTGTCGCTGTTTATCTGGCACCGGTTGCCCTCGTTGAAAGTTCCAAGCTTTCTTGCGAGAATGTCGGACTTCCATCAACGGCGTTTTCGTCGCGCAGTGGCATTCGGGTTGGAGGCACGAGTTCCGAGCTAAGCAAGGCTATACGCTCAGGAGTGCCAGCCGACGGTACCTTCTGCGCTGCTTATGAGATCGCCAGCAGCCGGGGCCCACTGCAGATCAGCAAGGCTGAAAGGACCGAGGGCGTGGACTTTACAGAGGCAGAGGGTCAAACTGCGGCGGGTCGACTCCGATGGGTCAAATTGGTTGGTATAGCCTCAGACGTGGGTGTTCGGTCTCGGCCGCGCTGATCGCATGCGCAGGTGTCGGTCGCCACAATCGAATTGGGAGCAGTCCGGGAGGTTCTGGGCCACGTTAAGCGCGCGGATTTCGGAGATGATGTCGTCGCCTCGCCGGGCGCGAGAGGCGCGCGAGGCGTCTTCGGCTAGGCGGGAGAGAGCATGCGAACGTCTCTCGAAGCTGCTGGACCACCCACTCGGCCGTCGGGTGCACGGTCACGTTGAAGTGCAGGATCTTGCGCCTTCCGTGATCGATCGCGAAGAAGCAGTACAGCAGGCGGAAGGTCATGGTCGGCACAGTGAAGAAGTCGATCGCGGCAATCGCCTCGCGATGGCTTCTCAGAAACGCGAGCCAGTTCTTGGCGGCGTCGCCGGGCCGCGGCAGCCTGCGCGCCAGGTAGCGCGACACGGTGCGTTCCGAAATGTCGAAGTCCAGCTTCAGAAGTTCGCCGTGAATTCTGGGAGCGCCCCAGGAGGGATTCTCGCGCGCCACGCGCCGGACGATATCGAACACGTCGGCGCCGATCTTGCGCCCGTCGCCACACGAGCTCAGGCGCCAGTAGAGCCGAAAGCCGCCGCGATGCCATCCAACAACGGTTTCGGGCTTGACCAGGATGAGCGCTTCCATCCAGCGCGGCCAGATCCGCCGCAGCACGATTCAGAACATGCGGTCAACACCGTTGAGTCGGGGCCTTGGATGCTTGCGCTTGAGCACGGCCACTTGCTGGCGCAAGGCGAGAATCTCGAGACCAAGGTCGTGGGGTGTGCGAAGGAACGTGCACAGGTATCTCCTGCCGCTCGATTTCGCGCCCATGGTGACTGTCCGCGAAAGGGTGCGCTTCCCGGATGTAGACGATTCTGTAGGCATCAGCGCACCGGCGCTCCAACGACTTCAATGGACCTCAACAAGCGAATTGCAAGTCACTCATTACAAAGTAGATAGAAACTGACAGATTCCTCAGGTCTCAACAAGCTCCGGAATCAGGTTCGGGACCAGGAGGTCGGTGGTTCGAATCCACTCGCCCCGACCGATAGTTCCAAGACCTGCAGCGGATTTGGGGCTGGCGCGGCATAGACGCTACCAACTCTCATTCTTCGGCTGTAGGGACGAGAGGTAGTCGGCAATCTGGTTGATGTCTTCGTTCAGCTGGTTAGGCCAGTGAGGTTGGAGTCGGAACCAATCGACGAGAAGCCTCTTGCAACTGTCCACAGTCTGAGGCCGCTCGACCTCGGGGTTTCATTGACCATCGAGCAATAATTACGGATCCTGATTGATGGATTTGTGGTATAGTCTATGCGCCGGATTTCCCAGGGGAAGAAGAACGATTCATGTCCGATACCCTCACGGAGCGGATAAAGCACGATGCGGGCGATGCCCATCGTTTGGCCAGCCTGTCCCTCAGGGTGGCGGGATTGCTGGCGATAGCGACGTTGGTGTTTGCGGCCCTGTACTTCTTCGTCCAGTCGCTGGACTAGCCTCTACCGGTAGGCGAACAGCATGGCGTAGACGATCAGCCCGATGAGAATCAGCCCGATCCCCAGGGCGGTGAAGCCCAGGCGGCGCCAGAACCTCACCGATTGGGCCGGCGGCTCCGGCATCAAGAGCTCTTCCAGACGGCCGCTTTCCACCAATTGCCGGTATTCCCGCGGGCGGTCACGCCGGAACTCTTCGAGCGGTATGCCCCCGGTGAAAATCACGGTGTCGATGGGGAATCTCTCGGGCCGGAAGTGCGTGTTGAAGAAGTGCACCACAAAGATGAAGCTCACCGCCAGCAGCGCTTCGTCACTGTGGATGGTGGTGGCGACGTTGACCGCCCGGCCGGGAAGCACGTGCGTGAACAGCTCCGGAAACCACAGCAATAGTCCCGTGCCGCCGATCACCGCGACGCCCCAGAACACGGCGAAATAGTCGAATTTTTCCCAGTAGGTCCAACGGCCGTACTCGGGGCGCGGCCCCCGGCCGAGAAACCACTTCATCGTGCCGATGAATTCGCGCCAGTCGCGGCCGTTGAACAGCATGCTTTCCGGACCGGTGAGGAACTGCCGCCAGGTCTTGCCGCCCCGGCGCCGCTGCCGCGCCAGGTCGTAGAGGTGCAGCCCGAAATAGGTGAAGGTGGCGACCGCGCAGAAGCGGTGAATGAGCCCGGCCGCCTCGAAGCCTCCCAGCAGGTGCGCCATCACCCTGGCCCACCCGGCGTAGGAGAACTTGAGAATCATGCCGGTCAGAGCCAACCCCAGGAAGCTGGAAATCACCATGAGATGCAGGTTGCGGTGGAAGGGCTGGAACCGCCGCACGTATGCGCCCGCTTCGCCGTGCCCGTTGCGGAACTGCTTGCGGTACGCGAGGGAACGGGGCAGCCAGGCCAGCATGTGCACACCCGAGACCACCAGGGTTCCCACCAGCAGAATGGTCATTCCCCAGAACGTATAGAACAGGAACGGATACTTCTTGGGGTCGTGGTGCGTGGCGTGGGTCAGGTAACCGGCGAACTGCCGGTGCGAGGAGGTGTGACACTTGCCGCACGTTTTGACGATATTCGCACGGCTGAGCCGGGAGCGCGGGTCATTGACCGGCAGGATGTCGTGCGCGCCGTGACAATCATAGCACTTGGCGGTTTTGAGGTAACCCAGCTTGGAGACCTTCCCATGAAAGGTGTCAAAGTAGGCCTCCGTGATCTGGCGGTGACAGCGGCCGCACTGATCCATGATATGCAAGCGGAAATCGGACTGGTCCGTGCGCTGGATGCTGTGGGCCGAGTGGCATTCGCTGCAGACCGGCAGCGCCTGGCCGGTGCGCGTAACCTCGGGGCTGTGGACGCTAGCCGTGAAGAGCTCGAAGATACCCCGGTGGCACCGCCCGCAGGTACGGGCTATGTTGGCGCGGTTGACGCTGGAGCGCGGGTCGCTGGCAGGCAGCTCGTGGTGGGCGGTATGACAGTCGGCGCAGTTCGCCGTCACGGTCAAGCCGCTCTCGAGCAGGCCCTTGCCATGAATGCTCTCAGTGTAATGCTCGACGATGTCGACCTGCCTGCCGGTGTATCGCAGGGCCGCCTTTTGTCCCGTGCGGTGGCACTTGGCGCACAACTCCGGCACGTTGCGGGAGAAGGTGGAAGAGGCCGAATCGTTCTTTCCCAGCGTGTGGTGCGGAGCGTGGCAGTCCTGACAGGCGGGCGCGTCGGGGCTGCCCTGCGCCACCAGGACGCCGTGCCGGCTCTCGCGGTACTGGTTGACCGTGTCGGCATGGCAGATGGAACAGTCCACCTTGGAGGGCATGGTGCTGCAAGGCCGGCCTTCGGAGGGTGTGCCGCCGGTGTGGCACTGCACGCAGGCGGTGCGGGAGTGCCGCGAGCCCGCCAGGTCCGCCTGGCTGACGAACAGCGAAATGGTCTCGCCTCCGCGCACAACTTTCAGGTTGGGATCGCCATGGCAGCGCTGGCAATCGCCGTTCGACATCCCTTGGGGATAGTAGACCTGGCGCACCTTGTGCGGTTCGTGGCAGTCCACGCAGGCGGGAATGAGGTGCGGCTCCTTCTCCCATAACTCGCCGCGGATGACCTTGCGGTGCACGGCCTCAATCTGCGCGTGGCACCGGGTGCATGTTCTGGCGATATTCGCCTTGGCGATGGAGGAACGCGGATCGTCGTGCGGCAGCACAAAATGCGCCGTGTGACAGCTCGTGCACACCGCCGTCACGGTGAGCCCGCGCCGGAACAACCCCTCGCCGTGGATGCTGTCCATGTAGTTGCCCAGGATGTTCGTCTGCGGAATGTGGCGCGTCAGGCTGACCGGCGTTCCCTCACGGTGGCAGCCGCCGCACAGCCGCGGAATCTCCATGGTGGAAATGGGGGAGTGCGGGCTGGAAGCGCGCAGGATGTTGTGAGTGCCGTGACAGTCGCGGCAGGTGGGCGCCAGCCTGTCGCCGCGGGCCGCCGCCCGCCCGTGAAAACTGGCGGCGTACTGCGTCTGCTCGCTGCCATGGCATGCGCCGCAATCCACGGGCGCCAGTTTTTCGGGGTGCGGAAACTCTTTCTTGACAAGCTCGGTGTGACAGGCCGCACACTCCAAGTCGGCATGCGGCGAGCGCCGCAGAGCCGCCGCATCAAACGGCGGCGGCATCCCTTTTTCGCGCTTACCCGTGCGCGGCCCGGTGTCGTGGCAGCCGATACACTCTTCGGAGCCCGGCAACGGCTTGGGCGCCTCGGCCGGCGCCGCGGCTGCCAGCGTCCAGCCCGCGATCAGGCCCAGAATGTGCGGCGCGTACCGCGGGCGGCACAGCACGGTGTGTCTCATGTTCTGAGCATCGCCGCGATCACTAAGCGTTCGCGCGCCGGCGCTTCCGAAAGCCCTATGCCGGTCTCAAGCCGCTCCGACTCTATGCCCACGATCCGCCGAGCGAACCCGTGAGTCTTAAGACGGTCGGAAGTGGTTGGCTGCCCAGCCACTGTGACACCTCTCAGTCCGGGGCTGTTCTGTTGCAAAACACCACAGCAGAACTTAACGGAGAATAGGCCCCCGAAATCTATACCACGAAATCAGGGCGCGATGCAACACGTCAGGAGCGATTGACCCGGCTTGGCGCTTGGTCCCCGCCGTCCCGTGGTGTGGTGTGGCTGAGACCCCGGAGTGCGGTCGTAAGTCAGCGGTGCAATGCGAGTTTCCCGAGCCGGACGTCGCGGGTTCAAGCCCCGTCTTCCCTCCCGTCGTCAGGAGCATCCGCGCTCGACTGCGCCTTCGCGGGCCCGGCCGCTACCAGCTCTCCGCTTTCGGCTGCTTGCTCAATCGACGGGAGACTCCAGGTCACACGCGGCGACGGGCGGAGAGCACCGTTTGATGCCCGGATGCCAGCAATCTGGCCGGTGCAGCGCGCGTTGCTGACACATGCCGGGCAAGGCGGATTGCTCCTCCCTGACGCCGTAGGCTTTAGAAGCCACCCGGCAGGCCCGCATTCTCCTCCGAACATGAATGCTGCGTGGGTCAGTCGACCTCTGATGCTCTCCTTCTGTCTCCAATGGTGTAGGACTCCGGGTCTTTCCCTCCTGCTCTCGCAAGTTCTGACGGACTCATGTACAGCGCTCGGTGCAGAGGGAATTCATCACGTCTCCCTCCAAGCCCGAAGTGCACAAGCAGCTCATTGTACGCAGCTTCATCCACCTCCTGACCCGTGGAATGCCACGGTCCACTCGAGTAGGAGTCTTTTTCTGATGTTGTCCACGTCCTCTTCTGCGGATTAGGCCAACACCAATCCAAGGCCCCACCTTCACGTCGAAGACTGAAGGCCAGCCCACCAGGCGGTTTTGCGCGGCGCTTCTTCAGAAGTACGTTCAACTTGTTCCAAAAGCTGGAACCACACACATCTATCATCTTAGGAGATTCCGCTAGCACGTTCGCTGGTCGCTTCTGTATGCCCCGGGCGCGCCTGCGCTTGGCGCTGCCGATCCGGAGGTAATTCACAAGGACGTGTAACGCCCGGCCCGTAGAAGTGGCCTAGGCTGATGCCCGGTAGGCTTCCGATATGGCGCGTTAACGCTCCCATCGTGGCACCTTCGCGCCCAGTGAGGTGCCGGCGTACACAGTCGTGCGCTGGCGCGCTATATTCGAAAACATGATTCGTTCCAGTGTGGCCGTACTCTGGGTGTGCGCTGGCGTGTGTGGCGCGCAACACTTCGACTACGACCGGACGGCCCCGCTCGACGTGCAGGAGTCGGCGACCCATCACCGGGCGGGGTTCACGATGCGCGAGATAAGCTACGCGAGCCCGCGTGGGGGACGGGTGCCTGCCTCGTTGGTGATTCCGGCAGGTGCCGGTCCGTTCCCGGCGATTCTGTTCGGGCATTGGATGAAACCCGGGTCGCCCCTGATGAACCGCGGTGAGTTTCTGGAGGAGACGACGCTGCTGGCGCGGGCGGGCGCGATCTCCATTCTCATCGATGCACCACTGGTGCGGCCCGGAGCTGTGGAGGACAAAGCCCCCCTCAGCGGACAGGATGGCGCCGTCACCGAGCAGCAGGTGGTGGACTTCCGGCGCGCGATCGACCTGCTGCTGTCGCGCGACGACGTAGACCCGAAACGCATCGCGTATGTGGGTCACAGCTTCGACGCGAAAGTGGGGGCCATCCTCAGCGGCGTGGAGAAGAGGATCTCGACGTTCGTGCTGATGGCGGGAAGCTGCGGGGACGCATATTACGTGTTTCAGTCAGGCGCTCCCGGCACGGCGGAGATGCGCAAACAGGTGGGCGACGCAAAGCTGCGCGAATACTTCGCCCGATACGCGTGGGTCGATCCGGAGCAGTA
>DASWZN010000045.1:0-23433 GCA_036404435.1 Bryobacteraceae bacterium
CGGGCGGGGCGGTGAGCGTCTACGTCAGCGACGAGACCGATGTGATCCTCGATATCGACGGCTACTTCGCTACGAGCACCGGCACGACTTCGTATTCGTTCTATCCCGCCCCGCCGTGCCGCATCGCCGACACGCGAAACGCGACCGGCCAGTTTGGCTGGCCTTCCATGACGGCCGGCCAAACCCGGGACTTTCCCATTCCGTTAGGTCCGTGCAGTTTTCCGCCCGCGGCGCAAGCGTATTCGCTGAATGTGACGGTAGCTCCGCCAGGTCCTCTCGGGTATCTGACGACGTGGCCGACGGGACAGGCGCAGCCGAACGTCTCGACGCTGAACTCCGGGACGGGCAAGATCGTGGCGAATGCCGCGCTAGTGCCGGGAGGAACCAACGAATCGATCTCGGTGTACGTCACCGACCCGACGGATGTGATTCTGGACGGCAATGGGTACTTCGCGGCGCCGGGGAGTACGGGTGCGCTGACGTTCTACCCGGTAACGCCGTGCCGGGTAGCGGACACGCGGAATGCGGCCGGCCCGTTCGGGGGACCGGAGCTGGCGGGAGGGAGCACGCGCTCGTTTACGATCCCGGCGAGCGCTTGCAGCGTGCCGTCGACGGCGGCGGCGTATTCGTTGAACGTGACGGTGGTGCCCGACGGTGTTCTGTACTACCTGACGGCTTGGCCGACGGGATCGTCGCAGCCACTGGTTTCGACGCTGAACTCATTCGACGGAAGCGTGGTGGCGAACGCGGCGATTGTGCCGGCGGGGACCAACGGGGCGATCAGCATCTACGTGACGAACCCGACGCAAGTGATTCTGGACATCAACGGGTACTTCGCGCCGTAGCCTGATGGCCGGTGGCCGATCGCCGCATTGCCTCTAATTGTATCCACGGTGACCGGGGTCACAGCGTGGCCGGGTGGGCGGCGCTATGGTGGGTGTATGGGACGACCCACACCGATCAAGACACTCGAAGCCGAACACCGCGCCATCGAAAGGGTCGTGGCGGAGATGAGAGTGAGTGCGGACCGGATCGAGAGCGCGAAGGAAGCCGACGCGGCTCCGGTCGAGAGCCTGATCGAGTTTCTGCGCGATTTCGCGGATCGCCGCCACCACGGCAAGGAGGAGCAGTTGCTCTTCCCCGCCCTCGAACGCCTGGGCGTGCCCTCCCAGGGCTGCCCCCTCGGCGGCCTGACGATGGAACACCAGAAGGGCCGGGCGATGGTCGGCGATCTGGCGGGCAGCGTTCGCGGGTGGCGGAACGGCGAGCCCGGCGCGGCGGTCCTGGTGGCGGCGAACCTGCGTGCGCTGGCCGCGTTCTACACCAGCCATATCTGGAAGGAGGACAACCTGCTGTTCCCGCTGGCGGCGAAGATCCTGACGCCGGCCGATCAGGCTGAGCTCGCCCAGCGGTTCGAGGAGATCGACGCAAAATGCCCGACTACATCTACCTAGCGGATCTTCGGAAGCAGACTCAGACCCCGCTCAACGGCATCCTGAGTCGGACCTGCCTTCGTCACCATCCTCAAGGGCGAGGCCGGCGCTCCTGCTGGGCGATGACTGGCACGACGCCACCGAAGGCAGCTTCGCCTGGATGCCGGCCGACCTCAAGCACGGCATCAAGGCGAAGACCGACGTCGTGATGCTGCTCACTATGATCAAGGGCGCCTGAGGGCCAATACTGGCACCTGCGTCGGCCGAGTGTGCGAGAATCGGTGTGCGGCCGACCATGGTGCCAGCGTAGACGGACGACAGCGAGATTCGGCCGGCGGGCTATGGACGTCACGTACCTGATGATTCCGGTGTTGGCTTTTCTGGTCGTAATTGTATTTCCCTACATCCGACGTGGCTCCCGTGTCAGGCCCCTCGTCATCCAGTCGCCAAGCCGTCTCGAACCGCTCGTCATCAATTCGCCGAGGCTGGGTATGCTCAACCTCAAGGGCTCGGGTGCTTCGCGGATGGTGACGGAGGACAGGTCTGCGATTCAGGGGCTGTTCTCGTCCGTGGACGAGAGTACGAGCACACCGCCCAGGAGCGATGTTCTTTTCCTCTACTGCGATTTTGGCAGTGATGGACATATCGCTGGTACGGCGCGCAGTCTCCGCGATATCGTCCGGGATTCCGGCGCTCACGTCGTCATTGTTGCTTCCGAGAACTCGGGCAAGAGCTGCGGCGCGGCAGCCAAGCCTGCGGGGCATGGTCGCGCAGATCTCGTGTTGACACTGGCGCGCAAAGGCGATGCTTTTGCATCGTTCTACCGGAGCCTGTTTGGGGATATGGCGAGGGGCGTCCCGATGCCGGTCGCGTGGGTTAGGCTCGCGCCGCAAATCCCGGGGCTTGTTCAGGTCAATTGTCCGGACGCACTCTTTATCTGTGAGGCGGGACAGATTACGTTCGGGTACCCACCAAGCCCCGAGTCCTGAATAAGCGCGCGAAGGCTGCCTCCGTGGGCCCTATCGCGCGCCGCAGCAGGCCGTTGGCGAGGAATGCCGCGCCGGCTCGTGAAGCGCCGTGCCGATGACCCTCGGCTCTTCTCCCACCATCGACCGGAACAGGGCCGGGAGCCCCGGGCTGTCCTCTATCCTCATATCCGACTGGCGCGAAGGGTCGGCCGGATCGTTGTAGAAGGCGGCGTTCCACCAGGCGAAGCCGATCACCTTGGGCCAGCGGCCGGCAAGCAGATCGGAGAGCGCCGCGCGCGTCCAGGCCTCCTGGCCGTTCTCGAGGACGTTGCCGAACTCGCAAACGATCACGGGCTTGTTGGCGATCGCCATCAGGCGGCGGTACGCCCAGTCCATCTGATAGCGAAATGTGGGCCGGTACTTGTTCGAGGGCACCTGGCGGCCGTAGACGCTGACGCCGACCCAGTCCACCCACTCGTCGCCCGGATAGTAGCCCTCGAATCGGTTCCACGGCTCCGCGGGCTCGTCCCACGGGTCGATGTGAAAGACCCAGCGGATATTCAGCGCTCCCTCTTCCCGCGCGATCCGGACGATGCGCCGGTAGGCCTCGCGGAAGCTCGCCACCGCTTCCGCGTAGGTGCCGGCGCCCTTGTTCCAGAGGCCGTTCCAGGGAAACCAGAAGCCGTTGGCCTCGACGCCGTACTCGGCAATCAGCGGGGAGCCGAAGCGCTTCGCGCCTTGCATCCAGCGGTGGAAGTCCGTGTCGAACATGCCCCGGTTTATGTTCGCGAGGTTGAAGACGGGGTCGGGCCTCGGGATCGCGTTCCCGCTCAGCACCATCAACCGGATGTAGGGAATGCTGCCGCCATCCCGGATCCAGGAGGCGGTGCGCCACGGGAAATCGCGGCCTTCATACCAGTTGTCGCAGAAGTAGACCCAGGTGGGGCGCTTGCCCACGGCCCGCTCGTAGACCGCAACGTCGGCGGGCGTGATGTCGCTGCCCATTCCGCTTTCCCCGCCGGGAAAGACGCCGTGGTAGAAGTGGCCCGGCGGCGGTTCCGCCACAATGGCCGGCATTTGCGCAGACTCACGCCCGCAGGCGCCGCACACGAGCAGCGCCGTAACGGAAAGTGCGGTCTTGAGCCGCCGTGCCACGTTCTTGAAAATAGCACGCGGGTGCGTGGGGGTCAGCGGACGGTGTTCCAATGGCGCTGGTCGCGCTCGATCAGATCGTCGGCTTCCTTGGGGCCCCAGGAGCCGGCCGCGTAGTTGGGGAAACTGCGCGGCGGCAGCGCCGTCCACAGGTCCAGCATGGGCTGCACCACGTTCCAGCCGGCCTCCACCATGTCGGCCCTCCGGTAAAGCGTCTGATCGCCCAGCATGCAGTCGTAAAGCAGACGCTCATAGCCGGTGCTGGGCTCCTTGCCGAAGTAGTCGGCGTAGTTGAAGGCCATGTTCACCGCGCCGACGTGCACCAGCGGTCCGGGCACCTTGGCGCCGAAACGCAGCGAGATGCCCTCCTCCGGCTGGATGTTGAGGACCAGCAGGTTGGGCGTAAGGCTCTCGACCGGGGTGTCCCGAAACAGGATGAAGGGCGCCCGGCGGAACTGAATCGCGATCTCCGTGGCGCGCCGTGCGAGGCGTTTGCCGGTGCGGACGTAGAAGGGAACGTCGGCCCAGCGCCAGTTGTCGATGGAGAGCTTGAGCGCAACGAAGGTCTCGGTTTTCGAATCCGGCGCGACATCGGGCTCCGATCGATAAGCGGCCATCGCGTCGGCGCCATCCACCTGTCCCTCGCCGTACTGGCCGCGGACGGCGCGGTGCAGCACGTCTTCGGGCGAAATGGGCTGGATGGCGTTCAGGATCTTGGTCTGCTCATCGCGCACGGCGTCGGCGTGAAACGAGATCGGAGGCTCCATGGCGGTGAGCGTGACCAACTGCAGGATGTGGCTGGGGATCATGTCGCGCAGCGCCCCGGCATGTTCGTAGTAGCCGCCGCGGCGCTCCACGCCCAGCGACTCGGCCACCGTGATCTGCACGTGATCGATGTAACGGCGGTTCCAGATGGGCTCGAAAATGCCGTTGGCAAAACGAAAGACCAGGATGTTCTGGACCGTCTCTTTCCCCAGGTAATGATCGATGCGGTAGATCTGGTCTTCGGTGAGCTTCGTGGAGATCTCGCGATTCAGCGCGCGCGCCGAAGCCAGATCCGAACCGAAGGGCTTTTCAATAACCACCCTCCGCCAGTGGCCCTCGCTCTGGTCGGTGATTCCCGCCTCGCCCAGGCGCTTGACGATCTCCCCGATCAGGTCCGGCGGGATGGCGAGGTAATAGAGGCAATTGCCCTGGGTGCCGCGCTTGGTGGCGATCTCGGCCAGCAGCTTCTTCAGTTCCTCGTAGACCGCCGGATCGCGGAAATCGCCCGAGCGGTAATAGAGCCGCTCGAGCAGCCAGTCGCAGAACTGGCACTTTTCGGGCGCTCCGCCGAATTCCCGCAGGTCGTTGAGGACCCGCTGGCGGTACTCCTCCTCGCTGAAGTTCTCAATGGCGAACCCGACCAGCGCGAAGTCCTTCGGCAGGAGCTTCTTTTTGGCCAGGTTGTAGAGCGCCGGGATTAGCATGCGCTTGGTCAAGTCTCCGGAGGCGCCGAAGATGACCATGACGCCCCGGTCGCCGGGCCGGTTCTGCTCCTCGACAGGCGGTTGATCGGGCATTTGCCTCAATGGTAGCGTGTTAACGTTCCTCCACGTCACTTCCCCTGGCACAATGGGGATCAGCGTGCGCGCGGAAGAAGTCAAGCAACATGCGATCGAGTCCGGGTTCGACTTGGCCGGGGTAGCCACGGCCGTGCCTTTACCCGAGGCGGAGTTCTACTCAGCGTGGGCGCGGCAGGGCATGGCCGGCGAAATGCGATACCTCACGGACCGGCGGGGCGGCATGCGCGCCGATCCGCGGAGCCTGCTGCCCTCCGCCCACTCGATCATCTGCGTGGGAAAGCTTTACAACGGACCCGAGCCGTACTCGACCCGCTTCAGCGAGCCCGAGCAGGCTTGGATTTCCCGCTATGCCTGGGGCAGCGACTACCACGACGTGCTGCGCCACGGTCTCGAACGGCTCGCCGCGCGGCTCGAGGCAAGCGCCGGAGAGCCGTTCGAGTGGAAGGTCGCGGTGGACACGTCGCCGCTGCTCGAGCGGGCCTATGCGCGGCGAGCAGGCCTGGGCTGGATCGGCAAGAATACCTGCCTGATTCGGGAAGGGGCCGGCTCCTGGTTCTTCCTCGGCGAACTCCTGGTTTCGCTCGCGCTCGAGCCGGATGCGCCACCTCCCGACCGGTGCGGCACCTGTACCCAATGCATCGACGCCTGCCCCACGGGCGCGCTCGTGCCCACCGGACGCGAGCATCCCGCCTGGGCCCTGGATTCGCGGCTCTGCATTTCGTACCTCACCATCGAGCTGCGCGGGCCGGTTCCGGACCGGTTGCACGGTATGGTGGGCCGCCACGTTTTCGGCTGCGACATCTGCCAGGACGTCTGCCCCTGGAACCGCGGCGCGCCGGTGACGCCGGAGCCCGCTTTCCACGCGCGCAACTTCGCGCCGCCGCTCGAGAAGCTGGCCGCGCTGAGCGCGGAGGAGTTCCAGGAGATGTTCAGCGGCACGCCAATCGAGCGTTCGCGCTACGAGGGTTTCCGGCGCAATGTGGCGATCGCGATGGCCAATCTCCGGGGAACGCGCTGACCGGCGGCGTACAATGGGCAGTGGCAATGCGCCTCCCTGCCCTGCTGCTGATGTTCACGGCCGCCGCCTCGGCCGCTCAAGACGACCTCGTCGTCCGAGGCTACCAGCACTTCTACAACCTGCAATACGACCAGGCGCTAGCCGATTTTCGCCGTTACGAAGCCTTGGCGCCCAGCGACCCGAACGCCTTCAACCACGTCGCCGAGGCCGTCCTTTACCGCGACATGTTCCGCGCCGGCGCTCTGGAAACCGAGCTCGTGAGCGGCAATAACCCGTTCCTCCGCCGCGCCAAGGTGAACGCCAGCCCCGAAGACCAGCGCGAATTCGACTCCAGCGTCGCGCGCGCCATGGCGCTGGCCCAGGCGCGGCTGAAGGCCAACCCGCGCGATACCGGCGCGCTCTACGCGCTGGGCGTCTCCTACGGACTGCGGGGTAACTACGACTTCCTGGTGCGCAAGGCCTGGCGGGATGCGCTGAGCGATGCGACAGCCGCGCGCAAAGCCCACACCCGCGTGACCGAAATCGACCCGGCGAACGTGGACGCGCGGATGGTGCAAGGGCTGCACGACTACATAGTCGGCAGCCTGCCTTTCGAATGGCGCCTGCTGGGCTTCCTGATCGGCTTCCACGGCGACAAGGAGGGGGGGATACGGGCGGTCGAAAGGGTTGCCAGGGACGGGAAGATCAACCGGCTGGATGCCGAGTTCCTGCTGTGCGCGATTTACCGCCGGGAGAAGAAGTCCGGGCGCGCGATTCCGCTGCTCGAGGACCTGATCGGGCGTTTTCCGGACAACTACCTGCTCAGAATGGAACTGGCTCAGATGTACAGCGACATCGGCAAGAGCACGCAAGCCCTGGCAGCGCTGGAACGGCTACGCGCGCTCAAGAACGCCGGAGCCACCGGCGTGCTCACCCTGCCCGTCCCGAAGATCGACTATGCCGAGGGCAACATCGAGTTCTGGTACAACGACCTCGATGCCGCGCTGGTGAGCATCCTGCGGGCCACCGCCGGGGCCGAAGAGATGGACCTCAACACAGGCGTGCTGGCCTGGATGCGCCTGGGGCAGATCTACGACTTGAAGGGGCTGCGGGGCCTGGCGGTCAATGCCTACCGGCACGCCATCGAGTTCGCCCCCGATTCGGAGGCGGCGCGGGAGTCGCGGCGGTATCTAGACACGCCCTACCAGCGCAGGGTGAAGGGATAGGCCCGCCTACTCCTCGACCGTCACCTTGACCGGTTGTTCGATCTCCTTGGTCGCGTCCTTCTTCAGGCGCACAACGACGCCAAAACGGCCCGGCTTCATTGAAGAAGGGACCTTAATCTTGATCGCAGTGGCGGTCTGCTCCGTAATGACGGCCTTGAAATCCGTCGTATCGTCGGTCAAGATGATACCGGAGACGTACGATTGGTCGAGGTACTCTCCTTCCAAGGTCACTACTTCGCCGGCCTTCACCGACATCGGGTCCACGGTTCGAATCTGCGGCGTGGGAGTCTGAGCAAGCAGAATCGCCGAACCGATCAGCGCGGCGAGGAGGAGCCCCGCAATTACAGACGTTCTCATCTGGTCAACGCCTCCAAGAGAAGATGCTAGACCCGAATCTACGGGAATGCAAGCGAAGACTGAGACCCTGTTGTTCGGGGAGCGGCAACTCAGCCGCAATCTGGCGCGTCTACAATGGTTACGAGGGGACAAATGCGTTACGCGATATTGCCGATTCTGGCTTGCGCCATGCTGGCGGCCGACGATACGGGCTGGCGGAAGGCCGAGCAGAACGACCTCAGCGACGGTCAGGTTCAGGAGATCATCGCCAAGTTCGCCGCCAAAGAGGCGGCGTTTGCCAAGGCGCGCGAGAACTACACCTATCGCCAGTCTGTGAAGGTCCAGGAGGTCGACCCCGACGGTAAAGCCACGGGCCAGCACGAGATCGTCTCGGACATCATCTTCACGGAAGACGGCAAGCGCACCGAACACGTGGTCCGCGCCCCGCTCGACACTCTCAAGAACATTCAGCTCACCCCCGAAGACGAACAGGACCTCCGCAACGTCCAGCCTTTCGTCCTCACCACCTCCGAGATCCCCAAGTACTACGTGCGCTACCTCGGCAAGCAGATGGTGGACGAGATTCCGGCCTACGTCTTTGCGGTCAAACCGAAGCACCTCGAGAAGGGCCAGCGCTACTTCCAGGGCGAGATCTGGGTGGACGACCGCGACCTGCAGATCGTCAAAACCTACGGGCGCGGCGTCGGAATCGTCCGCGGAGACAACCAGTTCCCGAAGTTCGAGACGTATCGCGAACAGATCGACGGCAAGTACTGGTTCCCGACTTATACCCACGCCGACGACGTGCTGGCGTTCAAAGAGGGGCCGCAGGGCATTCGCATGTTGGTGACCTACAAGAACTACAAACAGTTCAAGAGCGAAGTGAACATCCAGTACGGCGACGCGGTGGGGGGCACCGAGCCGAAGAAGCCCGAGCCGACCCAGCCGGAGCCGGCGAAGCCGTAGGCCCCTGCCCCGTCCGACCCCCGGATTCGGCCGTTTAGCTCGGAAAACGTACCGCACGGTCCGATTGCCTCGGCCTGGGCCCTATGTAATGATCTAATAAGGCCTTAAGTCCATTTTGGAAGTATGCGCAAAGTTCCCCTGGCAGACTCGTTGAGAATCATTGGCCGAGGCTCCTTGAACTGGATCGCCGACCGGCCTATCTGCGTCTCGTTCGAGGTCACCGATGCGTGCACCTGCTACTGCAAGCATTGCGACCACGGCGGGCCGCGCGACGAGTCCCGCAACCTCAAACCCGCCGATTACCGGCGCTACATGGAAAAGCTGAAGCCCTGCGTCGTACAAGTGTCGGGCGGCGAGCCGTTGATGCGCCCGGACCTGGTCGAGATCGTCCGCTCCATCAAGAACGGTGCGAGCGTCCCCTATACCATCCTGGTCTCCAACTGGTCCGAAATGACCGAGGAGCGATACCTGGCTCTGCGCGCGGCGGGCATCGATCAGTTTTCCGTCAGCCTGGATTTCCCCGATGACCGGCACGACGTGTTCCGGGGCTACCCGGGCCTGTTCGATCACCTCAGCCAGATCATGCCGCGCCTGGCCGCCTTCGGGCACGACGACATCGTCCTGAACTCCTGCATCACCAGCGAGAACGTCTCGGAAATCGACGCCCTCGCCGATATGGCGCGCGGCTGGGGCGTGAATCTCTGCTACAGCGCCTATTCCGCCCGCCGCACCGGCTGCCGCGACTATTTCCTGAACAGCCCCGAGCAGATCGCCACGCTGAACCGGCAACTGGACGGCGTCGAGCGGCGCCGCGACCAGACCCGCTGGATCCTGAATTCAACCACCACTCTCAACGCCACGCGGCGCTATTTTGAGCGCGGCGGAACGCCAGGATGCCAGGCCGGCCTGCGTTTCCTGGTGGTGACGGCCGATGGCTTCCTGCAGCCATGCTCTATGCAGTTTCAGAAGTACCCGCTCGACGGCCAGGCCAGGATGGTAAGCGAGTTCGCCGCGACCAACACCTGCGACGAGTGCTACGTCTCCATCCGCTCCTATCTCGACAAGAGCTTCCCGCGCCTGCTGTGGGAGAACGTGAGCGGATTCCTCTCCATCAAGTCGCACCTCGAGCCGCCCGCCGAAGCGTAAGGCGCCTTTGTGGGGCGGTCCCCCTGGACCGCGCGTGACCCCCTGGTCGCGTCATACCGTCGGTAGGTCCTTCGCGACACTGGGCCCCCGGCCCACCTGAGAGTTTTCTCGCCTGCCGCCGCACTATATCTTGGAGAGTCCAGGAGGCCAGTTATGTCCAGCAAGGTGGGGCTGTCGGTCCTTTTCTCGATGGCAGCGATCTGGTCCACGATCCAGGCGGCTCCTCCGGCGCCAACGGCGGCCCACACACGGCCGGCCGCCGGCCGGGGCCAGACGGCCGCGAACGATCGGCAACTGGAGGCGGCCATCGGCGCGCGCTTCGCCAAGTCCAAGATCGGCGCGAACCACTTTGCGGTGCGGGTGCAGGGCGGAGTGGCAACCATCGAAGGCCACACGGATGTCATTCAGCACAAAGGGACCGCCACGCGCCTGGCCAGAGCCGCCGGCGCGCGCGAAGTGGTCAACCGGGTTGAGCTGAGTCAGGCCGCCAAAGAGCGTGCCGCGGCCAACCTGGCCAAGGGCCGGCGCCGCGTCCAGGTCAAACGGGGCGAGAAGCGATCGGAGCGCGCGAGCCAGTAGGCGCACTTCTATCTTGCCAAGCTGCCGCAATTCCATTAGAGTTGAACAATTGCGGAGGCCATATGGCATTTTGCAGGACCTGCGGTTCGCCCGTTGACGGGCAGTTCTGTACGAAGTGCGGCACGCCGGCGCAACCGCCGGCTGGAGCGGCGTATAACCCGCCGCCCCCACAACCACCACCAGCTCCACAACCCCCACCGGCCCAGCCCTATTCGCAGCCTGCGCCATTCACGCCCGCGTACGCTCCGCCGCCCATGATGGCGCCCGGGGTCGAGTACGCCCCTTGGGCGACCCGGGTCGCTGGGTTCCTGATCGACTACGCTCTGGTCATGGTTGCCGGCGGCGCCCTGATTTTGATAGCGATTCTGGTGTTCGGCAGCTTGGCCGGCCTGGCCGGCAGCATGGGGTCGGAAGGGCTGGGGCATTTCGGCGGCGGCGGATGCTGTTGTGTCCTGGTGCTGTTGCCTCTGGCCAGCCTGCTGGTCGGGCTATGGAACAAGGCGTACCTGGTCGCCAAGCGCGGCTCCTCGATCGGGCAGGGCGTCATGAAGATCCGGGTGGTCAACGCGCAGGGACAGTTGCTCACGATGGGTCAGGCGGTGTTGCGGCTCCTGGCCCACGTGGGAATGAGTTTCGTCGCCCCTGTCGCCCTCCTCGATCTGTTGTGGCCGCTTTGGGATGAACGCAGGCAGACCCTGCATGACAAGGCCGTTGGCTCCTACGTGGTCACCAGCCCGGCGGCGTGATGGCCATGCAGCAGCCAGCCAGACCCGGGATCGCCAGCGCCGCCGTCGGGATGCTGATGCTGGCGCAGATAGCGGCAGTCGGCCTTCTGCTGCGCGCCAGCGCGGACCGAGTCTGGCTTCTCGGCCACCCGATAGGTGGCGTGTGCCTGTTCCGGCGGCTGACCGGGCTGCCCTGCCCGGCGTGCGGCATGACTCGCAGCATCGTGCTGACACTGAACGGGCACCTTGGGACGGCGCTTCGGCTCAATCTTGCCGGCCCCGTGTGGGTGCTGGCAGTGGCGACGATTGCGGCCGCGCTGCTCTGGCTGGCTTGGCGCGAGCGGCACCGAGGGGCGGATCGGGCTGCGGCGGCCCGGCGCGGGGTCCGGCTGCTTGCGGTGGCCGAAGGCGCGGTTTTCGGCGCCATGCTGGCCACGAACTGGATTTGGGCCCTTGCCGGGCAGCATTGAATGTGGGGCGGATCCCCAGGTCCGCGCGGGTCCCCTGGACCCGCTGCTCATCGGTGGACGCCTGCCCCCATCGCATTCCAGCCCCGGCCACGCTCGGCTGCCCTCTGGGATCATCAGTTCAAGGGCGGCGATTGTCTTGCCCTTGCCAAGCTCCCCGCTCTTCGGGTAGAGTTGAACAATCGCGGAGGAAACATGCCCTTTTGCAAGAACTGTGGCTCCCAAGTTGACGGGTCGTTTTGTGCGAAGTGCGGAACGCCGCAGGCGGCTGCGCCACCGCCCGCCGCACCTGCGTACACCCCGCCGCCCCCACAACCCCCACCGGCCCAGCCCTATGCCCAACCCGGTTACGCCGCCCCCGCCCAGCCAGCGCCGGCCGCTGCCGGAATGTCGGATAACGTCGCCGCATTGCTGTGCTACCTGGTCGGGCTCGTCACCGGCATCCTGTTCCTGGTGCTCGAGCCGTACAACAAGAGCAAGTTCGTCCGGTTCCATGCCTTCCAGTCGATCTTCGCCAACGTGGCCTGGATTGCGATTTGGATCGTCGTCAGCATCTTTAGCTCGGTCCTGTTTGCGGTGCTGCCGTGGGGCGTGTTTTCCCTCCTGCATTTGCTCTTCTGGCTGGTGTGGATGGTCGTAGGACTGGGCTTCTTCGTCCTGTGGCTCTTCCTGATGCTCCAGGCGTACCAAGGCAAGAAGTTCATGCTGCCCATTATCGGGGCGCTCGCCGACAAGCAGGCGTAGGAAAGAGCTGGTAGCCGCCCGGCGCCGCGGCTACGTCATTAGAGAAGTGCGAAAGCTACTTGTATCTCTGATCGCCTCGGGGCTGGCCCTGGCCCAGGCGCCGCGCGTTGGGCTGGTCGAACTCTACGGAGTGCGCAAGGTCTCCGCGGAGCGGCTCCGCAACGCCATTGCGGTGCAGGCGGGCGATCCGCTGCCGACGAAGGCCGATATCGAAGAGCGGCTCGAGAAGGTCCCAGGCGTCGTCCTGGCGCGGGTGCAGGCGGTCTGCTGCGCCGGGGACGGGGCGGTCCTCTACGTGGGGATCGAGGAGCGCGACGCGCCGCACGTCGGGTTCCGGCAGCCGCCCGGAGGTAACATCAGCCTGCCGCCGGTGCTCATAGACATCTACCGGGACTTCATTGCGTATTTCGGCGAAGCGGCACGCTCCGGGGATCCCACCGGGCCGGCCGCAGACGGCTACCGCGGAACCTTCGAGCATTTGGCCAGAGACAACGCCGATATCCTGCATCGGGTCTTGCGGGAGTCGGACGACGCCGGCGAGCGCGCCATCGCCGTCTACATCCTGCGTTATGCGCCGATCACGCGGGCCGTGGCCGACGACCTCCAGTACGCCATGCTGGATGACGACCAGGCGGTTCGCGCCAACGCCATGCGCTCGCTCGTGGCTCTGGCAGCCAGCGCGGCCCGCGACCCCGACTTGGGCGTCGGGATAGAGATCACGTGGTTTGTCGAGCTCCTGAATTCGCTGGCATGGGATGATCGCACCCAGGCCGCCACCGCCCTGGTCAACCTGACCCAGGCCCGCGAGCCGGGCGCGCTCGAACACTTGCGGGACCGGGCGCTACCTGCGCTGGCCGACATGGCCCACTGGAAGACCCCGGCACACGCCCATGCGGCGTTTGTGCTGGTTGGTAGGATTGCCGGTCTCGCGGACAAGGAGATCGAAGACGCCTGGAGCCGCGGCGACCGGGAAGCGGTCATCAAGAGGGCGCTAGACCAAATGAAACAAAAGGCCGGAGCCACCTGGCCCCGGCCTCATTGGCAGACTTCCGAACTCAACGTTGTTACCGTGCGGCCAGAAGCGCCCGCAGATGCCGTGCGCGCTCCGGAGACCGCAATTGGCGCAGCGCTTTTGCTTCGATCTGGCGAATCCGTTCCCGGGTGACGTCGAATTCCTGGCCAATCTCCTCGAGCGTGTGCTCGCGTTCGCACCCGATCCCGAACCGCAGCCGAATTACCTTCTCCTCCTTGGGAGAAAGGGTCTTGAGGATGTTCGCCGTTTCGTCTCGGACGTTGGACTCGATGACCGAGTCCACGGGGGACCCCACCCAGCGGTCCTCGATCAGGTCGCCGAGGGCGGACTCGCCATCGCGGCCGACTGGGGTCTCGAGCGACACGGGGTCGCGCGAGATGGTCTTGAGCTTTTGGACCTTCTCGACCGAAATCTCCATCCGCCGGCTGATCTCGTCGTTGGTCGGCGCGCGGCCCAGTTCCTTTTCGAGCTCCCGGTTCGCCCGCAGGAACTTGTTCATGCTTTCGTTCATGTGGACCGGAATGCGGATTGTGCGCGACTGGTCTGCGATGGCGCGCGTGATCGCCTGGCGAATCCACCAAGTCGCGTAGGTCGAGAATTTGTAACCTCGCCGGTACTCAAACTTATCCGCAGCGCGCATCAACCCGATGTTGCCTTCCTGGATCAGGTCCAGGAGATGCAACCCGCGGTTGACGTACTTTTTCGCTACCGAAACCACCAGGCGGAGGTTGGCCTCGACCAGGTCCTTCTTCGCTCGCTCGGCCTCGATCTCTCCGTGGCGGATCACGGCCAGCGTGTGCCTGAGGTCGGTGAGGGGCGCGCCGGCGATCCTCTCCAGGTTCCGGATTTCCCGCCGCAACTCCTTCACCCGCGCCTGAGAGGCTTGACCGTTACGGTCCAGGAGCCTTCTCAACTCCCCGTCGCGTTCCGCCATCTCCTCGACCGCGCGCTCGATCTCCTTGGTGAACTCCTTCCACTTGCTGAGTTGGAAGGGGACCTTGCGGATCGCCAGGGAGGCCTCCACCTTAGCCCGGGCCAGCTTAGCCTGGCTACGGCGCCGGGCCTTCTTGTTGGTCACGGGGACGGTCTCCAGCTTTTCGGTGAGCTGTTGCAGCCTCTTGTGCAGCGCCACGATGTCGGCGAACAGTTGGCGGGCGTCGGCCCGCCTCTTCTCGTCCGCTGCCGTGCCCTCTTCGATCTCCCCGCCCAGATCGATAATATCGTCGAGTTCCGCCGTATCCTTCTTCAAGTGGTCGGCCAGAGCCACCACTGTGAGCTGAACCAGGGCGGAACGGCTAATAGCCTTTTGCATCCGCAACTTGCCGCGTTCCATGCGGCGCGCCAAGTCGACCTCGCCTTCGCGCGTCAGCAACGGAACCGCACCCATTTCCCGCAGGTACACTCGTACCGGGTCGTCCGTGTAAATGGACTCCTCGGCCTGCTGGACCGAATGGAAGTCTTCCGGCTCGGCGTCAAAAAACTTGGCGGCTTCCTCGTCAAACGGGAGGCCAAGAGGCTCGTGACCTTCAGTCAAAAACTGGTCTTCAAAATGATCCACGGTCTGGTTCACCTCCCCGATCAGGGTCAAGGTCGCACTTGCGCCTTTCCTCGGGGGTTGATTGCTGCTTCCGGTTACCGCTCACTTCCGGCCTTTTGCCGACGGCTGCACCTCTGGGGCCTGGTGCCGTCTTAGATCTTATCATCGATCTCTTAAGAAGTTAAGCCCTAATATTGAAGATGTGTCAGAACGCTTTTGGTTACATGCTATTGTGATTCCAAACCTAGCCTCGCTAGGGGAGTGACACGGATCCCGCTTTATTCTCGTCGGCGCCCGCCTTGCAGACAGTCAGCTCCGCTTCTGCTGCCGCATGAGGGCCTTGAGCTCGTGGAAGAACGCCTCTTCGTCCTGGAAATCGCGATAGACAGAGGCGAACCGGACGTAGGCGATCTTGTCCAGGGTCCGCAGGCGCTCCATGATAAGTTCGCCGATGGATGTAGTTGAGATTTCTCTCTCCGCACTGTTGAAAAGCAGGCCCTCCACTTCGTCGACGATCTCGGCGAGCCTCCCCATGGCCACCGGCCGCTTCTCGCAAGCCTTCAAAAGCCCGCCCAAGACCTTCTGACGGTCGAACTTCTCGCGGCGGCCGTCCTTCTTGATAACCATGTACGGAATCTCGTCGATCCGCTCGTAGGTGGTGAATCGCCGCTGGCAGCTCAGGCATTCGCGCCGCCGCCGGACCACGTCTCCTTCCTTGGCTTCCCGCGAGTCGACGACGCGATCCTCTAGGTGTCCGCAGAAAGGGCAGGTCATGGGGCCGGCTCCGCAGCCAAGTCGTTGTGGAGCGGACCCCCTGGTCCGCAGCCGGCCCCCAGGCCGGCTTTTCGTGCTTGCCAGGCGCGTGATTCTTCGGGCGAAGAGCGGGTCCGGGGGGACTCGCGCAGACCAGGGGGTCTGCCCCACGAACGAAGTCTTTCACACCTTCTCACGTGCGCGGCTCCTCCCCAGTGACAGGCAGCCCCGCTTCGAGGTCCGACTGGGCGCGCTCGGCTCTGTACTCCAAGTCCCTAAATTTGCGCCAGTTAAATCCTTCGTGGAACGCAAAGCCGAGGCCGAGTGGAACTATGGACACGAATGACACCACCCAAACCACGATGGCCAGGCTGGTGGCCACCTCGAGCGAGACGCCATACAGTTCGGTCAGCACGACAACCGCGACCAACTGCATGCCCCCGCCCACTCCCGGAATCTGGACGACACTGCCGAACGCCACGAAACCGATGAAGATTACAACATCCTGCAACGCGAAGGTTCGGGTCTCATGGCAGCTCTTGAACATACAGACGAAGGACAGAACGATCAGCCCCCATTCGAGCACGGTGTAGAGGCACAACCGGATGGCCGAGCCCTGGGTCTGGGTCGAGGCCGTGCCGTCCATGAACGCGCCCACGGAGCGCGCCACCCGTTCGTGGTGCCGCTTGGGCAGGAAGCCGAGAGCGGCCACGAGCCTGGTCCGCATGATCCCGGAAAACCGGGCCATCATGACCAGAAGCAGCAGGCAGATCCCGGCGAGGATGCCGACCGCGTAGCCTCCGGTTGTGAGGGCCCAGCGAAAGGTGCGCCCGAGGCTGGCCCGGGAAGCCTGGATCTGGCTCACGGCAAAGCCGAACACCAGAAGCACCGCCAGCAGGTCACAGAGGCGTTCCAGGACCCACGCCGCCAGTTGCGAGGAGAGGGGAACCTTCTCCTTGAGAGCGATGAGGTAGGGGCGTACGAACTCGCCCGGCCGTCCCAGCAGCACGACTGCGGTAAAGCCGATAGCGGTGGCCTTGAAGATGCCCCAGATCCCCGGGTTGGGCCGCAACGGGCGAAGCATCACCGCCCATCGCAGCGCCCTGCCGTAGCACGTCGCCACGGACAGGACGAGCGACAGCGCGATCCAGCGCCAGTCGAGGTGCAGGAAGCTGGTGGCGAACGTCCGCCACTCAAACCGGGTGTGATGCCAGCGCTCGTGAAGCACCCACAGACCGAAACCGGCCACAAGGAGCGGCGCCAGGAGGTAGCGCCACCTCTTGGACGGGCCTCTCCGAGGCTCCCGTTGGGCCGGGTCCGGAGAAGGGGACGAGCCGGTCGCGTTTCCGTTTCGAACGAAGCCTAATCGGGCTAGAATGGAACCTTGCATTCCTGAAGGTCGGAATCGAGCGAACTTCCTATGATAAGGCCTCGTAACTCCAAGTGGAAGCCTGAATTGAAGCGCACCGCCCGGCGGCAGGATCCGAAGGACGGATGGGCGCGGAAAGGCTCACCGTGCGAGGCAAGCTTATGGCAGCCAGTGCGACCATCGCTCATGCTCTGCTGCCCGGGACATCAACGGGCTTACGGACTTGGCCTGCCATTCGTTCCCTGACCTCCAGGAACCCGGGAAGAATCTTGGATCCGGACTACACCCTGGTTGAGCGGTGCCTGCGCGGGGAAGACGCCGCTTGGGAGGAGATGGTCAAAACCCACACGCGACGGGTGTACTCGCTGTGCTATCGCTTCACCGGGAAGGATTCCGAGGCGCAGGATCTGTCGCAGGAGGTTTTCCTGCGCGTCTTCCGGACCTTGAAGACTTTCCGGGCGGGCGAAGGCACCTTCGTCGTCTGGCTGTCACGCCTGACCCGAAACCTGCTCATCGACAATTATCGCCGCAACCGGCTCGCGCGGGCGACCGACTCGATCGAAGAGCAGTTGCCGATGATCGAGGAGCGTAGCGCCAATGCCCGGACCGAAGGAATGCTGGCGGGGCGCGAGGCCGGCGAGCTGCTCCAGGGCGCGCTAGCCAAGCTGTCCCCGGAACTGCGCGAAACCGTGATCCTGCGGGACATAGAGGAACTGGAGTACAAAGAGATTGCCCAGGTGCTGAAAGTGCCGGAAGGCACCGTGAAGTCCAGGCTCAACCGCGGGCGGGCCGAGCTGGCCCGCATTTTGCGCAAGCGGGGGATCCTCATATGAATTGCGCGGATCTGGAAATCCTGCTTTGCGACTACGTGGACGGCACGCTGGCCTCCGGCGCCCGGAGCGAGCTGGAACAGCACCTGGCCCAGTGCGCGAACTGCAAGGAGCTGGCGCGGGATGTGGCGGCCGCGACCGGCTTCATCGGCTGCGCGGCGGATGTGGAGCCGCCGCCCGAGCTTCTGACGCGCATTCTGTTCAACCTGCCTTCGGCGCACCATGCGCGGGCGCAACAGGGGGGAGGAATCCGGGAGTTCCTGCACCGCTGGATTCAGCCCATCCTGCAGCCGCGCTTCGCGATGGGCTTCGCGATGACGATCCTCTCGTTCTCGCTCCTGGGCCGGTACGCGGGGATTTCCCCGCGCCAGCTCACGCTCGACGATCTCCGCCCGGCCAAGGTCTGGCAGGCGATCGACGACAAAGCCTACCGGACCTGGCAGCGGAGCACGAAGTTCTACCAGAACCTGCGCTTTGTCTACGAGATTCAAACGCAGCTTCGGGAATGGAAGCAGAAGGAACAGGAGCTGCGCGCGCGCGTCACGGGCGAGGAGCACCTCGCCCCACCGCGCGAGGGCCGGAGGCAGTCTTCCGGCGCGAACGGTTCACAGAAATAGGAGACAAAGGCCATGAATTGCTACAAACATCCCGACGTTTCGGCAGTCGCTTTTTGCCGCACCTGCGGCAAGCCGCTTTGCCAGAGCTGCCAGCGGGCAGTGGAAGGGACGGTCGTGTGCGAGGACCACGCACCCCAGCAGATCGTGGTTCCTCAGCCGCCTCCGCCGCGCGCCGTTAGCGACATCTCACCGGGGCTGGCTTTTGTGCTCGGGCTGATCCCCGGCGTCGGCGCTATCTACAACGCACAGTACGCCAAGGGCATCGTACACGTGGTGATCTTCGGCATGTTGATCAGCATCACGGCCTCGGGCTCGATCAGCGGCTACGAACCGCTGTTCGGCCTTCTGATCGCGATCTGGTATTTCTACATGCCGTTTGAGGCCTATCACACGGCGCGGAAGCGCCAGCTCGGCGAACCGGTGGACGAATTCTCGAGCGTCTTCCCCCTGCGGTCGCACCCCGCGGGATTCCCGATGGGCCCGGTGGTTCTGATCGTGCTCGGCGGAATCTTCCTGTTGAACACGATGGGCTTCTTCCGCTTCGACCAGATCGTCCGTTGGTGGCCGGTCGGCCTGATCGTGCTCGGCGCCTACATGCTTTACTGCCGGCTGGCCGCATCCAACGCCGAGCGTGCCGCGAACAACCAGGAGGCCCACGATGCGCGTCACTAGCGTGGACTTCATTCGCGCCGTGCGCGGGCCGATTCTGCTGATCGTGCTGGGCCTGCTGTTCGTAGCCGAGTATTGGAGCCAGGTCCCGTTCTACAAGACCTGGCCCGTGCTGCTGATCGTTTACGGTCTGTTGAAGCTGCTGGAGCACCTGGCGCCGGACAGCCGCACGCCGGCGGGAGGTTCGTTATGAGAAGGAGATCGCTGGCGGGGCCGCTGCTGCTCGTCCTGATCGGGGTGTGGTTCCTGATGAGCACGCTGCGGCCCGATTTGCCGCTGCTCGACCTGGCAGCCCGCTTCTGGCCGTTCATTCTGATCGGCTGGGGCGCGCTGCGGCTGCTCGAGATCCTGGTGTGGGCCGTGCGCGGCCAGGCGCTGCCGCGCTCCGGCCTCGCCGGGGGCGAGTGGACCCTGGTGGTCTTCGTATGCCTGATCGGCTCCGGCCTCTACTGGGCCAACTTCGACCGTCCCTGGGGCAACTGGGTGGTCGGCGCCAACCGCGTCGAAATCTTCGGCCGCTCGTTCGATTACACGATTCCCGAGCAGAAGGTCCCGGTCGGGAAAGCCACGCGCGTGCTGGTGGAGAACTTGCACGGCACCGTGCGCGTCACGGGCGCGGACACGCAGGAAGTCACGGCCGGCGGGCGGAAGAGCATCCGCGCCCTTCAAGACAAGGATGCCGACGAGGCCGACCGGCAGACGCCGGTGGAAGCCGCCGTCAACGGCGACCAGGTGGTGGTGCGCACCAACCAGGACCGTCTTACCGGCCAGCAGCGCGTGACGACGGATGTCGAGGTGACCGTTCCGCGCGGCTTCACCGTGGAGGTCCGCGGGAGGAACAACGACAGCATCGAGGTCAGCGCCGTGAACGGCGGCGTCGAGGTTGCGGCCGACGAGGCGTCGGTACGCCTCGAGAACATCGGCGGCAGCGTGCGGCTGAGCGACGTTCACAAGAGCGAGCTGATCCGCGCCGCCAACGTCAAAGGCGGCGTCGACATCCAGGGCGGCCACGGCCGCGATATCGAGCTGGACACCATCGGCGGCGAGGTGGTCATCGACGGTTCTTATTCGGGCGACCTGGAGCTCAGGAACCTGGCCAAGCCGCTTCGCATCGTGGGGCCGAACGCCGAGTTGAGGGTGGAGCGGACGCCGGGCGAGATCCACATGGACCTGGGCAAGTTCGAGGGTACGAACCTGGTGGGGCCGATCCGGCTGACCAGCACGCGGGCCCGAGACGTCGAGATCGAGAAGTTCACCCAGTCGCTCGATCTTTCGCTCGATCACGGCGACATCACGCTGCGGCCCCTGGAGACGCCGCTCTCGAAGATCGACGCGCACACCCATAACGGCCAGGTGGATCTCACCCTGCCCGAGAAGGCCGCGTTCGACTTGAAGGCCTCCACCAACCACGGCGAGGTCTCGAACGACTACGGCGATGCGCTCAAGGCGGTCTCGGAGGAGCACGGACACGACCGCGGCTCAATCCAAGGAACCATTGGACAGGGACCGGCGATCGTAGTCGAGACCGACCGCGGCTCGGTAACCGTCCGCAAGGATTCCGGCGCGCCGCTGGCGGCACACAATGAGAAGCCGTCGGACGAGCACATTCATCCGGAGATCGAGAAGCACTAGGTACCGCTTGGCGACGCGCACAGCTCGGTGGAGCCTTACGTGGGCCATTCCGCGTCGAACCCCATGCTTGCGACGAAAGCCACGTCATCGGGGTCGAAGTGATCTCGCGGAAACGCTTTGAACCGGCCAATGCTGTCTGGCGGGCGAACCAGACTGGCGGCCCCTGCGAGCCGGGCCGGCGACGCCTCAAGACCGATAAACTCCAGCAGACTCGGAAGCTCACGCGCTGGGTCGGCGCAGAAGCGGTCGTAGTCGATCATCAGAAACCGGCCGCTCATTCCCTGGGCGGTCTCGAGTACCCTGCGCTGGACGGCAACCCAAAACTTCAATGAAAAGCGCGGCGTGACTGTGACCGGATCCATGCCGAGAAATCGCGTACCCCAGGCTCTCAGGGGGTTCTGGTTTTGGCTGTACGCCATGTCCAGACCGTTCCGTACAACGTGAATGTAGCGCACATGGGGTGCCAGCTCTTTCAGCCGCGGCAGCACGAGATGCGTGTTTGGCTCCTTCCAGCCCCACATGGAGTTCTCCCTGGCAGGTCCTGCGCATTCGCGGATTAACGATTCGGCCCGAGCGGACAACCACTCGGAATCGTGCTGCGCTCGCGATCTGGCTGCGGCTGCCCGGATCGCGCGAATCTCCGCCCTGGAGAGGGTGCCGGAACCGTACATGACCTTTTCGAATATCGTAAGCAGGGCGCAAAAATCCGCGTTGGAACAATCCATGGCCTCTGGCCGCTTGAACAGGAGCGTGAACCACAGATTATCCAAGGCCTCATTGAGGTCGCTTCCCAAGTGGAAACCGAGCTTCCGCAAGATGCCCGCAAAGAGACGCGTGCCGCTCCCGCCGACGCCGCCAATGGCAACCGGCGCGTCCCGCCGAACCGCTTGAGTGTCCGTGTGGAAACCGAGCTTGCGCGAGATGCCCGCAAAGAGACGCGTGCCGCTCCCGCCGACGCCGCCAACGGCAACCGGCGCGTCCCGCCGAACCGCTTGAGTGTCCGTGTGGCTCGTTCTCATCTTCAGCTCTCGAACCGGACCGATCCCGACAGGGTGCGGCTGACCGGGCAGGCCTTCCCAGCCTGGACCAGTCTCTCCCGCTGCTCGGGCGTTAGCGAGTCGCCGCGGAGCTCGATTTCGGCGTGGAAGACCGCGCCCTCGGCGCCGCGATCGAGGCGGACGCGGGCGGTCACCGCCTCGGGCGGGATGGCGTGTTTTTCCGCGGCCATTCTCACGCTCATGCTCAGACAGCAGGCCAGTGCGGCTTCGAGCAACTCGTGCGGCCGGAACCCCGCCGCTCCGCCGCCCTTGTCGGGCGTGGCGTCCGCGAACGCCTCCTGGGCGCCGTTCGAAAAACGAGTGCGATAACGCGCCGCTTCGCTGCGGGCGGAGATCATACCGGCACCCGCTCCGCGATTCGGATGCCAAACGCCTCCAGACCCACCACCTTGCGCGGATGGTTGGTCAGCAGCCGGATGGTGCGCAGGCCCAGGTCGGAAAGAATCTGCGCGCCGATCCCGGTCTCGTATTGCAGCAGCCGCTGGCCGTCCGCGCTGGTGTAGTTGACGGGTTCGCGCGAGTGGGCCACCAGTTGGTCGATGCCGGTCTCGGAAGGAACGATGCGGATCCCGCGTCCGGTGTGGTGCAGGTACACCAGCACGCCCGCGCCCTCGGCCGCGATGCGTTCGAGCGAGGCCTGGACGATGCGGCGGCAATCGCAAGTGGTGGCCCCGAAGACGTCGCCGAAGGCGCACCGCGCGTGCATTCGCACCAGAACGTTTTCGCCACCGGCCACGTCGCCGTGGACCAGCGCCAGATGCGTCTCGGGATCGGTCGAGCTGGCGTAGGCGATGGTGCGGAACTGGCCGAACTCGGTCTGAAGACATCCCTCGGCCAGGCGGCGCACGAAGCGCTCGTGAGCGAGGCGGTAGCGGATCAGCTCCGCCACGGAGATCATTTTCAGACCGTGCTCGCGGCAGAACTCCACCAGCTCCGGCACGCGCGCCATGGTGCCGTCGTCGTTCATGACTTCGCAGATAACTCCGGCCGGCGTCAGGCCGGCCAGGCGCGCCAGGTCCACCGAAGCCTCGGTCTGCCCCGCCCGGACCAGCACGCCGCCATCGCGGGCCCGCAGAGGAAACACGTGGCCGGGGCGCGCCAGGTCGGCAGGCCGCGTCTTGGGGTCGATGGAGATGCGGATGGTGCGGGCGCGGTCCGCGGCGGAGATGCCGGTCGTTGTGCCTTCGCGCGCATCGACGGTCTCGCAGAATGCCGTGCCGAACTGCGAGGTGTTCTTGGCCGCCAGCAGCGGCAGGTGCAGCTCGTCGCAGCGCTCCCCCGTCAGCGCCAGACAGATCAGCCCGCGCCCGTATTTGGCCATGAAATTGACAATTTCGGGCGTAATCTTCTCGGCCGCGGCGGTGATGTCGCCTTCGTTCTCCCGGTCCTCGTCGTCCACCACGACCAGCATGCGCCCGGCGCGTATCTCGTCAATCGCCTCGGCGATGGAAGCAAACGGCATACATTACAGTATCGCGTAGGAGAGGCCTCCCGGACTCTTGTCTCATGCAAGATGAGCCTGAGCGGGGCACTGGATTCTCATACAAGATGAGCCTGAAGCGGAGGATCGGGATGCTGGGTATTGATCATCAGCATGGACGATTCGGAAGCAACGAGCCTGGAACAGATCC
>DASWZN010000046.1:0-2296 GCA_036404435.1 Bryobacteraceae bacterium
CTCGGTGGCCGCCTCCGGGTCGTCCTTATGGACCCACGAGCACTGGTCGCGAATATTGGTCATGGCGAAGAGATACTGGTTCAGCCCGCTCTCGCGGAGCGTCTCCTGGAAAAGCATCTCGTGCGTGCGCGGCGAGCAGGACGACACCACCAGGCGGTTGAGCCGATGCTTGGCGATCATGTTCTTGATGTGCTGCTGGTTGGTGTCCGAGCAGGTGTACAGGTTGGCTTCCGAGTGACAGACGTGGGGCATCGCGGCGGCCTTATCGGCCACCTGTTTCACGTCGACGACCGAAGCGATGTTGTGGCCGCAATGGCAGATGAACACGCCTACGCGCGGCGCTTCGTCGGTGATGTCCCGCTCCCACGGGTATTCGTGATGGAGGACCATGGTTCCGCGCGAGGGCGCGAGCTGGCCCATGGCGCAGGCGGCGGCCGCGGAGGCCTGGGCCACCGATTCGGGAATGTCCTTGGGTTCCTGGAACGCCCCAGCCACGTAAATGCCAGGTTTCGATGTCGCCAGCGGAGCGAGGCGTTCCGTCCGGCTGAAACCGAACTCGTTGAGCTCCACCCCCAGCCGCTCGGCCATTTCCTTGACGCCGGCGGAGGGCCGCAGCCCCACGCTGAGCACCACGAGGTCGAAATCCTGCTGCTGTTCGGCGCCCTCCTGGTCGAAATAGCGAATGCGCGGTGTGCGGTTGCCGGGCATCTCGACCACGCGGGAAGGGATGGCCCGGATGAACTTCACGCCGTGCTCTTCGCGAGCGCGGTTGACGTAGCTATCGAACTCCTTGCCGAACGCCCGCACGTCCATGCAGAAGATGGAGATTTCGAGTTTCCGCCCGTGCGCGTGTTCGAGCGCGACCATGGCCTCCTTGGTGGCGCTCATGCAGCAGATGGACGAGCAGTAGCCCGCGCCGCGGGCCACATCGCGGCTGCCCACGCATTGGATGAACGCGATCCGCTTCACCGCTCCGCCATCGGAGGGGCGTTCGACGATGCCGCCGGTGGGACCGGCCGCGGAGAGCATGCGCTCGAACTGAACGCTCGAGAGCACGTTCGAATAGCGCCCGTGGCCGAACTCGCCGCGCAGCGACGCCTGGAACTCCTCGAAGCCGGGCGTGAGAATCACGCTGCCTACGTCGATCTCGCGTTCCTGTGCCCGCTGATCGTGGCATATTGCGCCGGGCGAACATGCCTTCACGCACTCCATGCACTCGCTGCACAGGCCGCACGCCAGGCAGCGTTTGGCTTCGGCGATGGCCTGCTCCGCGGTGTAGCCCCGGTTGATCTCGGTGAAGGCGCGCCGCCGCGTGGCCCTGTCCGTCTGCGCCATCTTGACGCGGTCTTCGCGCGGCGCGCCCGGCTGGGGATTGCGCGCCGGCGCGGCCTGCGCGGTAGCCGCTGGCGCATTGGCCAGCTCGCCGCCGCGAAGGTAGCGATCGATGGCATCGGCCGCCACGTGGCCCTGGCCCATGGCGTCGGCGATGGAAGCCGGACCCAGTACCGCGTCTCCGCCCGCGAAGATGCCGGCGACGCTGGTGGCCAGCGTGCCCTGGTCGGCGGCGATCCGGCCGCTCGATCCGGTGGCGACGCCCATGCCGGTCGAGTCGATGGCCTGGCCGATGGCTACGATGACGGTGTGCGCGGTAAGGACGACCGTCTGCAATTCGTCGAAGCGCGGCTCAATCTGCCGAGTCGGGCCGCTCCCGGCGATGCGCGGGTGGAAAGCGATGTCGGAAACCTTTCCGAACGCCGTCCCGATCCGGGCCGGTCCCAGATCGGTGTGGAAGACCACGCCTTCTTCCAGCGCTTCGGCCGCTTCCCAGGGATGCGCCGGCATTTCCGCGCGGCTCCTGCGGTAGGCCACTGCGACCGATTCCACGCCGGGTAGCCGCCGCGCACAGCGGGCCGCGTCCATCGCGACATCGCCGCCGCCGATCACCACCACGTTGGGGCCGATGGCCGGCGCCTTCCCGTTGTTGACCTGGTAAAGAAAGTCGAGCGCCTCGATGACGCCCTCGGCGTCTTCGCCCGGAATGCCCATCTTGCGGCCCAGCCATGCGCCGGGAGCTACGAAGACGGCGTCGAACGCGCCTGCGGGCGAACTCGCGTCCGCCGGTGCAGCCTTTAACAGGCTCTTCGGATCGGCCACGCGCTCGCCGGTTCTGGCCTCCACGCCCAGGTCCAGGATGTATTGAATCTCGCGATCCAGCACATCCTCGGGCAGCCGGTAATCGGGAATGCCGTAGCGGAGCATGCCGCCCAGGCGCGCCTGCGCCTCGAACAGGGTGATG
>DASWZN010000047.1:0-211075 GCA_036404435.1 Bryobacteraceae bacterium
GTTGCCCGTTGATCCGTTTTGGATCGACGGGCAACGAGCCACGAGCAACGAGCCTTCGTGCATAATGAGTCCTATGGCTTGCGAGAAGTGCGGCGGCACGGGCTGGCGGGTCATCGAGCGCGAGGGCATCTCGGCCGCCGAGCAGTGCGATTGCGCGACAACCGAAGCGCCGCGCGACCTCGAAGGCGGCGCGCGCATCCCGCCTCTCTACCGCAACGCCGCGCTCGAGAGCTTCATCCTCCCGGCGGAGAACCCGGGGGCCGCGCGGGCTCTCGAAGCGGTGATGCTCAAGGTCTCCGGTTACGCCCGGGAGTTCCCGCTCGCTCCCAAGCCCGGCCTGCTGTTCATCGGCCCCACCGGCACCGGCAAGACCCACTTGGCCATCGCGGTGCTGCGCCGCCTGATGGCGCGCGGCTTCGAGGGCGCCTATTACGACTACATCAACCTGCTGGAGCGCGTCCGCTCGGGCTACGACTCCGACGCCGCGCCCGAGGACCGCGAAGCCTACCAGACCTGCCTGGACGTCCCCGTGCTTCTGCTCGACGACCTGGGCTCGCACCGCGTCATGGGTTGGATCGAGGACACGGTGACGGCCATCGTCACCCATCGCTGCAATAACCAGAAGGCGCTGATCGCAACCACGAACCTGGTGGACCCGGATGCCGGCGACGACGTCGTGCGCCGCATCCCCGGGATGGCCCATCCCGAATACCGCACCACGCTGGGGGAACGCATTGGCGAGCGCGCCCGCTCGCGCCTGTTCGAGATGTGCGAGGTGGTGCGTATGCCGGCGGTGGGCGACTACCGGCTCAAGAGGAAGTAGGAGCGGCGCGGTTCCGTCGGCAGGCGTCTTCGGCAACTCCTGATCCTGTCTACACTCCTCGCTAGACCGATTGCGGTAGCGTCCCAAACTCTTCCGGGTGCGCGTACACATAAGCAAACAGCAGCTCTGTAAGATCGTGCGGATAGGCGCAGAACTCGGTATCCAAAGCCCCTAGTTTGTCGAGCGCTCCGTCGGAGATATCAGCTGCCGCTGAGGATATCTCCTCTGGCGTCGGTGGCAACCCAGCAGGAAATGCAGTCGTGATCGCACGCCGACAGATATCGGCTGTCCGGGGAGCGCCAATGGCTTCAAGTGCTTCCGCAACGAATGATGCTGTTTCAGCGCTGGCATTAAGAAAGTACTGAGAAAAACCGCCGTTGTTGACCTCCGATTCGACGGCCCAAACGCTCGAGAAGACCTTTTGCGGAACGGACTGAGTCACAAAGTCTTCTTTCCCGAACTTTGTCCTCTCGGATTCGGACAGGTCTATCAGGATTTCATTCTTATTCATCGTTTCCGTTACCTCATTCCGTGGTCAGGATTTGACGTAAACGATAGCACGACTGCCTACACGCCGCCGTATCGCTCGATGCTTGATTACTCCGACCCGCAGAACGGAACCTCGCGGGCCGGAAGTCCCGTTGCAGAGCTGCCGGCCAGCTCCCCGAACGCAGTCTGGAACAAAGCAGAGACTGGACCGCCCTTCCCACGACGCCACGCCCCGCCACTGCCCCCGCTGGGCTACAATCGAGCCTTTGAGACCCGAAGGCCCTTATGAAGTCCCGTCCCGTCCAGCGCAGGAAGTTTCTGCAGGCCGCCGCGGCGGCTGCGGCCGCTAGCGCCGCCTCCTGCGGGGGCAAGGCGAGCCCCTGGCGCTTCTTCAGCGTGGAGGAGGCGGCCACCCTGGCCGCCGTCTGCGATCGCATCATCCCGCCCGATCAGGACCCCGGCGCCTCCGCCGCCGATGTCGTCAACTATATCGACCGCCAACTCGCAGGGCCGCTCAAGAGGTACCGGCGCGCCTATCGCGAAGGGCTGCCCGCCCTCGCCCGCTTCGCCGCACTCGCCCCCGCCGAGCAGGATGCGCTGCTGGCCGCCATGGAAGCCCGGCGCGAGCCGTTTTTCGAAATGGTGCGCGATCACGCCATGCAAGGCTTCTACGGCGATCCGCGGCACGGCGGCAATCGCGAGTATGCGAGCTGGGCGATGCTCAACGTGCCGTCCGCCCCCGTACGCGGCCGCCAGCTCTACGACCTGTCGGGCGAAGGCATGACCCGCCGCACCAGGAGGCCCACATGGCGCTCCAACGGGTGAACGCGGTGGTGGTCGGCGCGGGCGCGGGCGGCGGCGTCGTGGCCAAGGAACTCGCCGAGGCCGGCCTGCGCGTGGTGCTGCTCGAGCGCGGCAAATGGTTCACGGCCTTCGACGACCGCAAGGACGACCTGCGCAACGAGCGCACCAGCGTGCTCGGCACGGGCTCAGGACCCGACGAGGAAACGAATCCGCGCGTCTTCGTCGATCCCGCCAGCAAGGAGCACATCGTCTGGCCGCAGGAGGGCGCCTACCAGAACAACGCTGCGTGCGTCGGCGGCGGCACCTTCTCCTACGGCGCCATGGCGTGGCGCTACATGGAGAAGGATTTCCGCATGCGCTCGACCTACGGCGCCGTTCCTGGCAGCACGCTCGAAGACTGGCCCATTTCCTACGACGATCTGGAGCCGTTCTACGAAAAGGCGGAGTGGGAAATCGGCGTCTCGGGCGATGTGACGCCCGACCCTTTCCACGCGCCGCGCCGCAAGCGTCTCCCCATGCCGCCGCTGGCGCAGAACCGCGAGTACTTCGTTCTGAAGCCAGCCGCAGAGCGGCTCGGCCTGCATCCTTTCGACATCCCCATGCTGCGCAACAGCGTGCCTTATGGCGGCCGCGGTCCCTGCATGCGCTGCCGCTGGTGCGTCGGGTTCGGCTGCGAAGTGGATGCCAAGTGCGGCACGCAGAATACGGTGATTCCCAGGGCGCTGGCCACCAAGAACTGCGAACTGCGCGCCGGATGCGTGGCCAAAGAAATCCTGACCGATGCCGGCGGCCGCGTGACGGGCGTGGCGTATTTCGACGCGCGCCACCGGCTCCAGGAACAGCCGGCGGACCTGGTGGTGGTATCGGCCGGGGCCATTGAATCGGCCCGCCTGCTGCTGAACTCGAAAAGCCGCCTGTACCCGAACGGCCTCGGCAACCGCTACGACTGGGTCGGCCGCAACCTGCAAGGGCACACCTACGTCGGCGCCACCGGACTGTTCGACCAGGAAGTCTACGACGACATCGGGCCGGGCGCGAACATCGCCATCTGCGACTTCAATCACGGCAACCCGGGCCTGGCCGGCGGCGGCCTGCTGGCCAACGAATTCATCCGCCTCCCCTATCAGTTCAGCTCCATGACGCCGCCCGGCGTGCGGCGCTGGGGCAAGGCGCACAAGGACTTCATGCGCCGGGCGTATGGGCGCCACATCGCCATCCGCGGGCCGGTGCAGGAAATGCCCGTGTTCGACTGCCGCGCGCAGGCCGATCCCACGGTGCGCGACCACTGGGACATTCCCGTCGCGCGGCTTTCGGGCCTCAGTCATCCGCACAACGTCGAGGTCGGACGCTTCCTCGCCGGCAAGGCCGAGGCCTGGCTCCGCGAGGCCGGCGCCACGACGGTCTGGAAATCCCTGCCGGCGCGTTACCTCAGCGCGGGCCAGCACCAGGCCGGCACGTGCCGCATGGGACACGACCCCAAAACGTCGGTCGTCGACAAGCACTGCCGCGTCCACGATCACGACAACCTCTACGCGATCGACGCCAGCGTCCACGTGACCAACGGCGGCTTCAATCCGGCGCTCACCATCATGGCCGTCGCCTATTACGCCTCGGACGGCCTCAAGCGCGCGTGGAAGGGGAAGGCGCTATGACGGCGGGACGGTACGGTCTCATCGGGACATGCTCTCGCGCGCGGTCCGGTGCTTGGGGAGCGCCGAAGCGCCGAGTGGGGCAGGCGGTTCCGCCTGCCTGGGCGGGCCAAACGGCCTGCCCCACCACGTTGCGCTGCCGCTCCGCGGAGGGCCTATGACCGCCAAGCAGTATGCCCTGATCGGGGCCGCGGCCCTGGCCGTCCTGCTGCTGCCGGGCGCCACCGTCTACTACGAATACTCGGGAGGGCGCGGGTGCGTGCGGTGTCACGAAATCCAGACCTCCTACGACCACTGGCAGTCGTCGGCGCACCGCAACATTCCCTGCACGTCCTGCCACGGCAGCGCGCTCACCTTCGACGTCGGCTTCCACCTGGCGAACCTGCGCCGCGTAGCCGCTCACGTGGCCGGCCGCGCGGGCGGCGAGATTCACCTGAAGCACACCGACCTCTATCCCGTCGCCGAGCGCTGCGGGAAATGCCACCAGCACGAGTACGCCGATTGGAACGCCGGCCCGCACGGCGTCACCTACGCCAAGATCTTCCTGGACCGGAAGCACAACACCCAGCGCCTGCTGATGGACGATTGCCTGCGCTGCCACGGGATGCATTTTGAGGGCGCCATGCGGGACCTGGTGACTCCCATCGATACGCGCGGCCCCTGGAGCTTAAGGTCGCCCGCGCTGGCCAACCGCCCGGCCATTCCCTGCCTGGCCTGCCACCAGATGCACCGCAACGGCAAACCGCTGGTGCGCGCGAATCCACGCGTGCCGACGTCCGGACCCTCGCAGCAGGTTATGACGCCGTCGCTGGCGCTCTACGACCGCCGCGAGCAATCGCACATCCCGGCCGGGATCCTGCCGCTACCGGAGATGCGCGACGGAGACCGCCTGGTCAGGATGAGCCCAGACCGGCGGCAGGCGCTCTGTTACCAGTGCCACGCGGCGCCGGCCGGAATGCCCGCCGGATCGGGCGACGACCGCACCGGCCTGGGCGTCCACGAAGGCTTCAGTTGCCTGGTGTGCCACCAGGGGCACGGCCAGCAGACGCGGGCCTCCTGCGCCACCTGCCACCCGCGCCTCTCCAACTGCGGCCTCGACGTCGAGAAGATGGACACCACCTTCAAGGACACCCGGAGCGCGCATAACATCCACTTCGTGAAGTGCGCCGACTGCCACCCTAAGGGGATACCGAAGAAGGTGACCCATGCGCTCGCGGCGCCATAGCGGCGGTGTCTTCGTGGGGCAGGCGCTTTCGCCTGCCCACCGTTATCCTTCGCCGAGTTTCCGTGTACTGCCAGTCCAGGTCGGACTCGCTCGCTCGGGCGGAATCACTCAAGCTTGCCGCCGCGAGCCTCAAAGTGCTTGCAGGCGACCCTCCCCACGGCTCTTACCGAGGCGTAGTTCCAAGCGGCGCCAATGCCTATCGAAGCCGCGGGAACTGTGTATTTGACGATTGATCGCTGCAGCACCTTCACGCCGATCTTGGCTGCGATGCGCTTCAGCGCAGCCAAGAGGTCCTTCCGGAACACACCCTTCACCGCGCGCTCCGCGGCCTTGGCACCGACCCTCATCCCGAGCCTCCCGGCGGCTTCCGCAGCTGACCCACCGGCGGCAAAGGCCAGAATCGTCAGAATGTCCTCCGGATCATCCGGCTTCAGGGGCACCCCGTACAGCTTGCCCAGGTTTGCCACTAACTGCAGCTCGAACCGCAGGAGCAGAATCGCTTCGGTGCTGAGAGCCGTCGCGAAGATCGCGACGTTTGCCGGCAACCCGACCCCACCCTCACCAAGGGTGGCCAGAGCCGTGATCTCATCAGCGGTCAGCGCGGCGCCTGTCACAGCGCCCAGAACAGCCGCGTTCTTCGCGGCCACGGCTATAAGCACCTCTCTGATCTTCCTCTTGTTGCGCGTTCCGTATTTCCTGTAGAAGTACTCGACGTTCGCTCGCTCCCAATAGTTCCTGAAACACTTCCCGACGAGTCCCCAGACCCACTCTCCGGTCCGCATCGCAGCCCAGCCGCCGAACTCGGAGTACTCCTCCCTGGCCCGTTTTAGTAGATTCCTTATCCTTCCCCCCAGTGCGGCCCAACTAGAATCCCCCTCTCGGGCAGGAGTAACAGTCACATGAGCGTGCCGCAAGGCGTTTGATTTACCCTCCTCGTATTCGACGGTTTCGGCGATCGAGGCTGGGCCACCCAGGCCTTGCCGAATCTCTTCGACCACCTGCAGGAGATCGTCGTGCTCCTGCTCGGTCAATTCACACATTCTAGCTACGTGCCGGCGCGGGACGACCACGACTCGAGCGTCGTTGGTCGAAGAAGGACCAGAAAGCGCGATGGCGGCCTCAGATTCAAGCAGAACACGATCAGCGGAGGGAAGACAGAGCGAGCACGGTTCCATGGCTGAACAATATACATCATCCAGAACGTACCCGGCGCAAGAAAGGGGAGGGCAATGCCGCTCTGATCCCCACAAGTAGCGCACCCCCGGGGTCCGCTCCAAGCGTCCCCAACGAAATGCGCGGTGCGAATCCACTAGCCGGACGCCACCGACACCCGCCGTGGGTCCCCCAAGCCCCCCTTCACGAACCCCCGCTGAGCCCGAACATCGGGCCGTATTTCTCGGGCAGGCGCGCCGGCCGCAGGTCCAGCCCGCAGAAGACGTGCTTGGTCTCGCCGCGCGCCAGCACGCGGCCATCCTCGGCGCGGCGCATCTCGTAACCGAACGCGACCAGGCGGCGGCTGGCCCGCTCGATCCAGGTCTTCACCACCACCTCGTCGTCGTAGCGCGCCGGGAACAAGTACCGGCACTGCGCCTCCGCGACGGCCAGCAGGACGCCGTCCTCCCGCTCCATGTCGCGATAGTTGAAGCCCACCGCCTTGCAGAACTCGACGCGGCCCACTTCCATCCAAACGAGGTAGTTCGCGTAGTAGACTACGCCCATCTGATCGGTCTCGGCGTAGCGCACGCGCAGCCGGGCTTCGTGAAAGGTTTCCATACGAAGAGAGAATTATAGCGCCGCCGGGCCGCGCTCGCGGCGGCTGCAAAGCGCATCGGGTAATCAGCACTGAACCGCGACCGTAAGGGAGCGGAACGCCACCAAGCTCCAGATATCCGCTTGCTCACGCGCGCGGTTCGGTGCCGGGCTCCCAACTGGCGTCCACAGACTTGTCGCGCCCCCGCTGCAACCCTTTCCCCTCCGAAACCGTCTGTTACGCTGTAAGGTTCCTGTGCGCATCAGAGTCCTGTTCTTCGGCGTCTTGAAGGACGTCATCGGCCGCGCCGCCTGTGAGATCGAGCTCCCCGCAGGCGCTTCGGCCCGGACGGTCTTCGAGCACTGCGCCTCCCAGTTTCCGAAGCTGCGGGCCATGGAGCGCAGCATCCTGCTGGCGCGCAACCAGCGGTTTGTCCGTGCTTCGGAGCCCGTGGCCGACGGCGACGAGATCGCCCTGCTGCCGCCGGTCAGCGGCGGCACGGCCGATGCCGGCGAGAACTTCTTTGCCCTCACCCGCGCGCCCATCGACACGCGCGGGCTGGCGGCGCGCCTGCTGCGCGGCGAAGACGGGGCCGTGGTGGCCTTCGAGGGAGTGGTCCGGAACAACAGCCGGGGGCGGCGCACGCTGTGGCTCGACTATGAGTGCTACGAGCCCATGGCCCTCAAGCTGATGGCCGAGATCGGCGCCGGGATCGCCCGCACGCGCGAGATCGGGCGCATCGCGATCGTGCATCGGCTCGGCAGGCTCGAGATCGGCGAGACCAGCGTGGCCGTGGTGGTCACCGCGCCCCACCGCCGGCCCGCGTTCAAGGCCGCTCTCGAAGGCATCGACCGGCTCAAGCGAACCGTCCCAATCTGGAAGAAGGAGCACTTCGAAGATGGCGAAGTCTGGGTGGAGGGCGAATGGGACGAATCCCTGCGCAACCCATGAGGCGGATCGCGTGGGCGGGCGCTCTTCTGCTGGCCGCGCTGTCGGCGCGGGGCGAAGACAAACAGCCGGTATTCCAGGTCGATGTCCACCTGGTGCGCGTCCTGGCCACCGTCAAAGACGGTTCCGGCCAGCTCATCGGCAGCCTTTCTAAAGACGACTTCCAGATCCTAGACAACGGTGTGCCGCAGCAACTCGCGGTCTTCGAGCACCGTACCGAGCAGCCCCTGTCCATCACGGTGATGATCGACACCAGCGCCTCCACCGGCATCGATCTCAAGTACGAGGTCGATTCGGTCAACCGCTTCTTCCGCGCCCTGTTCCACGAAGGCAATCCCGACGACGCCGCCGGGCTGCTGGCCTTCAACTGGGAGACCATCCAGTTGGCCGATTTCACGCACAACCTGGACCGCCTCGATCGCGCTCTCCGCGGCATCCGCTCCGAGGGCGGCACCAGCCTCTACGACTCCATCTATCTGGCCGCCGGCCGCCTGGAAGGGCGCGAGGGACGCCACGTCATCATTGCGGTGACCGACGGTGGCGACACCACCAGCTATAAGACCTATCACGACGCGCTGCGTGCCGCGCAGATGTCCGATACCGTGGTGTACCCGGTCCTGGTGGTGCCCATCACCAACGACGCCGGCCGCAACACCGGCGGAGAGAACGCACTCACAACGCTGGCCCAGAGCACCGGCGGGCGGGTCTTCGCCCCGGCGCTGGGCGACGCGCTCGACGCAGCTTTTCTCGAGATTATCCGCGACCTGCGCACCCAATACCTGCTGGCCTACTATCCCAAGAACGTCCCTCTCACCAAGGACCCCTTCCACCGCATCGAGATCAGACTGAAGCGGCCGGATTTGCGGGTTTCGGCCCGGAGCGGCTATTATGGGGAAACTGAACCTCCAAAGGGCGTGAAAGGGTGGCGCCCCGCAAAATGAACAGCACGAGAAACAGCGAACCCCGATCCCGTCCGCCCGAGCAGACCCATGAAGAGGTCCGCTACATCAAATACCTGATCGACAACCACATTCCCGTCCGGGTGCGGTTGCTCAACAACGAAGAGGTCACCGGAACGATCGAGTATTACGACACCTCCTTCATCCGGCTTACCCGCGAGCCCGAGCCCAACCTGTTCATCTTCAAGCACCAGATCAAGTATCTAAGCGAAATTGAGTAGTGAGACAGGCCGGAGGCCTGTCCCACGGGCTCCCGGCCCGCGTCTGCTACATTGGTTTTCTCATGCCCTCATTCCTCGAAACCAGCATGGAGATCGCACGCGAAGCGGGCGCGCTGCTGTCCCGGTACTTTGAGAAGCGGGTAACCTACCAGCTCAAAGGCGAATTCGACCTGGTTACCGAGGCCGACCGCGCCTCCGAGCAACTGGTGGTCGAGCGCCTGCGCGCCCACTTTCCGACGCATTCCATCGTGGCCGAGGAGGGTGGCGGCCGCGACGCCGGCTCCGAGTACCGCTGGTACGTCGATCCCCTCGACGGCACCACGAATTTCTTCCACGGCTTCCCCATGTTCAACGTCACGCTCGGGCTCGAGCGGGCAGGCCAAATGATCGCCGGCTGCATCTACGATCCCCTGCGCGACGAGATGTTCGCCGCCGAGCTGGGCGCGGGCGCGTGGCTGAACGGCAGCCCCATCCAGGTTTCGAAGATCCCGCGCCTGGAGGAAGCCCTGGTAGCCACCGGCTTCCCCAGCCGCAAACGGCACCTCAACGTCAACGTCCACTTCTTCTACCAGATGTCCATGTGGTCGCAGGGCGCCCGGCGCGCCGGCTCGGCCGCGCTCGACCTGGCTTACGTGGCTTGCGGCCGCCTCGACGCCTACTGGGAATTCGGCCTCAAACCCTGGGATATGGCCGCGGGAGTCCTGCTGGTCGCCGAGGCTGGCGGGAAGGTCTCGGACATGCGCGGAGGACCGTTCGAAATCGGCGGGCCGCACGTGCTGGCCGACAACGCACTCGTGCACGATGAGGTTCTGGAGCTGTTCGGAGAGGTTTTCGCGGGCCGCTATCGCACCCCCTTACCCCACCCCAACCTTGTGACGTGATCCCCTAAGCTGTTATAAAACCTTTACTTTTACCCACATAAGGTGGTAGCCTAAGTTTTCTCGAATGCGAACCGTCGACTTGATTCACCGAAAACGCGATGCCGAAGAACTGAGTGCCGAGGAAATCGCCTGGCTGGTCGAAGGCTATACCCGCGGCGACGTTCCGGACTACCAGATGTCGGCGTTCCTCATGGCGACGTACTTCGCCGGAATGTCCGACCACGAAGTGAGCGCGCTGGCGGACTGCCTGGTGCGCTCGGGCGAGACGCTCGACTTGTCTGCAATCCCCGGGCCCAAGGTGGACAAACACTCCACCGGCGGCGTCGGCGACAAGACCAGCCTGATCGCGGCGCCCCTGGCCGCGGCGGCCGGCGTGGTGGTGCCCATGATCTCGACCCGCCCCACGGGCCATGCCGGCGTCACCCTCGATAAGCTCGAGGCCATCCCCGGCTTCCGCACCGACCTCTCCGTGGAAGACTTCAAGGAGCAACTGGCGAAGACCGGGCTGGCTTTCACGTCACAGGCCGGGGAACTCGCGCCCACCGACACCCGCCTCTACGCGCTGCGGGAAGCCACGGCGACGATTGGATCGATCCCGATCCTGGCGGCCTCGATCATGGCCCAGAAGCTGGCGGCCGGTCTGGACGCGGTAGTGCTCGACGTCAAGGTAGGCTCCGGCGCCGTCACCAAGCGGCAGGTGGACGCCCGCCGCCTGGCGCAACTGATGGTCGGCATCGGCCGGCGCGCCGACAAGCGCGTGCAGGCCCTCATCACCGACATGGGCCAGCCGCTCGGCTACGCCATCGGCAACGCTCTCGAGATCATGGAGGTCTCGCAGACTCTTCAGAGCGCCGGTCCGAACGACCTCACCCGGCTCTCGCTCGAACTGGCCGCCCGCATGATCTTCCTCGGCAAGCTTACCGAGACCCTGGACGAAGCGCGCGAGATGGCCCAGCGCAAACTCCTCGACGGCTCGGGCTACAACAAGCTCAAGGAAGTCATCCAGGCCCAGGGCGGCAACCCGCAGGTGCTCGACCGGTTCGACATGCTGCCCAATGCCAGCGGAGTTCGCGAAGTCGCTTCGCCGCGCTCGGGTTTCGTCAGCGCCATCGCGTCCGAGGACATCGGCCTGGCCTCGAACATGATCGGCGCGGGCCGCGACAAACAGGACGACGTCATCGACCCGGCCGTGGGCGTGATTCTCGAAGTCAAGGTGGGCGAAAAGGTGGAAGCCGGCGCCGTGCTCTGCCGCCTCTACTACACCAAGGAGGAGGGCATCGAAGAGGCCGCGCAACTCGTCGAGGACGCGTTCCGGATCTCCACGCACGCCCCCGAAGAGCGCGAGCTGATTCTGGAAACAGTAGGGTAGGCTTTAGCCTGCCGAGTTGCCAATGGCCCGCTTCACAGGCATCCTCGGGCTGGTCGCGATTTTGGCCGTCTGTTTCGCCTTTTCCCGAAAGCGGCGCGCCATCCAGCCGCGCGTCCTTATCTGGGGTCTGGGACTTCAGTTCTGCTTCGCCTTCCTGGTTCTCAAGACCCCCTTCGGCCGGCTGTTTGAAGCCGCCAGCGTCGCGGTCAGCGCCATGCTCAACTACGCCGAGGCCGGCAGCAAGTTCGTCTTCGGCCCGCTCGGGACCAAGACCGGCCCCTTCGGCTTGGTCTTCGCCTTCCAGGTTCTTCCCATCATCATTTTCATCGCGTCGTTTTTCTCCATCCTCTATTACCTGGGCGTCATGCAGATCGTCATCCGCGGGATGGCGCTCGTGATGCTCAAGGTGATGGGCGCGAGCGGCGCCGAATCCACCGATGTCGCCGCCAGCATTTTCATGGGCCAGACCGAGGCGCCGCTCACCGTCCGCCCCTTCCTGGACCGCATGACCGAATCCGAGCTGTTCACCGTTATGACCGCCGGCATGGCGCACATTTCCGGCGCGGTGATGGCGGCCTATGTCAAGATCGCCGGAGTGGACATCAAGCACCTTCTCACCGCCGTGATCATGACCGCTCCGGCCACCATCATGCTGGCCAAGATGCTGAATCCCGAAACCGGGAAGCCGGAGACCGTCGGCCGGGTGGACATCGAGATCGAAAAGCCGGGAGTCAACGTTATCGATGCCGCCGCGCGCGGCGCCGGCGACGGCCTCCACCTGGCGCTCAATGTAGCCGCCATGCTGATCGCGTTTCTGGCGCTCATCGCCATGCTGAACGGCATGCTGGGCTGGCTACACGTACCCTCTCTGGAGCGGATCTTCGGCTTCCTGTTCGCCCCGGTGGCCTGGCTGCTGGGCGTGAGCTGGAAGGACTCGACCGCCATCGGTAACCTGCTCGGCACGCGGCTGGTGCTGAACGAATTCGTCGCCTTCCTGCAGCTCGGCCCCATGCGGAGCCAGCTCGATCCGCGCTCGTTCATCATCGCCACCTACGCGCTGTGCGGTTTCGCCAACTTCAGCTCGATTGCCGTCCAGGTGGGCGGCATTGGCGCGCTGGCGCCGAGCCGCAAGTCCGACTTGGCGCGCCTCGGCCTGCGTGCCGTCGCCGCCGGAACAATGGCCAACTTTATGTCCGCCTGCATTGCTGGAATCCTCCTATGAATGAAGCCATCGAGTTCCTTCGCCCACGCCTTCCTGTCGCCCCCGAGATCGCGGTCGTCCTCGGCAGCGGCCTCGGCGCCTTCGCCGAAGAACTGACCGGCCGCGTCGAGATCCCTTATTCCGAGATCCCCGGCTGGCCGCAGCCGACGGCCGTTGGGCACGCGGGCAAGCTGGTGGCCGGCTTCTGCGGCCAGGCGCGGGTCGCGGTGATGGCGGGCCGCGTCCACCTCTACGAAGGCTACACGCCCGAGCAGGTGACCTATGGGGTACACGTGCTGGGCTGCCTCGGCGTGCGCACGGTCGTCTTCACCAACGCAGCGGGGGGCATCAACCCCTCTTACTCGCGCGGGGCTCTGGTCCTCATCTCGGACCACATCAATCTGCAAGGCTCGAACCCGCTGGTCGGCCCCAACTACGATTCGCTCGGCCCGCGCTTCCCGGACATGTCCGAAGCTTACCCTGCCGCGCTTCGCGACACCGCCAAGGACGTCGCGGCCGGCCTTTGCATCCCGCTCGACGAGGGAGTCTACGCGGCCATGCTGGGGCCGAGCTATGAGACCCCGGCCGAGATCCGCTACCTACGCGCCATCGGCGCCGACCTGGTGGGCATGTCCACCGTGCCCGAAGTGATCGCGGCGAACCACATGGGACTGCGCGTCCTGGCCGTTTCCTGCGTCACCAACATGGCCGCCGGCATCCTGCGGCAGAAGATCACCCACGAGGAGGTGCTCGAAACGGGCGAGATGGTGCGGGAGACGCTGGCGCGGTTTCTCAAGGAACTGCTGCCGCGGATCGCGGAGTAGCGGAGGCCGGTCAACGACCGCCTGCCATTACTGCAGAGGGTTGCGCCACTTCAGGCCCGGGAAGCGGCCAAAGTCGGCATCCGACGAGCAAAGTACCGCTCCGTGCTCGATGGCCAGCGCGGCCAAGTCCGCGTCGGAAGTGAGGTTCCCACCCGAGCCGATCGGCAGCAGCAATTCGCGCAGAACCTGGAGGTGGCGCGGACCCGCGTGCAGAACGGTCGCGCCGGGCTGTTCCAGCCAGGAAGCGATCAGCTCGAGCGCCGCCTCAACCCGCAGCGGGCGGCTGAACAGGCCCTGCCGCGTCGTGAGCCGCAGGAAGGCAAGAAGCACATTCCACGAGAAGGCGACGGTTTCCGGACCGGACAACACGGATTCCAGCCAGGACTTCGCCTTGCGGTGCGAGGGGGCGTCCTCATTGACCGCGTAGATGAGAAGGTTGGCGTCGACCAGGATCATCTGCTCAGCGACAACTTTCGGCCGAGCTCCTCATCCTCGATTGCATCGGCCGTGGCCATGGCCTTGTCCCAGCGGAAACCCTGACCGTCCCCCATCCGGAACGATCTCTGCACGAACTTTCGGCGCCGTGGGTGCTTCTCGCGGAGCAGTCCCGCGCGCGCGGCCGAATTCAGCGCCTCTTTGAAGGACGTTCCCAGCTCCCTCATGGAGTCCCGGATGAGCCGTTCGACATCCGGGTCAAGGGTGACCGTCGTTCTCATTGGTTCCGTCAACCTCCTTGCTGCTATCATAGCATCATGTAGACTGCTATCATGATGCTAGGCCACTTCATGCCCCGCCTCCTCCTCGTCCTCGTCCTGCTAGCCGCCGCCGCCCGCTCCGAGACCGCCGACTGGATCTGGACCGCGCGCTACGTCGTCACCATGGACCCCGCCCGCCGCGTCATCGAGAACGGCGCCGTGGCCATCCGCGCGGACCGCATTCTCGCCGTGGGCCCGCGCGCCGAAATCGACCGGCGCTACCAGGCCGCCCAGCGCCTCGACCGGCCCGACGCCCTGATCGCCCCCGGCCTCATCAACACCCACACCCACGTCCCCATGTCGCTGCTGCGCGGCATCGCCAACGATCTGCGCCTCCAGGACTGGCTGACCAAATTCATCTTCCCCGCCGAGGCCCGCAACGTCACCGCCGACTTCGCCCAGTGGGGCACGCGCCTGGCCTGCCTCGAAATGCTGCTGTCGGGAACCACCACCTACACCGACATGTACTATTTCGAGGACGCCATCGCCGAAGCCGACCGCGAGGCCGGACTGCGTGCCGTCCTCGGCGAAACCATCATCGACTTCCCCGCCCCGGATGCCCCCACGCCCGAGGACGCGCTGCGCTTCACCGAGCGCTTCATACAGCGCTTGCGCAACGACCCGTTGATCGTTCCCGCCGTGGCGCCTCACGCTCTCTACACGAACTCCGCCGCCACTCTTCAGGCCGCGCGCGCGCTCGCCAGCCGCTACGGCGTGCCCCTCATCATTCACGTGGCCGAAACGCGCCGCGAACGCGACGATGCGCTGGCGAAATGGGGCAAGAGCCCGGTGGCGGAGCTCGACAGCCTGGGCGTGCTGACTGGCCGCACCGTCGCCGCCCACTGCGTCTGGGTGGACGACGCCGACCTGCGCATCCTCAAAGCGCGCGGCGCCGGCGTCGCCCACTGCCCGTCCAGCAACATGATGCTAGCGAGCGGCGTCGCGCCGGTGGTGAGGATGCTGGCCGCGGGGCTGAACGTCGGCCTCGGCACCGACGGCCCCGCCGGCAGCAACAACGACTTCGACCTCATGGGGGAAATGAACCTCGCCGCCAAGCTGCAAAAAGTGACCAGCGGCGACCCGCAGGCCCTCACGGCCGCGCAGGCGCTCGAGATGGCCACCATCGGCGGCGCCCGCGCCCTCGGCCTCGAAAAGGAGATCGGGTCGCTCGAGCCCGGCAAGCGCGCCGACCTCGTCACCATGCGGCTCGACGTGCCCAACGCGGTGCCGCTCTACGACGTCGTCTCCCAGATCGTCTATGCGCTCAAAGGCGCTGGCGTGCGCGACTCCATGGTCAACGGCCGCCTGCTTTTGCGCGACCGGCGCCCGCTCACGCTCGACCAGGACGTCATCCTGGCCAAAGCCACCGAATACGGCGCCAGAATCGGCCAGTCGCTCAAGAAGTGAGCGTGCGGCCGCGCCTGACCGCCGAACCGGTATAACTCGGGTTATACTGAGGGCATGAAGACTGCCGTCTCGCTGCCCGACGACCTGTTCCGCCTGGCGGAGGCCGCGGCTGGCCGCCTCCAGGTTTCGAGAAGCCAGTTCTACGCCGCCGCGATTTCCGATTTCCTTGAGCGTCAGCAGGCCGGCGCCGTCACCGAGCGTTTGAACGAAATCTACTCCCGCCGACCCGCAAAGATCCATCCGGCGTTGCATCGCGCCCAGATCGAGTCCCTGGACAAGGACTCCTGGTGAGGGCGGCACGGGACATTCAACGGGGTGAGATCTGGTGGGCGGACTTGCCTGAATTTCGCCGCTCCGAACCCGGATTCCGGCGCCCGGTGCTCGTCGTCCAGGCCGACGCCTTCAACCGCAGCCGCATTCAGACCGTCATAGTCGCGGTGGTGACCGGCAACCTGGCGCTCGGAGAAGCTCCGGGGAACGTCCTGCTGCCGGCCCGCTCGTCGGGACTTCCCCGCGACTCGGTCGTCAATGTCTCGCAAGTCCTGGCCCTCGACCGCGAGTTCCTTACGGGGCGCGCTGGCGTGCTCCCGGCGCGTCTCCAGACCCGCGTCGACGCAGGCTTGCGCCTCGTCCTGCAACTGTAGCCGGACGGCTTGGCCGTTGCGCTACAACATAGGCATGAAGGCTGCACGGATCCACCAGCACGGCGGGCCCGGCGTGCTGGTCTACGAAGACGCCCCGGACCCTCAAATTCGCACCGACCAGGTCCTGGTCCGCGTGCGTGCCTGCGCGCTCAACCACCTCGACCTCTGGCTGCGGCAGGGCATCCCCGGCGTCACCCTCCCCATGCCGCACATTCTGGGCAGCGACATCGCCGGCGAAGTGGTCGAAAGGGGCGAGCTGTGCTGGCGCGTGAAGCCCGGCCAGCGCGTGCTGCTCGCACCCGGCCTGAGCTGCCGCCAGTGCCCGAAGTGCCTCGAAGGCTCGGACAACCTCTGCGCACGCTACGCGGTGTTCGGCAACGGCGTTCCGGGCGGCAATGCCGAACTGGTCGCGGCGCCGGAGTACGCGGTCATCCCCATTCCGGATTCCTTGAAGTTCGAGGAAGCCGCCGCGGTGCCGCTGGTGTTCCTGACCGCCTGGCACATGCTGTTCGGGCGCGCCCGGCTCCAGGCGGGAGAGGATGTGCTGGTGCTGGCGGCATCAAGCGGCGTCGGATCCGCCGCCGTCCAACTGGCCAGGCTGTTCCACTGCCGCGTCATCGCCACCGCCGGCGGCGAGCACAAGCTCCAGGCCGCGCGCCGCCTGGGCGCCGGCCACGCCATCGACCATTACCGCCAGGACATCGCCGCCGAGGTCAAGCGCATTACGGGCGGCCGCGGCGTCGATGTCGTCTTCGAGCACGTCGGCGCCGCCACCTGGCCCAAGAGCGTGCAGACGCTCGCGCCGGGCGGCCGCGTGGTCACCTGCGGCGCCACCACGGGCGCCGACGTCAAGCTGGACCTCCGCTTTCTGTTCTTCCGCCAGCAGTCCGCGCTGGGCTCCTTCATGGGCACTCTCGGCGAGCTCCACCAGGTGCTGCCCTTCGTGTTCCGTGGCCTCTTGAAGCCCGTCATCGACCGGATCTATCCGCTGGCCGAGATCCGCGCGGCGCACGAGCGGCTGGAGAACAAAGAGCAATTCGGCAAAGTCGTCGTGATTCCCTAACCCCAGGTGTATACTGAACGGTATCCGGAACGCCTAAGGCCGGACTGACGTTCTGGTCACTTTGGGCACGGCGCAACAGGGGCGCCAGCTCAGCCGCGGCAGCTCGAATATGACACCCTTGGCCGGCATTCCTCCGTCTGCGAGGTCAACGGCTCCGGACCCGACGATTGAGGCCAGCCTGCTGGAGTGCCCGGAAGGAAGCGGTTCCTGATGAAGCGAAGCGGAGGCCGTCAACATTAAGAGTCTCTGTCCTGGGTCATCCAAGAATCCGGGCGTCTCAGCCTTTCGGATGCCAGCCACCGTCTCCGGTAACCCTCTGCAAGGCGCTCAATCAGAAACACAGCGGAGTGCCGACGCGGAAATCCGATGCATTTCATGATCGCGGCCTCCGGTCGAGCCTACCGTATCCGCTTCAACCATCCGTCCGGATAGTAGCTGACTCCGTACCGCTCCCGCGTCTTGTCGGAGACAAAACTATTGTTCTCGCGGAGAAACTCCTCCAAAGCCTCCATCGGCCCAGGACCAAAACTGGCGTACACAGGGTGCCCATTGATGTCCGTATCTTCCACCACCAAATAATTGCCTACCGTGACAAAGGCGCTGTATAGCCGAAGCTCGTTCAAAACGTGTGCCTTGTGATGATCGGAGTCCAGCACGACCATCACACGGTCGCCCGGCTTAATTGCTTTCCGAACGGAACTCACTATCGCTGCCGATGTGGATGACCCCAGAAGGTAAGAGATCCTGTCGTGCCTAGGCTTTTCCGGGTAATCCACGATGTCAATGGTGACCACACGACCATGCTTCATTAGGTCGAATATTGATGCGAAATAATAGGCGCTACCGCCCTTATAAGTGCCCGCCTCGATCAAGATGTCCGGCTTCGTTTCGTACAGGATCTCTTCGTAGATCCATAGATCCCACGGTGACTTCTGTAAGTCTGCCCCCAGCCAATTAGTACTGCCCTCAACGTTGGCGTAAGACCATATATGGTATGCCTTCATTCCGTGTGGACCCATCCTGTAATTCCAATAAACGGAAGCCAGCGTTGCGCCAATATACAGGGATATGAGGATCGTAATGAATGAGTCAAAACGCCTCTGCCGTGTCAATTCATTTCCAGAGGAATCTGTTTGTGATTGCATGAGAAGCGTCTCCTCGATCTCGTTCGAGATCCTAGACTGGGATTTCCATTTTGGATTCCCCAGCACGGTTCAGTATACACCGGCCGCCATCCCTTTTGATCCTGCGAGTGCATTTTCCCGCCGGGTGTGCCGGCTGCTTCCCTCGCGACGGATTCCGCATTCGCAAGACCGGTGGCAAACGAGCGGCGGCATCAGGCCGACGACGCCGGCCGTTTGTGCGAGCAGGTTGCCCACCTGCCGGCGCGTGGATCGAGGTGCGGCTCGTCAACCGGAGAAGGTCCGCGGGTGCCTAGGCGCCGTCGAGCCGGACTGGTTCAAGCCTAAGCCGCAGGACCGTTCCGCCTCGGAGCGCCGCATCGCGTTCGCCGCTGTGAAGTCCGTCAAGGCGGTCCAAGGCCCGCGCGGCAAGGTAGGGGTCTGGATCGTCGCCGGAGTCCTGGTCACGGTCATAGCCGTCGCTCTCGCTGTCTATTTGCAGCATCGTCACAACGAAGGCCTCTGAAGTTCCTTCCCCGCCCCGCCGATAAAGCGGTGGGCGATGGACTACTACGAAGAGCTTGGCGTGCACCGGGTGGCCCAGGTGGAGGAGATCCGCCGGGCCTGGCGCAACCTGGCGCGCCTGCTCCATCCCGATCAGCAGCAGGATGAGGGCCTGCGCCTGCTCGCGGAAAAGCAGATGAAGCGCCTGAACGAGATCTGCGCGGTGCTCACCGATCCGGTCGAGCGTTTGCGCTACGACCGGTCGCTTTTCGGCCCTCCGCCGCCTCGCCCGATGGCTGCTCCTCAGTCGCGCTGGCTGCTGGCCGCCGTGCTGGCTGTGTTTGCATTGGCGGCGGCTGCGCTTTACCCGCGTCGCGCGGCGCCACGAGCGATGCCGCACGAACCCGCGGGCGTCACCGCCGTGGCAGCCGTTTCCACGCCCAAGCTCGCCCGGCGGCGCGCCGTGCATCGCGATGCTCCGGCTCCCTTGAGGCGCCAGCAGGAGCCGCCGCCCGCCCAGGCCCCACCGGCCCCCTTTGGCCCGTCATCCGAGATCGCGGCCAATAGCGCCGATCCTCCGCCTCCCTCCGTCCTCCTGCCCGCTGCCATGGTGCCCAGTAACGCCCAGCCCGCAGTGGAGCCCGCGGCGAGCGTCGCCGGGCCTGGTTCTACGCTCCACTGAAGACCGCTCCCAGAGGCCCGCTGCTCTATCCTCCGGAGTTCATCGAAGTATTCATCGCCGAAACGTCGGGAACGCTCCACGGACGCTACCGGGCCCGCTACAAGGTCGCTGACCGGCTCATCTCCGGGGACGTTCAGTTCTTCTTCGCAGGCCAGCGCCAGGGCGATCCCATAGTCCTGCCGTGGACAGGGTCCGAGGGCTCGTCCGGCCAGGTCCGGCTCGAACTCCTCGCCGGCGACACCCTGCAAGTGAGCTGGCAAGCCACCGACATCGGCTCTTCGATGGGCCTCGCCTCCGGCACCGCCATTCTTACCCGCCGCCGCGGACCGTAGAGTTGCCCGGCGAGGGCTTCTCTGCTCCGCTCGTTCGGGTTAAAATAGGCCCTCAGATGCGAAAACCCACTTCGCTCCCGGCCCGAGCATGCCCACGGCGAGGCGAGCCAGAGGCGTGTTTATGACAGCCGGCCGGCCTTTCATCTCCGTCGTCGCACCCGCCTATTGTTGCTCGGAGTGCCTGCCCGAGCTCTACCGGCGCTTGTGCGCTGCGCTCGAGGCCCTGACTTCCGATTTCGAGCTCATCTTTGTCAATGATGCCAGCCCGCATCGGGATTGGGAAATCATCTCGGAACTGGCGCGAATCGACCCCCGCGTCAAAGGCATCGATCTCTCCCGGAATTTCGGTCAGCATCATGCGATCACAGCGGGCGTGGATCACGCCAGCGGCGATTGGGTGGTGGTCATGGACTGCGACCTGCAGGACCAACCCGAGGAGATCCCGAAGCTCTACTGGAAGGCCGTCTCAGGCCCGTTCGACATCGTGTTCGGCCGTCGCGTATCCCGCCAGGACGCCTGGCTCAAGATATTCCTCTCGAGAGCCTTCAACCTCGTTTTCCGGTTTCTGGCCGACACAAGGCTCGACCCGAGCATCGCGAATTTCTCCATTGCCAGCCGGGAAGTGATGGACGTGTACCGCGGTCTGCGCGAGGCTGGCCGCTCTCACGGTTTGACACTGCTGTGGTGCGGCTACCGGGTGGGTTTCGTGGACGTGGAGCACGCGGAACGATTTGCCGGCGCGACCACGTACAGTTTCCAGCGCTCGGTCAACCTCGCCCTGGAAGCGATCACAGCCCGTTCCAACAAGCCGCTGCTGCTGTCGATCAAGCTCGGGTTCGTCATCGCCGGTTTGTCCATGCTCTTCGGGCTCTGGATCGTCTTCCGCAAGCTGGCATGGGGCATCCCGGTGACGGGCTGGGCCAGTATGATCGTCTCGTTGTATTTCCTGGGTGGCCTGCTAATGGCGAATCTCGGCGTGGTGGGTCTCTATCTCGGTAAGGTGTTCGATCAAACCAGAAACCGGCCCCTCTATGTCGTGAGAGGGTCCGTCAATCTCACCGCCGCTCCCGTGCACGGGGCCGGAGCGGAGGCGGCGGAGCGCCGGGGGCCGCGGACGGCGGAGTGAGCGCGCAGGATGTCCGTTTTCCAAACCAGCTACTCGCCGCTTTCAGCCAGCAACCCTCAATGGGGCGCTGCGGCCTGTCTGCCCTGGGATGAGGCTATCTTCGGTTTTCCCGTCGCGGAGTTACGCGTCGGGTCCCAGACTCCTGCCCGCGGCGATGTGTCCGATTTCCGCGCGGCTCTGGAACAGTTCGCCGCGAGAGCGCGCGCCGAACTGATTTCTGTGCGGTTCAGCGCGCATCAGCTCGCATGGGTGGAGCTCCTGTGCCAGGCGGGTTTCATCCCTGTCGACCTCTCGATCGAGGCCTCTCATGGTCCGCTTCGGCTTGAGGCTATGCCTAAGCCGCGTTTCGGCGTGCGGCTGGCGGCGCCTGACGATTTCCCCGATCTCCTCCGCATCGCCGGGTGCGCTTTCCACTTCGGACGTTATCACGCGGACCCGCGCTTCCCGAGGGAACTGGCCGACCGCCGGTATGTGCATTGGCTGCGCAATGCCCTGGAATCCGCAGACTCCAACGAGTACATCTTCGTCCTCGGCTCCGCCGCCCAGCGGCTCGGCTTTTTCCACGCCGTGCTGCGCGAAGGCGGTGTCGATCTGCGGCTGGCCGCCGCCGACCCCGGTTTACCCGTTGGCCTCGGTCCAGCTCTCTACTCGGAAACGCTGCTAGCCCTCCAGCAGATGGGCGCTCGCCGTTTCGTCACCAAGGTCTCCGCGGCCAACATGGGCGTGGTGAACCTCTATGCCTCGATCGGGTTCCGGTTTTCAAACCCCGCACACATTTTCCATTGGCACGCCCCGGGCGCCAATCACCTTCTGTGACAGCCGGGCCTGGCAGCAGTCGACCGATGGTAGAATTCTCTGAGGTTGTGAGTTGGGAGAGAGACGCTTGACTCCTGAGCAAAAACTCAAGGACGCCTTCATACAGGCGCTCGGCCTTCCCGGCGATATCGATTTCAGCGCTGTGCAGTATGGCGTGACGGACGGCTGGGACTCGGTCGCGCACATGCAGTTGGTGCCTGCCATCGAGAACTCTTTCGACATCATGCTGAACAGCGATCAGGTGATCAGCATGAGCAGTTTTGAGAAGGCGAAGGAGATTGTCAGAGCTCATGGAGTCGTCTTTACGGCTTGACGGAAAGACCGCGTTCGTGACCGGCTCGACGCGTGGCATCGGCTGGGCCGTGGCTCGTGCATTGGCCGGCGCCGGCGCCACGGTCGTTTTGAACGGCGTCTCCAGCCAGAACCTCCTCGATCGCCGCGTGGAGGAGATCCGGCGGGAGTTTTCAGTTCCCTGCGCCGGATTCCTCGCCCACAGTGCCGACCCGACGGCGGTCCAGGGCTGTTACGCCGGAATCTTCCGCGAGTTTCGCCGCCTGGACGTGCTGGTGAACAACGCCGGAATCCTGCGCAGCGGTTGGCTCGGCATGATGGAGGAGAGCGTGATCCGGGAAGTGTTGGACACCAACACCCTGGGCGCGATCCATCATCTTCAGGAAGGCTCCCGGCTCATGGCCCGCAACCGGACCGGATCCATTATCAACATGACGTCGGTTTTCGGACAGCGCGGCGATGAAGGTCATGCGGTGTACTCCGCTTCCAAGGCCGCGTTGATCGGACTGACGCTGGCAGCGGCGAAAGAACTTGGTCCCCAGGGGATCCGCGTGAACGCGATCGCACCGGGCGTGATTCAAACGGAGATGACCGCAGGGCTTCACGCGGGCCAGCTCGCCGAACGCCTGTCGCGCGTCCGGCTGGGGCGCATCGGCCGGCCGGAAGACGTCGCGCACGCCGCGCTCTTCCTAGCGTCGGATCTCTCAGCCTACATAACCGGACAGGTATTGGGTGTCGACGGAGGCATGTCGCTCTGAGGTGCAACGATGCTGTTGATTCCCGATCCGCTGCTTTGTTCCGGCCGGCCGTGCGTGTTCGATTCGGCCACTCAGTGCTGGTGGACCTACAGCGATCTGGCCGGACGGGTCCGGCAGCTCGCTTCGAGCTTGTCCGGCCCCAGGCGCCTGGTCTTTTGCTTCTGCCAGAATGATGCCGGGACGATCGTGAACTACCTGGCCTGTCTGGCGAGCGGCCAGCCGGTCGCCCTCCTGGATTCTGCCATGGCCGCCGAAGCCAAACAGGAACTCGTGGCGCTTTACCGGCCGGAAGCCTTCCTGGCAACGACAGACGAGTCCTGGATTCCCGTCAGGTACGAATGCTCAGCCGCTAGAAGGGGCCGCCTGTGGCTTTGCAACGAAGCCGCCGACCCCTCGCTCCATCCCGATCTCGCGGTGATGCTCTCCACCTCCGGGACGACTGGCAGTCCCCGCTTCGTGCGCCTGTCGTCGCGCAACATCCTCGCGAACGCGGAATCGATCATCGCCGCGTTGGGAATCACCTGCGCCGACCGCGCCATAGCCAGCTTGCCCTTCCACTACTCCTACGGACTTTCGGTCCTCAACACGCATTTGCTCTCGGGCGCCTCTCTGGTCACCACCACCGACGGCCTCCTAACACAGCGTTTTTGGGACGCCGTCCGGCGGGAGGAATGCACCAGCTTCGCCGGCGTGCCCTACTCTTACCAGATCCTCGATCGTCTCGGGATCGATTCTCTCAACGTGCCTTCCCTAAGAACGATGACCCAGGCGGGAGGCAAACTCAACCCGGAGCTGACCTCCCGTTTCCAGGCCCTGATGCAGCGCCGCAACGGCCGGTTCTTTGTCATGTACGGGCAAACCGAAGCCACCGCACGCGTCGCGGTGCTTCCCGCCACCGAGTTGCCGCGCAAGCTCGGCGCGGCCGGGCTCCCCATCCCTGGCGGCCGCTTTCAGATCAAGGCCGGCGACGGCCGGCTCACGTCCGAACCCGGCGTGGAAGGCGAGTTGGTCTACTCCGGGCCCAATGTGATGATGGGCGACGCCACCTGCCGGGCGGACCTCGCGCAAGGAGACGCCCTCCAAGGCGTTCTCGAGACCGGCGACCTGTGCCGGCTGGACGACGAGGGCTACCTCTTTGTGATCGGCCGGATGAAGCGCGACACCAAGATTTTCGGGCTCCGCATCAATCTGGATGAGGTGGAGGCTATCCTGAAGGTGCATGGTCCGACCGCCGTCGTCTCGGCACCGGACAAGCTCGTGGTGTTCTGCGAGTATGGCGACGCGGAGTCCCTGAGCGGCCTGCAACGCCAGCTCGCCGCCCGCCTCAACATCAACTACCGGGCCATCGAATTCCACCGCCTTGATAAGTTGCCGGTGAACCAGAGCGGCAAGGCCGACTACGCCTCGCTACGTGGGATGCATGGATGACGCTGCACGAATTGATGGAAGCTCCGCAGTACTCCCTCTCGCAGAGCCGGAAGGAGGAGGCGCTGGTCGCGCGGCTTAATGAGCTGACCCAGCGTCACTGCGCCGCCTGTCCGGAGTACGCGCGCCTGGTTGCGGTGTTCCATCAGGGCCGCGCTTCCGCGGCTTCCCTCGACGAAACACCCTATCTGCCGGTCGGGCTCTTCAAGACCCACGAACTCCGCAGCGTTCCGAAGGAGCAGGTCTTCAAGACTCTCACCTCCAGCGGCACCACGGGCCAACAGGTGAGCCGCATCTTCCTCGATCGGGAAACGGCCGCCCTGCAATCGCTCGCCCTCAGCCGTATCATGATGCACGTGCTCGGCGCCGAGCGGCTTCCCATGCTGATCATCGACACCGACTCCCTCATCCAGGACCGCAGGAGCTTCAGCGCACGCGCTGCCGGAGTGCTGGGCATGATGCCCTTCGGCCGCAACCATCTCTACGTTCTCGACCGGGACATGAACCTGAAATGGGAAGAGCTGCAGGGGTTTCTTCAACGCTGCGGCGGCCAGCCTTTCTTGATGTTCGGCTTCACCTTCATGGTCTGGGCGTACTTCTACGAACGCATCCGCACGCTCGGTCTCGACCTCTCCCAAGGCGTCCTGATCCACAGCGGCGGATGGAAGAAATTGCAGGAATCGGCCGTAGACAATGGGGAATTCAAGGCGCGCTTCAAACGCGACACCGGACTCGCGCGCATCTACAACTTCTACGGGCTGGTGGAGCAGGTGGGAAGCGTTTTCCTCGAAGGCGAAGACGGGTTGCTGTATCCACCGAACTTCGCCGATATCGTCATCCGCGATCCCGAAACCTGGCGGCCCGCACCGCCGGGAACGCCCGGCCTGATCGAGGTTCTCAGCCTGCTGCCTCTCAGCTATCCCGGACACGCTATCCTCACGGAGGATCTGGGCGTCATCGAACACATCGACCGAAGCGCATGCGGCCGGTTGGGAAAAGCCTTCCGCGTTCTCGGACGCCTCCCCAAGTCCGAGCTGCGCGGTTGCGGCGACACACACGCCAGCGAGGCCGCCCGATGAATATCCGCCTGATCGCTCCGGTCGAGGACGAGATCCCTCTGAACGCCCTGCTTGATGCGCTTTCCGCACGTGGTCCTCAGGCGCCTTTCAGCGATTCGCATATCGACTGCTGCGTACGGCTCTCCCGATCCCTTTTCGCCGACCGCGAAGCTCGCGCCTTCCCGGCGCTGCAGGCCTTGGCCTTCTGGCTCCGCAGGGCCGAACTCCTCTCCTTGCGCGAGGAGTTCGCCGCCCTCGTGCGTCCTGGTATATTGCGCGTCCCGCGGGGGACCATTTTCCATATTCCGCCCGGTAACGTGGACACGATTTTCGTCTATAGCTGGACCCTGGCCCTGCTCACCGGCAACCGCAACGTAGTTCGCGTCTCCCCCAGACACTCGCCCCAGACGCTGATTCTCTGCCGTCTGTTGCGCAGGATCCTCGACGGGCGCGACCTCGGTCAGGTCTTCGTCGAGTACGGCCACGATCCCGCCGTGACAGCGGCTCTCTCCCAGGCCTGCGACGTCCGCGTCGTGTGGGGAGGTGACGGCACCATCCGCGCCATCCGGGAGTTCCCTCTGCCCGTCCACGCCAAGGAGCTGACGTTCCCCGACCGCTACTCGCTTTCGGCGATCTCGGCCGCCGCGTGGCTGTCCGCCTCCGATGAGGAGCGAGATCGCGTCGTACAGCAGTTCTACAACGACGTCTTCTGGTTCGACCAGGTGGCGTGCTCTTCGCCGCGCCTGCTAGTTTGGTGCGGCTCGGAAAGCGATTGCTCCCGCGCCTCCGCCGGCTTTCTCCCGGCGCTGGAACGGGAAATCGGCGCTCGCGGATATCGGATCGAGCCCGGCGCCCGCATGCAGAAGGAGCTTTTCGCCGCCCGCGCCATCCTCGACCGGCCGGTCTCGGGTCACCAGACATACGGGCCGCAGCTCGTCGTACTTGACCTGGAAAGTTTGGAGAACTTCGACCGCCACCAGTGCGGCGGCGGCCTGCTATTCGAGTTCCGCACCGCCTCCCTCTCCGCCCTCGCGCCCCATATCCGCCGCCAGGACCAGACCTTGACCCACTTCGGATTTGAGCGTGCCGAACTCGAAGAGTTCGCCCGGCAATTGCAGGGCCGCGGCCTCGACCGCCTGGTTCCCATCGGTCAGGCCCTCCGCTTCAGCCGCTTCTGGGACGGGTATGACCTTCTCGAAGAAATGACTCGCGCGGTCGCGATCGGCTGAGACCAGAGCACAGATGCCCCTTTCTGCGACCCTTTACCACGCCGGGAAACACCAAGCGGCCGCAGAATTGACCGATAGCAGCGAGCGCTGCCCGTGGTGCGCCGCCGAGGGAACACGGACCAGACTCCTACAGTTGCAGGAAGACCCGGAGGTCTGGCTCTTAAAGTGCGGCCGCTGCGCGGCTGCATCGGCCTCACACCTTCCGACCAAGGAAGCGTTGGACCGCTATTACGCGCACTACTACCAGGCCAACGCCGCTCAGAGGGTTACCCTGCAAGGTCTCTCGCGCTTCTCTCGCCGGATCGTGAAGCGCGCCTTTCCCTATCCGCCTTCGGCTCCGCTCGACGTACTGGACTTCGGAGGAGGCGACGGCAGCCTAGCGGCATCGATCGCGGAGTTGCTAATCGAGCGGGGCTGCCCCGGAGTCCGTATCACCGTCGCCGATTACAATGCTCAGCTCTGCTCACCGCGCGCGCCGGGGATTCGGATGTCTGGCTGCGCCGGGCTGGAGCAGTGTTCCGGCCGAGCCTATGGGCTGGTGTTGGCCAGCGCTGTGTTGGAACACCTCCCGGAGCCACGCGAGACCGCCAGACGCCTGCTGACCAGCGTCCGGCCAGATGGCATCTTCTATGCCCGCACCCCTTTCGTGGCGCCGCTTTTCAGGCTTCTCCGCCGGGCGGGACTCAAGCCAGACTTCACGTTCCCCGGCCACATCCACGATCTGGGACAGGATTTCTGGGATGGCTTCATCGGCACTCTGGGGCTTCCCACGGGGGAGTGGCAAATCCTGGCAAGTGTTCCGTCGATCGTCGAGACTCGCTTTCGGGAGTGCTTTGCCCGCACGGCCTTGTCTTATGTCCTGAAGGCTCCGTGGTCTCTGCTCGGCCGGTCCTGGCCTTTCGTAGGGGGCTGGGAGTTTCTGGCCCAGCGCCTGAATCGCCTGCAGTAAGCCCGTAAAACTCGCGTGAGACTTCGCGAGCCCCGGCCGTCGCGCGGATGGTGCAGGTGAACCGTCGCTCTGGCGCGCGAGTTGGCCATTCAGGAGGCCGGATTCACCGGACGGGACCGCGAATGCGCGGGATGGGTCCGCGGTGTCGGTCCGCCGTTGCGTGCGCAGGGCGGCCCTTGTAGAATGGAGCGCTTGAAGAGTCGAGCCGGTGAGGAAATGACACGCTACAAAATTCCTTTCAACAAGCCGGGACTAATCGGGAACGAGCTGAGGTACGTCGCGGACGCCATCACCAGGGGCCATATCGCAGGAGGCGGCAGTTTCACCCGCCAGTGCCAGGAGCTGTTGGAGCGCGAACTGGGCGCTTCGAGGGTGCTGCTAACCACCTCTTGCACGCATGCCCTGGAGATGGCCGCGCTGCTCCTCGATACCGGACCGGGTGACGAGGTCATCGTGCCTTCGTTCACGTTCGTCTCGACGATCAATGCATTCGTTCTGCGCGGAGCCAGACCGGTCTTCGCGGATATCCGTCGTGACACGCTGAATATCGACGACAGTCAACTGCCCGGCCTGATCACTCCGCGCACGCGCGCTATCGTTCCGATGCACTACGCCGGTGTGGGTTGCGAGATGGATGCCATCCTGGAACTGGCCGGCCGCCACGGCATCGCGGTGGTGGAGGACAACGCGCACGGCCTGTTCGCGCGCTACAAGGGCCGCTACCTCGGCACCTTCGGGAGTCTGGCGACCCAGAGCTTCCACGAAACCAAGAACATCATCTGCGGAGAAGGGGGCGCGGTGGTCATCAACGACCCGCGCTTCGCCGAACGCGCCGAAATCCTGCGCGAGAAGGGAACCGACCGGAGCCGGTTTTACCGGGGCGAGGTTGACAAGTACACCTGGGTCGACCTGGGCTCCAGTTATGTCCCTTCCGACATCCTGGCCGCCTTTCTCTTCGCTCAACTGGAAAAGCGGCGCGAGATTCTGGCGCGCCGCAAGGCGATCTGGCAGTTTTACTCCGACCACCTCGGGGACTGGGCCCGCGAGTTCGGCGTAGCCCTGCCCGGCGTCCCCGAACATTGCGAGCAAAGCTATCACATGTACTACCTGGTCCTGCCATCGCAGACGGCGCGGCAAGCTCTGATCGGGCACTTGCACGAACACGGCGTGCTCGCCGTCTTCCATTACACCCCGCTGCACACCTCCGCCATGGGCGCGCGCTTCGGAGGACGCCCGGGCGACTGCCCGGTTGCCGAGTGGGTGAGCGACCGGCTGGTGCGCCTGCCTTTCTACAACGACTTGACGGAGCACGAACAGTCGGAGGTGGTTGAGCTAGTGAGGCGGTTCCGTCCGTGCGAGCGGGGATGAGCGCGCTGAACGCCGTCGAAAAGCGGCCCTGGGCGGTGGCCGTGTCTCTGGCGGCGCTGTGTGTGCCGATCGTGGCGCGTCCCGCCACGCGGCCGCTCGAATACGACGAACTGCTCACCTATCACATCGCCAGGTCCGCGTCGTGGAAGCACTTCGTGGACGGGATCCTGCGTATCGATCTGAATCCGCCTTTGCAGCACATTCTGACTTTTGCAGCCTTGAGGGTTTTCGGCGACAGCCCGCTCGCCGTCCGCCTGCCCGCGATTGTGTGCTTCCTGATCGCCAGCCTGTTTCTCTATCGAATCGCGCAGCGGCGATTGGGGACCTGGTATGCGGCGGTGGTGGTGCTGCTGTTCTGGGCGACGCCCTGGTTTCCGATGGCCACCGAAGCGCGGCCGTATGCGCTGCTGATTGCCTGTTGTGCGGGCGCGTTTCTGGCGTGGCGGCAGGCCGCGGAGGGGAGGAATCGCAGAGCTGCCGTCGCATGCCTGTTCGCCTGCGTCAGCGGGATGCTCTGGAGCCACTGCTTTGCCGTGTTCCTGCTGGTTCCGTTCGGCGTCGCCGAGCTGGCCCGGTGGCGCCAGCGCCGGAAGGCGGACTGGACCGTCGGGATGGTTTTCGTGACTGCGTGCGCGTTGGCTCTGCCCCTCTATCTGCGGTTGCTGGGGAACGCCCGGGCACTGATCTTTCCGCCTCAGTTCATCACCGACTGGCCCAACCTGGGCATAATCTACGCTGCCGTCGTTCTCCGCCGGTCCGTCCTTGCCCTGCTGCTCGTGAGCTTGCTCGTGGCCCTGCGGCCCTCTGTACGCAAGCGCGCGTATCCCGGCGCGCTGCCGGGCTCGGAGCGAGTCTTTCTGGGAGCCGTGTTCCTGATTCCCTTGTGTCTTCACCTCGTGTTGGCTCGCGGACAGAACCCGTTTTGGATGCGATATGCCATCGGCTACGGGTTCTTCGGGAGCTTGGTCGTAGGCGCCGCCTTGCACAGATTTGCGCGGCGCGATCTGGTCTGCGCAGCGATTGCGGCCGTGGCGCTGGCCATGACTGTCGGCCATGATGCGGCCCGGATGGAGGCGAGGCTGGCGGCTCGAGCCGCCGCCGGCGCCTGGTATCGCCAGGTTCGCCCCGATTTGCCGCTTGTTTGCGCCAACGGCCTCACCTACATCGAGATGAACCAGCGCGAGAACGATCGGTTCCTGGCGCGAGTCTACTACCTGAACGACCGCGCCGCGGCGCTGGAGTTCGCCCACGCCACGATCTTCGAAGGCTTTCCGGAATTGATGCCTTACATCGGGGGCAAGGCGCAGTTGCAGCCGTATAGCGCCTTCACCAGGGAACACAGGCAGTTCCTCGTGCTGGGCACAGTGGGGTTTCCCGAAGACTGGCTGCTGCCAAAACTCGCCGCGGATGGCGCGGTCGTGAAAGAGCTGGACGACCGCGAAACGGGATACAAGGACCGAACGCTCCTCGAGGTCACGCTGCCGGGGAAGTGAGCCGCCAACCCGGCGCCCTCCCGCCCCTACTTCTTCCCCAGGAAATACAGCAGCAGCCCCAGCGCCGCCAGCAGCACAAGCGCCGTAACGATCACCACGGGCCAGATCGGCATTTGCGTTTTGGCGGCCGGCGGGGTCGCCATGGGCGGCGTGGCGGTCTGTGGTTGCAACGCCGGAGCCGGCGGCTGGGGAGGCGCAACCCCGGTCGCCGCATAGCTCGACTGCGACCCAAAAACCTGCGTGTACTCGCCGGGACCGGACGGCGCCCCAGCCGGCGCCGGCCCCGCTACGGGCGCGGAGAACAGTCCCGTCGTCCCTTGCACCCGCGGCGGCGGAGGCGGAGCGGCAGGCACCCCGGGAGCGCCTACGGTGCCTGGCGTGCCGAAAAGTTGCGTGAACTCCCCAGCCGGTCTGCCGCCCAGCGGAGGCGCTTTCCGATCCGCGAGCGGCGACTCCTGAGGCATTCCGTAGACCGGTGCGGGCTGGGCCGGGGACGAAGGCCCGGATGACGGCGTCGCAAAGAGGTTCGTAAAGCCTCCCGGCTGGACCGAGGCCGCCGGTGGCTGAGGCGGCGGAATGGGAGGGCCGCCTGCCGGCGGCGGCGACGCCTTGAACATCTGCGTGAACTCTCCGGCCGGGGACTCGACCTGAGGACGCGGCATCGCCGGAGGTGGGGGCATGGCGGGCATCCCAGGAGTGTCCGCCAACGGCTCCGCCTGGAACATACGAGTGAACTCGCCTGGGCCGGACACAGCCGGCGGCGGAGGCTCCGCAGGGCCAGTCTTGGCAGGCGGAGGAGGCGGAGCAGTTGCGGCGACCGGGGGCGGCGGTGGATAAGTCGGAGGCGAAGTGGCCACCGGCGCGCGGGGTGGCGGCGGAGCTGCCGCGGCCGACAGGGGCGCGGGCGGCTTCGGCGCAGCCGGTACGTCACCCACCGTCGAGCGAAACAGACGCGTGAACTCTCCCTCCCCACGAGCGCCCGGAAGCGGTGACGGCGCGGCGGGCGCCGCAGGAGCGGCAGGCTGCGGGTTTTGAGCGGCTTGCGTCGCGGTGCCAAATAGGCGGTCGAACTCGTCCCCGGGCGCCTCTGGGACGCTCGGCGCAGCAGGCTCCGGGGGGATCTTCCACACCCCGACTTTCGACTGCGGATCGGCAGCGGGAGGCGCCGGTTCGGGCCGCGGCTCGCGCTCTTTCTCGACCCATGCGCGCACGCCCTCAAAACCCGGCAGCACCGGGGTCACAACGAACGGCATGCCCTTGTAGTCGGCCACTTCAACGATCTGCGCCCGCTTCGCCGGGTCGGCGTCGGTCATGCGGCCGAGTAGGATGCTCAGCAGCGATTCCCCGCCTCCGGGCGGCTTTCCGCCGAACAGAATGTGGACGAACACCTCCCGCCCGGTCGCCGCCTCGCGCGCCCGGAAGGTCTTCGACTCGCTGTCGTTAGCGGCGACCGCGCCCAATTCGTACTTGCTGTCGAGATCCATCGTCCACCGAAGCTCAGTGTACACCGAACCGGGACGCAGGGGCCATGGAATAGCGCGGGGGAGGGATGCGTGGGGTCAAGACGTTTTTTATGTTGGCTTTGCCCCGTCTCGACGCATATAATCTGAATGACGCTGCTGGCGACCGCGGAGTAGGGGTAGCGGTGTGGCCGAAGACGGGCCCGCCGCCACAACTGGGGCGGACCGGCCCTTAAGGAGCCGTGACCATGAAGCACCTTTCCAGGCTGGTGTGGTCGGAAGGGATGTACCTGGGCCCTCACCACTTCCAGGCCCAGAGCCGGTATTTCGAGGACTCGGTCCACTTTGCCGTGTCGAGCCTTGTCTTCGCGCCGTACGGACTGGGCGGCTACGAACTGGACCAGGAGGCCCTCGGCAACGGCACCCTTTCCTTGATTCATGCTCGGGGCGTTTTTCCGGACGGAATGGTCTTCCAGATGCCGGAAGAGGACCCGCTGCCGGCCGCCCGCAATATCACCGACATCTTCTCCCCGATCCGCGAGAGCCTCACGGTTCATCTCGCCATCGCCGCGCGCTCCGCCGGCGGCCCCAATTGCGCCGTGGACGGCAACGGGGACTCCGGCGCCTCCCGCTACATCGGACACCTCGCCACTCTGCACGACGAGAATACCGGCCGCGATGAGAAGTCGATTCGCCTGGGCCGCAAGAACATCCGCCTGCTGCTCGACACCGAACTGGGCGACAACCTGGTCACGCTGCCCATCGCGCGCATCGGACGCGACGGCTCCGGGCATTTCGTCTACGACCCGAATTTCGTTCCGCCTTGCCTGGAGATCTCCGCCAGCATGCGGCTCATGATGATGCTGCGCCGCATCGTGGAGATTCTCGATGACAAGAGCGCCAACCTGACCAAGGCCAAGACGGGGGGCGCGAAATCGGCCGCCGGCTGGTCGAGCCAGGAAGTGGCCAACTTCTGGTTTCTCCACTCGGTGAACGCCGCGCTGGCTCCGTTACGGCACCTATGCTTTTCCAAACGCGGGCATCCGGAGGAACTCTTCGTCGAGCTGTCGCGCCTGGCGGGCGCGCTCTGCACCTTCGGCCTCGATTCGCATCCGCGCACGCTGCCGCTCTACAATCACGACAACCTCGAGGAGAGCTTCGGCGCGCTCGACGACCACATCCGGAGGCATCTCGAGACCCTGATGCCGACCAACTGTTTGCCCATTCCGCTCGAACCCCTGGGGAACTATTTCTGGAGCGGCGCCGTGACCGACCAGCGCTGCCTGGGACCCTCGCGCTGGATCTTCGCCATCCGCTCTCCCATCGGGGAGGCGGAGCTGATCGAGCGCATTCCCCGGCTGGCCAAGGTCTGTTCGCGCGAGTTCATCGTGAAGCTGGTGCAGCGGGCCATGCCGGGGCTGACGCTGACGCAGGTGGCCATTCCGCCGGCCGCGGTCTCGCCGCGCCTCGAAACGCAATACTTCGTGGTAAACCGGTCCGGCCCGTGCTGGGAGAGTATCGTCAAAACGCGGCAGGTGGGAATCTACGTTCCCGGAGAGGTGCCGCAACCGGAGATCGAACTGCTGGTGGTTCTGGAATCCTGAGGAGCTTATGGGAACATACACACCGGGTGCCGGCAACGCCCCCGCATACTCCACCGAACGCCGCCGCGACAACCTGGCGCTGGTCTTTCAGGAAGTGCTGACGGCCATCGTGCGGCTGCGCACGAACCGCCAAGTGGTCACCGACGCGGCGCTGTTCCGCGCGCAAATGCGCCAGGCGCTCCAAACCGCCGACCAGGAGGCTCGCAAGCGCGCTTACACCGGCGAGCAAAGCCGCCTGGCGATTTTCGCCGCCGTCGCCTTCCTGGACGAGTCGATTCTGAACCTTCAGCAGCCCGTCTTCTCCGAGTGGCCGCGCAAGCCGCTGCAGGAGGAGCTGTTCGGAGTGCACATCGCGGGCGAGATCTTCTTCAACAACGTCCAGCGGATGCTCAACGAACACGATTCGCAGGATCTGGCCGACGTGCTCGAAATCTACCAGTTGTGCATGCTGCTGGGGTTTCACGGGCGGTACGGCCTGGCGGGCCAGGGGGAGCTGCGCAACGTCATCGACTCCATTTCGGAGAAAATCGCGCGCATCCGCGGCCTCGCTCCCGATCTCTCTCCGGCCTGGGCCATCCCTCCCGGCGCGGTGCGGATCGCGCGGGCGGATCCGTGGGTCAAACGCCTGCTGTGGACCGCGGTCGCCTGCTTCGCGCTCCTGGTAATGCTGTTCGGCGTCTTCGAGATCTCGCTGGGGTCGGGCGCCGGTGACATTCGCGCCGTTCCCTCTCGGGTCAGGGATTAGGGGCTCACATGAACTACAGAGTGATGGCGATCGGCGGCCTGGCCGGCTTCTACCTATTCGCGTTTCTGGCCACGTCCATGCTCAAGCTGACGGGCGTCGATCTGTGGATGGTGCGCGGATTCCTGGCTATCGTCGGCCTGTCGGGCTTCGGGATTTTCTATTGGTGGCAGAGCCGGCGCGAACGCCAGGCCGCCGCCGCGCAGGCGGGAGCCGGAGCGGGAGCTGCCGCGCCCGCCTCCGGCGGACCGGACGAAATCGACGTGCTGCTCCGTGACGCCGAAGGCCGCCTGACGGCTTCGAACCAGGGCAAGCTGGGCAATCTGCCCGCGATCCTGGTGACCGGCCTGCCCGGCTCGGCCAAGACCAACACGCTGGTTCACTCCGGCCTCGACCCGGAGCTGATCGCCGGCCAGGTCTACCAGGACAACGCCATCGTCGCGACGCGCTCGACCAACGTCTGGTTCGCGCGGCAGACGGTTTTTGTGGACGCGGGCGGGAGACTGGTTCAGGATCCGGCGCGCTGGATGCGCCTCGTGAAGCGGCTCGAACCGCGTAAGCTGGCTTCCGTCGTCGGCAAGGGCCAGCAGGCGCCACGCGCCGCCGTGGTGTGTTTCGACATCGAGGAGTTTCTCAAGCCGGGCGCCACCGACTCGATCGCGGTGGCCGCCCGTACCCTGCACGCGCGGCTGGGGGACATTTCGCAGGCCCTGGGCATCAGCCTTCCCGTTTATGTGCTGTTCACCAAGGCCGACCGCATGCCGTTCTTCCTCGACTACGTCCGCAACCTCGGCAACGAGGAAGCGACGCAGGTCTTCGGAACCACGCTTCCCATCGAGGGCGGCCAGCCGGCGGGAGTCTACGCCGAGCAGGCTACGCAGAAAATCGGCGCCGCGTTCGACGCGCTGTTCCATTCGCTGGCCGACAAGCGCACCGTCTTCCTGGCCCGCGAACACGCCGGCGAGAAACTGCCCGGCATTTACGAGTTCCCCCGCGAGTTCCGCAAGCTGCGCACGCTGCTGGTGCAGTTCCTGGTGGATCTTTCGAAGCCCAGCCAGTTGCGGGCCGCCCCTTTCCTGCGCGGGTTCTATTTCTCGGGCGTGCGGCCGGTGACGGTGACCGAGACGTCGCAGCCGGTGGCGCCGCGGCCGGCGGAACGGCAAGGCTACGAGGGTGCCGCGGGCGCGACGGGCCTCTTCCGTGCGGGCCAGCAGCAGCAGTCCCAGACGCCGCAGCCGCAAGCGGTAGGCACGCGCCGGGTTCCGCAGTGGATTTTCCTCGGCCATTTCTGGAACGACATCGTGCTGGCGGACCGTGCGGCCAGCGCGGCCAGCGGGTCGAGCGTCCGGACCAGCAAGCTGCGCCGCGTTCTTCTGGCTTGCGCAGCCGGACTGTGCCTCCTGTACTCGATCCTGCTGATCGTCTCCTATTCCCGAAACAAGGCGCTCGAAGGGCGCGTCCTCGGCGCAGCTCAGGGCCTCTCCGGAGTGGTGGCTCCCAGCGACCAGGACCTGCCGTCGCTCGACTCCTTGCAGAGACTGGAGGCGCTGCGCCAGGAACTGGCGACGCTGGCCGAATACGAGCGCGACGGCGCGCCCCTGAGCATGCGCTGGGGCCTCTACAAGGGTAGCGAGATCTACCCCGATGCCTACCGGCTGTACTTCGGCAAGTTCTACGCCACGCTTTTCGGCTGGACCAAAGCGTCGATGATCGACACCCTGCGCCGCCTTCCCGCCGCGCCCGGACCCAACGATACCTACGGCCCGCCGTACAACACGCTCAAGGCGTACCTCATGACGACTTCCGAGTGGCGGCGGAGCACGCGGAGCTTCCTTTCGCCGTTCCTGCTGAACCGCTGGTCGGAGAACCGCAACGTGGAGCCGGAGCGGATGCAGCTTGCGCAGAAGCAGTTCGATTTCTACGGCGAGATGCTGCACGACAAGAACCCCTTCTCGACCGACACCGAGGTTCCCACAGTCTCTAGCGCGCGCGAATACCTGAAGAAGTTCAATGCCGACGAGCGCATCTACCAGGCGCTGCTCGAAGAGGCGTCGAAGCACGCGGGCTCCATCAACTACAACCGGCTGTTCCCCAACAGCGCCGTTTTCGACAGCCACGAGGTGCGCGGCGCCTTCACCAAAGACGGCTGGAACTTCATGCAGGCGGCCTTCCTCAAACCCGACCAGCTTTTCGGCGGAGAAGACTGGGTGCTGGGGCCGCAGACTTACGCCGGCCTCGACCGCTCGCAACTCGCCCAACGCCTGCGCGGCTTCTACCTCCGCGACTTCATCCAGGAATGGCGCGCCTTCGTAAAGGCCGGAGCCGTGGCGCGCTATGGCAGTCTGTCGGACGCCGCTAACAAGCTGGCTCTGCTCTCGGGCGGGCAATCGCCGCTGCTGGCGCTTTTCTGCCTGGTCGCGCAGAACACGAGTGTGGATGCCCCGGAAATCCGCACCGCGTTCCAAGCGCCCCAGTCGGTGGTTCCGGCCGCATGCCAGTCGCAGTACGTCGGCTCCTCGAACCAGGCCTACATGGGCACGCTGTTGAAGCTCCAGAATTCCGTGGCGCAGGTTGCTACAACGCCTCCCGGGCAGAATGACGCTGCCGCCCAGGCCACCATCGCGCAGGCCAACGATGCGCTGCTGACAACCGGACAGATCGCACAGACCTTCGCCATCGACCAGGACGGCAACCTTCCGCCGGCGGTCCGGAAGCTGATGGAAGACCCCATCACGCAGGTCCCGCGGCTGCTCAAGCCCAAGCCGCCCAGCGGACAGGCGCTGTGCGGCCAGTTCCGTGCGCTCATGGCCAAGTACCCGTTCAACCTGCAATCCACGGTGCAGGCGACCCTGGATGACGTGAACCGCTTCTTCCGTCCCCAGGACGGCGCGCTGTGGCAGTTCTATTCGCAGAACTTGCAGAACCTGGTGCAGAAGCAGGGGACACTGTACGTCTCGAAACCCTCTACCATGACCGTGACGCCGGCGTTCCTGAACTTCTTCAACCGCGCCGCCGCGTTTTCGGATGCCGCCTATCCGGGCGGCGCGCAGCAGCCCGCCCTGAAGTACACCCTGCGCTCGGACCTGAGCGGCGTCAGCCAGACCATTAGCATTACGCTGGATGGCCAGACGTTCACGAACTCCAGCGGCAAGGTGGCCAGCAAGCAGTTCGTGTGGCCCGGAAATCCGCCCGGCGAGAAGATGGACGTGACGTTCGGCAGCGAGACGGTCCACTGGCCGCCCTTCGACGGTTTGTGGGGAACCTTCGAATTCTTCGGCGACGCCGACGAGCGCGCAGGGCACCTCGAGTGGACGCTGAGAACGGGGCAATCCAACCGGATGGTGACCACCGCGAGCGGGCAGCCCGTCATGGTGCGATTCGATCTTGACATGTCCCCGCCGGTCTTCCGGAAGGGGTATTTTAGCGGGTGGGCCTGCACCGCCGACGTGGCTCGATAACCCATGGAACTACCGGCGCGGATCGGAAAATACGAGTTGCAGGAGTTGCTGGGCGGCGGCATGTCCCGCGTGTACCGGGCGCGGGATACGGTCATCGGCCGGGCCGTCGTGGTCAAGATCCTGACGGAGCAGGCGGCCAGAGATCCGGAGGCCAAGGCGCGCTTTCTGCGCGAGGCGCAGGTGGCGGGCAATCTGACGCACGACAACGTCATTAGCGTGTACGATTTCGGAGAGGAGCAAGGCCAGCCGTACATGGTCATGGAGTTCCTGCGCGGCGAGGACCTGCGCTCGCTGATGAAGTCCGGCCGCACCGGCGACCTGAACTTTCGCTTGCGGATCGCGCTCCAGGTGGCGCGCGCGCTCGAGTACATCCACGCCAACAAGATCGTCCACCGCGACATCAAGCCCGAAAACATCCAGGTGACCGGCTCGGGCGTGGTGAAGCTGATGGATTTCGGAATCGCCAAGGCCGAGAACACCCAGCTCACGCGGCCCGGTTTCACGCTGGGAACCCCGTTCTATATGGCGCCCGAGCAGGTGCGCGGCCAAGCCGTCACCAACCGCGCCGACATTTACGCCTTCGGCGTGCTGCTGTTCGAGCTGCTCAGCGGCGTGCGGGCCATCGAGGGTGACACCGTTGAGCGCATCTTCTACGAGATCCTGTACAAGCCGCTCGACCTGAAGCCGCTCGAAACGGCGGGGGTGCCCCAGCCGCTGCCCGAGCTCGTGGCGTTGTGCACGGCGAAGGATCCCGCCCAGCGGCCGCAAAGTTTCGGGGATGTCTGCACCACCCTGGAGCGGATTCTGCGGCGGCTCGATCGGGGCGCCGGCGCCCAGACCGGCACGGTTCCCACGGTGCAGCAGCCCGTGCGCGCTCCGGCTGCCGCCAGCCCGGCGGCGCCGACGCCGGCACCCGCGGCCGCGGACCGGAAGCGCTCCGACATCCTGATAATGGCCGGCGCCGCCGGGGTGGTGCTGCTCCTGCTGGCTTTCTGGCTCTTCCTCCGCAGTTCCGGCCACCGGACTTTGGCCCCCACCCTGGCGACTGCCAGCGGCGACATGGTGCTGGTTCCCGCCGGGCCGTTCCTTTCCGGCAGCGAACGGGAGAGCGTTACGCTGCCCGCGTTCTACGTGGACAAGACCGAGGTCACCAATGCCGCGTACCAGCGCTTCTGCACCGAGCGCGGCCGCACGCTGCCGGAGAACTTCCCGAGTGACCGGCCGGATGACCCGGTGGTCAACGTCTCCTACTTCGAGGCGCGCTCCTTCGCGCATTGGGCCGGTCAGCGCCTGCCTACGCCGCTCGAGTGGGAAAAGGCGGCGCGGGGCACGGACGGCCGCACGTTCCCGTGGGGCGATCCGCACGACCCCTCGCGCGCCAACGTGCGCGACAACCCGCAGCGCAGGCAGCCGCGGTTGATGACGGCCAACTCGATGCCCGAGGGAGCGAGCCCGTACCAGGCGCTCAACATGGCCGGCAACGTTTGGGAGTTTGTCGATGAGGTCGCGTCCCCCACGCCGGCCGCGCTGAAGGCGTTCGCAGGTCTGCTCAACCCTTCGCCCACCGCCCAGGAGCAGTGGTGCGGCATCCGCGGCGGCTCCTACGACCTGCCGCTGCTGGACGAGGGCCTCTGGGACGACAACATCATCCCGGCCCGCCACCGGTCTTACAACATCGGCTTCCGCTGCGTCAAAGACGCGAAGTGAGGGGCAATACATTTGCCTCGCTTATACCAAACTAATCTTCCATAAATCTCACTTGCATCTGCCCGCCAAACAGGTATACTCAGGCTTTAGAGCTCGACATGGGCGGGGCGGCTGAACCGTGCCTGCCTGGAATACATCCCCGGAGAGCGTCATGGCTGCCACTGAACTTCTGGCACTACCCGGGGCCAGCCGGAGGTTGGCGGAGGTGCCGGACCCCAACGCTGAGCTGGCCCAAAGGTTCCACACCTACATGTTCCTCATGCGGGAAGTCGAGGAACGGATCGAAAAGAAGCTCTACCGGCAGGGCAAGATCGCGGGTGGCGTTTACGTAGGCCGTGGCCAGGAGGCAATCTCCACCGGCGCGGCGATGGCTGCCGATCCCGAGGACATCCTTTTCCCCTGCCACCGCGATATGGCGGCCTATTTCATCCGCGGCGTTCAACCCAGGCAAATCTTCGCGCAATACATGGGACGTGTGGGCGGGCTCACCCAGGGGCGCGACGGCAACATGCACATGGGCGACCTGCGGCTGAAGATCGTGGCTATCATCAGCGCCATTGGGGCAGCGATCCCGGTGGCCGCCGGCGCCGCCTTCGCCCAGAAGTACCGGGGCAGCTCCGGCGTCACGTTGTGCTTCTTCGGCGACGGCGCCACCAGCCGCGGCGATTGGCACGAGGGCGTCAACTTCGCCGCCGTCCTGCGCCTGCCGCTGGTCCTGATCTGCAACAACAATCAGTACGCCTACTCGACCCCGCTCGACAAGCAGATGGTTTGCGCCAATGTGGCCGACCGCGGTCCCGCCTACGGGATTCCGGCCGAAATCGTGGACGGCAACGATCCGTTCGCGGTGTACGAGGCCACCCAGCGCGCCGCCCAGCACGCCCGCGCGGGCCTGGGTCCGTATCTGCTCGAATGCAAGACGTTCCGCATGACCGGCCACGCCGCGCACGACGCCGCCGGCTACGTGCCCGAGCGCCTGTTCGCCGAGTGGGCGGCCAAGGATCCCATCCAGCGCGTCGAGCGGCTCATGATCGAAAAGGGTTGGAAGACCCGCGAGGAACTCGACGCTGCCTGCGCCCGCATCCGCCAGGAAGTGGACGAGGCTATTCAATGGGCCGAGCAAAGCCCTTACCCGGATCCGGCCACTCTTCTGGACAACGTTTACGAGTAGGCCATGCCAACCACCTATCTGGAAGCCATACGCCAGGGGATCTGGGAAGAGATGGAGCGGGACCCCAACGTCTTCCTGCTCGGCGAAGACATCGGCGCCTACGGCGGCGCCTTCAAGATCACCGCGGGCATGTTGGAGCAGTTCGGCGAGCGCCGCGTCGTGGATACCCCGCTGGCCGAATCGGCCATAGCCGGAGCGGCCATTGGGGCGAGCATGTTCGGCCTGCGGCCGGTGGCCGAGATGCAGTTCTCCGACTTCATTACCTGCGCCTTCGACCAGATCGTCAATTTCGCAGCCAAGTGCCGCTACCGCTGGAACGCCGGGGTGCCGATCGTGATTCGAGCGCCCTCCGGCGGCGGCAATCGCGGCGGCCCGTTCCACTCGCAGAACCCGGAGGCGTGGTTCACGCACGTGCCGGGGCTCAAAGTGGTCACTCCCGCCACCGCCTACGACGCCAAGGGGCTCATCAAGTCGGCCATCCGGGACAACGATCCCGTGCTCTATTTCGAGCACAAGGGACTGTACCGCCGCATCAAGGAAGACCTGCCGGAAGGCGAGTACACGGTAGAGATCGGCAAGGCGCGCGTCTTCCGCGAGGGCACGGATGTGTCGATTATCACTTACGGCGCCATGGTCTATGCGGCCCAGGATGCGGCCGAGACGCTGGCCGCGGAGGGCATTTCGGTCGAAATCGTCGATCTGAGGACGCTGGCGCCGCTCGATGAGGAGACGATCCTGGCCAGCGTGCGCAAGACCTCACGCGCCATTGTCCTACACGAGGATACGCTGACCGGCGGATTCGGCGGGGAGATCGCCGCCCGCATCACCGAGCGCGCCTTCGACTCCCTGGACGCCCCGGTGGTCCGCATCGCCGCCCCGGACACGCCGGTTCCGTACAGCCCGCCCCTCGAGGACGCCTTCCTGCCCAACGCCGACAAGGTCGTCCAGAAGGCTCGCTGGCTGTGCGCATACTGAGCGTTCGAGGACGAGCTTCAGAGGCTGCTGAAAGAGTCCCTGGGCAAGCTGAAGCATGCCCCACATGCGGCTGCAAGTCATTGGCTTGCCGTGTGGGATAAGCTTCAGTTTGTCCTCTCTCAACCCCTGACGGGACTTTTTCAGCAGCCGCTGAAGGCTTATCCTAACTGAGTGGCCGGCGAGCGGGGCTTTTCCTTGCGCCCGCGGGTGAGCAGGGTGCGTGGGTCAAAGAGGTGCTTGGGACGAAACCGCTGGCGATCCCACCGGAACCCCGCTTCGAAACGCACCCCGATGAAGTAGCCTGTCTCGCGGTAGACGCAATAGCGCACCCGCCCTTCGAACTCCGCTTTGGGGTGCACAATGTGCAGCAGCGTCTCCGCGGGCACGGGCGCATCCACCTGAAGGCACGCTCCGGAATTGGAGATGTCCTCCAGATTGGCCAAGCCCTTCTGCGTTCGGCCGGACCGATCGACCCACCACACGTCGATCAGGTCCGCACACATTAAGCGCGGTTCGAGTCGCCTGTCCTCCATACTAAACCCATCGGCCGCGTCCCGCCGCTTGTTTAGCGGAAACGCTAGTAGGCCCGCCTTTCGATGTCCCCGTCCCGTCACCCGGAAAGCACCCAACCGTCCTCCGCGGGACCCGGCTCCAAGGGGCCTCCTTGGTCCAGTGTACTGCCGGGCGGCCACGTCGCGCGAACGGTTCCCCCTAGTACACCCCCCGATTTGGGGGGCCTTGACCGAGGGTGTCGTAAGTGTGTTACAGTTCGGTGTTCAGCTATATCGGCGAGCTCTTAGTTGTCGTGTCGATCTTTGATCCTGCTTGGGAACCACCCCAGCCCGGAGGCTGGCCTATTCCGAGTCCGCTTGGCGGCCGATCATAACGAGGGGTGAGTCCGAACGATAAGGCTCAATGAAGCAGCCATACTTTATAGTAGTAGTCGCGCATTCCCTTCACGGCAGGCTTCGCAGAATTCATGTGCCTCAGCGGGTTCTGTACGTCGTATTCGCCCTGGCCGTCGTGGGGCTGTTCTCCGTAGTCGGCATCGTATCCAGTTACGCGCGGATGGCGTGGAAGGTTGCCAATTATAACGCCCTCCGGCAGGAAATCACGACCCTGCGCGCCCGCTATCACAAGCTGCAGACCGACGCCACCCAGGCCAACAACCAATTGGCCGAACTCCAGGTGTTCGCCAGCGAGGTTTCGATGGCCTACGGGCTGAAGCAGAAGCTCGAAGGCCCGGAGGACATCTCCAGCGAGGGGCGCCTGGTTCCCACCGTTCAGGAATCTTTCAAGGAATACGACTTCCTGCGGTCGGCCAACCTCTCCGCGTATTATCACCGCTACCCACGCTCCTGGCAGACCAACACCATGCCCTCCGTCTGGCCGGTCGACGGCCGGCTCCAGAGCCCCTTTGGAAGGCGGATGGACCCGTTCTCGGGTGAAGGCGCGCTGCATCGCGGCGTGGATATCTCGGCGGCGTACGGAACGCCCGTGCATGCAACCGCCGATGGAGTCGTGGTGTTCGCCAGCATGATGAACGGATTCGGGCGGGTGATCGTGGTCGACCACGGCAACGGGTTCCAGACTTACTACGCGCACCTCTCCCAGTTTGCGGTGGTGGCCGGGCAAGAGGTCCGGCAGGGCGGGGTGATCGGCCAGTCGGGACAGTCCGGGCGCGCGACCTCACCCCACCTGCATTACGAGGTGCGCCGCTTCGGCACGCCCCAGAATCCGGCGCATTACCTCAACCGCAGCCTCGCCGCCCCGGCGGTTCATCGCGATTTCCCGTTTTAGGCCCGCGGCGTGGCGTCTATTCCCCGCATTGTCCTGATCCACTGGAACGAGGCCGAGGGAGCGGCGCGCGCGGAGTTGCTGAGGGCGGCCGGGTTCGAATCCACCTGCCTGACGCCCCGCGGCGGCTCCTCGGATCTGCGCACCCTCCGCCAGAACGTGCCCGACGTCTTCGTCATCGATCTCAGCCGCGTGCCATCCCAGGGATGTGCCGTAGCGGTTGACTTGCGGCGGGGGAAGGCCACCCGCCCGGCGCCGATCGTATTCGCGGGCGGAGCGCCCGAAAAAGTGGACCGGATTCGCAAGCTCCTTCCGGATGCCACCTACACCGCATGGGAGAACGTGGCGGTCGCGGTGAAATCCGCGCTGGCAAACGCCCCTGCCACCCCCGCGGTGCCGTCCGCCATGGAGTTGTATGCCGGCGCTTCGCTCTCCAAGAAGCTGGGCATCCGGCCCGGAACGGTGGTCGCGCTTCTCGAAGCCCCCGAGGCCTTCGAACGCAAGCTCGAGCCGTTGCCGGCGAATGTCGAGATCCGCCACGGCTCCCGCGGGCGGGCCAGCCTGGTCCTGCTGTTTGCGGGGTCAATGAGCGATTTGCGGAAACGCTTCGCCGCGGCCGCGCGCCTGCTCGAGCATGGAGGCAGCGTTTGGATCGCATGGCCGAAGAAGGCCTCCGGCATTTCGACCGACCTCGGCGAGACGGCGGTGCGGTCGTTCGGCCTGGCGGCGGGGTGGGTCGACTACAAGATCTGCGCCATGGACGAAACCTGGTCCGGCCTGCTGTTCACGCGCCGGTCGAGCGAATGACCGGCACGAAGTGGACCCGCCGCGGCTTCCTCGCATCGCTCGCGGCGGGCGCGGCCTCCGGCGCCGGGAAGAACGTCCACCCGTTTCCGGCGGAGCGCGTCCGCTATGCCGACCCCGCCACCGAGTTTGCGGTGACTCGGCTCACCTCGCCCAAGCACTCGAGCGTCCTGGCGCCGGCCAGCCATCGCGTGGTCTCGCGCAGGGGGACGTTCCTGGTCTACGCGAGCGACCAGACCGGCTCGCAGCAGCTCATGCAAATGTTCCTGTCGACCGGCGAGGCGCGGCAGTTGACCGAGACCGCCGCGCTCGATCCCTTGTCTCCGGCGCTCTCGGCGGACGACCGCAGCTTGTTCTTCTTCGACGGTCCGGTTCTGAAGCAACTGGTATTTGCCGCGATGCGCGAGGTGGAGATCTACCGCGTGCCCGAAGGCTGGGCCATGGGACGCGGCTTCAGTATTAGCCAGGATGGCTCCCGCGCCTGCCTGGTCGAGACCCAGGAAGGCCGCTGGCGGTTGCGCATGGCGCCGCTGCGCTCCAAGGGAGGCGAGCCGGCGACCGCCTTCGAAGCCGCGGCGCCGCTCGGCGATCCGCTTCCCCGCCCCCGCCACGAAGACATTCTCTACCGCGACGCCGAGGACTTCCTGGCGCTGGCGGAACCGGGCGGGCGAAATAGCCGGCGGCTGCCCCTCGCTGCGGGCCGCTCGGGACCGGCGTTCTGGTCCGCCGACGGCGAGAGCCTGGTCTACCTGAATTTCCCGGCCGGCCGCGGACAGCTCAACACCATCCGGGAATGGGCGGCCGCCAGCGACAGCGAGCGGCTGGTCGCCCCCACCAGCCAGTACGCGTCGTTTGCTCCTAACGCCAATGCGTCCATCTTCGTGGGCGCTAGCGCGAGCAAGGCTTCGCCCTACATCCTGCTCCTGCTGCGGGTCACGCGCCGGGAACTCCCGCTGTGCGAGCACCGCTCGAGCGACGCCTCCGGGGTCCGGCCGGTCTTCTCTCCCGACAGCCAGCGCGTCTTCTACCAGAGCGACCGCGACGGCAAGCCGGCCATCTACATGGTCGACGTCCAGAGGCTGGTGGAACGGACGGAAGAAGACTAGGCGGTCACTGCGTGGGACAGGCCTCCGGCCTGTCGTGGGGCAGGCCGTTTGGCCTGCCCAGGCAGGCGCGCCACCTTACCCCAGGCGCCGGAGCACGCCGTTCAGCTCGTCGCGGTTTTCGCACCCGATGGTGAAGCAGTCCACGCAGTCGAGCGACGTCGCGTGGCGCAGCATCTCATCCATCCGCCCGGTCAGTTGGCCCGCGCCGAAAATCTTCATGCCGATGATGCCCTTGCCCGCGGCTTTCATCTGGCGCAGGACCCCCAGGACGGTCTGCGGATCGGCATCCATGGTGACGCCGGCGGGGTTGATGCGCGCCAGGTCCACGCGCACCCAGGGCGTCCGGGCCGCGGCCTTCAGCGCTCCCAGGGTATGGCAGGAGACGCCGTGCGTGCGCACGATTTTCCTGTCCCGCGCCTCTTCGAGCACATCCATGGCGCCCTTGCGGCGCTCCGGCCAGTCGTCGTCCATCATGCAGTGCAGCAGGACGATGTCCAGATAGTCGGTCCCGATCTCGCGCCGGAAGCGGTCCAGGTCCGCGCGCATCTGGGCGGCCGTCACCGCGTGCGTCTTCGTCATGATGGCCACCTTCTCGCGCGGCACCTGTCCCAGCGCCGCCTTGAGGTGGGGGTGACTGCCGTACTGGTCCGCGGAATCCCAGAACGTCAGCCCCCGATCGTAGCCGTAATGCAGCAGGTCGGCCAGGCCCTGTACACCCAGTTTGCGGGTCTGGTTGGAACTGCCGTCTACACCGTCGGTGCCCGTGCCCATCGCCATTCGCGACAGCCTGATCTGGTCAGGCCCGAGCGCGACCACGTCGCTGGCCCGGCGCGGTGTAGCCACCAGGGGCCACCCCACTCCCGCCAGCATCCCAGCTCTGAGGAAATCGCGGCGTCTCATAAGGCGAGTATACCGGGTCCGCTATCTGGCCGTGAAGACAGGAGTAACCGGCCGGAAAAGGCGCGAGGAGGCGCGCGCCAGTACTATTGACAGAAATCCGACCCCACGGTAACATACAGTTACACCTGCATTTTGCTGTATTTGGTGTGCAAGCGTCCTTAGAGGGGATACGATGCTCACGCTCCAGGCAGCACTGCGCACACGAGTTGCGCTTTTCGCCCTTCCTTTGCTGGCCGCCCTGACTCCGGGCGCCCAGGCTGCAATCACACACGTGCAGACGGTCGGTGTCTCCAAGGGCGGAGGCACTTCCGCGACGGTTACCGTCGCTGCGACCACTGCCGGCGATTTGTTGCTTGTGGGCATCAATGCCTCGGGCGGTAAAGTTACCGCCGTAACCGACAACAAGTCCGACACCTTCACGGCAGCGGCCAGTATCACCACTTCGGGAGAGGTCTTCGCGATTTATTACGCGAAGAATATCGCCGCCGGAGTTACTTCCGTCAAGGTGACTTATCCCTACGGCGGTTCTGTCGTCATCGTGGCCGAATACAGCGGCATCGCCACGTCCGCTCCCCTGGATCAAACCGCCTCTCACGACAACGGTTACAATGGCGGCACGGCCTACACCAGCGGCCTCACCAAAGCCACCTCGGCGGCTTCCGAGCTGGCGTGGGGCTTCTCGGGCAACATTTACAGCGCCGTCCCCGTCTGGACCCCCGCCGCAGGCTGGACCGCCAGGCTCACCATGGGGGACTCGTTTGCCCAGGAACAGATTCTCTCCGCAACCGGGACCTATGCCGCCAGCGGCACGATCAGCACCTCGTCCTCCGACTATGAGATCGACTCGGTGATTGCGACGTTCGAGGCCGCCGGCGGTGGGCCGCCTCCGCCTCCCCCTCCGACGGTCTCCATCGTCTCGCCCCTCAATGGCGCCACCGTCTCGGGAACCGTGGCCGTCACAGCCACCGCCTCCGGCAGCGTCGCCGTGGCCAGCGTCCAGTTGAAACTGGATGGAGCGAACCTGGGGCCGCTGCTGACCGCCGCTCCGTACACGGTTTCCTGGAACACCTTGCAGAGCTCCAATGCCACTCACACGCTTACGGCGACGGCCACCGATACTTCGGGCAACGTCGGCACCGCAACGCCGGTTGGAGTGACGGTCTTCAACGCCACCGCTCCCGCCATCTCGTCCTTCTTTGCCTCGACCTCTTCGATTCCGAGTGGCACGTCCACGAATCTGGTTTGGGCGGTGACCGGGAATCCGGCTCCGTCGCTGAGCATCTCAGGCGTGGGCGCCGTCAGCGGAACCTCCGTCTCGGTGTCCCCGACGCAAACCACGACCTACACGCTTACCGCGACCAACAGCGCCGGGACCGCCACAGCGCAAACCACGGTAACGGTCACGCCTCCCGACACCACCCCGCCCACGGTCGCGATTACGGCGCCCGCCAACGGAGCGACGGTGTCCGGGGTCGTCCCGGTCACGGCCAGCGCCACGGATAACGTCGCCGTCGCCAGCGTGCAGTTCCAGCTCGACGGAGTGGCGCTCGGCGCGGCCATCACCAACTCGCCCTACACGTACTCCTGGACCACCACCTCGATCGCCGACGGCAGCCATACGCTGACGGCGGTTGCCACGGACACCTCGCACAACTCGGCCACGTCGAGCCCAGTCACGGTGACGGTGAGCAACACCAAGCCTCCGGTCATTTCCTCGTTTACGGCGAACCCTCAGAGCATCGCTCCGGGCGCCAGTTCGACGCTGTCCTGGTCGGTATCGGCCGCCACTTCTCTGTCTATCGGCGGCATCGGAACCGTGACCGGCGCTTCCACCAGCGTTTCGCCGGCGCAGACGACCACGTACACCCTCACCGCCACCAACAGCGGAGGTTCGTCCACCGCGCAGGCCACCGTCACCGTCACCAACCCGGGCGCGGTGAACATCATCCTGGACTCGGATATTGCGAGCGATTGTGACGACGTGGGCGACCACGCCTTGCTGTGGGCCCTGGTGAAGGAGGGCGAAGCGAATGTGCTGGCCCTGGTCACGTCGTCGGTAAACGACTACAGCGCGCCTACCGTGCGTGCGCTGGCCGACTACTACGGCCATCCGAACGTGCTGATTGGAGCCTACCAGGGCAACACGCCGAACAACTACAGCGCCTCCAACAGCGCCTACACGCAAGAGGTCGCCAGCCTCTTCGACCCCGTGCCGAACGACACGCGCGCCAATTATCCGGATGCCGTGACGGTATACCGGCAGGCTCTGGCCGGTGCTCCCAACGGGAGCGTCTACATCGTGGCCGGCGGGTATTACGAGCCTCTGAGCGGCCTGCTACAGAGTCCCGCGGATGCCATCAGCCCGCTCACGGGTGTGCAACTGGTGGCCCAGAAAGTCGCGGCGCTGGTGTCGGCTTCCGGATATTTCCCGGATTCCGGCACCGAGCCAACCCCCAACTTCGCCTACGATGCGGACGGGGCCAGCTATGTCTTCGCCAACTGGCCGACGCCCATCGTCTCGTTCGGGTCCGACGTCGGTGGCGACGTGATCACCGGACCCGCGGCCAATGCCAGCGAGGCCACCAACCCCGTCAAGCTGGCCTATGACCTGGTCTGCGGCGAGGGCCAGTGGTGTCCCGACGCCGTTCCGGCCTGGACGCAGGTGGCCATTCTCTACGCGGTTCGCGGAGGGATCGGGACCAACTTCACGGTGGCCGGAGCCAATGGCCAGACCGTGGTGTGGAACAACTCGACCTCGATACCCGGCCGCAACATCTGGAGCCAGACGCCCAACGCGGGAGATTCCTATATCGAGAAGATCGTTTCGTCGAGCGCGATGGCGGCGATTCTGAATCCGCTGATTCAGAGCGGCCCGTAGCCCGTGGGACAGGCCTCTGGCCTGTCCTCCGTCAGGCCTGCCCGCTTACACATGCTGATCGACCAGGATCGGGTTTCCATCGGGTCCACGGCGACGAAGCTGCCCGGCCCCGTTGTGCTCTCGTCCGCCTCTTGCTGCAACGGCACCTCCCTGTGCCTTCAACTGCCGTTGCAGCTCGCGGACGTCGGTGAAAGAGCCAGGCTTCTTCTCTAACATCCCTTGAAAAGCCCGATCGCGCGATCGCCGTTCTTCAGGATCAGCCAGTTCTGCGCCGCATCCCCGGCGAAGACCTTGAAACCGAACTTTTCGCAGAACCTCTTCGAAGCCTCGATATCCTTGACAGCCAGGCTGATCGAGAACGCGCCGAGTTCCATGCGTTCCTCCCTACTCCGCAATCATTCCAATCGTCCCCAGCCACGTCTCCACCAACTGAGGCCATCCCGTGATCGGGAACTTCGTGCGCCGTAGCCCGAACGCATGCCCGCCCTGCGCGTACAAATGCATCTCCACGGGAACCCCGGCCTTCTTCAGCGCAATGTAGTAGACCAGCGAGTGGTTTACATTGTCCACGTGGTCATCCTCCGCCTGCAGCAAGAACGTGGGCGACGTCCGGCTGGTGACAGGAACATCCGGATTCAACTCGAATTTTCCCTCGTCAACCCACAGATGCCCTGGATAGAGAGCCACCGCAAAATCCGGGCGGCAGCTTTCTTTATCGGCCGCATCCACAGCCGGGTACAAACGCCGCTCAAAATGTGTGCTGATCGCTGCCGCCAGGTGCCCGCCCGCCGAAAACCCAAGCACGCCGATCTTGCGCGGATCGATATGCCACTCCGCGGCGTGAAAGCGCACCAGCCCCACCGTCCTCTGCGCATCTTCGAGCGCCGTCGGGGCTTTCGGATTGATGTGACATTTGCATCGATCGTCCCAATGCGGCCCCGAGTACGGAACGCGGTACTTCAACACTACACACGCGATCCCCTTGGACGTCAGCCAGTCGCAGACCTCCGTTCCTTCAAGGTCGATGGCCAGAATCTGGTAGCCCCCGCCAGGAAACACGACCACCGCGGCGCCCGTGTTCTGTCCCTTTGGCAAATAGACCGTCATCGTAGGCCGCGTCACGTTGCTCACCGCCACCACCTGACGCCCGGCAACCAGATCGTCTTTCCCCGACGACTCAGCGGCCTCCGGCCCCGCGACAGGCTGCGGATCGGGCGCCGCCCCCGGCCATATCGGCATTTGCGTATGTCCCGGCGATGGCTGCCAGACAGGCGTCTGCGCGCGCAGACCGCCGAACGCAAACACAACACAGAGAGCAAGGATCAAAGGCTTCATCGCAATCCCCACAACTGAATATAACCATTCCGGAAGCCGCTGCCCGGAAGCGCAGATCGCACCGCTCCTCTCCCGGGGGTTCCGGTCAAGCCCGCCCCGCAAACTCGCGGCTCTCCGTTGACACCCTCACTTTTTCACCTTCTTTGATAAAGAGGGGAACGCGGATCTTGAGACCGGTCTCCAGCGTGGCTGGCTTGGTCACGCTGCCGCTCGAAGTATCGCCACGCGCGCCCGGTTCCGTGGAGGCAACTGCCAGCTCCACGAACGGGGGCAATTCTAAGCCGATGGGATTGCCATTGTACTTGAGCAGATCGACCATGCCTCCCTCGATCAGGAAGTCCCGCGCGTTCCCGATCACATCATCGGCCAGCGTGAGCGTCTCATAGCTCTTCTGGTCCAGAAAGTAAGAACCATCGCTGTCGCTATACAGGTAGGAGGCCGGAACCGTCTGCAGATCCGGCTCCCTGAACTTCTCACCCGCCTTGAAGGTTCTCTCAAAGACCGCGTTTGTGAGTAAGTTACGGATTTTTAGACGCACCAGGGTCTGCCCGCCCCGCGCGGTAGGCGTGTTCACCTCCACGTCGAGGCAGGAGAAGGGAGTGTTGTCAATCTCAAACCGGGTTTTTCGTTTGACGTCAATCGCATCGATCAACACGGGCATCGACTCCTCAACCAGTAGGCAGCGGGACCCGATGAAGACCGGGCTCCGCTTCTCTCCAAGTATAGGGCGAAGAGTGGCGCGGCTCGCGTTTCCCGCGAGCAGTTGAGCGAGCAGTCGCCTCGTTCATTTGGCCTCCATGGCGCGAGTTCCCCGCCGGTATGATGGTCTTGCGTGAATCGTACGCTCCTCATCGGAGCCACCGGCCGGGTCGGCCGCCAGGTCCTCTCTCAATTGCCGGCCACGGGCGTGCGAGTCCGCGCACTCGCCCGCAACCCGCACACGGCCGGTCTGCCGCCATCCGTCGAAGTGGTACGGCGGAGAGCTCGCTCTCCCCGAGACTTTGGATGCATGCCTCGCTGGCATCGATACGGTGTTCCTGGTGTGGACCGCCCCGCCGGCCGCTGTCGGTCCCGCTTTGCAGCGGATCGCGAAGCACGCACGGCGCATCGTATCACCGATGCGTTCGATCTGCCGTTGGCGTTCACCCGCCCCGCATGATCGGCTTCCTTCCCCTCGTCAGTCCGCCGCCCGCTCCGAAGCTCCGCGCCAGGCCGAGCAGCGGCTTGACGATCAGAAGTCGTTGCCCTTCCAGTAATTCGGAGTGGTCACAAGCGAGAAGCGATTGGGATCGGCCTTGACCAGCGCGTCGGCGGTCGAGTTCCACACCGTGCCGTGGCCCACGGTTCCGTTGTTATACATATTGTTGTCCTGCACGACGGTCTGATCGAGCAGGTAATTGCTGAAGGCCTGGTTGTTGCGGGCCTGGGCGTCCTGGCCGGCGTTCCAGTTGGCGTGTTGGGCTGCGTTGCTGTTTTGCTGGGCCCAGTAGCCGGCGTGCTGGTCGTCGTAGGCGGCCTGGCGGTCGGCATTGCTCTTCTGCATCGCCTGGCTCTGCGCGCGAATCCGGTCGGATTGCTGCTGTCCCCAGTCCCGCCATTGCTGGTCAGACTGCTGCTTCTGCGCCATCATCTGTTTCCCCTGTTGCTGCATGACCTGATCGTTTTGTTTATATGTGTTGGCCATCGCAGAAATCAGTGCGTTATCTTTTTGGGCAACCGCTATGGGCACGTAGTTGAGCTGATAGAACGTGATGACATAGTTGCCCCACTGTCTGAACGTGGTCCGTTCATTGTAGACGCAGAGCAAGGCGAAAAGCTTCTGCATTCCAGTTCCATCTTGGAGATCCACCTGTCCGTCGGCAGTCACGCATTGATTGGTATCGCGGAGGGGATTGTCTACGATCTGGGTCTTCAGCCCCTGGAGCTTCACCGGTCCCCTGCCATTCGACCTGCGCCATGCCTGGAGGATCCCTTCGAACTCCCTGGCGGGGTCGCCTCGATAGGGATAAATCACCACGGCTCCGGGGGGTCCCTCGAGTTGGCCGTGCGCATCGCTCCTGGCCCGGAAGGGGTGGGTCGGGTCAATCGCGCCCTTCATCACCCTCACGTTAACCTGCTCGCCATTCGGCCCCTGGAGGCCTATTGCGCCACGGCCGCTGTTGGGTAGCAGCCTCCAACCGTCGGCAATGCCGATGCTGGCCGAGTTGTCTGACGCCGAAACCATGTGCAGCGCGGCCGCCGGAGCCGAGCCTCCGCCTCCGGCCGGGCCGGAAGCCGAGGCAGTCTTTGCTCCGGCCGGCGAGCCGGAGGTTGCCGCGCCCGCGCCGCCCGGATGCCACACGCCGAATAGTTGCTGGAGCATGGGGTTCACCGTCTTGCCGAAGCGCGACGCATCGTCAGAGAGCAGAGCCGCCTCGACCTGACGCGGGCCGGATGCGTTGGCAATCACCAGGCCGGCCACCTTCCTGTTGCCGCCTGGATGGTTCGTCACGGTGAAGAAGACGCCGACGGAGTTCATGCCTTTGAACTGGAAGACCTGCCCGACTTGCGGCTTTTCGCCGCAATTGTTGTGCACGTTGCGCAGTATGGAGCTCATCGCAGCCGCCTGAGTGGTGGCTCCGGCCACGGTTCCGTAAACGATCTTGCCTCCTTGCGGAGCCGTGACGGTCTTCAGCGGGGTTGATGTTTGCGTTTGCGCCTTGCAGGCGCACAGAACGACGATGGACAACGAAAGAAGCACGGAAAATCGCCTCAATGTAAGCATCTGGACGGAAACCTGACCTTTCCGGGAGCAAGACCGCTCTCACCATAGACTGCGAAAAACGAGCGCAAAGTGCGTCACTGGCATAATACTCCGAAAGTTGCCGGCGCATGAGCCGGGAACGGCGGCTCGCCCAAGCCCCCTCCATTACAATGAAAAACAAGCCTCTGCCGCGCCGGAAACTCCCACCGCTCCGATCCACGAGCGTGACATCGCCGCGGTCGCGGTCCGCGCCTTGTGTGAGGACGGACACGCCGGAGCGGAATATGTTCTGACCGGGCCTCAATCCCTGAGCCAGTCCGAGCAGCTATCGGCCATCGGTGGTGTGATCGGCCGCCCGCTGCGCATGGAAGAGATCCCGCCGGAAGCCGCGAGAAACGAGTTGGTCGCTCCCATGCCTGCCGCCGTTGTGAATATGCTGCTCGACGCCTGGGCTGCGGCGATCGGTCAACCCGCGTTCGTGACATCCACGGTTGCAGAAATCACCGGAGCGCCGCCGCGAACCTTCCGCGACTGGGCCACCGATCACGCCGCGGAGTTTCGGCCGTGACCTCGGAATCGGCCGGGGCGCGCATGGGCCCCAGGACGCGGAACGGGCGCTAGACGGCCAAGTGGTTTCGGCACCACCGTTCGCTGTTGCTCACAATTTGACGCTGCAGTGCGTCGATGAATGGAGATCCCCATGGGAAGACCACCCCCCGGAGTTTCCGCGAGCCTGACGCAACGAACCTGAGCTACTGACGGAAGGATGGACTACCATGGGGTCGAGGTGACAGCGAATGACGGCAATATCCGGTTCGTTGCGTCTTCGTCCCACGCGGATCGGTTTTCTCGTCGATCCAAACGACATGGAGTCCGTGCGTCGGATTTTCCAGGTCTGCACGTGCTCGTGGGGCGGCGCGTTCAATCCGATCATCCCCGTCTGCACCGGTATTCCAGAGGCCTGGAACGATCCACCACTTCCGCCGCCGAGCCCGACGGAGCTTGCGCGAGGATACCTTGAGTTCTTCGAGCCTGATGTCTACGTCGAAGCGCGTCCCGGCCTGGCCGACCAAATTGGTCTTTCCCAGACCGAGCTCGATTATGGGCAGCCGCGCATCATCTCGCTCGATTCGTACTTCACTGCCGACAGCCAGTACCCGTTTTCTATGCCGTTCGGTGTGGATAGCCTCGATATCTATCAGGCCTTGTACGACCGGGAGTACAGGTTCGTCTCCCGGCACGAACGTCGTGTGGCTCTGTTCGAGGCCGACCCAGCCGCATCTCCTTTCATCGAAGCGGCATTCGGGGGGTTTCCGGCGGAGGGACCGCTTCAGCCACTGTCGCGGGCCTATGTGGATGCGTTCGGCCCTGTAAAGCTCATCCCGAACGCAGCGAACTGGATCAAGGTCATCAAGGAAGATTTCTGGCTGCCGTTGAGTTTCACAATGGAGCGCCTCAAACGGGACGATAGCGGCTGGGGAGAGCCGACCCTCTTTGTCGTCGATCCCGCCAGTTCGCTTGACCTGATTGACCTGTGGAACATCCACCAGTTCCGTCCGCAGGTGCTCCCGGTCAACCTATCGTGGCTTCAGGACGCCAGTGAGTTCTTGACGGAATTCATGCAAGCGAACTACAGGCCTCTTCCGGGCAATCCGAACGGGGTGATGATCCGCACGACGATTCAATTTGCCCGTTCGATCGTCTCTGGCGACTACGAAAGAGCTGTGGGGCGCGGGAAGGCCATTCTCTCCGAGACCGGCATCACCAGGACGGCGGACGCGCCTTGGTCGATGAAGCTCTGGTACGACCGCATCTGGACCGCCGACCGAGACGAGTATGTCCATCGGCCGCAACGGGCCGAGGTTACCGCGGCGGCAGCCGATCTGGAACTCAACCTCGAGGACGAAGGTCCCAGCTTCAGCTGTCGTTTCGCGGCCCTGTCTCCGGAATTCAGTAGCAGGTACGCGCACGGCGCGGCCCGCTGGGTCAATGTCCTGAAACTGCGCAACTACACTACAAACGATACCCTCGCGTTGACCCTGCCGTCATCTTTCACAGATAGACGCGCGCGCAGGCTGCGTCTCGGCGAGCCAACCATTATCTCCCGCGAAGGCTTCGTCCTTCCACAGAAGTACAGGGACCACAGGGAGTACTTCCGCCTCATAACCGGGCGGGACGCTGTGATCGACTGGCTGAAACAGCGCGGCATCGACGCTCAGCCATCGGCCCCGGGCCGCATCGCCGACCAGGTTCTTTCGTCGTTAGGGGGCTTCTGGGGAACGAACCTTCTTGCGGACCGTGACACCATCACGCTACTTGATGAGATGGCCAAGAGCGTTCGAAGGTACGCCGACGGAAAGGTCGAGGAGTTTCCGGACCGTTCGGTCGAAGTGAAAAGGTGGAGGGACCTCGTCAACCGTCGGTTCGGCGCGCGGCATGGATTTGAGTGCGGAGCCACCCTCGACCGATTTGTCGAAGCCCATGTGTTCCGGCTGGGTTTGGTGCTGCCCTGCACGAATTGCCTCAAGAAGAACTGGTTTGGGATCGACGGTCTGAAGGAGGATCTCATTTGCGAGCGGTGCCTGAGGACCTACAAGTTTCCGCAAGGGAGTCTGAATCTCCAGCAAACTCCGTGGCATTACCGCGTCGTCGGACCCTACAGCGTCCCGAACTTCGCGGAGGGCGCTTACAGCACCGTTCTTGCCCTCACCGTGTTTGCCCGCCGATTGGGGGCTGACAACCCGAAGCTCACCTATACGACCGGTCTCGACTTCAGGTTCGGGGAAGGGGTTCCGTTCGAGGTGGATTTCACCTTCTGGTACCAACGCGGCAGAATGTTCGGACGGGACGAGGAACCAGCGCTCGTCTTTGGGGAAGCCAAGAGCTTTGCTGTTGAGTCTTTCAAAGACAATGACGTCGCGCGCATGTGGAAGCTGGCGGAGGCGTTCCCTGGTGCCCTTATGGTCTTTGCGACCCTCAAGGATGAATTGAGCGCTGCGGAAAGAACCGCGATTGGTCAGTTCGCGACTTGGGGACGCGAGCGGTTGCCGGACGGTCGGCCGCGCACTCCGGTGATCGTTCTGACGGCTACCGAGTTGTTTTGTGACTGGGACGTTGAAGGAGCATGGAAGGAGGTTGGAGGGCAGCGGGCGGCCTTCGTTGCATCGAGGGCCGTGCGTCTAGAGAATCTGTGGACGCTCGCCGACCTAACTCAGCAGGTCTATCTCGGGCTGCCTGATCCACACGCGCGTTTCCACCCGCCCATGCCACCCGTTCCAGCAACTTCAACTCCGGAGTGATTGGGCACATCATTGACCCTCGCCGGGATCGGCCATGTAACGTGTGTTGCAAAGTGCGGGTGTGTGGCTGATACCCGGAGAGAAGTGGTCGGGCAAACCCATCTGGCCGCGCTTATCCGATCCGGCCTGCAGTGCGCGCCTCGGTGCGCCCATTAAGCAGCAATCCCGATGATCGTCCAGCCAACAAACCGCGTAAGTGCCCCTCCGCCGCAATACCCCGCTCCCCTTCCACGCGACCCGCTAAACACGCCCCTTGCCAACCCCCTCGCCGCCATGCAAGCTGAAGAAGTATGCCCGAGCTGCCGGACATCGCCGCCTACATCGCAGCCCTCGAGCCGCGCGTGATCGGCCTGCCGCTCGAGCGTGTTCGCCTCGCCAGCCCGTTTCTTCTTCGCACCACGACGCCGGCGCTTTCGGAAGCCGACGGAAGAATCGTGCGCGAGTTGCGGCGGGTGGGAAAGCGCATAGCGATCGGCCTCGAAGGCGGCCTCTGGCTCGTGCTGCACTTGATGATCGCCGGCCGGCTGCACTGGAAGCCTGCCCACGCCGCCCTCAAGGGTCGCCAGAATCTGGCGGCTTTCGATTTCTCGCCGGGCTCGCTCACGCTCACCGAGGCCGGCGCCAGGCGCAGGGCGTCGCTCCACGTGGTGGCGGGCGAGCCCGCCCTGCTCGCAATGGACCCGGGCGGCATAGACGTTCTTTCAGCCGATCCGGAGTGCTTCCGCGCCGCGTTGACCCGCGAAAACCGGACTTTGAAGCGGGCGCTGACGGATCCCCGCATCCTCAGCGGCATCGGGAACGCCTACTCGGACGAGATTCTCCACGCCGCCCGGCTCTCGCCCCTCGCTTTGACCCGCAAGCTGACGCCGGAGGAATGGGACCGCCTCTTCGCTGCGACGCGCGGCACGCTCGAGCTCTGGCTCGGGCGCTTGCTCGCCGAGGCGCGCGAGCGGTTCCCGGAGAAGGTCACCGCGTTTCGCGATGGCATGGCCGTTCATGGACGCTACGGAAAGCCCTGCCCCCGGTGCGGCGCGAAAGTTCTCCGCATCCGTTACGCGGACAACGAAACGAACTACTGCGCGAGCTGCCAGACCGGCGGCCGGGTGCTCGCCGATCGCAGCCTGTCCCGGCTCCTGGGCGCAGACTGGCCCCGCACGCTCGAGGAACTGGAGGATTTGCGGCGCCATTGAACCCCGGCCGTTTTCGGCGGTGACGCCCTAACCGAATTTTCTTTCTCCGAATTCTCAGCCACTTCCGCCCCGTCTCTCCCTTCCGCCGCTGCCCGCCTGCGTTATGCTTCGCCTGGAAGGCGAAAAACTCGTCCGCCGGTCGCCGCCCGTTGACGGCGAGGCGGGCACAGCGAACGAAATCAAAAAATGCAGCATGAACCCAGTCCCAAAAACGGACACTTCCTGCATCGCATTCGGCGACCCTCCAGCCGCCACTCCTCGCACCTCGCCGCGCCGGTGTGCTATACCGTCATGTGTGAAACTGCGCATTCGAAACGCCACGCGCGGCGCCGTTCTGGCAGACGCCGCGGATGTCGCCGACACCTCCGAGAAGCGGCGCACAGGCCTGCTCAAGCGCCAGTCGCTCGAGCGGGGCGAGGGCCTGCTGATCGCCCCCTGCGAGGGCATTCACTCCTTCGGGATGAAGTTCCCCTTCGACGCGCTGTTCCTGAGCGGCGACCGAAAAGTGCTCAAAGTCCGCTCCAAGATGCCCCGCGGGCGCGTCTCCCTCTGCCTGCGGGCCCACTCCGTTTTGGAGCTGCCCGCGGGAACGGCAGCGGAGACGGGAACCGTGGCGGGCGACCACCTCGAATGGGAGAAGTACGAGTAAGGCGGTAGAATAGGTCGCTATGCGCAAAAGCCATGTGAGCCGGCCGTGGTTGTCGATCTCCGCCGCGGCGCTGGCCGTGCTGCTGGCGCTGCCGATCGCCGGGCCCGTTCGGGCTCAGAGTCCGGCGGGGCTGCAGTTCATTCCCGTAACCCCTTGCCGCATCGCCGACACGCGGAACGCCGCGGGGCCATTTGGCGGGCCATCGCTCGCGGGCAATTCATCGCGGTCCTTCGTCATTCCCCAAAGCGGCTGCGGCATCCCCACCACCGCTCAGGCCTATTCGCTCAACGTCACCGTGGTGCCGCAAGGCGTGCTCTATTACCTCACCCTGTGGCCCACCGGGCAGTCTCAGCCCCTCGTTTCCACACTGAACTCGTGGCAGGGCGCCGTGGTGGCCAATGCGGCCATTGTGCCGGCGGGCACCGGCGGAGCCGTCAGCGTCTACGTCACCAACACCACCGATGTCATTCTGGATATCAACGGTTACTTCGACTCGCCGTCCGTGGGCGGTTCGCTGTCTTTCTACCCCGCTCAGCCCTGCCGCGTGGCCGACACGCGCGGCGCCGCGGGCCCCTTCGGCGGGCCTTCGATGACCAGCGACCAGAGCCGCAGTTTTGCGGTTCCCTCGAGCGGCTGCAACATTCCATCGGGCGCCAGCGCTTACTCGATGAACGTGACGGTCGTTCCGGACGGCCTCCTCGGTTATTTGACTGCCTGGCCCACGGGGCAATCGCAGCCCAACGTCTCGACCCTCAACTCCCAGCAGGGCAAGATTGTGGCGAATGCGGCCATCGTTCCGGCGGGAACGAATGGGGCGATGTCGGTATTTGTGACGGACCCCACGGACGTGGTCCTGGACATCGACGGCTACTTCGGTGCGCCGGGCAACACGGGCGCGCTCTCGTTCTACCCGGTGACGCCATGCCGCGTTGTGGATACGCGCAGCCCCGGCGGTCCGTTCGGCGGCCCGACCCTGGCGGCCGGAGCGACACGCTCGTTCGCCATCCCGGCCGGCGGATGCTCCATTCCCAGTACCGCGGCGGCTTATTCCCTCAACGTGACGGTGGTGCCTGACGGATCTTTGCCATACCTGACCGCGTGGCCCACGGGCTCGCCACAGCCCTTCGTCTCGACCCTAAACTCCGGGGACGGCACGGTGGTTGCCAACGCCGCGATCGTCCCGGCGGGGGCGAACGGCGCGATTAGCGTCTACGCGGCCGGCCAAACCGACGTGATTCTGGATATCAACGGATATTTTGCGCCGACGGTGGCGGTGTTCCTGACCACCGATCCGGCCACCAGCAGCCAGACTCAACTCATGGCCGCGCAGCCGTCCGTCGCCTTCGCGACAGGCAGCGGCGGCAGCGGCAGCGGCAACGTGATCTTCGTGGACGAGACCCAGACGTACCAGGAGGTGGAAGGCTTCGGAGCGGCGTTCACCGACTCGGCGTGCTGGCTGCTCGAGACCGTTGCGCCCCCCTCCGCCCTCCCCGGCGTCCTGAACAATCTGTTCACGCGCAACAATGGCGGGATCGGCCTCAGCTTCATGCGCATTCCGATGGGCGCTTCCGACATTGCGCTCAACGACTATTCCTACGACGACCTGCCGGCGGGCCAGACCGATCCTACTCTCGCCAACTTTTCCGTCGCCCACGACCAGGCCTACATCATTCCGTTGATCCTCCAGGCCAAGGCGCTCAATCCGGCAATGAAGCTGATGGCGAACCCCTGGAGCCCGCCGGGCTGGATGAAAACCTCGGGCTCCATGATCGGCGGCTCGCTGCTGTCCACACCGTCCATTTACACGGCCTTCGCAAATTACTTCGTCAAGTTCGCCCAGGCTTACTCGGCGGCGGGCATTTCCATCGATTACTTCTCTTTGCAGAACGAGCCGCTGATCCAACCTCCACCCACAAACTATCCCGGTATGTACATGGACGCGCCCACCCAGACCACGATCCTGCGCGATTACGTGCTGCCCGCGTTCACTTCGGCCGGAATCACGCCCAGGGTGTTGGTCTATGACCACAATTGGGACACGCCGAGCTATCCCACAACCGTGCTCACGGATCCCACCATACAGGCTTCCGCGCAGGTGGCCGGCACGGCGTGGCACGGTTACGGCGGCGCGCCCGGCGCCCAGACCACCCTTCAGAACGAGTTCCCGGCCAAGGGCAACTGGGAGACCGAGCATTCCGGCGGCACTTGGATCACCGACCAGGTGAAGAACGACTTCGAAGAGATCACCCTCGTCATGCGGAACTGGGGCAAGTCCTACGTCAAATGGAGCCTGGCGCTGAACGAGAACCGCGGACCGAATACCGGCGGCTGTAACACGTGCAGCCCGTTGGTAACCGTGAATAGCCAGTCCGGCGCGATCACTTACTATATCGATTACTACACGCTGGGGCACTTCAGCCGATTCGTGTTGCCGGGTGCAACCCGCGTGTACTCGAGCAACGGCGCGGGCATCGTCACTGCCGCGTTCGTCAATCCCGACCAGTCGAAGGTGCTGGTGGCCTTCAACGATACCGGGGCAAGCCAGACTTTCCAGGTGCAGTGGGGAGCTTACTCCTTCACTTATGCGCTCGCCGCTCTGAGCGGAGCGACGTTTACCTGGAGCGGAACCCAGAACGGCGGCTACACGGTGAGCGCCGGAACCCAGATTCAGGTGTCCAGTTACAACAACAGCCTCGGGATCGAGACCGAGATCACGAGCGACAGCACCGGCGGTTATGACATGGGATACTCCAGCGGCGGCTCGTACGCGGCCTACAATAACGTCGACTTTGGCAACGGATTCTCCGCCCTTTCCGCGCGCGTGGCTTGCGATCCGGCCAATGGCGGCAACTGCGGCGGAACCCTGGAGTTTCATCTCGACAGCGCGACCGGCCCGCTGGCCGGCTCGGTGACCATACCGGCGACAGGCGGATGGCAGGTATGGCAGACCGTGCAGGGAACCGCATCCGCGAGCGCGGTCGGGCTGCACGATCTCTACATGGTGTTCAATGCGCCCGCCGGCGGCACGACCAGCCTGGGCAACGTGAACTGGTTCCAATTCAGCGGCAGCCACTGAGTGGTGGCGCACGCTTCAGCGTGCCGTGTCGGCACTCGTGCCGACACCGTGGCGTGGGTTGCGCCACGCAGTTCAGCGCAGCTTCATCTTGCGATGCTCTTTGAGGATGCAGCGGTCCATCACCACCGTGAGGCCCGCGGCGCGGGCGCGCTCGGCCGCCTCTTCGTGGACCACGCCTTCCTGCATCCAGACCGCCTTGGCGCCGATGCGGATGGCGGCCTCGACGATCTCCGGCACGTACTCCGGCCGGCGGAAAACGTCCACGATGTCCACCGGCACGGGCACCGAGTCCAGGTCCGGGTAGGCCTTCTCGCCGAGCACTTCGCTCTCCTGCGGATTCACCGGAACGATGCGGTAACCCGCGCTCTGCATGTATTCGGAGACGCCGTAGCTCGGCCGCGCACGGCGGCTCGAGAGGCCGACCACCGCGATCGTCCTGGCGCTCGTCAGCAACTCCGCAATCGTCATCCCAGTCCCAGCGATTTTCGCAGGCGCTCGATCTCGACCGCAGTGAGCTGGCGGTAGTATCCCGGCTTCAGCGCGCCCAGTTCCACGAAGCCGATCTTGACCCGTCTCAGCTTCTCGACCAGCCGGCCGAAAGACTTGAACATCTCCCGAATCTGGTGGTGGCGCCCTTCGATCAGCCGCACCTCATACCACGGATTCTCGGCCTTCCGCACCAGCCACAGCCCGGCCGGAGCGGTGCGCCGCCCGTGCAGCGGAACGCCGTCGCGGAATTCCTTCTCCTGCTGAGGCGTGAGCAGCCCGTTGACCTTCACCAGGTAGGTCTTGGGGAGGTGCTTGGATGCGGACATGACGGCGTTGGCCAGCTCGCCGTCGTTGGTCAGCAGCAGCAAGCCTTCGCTGGCGTAATCGAGCCGCCCCACCGGAAACACGCGTTCCTTGATACTGATGAACTGCATGACGGTGGGCCGCCCCTGCGGGTCCGAGACCGTAGTCAGCACGCCCTTGGGCTTGTTCAGCGCCAGGCACACAGCGTGGCCGGGTGGACGGATCGCCTTGCCATCGACCTTGATGTGATCGTGCTCCATGTCGGCCTTGCTGCCCAGCTCGACGACCACCTGGCCGTTGACGGTGACGCGGCCCTCGACGATCAACTCTTCGGCCTTGCGGCGGCTCGCCACTCCGGCACGCGCGAGGATCTTCTGCAGGCGCTCCTCAGACATCCTCACCCTCCGTTTGCGGCGCGGCTTCCGGCTCTGGCGCGGCGGCTTCGGGCTCCGGAAGCGCGGCCTCTGGCTCCTCGCTCACAACATCGGGCTCGTCGCTCACGGTTTCCGGCTCCGGGCTCACGGCCTCCGGCTCCTCGTTCGCGGCTACCGGCGCCGGGCTCGCGACTTCCAGCTCGTCGCTCACGGCCTCCAGTTCCTCGCTCGCGGCCTCCGGCGCTGGCTGCGCGGCCTCGGGCTCGTCACCGGCCGCCAGGCGCCTCAGCTCCTCGAACTCCTTCAGGGTCGGCAGCTCGCTCAGGTCCTTCAGGCCGAACTGCACCAGAAAATCCTTGGAGGTCTTGTACAGGATGGGGCGGCCCACCACGTTCTTGCGTCCCGCGGCCTGGATGAGCTTGCGGTCGAGCAGGGTCTTGAGCACGCCGGCGCCTTGGACGCCTCGGATCTCCATGATCTCCGGCGCCGTGACGGGCTGCTTGTAGGCGATGGTCGCCAGCGTCTCGAGGGCGGCGAGCGACAGCTTCAACGGCGGCTTCAGGCTCTTGGCGAAGGCGCGCACAGCTTCGTGGTGCTCGGCCTTGGTGGCCATCTTGTAGCCGCCCGCGACCTCGCGCACCATCAGGCCGTGTGCCGGCGCGGCGTACTCGGCCACCAACTCCGCGAGCAGGGCTTCGACCCGCTCCGGCGGCTGTTGGAGGGCGGTCGCGATCTGCGCAGCGGTGGCTGGCTCCTCGCACACGTAAACGATGGCCTCGATGGCGGCCTTGAGGCCGGTCTCGTCGGCCGGCGCAGCCAGCGTCAATTGCTCGGCGACGGCGATCTCCCGGCCGCTCTCTTCGGTCTTCTGGTCGTCTATTTCCATCCGGTCCTACTGATAGTCCTTCTCGATGTTCGCCAGGGCGTCGTCGGAGGCGAAAATCTCGTCGAAGCGCTTGTGCGCGCGCAGCGCGATTTCGCCGAAGGCGTCCTTCTGCACCAGCACGATGGCCTGCATCCTGACCATCTCCAGCATAGCGAGGAACAGGCAGATCATCGCGCGCCGGCAGCGCTGCTCCTCGAACAACCCCGCCACTCCGATTCTCTCTCCCCGCGGCTTGCCCTTGAGTAGCGCCGTCAGGTACACGACCATGTCGGGCACGCTGACTTCGTCGTGGTTGACCTGAAACACGGGGCGGGTCTTGGCGCGATCGAGCACCTGCTCGAAGGTCTTGACCAGGTCGATGAGGGAAACGGCCAGCTCCGGCTCGTCCTGGTCCGAGAGGAACTGCCCGATCTGGGCGGGCGACCAGACGTTCTCCTCGATCAAGCGCTTCTGCTGGAGCATCTCGGCCGCGTTCTTGTAGCGCTCGTGCTCGATCAGCCGCTCCACCAGCTCGCGGCGCGGGTCGTCCTCGGGGGCCAGCTTCTCCAGCTCCGGGTCCCGGGGCAGCAGCAGGCGCGACTTGATGTGAATCAGGGTCGCGGCCATGAAGATGAACTCCGAGCTCAGCTCCATGTCCAGGGCCGCGGCACGTTCCAGGTACTCGAGGTACTGGGCGGTGATCCTGGCGATGGGGATATCCCAGATGTCGATCTGCTGCTTGCGGATCAGATCCAGGAGGAGGTCCAGCGGCCCCTCGTACTTCTCCAGGTGAATGTTCAGCGGTGACTGCGACACAGACTCTTCACGATAGCAGGAGCGGAGAGCCGTGCGAAAGCCGGCGCGGGCGGCACGGGCGGAAGAGACTCGTGCCTCGTGATCCATGCTCCGTGGCTCCAGCCTCTGCCAGGTCGGATTTTGAAGACCGACCCGATATGACAGTACCGTACGTGAGACGGTGTTCTTGCCGTGATGCCTCACACCCACAGCAGCGAATCGGGGAGCCGGATCGTGCGAGGCGCCTTGCGACGACCTGCTACCTTCACGGTGTTGGGCCTCAGGGCGCGTCGAGCCTGACCGTTGCCACGGCGCCTGGCTTGCCTCTCTCGTACAGCCCGATTTCGCCGTTGGCGGACTCGGCGACGTAGTGGTCGCTGAAGACGTCGAGCGCAGGAGTCCTGCTGACGGTAAGTTGCCCCGTGCTGAATTCGGCGGCGCAGGTCCGCTTTCCGGCCGGGTCGTAAGGTACGCCGCGTGGGAACGGTCCGCAAGGGTGGGTCAAAACGAAGCGGGGATCCGATGCCCGCAACAGCGGACCTGGGGGAAGCTTCGGCCTCGACAGCACCCTCCCGGAGGGAAAGGCCACGAGCGCCGCGGTCGTGGTGCGGGGCCCCACCACTGTCCGCGACAGAACTACGCGGTCCGGGCCCACAAAAGCGAAATCAGAGTACTGGAACGACCGGTCGAGTTTCCTGATGTATCCTCGCAGACTGACCGTCCTCCTAGTGTGCAGATCCAACGCCACCGTGGGGCCATCCACATTCACAGGCATTGCCATCACGAAACGGCCGTCCGGCGAGAAGTCGATCTTGGCGCGTCCAGGGTCACCCAACTCGAGACGCGGGAACAGATCCAGCGGATCGCGCCACTGGGGCTCTACCCAGAGTACAATCGGCTTGCCAAACCCTTTCTTCTCGAAAATCGTCTCACCTGAAGTGACATCCAGCAGCCGAAGCGTGCCGCCAAAGTCAACGCACGCCAGAACGAGGCCGTCCGGGGACAACGCCTTCGTATCGCACCCGTGCAGCCGGATCTCCGCGAAACCGACACGGGCTCGATCCCCGATGCTCCATCGCTCCGCGTGCGCCGGGGAACTGGGCGACGCAAGCTGAACGGACGCCACAGAGCTGACAAAGAGGACCTGCCGGGAGTCCGGAGTAAACTCAGCCGGACTGGCGTCGTGAGCGGGAATTCGGAACAGAGCACGGAAGGGCCGTTCGGTGAGCACCGTGATCCAGGAGCCATCCTGCGCCAGTACGTACTGCCCGTCGGGGCTGAACCGCACACGAAGATCGATGGTTGTGCGCGGCAGGAGTTCCTTTGGCGGGCCCTGGGACTGGACGGCCGCATCGCAGAGCCCCGGAGAGCAGATCAGCACGATAACAAGGATCGCGATTCTGCGCATTATGAAGACCGGCTCTTTGGTGAGGTTCACCGGCTCTGGCCGCTCGCTGCCGTCAATCCGGATTATACGTCCAGGTGGGCGGACCCGCGGCGCGCGTGCTCGGGTCGTTGACGAGGCCGTCGGCCCGTTGGTGGATCTCGAGACCCGTTGCAGGCGTGGCCGACTGCCCCACGCCAGGGCCTCCGCGCTCGGGGCGGCGCTTCTCGGGCTTGGGGGGGCGCGCCCTTGAAGGTCAGCGTCACGTCGACGGTCCATTTCTGGTCGTCGGCCTTCACCAGCGCGCGGGTCTCGCCCAGGTTGTCGAGCACGCCGTCCTCGCGCACCGAGTCGAGGAAATGCTGCGGGTATTCGGCGTTGAAAGGCTCGCCCGGCTGGATCGCCCACATCTTGCGGATGGCCGGCTCGGTGAGGATGTCCAAGCCCTCGATGGTCAACTGGCCGAAGGTGTATTGTGGGCCCGGGGTCACGTGAATAATCAGATCCACCCTCTTGGCCGGGTCGTCGATGCGCCGCTCCACCTGGGACTGGACGTGCAGGCGGCCCTCGCGCTTCTGGCGTTGCTCGATCTTGGCTACCACGGCGTCGACTGCGTCCTGGTTGAAGACCGCACCCGTCTTGAAGCCGGCGACCTTGTCCAAATCCGCGCGAGGCAAACTGGCGCCCAGCATCCGGTACGAGCCCAGCGTGTAGGTGGCGCCTTCGTCCACCTTCACGGCGAGCACCAGGCCCTTGACGTCCTTTTCCGGCTCGGCCTGGATCTCCGGGAATGCCACGCGCACCCGTCCGCGCACGTCGTAGAGCCGGCGGACCTGCACGTCGAGCACCTGCCGAAAGCGCGCCTCCCGGTACGGCATGCCCACCGCCACCGCGTTCATCGCGTTCTCGAGCGCTGCGGAAGGGACCACGGAATTGCCGGTGAAGTGGACCCGCGCCACCCGCGGCCGCGACGCCGGCTCGAAGAGGACCTGCAGTTCTCCGGTGTCGCCCGGAGCCAGTCTGCCCGCAACCGTCACGGTGGAGTTCTTAGCCGTCAGGACCTGCTGAATGACCTTCGAATACCGCGCCAGAAGAGGTTCGGTAGCCGGGATCCGCGGTCCGAAGAACGGATCGCTGTGGGCCAGCGCCGCCCGTAACTCGTCGGACGGCACGCCCAGGTCTTCGAAGGCGATCGCGAATTTCGGCTCGACCTCGGAGATCTCGAAGGTCACGATGTAGCCTTTGCCGCCGGGCGCCGGGCCGTAACGAAAGCCGGCGGTGGTGAAAGCGCCGGTTTCGAACAGGCGCTCGCGCGCGGCCTGGAAATCCTTGGCCGCGGCCATCTGGCCGATCTTGAGATTCAGGACGGCGAGCACCTGGCCGCGCGTATAATCGCGCAGGCCCTCGATCTGGATAGCTTCAATCGGCCACGCGGATGGCGTCGGCGCAGCCTTGGGACGCTTCTGCGCTTCGGCCGCGCCGCCGGCCCACAGCGCCAGCAGTAGCACCAGAATGGGACGCACCATAACGTCATTGTAGACGCGCGCCGCCCCGATTCGGCTTCAGCGGAGGTTTCCCGGTATGATTGTCTGAGCATGGGCGCCAGGCGATTTGTGCTGCTCGACCGCGACGGCACCATCAACGTCGAGAAGGAGTACCTGAGCTCGGCCGAGGGTCTCGAACTGCTGCCGAACGCGGTGGCGGGCCTGCGCGCCATGCGCGACCTGGGCCTGGGGCTGGTCGTGCTGACCAACCAATCCGGCATCGGCCGCGGCTATTTCGGCGCGGAAGCGGTGGCCGGGATCCATCGTGCGCTGGCCGGCCTGCTGGCCGCAGGCGGAGTCTCGCTGGACGGGATCTACGTCTGCCCGCACGGGCCGGAGGAAGGCTGCGCGTGCCGCAAGCCGGCGCAGGGGCTGGTCGTCGAGGCCGCGCGCGAACTGGGATTCCGACTAGAGGATGCGTTCGTCGTCGGCGACAAAGCCGCCGATATCGAGATGGGGCGGCGGGTGGGCGCGACCACGATTCTGGTCCGCACCGGGTACGGACGCGAGGTGGAATCGAATGGGGGGGCCAGCCCGGACTACGTCGCCGACGACCTCGCCGGCGCCGCGCGCATTATCGAAGGGCTTCTATAATCGAAGCAGAATGTTCTTCCGCAGAAAGCAGCCCAGCGAGCCCACTTTCGAGGACCGCCTCGGCGCACTTCGCCAAGCGGGGTTTGAGGCCGTCAAGCAACCGGACGGCCGCATACAGGTGCGCAAGCACGGTTGCGCGGCCATGATTTCCGAGGGCCACCCGCCGCGCATCGAGCGCGCCGGCTGGATGATGGGCGAGCGCGTCGCGCAACTGGTTGACGAGGGCTACCAGAAGTTCTGGGATTCGGGGGAACGGCAGGTTCCGGCCCTGGCGAGCCAGCTCCAAGCGCTGCACGAATTCGAAGAGGATCTGCGCGCGGCGCTGGGCGTGGAGAGCCTGTATAACACGTCGTTGGGGACCACCAACGACGTACACAACTATGACCGGGTCGAGGGCCGCTGACAGTCGGACAGGCCGGAGGCCTTTCCCACGGGCTTCTACCCGCCGTACCTCGAGAACAGCTTGAGGTCCGCCTGAGCCTCGTCCCGCCGGCCCTGCCTCGCCGCCACGGCGGCGTGCACATAGAGCGCTCGCGGGAAGATCAGCGACTGCAGAGGGCTCTCCGCGGCTGGGTTGGGGGCCCGGTTTCCGCTCAGCAGTGGAGGCACGCGGTCAACCTTCCCGGTTTCGATGAGCGCCCAGGCGAGCGGCACGGCCGGCCAGTCCGGAGACGACGGCTCGGTCGCATCGCAGATCTGCTGGAGTGGCCCGACCGCCGCGGCAAAATCGTGCGACAACAGCAGGGCATAAGCGAGCGCGAGCCCGCGGAAGCCCGCCTGCGCGGGCGCGGGAAAGGCACTGGCGGCCCGCGCGCTCCACTCGGCTGCGGTCGTGGGAGGCTGGGTCAGAAAGCGAACCAGGAGAACCACGGGGAGCGGCGCCGAAGCCTTCGCGGCATAGTCGCGCGCTCGCTGGCCGTCGCCGGCCTCGACAAGCCAGACGGCGAGCTGGGCGTAAGAGAGCGAAGCTTCGGCCAATCGAGCCGACGATGCGAACCGTTCCAGCCGAGCGAATGCATCCTGGTGGCGCCCGGTCAGGTGCTCCCACTGCGCCTGGCGGTATTCGACGAGGGAATCGCCCGCACTCTTGCGTGCCTGAAGGAATTCGGCGAAAGAGGCGTCGGCGCCCTTCAGGTCCCCTTGCATGAGCCTTGTCCAGGCAATCTTGTACGGCTCGGCGCCGCCCTCGAACGAAGTGTCCTTGGCGTAGGCCTCGCGATAGGCCTGCTCCGCCTCGGCGAAGCGGCCAAACCAGTAGTAGACGTCGCCGCGCGAGTCGATCGGATTGGCCTCGGCGGGGCGCTGGCTGCGGTAGCGCTCGAGCGCCTCGAGGGCGCCGTCGAGATCTCCCGCCCAGGCGCGCTGGTAGCCGAGCTGGTTAAGGAGCAGGACCTCGGCCGGCTCGCGTTCGAACGCTCTCTGGCAGAACGCCGCGGCATCCCGGTAGGAATGGGCGGCGGCGTCGAGATCGCTCAGCCGGCGGTAGACGGAGGCGTCGGCGGGATCGGCTCCCATGAGGGCGATAAGCGCGCGGCGCTCTCCGGCGCGGTCGCCCGCGAGCACGGAGCCTGCCAGATCGAGACGCGCCCGCTCGATGGCCTGGAACCCGGCTGCCTTCTCCCGTGCGGCGGCCAGCACCCGGGCAGCTCTCGCGCCCTCTCCCCGCGCGGTGAGCGATTGCGTCCAGGCGAGGTAGGCCACACCAAACTCCGGGTCGGCGCCCACGGCGCGGTCGAAACCGGCGTCGGCCGCCGCCGGGTCGGTGGCCCGGATCGCGGCGATATAGGCCTCAAAGGCCTGCGGATTGCTGGTAGGAAGAGGGCGGGCGCCGGGATCGATCCCCCGGGCTATAACCTGCGCCAGCGGCAGCAACTCGCCGACGGGGCCGCTGGCGCGGATGGTTCCCAGATCGCGCACGCGGACGGCGTCCTCAAGCACGGCTTCCACGTGCAAACGGCCGCCGCGCAGGGAGAACCGACCCTCCAATACCTGGGATGCCCCCACCGCGGGCGCATCGCGTAACGCGGAGATTGGGACAGGTTCGATGTGAGGGGACCCGGCGAGCTGGAGGCGGACCGCTTCGGCAAAACCGTGGCTCATCCAATTCAGCTCGGGGGTAGCCAGGTTTTCAAACGGCGGGATCGCTACTCTCTGAGTACCCCGGTCCTTGCGGGAGCACGAGACCACAAGGACCGAGGCAATCAGCGCAAGACCAAGCGCCTCACAACGCACGAGGTTCTTGCGCCATCAAGGCCTTGAATTCGGCGTTGTCTTTGAGCACCGCGAATTCAGGTTCCTCGATGAACTTGTTGCGCTCTTTGAAGCCCTCTTCGAGCGACTTACGAACGCACTGTATCGCCTGATCGATCATCCCCGCCTGGGCATACGTCTTGGCCAGGTAGTAGTGGAAGCGCGCCCGTTCGCCGATCGTGCTCTCCTGCAGGAGAACGCCGTAGGAGTCTTGGTGTTCGAATACCTCGGGATCGAGCTTCACGGCCTGCTGGTAGGCCTCGAACGCTTCCTTGTACTCTTTCTTGGCGAAGTGCGCCGTGCCGATGTTGCTGTAGATGGACGCCGAAGCCGGGCTGAGCTTAATGGCCTTCTCATACTGCCGCAAGGCCCGGTTGTAACGCTTCTCGGCATAGAAGACGGTACCCAGGTTATTCACGGACTCCGAGTACCTCGGATCCCGCTTGATGGAGCGCTCGTAATAACGCTGAGCGGCCCTCAGATCGACGGTTTGGTGGTAGGCGATGCCGATCTTGTTCAGGGTGACCGCCGTTTCCGGCGCCTGGCGATACTGGTCGATGGCTTCGCGGTACATCTTGCGGGCCATGAAGATGTCACCCCGTTCTTCGGGAGTGAGCGTGGGCTTTGCCGGGGTCTCATGCGCGGCAACGGCCGAACCAGGTTCGAGAACCTGAGATTTTTCGGATTGGGGTTCAAGACTAAAAGCAAGAACCGGAACGAGGGCGGTGAGAAGGAATCTAGCAAACATATGAACCTCCTGCAACTTGCAGCATTAAAGTCGGTAACCGCCTCGTATGACGCAAGCAACCCGTTCGCGGGTACAAGCTACAGACATTTAAGCACAGGTTGAGCCGGACCGGCGGCTTTAATGAGGGCGGAGGAGGAAGGAGGGTACTGGGCGGTCAAGCTGGGCAGCTTACTTGTTGAATGCTCCCAGAATCCGGCGGAAGAGACCCTTCTTCTGCTCTGGCTTCTTGGCCTGCTGTTGGGCCTCGGCAGGTGACTCGGCAGGCGGAGGCGCCTCGGCCCGGGCGCGCGAACCGGCCGGGGGCTTCACTCCGGACGCAAGCGCCGGGTTGGTGGTACCGGTGCCAGGCTGGAGTGGGGGGGCCGTTTCCCAGGAGGCCACTCGGGTACCGCCGGAGCCGCCGTGCAGGTGACAGCTCTCGACCGGCTGCGTACCCGACAGGAAGACCTCCGCCACGGGCGATGGACAGGACGGAGTAGCCAATTGCCCGGTCTCCGGGTCCACTTCGACGGTTACGATGCCGTCGGGCGCCTGGAAGTCGTGTACGTTGCGGTACTCGCGGTACTGATGAGCGCGCTTCATGAACTCCACCCAGACCGGAAGGGCCGAGTGGGCGCCCTCCAAACCGAGCTCGCGGTTGTCGTCGAACCCGACCCACACCACGCAGATCAGGCGCGACGTGAAGCCGGCGAACCAGCCGTCATGAGAAGTCCCGGTCTTTCCCGCGGCGGGGAGGTTGAAGCCGCGCGAATGGACCGAGGCGCCGGTGCCGCTACGCAGGACCTCTTCAAGCAGACTCACCATCATGTACGCCACGCGAGGATCGAGGACCTCACGTTTGTCCGGCGTGGCGGAGAAGAGGACGTTGCCCTGGCGGTCGCGAATCAGGCTCACCCAACTCGGCTTCACGTAGGTGCCCTGGTCGGCAAAAATCGTGTACGCGCCGGCCACCTCGATGGGAGTCACCTCGTAAGCGCCGAGCGCGATGGCCGGCGTGGCCTGAATGTTGAGATTCATGCCGGCCTTCTTGGCCAGCGTCTCCACGGTGTCGAAGCCGATCATCTCGCCGAGCTTGACTGCCGGCACGTTGAGCGATTTCGCCAGCGCCGTCCGGAGCGTCACCTCGCCGTAATACTTATGCTCGAAGTTCTCCGGCGAGTAGGCCTTATTGTCGAACCAGAAAGTGGTGGGCTCGTCCAGTATCCGGGTCACGGGCGTGATGAGTTGCGAACCGCCCGCCAGCGCCGTGCTCAACGCCGCGGCGTAGACGAAGGGCTTGAATGCCGAGCCCGGCTGGCGTTTGGCGAGCGCGCGGTTCAACTGGCTGACGCCATAGTCGCGGCCGCCGACGAGAGCCTTGATGTCCCCGGTTTCGGGATCGAGCACCACCATCGCGCACTGCGCCTGGGGCGGCTTCTCGCCCTTGGGCCAGCGGCGGTGACTGAGACGCTGGTCTACCTCCTGCATGCCGATGCGCACGGCGTCCGCCGCGGCGCGCTGCAGGTTGAGATCCAGGGTGGTGTACACGCGGTAAGTGCTGTTCTGGAAGTCGTAATCGCCGAACTCGCTCTGCAACTCGTCGTTGACCAGATCGACGAAGTACGGAGCCTCGGTCGATTCCAGCTCGGCCGGCGTCAGCGTGAGCGGCTGGGCGCTGGAGGTCTGGTACTCCGCGTCCGTGATGTAGCCGTTGTCGCGCATCAGCATCAGCACGACGTTCCTGCGCTCGCGCGCGCGGTCAGGATGGCGATAGGGGTTGCGAAAGCTGGGCTGCTGGATGAGCCCGGCCAGCGTCGCCGCCTCGGCCAGGGTCAACTGGCTGATGTCCTTGCCGAAGTACGCGCGCGCCGCCTCGCCGAAACCGTGGATGGCAAAGCTGCCGCGGCGGCCCAGCGGGACCTGGTTGGCATAGAACTCGAAGATCTCTTCCTTGGAGAGCTTCTGCTCGAGCTGCAGGGTGATCATCACCTCGGCCGCCTTGCGGCTTACGGTCTTCTGCTGGTTGAGCCAGAACATGCGCGCGAGCTGCATGCTGAGGGTCGAGGCGCCCTCGGCCACGCGCCCTTCGCGCAAATCCACGTAGGCCGCTTTGATGACGCGCAGCGGATCGAACCCGGCGTGCTGGAAGAAGCGCTTGTCCTCGGCCGAAACGACCGCATCGACCAGCACCTTGGGGATATCGCCGAACTTGACCAGGCGGCGCTTCTCGCGGTTCCGGTCGGAAAGGTTGGTGATCAGCTCGGGCTCGAGCAGGTACTGAACGCGCTCGGTGTTGTCGCGCAGGGAGATGATCTGCGAGACATGGCGGCCGGAGAACTTGATGACCCCGGCCTCGTCGTCAAAATACGAGTCCGCCCCCGGAAAAACCTCGATGCCTCCGTCCGCGCGGCGGTGATACCAGCCCATGCGGTTGCCGCTGGTTTCCCCATAGTCGCTGCTGTGAAGCTGAGCGATGATCTCCTGGGGGGAGATTTCGTCCCCGACCGAGACCACCCGGGGAGCGGCGAACACCATGGACGTGGCTTGGAAGGGACCCTGCCGCAACTTGCGATCGATCAGTCGCGAATAGCGGACGTAATAGAAGGTGAAGGAGATCAGGAGGACTAGCGTGAGGCCGGCGCAAACGCCAATGGCGATTCGGCCCGCCGGGCTGACCAGCATGTGAGCCCATCGGGCTCTTCGCGGGATCTGTATCCGAACCGGCACCCGGACCTATTGTCTCATGGGCGCGCTAACGCGCGCCGCTCGTGGCTCGTTGCCCGTGGCCCGTTGATCAACGGGCAATGAGCAACGGGCTACGAGCGCTACCTCTTCAACTCTTCCCACATATCTCCGTGCTTGGTCCACTCGGCGGGCTCCAGCCCGGAGATCTGAAGCTCGGCGACCTTGAGCGTCCCGTGCCCGTACGGGCAGATGTACTCGATGCGCGGCCGGCCCAACTGGAGCATCCGGCCCCAGGAGCCGGACGTGACTGGCATGCGAAGCCGCCGCGCGCACACGCGGCAGCGATAGCGCTGATCCAGGATCGAAAGGTAAACCAGGCCGCAGGAGATCAGAAAAACGAGTCCCGCCGCCAGGGTCCAGGGCAGATCGAAGCCGAGGAACTGGCCTCGATACAAATGCGGACGCGGCAGCAAGAGCGTGATACCAAACCAGAGGCAGCCGAGAAGCAGGCCGGACACGCCGAGTTTCGCTGCGAGCAGGCCCCAATAGCGCATACAGGATTAGACTACGGCGAGGGGCCGTTGGTTCCAGCGCTCAAGATATTGAGTCTATTGGCGCACGAGCACGACGGGGGCCGATTCCGCTCCGTAGACGTGCTCGAAGAAATCGCGCACGGACTTGTACTCGGAAGGAGGCGCGGTGATCTCCTTCACTTCGAGCGATTGGCGGAACAGCACTTCGTTGCCGCTGGGGGTCCAGCTCGCCTTGTACGTCCCGTAAGGTCCATCGAGCGCAACGGGATCGGGAACTTCGTCAACCTTGAAGCCATCCGGCAGGCGAAGGCGCGCGGTGGCGTCATACTGGGCCGCGTGCAGGACAATGGGGAGCTTGCGCTTCTCGGCGGGGAAGAAGAAGTGCCCGGCCGCGACCAGCGTCCCGGGCTTCATCACGAGCAGCCACCCCTGCATGGATTGGGCGAACTGGTCCGCGGTGTACTCGACGTGCGTCGTGAGCCGGCCCTCCTCGCGGGCATCCTTGTGCGTAAAGGCGCCCAACTTGACGGTCCCGATCCTCTGCGCAAGGACGTGTTCCATAGCGTTGCGCACTTCCGCCGGCGACCTCAGATCGAGAAGCGCCCGCGTGCGACTGGCGCTCTGGCCGAAGTGCTCCGCGTCGTCCACGACCTCGATTGCGCCTTGCGCCGAGAGCTTGGCCTGGACCGCGGTCTCGGTCCGGCTGGCCGACGCCGGCAACAGCGGCATCTTGAGGAGCGCGCCCTGGTCCCCGGCGTCGATGAGCGCGTAACTGCCCTGCTCGGATTCGGGCAAGTCGCCGACCGGGGTGTAGGGATCGGTTGGGTCGAAGATCAGCAGCCGCCCCAACTGCGGATGGGTTACCACCGATGGCAACTGGATCGAGTCTGCAATCTGTACCGCGATGATGGCGTGGTTGAACTGCTGCGGGGAAGGCCAGTCCGGGCGCACATAGGACGAATCTCCGTAATGGATCGTAGTCAGGTAAGCTGGTATGCTGACTGCTTTCAGAAGCGCGCGCATCAGGTTGGCTTTGTCCTTGCAGTCCCCGTACTGCTTCTCGAGAACCAGCGATGCCAGGTGCGGCTTATACCCGCCTCCGCGCCCGATTCCAGTCTGGATCGCGACGTAATTGATGCCCTGGACGAACCTGCCGATGGCCTGGATCTTCGCCAGGTCCGAGGTCGCGTTGACGGTAAGCGTGCGAGCGCGCTCGACAATACCGCCGCCGGCATCGGCCTGCGGGTCCGCCAAATCGGAAACCCAGCGCGAAACCGATCTCCAGTCCGTCAACGCGCGCAATCCGGCCGGGTTGTCTACAGGTGGCAGGTAGGTGATAACCAGTCGCGGCACGACCGCCTTCAAATGCGGGCTGTGCGGCTCCTCTTCGATGAACGGCAGGTCGTGCAGCTCCCAGGTGTAAGTCGGCCCCGAAGCGCTAGGTTCGACCGGGGCGTGGTTGTAGGTGATGCTCCGCACTTCCCAGCCCGCCGGCAGAGTCAGCGAGAAGCGAGAAGTTACGGTCGGAAGTCCTTCCGTGAAGAGGTGGTCGAATTGCGTGAAGACCGACTTGCTCTCCATCGACATCTCGTAACCGAAGACGCTGCCGTCCTGGGCGTCCGCCCCTGCCTCGAAGAGGCGAACGCGTTCTTCGTTGTAGATATCGTTCTGGGCGAGGGCAGCGTCGATCAGGCGGTCCTTGCGGTAGCGGATCGGAGCGCCACTCGAGGGCAGCATCCAGCCGTGGAAGTCTCTGATCTTATCGGTCGCCGTAACGTAGACCATTCCCGCCCCGGCGTGTTTGCGGCCGTCCCGGTTGAGAATCCGGATGGCGCCCCGCTCCACGGTTTCGGTCCGCCCGCTCGCATCCACCGTGACCTCCTCCTCATGCAGGAGGACGACCGCCGGCACCTTGCGATCGTATGCTCCTTGCGGAGCCGCGGCGGCATCCCGCAGCCATTGGGGCACATCGTCGCCGGCCAGCGCCGCTCCCGCGGCCAGCAACATCCCGAATGCCAAACCGGCCACGCGGCTCATTGGACGGCCGCCTGCTGGCGAAGCGTGAGCGTGTGCTGGTCCTGCTCGTGAATGGCGTCAAAGGTCTGCTTCACCGCCGCGTACACCTTCTGCTGATACGCCAGCCGCCCGCCCCGCCCAAAGACCAGCTTGCGGTGATATGCCAGTTGCCCTTCGCCCACCTTGACCGAGACGTCGTAGCCCCCGATCTCGCCCATGGGGAACGAGCCGGGCGCCTCGGGGCTCTCCAAGGCGTAACCCGGAGGAACCTTCACGGTGACGTCGTCTTCTTCGGCCCAGGGGTACTCGAACATGATGGGATACTTGCGGTCGGTGGCAGGGAACTTCGCCGGCAGGCCACGCTCGAAGTATGCCAACTGGAGGAACATTCTCTTCCCGGTCTTCTGCGCGTAGCCCGGCACTTTCACCCGGTAAGAGAGGGTCAGCGGTTTTTCGGCGTCGTCTGCGTTCTCCACCTTCACTTCGGATATCTCGGCGTTGCCGAACTGGCTTCGCACCGTCGTGCGGACATCCTCTTCCTGCTGCGCGGGGGACGCGCTCGCTTTGTCCAGCCGCCGCTGGGCCGCCTCGTGGCCCGTGTAGGCCAGGCGCACGATGCCTTCGAGCGTTCCGTCGTCGCTGAGCTCGAAAACGCCGGTTCGCGAGGCCACCGACTTGTCCGGCTCGGAGATAGGGGTTTGTACGAACACCGGTTCCTTCGGATCGGATATCAGCGCCTGAGCGCCCTCCTCCTGCCAGCGCAGCATTCCCGACGGAAGCTCCCTTGCAGCGGCGTCATAGAACCGCCACTGGTCGCCGACCCTGACCGCAATGTCCCAGGCCCGCATGAAGTAATCGTCGGGAAACCCGCGGTCGAACGGAAGGTCGCTGCGATCCGCTATCCTGGCCAACCGCGCCTCGAAGCCTTCCGCGGAGACCATGGCCGCGAACAGCATGTTGACATCGAAGCCCGTACCCATGCCGCGCTTCAGGGTGTCGGCGGGAGTATGGTTCTCCTTGGCTTTCTCGCGCTGTTGCTCGGTGACGTCCTCATCGCTCAGCCGCTTGATGCGGGTCCGGCAATACTGCATTATCCTGGCAACCTTCTCTTCCGGATCCTTGGCGCTGGCGCAAGCCTCGTCCGCCGCCTTCCGGACTTCGTCGCCGGCCTTCAGGTAGGATCTGAGATTCCCATAGACCTTGCGGCCCAATTCCGTCCAATACTTGTCCGCGTTGATCTTCTTGTCCTCGGCGTAATACAGCAGCGCCCAGGGCCGCGCGATCCATTCCGATGGCATCAGCGGCTCATCGCTATAGGCAGGCAAATCGTTCACGAAGGTGCTGCTGAAACCGTCCCTTTCCGGGGTCAGGGGCGACAGTCTCACGTGAAAGGGCATCAGCCTCATGGGCGGGAACATGAAACCGGGGATCAGCAGCGGCCGGATGAAGTACTTGACCTCATGAACCGGAATGTCGCGCCAGAACGGCAAGCGGACGTACTCGGCGAACTCGTTGTGGCGCCGCTCCCGCCAGCGGTACTCGATAATGACGCCGGGCTCGACTCCCGGCATGGCAAAGGACACGGCTTTGAGTTTGCGGCCGCTGGCCTTGACGATGTCGCGCTGGAAGATCGCGTCCTTACCCAATTCCAGGATGGTGCCGTCGGGCTTGATGGTCCTTCCGACGACATCGGTGATCACGCGCCTGCCCGAGTATTCGATGCTTGGGGTACCCTGGCTATCGCAGCCGCGTTGATTGAAGATCTTGATGCGAATGTAGTTGAAGAGTACCGCCTCGGGATCCTCTCCGCGGAGCTCGTCCATCACGTGGACGTGCCAGAACAGGGCTTCCGCGCCCGCGTCCGGGTCGATCCGGGGAGTCTTGAGGTTGCGCTCCTCGTCGGTAACGGGCAGCCATTGCGTAATGGCGACGATATTGACGCCAGTGTCCGCGAGAGCGGCCGCTCCGAACAGCAGGGCCATGGCGGCAAACCTCCCGGAACGGCGGAGAAAAGAGGTCGGTGTGCGGGTCATCTTCAGGAGTATAGGCCACTGCGGCCCAAGATTCAAAGAGAAAGAGAGGCTTTTTTACCGCAGTGCGGGTTATCGGCCCGCGCCGGGCGCCTGCTGGCGCAGAGCGAGGGTGCGTTGGTCCTGCTCTTGAATCGCGTCAAAAACCTTTTTGAGCGTCGGGTAAACCTGAGGCGGAAACGCCAGCCGGCCGCCGCGCCCGAATACCAGCTTGCGCTGGTAGAACAATTGCCCGTTCCCCGCCTTGAGGGAGACTTCATAGCCCCCAATGTCGCCGAGCCCGAACGAAGCCGGCGCCGACGCGTTTTCCAGCGCGAAGCCTGGGGGGACCGTAATGGTGACGCGATCCTCCTCGGCCCAGGGATACTCGAACCAGACCGGGTACTTACGCTCGCTGGCAGGGAACTTCGCCGGATGGCCCAGTTGAAAATAGCTCAACGGCAGGAACAGGCGCTTGCCGGCCCGTTGGGCGTAGCCCGGCGCCTTCACATGGTAGGAATACGTCAACGGCTTCTCGGCGTCCTCACCGTTCTCGATCTTCACCGCAGACACCTCGGCGCTGCCGAACTGGCTCCGCACCATATCGCGGACATCGTCCTCCTGCTGCGCGGGCGATTTGCGGGACTGGTCTTCCCGAAGGTCACCCGCCGCGTGGCCTGTAAAGACCAGACGCACCTCGCCTTCCAGCGTGCCTTCCTGGTCGAGCTGGAAAACGCCCGTCCGCGAGCGAAGCGACTTCTCCGGTTCGGAAACCGGAACGTGCGCAAAGACCGGCTCGTCCGGATCGGTTACCAGAGCATCCGAGCCCTCCTCCTCCCACCGCAACATTCCTACGGGAAGCCACTTGGCTGCAGCATCGTAGAAGCGCCAGTGGCCTCCCACCTTCACGGCGATATCCATGGTGCGCAGGAAGAAGGTATTGAGAAACGTTCGGTCGAAGGGGCGATCAGTGCGGTCCCCCAGCCTGGCCACCCGCGTCTCAAAGCCTTGCGCCCTGGCCATGGCCGCGAATAGCATGTTGACGTCAAACCCCGAGCCGATGCCGCGCTTCAAAGTGTCCGCGGGTTTGTTGTTCTCCTTGGCTTTTTCGCGCTGCCGCTCAGTCACGTCTTCGTCGCTAAGGCGCTTGATCCTGCTCCGGCAGTACTGGAGCAGCTTCGCCAGTTGCTCTTCAGGGTTCTTCTCGCCCGCAACGGCCGCGTCCGCGGCCCGCCGGACCTCAGCGTTCGCCTTCAGATACGGTTCGTACTGGGAATAAATGTCCTTGCCCTCGTCCGTCCAGAACTTGTCTGGGGGCGTCTTGATCTGGTTGGCGTAGTACAGCAGGGTCCAGGGCCGGACCAGCCATTCCGACGGCATCAACGGCTCTTCTTGATAGGCCGGCACCTTCTCCAGGGAGGTGCTGTAGAAGCCGTCCTTTTCCTTAACGAAAGGGTCCGGTTGCAGCCCAAAAGAGATCCGGGTCATGGGCGTGCCGCCGCCCAGCGGTTTAATGAAGTACTTGACCTCGTGCACGGGAATGTCGCGCTGGAAAAGCATTCGCACGTAGTCGGCGAGTTCGTGGTCTCGCACCTCGCGCCACTGGTACTCGATGATGACGCCGGGCTCGACCGCAGGCATGGCGAAGGACACGGCTTTGACTTTGAGGCCGCCGGCTTTGACGACGTCCCGCCGGAAGACCGCACTCTGCGGCAGTTCCACGATCGTGCCGTCGGGCTTGATGGTCCTTCCAGCCACGTCGAGGATCGTGCGGTTCCCGGAATACGTGATGTCCTGGGTGCCCTGCGCTTCGCAGCCGCGCTGATTGAAGACCTTGATGCGAAGGTAGTGGTATAGGACGGTCTGGGGATCGTCGCCCTGGAACGTGTCCACCACGTGGACTCTCCAGAACAGGGCTTCCGCGCCGGCCTCGGGATCGATCGCGGGGACCTTGAGGTTGCGTTCTTCTTCCGTTACCGGCAGCCACTGCGTGATGGCGGCGCGATTCGTGCCGGCGCTGGCCGCAGTGCCCGCCCCCAGCAACACGGCAATCGCGGCCACACGGAGCAATCGCGGGCAGGTCATCCTTGCGAGTATAGTTCGGAACGGAGCGCAACTCAAAGAGAAAAGGGCGCCCTTCTACCCGAAATTCCGCTTACGGGCGCGCGACCGCCGGCTGCTGGCGCAAAGTAATCGCGTGCTGGTCCTCCTCGCTAATCCTGTCGAAAGCGTGCTTGACCTTCGGGTAAGCCTCGAGCGGGAACATCAATCGCCCTCCGCGTCCAAATACGAGCTTGCGCTGGTAGAGGATCTGCCGGTCTCCCGCCTTCGCGGAAGCCTCATAGCCGCCCAGTTCGCCGAAGGGGAACGAAGCCGGCGCCTCCGCGTTCTCCAACTCAAGGCCTGGGGGAATCTTAATGGTGACGCGATCCTCCTCGGCCCAGGGATACTCGAACCAGACCTCATACGTGCGGTCGCCAGCGGGGAACCTCGGCGTCCGGCCCCGCTCGAAATAGCCCAACTGCACGAACAGGCGCTTGCCGGTCCGTAGCGCGTAGCCCGGCACCTTCACGTGATAGGAATACGCCAGCGGCTTCTCGGCGTCTTCGACATTCTCGACCTTCACCGCGGATATCTCGGCGCCGCTGAACTGCCGGTGTACCGTGTCGCGAACGTCTGCTTCCTGCTGCGCGGCCGCTTCCGCGGCCTTGTCTTCCCGGCGCGCGGCGGCGCCGTGGCCCGTATAGGCGAGGCGCACGTCGCCCTCCAGCGTGCCCTCCTGATCCAGCTCGAAGACGCCCGTCCGCGTGGTCAGCGACTTCTCCGCAGCGGAAAACGGCACGTGCACGAACAGCGGCTCTTTGGGATCGGATATCAGCGCATCCGAGCCCTCCTCCTGCCACGGCAGCATTCCCGCGGGAAGCCGCTTGTTGGCCGCGTCATAAAACCGCCATTGGTCGCCCGCCTTCACGGCAATATCAACGGTGCGCAAAAAATAGGGGTTAAGAAAAGAGCGTTCGAAGGGAACGTCCGTTCGGTCCCCCAGCCTAGCCACGCGAACCTCGAAGCCCTGTTGCCTCGCCATCGCCGCGAAGAGCATCTTGACGTCGAAATCCGAGCCGACGCCGCGCTTTAGCGTGTCGGAGGGCTTGTTGGGCGCCTTCGATTTGGCGCGCAACTGCTCGGCCAGATCCTCCTCGCTCAGACTCTTGATTTTGGTCCGGCAGTACTGGAGCATCTTGGCGAGTCTCTCTTCCGGATCCCGCGCCCCCGCGACCGCCGCGTCCGCGGCCTCGCGAACCTCGGCGCTCGCCTTCAGATACGGCTCGTACAGGGCGTATATTTTCTTGGCCTCGTCCGCCCAATATTTCTCCGGGCTGGCCTTGACATCATCGGCGTAGTACAGCAGCGTCCAGGGCCGCACCACCCACTCCGACGGCATCAGCGGCTCCTCTTTGTACGCCGGGACGTTCTTCAGGGTGGTGCTGAAAAAGTCGTCGTTTTCGCGAACGAACGGAGTTGGCTGGGGTCCAAAAGATATCCGCCTCATGGGTGGGAGCGTTTCATAGGAAAGCACCAGCGGCCTGACGAAGTATGTGACCTCGCGCACGGGAATATCGCGCTGAAACTCCATGCGCACGTAGTTGGCGAGCTCCTGGTCCCGCACCTCGCGCCAGTGGTACTCGAGAATGACGCCCGGCTCGACCGCGGGCATAGCGAAAGACACCGCCTTGAACTTGCGGCCGCCGGCTTTGACGATATCCCGCCGGAAGATCGCGTCCTTGTTCAATTCCACGATCGTGCCGTCCGGCTTGATGGTCCTACCGGCCACGTCAAGGATCGCGTGCTTCCCCGAATAATAGATGTCCTGGGTGCCCTGCGTCGCGCAGCCGCGCTGATTGAAAACCTTGATGCGAAGGTAGTGGTAGAGAACCGTCTGGACATCGCGCCCCTGGACAGCATCCACGACGTGGACTCTCCAGAACAGGGCTTCCGCGCCGGCCTCAGGATCGACCTTCGAGGCCTTGAGGTTGCGCTCCTCCTCCGTTACCGGCAGCCATCGCGTTATGGCGGAGACGTTCAATGGGGAGCTGGCAGCGGCGCTCGTTCCGAGCAATACCGCAAGCGCGGCCACGCGGACCAATCGTGGGCGGGTCATCCTTGCGAGTATATTGCAGAACGGCGCGCAATTCCAGGAGAAAGAGACGTTCTTCTGCCCCAATCCGTCTGATCGCTGCCGCCGGGCAAAGGGCGCCTGTGAGATGGTGGAGGTGAATGGCGCACGATCCCGCTGTGATCGATCTCGCGGCCGCGCCGGGTGCGGTGGAGGCGCGGATTGCCGAGACGCCCGACCGGCCCGCGGTATTCCTCATCTGGCCGCGCGAGGGCGCGCCGTACCTGGGGCGGACGGGCGTGCTGCGGCGGCGTCTCAAGCGCCTGCTGGGAGAGCGGCCGGGGCTTTCGCGCTGGCTGAACCTGCGGGCGGTGGCGAGCCGCGTCGAGTACTGGCTGGCCGGCTCGGCGCTCGAGACGCGGCTGCTGTTCTACGAGCTGGCACGGCGGCACTTCCCGGAGACGTACCTGGAGCTGGCGAAGCTCCGCATGCCGCCTTACGTGAAGCTGCTGCTCTCGAACGCGTTCCCGCGGACGCAAGTCACCACGCGCCTGGGCGGGCGCGGGCTGCATTGCGGGCCGTTTCGGAATCGCGCCGCCGCCGAACAGTTCGAAGCCGCAACGCTGGAGCTGTTCCAGATCCGGCGCTGCCAGGAGGACCTGGCGCCCTCGCCCGAGCATCCCGGATGCATCTACGGCGAAATGAGCAAGTGCCTGCGGCCGTGCCAGCAGGCGGTGACCGCCGATGAGTACCGCGGCGAGGTGGATCGCATGGCGGGGTTCCTGCGGACGGAGGGTCGGTCGCTCGTCGAGCCGATCGAGGCGGCGCGGGAGCGGCTGAGCGAAGAATTGCGTTTCGAGGACGCGGCGCGGGAGCACGCGCGGATCGAGAAGGTTCAGGAGGTGCTGCGCCTGCGCGATGGCCTGGTGGCCGACATCGACCAGTTGTGCGGCGTGGCCGTGACTGCGTCGGCGGAGCCGGGCGCGGTGGAGCTGTGGTTCGTGGTCGCAGGATGCTGGCAGCCGCCGGTGCGGTTCGGCTTCGAGGTGGTGGAGGGCAGGACGATTTCGATGGACCAGCGGCTGCGCGAAGTGGTGGCGGCGATCGAGCCACGCCGGCCCGGCGTCGAGGAGCGGCAGGAGCACCTGGCGCTGCTGGCGCGCTGGTATTACTCGAGCTGGCGCGACGGCGAATGGCTGGCGTTTCCCGGCCCGGACCACGTTCCGTACCGCAAGCTGGTGAACGCCATCTCGCGGGTGGCGAGCGGCGAGGAGAGGACACCCGGTCTGGACCTCAGGGTCCGGCCGTAGCGGGTCTGGAGACCCGCTTGCAGGCGTGGACGCCTGCCCCACGCGCCTAGTAGGCCCAGCGCCAGAGGTTCGCGCCGACGGTGTAACCGGCGCCGACGGCGGCGAACAGAACCAGGTCGCCCTTCTTCAGCTTGCCGGCCTGGATCGCGTCGCGGGTCGCCAGGGGCAGCGTGGCCGAGGTGGTGTTGCCGTAGCGGTCGATGTTGATGATGACCTTCTCGCAATCGAGGCCCAGCCGCTCGGCGCAGGCGGTGATGATGCGGCGGTTGGCCTGGTGCGGGATCAGCAGCGCGATGTCGTTGGGGCTGACGTTGTTCCTGGCGAGCAGGTCGCGGCAAACCTCGTACATGCGGCGCACGGCGAACTTGAAGACCTGCTGGCCTTCCTGATGAACATAGTGCTGCCGCTTCTGCACGGTTTCGATGGAGGCGGGCAGGCGGCTGCCGCCGGCGGGCATGTTCAGAAACTGGCCGCCCGAACCGTCGATCTCGTTCAGGAAGTCGATGAAGCCGACCGAATCGTCTTCCGACGGCTCGACGATGAAAGCGCCCGCGCCGTCACCGAACAAAATGCAGGTGGAGCGGTCCGTGTAGTCGATGATGCGCGACATGGTGTCGGCACCGATCACCAGCACCTTGCGGTGGGTTCCGGCGGCGACCAGGTGAGCCGCCGTGGTTATGCCATAGAGGAAACTCGAGCAGGCCGCGATCAGGTCGAAGCCCCAGGCGCCCTTCGCCCCCAGTTGGTGCTGGACGATGCAGGCGGTGGAGGGGAACAGCATGTCGGGAGTGACGGTGCACAGAAGGATGGCATCGAGGTCGGTGGCCGGGATGCCGCGCTCGGCGAGGGCTATCTGGGCCGCTTCGACGGCCATGTCGGAAGTAGCCACCTCGGGCGCGGCGATGTGCCGCTCGGCAATGCCGGTCCGCTCGAGGATCCACTGATTGTTGGTTGTGACCATCTTCTCGATATCGAAGTTGGTCAGCACCCGCGGCGGCACGTAGCACCCGAGGGCGCTGATTTTGGCTCTAGGCACGACTCCTCCCTTTGCGTTCGCGGCCCCATCCGCGGCGGGCGCGGAAAAAGAGGCCTAACTTGCTATGTTAAGTTGTGAAGGCCATGCAAGTCGAGAGCGCCCTGCTGTTCGAGACGCCAGAGGAGATTTACCTCCGCGTTTTCCGCGAGCTGAAGCCGCGGACGAAGCCCCCGAAGGTTACGGTCGAGTTCTGCCGCTTCGCCAATCCGGACAGCTACGCGCGCATCGACGAGGAGGGGCTCGGGATCCGAATGAGCGACCTGCTTGAGGCGGCGCCGGCGCCGATTCTGGAGGCGCTCGCCTATATTCTGCTCGGCAAGCTCTTCCGGAAGCGGATTGCGGCGGCCTACACGCACCGCTACCGGCTGTTCTTGAACCGGCGGGAGATGCGGCGGCAGATGCACCTAGTGCGGCAGATTCGGGGACGTAAATTCGTCTCGGGCCCGCAAGGCGAGCGGCACAACCTGGAGACGGTTTTCGAAGAGCTGAACCTGCGCTATTTCCACGGCCTGATGGCGCGGCCGCTGCTGGGTTGGAGTCGCGTGGCTTCGCGGACCACGCTCGGGCATTACGACCCGTCTCACAACGCGATCATCCTCAGCAAGCTGTTGGATGGAGAGAAGGCGCCGCGCCTGGCGCTCGAGTATGTGCTGTTCCACGAGATGCTGCACCTGCGGTACCCGGTGGACACGCGCGGCGTGCGGCGGCGCGTCCACACGCGGGAGTTCCGGCAGGCGGAGAAGGAATTCGCGGAGCTGAAGGAGGCGAAGGAAGTGCTGAAGCGGCTGTAGCGTGGGGCACGCTTCAGAGGCTGCTGAAAAACTCCGGAAGCACAATTCTAGCCGCAGATGAACGCCGATAAACGCGGATAAGGCATTCGCTTTCAATCCGCGTTTATCGGCGTTCATCCGCGGCTAGCAGTGTTTTGATCTTGCTTGGCGCTTTTCAGCGGCCTCCTCAGCGCGCGCCACTCGATCACGCGAAGAATCTCTCGGTCTGCGGTCCGCGCCGACCGGCCACCAGCGGCGCGTTCAGGAACTCCACGAACGGGGTCATGGCGCGAAAGCGCTTGACCAACTCCTCGTACAGCTTCGGTGTCGCGGCGAGAGCGGGATCGAGCTCGATGTCGAGCAGCCACTGTTTGCAGCGCACCAGGTCGGCCGCTGGATGTTCCGCGCAAAAGCCCTTCGGCACTCGCGCCAACTCGGCCCCCATCAGCTCTCCCATGAGCGCGCGTAGCGTGCGGCCGCGCATGATACGCCGGAACTCCTGGTGGCGATCCAACAGGTAAAGGCGGATCGCGCGCAGCTCGTCCGGCGTCGGCATGTAAACACCGCCCGCGATCTCGATCGTCTCCGGCGACACGCTGAAGTACAGCCCCGCGCAGGCGTGCTTGTCGAGGCCGCGGCGCGGAAAGATGGCCGCGACGTGGGTCTTGTACGGCGTCTTGTCCGGGCTGAAGCGGGTGTCGCGGTAAACCCGGTAGATGGCGGCCTCCGGCTCCCGCACGTAGTCCGGCGCGAACTTCATCATGGCCGCGGTCAGCGCCGAGACCAGCGCCACCATGGGCGCGCGCACCTTTTCGTCATAGATATGTTTGCGTGGCTGGAACCACTCCCGGCGGTTGTTGCGCTTCAGGCTGCGGAGGAACGCCAGCCCCTCGGGCGGAAAGCCCGGAAAACCGGCGGACCCGCCGCGCGCCGTGCCTATAATGGTGTTCTTCATGACGGCCCTTGAGCAGACTCTCGACCATCTCGGCCGAATTCCCAATTTACAGGTTGCCGAGGGCGCCGTGTTGGCGCGCTACACCCGCTTCGGCGTCGGCGGCCCGGCCGACGTCTACGCCGAGACCGCGTCGGCTGAGGTTTTCGTCGAGGCGCTCAAGCAGGCGCGCGGCAGTGGACTCCCCTACGCGATCATCGGCGGCGGGACGAACCTGATCGTCTCCGACCAGGGATTCCGCGGCATCGTCCTGCGTTTTACCGCCGACGGGATCGCGAGCGCGGGCAACACGCTCGAAGCCGATGCCGGCGCCGAACTCGGCGCGGTCGTCGACTACGCGATCGCGCGCGGGATGGCCGGCCTCGAAACGCTGGCCGGAATCCCCGGCTCGCTGGGCGCCGCGGTGTACGGCAATGCGGGCGCGTACGGACACTCGATCTCCGAAGTGGCGGAGACGGTGCGCACCTTCGATGGAGAGCGCATCGCCATCCGCACCGGCGCCGAGTGCGAATTCCAGTACCGCGAAAGCATCTTCAAGCGCCACAAGGACTGGATCGTTTTTTCCGCACGCCTCGCGCTCCGCCCCGCCGGCGCCGCGGAATTGCGCCACGCCGCGGACGCGATTCTCGCCGAGCGCAACCGCAAATTCCCGCCCACCATGAAGTGCGCGGGCAGCATCTTCAAGAACCTGATCCTGGCCGAGCTTGCGCCTGCCGTCGCCGCGCAGGTCCCGGAACGCGTGGTACGCGAAGGCAAGGTGCCGGCCGCCTGGTTCCTGGAGCAGGCGGGAGCCCGCGGCCTGGCGCGCGGCGAGATGCGCGTCGCCGACTACCACGCCAACCTGATTTACAACGCCGGCGGCGGCACCGCGCGCGAACTGCGCGAGCTGATCGCCGATCTCAAGGGCCGCGTCGCCGCGCGCTTCGGCTTCGAGCTCGAAGAAGAAGTGCAGTACGTGGGATTCGCCTGAGCCTTCGATGCGCATCGCGCTCGTCAATACCAACCGCATGCGGCCGCCCATCGCGCCCATCGGCCTCGACTACATCGCCGAGGCGCTCGATGTGGCCGGCCACCGGGTCGATCTCCTGGACCTGTGTTGGGAGCCCGACCCGCAGGCCGCTTGCGCCGCGTTCTTCGGGCGCGCCGAGTACGGCCTCATAGGCGTCACGCTGCGCAACACCGACGATTGCGGTTTCACCAGCCGCCAGTCATTCGTTCCGGAGTTCGTCGAAACGGTCGGGACCATCCGGCGGCACGCCGCCGCACCCATCGTGCTCGGCGGCGTCGGATTCTCCGTCATGCCCGGCCAGATTCTCGAAATCGCCGCGGCCGACGCCGGCGTTTGGGGAGAAGGCGAATTCGTCCTGCCCGCGCTGGCGGCGAGGCTCGAGAGCAACCAGGAGTGGCGCGACCTGCCCAACCTGATCTGGCGCTCGGAGGGGACGTGGCGCCGCAATCCGCCTGCGTCCTGGCCCCTCGCTGCGCTCCCGCCGATGCGACGCCGCTGGGCCGATAATGCGCGCTACTTCCGCGAGGGCGGCCAGTCCGGCTTTGAAACCAAACGCGGCTGCCCCGGCCGCTGCGTTTATTGCGCCGACCCGGTGGCCAAAGGCGCCGAGGCCCGCCTGCGTGCGCCCGCTGCGGTCGCGGACGAGATATCGAGCCTGCTCGATCAGGGCATCGACCACCTGCATACCTGCGACGGCGAGTTCAACCTACCGCCTTCGCACGCGCTCGAGGTCTGCGCCGAGATTGTCCGCCGCGGCCTCACCGGCCGGCTGCGCTGGTACGCCTACTGCTCGCCCGCCCCGTTCTCGCGCGAGCTGGCTTGGGCCATGCGCGACGCCGGCTGCGTGGGAATCAACTTCGGGGCCGACAGCGGCGACGCAGGAATGCTCGATCGGCTGGGCCGCGGCTTCACACCGGGCGACATTGAGAACGCTACGCGCTGGTCGAAGGAGGCGGGGATGGCCGTCATGCTCGATCTCCTGCTCGGGTCGCCGGGCGAAACGGCGGGATCGCTGACGCGCACAGTCGAGCTGATCAAACGGGCCGATCCGGAACGCGCGGGCGTTTCCGTAGGCGTGCGCGTCTATCCCGGGACCGAACTGGCGCGCCGCCTCGCCATCCCGGAGCAGGACCCGCGCGAGCCCCTCTTCTTCCTCGAACCGGGAATCGCGCCATTTGTTTTTGACCTGCTCGACAGGCTCATCGGCGAGGACAGCCGCTTCCTCTTTTTCGATCCTTCGAAGCCCGGGCTGAACTACAACTACAACGCCAACCAGCGGCTCATAGACCTGATCGCCGGCGGACAGCGCGGGGCGTACTGGGATATTTTGCGGCGCTGCGGGGGGTGAGCCGCCGTGGCGCACGCTTCAGCGTGCCGCGTCGCCACTCCTGGCGACGCCTGGCCGCGCCCGGCAAAAACGTGTCCGCATGAGTGCGGACACGGCACGCTGAAGCGTGCGCCACAATTACTTCGCCAGCCGCCCCGTGCGTTCCAGCCAGTTGCGGAACATGCGCGAGTAGTCGGCCGCCTCACCGGCGCGGAGCTGCTCCACCGTGTATCGCACTTTGCGGCGCCAGTTGGGATGCTCCGACGTGGTGGCGGGAAGGTTCTGCTGCTCGGTTTCCTTCAGTAAATCCTCGAAGCTGATCACCATCACCCGCGAGGACGCGCGGGCCAGCCAGCCGACCAGCGCGTTGTGCAGTTCTCCCGTCAGGTCGGGAACGTGGTCGGCGTTGCGCGGAAACCAGTCCGGGAGCAGCCCCTCGACGAAGAGCGCGTTCAGCAGCTTCTGCTTGTCCCAGCGCCTCTCGGCCACGGCGTCGCAATAGCGCCTGGTGTCGAGCAGCCCCGCCTGGCGCCGCGCTTCGATGTCGCGCCCGATCCAGTACCCGGCCAGCGTGGGCAGGTCGTGCGTGCTCGAGGACACCAGGGCGTGCGGCGTGTACTGCCCCGGCGGGCGGAATTCGCCGCCGTCGATCTTCTCGAAGAACGGCACCCGGTAGCCGTAGAGCCCGAAACGGTCGAGCCCGTGCCGGGTCTCGGCCGTCACCGTGCCCAGGTCCTCGCCCACAACCATCACCTTCTGCCGCGCGCTTTCGAGCGCCAGCACATGCAGCAGGTCCTGCCAGCGGTCGCGCACGTAGGCGCCCTGCGCCGGGTCCATCGATTCCGGAATCCAATACAGCCGGAAGAAACGCATGACGTGGTCGATGCGGAGAGCGCCGCCGTGCCGGCAGTTCTTGCGGAGCGACTCGGCGAAAAGCCGGTAGCCCGTCTCGCGATGGTGCTCGGAATTCGGCGGCGGAAAGGACCAGTCCTGGCCCTTGGGCGAGAAGTTGTCCGGAGGCGCGCCCACCCGGCACCCATTGACGTAGAACGGCCGCCAAGCCCACAAGTCCGCGCCGCAGCGGTCCGTAGCCAGCGCCAGGTCGTGATAGAGGCCGATAGAAAGGCCGCGGGAGCGGGCGTGCTCCTGCGCCCGGGCCAATTGGCGGTCGGCGTGCCATTGCACCCACTTGTAGAAGAGCACCCGCCGCCGGTGCTTCTGGGCGAACTCGGCGACCGCGGGTGAGTCGGGCTCGCGGTATTCCGCCGGCCAGTCCTGCCAGACCCAGACGCCCGGGTCGCGCCCGTGTATCCACTCATCGAGGGCGCACCAGGTGGCGAACCGTTCGAGCAGCACGCCCTCGCGCTCCGCGTACTCCTCGAAGGCGCGGTCGGGCGGCCGCCGCAGGAACGTGGCGAAGGCCAGCTTCAGGGCCGTGAGCTTAAGCGCCCAGACGCGCTCGTATTCCACCAGCGGGCTCGCGCGCACCGCGCAGAGTTCCGCCGCGACCTCGGGCCGGCGAAGCCACGCCGCGGCCCGTTTCGACTCGCGGAACTCCGGGATGCGCTCCAGGTCCAGATAGATCGCGTTCTTGAAGAAGGTCGAGACCGGAAGATAGGGGCTGGTGTTGAACGGCTGGCGGTTGGGAATGGCGTGCAGGGGATTGAGGCCGATGAAGGTGACGCCCAGTTCCGTGACGGCCCAATCGATGACGCCTTCCAGGTCGGTGAAATCGCCGCAGCCCCAGTTGCGCTCCGAGCGCAGCCCGTAGAGAGCGATCGCCAGGCCGGCCGTCCGCCGGCCCTCGCGGATGGCGTGGGGAATATAGGTGCGGTCCGGACAGAGAATGAGCCGCATGGACTCGCGCCGGACGCCGCCCTCGGTGCGGATCGAGATCTCGACGTCGTGGTAGCCCAAAGGCGCCGCGGCCGGGAGCGGCACCTGTTTGCGCACGTAAGCAGCGCCGCAGATCTCCGCGCGACCGGAGGTGGCCAGTTCGCTCAGCAGCAGCTTGCGGCGGTCCATTCCGCCGTCTTCCCAGCGGATCTTCAGCGCCGCCTCCGCCTCGGCCAGAGCCACCGGAACGTTCACCGGGAAGCCCTTGCCCCAGGCGCTCTCGCCAGCGACAAAGACCGGAGGCAGCAGCCGCTCCCATTCCCGCGCCATGCGCTGCTTGAGCGCCTGGTCGAGGCTCTCCCCGGTTCCCGCGCTCACGCCCAGAGCGGACAATATGGCGCGCTCGATTTCAGGCGAGGTGGCGTGCCGTTGACCCCATGTGTCCCAGAATTCCGATTCGATTCCCCACTGCCGGGCAGCCCGGTCGAGCGCCTGCTCGCAGCTGCCGGAGGCCTTGAATGAACTAGTTGTATGAGTCATTGCCCCGCATTCTTCCCTTGATTCTAACAGGCGGCACCGGGCCGACCCCGTTTCGGCCGGAATGAGCGGTTGGCCCGGCACGGTGAAACCTGCACGGTTCAGGTAGATCCTGCACCCTCCGCACGAGCGTCCGGGGAGAAAGGCTTTTGTCTGCACCGGCGCGGCAAACGGCGCTGCGCGTGCACCAGGAACGGCTATGCACGAATCACAACAAATAGCCGCCGAGCACCATGACCTTGCCGCCCACGCGCATCGTGCCGGCGCCGAGCACCATGGCGAAGAGGATCACCTGACCGGACACGAAAGCTCCCGGCAGGTCCTCGAGCACTCCAACGAGGCTCACCTGCACCCACAGAAAAGGCATCAGAAGAGCAGGACCGCGCACGGCGACAGCGTAACCGCTCACGAAGCCAGAGAGCAGGACATCGCCGCACTCGCCTATAGACTTTGGCAAGGCAGGAGCTGTCCGGAAGGCTCGCCGGAGAACGATTGGTTTCGCGCCGTAGAAGAACTGCGATCCCGGCATTGAACCTCCCGAGCACCCAGGATTGAGCCGGTCCATTCAACCGGGGTGCAGTAGAATCAGGGTTCATGGACCGCTCTCCAGGCGCCAAGGCCGCCCGACGCGCGTTTGTCCTCCAGGGCCGCTTCCGCAGGTTTTTTTCGAATCTCGGTCCCGGATTGATCACGGGCGCGGCGGACGACGACCCATCCGGCATCTCGACGTATTCGGTCACGGGCGCCGCATTCGGCTACACGCCGTTGTGGACCGCGCTCTTCTCTTTCCCGTTGATGGCGGCCGTTCAGATCATGTGCGCCCGCCTCGGCATCGTCACCGGACGCGGGCTGGCAGGCGTGATTCGGGTGCGGTACCCACGATGGATCCTGTGGAGCGCCTGCGCGCTGCTCATCGTCGCCAATATCGTCAACATCGCCGCGGATCTCGGCGGCATGGCTGGCGTCACGGAGCTTCTGACCGGCGTCCGTTCGCTCTACTGGACTCCCGTGTACGCCCTCGTGCTGGTAGGCCTGCTCTTCTGGACGAGTTATCGCCTCATCGCCCGGATTTTCAAGTGGCTCACTCTGGCCTTGTTCGCCTACATCGCGGCTGCATTTCTAGCGCACCCGAACTGGGCCGCCGTGGTGCGGGCGACTCTGATTCCGCGCGTGGAGTGGACCGGCGCGTATTGGGCAACGCTGGTCGGCATCCTGGGAACTACCATTTCGCCCTACCTCTTCTTCTGGCAGGCGGCGCAGGAAGTGGAGGAGGAGATCGCCGCGGGCCAGTCGACGGTCGAAGAGCGGGAAGGCGCGTCCAAGCGGGACATACGGCGTTCCCGGACCGACGTCCTCACCGGCATGTTCTTTTCGAACCTGGTGATGTACTTCATCATTCTCACGTCGGCCGCCACGCTGCACGCGCACGGCAGAACTACGATCGGCACCGCGCGCGAAGCCGCCGAGGCGCTGCGTCCCTTGGCGGGCGATGGCGCGTACTGGCTCTTCAGCGTGGGTCTGATCGGAGCCGGCATGCTCGGAGTCCCCGTGCTGGCGGGATCTTGCGCTTACGCCATCGCGGAAGCGGCCGACTGGGTTGGGTCGCTGGAGGTGCATCCTCCCATCGCTCAAGGCTTCTATGCAGTGATAGCCATTGCGATGACGCTCGGCCTGGGCCTGGATTATGCGGGCCTGAACGCCGTCAAGATGCTGTTCTGGTCGGCGGTGCTGAACGGAGCGCTGGCGCCGCCGCTACTCGTCCTTGTCGTGCTGCTCACGAGCAGGGCGGACGTAATGGGCGAGCACCGGAACGGGCCCTTGCTGCGCTGGCTGGGCTGGATGTGTGCCGTGGTCATGCTGCTTGCGACCGTCATTATGTTCGTGACGGCGGGTGCAGCCTGATGCGGCGCGCCTATTCCACGATCGCCTGCCGGACCGCGCCCTCGAAGTCGCGCTGGGCCTGCACCACCTGCTCCTGAAGCATGACGATCTCGACCATCTGCTCCTTGGGGTCGATCCAGGTTTGGGTGCCGAACGCGCCGTCCCAGCCGAAGCTTCCGTTGGAAACAGCCAGGGCCGCCGCGACGTGATCCTGTATCACCGCAACCAGAAGCCCGAAGCCCATTCCATGCGCGGGGCGGCCCAGCTTTCCGTTGAAAAGGTCGCCCACGTGATTGGACGCCATCAGCTCGACGGTGCGCGGGCCCAACAGGCGCTTGCCGTTCAGCGTGCCGCCGTTCAGCAGCATTTGCGCGAACTGCGCGTAATCCTCCGCAGTGGACATCAGCCCGCCGCCGGCCGAGAAGTACGTGGGGCTGGAGAAACCGTCCTGATTGGGGCTTTTTACGAGGCCCTTCTCCGTCCTCTGGTACAACGTAGGCAGCCGCGGCCGCCGGTCGTCGGGAGGATAGAAGAACGTGTCGTTCATCCCCAGCGGCTCGAAAATGCGGGTTCGCAGGAAGCGATCGTACGGCAGACCCGAGACGATCTCCACGATGCGCGCGAGCACGTCGGGGCCGGCCGCTCCGCTATACTCCCACCGCGTCCCGGGCTGGAAGTCCAGAGGGACCGCGGCCAGGCGCGGAACGTAGGTCGCCAGAGTGTCCTCCGGCGTTCTGGCCGGCGCCAGTTTCGTGCCGAGCATTTTCCAGCTCACCAGACCCGAAGTGTGCGTCAGCAGATCCTGGACGGTGATATCGCGTTCCGCCGGGATCACGTAATAGTCCGGGAGCCCCGCGCCGCCGTTCTCTTTCACGATCGAGACCTTCGAGCCCTTGAACTCCGGCAGGAACTTCGCAACCGGGTCGCTCAGGCGGATCTTCCCTTCCTCCACCAGCATGAGAACGGCGACGCTGGTGACGGGCTTGGTCATGGAAGCCAGGCGGAAGATGGCGTCCTTCGTCATGGGCCGTTTGGACTCGATACCCATCAGCCCGTGCGCTTCGAAGTGCACGATGCGGCCGCGGCGGGCGACCAGCGTCACCGCGCCCGAGATCTCTCCGGCGTCGATGTGGCGCTGGAGGGACTCGTGGATTCTCCTGAGCCGTTCGGAGGACATACCGGCGTCCTCGGGCTTGCCGGCCGGCACGCCGCCGGCCATCAGAGAGCTGGCCAAAGCCACCAGGAGTAGGGTTCGTTTCATGGGTGCATAACGAAGTTAGCACGTGCGAGGAATGGCCTGGAACCGGACAATCGAAGCGGTTTCCAGCTACCTCTCCGGCTCATTCCTTGCCTAGAAGCGGTGCTACGGCTTCTGGCGTAAGGGAGCGAACCGGAGATCCGCGAAACCCTTTCGGGTCTCGCGTCACTATGCACTCACAACCCGCCAATCGCGCCGCCGCGGCGGTCACCGCATCCTCAAAATCGGAAAGGGTCAGTTGCAGGGCCTCTTGAACGACCTTGTGGTCGACGGCGGCTACTCCAAAGACCCTCAGGATCGCCGAGAGAATCCGCCTGGCTTTGACGCTACCCACCTCCTTTCGGAGCAGGTAGTGGATGGTTGTCACCGCATGAGCAGCCAGCAGTCCTTCCGAGACGCCTGTCTCTGCAGCGGCCCAAGCCGCCGCGCTCGCCTCTACATACGGTTGCCGATCGAGCAGAACGTCCAGGACGACATTGGTATCGAAGAGGATTCTCCTCATCGGTATTTCGCCGCCAAATGCTTCCGGTACTCGCCGACGTTTGCGCTCTTGAGGGCTCCCCGGACGGAGCGCAGAATCGGGGCGGCGCTTGTGGAGGGAGAAGGAGGCTCGGCAACGGCGGAGAGATAGGCTTCAACCATCTCCGATACGGAGACGCCTCGCCGTTTCGCGTATTGCTTCGCGCGCGAGACGACGCCATTGTCCACGCTCAAGGTGAGCTTCGCCATGTACGTATCGTATCACAAAAGGAGTACGTACTTATCTACAGGACAATCGAAGCGGAATGGGCGAGGAGGGCGCGGGCGAATACTATGGTTCACCAAGTGGCTCGTTACGCATACGTGACCTTCTCTCCTTGCACAAGGCGCACATAACTGAGCACGAGCGAAAGCGGCAAAAAGCCGAAGAGGCAAAACGCCATAAACAAACCCAGGCCGATCCACAAGATGTCGCTTGGGTAATTCGCGCCAATGAACACGCGGAATGGAATCAACGCGAGCAGCAGAGATATTCCAGGGGATACGCGAGAGAACACAAAGCATCGGTTGGGAATCACCGACAGAGTAAGTATCAAGACAGCCTGGGCGGAAGCGACGGGGAAGTGACCGGGATGCCTAGAGACCAGAAGCACCACACCCGAGATAACAATGGCCAAAAGCTTACAAGTCCAAGCTAAGGATTTTAAGGACATAAAGGAGTATGCCTTTGTGCCCGGAGTCTCCATTTTGGACCCCCGTGTCCTAGTCAGTATACACCCGGGTCCAGAGCGTCCCCGCCCGAGTGCAGGGAGATGCGACCGAAAGTGAGATCTGGCTCCCCAAATAGGATTCGAACCACCCGTTTCCCACCAGCCAGGTGCTCTGCCAGCGAGCTACTGAGGAGCGGCCGGTCTCGTCGCATCGCGCAGCGCCCCCGATTCCCTCCCGTGTCACAATGGAGGTATGGAAGCTGGGGAATTCGCCGGAGGGCTGACGCGCGCCGAACCCGATCTCTTCTCCCGTATCGACCAGGACGACTATTCCTGGCTGAGCGACGCCGTCGTCACCACGCGGCTCGACCGCGCCATCAACTGGGCCCGCAAGAACTCCATCTGGCCCATGAGCTTCGGCCTGGCCTGCTGCGCCATCGAGATGATGTCGATGGGCGCCTCGCGCTTCGATGTGGCCCGTTTCGGGGCCGAGGTCTTTCGCGGCTCCCCGCGGCAATCGGACCTGATGATCATCGCCGGCCGCGTATCGAACAAGATGGCCCCCATCATCCGCCAGCTCTATCAGCAGATGCCGGAGCCGAAATGGGTCATTTCGATGGGCGCTTGCGCCACCTCCACCGGCGTCTTCAATAACTACGCGCTGGTTCCCGTCAACCAGGTCATCCCGGTGGATGTATATGTCCCGGGCTGCCCGCCGCGCCCGGAGCAGTTGATCTACGCCCTCATGGTGCTGCAGAAGAAGATCGAGCGCCACGCCGGCACCGCGCGCGAGGTTTTGAATCTGAAGTAGCCGCGCGGCGGCAGAATTCCCGCAGCCTTCCCCCCACCAAGCCGATAAGTCATACGAGGCAGGGTTTCTCCACCGTGCCCAACGCGAGGTGACGGCACGGAGGGGACCCTGCCTCCGAGGAGACTGTCATGAACAGCGTCGGCGGAGTACCCAGCGTCGGACAAGCCGCCCCAGTCAACCTGTCTCCGACTCCAGTCGAGAGACCCCCCGAGCGGAGGCCGCCTTGAACGCGGTGCGCGTGTCGCTGGCGAATCTGAGCAAACGACTGGAGGGGACCGAGCGGCAGACCGGTTTGCTGATGCCCCCGCCGCCCACGCGCTCCGGTTTCAACCTGAGCAAGCGCAGCCAGGCTATTCGGATGAGCCGGCGGGGCGAGACACCCGGCCAGATCGCCGCGGCTCTCGAATTGCCTCGGGGCGAAGTCGATCTGCTGCTCAAAGTGCACCGGATCGTGGTGAGCTTGCCGGCGGCGCCGGCGGCCAAGGGTCCCTGAGGGGGGTTCGAACCGCGGCGTGTCCGGTCTTGAATTCGGAGCGGTGAAGGCGTACGATTCGGAGCGGAGACTCATGAAACCAATACGGGTTTTCAGCGTGGTTCCTTTGCTTCCGGCACCTATCGAGGGGTTGCGGCAGATTGCCTACAACCTGCGCTGGGCCTGGAGTCACGAAGCGATCGAACTGTTCCGCCGCCTGGACAGCGACCTGTGGGAGTCGAGCGGCCACAACCCGGTGGCGCTGCTGGGGGCGATCGACCAGACCAAGCTCGACGCGGCTGCGGTGGATGACGCGTTCCTGGCGCACCTGGAACGGGTCGAGCGCAACCTCGAGAGCTACATCGGCAGCGAGTCCTCCTGGTTCCGGAAGACGTGCGACGGCCGCAAAGACTGCCCGCTGGTGGCTTACTTCTCGGCCGAGTTCGGGCTGACGGAGTGCCTATCGATCTTCGCGGGAGGTCTGGGGATACTCGCCGGCGATCACCTGAAATCGGCCAGCGACATCGGCGTACCGCTGGTGGGGGTCGGCCTGCTCTATCAACAGGGATACTTCCAGCAATGCCTGACCCAGGCGGGCTGGCAGCAGGAATCCTATGCGGACAACGATTTTCACAACCTGCCGGTGAGTCCCGCCGTGGGACAGGACGGGAAGCCGGTGGTGGTGGAAGTCTCCTATCCGGGCCGGCCGGTGCGCGCCCAGGTCTGGCGGGTCGCCGTGGGCCGCGTTTCGTTGTACCTGCTGGACACGAACCTGGCGGCGAACCGTCCGGAGGACCGCGACATCACCGATCAGCTTTACGGCGGCGACCGCGACATGCGCATCCGCCAGGAGATCCTGCTGGGCATCGGGGGCTATCACGCGCTGGCGGCGCTGAGTCTCGATCCGACGGTGTACCACATGAACGAGGGCCACTCAGCCTTCCTCGGCCTGGAGCGCGTGCGCCGGCTGATGGAGAAGTACAAGCTGTCCTTCGCCGAAGCGCGGGAACTGGCCTCGGCCAGCCTGATCTTCACCACGCATACCCCGGTCGAAGCCGGGCACGACTATTTCCCGCCGGATCTGATCGCTTACTACCTGGGCGACTACGCGCGGGGGCTGGGCCTTTCGCGCGACGAGTTTCTGGCCTTGGGCCGCCGCGGTCCCTGGGACCAGGGCGAATTCTGCATGACGGTCCTGGCGTTGCGCCTGGCCTCCTTCCGCAACGGCGTCAGCAAGCTGCACGGCGCGGTGAGCCGCCGCATGTGGCAGTCGCTGTGGCCGGGCGTTCCGGTGGAGGAGGTTCCGATCCGCCACATCACCAACGGCGTGCACTTCCGCTCCTGGATTTCGGCCGAGATGAACCAGCTCTACGACCGGTACCTGGGGCCGAACTGGCGCGATGAGCCCGCCAACAGCGAAGCCTGGGACCGGATTCACCAGATTTCGGCCGAAGAGTTGTGGCGCACCCACGAACGCCGGCGGGAGCGGCTGGTAGCCTGGGCGCGGCGGCGCGTCCGCAACCAGCGGACGCGGCGCGGAGCGCCGCAGACCGAAATCGAGGCGGCCGACGAGGTGCTCGATCCCGACGCTTTGACTATAGGCTTTGCCCGGCGCTTCGCCACCTACAAGCGCGCCACGCTCTTGCTGCGCGATCTGGACCGGCTGAAACGCCTGCTGACGGACCCGGCCCGTCCCGTGCAGCTCATCTTTGCCGGCAAAGCGCACCCACGAGACACGCAGGGCAAGGAGCTGATCCAGCAGATCGTCAGCCTGTCGCGCCAGCCCGACCTGGGCCGCCGCCTGGTGTTTCTCGAAGACTACGACATGGCCGTGGCCCGTTACCTGGTGCAAGGGGTGGATGTCTGGCTGAACACGCCGCAGCGGCCCCTCGAGGCCAGTGGAACCAGCGGGATGAAGGCCGCCGCCAATGGCGCCTTGAACCTCAGCACGCTCGATGGCTGGTGGGACGAAGTGTGGCGCGATCCACACCGCCCGCCCGGCATCGGCTGGGCCATCGGGAGCGGCGGAGACTACGACGACCACAACTACCAGGATCAGGTGGAGGCCGATTCTCTGTACGAGCTGCTGGAGCGCGACGTCGTGGCGGGCTTCTACGACCGCGGTGCGGACCGCGTGCCACGCCGGTGGGTCAACTGGATGAAGGCGTCCATCGGAACGCTGTGCCATTTCGTCAACACGCACCGCATGGTCAGCCAGTACACGCGCGAATACTACCTGGTGGCGCACGCACGGGCGCGCAAGCTTGAGGCCGACAACGCCGCGGGCACCCGCGCGCTGGCAGCCTGGATGGAGCGCACTCAGCGGGAGTGGGGGCGCGTCCGGGTCGAAGAGGTCGAAGGAGGCCCCACCGAGGCCTTCCCGGTTGGCACCAGAATCCGCACCTGCGCCCGGCTGGAGTTGGGCGGCTTGTCGCCGGACGATGTCGCGGTGGAACTCTACTGGGGCCGTGTGAATGCAGCGGGCGAGATCTCGGAGGGATCGAGCGCGGTCATGAAACCCGCCGGGCGCGACGAGCGCGGCAAGCACATCTTCGAGACGGAAGCGGTGGCCTGCCCGCGCAGCGGCCTGCATGGCTACACGGTCCGCGTGCTGCCGCATCACCCCGATCTGGCTTCGCCCTTCCTGCCTGGCCTCATCACCTGGGCGGACACCAGCGCCGCGGCGGGTGCGCGGGCGGGCGGGTAGCGAAAGCCGAATCCGAACCGGCTCAAGGAGCCCGAAAAGACAATTCCCAGCCGCCGATGAACGCGGATGGACGCCGATAAGTTACCTTCTTTCAATCGGCGTTGATCGGCGTTGTTCCGCGGCCAGCCATGTTTTGGCTTGTTCGGCAGCATCTGCGCCGCCACCTGCGTGCCGCGGTCTGCATCCGCTAAACTGAGAGAAAGATGCCTCTGTACGAATATCAGTGCGCCGGTTGCGGCGCCGCGTTCGAGCGGCTCCGCCGGATGCAGGATGCCGATCAGGACCAGGAGTGCCCGCAGTGCGCCTCGCACGAGGTCAAACGGTTGCTCTCCACTTTCGCCCCGCACACGGCGAGCCCTGGCGGCGGAGCGGAGGCGCTCGCGCCCTGTGGCCAGCCGGCATCGGCGTGCGGAAACGGCCGCTGTCCGGGCGGCGGTCCGCTGCCCTATTGAGTCTAGTTTCGAAATCGCGTTCCTGCCTTGCGTCTTCCGTGACAGAATAGATCGCAGTGGTGCGAACACAACTGCCAGGAGAAGCCAGATGCAACTTCGCGTGCTTGCCTTCGTGCTCGCCGGCGGCAAGGGAACCCGGCTCTACCCGCTCACCAAAGAACGCGCCAAGCCGGCCGTGCCGTTCGGCGGCAAGTATCGCATTGTGGACTTCGTGCTCAGCAATCTCATCAACTCGGGCATCTACTCGACTTACGTTCTGCTCCAGTTTAAGAGCCAGTCGCTGCTCCAGCACCTGCGCGACGGCTGGCAGTTCGCCGGCCTCCTGAAGAACCAGTTCATCATTCCCGTGCCGGCGCAGATGCGCACGGCCGAGACGTGGTACCAGGGCACGGCCGACGCCATCTACCAAAACATCAACCTGATCGAGCAGGCGGACCCGCACATCGTCGTGATCTTCGGCGCCGACCACATCTACCGCATGAACATCCGCGAGATGATCGAGTACCACGAGCAGAAGCGGGCCGACGTAACGGTGGCGGCGATTCCGGTGGAGAAGCGGCACGCCCTCGAATTCGGCGTCGTCGAGACCGAAGCGGACGGGCGCGTCCGGGGCTTTCACGAGAAGCGGGCGGACGCCCCCTGCTTGCCGGGCAACCCCGACCTGGTCTACGCCTCCATGGGCAACTACATCTTCTCGACGCGCCTGCTGCTCCAAGAATTGCACGCCGACGCGGGCAACGAGCAGAGCACTCACGATTTCGGCCGCGATATCCTGCCGGGACTGATCGGGCGCGTGCCGATGTTCGCTTACGATTTCCAAACCAACGCGATCCCCGGCGAGCCGCCCGAGAAGAGCCCCTACTGGCGTGACGTGGGGACCATCGACGCCTACTACGAGGCCAACATGGACATCCGCAGCGTCGAGCCGGCGCTGAACCTCTACAACCGGCAATGGCCGTTGATCACCGCGGGCTACTCCGATCCGCCGGCGAAGTTCGTCTTCGACGAGGAGGGCCGGCGCGGCCAGTCCATAAACTCGGTGGTCGCCGGAGGGACGATTCTGTCCGGAGGCACGGCGCACGACTCGGTGCTGGGCCGCTACGTGCGCGTGCATTCGGGCGCGCTGGTGGAGGACTCGATCATCTTCGACAACTGCGACATCGGCCGCCGCGCCCGGATCCGCCGCGCCATCCTGGACAAGAACGTCCGCGTGCCCGACGACGCCACCATCGGCTACGACCTGGAGATGGACCGGCTTCATCATCACGTGACCGAAAGCGGCATCGTGGTGGTGGAAGGTCCCCGCTCGCGCGTCGAGCTTTCGACGCTGACGATCTGAGCGGCGACGGCGGGCTCAAGCGCGCTAGGATGATCGGTGATGAAGACAAGAACCGCAATCACCCTCCTTTTGGCCCTCGCCGCGTCCTCGCCCGCATTCGCCGCTTCCCGCACCCATTGGGTCGCGACTTGGGGACCGAGCCCGTCGCCGCAACTCCCCGATCAGGCGCAGATGCGCACGGCGGGACTGGTCTTCGAGAACCAGACGCTGCGCGAGATCGTCCACACCACTATCGGAGGCGGCATGGTGCGCGTGCGGCTCTCGAACGCGTTCGCGAGCGACGACGCCGAGATCGCGGCAGCGCACATCGCCCAGCGCGGAAACGGGGCCGATATCGTCGCGGCCTCCGATCGCCCTCTGACCTTTAGCGGCCGGCCGGCGGTCACGATACCGCCCGGCGCAGTGGTCCTGAGCGATCCGGTGAAGCTGGAGGTGCCCGCATCCGGCGATCTCGCCATCAGTCTCTATCTGCCCAAGCCCACCACCGGCGCCGGCATACACTACTCGGCGCAGCAGACTTCGTACGTGGCCAAGGGCGACCTGACGGGCGCGGCTTCCCTGCCCGGCCCGGCGACGCTCACTTCCTGGGTATTCCTCACGGGTGTGGATGTGCTGGCGCCGGAGTCCACGGCCGTGGCGGTGGCGTTTGGAGACTCGATCACCGACGGCGCGTACGCGACTTTGGACGCCAATCACCGCTGGCCCGACTTTCTCGCGGCTCGTCTGCTGGCGCGTCACGGCGGCAAGAAGGTTGCGGTAATCGACGCGGGAATCGGCGGTAACCGCGTTCTGCGCGACGCACGGAGCAACGTGCAGTACGGCGTCAGCGCGCTGGCCCGTTTCGAGCGCGACGCCCTGGCACAGCCGGGCGTCAGATGGGTGCTGCTGCTCGAGGGCATCAACGACCTCGGCCACTACGATCCGGCCGGTCCCGACTCGGAGAAGCCGGGCGCGGAGGACGTCATCGCGGGTCTGAAACAGATGGTCGAGCGGGCGCACGAGCTCGGGATCAAAGTCGTAGGCGGGACGCTGACACCGTTCGAGGGCACGGCGTTCGGGCACTACTTCACGCCGGAGAAGGAGGCCAAGCGCAAGGCCATCAACGAGTGGATCCGCACCAGCGGCGCCTTCGACGGTGTGGCGGATTTCGACAAGGCGGTGCGCGATCCGGACCACCCGGACCGCATGCTGGCGGCCTACGATTCGGGCGACCATCTGCACCCCAAAGACGCCGGCTACAAAGCCATGGGCGAGGCGGTCGACCTGGCGCTGTTCAAGTAGCACAGTAGACCGCTCCCTGTGGTCGCGGCTCGGTAAACGCGTGCTCCCGTGCCGAAGGGAGCGCTCAGGCTCTGGCCGGCCGCGAACTTCAGGAGAGCGCGAGGCCGGTCAGCACCACGACGATGCAGCCCAGCGCGTTGTACCACAGGAACGAGATGTTCGTGGCGAAGTGGGCGTAGAAGATCGCCGCCTCGCCGGCCAGAACTCCCGTGAACGCGGCGGTCCCGCGCACGCGCGGGAAGGCGAAGGCCAGCACGAAGACGCCCAGCATTCCGCCGTAGAAGAACGAGCCCACCATGTTCACGGCTTCGATGAGAGAACCGAGGCGGTGAAGGGCGTACTCGGCGAAAACCACGACGTAACAGCCCCAAAAAGCGCTGGCGATGCGGGAGGCCCACAGGTAGTGCCGGTCCGAACCGCTCTTGCGGATGTGCCGCTTGTAGATGTCGATCACGGACACAGTGGCCAGGGAGTTCACTTCGGCGGCAGTGGAAGACGTCGCCGCGACGAAGATGACGGCGATGATCAGGCCCACGATCCCGGCGGGCATGTAGCGCGTGACAAACGAGAGAAAGATGTAGTTGGTGTCGGTGAAGCTCGTGCCGGTGGCTTTCTCGACCAGGCGGACGCCGTCGGAGCGAGCCTGGTCGAACTGCTTCTGCGCGTCGCGGTAGGCGGCCAGGCCGCGCGCGTGGAGGGCGGAATCTGCCGAGCGGCGGGATTCCACCAGGTCGCCGGCCGCGCGCCTCCGCTCCTCGAAGGCGCCGCGATAGCGTTGGTCGAGGGACCGGTAGGCGGGATCGGCCTCGATGCGTTTCAGCTCGACGGGATCGAACAGCAGCGGCGGCCGCTCGTAGATGAAGAACACGAAGACCATCGCGCCCGTCACCAGGATCAGGAACTGCATCGGGATCTTGGCCACGGCATTGAACAGGAGGCTGAGCCGGCTCTCGGCGATCGAGCGGCCGGTAAGATAGCGCTGCACCTGGGACTGGTCCGTTCCGAAGTAGGCGAGAAACAGGAACGTGCCGCCGAAGAGGCCGCTCCAGAGGTTGTAGCGGTTGTCCCAGTCGAAGCTGAGATCGATGGCTTTCAGCTTGCCCACCGCGCCGGCGAGCGAAACGGCGTCGCCGAGGCCGACGCCGCGGGGCAGCAGCCAGATGGCGGTGATGAGCGCCGCCGCGAGGCCGACGAAGATGATGACCATCTGCTGGACTTCGGTCCAGGTGACCGCCTTGATGCCCCCCACCACGGTGTAGGCGACCACCAGAGCGCCCATGACCACGATGGTGAAGCGACTCGGCCAGCCCAGCACGACCGTCAGCACGATGGCCGGAGCGCAGAGGGCCACGCCATCGGCGAGGCCGCGCTCGATGAGGAAGATGGCGCTCACGAGCGCGCGCGTCTTGGCGTCGAAGCGCTTCTCCAGGTACTCATAGGCGGTATAGACGTTGGCGCGGTGAAACGCCGGGACCACCGTCGCCGCCAGGATCACCATCGCGATGGGCAGGCCCAGGTAGAACTGCACGAAGCGGATGCCGTCGGCGTATCCCTGGGCGGTGGTCGAAATAAATGTGATGGCGCTGGCCTGCGTGGCCATGATCGAAAGCGCCATGGCATACCACGGCATGGTCCTCCCGGCCAGCAGGTAGGCGTTGACCGTGTTGCTGCCGCGGCCCCGGTAGAGGCCGTAGGCGACGATGGAGAGGATCGTGCCCGCGAGCACCACCCAATCCAGCGCTCTCATGGCTCGAACACTCGCGTGAAGACGTAGAAGCCGGCGATCAGCAGAGCGAGATATATCAGGACGGCGGCATAGACGCGGCCCCAGGATCCGAGGAAGGGCGGCGGATCGTCCGTCATCGAACCGCCTTGCCTGCGCTGAGCAGGTTGGCAAAGACGCGGTATGCACCCGGGACGCCGGCGGGCAACTGCCGGAACCAGGAGTAGGCCGTGAAGACGTAGGCTCCCTTGCCGTAGCGCGTGTAGAGCGTGCCGCCGGGATGGGGCCCTTCGCCGGGATCGTGCGACTCGAACAGCGTCCTGTAATGCGGATCCCAGTCGCTGGCGAAGTAGAGTCCGCGCTCCTGCACCCAGCCGTCGAAGTCCGCCGAGGTGAGGATGTTCGGCGTGCGCAGGAGCGGCTCGTCCAGATTGGTGAACAGGACGGGCGCCTCCTCCACCGAAACGCGGTCGCGGCCGATGTGGATGGGATAGGGCCCGATGCGGGCCAGTGTCTCGAGCGGGGCGTTGCGCTCGAGCACGTTGTACTGCACCACGAGCGTGCCACCGTTCGATACATAGTCGAGCAGGCGGCTCTGGTTGGCGACCAGGTCCGCCCGCAGGTTGTAGGCGCGCACACCCGTGAGGATGGCGTCGAAGCCGCTGAGGTCGCCGGTCGAGAGGTCCTCCTGGCTGAGCAGCGTTACTTGGCAGCCGAGCTGGCGCAGAGCCTCGGGCACCTGGTCGCCCGCACCCATGACGTAGCCGATGCGCTTGGCCAGGATCTTGATGTCCGCGCGCACAAGCGTGGCCTCGGATGGCGGGAAGACGACCTGAGGAGGGAAGTGCGTATAAGAGATGACGCGCATGCCGGAGGAGATATCCCGCTCGCCGATGCGGGTGACGGCACGGATCTGGCCGCGGGCGGGGCCGTTGGTGGGCGTTAGCTCGAAGGCCAGCGTGGCCTCGTCGCCCGGATTGGCCAGGGCGTAACTCCGCGCGGCCGGATCGGCGCGCCAGCCTGCGGGCACTTCCAATCGCACCTCGCCGGAGGCGTTGGCGACGTTGCTCTTGGCAAGGACATCGAGCTTCCTGGGCTGCGGGTCCGGGAAGACCAGCACCGGCTGGGAGAACTCAAGCGCTACCGGCGGCACGACCGCGATGGGCCGCACCAGTTCGCCCTGCGAGCCGTCCGCGTAGCGGTAGATGACCGGCCGCAACAGCGTCAGGCTCTCGTTCCCGATCTCGAGGACGAAGACCGCCGTCTCGACCGGCGGATTCTCGGGGTCCTCGCCGTGTCCGGACGTGTCGTAGAAGTCCCCGTGAGGCTTGACCAGCCAATAGGGCTGGGAGTAAGGGCGCTCGGGCCGTATGGTCACGCTGAGGGAACGCACCTCGGGCCGGTTGAACTCGAGCGGGATCCGATCGGCGAGCACCGCGCCTCCAGTGGAGACGCCGGCCAGCGTGATGGGAAAGTGCGAGCGGTTGAGCGCGCTCACCCGAACGGAAAGCGTGGAGCCCGGCGTCACGGCCCAGCGGTCGGCGGACGCGTCGAGCCACAGCCCGGAGGCGAGCGCTATGGCCTCCCCGAGCTCGCCGAGCTTGGCTGCCGCCCAGGGGTTGTTCAGCTCCTTGATGCGGGCGCGGGCTTCGAGCAGCAACGGAAGGATGCGGTCGGGATGTTCGTCATCGAAGGTCCGAGCGGCCTGCGCCAGCAGGCGGCCCGCTTCCCTGCCCCCGGGCACGCGGCCCCAGGTGGTGTCGATGCCGTCGAACAGATCCTTCGAAGCCGGCTCGCCGGCCAGGGGGACGAAGGAAGACGGAGAGGTACCGCGGCGGCGGATAGCACCGGTGGCCTGGCTGCGATGCATGTTGCGGCTCAGGACGGCGATTTCCAGGTACGAATAGCCCAGAACGGGGTTATACTCGCCGGTGTCGATATGAATCTGGCCCGGCTCGTCGGTGGCGCCCCACACGCCCCACACCAGGCGCTTGGCCTGCCAGGGCTCGACCCACTGCAACTGCTCCGGGAAGCGGGCCTTGTCGGCGGCGGCGGAAAAGGCTTCTTTACCCAAAATCGCCGAAGCCTGATGGTGCCCGTGGCCGTCCCGCGAGGTGCCGGAGAAGCACAGGACGATCACGTCGGGGCGAAAGCGGCGGATGACCCAGACGATATCGGAAAGGATGCGCTCGCGGCCCCATTTCGAGAGCGTCTCGTCGGGGGTCTTCGAATAGCCGAAGTCCACGGCGCGGGTGAAGAACTGCTCGGCGCCATCGATATGGCGGGCGTCGAGCATCTCCTCGGTGCGGATGATTCCCAGCAAGTCGCCCTGCTCCGGACCGATGAGGTTTTGGCCGCCCTCTCCGCGCGTGAGCGAGAGATAGGCGGCGCGCATGGACCGCCCGCGGGCGAAATAGGCGAGCGTGGCGGCCTGCTCGTCGTCGGGATGCGCGCCGATCATGAGCACGCTTCCGATGACATTGAGGCGGGCCAGCGCGAGGCGGGTCTGGACTGCCCCGGCCAGGCTATCGTCGCCCTTAGCGATGGCGGCGGCCAGAGAAACAGGGAGCAAAACCAGAAACTTAGGCCTAAATGACAGCATCCAAACTCATAGTAGACCATTTGCGAGGGGCAGCCGGAGTCGCACAAAGAATGGCGAACTGGGTGGAGGGTATGCGGCGTTGGGCGCACGCGGGCGGCCGGCCGAGCGGGCCGGTGATCGGTCTGGCCTTGGGCGGCGGGTTCGCGCGCGGCATCGCGCATCTCGGCGTTCTGCGCGTCTTCGAGCAGCACCGGATTCCCATTGGGAGGATCGCCGGCGTCAGCGCGGGCGCCATCGCGGCTGCCGCCTATGCCAGCGGCACCAGCGTCGAGGAGATCGGCGAGGCCGCGCGCGCGATGAAGTTCAAGGACGTGGCTCGATGGAGGTTCAGCCTGCTCGGCCTGGCCGGCAGCGAGCGAATGGCCGAGTTTCTGAGGCGGCTGCTGAAGGTCCACCGGTTCGAGGACATGCGCATTCCGCTGGCGGTGGTGGCCACCGGTCTGAAGACCGGCCAGCCGCTTGTGTTCCGCGATCGCGGCGACGTGCTGCTGCCGATCCGCGCCAGTTGCTCGTATCCCGGCCTCTTCCGGCCGGTGCATTGGCAGGGCCAGCACCTGGTGGACGGCGCCATGACCATGGAAGTGCCTTCGACCGTGGTGCGCGAGATGGGGGCCACGCACATCGTCTCGGTCTGCCTGCCTGTGAATGGCGGCCGCTTCGACCCGCGCAACATGTTCCAGGTGGTGAACCGTTGCTTCCAGATCATGCAGCGGCGGAGCGAGCGCGAGTGGCGGCACGCGTCGAACGTGGTGATCGAGCCCGACGTCGATGGAATGACCTGGGACGGCTTCGACAGCGCGGAGCGGCTGATTGAGCGGGGCGAGAAGGCCGCTCTGGCCGCCCTGCCGCGCATCCTCTCCTGGCTGGAGCGCCCTGCCGGCGCCGGCGAGACGGCGGCCTGAACGGTAGGACAAGCTGAAGCTTGTCCTACTCGTCCTTGCGAATCTGCTGGGAGAGGTAGCGGTCGAGGCCGACCTCGCCGATCTGGTGGAGCTGAGTCTCGAGCCAGTCGACGTGGCCTTCTTCCTCGGCGAGCAGATCCTCGAAGAGCTCGCGTGAGGCGGCGTCGCCGGCCTCGGTGCACACCTTGATGGCGGCGTTGTAGTCGGCCACGGCGCCGAGCTCGAGCGCGAGATCGTTTTCGAGTTGCGCCTTGACGTTCGCGCCGATCTTCAAGGGCAGCGTCGCGTCCATCGTGGGCGAGCCGTCGAGGAAGAGCAGCCGCTCGATGAGTTTCTCGGCATGCTTCATCTCCTCGATGGAGTGCTTCTTGGCGGCGGCGTGCAGACGGGGATAGCCCCAGTTCTCGCACATCTCGCTGTGCAGGAAGTACTCGTTGATCGCGGTCAGCTCCTCTTTCAGGCCGGCGTTCAGGGCGGCGATTACGTTCGGGTTTCCTTGCATGAAGGCGTCTCCTCTTGAGTGTGAAATATCAGACTGCCATTCTGCATAGTACCCTGTTTTGTATGGACACAAATTCGGAGAGGGGACCCGGAAGGGTCATTGGCATCGGCGGGGTGTTCTTCAAGTCCGGCGACCGGGACGGGATGACTGCCTGGTACGCCGAGAACCTCGGAGTGGCGGCCGGAGCGGACGGATACGCTTTCCGGTGGCGCGCCCTCGACGCACCGGAGGTGGAGCGAGGGACCACCTGGTGTGTCTTCAAGCGCGACTCGAAATACTTCGATCCCAGCAGCGCGCCCTTCATGATCAACTACATCGTGGACGATCTGGACGCGATCCTGGCCAAACTGGCGGCCAACGGGGTGCGGGTGGACCCCAAGCGCGAGGACTACGACTACGGCCGCTTCGCCTGGATCTACGATCCGGATGGGAACAAGATTGAGCTTTGGGAGCCCCGCGGAACGTGATAGGCTACAGGGTTGATGGCCGTTCCCAGCGCGCTCAAGCTGACCCCGCTGAATTCCGTCCACCACCGGCTGGGGGCCAGGATGGTGGATTTCGGCGGGTGGGAGATGCCGGTGCAGTATTCGGGCATCCTGGATGAGCACAACGCCGTTCGGAACGCCGCCGGGGTCTTCGACGTCAGCCACATGGGCGAGATCGAGATCCGCGGGCCGGAGGCCCTCGCGCTGGTCGATTACGTCAGCACGAACTCGGCCGCGAAGCTTGCCCCGGGCAAGATCCAATACGCCGGCCTGCTGTACGAGCACGGCGGTTTCGTGGATGACATCCTGGTGCATAGGGTTTCCGAAGATCACTTCTTCCTGTGCGTGAACGCTTCCAACCAGGAGAAGGACTGCGAGCACATACGGGATGCCAACCGCTGGCGGGCCGAGGTGGAGTGCGCCAGCGACCGCTACGCACAGATCGCGATTCAGGGCCCCAAGGCACTGGCAATTCTTCAGAAGCTGACGACCACGCCGCTCGCGGGCATCCGTTACTACAATTTCGTCGATGGCGAGGCCGCGGGAACGCCGGCGCGCATTGCGCGCACGGGCTACACGGGCGAGGACGGCTTCGAGATCTATATCGATCCGGCCGCGGCGGAGAAAGCCTGGGACGCGATTCTCGAAGCGGGCGCCGAGTTCGGGGCCAAGCCGTGCGGGCTGGGCGCGCGCAACACGCTGCGCATGGAAGCGGCCATGGCGCTTTACGGCCACGAGATTCACGCTTCGATCTCGCCCTTCGAGGCCGGCCTGGACTGGATCGTGAGGATGGACAAAGAGAGCTTCCTCGGGCGCGACGCTCTGGAGCGGCAGCGCCAGGCCGGCCTGCGCCGGAAGCTGGTTGGATTCGAGATGCGCGGACGCGGCATCGCCCGCGACGGGTACGAAGTCTTTAGCGGCGGCGCACCGGCCGGCTGGGTGACGAGCGGGGGGCCTTCGCCAACACTCAACAAGAACATCGGGCTCTGTTACCTCCCCTTCGAAAAGGCTGCCGTGGGAGAGCCGATTCAGATCCTGATCCGCGGCCAGTTAGTCGACGCGGTAACGATCCCAACACCCTTCTATAAGCGAGCGAGATGAGCATGTATCCAGAACAACTGCGCTACACCAAGGAACACGAGTGGGTCGGACTCGAGGGCGACATCGCCACCGTCGGCATCACCGATCACGCCCAGGAGGAACTGGGCGACATCGTGTATGTCGAGCTGCCGAAGCCAGGCGCGCAGGTGGAGAAGGGCAAGACGCTCGGCTCGGTCGAGTCGGTGAAGGCGGTTTCGGAAATCTACTCGCCGGTCTCGGGCGAGGTGGTGGAGGCGAACGATAAGCTGGCCGAGGCTCCCGAGAAAATCAATCAGGACCCGCACGGAGAGGCGTGGCTGGTGAAGATCCGCGTGAGCGCGCCAGGAGACGCGACCGATCTGCTCAGCGCGGCGGAGTACGAGAGTTATATCGCCGCGGAGAAGTGACCGCTCGCTCACGCGCGCGGTTCGGTGCTGGGGGGTGCGATAGCACCCGCGGCCGAGGGGATTCCATTGCGCTATCTTCCTAAGTCGGATTCGGAGCGGCGGGAGATGCTGGCGGCGTGCGGAGTAAGTTCGCTCGAGGACTTATTCGCGCACTTACCGGAGGAAGTCCGGCTGAAGCGGCCGCTGGCCATCGAGAACGGTAAGTCGGAGTACGAGATCGTCGACACCTTCCGCGCGCTGGGCGCTCGGAACGCGGAAGGTTACGCCTGCTTTCTCGGCGCGGGGTCGTATTTCCACTACCGGCCGGTGCTGGTGGATGCCGTGGTTTCCCGGTCCGAGTTTCTGACTTCCTACACGCCGTACCAGGCCGAAATCTCGCAAGGCACGCTCACCAGCATCTTCGAATTCCAGACCATGATGTGCCAGCTCACCGGCATGGACGTGGCCAACGCGTCCATGTACGACGGCTCGACGGCCATGGCGGAAGCGGCGCTGATGGCCGTGCGGATCAACGGCCGGCGCAAGCTGCTGGTAGCGCGAACCGTCCATCCCGAATACCGCCAGGTGCTGGCCACCTACGCCCGGAACCAGGACCTCACGGTCGAGGAGTTCGAGTACGACCGCGAGACTGGCGGAGCCGATCTGGCGGACCTGGCGGCGAAGCTTTCGCCGGAAGTGGCGGCGGTGATCCTCCAATCGCCGAACTTCTTCGGCATCGTCGAAGACGTCCGGGCGGCCGCCGAAGCGGCGCATGGCGCGGGGGCGCTGCTGGTCGACGTGTTCACCGAAGCCGTCGCGCTGGGCCTGCTCAGTCCGCCGGCGGAGGCGGATATCGTGGCCGGCGAGCTGCAATCGTTCGCCCTTCCGCCGAGCTACGGCGGGCCGTATGCCGGCGTAATCGCGACCAAGGATAGATTCGTGCGGCAAATCCCGGGGCGGCTGGTGGGCGAGACGGTGGATACGAACGGCAACCGCGCGTTTTGTTTGACGCTGGCCACGCGCGAGCAGCACATACGCCGCGAAAAGGCGACCTCGAATATCTGCACCAACCAGGCGCTGATCGCGCTGATGGCCACGGTTTTCATGACGGTCTACGGCAAGCAGGGCCTGCGCGAGCTGGCCGAGCAGAACCTGGCCAAAGCGCATTACCTGGCTTCCAAAGTCCTGCTGCGCTTCTCCGGACCGTTCTTCAACGAGTTCGTCGCCGCGGCGGAAGGCATCGACGCCGCCAACGAGGCGCTGCTCGAAAAGAGAATCATCGGCGGGCTGACCATCGAATGCTGGTATCGGGAGCTGCCGAATGCGACGCTGCTCGCGGCCACCGAGATGAGCCGGCGCGCGGACATGGACGCCGTCGCCCAAGCACTGGCGCAGGCGCGGGAGTTGAGCAAGGTGGGTGCGCGATGATTCGCAAGGCGCGAACGCACGTAAGCCAAAACGAGCCGCTGCTGTTCGAGATCAGCTCGCCCGGGAAGGCCGGCTATCAGTTGCCGGAACTCGACGTGCCTGCGGTGGACACGGAGGCGGCGCTCGGCGGAGCGAACGTGCGCTCGGAGATCGTTGGCTTCCCCGAGGTCAGCGAGGTGGAGGCGATCCGCCACTTCACGCGGCTCTCGACCTGGAACTACGCCATCGACCTGGGCATGTATCCGCTCGGCTCGTGCACCATGAAGTACAACCCGCGCGTGAACGAGCAGGTGGCGCGCATCGACGGCCTGGCGTGGCTGCACCCGTACCAGCCGCAACACCTCGCGCAGGGCGCGCTGGAGGTGATGGCGCGGCTGGAAGCGGCGCTGGCGGAAATCACCGGAATGGACGCGATGACGCTCCAGCCCGCGGCGGGCGCGCACGGCGAAATGACCGGCATCCTGCTGGTGCGCGCGCTGCTCGAATCGCGCGGCGCAGCACGGAAGAAGATTCTCATCCCCGACTCGGCCCACGGCACCAATCCGGCCACGGCGGCGATCGCGGGCTACCAGGTCGTCAACATCCGCTCGAACGCCCAAGGCATGATCGACGTGGAGAACCTGGCCGCGACGGTGGATGAAGACGTGGCCGCGCTGATGATAACCAACCCCAACACGCTGGGGGTCTTCGAGCGGAACGTCCGGCGGATCGCGGAGATCCTGCACGCCAAGGGCGCGCTGCTTTACATGGATGGCGCGAACATGAACGCGCTGGCGGGCATCATGCGGCCGGGCGACAACGGCGTGGACGTGATGCATCTGAACCTGCACAAAACATTCTCGACGCCGCACGGAGGCGGCGGCCCGGGCAGCGGCCCGGTGGCGGTGAAGGCCGAGATCGAGCCGTTCCTTCCGGCGCCGCGCCTGGTGCGGATGGACGGCCTGTGGCGGCTCGACAACAACCGCCCGCGGTCGATCGGGCGAGTGCGGGCCTTCTACGGCAACTTCGGCGTGATGGTGCGTGCGCTGGCGTACATCATGGCGCACGGCGGCGAAGGCCTGCGGCGCGCCACCACGGACGCGGTGCTCAATGCGACCTACATCCGCAAGGGGATCGAGGACCATTACGACCTGCCCCACGACGCGCCCTCCATGCACGAGTGCGTCTTCAGCGACTCGCGGCAGGCGGCGCGCGGCGTCCGCACCGGCGATATCGCGAAGCGGCTGATCGACTATGGGTTCCATCCCTATACGGTGAGCTTCCCGCTGATCGTGCACGGCGCGTTGATGATCGAGCCCACCGAGACCGAGAGCAAGCGCGAGCTGGACCTCTTCATCGAAGCGATGATTTCCATCGCCAAGGAAGTGGAGGAAAACCCGGACCTGGTGCTGAAGGCGCCGCACAACACGCGCACCAGCCGCGTGGACGAAGTGGCGGCCGCGCGCAAGCCGGTCCTGCGGTGGAAGCCGTAAGCCGCTTCAGCGGGCCTTTCTCATCAGTTGCCGGATCGGTTCGTTGTCGGCGTAGACGCGCCACTCGGCGACCCGATCGTCGCGCACTTTCGCCCGCCAGGCTGCGGGCGTGCTCCAGGTTTCGGCCGCGTAGGTTCCCCGAGCGACTCCCAGGAGGATCACGACGGGACCATCGCAGCACGTCTCCTCGATTGCGATGGTGTAGTCGGGAACCAACTGGAAGTAGCCCACCCAACCCGCCTTCATCTTGTCTCGCCCGCGGACGACTTGCCCCAGCGAGTCGATGAAAACATGATCTTCCGTCATGAGCCGCGCGAGTTCATCGACGTTCCGGCGGTTGATGGCGTTCACGAACGCGCGGACGATGTCCACGGCCATCACCGCAACCCCTCAAATAGCCGATTCGCCTCGAGGGACGGAATCGTGTCTTCGGGAAAGCTGCTGTAAGTTCCCGCCGATTTCAGCTCGTTGGCGATGCGGCGCGTCAGGCCGAGAGCGGCGCGAGCGAGGGCCGATCCGAAACTCACGCGGGCCACACCCAGGCGCTGGAGATCCGGGATGCTCGGAGCGCCGGGACCCGCGAGAATATTGACCGGGCCCGCGACGGCTGCCACCATGCGGGCGATGGGCGGCGGCTCGCGAACCACGATCGGGAACGCGCAATCCGCCCCGGCCTTGAGGTAGGCGTTGAGAACCGCTTCGGCTTCGTCCCCGAGGCGGTGCAGGAACACGTCGGTGCGGGCGTTGATCGCCAGCGGGATCGCGGCTGCCTCGCGCGCGGCGCGAATCAGTTCTTCTTGGAGCGTGAGGTCCGCGAGGACACGGCGGCCGTTGCGCTCCCAACTGTCCTCGAGATTCACACCGACGGCGCCGGCCTCCAGTACACCGCGGATCGTTTCCGCCACGGCCTCGGGCGTCTCACCGTAGCCGGCTTCGATGTCGGCGGTCACCGGCACGCGGACCGCTGCGGCGATGCGGCGGATGGGGCCAGCATCTCGTCCCGGCTCACGCGCTGACCGTCGGGGTAGCCGAGCGAAAAGGCGATGCCGGCGCTGGTGGTGGCGATAGCGCGGAAGCCCGCCTCTTCGATCACGCGCGCGCTGGCGGCGTCCCAGGCATTCGGGAGGACCAGGATTGCAGGCCCGCGGTGGAGATTGCGAAAGTGGGCGGCCTTCTCGGCGGGCGACATGAGACCAGCATAGGCCAGGAGTCGCGCACATTGCGAACCGGCGCTCGGATCGACGATCATCGACGGCGACATGGGCGGCGCCGTGCGCCGCTTTGCCGACGACGTGCGGGGGCGCATCAAGCGATTCGCCTGAGCACGTCTTCCACCACGATCCCCTCCATCGCCTCGCCGGGGCATGCGGTGGCAACAACTGAGATGCAGTCCCCGCGCGGCGCCCAGATGGCGGGATCGGTGGGCCCGAACAGCGCGACAACGGGCGTTCCAACGGCCGCCGCCAAGTGGGTGATGCCGGAATCGTTCCCGATGTACAGTCGCGCCGAAGCGAGCCAACAGGCGAGGTCCCACAGGTTTTCGAACCGCACTGCGTCTTCGAGCGGCTCCTCCGGGCCCGCGCACCAGCGCACCGGGGCATCCAGCCGGCGAGCCAACTCGCGGAAGCGATCGAGCGGCCAGTTTTTCTTCGCGCTACCGGAGAAAGGGTGAATGGCAACGAAGCCGGCACGCTCCACGCACGGGCATTCGAGGCGAGGAATGGCCGGGCCGGAGGCCTGTCTCACCTGGCCCAGGCAAAAGTCCGCCGCATGCACGCCGGGCTGATTGGGGAGCGCGTCCAGAAACCGGAAAGGCAGGCCGGCCACGGCGGCCCGGAACTCGGGCCGGTTGGTTCCGTACCAGGAGACGATCGAATCGAACGCCGCCAGCGAGTCCTGGACGCGCGGCGGCGGATCGCGGTCCGGAATCCCGACCAGGTCCAGCCCAGTGGAGGCAATCGAACGCACGGTATCTGCAAAACGTATGAGCGGCACGTTCGCGGAAGTCACCCAGACCTCGGTGCGGTCGGCGTGCAGGGACTCCATGGCCGGAAGCGCGAGGATGCAGTCGCCAGTGGCGCCGGAGCGGATGATGAGACGCTTCAACGAATCTCGTAGGGCAGGCGGATTTCAACCGTCGCCGGCCGGTAGCAGGTGTCTTCGCTGCAGGCCTGGTAGCGAAGCTTCCCGATGAGAACGCCGGGGCCGGCAGGCGCCCTGCCATCCACCTTGAATCGGGTCACGATTTCGAACTCGCCGGTGAACACCGAGACCGGCTTCGAGGAGAACGGATAGTTCTTCTCTTCTGGCTTGGGGTAAATCACGTCGACGGGCACGAGCGGCCCGGATTCCCATCGCAGGCGAAGCGGGATGAGGTAGTCCTCGTTGGGCGCGTTGCTGTTGGCATGGTAGCCGCTGCGGAGCTGAATGGAAACGCGCGCTTCGACCGTGGCGTCGCGCCGGGCAGCGATTTTCTGCGGCGGGGTGGCTGTCAGCAGCGGGCTATCCTGCGCGCTGAGAGCCGTCGCAAAGGCGGCGAGCGCCAGCAGTTTTAGCGGGGGTCTGGAAAAGTTGTTGAAGGTCATCCTCGTACCTGCTCTTGCTCACCAGGCCGATGTGAACGGCGGCGATGCGCCCCTCGCGATCGATCACGAAGGAAGTGGGCAGAGAGTCGATACCGCCGTAGAGCTCCGCGATCTTGTCGTCGCCCAGCAGGACGCGGTAATTGATGCCAGTCTCCGAGATGAAGGGCTTCACCGCCTGCCACCCGTCCTCATCCATGGAGACGCCCACGACCACAAAACCCTGCCCCTTGTGCCGGCGCTCGAATTCGACGAACCAGGGAATCTCGATCCGGCAGGGGTCGCACCAGGTGGCCCAGAAATTCAGCAGGACGACTTTGCCGCGAAAGTCAGAAAGCTGTACGATCCGGCCGTCGGCGTCTTTGAGCGCGAAGTTGGGAGCGTGCCTGCGGGCCGCCTCCGCCTTCAGGTGCGATCCTCCCGGTCTACCCGGCGACGAGCAGGCGGCCAGCAGCAGCGAGGCTGCCAGGGCGGCGGAGTACAGTCTCAATCTCTGAGAGGCGCTGTGAGGCAAGGAACTCCGTCTCAATTATATCGAGATCTCATCGCGGGCGAGCATTCGCCGGAACCACTCGCGCCGGGCGCGCCGGTGGCGCAGCGTGAGGGTGAATTCTTCGTGAGCCCGCAGGCCGGCCAGCAGCCACGCCGCGGAGTCGCAGAAGCTCTCGCACACATATTCCCGCCAGCGGCGCGAGCGGCGAAGTCGATCCCCAATTCTCAGCGAGCGTTTCCTGGATTCGGCCGACCAGCCCAGCTCGCCCCACGCCTGGCGCATCATCTCGGTCTCGAGAAGAACCTCGAACGAGCGCCGCGTGGGATTGCCGGCGCGCAGCCAGATGAAATGAAACAGCTCATGCACCAGCACCCGGGCCAGTTCGCAGGGATGCGCGGCCAGCCCGGACTCGAGCACTATCCGGCGCCGGTGGATGAACGAGCCGGCGTGGACCTCCTGGCCCGCATCGCCTCCCGAACGCAACTGTCCCTTCTCGGTCCGCAGGCCGGGGAGGAAGCCAATCTGCAGCGGACGGCCGCGCAGGTACGGCATCGATCGCAGGGCCTTGTCCAGGGCCAGCCTGCAAGCGGCTACTTCTGAGCTGGAACCGCGGACGCGGACGGGACCGGAGCGGCCTGCGCGGGGGCGGGCCCCTCTGCCATCTTGACCTCGATGCCCTTCTTGAAATCTTCCAACCATTTGTTCCGCAGTTCGTTTTGGAGTTCACTCCTGATCGATTGCTGCACCTGTTCGAGGGGTTGAGGCCCGCTCTCCTCGATCCGGAAGACATAGAATCCCCGCGGCTGCCGGACTGGATCGGTCACTTCGCCCTGCTTGGCCGCAAAGAGCGCCTTCAGGATGTCGGGCGGAACCTTCGTGTCAGCCTTGCGGATGGGAGGAAAGTCCCCGTCCTTGGCGACCGAGGTCGGGTCTTCCGAGTTTTCCTTGACCAATTTGACGAAGTCCGCGCCGGCACGGGCCTGCTTGACGAGATCCTCGGCTTTCGCCTTCGCCTCCGCTTCGGTGGGAACCACCTTGCCGCTGGCGTCCGGCTGCGAGGTCGCCGCGGTGCTGAAAGCAAGATAGATCGCCTTGAACTTGACCTGGTCGTAACGGTCCTGATGGGTATCGTAGAAATTCTTGATGTCCTCGGGCGTAAGATTCTGCTCCTTGCCCTTCTGCTCGACGACGGCGCCATAGAGAACGATCATGGTCTGATAATCGATGGCTTCCTTATACGGACTCTGCTGGTCGAGCTTATCCTTCCGCGCCATCTCGGCGAAGCGGCTCAGGATGACGTACTGCCTGATGAATTCTTTGCGGTCGCCCTCAATCTTCTGCTGGAGCGGCGCGGGCACGTTGAGAAGAACCGCTTGCAGTTGCCCGGCAGTGATTGGCTGGCCGTCAACCGTCGCCACCACGAAGGTCGGGGGCAGCTTGGTCAGCGGGATGGATTGAACCACCGGGATATTGACCTGATACGTATTCGGGGCCGTGCCAGGCGTGATTTGGAGGCCCGGCTTCGCAACTGGGGCAGCGGGGGCGGAGGCCGGGGGCTTCTCCGCCGCGGGGGTGGGAGCCGGGGCCTGGGTCTGCGCCGAGAGGCTCAGGGCAGAAACAATTCCTAATGTAAGCAAGATTTTCATTCGGGTAAGTTCCTCAAAAGTGGCTAAGGAAGCATTCTAGCATTTTGCGCAGCCGCCGCCGTTGTGCAACACGTTTTGCCCGTTCCTAGCGTTTCGCCCGGTTCCTAGCGCGCGAGCGTCGGGGAGAGGCCAGAACCCGTTGCGACCGCTCGCTACGGGCGCCAACGAAGTCGAGGCGGCTGGATGTATAATCGATCCCTGCCATGCGTATACGCCTGTTTGCCATCGTTTCCGCTCTGGCCTCGGTCCTGACGGCCGCGCCGGGCGCCGCTGTGACCGTCCGCAATCCGATCGACGTGGCCCGGCCCAGCGAGACCATCGTGCTCGATGCCGCGGCGTTGCGCACGGTGCTGTCGGTGGATGACGTTCGCAAGATCCACGTGCGTGCCGAGGGCTCCGACAAGGACCTGGTGGTGCAGGCCGTCGATACCAACGACGATGGAGTCTTCGAGCAATTCCTGTTCCAGGCCGACTTTGCGCCCCGGCAGACCCGCGTCTTCTTGCTGACCACCGGCGATAAGCAGATCGCCAAGGTGGGGGACTACAAGACCTATGGCCGCTTCGTGCGCGAACGCCGCGACGATTTCGCCTGGGAGAACGACCGTATCGCGCACCGCATGTACGGCCAGGCATTGGAAACCTGGCCGCGGGAACCTCTCATCAGCAGCGCGGTGGACGTCTGGACCAAGCGCGTGCGCCGGCTCGTCGTTAACGACTGGTACCTGATGGACGATTATCACAAGGAGCACGGGGAAGGCGGAGACTTCTATGCCGCCGGCAGCACCCGCGGTTGCGGCGGCTCCGGAATCTGGGCGGGCGGCAAACTCTACCCCTCGGCCAATTTCCGGGACTCGCGGGTCTTCGCGGTGGGGCCGATCCGGCTCCTGTTCGAACTTACCTACGAAACGTGGACCGCCGGCGGCGCCCGCGTATCCGAGAAAAAGCTCATCTCACTCGACGCCGGCCACAGCCTGGACCGTTTCGAGAGCCGCTACACCATCGAAGGCGACGCCAGCGGCCTTTTGCACGCGGTGGGTATCCGCAAGCTCAAGATCACCCAGATGAAAGCCGCCCGGGAACGCGGCATCATGCGAACCTGGGAGCCCGTCAGGGAAGGCGGTGAGCTGGGCCAGGTGGTTCTGCTGAATCCCGCTTCGCTGAAAGATCTCACGGAAGACGACCGCAACTACCTGATGCTCGCCAAGATCGACCCCGGTGCGGCCTGCGTTTCCTACTCCGGGTTCGGCTGGACCTTGGCAGGCGATTTCCACGCAGTTGAAGACTGGGACCGGTACCTGGCCGACCAGGCCGCGCGTCTCCGTGCCCCCGTCGAGATCAACATTGAAAAGCGTTGATCCGACGCTGAGGCCGGACCGTTCCGTTTCTCTAAACAGTTCGTTCAACAAAGCCGGGTTGACCCATTCTACGACCGTCGCTATGCTACCTTCGGTCCGAGCACATGACGGCAGGCAGGATAGGATGGCTGGCGCTGATCGCCGCTTCCATCACGGCATTCAACGTGCCGCCGGAAAGAGGGGAGATCGACTCCCTCAAACAGCAGTTCCTGCGCCCTCCCGACGACTCGCGAATCATGGTGCGCTGGTGGTGGTTCGGTGCGGCGGTCACCAAGCCGGAACTCGAGCGGGAGATGCGCTCGATGAAGGCGGCTGGCATCGGCGGCTTCGAGGTCCAGCCGGTCTACCCGCTCGAACTTGACGACACCGGTCGAGGCATCCGCAACCTGCCCTTCCTGTCGCCGGACTTTCTGGATGCGCTGCGATTCACTTCCGGCAAGGCCCGTGAGCTGGGTCTGAGAGCCGACCTGACGCTCGGCAGCGGCTGGCCATACGGCGGCCCGCAAATCCCGATCTCATTGGCGGCGGGCCGGCTGCGTTGCGAGCGGGTTCCGATCGCCCCTGGCGGCCGCGAGGTTTCTCCACCGTCTCGGAAGGAAGGCGAGAAGTTGATGGCCGTATTCGTCGCTGAGGGTGAAGGGAACATTCGGGAGATGGCGGTGGACGGCAAGGGCTCCCTCACCGTGCCCGCATCGTCCCAGCCCCGGGTGGCGCTGTTCTTCTTCTCCAGCCGAACCGGCATGACTCTGAAGAGAGCCGCCGTCGGCGCCGAAGGCTACGTGCTCGATCACTATGATCGCGCCGCCCTCGACCACTACCTGGCCACCGTGGGCGAACCGCTGCTCAGGGCGTTCGGGGCCAATCCCCCGTATGCGGTTTTCTGCGACAGCCTGGAGGTCTACGGCTCGGACTGGACCGGCGACTTCCTGGCCGAATTCCAGAAGCGGCGCGGCTACGACCTCAAGCCGTATCTGCCTGCCCTGGTTGAAGACACCGAACCCAACACCGGAGCCATCCGCAACGACTGGGGACTGACGCTGACGGAGCTGGCCGAAGAGCGTTTTCTGGCTCCGCTCAACCAGTGGGCGTCGCGGCACGGGACCCGCTTCCGCGCCCAGGTCTACGGCACCCCGCCAGTTGCCCTCTCGAGTAACCGGCTGGTGGACCTGCCCGAAGGCGAAGGCTCTTTCTGGAACCGCTTCACAGCCACGCGCCTGGCCACCTCGGCCGCCCACCTGTTCGGACGGCCCGTGGTATCCGCAGAGACCTGGACGTGGCTCCATTCCCCCGCCTTCCGCGCCACGCCTCTGGACATGAAGGCCGAAGCGGACCAAATGTTCCTGCAAGGAGTCAATCAGCTGGTAGGACACGGATGGCCGTATTCGCCGCCGAGCGCCGGGGAACCTGGATGGCGCTTCTACGCCGCCGGAGCTTTGAACGATCACAACCCGTGGTGGATCGTAATGCCGGACGTTGCGGGCTACCTCCAGCGCGTGAGCTATCTTCTGCGCCAGGGCCGGGAGACCAATGACGTGGCGTTGTATCTGCCGTCGAGCGATGCGCGTGCCTCCTTCGCAGCCGGCCGCGTGGCGCTCAGCGACACCCTGCAACGGATGGTCGACCGGTCGGGGGTGATTCCCCAGATCCTCGAAGCCGGGTTCAATTTCGATTTTGTGGACGACAAAGCGATCCAGGATTCCGGGCGCATCGACGGCGGCGCGCTTGAGATCAATGGGAACCGCTTCCCGGTGGTGGTATTGCCCAACCTCGAGCGCGTGCCGCTCAAGACCTACCAGGCGCTGGAGTCGTTCGTTCGCGCCGGGGGCAGCCTGATCGCCACGGGCCAAGCGCCATCGCTGCCGCCGGGGCTCCAAGAGCAGCCACAGACCGCGGAGGTGCGCGCCATCTCCCGGCGGTTGTTCGACGGTCCCGCCGCGCGCGGGCTCCTGCTGAGGGAGGAAGCCGGTCTGGCAGCTGCGCTCGGCAAGCTTCGGATTCCGGACCTCGCGCTCTCGCCCGCGGCCCCTCAAGTCGGCTTCGTCCACCGCGCCACGGGTTTCGCGGAGATCTACTTCCTGGCCAACACAGGTAATACCGCCGAACACACGCGGGCGATCTTCCGCGTGCGTGATCTCGAGCCGGAGTGGTGGGATGCCTTCACCGGTACGACCGCGCCCGCGGCGTTTCAGGTTCGCGCGGACGGCGCCGTAGCTGTCGCGCTCGATCTGGAGCCCTACGACTCCCGAATCCTGGTGTTCTCGAAAAACCGCCCTGCGCACCCGTCCCGCCCGCCGGCGCCGGCGCGGCTCCCGGACCCGGTGGACCTCAGCAGGGGCTGGATGGTCAGATTCGCCAACATCGCACGGCCGGTGACGTTCGCGAAACTGCGCTCCTGGACTGACGACCCCGAAACCCGATTCTATTCCGGCCAAGTGACGTACCGGAAAACCGTAACGGTGGACCCGGAGCTGCTGCGGCCCGGAACCAGGGTCTATCTCGACTTCGGAGAGGGCACACCAGTCGCCGAAGGCCCCCGGAAACGCCCCGGAATGCGGGCCTGGATTGAGTCTCCGGTCCGCGAAGCGGCGGTCGTGTATGTGAACGGCCAGTGTGCCGGTTCGGTCTGGCACCCGCCCTACAGAATCGATGTTACTCATTTTCTGCGGCCGGGCGACGACAACCTGGAGGTTATCGTGGCCAATCTCGCGATCAATGAACTGGCTGGGAGCCCGCCGCCGGATTACAGCACACTGAACCGCAAATACGGGAACCGGTTTGAGCCGCAAGATATGGGTGACCTTCAGCCGCTGGCATCCGGCCTGGTCGGGCCGGTCCGCCTCATCGCGAGAACCGCGGAGGTGCCCTGAGCTTCGTGTATCATGAACCGTTTGGAGTCCTATAGGAGCGTTTATGGAGAGAGTCTGCTTCCTCGCCAGGGTCCAGCCGGACCGGCTGAAAGAGTACAAGCGCCGGCACCGTGAGGTCTGGCCGGAGATGTTACAGGCCCTTCGCGAGACGGGCTGGCACAATTACTCGCTGTTCCTGCGGGATGACGGCCTGCTCGTCGGCTACTTAGAAACCCCGGATTACCAGAAGGCCCAGGACGGGATGGCCGGCCGCGACATCAACGCCCGCTGGCAGGAGGAGATGAAGTCCTTCTTTGCCGCGCTCGAAGGCCGCCGCCCGGATGAGAGCTTCATCCGCCTGGAAGAAGTGTTCCACTTGGATTGACGCGCATGAGCAACTACCTGGCTTTCGATCTTGGTGCGGAGAGCGGCCGGGCCATGCTGGGCCGGCTCTCCGGCGGAAGACTCGATCTGGAAGAGTTGCATCGCTTCCCCAACACGCCCGTGCACATTCACGAGGCGCTGTATTGGGACACGCTGCGGCTGTGGCACGAAATCCAGCAAGGCATCGCGATTGCGGCGGGCCAGCGTAAACTGCAACTGGACGGGATCGGGGTTGACACCTGGGGCGTGGATTTTGGCCTGCTGGGCGCCGACGACCTTTTGATCGACAGCCCTCGCCACTACCGCGACCCGCGCACTCATGGCGTAATGGAGAAGCTTTTCGAGCGGGTGCCGCGCGAAGAAGTCTTCGCGCACACCGGCCTCCAGTTCATGCATTTCAACACGCTGTTCCAGTTGTACGCCATGAAGCTGGGCGGTTCCCCGGCGCTTGCGGCCGCCGACCGGTTGCTGAACATGCCGGACCTGTTCAATTATTGGTTGACGGGCGAGGCGCGGTCCGAAGTCACAATTGCCAGCACCACGCAATTCTTCGACCCGCGCACCATGAGCTGGGCTACCGGCTTGCTGGACCGCCTGGACCTGCCATCTCGGTTGCTGTGCCCCACGGTTGCACCGGGCACGCTGCTCGGCAAGATGGTTGACGCTCCTCATGTGCCTGTGTACGCGACGGCGGGCCATGACACGGCGGCGGCCGTGGCGGCAGTGCCGGCTGGCGAAGGCGGCGCCTGGTGTTACATCAGCTCCGGCACATGGTCATTGATGGGCGTCGAACTCGACCGGCCGGCGGTCAACGACCAGTGCCTGGCGCTGGGCTGCACCAACGAGGTGGGCGTCGGCGGAACCATTCGATTGCTCAAGAACATCGCCGGACTTTGGCTGTTGCAGGAGTGCCGGCGCGCCTGGGCGCTCGAAGGCGTCGAGTATTCATACGATCAGCTCACGGCCATGGCGGCCGGGGCGCGCCCCTTCGCCGCGATCCTCCATCCCGATGCTTTCGGTAATCCCGGCGGCATGCCGGGACAGATCGCGGAGTATTGCCGCAACTCAGGCCAGCAGCCGCCCGAGACTCATGCCGAATACGCCCGCGTCATCCTGGAGAGCTTGGCGTTGCGGTACCGGCAGGTGTTGGAGAGCCTGGAGAAGCTCACGGGCCAGAGGATCGAGACGATTCACGTCGTGGGCGGCGGTTCCCGCAACGCAGTGCTCAACCAGTTCGCGGCAGATTGCACCGGGCGCCGCGTGGTGGCCGGTCCGAGCGAAGCGACCGCGGCCGGCAACATCCTGGTACAGGCCATGGGTGCGGGCGAAGTCGCGGGTCTCGCCGGAGTGCGCGACGTGGTGCGCAGATCTTTCGAGCCCACCTCATTCGAACCGCGGCCGAATGGCGCGTGGGAGCGCGTGTATGAGCGGTTCCTGGAGAAGAGAACGTGACGGCCGGGGCATGGCTGCTCGCCCTGGGCCTTCCCGCGGCCGTTGTGGCGGGTCCGCCGAAGGAACTCACCGACTGGCCGGCCGGCACCGGGCCGGCGGAAATCGGCAAACGCGTGGCGGAGCGCTTCGTGCCGAGCGCGCACCTGCGGCCCACGACGATCATCTACCCCGAGGTCTGCGCCTGGTACGGCGCGCTGACCTTCGCGCAGGTTAGCGGCGACCGGGATCTGGCCGCGCGCCTCGTGAAGCGCTTCGAACCGCTGCTGACACCAGCCGAGGCCGCACTAGTCCCCACGGAGAGGCACGTCGACTTCTCGGTGTTTGGGACGGTTCCGCTGGAAATCTACATTGAGACCAAAACGCCCAGGTTCCTGGACCTCGGGCTCAAGTTCGCCGACCGGCAGTGGGAAACACCCACGCCCGAAGGGCTGACCGGCGAAACGCGCTTTTGGATCGACGACATGTATATGATCTCGGCCGTCCAGGTGCAAGCTTATCGGGCGACGGGCGACGCCAAGTACCTCGATCGGGCGGCGCTCGAAATGGTGGCGTACCTGGACAAGCTGCAGCAGCCCAACGGGCTGTTCTTCCACGCTCCGGACGTTCCCTTCTTCTGGGGCAGGGGCAATGGTTGGGTGGCGGCGGGGATGACGGAGATCCTGCGCTCTCTCCCGCCGAAGCATCCGAAGCGCGCCCGCATCCTCGCGGCTTACCGCAACATGATGCAGTCTCTGTTGCGGTTCCAGGGAGAGGATGGCATGTGGCGGCAGCTTATCGACCATCCGGAATCCTGGCCGGAGACGTCATCGACGGGCATGTTCACCTTCGCTATGGTCACGGGCGTGAAAGAAGGGTGGATCGAGAGGAAGATGTACGGCGCCGCGGCGCGCAAAGCCTGGCTGGGCCTGGTCAAGTACATTGACGCCCAAGGCGACGTCAGTAACGTCTGCGCGGGCACGAACAAGAAGAACGATCTGCAGTATTACCTGGACCGCCCGCGCAACACGGGCGACCTGCACGGGCAGGCCCCGATTCTGTGGAGCGCCACGGCGTTGCTGCGATAAAGGAAGCAATCACTATGACTCCGAATCCTCCGCTCGGCGTGGTCTTTCACTGGCTGGGAGGTCTGGCGGCCGGGAGCTTCTATGTTCCCTACCGCAAGGTGAAACAGTGGTCGTGGGAAACGTTCTGGCTGGCAGGCGGGATCTTTAGCTGGATCCTCGCCCCGCTGCTATTCGCCGTCCTGCTGACCCACGGCCTCTCCGCCGCGGTGCGCGAGACCCCCGGGAACACGCTCTTTTGGGTGTACTTCTTCGGCGTGTTGTGGGGGTTCGGCGGCCTCACCTTCGGGTTGACGATGCGGTATCTCGGCATGTCGCTGGGCATGGCGGTGGTGATGGGCTTGTGCGCCGCCTTCGGAACCCTGGTGCCCCCGGCGTTCGCCGGCGAGTTTGCCACCAAGGTACTGGGAACGCATTCCGGCCAGGTGATTCTGCTGGGAATCGGCGTCTGCCTGGTGGGCATCACGTTCGCCGGGATCGCCGGCATGTCGAAGGAAAGGGAGTTGTCGCAGGATCAGAAGACGGAAGCGATCAAGGAGTTCAACTTCAAGAAAGGCCTGCTGGTGGCCATCTTCTCCGGCGTGATGAGCGCATGCTTCTCCTATGGGCTGGAGGCCGGAGAGCCCATCAGCAGACTCGCGATCGCGCATGGCACGCCAGCATTATGGCAGGGGCTGCCGAAGCTGGTGGTCATTCTGTGGGGCGGTTTTACCACGAACTTCCTGTGGTGCGTGGCGCTGAACATCAAGAACCGGACTGGCTATCAGTACTTCGCCGCGCAGCCCGCGCCGCTGGTCCGCAACTACCTCCTCTGCGCGCTGGCAGGAACCGCCTGGTACATGCAGTTCTTCTTCTACACCATGGGAGAGGCGCAGATGGGGTCCTACAAGTTCTCGAGCTGGACGCTGCAGATGGCCTCCATCATCATTTTCAGCAGCCTGTGGGGCATTGGATTGCACGAATGGCGTGGCACCAGCCGCCGCACGCGAACCCTGCTGGCGGTCAGCCTGGCGCTCCTGGTGGCTTCCACCGTGATCGTGGGCTACGGAAACTATTTGGCGGCCGGGTAAGCAGGCGGCTTCACAATCCCGTGACCCCGCGGGAATCCTTCAGGGTCACGCGGCTTCCATCGGCAGTCCGGACGCGCGTGCTGAGAAACTTCCAGTTCTCGGCATTCTCGATCGTGCCAGCGTTTTGCGCCCGAATGTCGACGTCCGTGAACGTGACATCCAGCAAGGGCGCTTCCCGATAAGCGGCGACGGAAAATGCCTCTTTCGCCGATGCCACGGTGAAGTTGGAAATCCGCACGTTTCGCAGGTGCGGGATTCCTGTTTCGGGCGGGACGGGCTCCGCGAGAACACGCCAGTAGGCTGGGACGTGGGCCATCCCTGGCGGTATCCTGGCATAGCTGTAATTGGGGTACCAGCTGAACGTGATCCGGAAGGCCGCATCCACGCCCTGCACATCGATGTCATGGAGCGAAATGTCTTCTATGGTTCCGCCGCGCGTGCGCGAGGATTTGAAAAAGATTCCATAAGTCACCCCGGGCAGCACGTGAATCCTGTATGCTTCCACGTGCCGGATCCCGCCCGACGTTTCACTGCCAAACGTGATCCCGGCGGTGCCCTTGCGCACCGTGATGTCGTGGATGACGACGTTCTCCGTCGGGCGATTCACGCGCAAGCCGTCGGCATCCCTACCGGACTTCAAGACGACGGCGTCGTCGTTGTTCTCGATATCGCAGTTCTCGACCAGGACATCCGACGAAGAGTCGACGTCAACCCCGTCGGTGCTCGGGCCCACACCACCGATGTTGTTGCGAATGGTGAGCCCGTCCACTGTCACCTTCGTCGAATAGCAGATGTGCACGGTCCAGAAGCCCGAGCGCCTCAGGGTCAGTCCCTGGATTTCGACATTCGCCGCCTTGTAGATCTGGATGAGCCGGGGCCGCTGGCAATCGTAGTCGGAGGCCCAGCGCAATCCCTTCGGCTCATACTCCGCACGCATCTTCCAGTATTGGTCCCACCACATCTTGCCGTCGCCGTCGATGACACCGCCGCCGGAAATCTTCACGTCCGACTGTTCGTAGACATTGATCAGGGCCGCCGGCCAGTCCATCTCGATGCCGGCCACGCGCGTCGGCTGAATCGGGTAGGCCGATTGCTCCTGCACTCCCCGGATTTCGACGCCCTTGTCCACTCGCAGGTGCATTCCCGATTTCAGGAACAGCGATCCGGTTCGGTAGGTCCCGGGCTCGAACACAACCGTGCCTCGGGCCTTAGCAGCCGCGTCGATGGCGTTCTGGATCGCGACTGTGTCCACGGTCTTGCCGTCGCCCTTCGCGCCGTAGTCGTTGGCCTGGAATTCAGCCGCGGAGGAGATTCCCAAGGTCAGTAGGCCGCCGCAAATTGCGAGTCTTGTGCGTGTCATTTTCCCTCGGCTCGTCCTTCCTGAATGGAATTGACGCTTTATGACAGTTTATGTATACTCTCTGTCAGAGTCAATCAAGTGAGCGACCGGATCGAAGAACTCGGCATCGTCGGCGCCGGCGGGGCCGGGTTCCCCACCGCCGTCAAGCTATGCACCCAGGTGCCGCTCGTCATCGTGAATGGCGCCGAGTGCGAGCCGCTGCTGCATAAGGACAAGGAGCTCATGCACCACCAGGCCGGCGCGATGCTGCGAGGCTTGGCCGTCGCGATGGAACGAACGGGCGCTTCCGAGGGCGTTGTCGCGGTCAAGGAAAAGTACACGGACATCCTTTCGGCCCTGGCCGGGGAGGTGGGACCCGGCGTGCGCGTCTTTCCGCTGACCGACACGTACCCGGCGGGCGACGAGTTCATCCTGGTGCACGACGTGACCGGGCGAGTGATCCCGCCGGGCGGACTGCCGCGCGACGCCGGCGCCGTGGTCGTGAACGTGGAGACGCTGGTCAACGTCGGACTCGATCGCCCGGTGACGCACAAGTACCTGACCGTAGCCGGCGCGGTCCGAACGCCGGTGACACTGCGGGTCCCGGTGGGCACGCCCATCTCGGAAGTGATTGCCGCGGCGGGCGGCGCGACAGTGGCCGATTTCGGGGTGTTGGTGAGCGGGGTGATGATGGCCAAGCCCGCCCCGAGCCTGGATGAGCCCGTCACCAAGACCACCGGCGGCCTGGTTGTCCTGCCTTCCAGTCACCCGCTCCTGGCCCGGCATCTGGGCAAGTGGGAGCACATCGAGCGCATCGGGAGGTCGGCCTGCGATCAGTGCCGCTTCTGCACGGAGTTGTGCCCGCGCTACCTGCTGGGTCATCCCATCGAGCCGCATCGCGCCATGCAGGCGCTGGGCTTCACCGGCCCGAAAGACCGCATGATCGCCGGCACCTTGTACTGCTGCGAGTGCAACCTGTGTACCCTCTTCGCCTGCCCGGAGGATCTGGACCCAAAGAACGTCTGCGTACAGGGGAAGCCCGTGGCCCGCGAGAAAGGGCTGGTCTTTCTCGGTAGGCCGGAGGATGTCCAGCCGCATCCGCTGGCCGATTCGCGACGCGTGCCTATCCGGCGACTGATCAACAAACTGGGCCTGATGGAGTTTCAGAACACCGGCCCGCTGGAGGATCGGCCGCTCGCGCCGCGGCGCGTGATCCTGCCGTTGCGCCAGCATACCGGTGTGCCGGCGGTCGCGGTGGTGCGCGCCGGAGAGCGCGTGCGCCTCGGCGACGTGCTGGCGGCGCCGGCCGAAGGAACCCTGGGCGCGCGCATCCACGCCAGCATTGGCGGGGTGGTGACGAGCGTCAACGGATCGGTGGTGATTGAAGCTCATGCCTGAACTGAATTCCATTGGACTTCTGGAACTCACCAGCGTCGCGGTGGGCCACGTGGCACTTGACGCCATGCTGAAGGCTGCCTCCGTGGAAGTGCTGCTGGCCCGTTCCATTTGCTCCGGGAAATACCTGATCGCGGTGGCCGGCGACGCGGCCTCGACGGCGGCCGCGGTCGAGGCCGGCGCCCGCCTCTCGACGGGAATGCTGATCGAGAAGCGCACCATCTCGCGCCTCGATCCAGGTGTCTTCCCGGCCATCGGCATGTTCGTGGACATCGCACCCTCCGAAATCCGTGCGCTGGGCATCATCGAGACCTTTTCCGCAGCCAGCATCATCGAGGTGGCGGACACGGCCGTGAAGGCCGCCAACGTGACCCTGTTGCGTATTCATCTGGCGATGGCGCTGGGCGGCAAAGGGTTCGTGGTGATGACGGGAGACGTGTCGAGCGTCGAGGCGGCGGTGGAGGCCGGCTGCAAGGTGGCCGCCGCAGAGGGTATGCTGGTGGCACGCGGCATGATCGCAGCGCCGCGCAAAGAACTGTTCCGCGATTGGATCTGACGCCGTCGGTGCCCTCGTACTTACATCCGCGCGATGAGCTGCTGCTATCCATGCAGCGCATCTACACCTACCGCATGACCACGACCTCAGGCGGAAACCTGTCCCTGCGCGAGCCGAATGGCGACGTCTGGATTACCCCGTCAGGCGGGGATAAGGGCGGATTGCGGCCCGAAGACATCGTGCGCGTGCGCGCCGATGGAACCGTGGACGGAGAACGCGCGCCTTCCTCCGAGTTGCCGTTTCACCTCGAGGTGTACCGCCGCCGGCCGGACCTCGGCGGCATCGTCCATGCGCATTCCGGGGCGCTGGTGGCATTCAGCCTGGCCCACGAAGTTCCCAACACGCACCTGTTCCACCAGTCGCGAAACGTCTGCGGCGACGTCGGCTTCGTGCCCTTCCGTCTGCCTGGCAGCGCAGCCCTGGGAGATGCGGTGGCCGCACCTTTCGCCAAGGGCTTCCACTGCGCGATTCTGGAGAACCACGGCGTGGTCACCGCGGGCGCGACGTTCCAGGACGCGTTCCGCCGCTTCGAAGCGCTCGAGTTCACGGCCAAGACCATCATCAAGGGCCGGCTGCTGGGAACGGTGCGCTATCTGTCGGAAGAGCAGATCGCGCTGCCAGGGCGGCCAGTGGCCGGCTACGATCGATTCGAGCCGGCCGATGCCTCCAGCGTCGAAACGGAGCTGCGGAAGGCGCTGGCGGAGTTCACGCGGCGCGCCTACCGGCAGCGGCTCTTTATTAGCACCCAGGGGAGCTACTCGGCGCGCGTGGATTCCTCGTCGTTCCTCATCACGGCCACCGGCGCCGACCGCGCCACGCTCGATGCTGGCGACCTGGTGCTGGTATCGGGCGGCCGGGTCGAGGCCGGCAAGACTCCCAGCCGGGCGTGGCGGAGTCACCAGGCGATCTACCAGCGCCATCCCGCCATCGGAGCTGTCATCAACGCCTATCCGGTGAACGCCACCGCGTTCAGCGTCACCGGGACCAGGCTCGATACCCGCACCATCCCCGAGAGCTACATGGTGGCGCGCCAGCCGGGCTGGGTTCCGTACGGTTTGCACTTCGAGGACAACCAGGCGCTGGCGCGGATCGTGTCGCCCTCTCAGCCGGTGGCGATCCTGGAGAACGACGGCGTCCTGGCTGCCGGCGCGAATGTGCTCGAAGCTTTCGACCGCCTAGAGGTGGTGGAATCCACTGCGGAGGCGATCATCAACTGCCGCGCGCTGGGCAGCATGGCGCCACTGTCCGCCGAGGCCATTCGCGAGTTGGAGGCGGGGTTTGTGAAGTAGAAGTTGGGCTATTTGGCAGCCGGAAGCGTATGCCTACACGGCACTTTCTGATTGACTTTGGCTGACTTGACACGTAAACTGTCATCATCAGTCACAGATGAAAGTACTCGTCGCCAATATCGGCAGTACCTCCTTCAAGTACCGTCTGTTCGACATGCCGAGCGAACAGGCGCTTGCCGAAGGGCGGGTGGAGCGAATCGGCCAGCCGGGCAGCGCGTGTCCCGACTACGACTCGGCCATCCGGCGCTGTCTGGCGGACATCGGCGACCCATCGAGCCTGGGCGCGGTCGGTTTCAAGGCGGTTCATGCCGGTCCCCTGAGCGGCGCGCACGTGGTGGATGACTGCGTCCTTCGGGCCATGGAAGAGTTCTCCTTCCATGCGCCCGCGCACAACCCCCCGTACATTTCCGCAATCCGCGCCTTCCGGAAAGCCCTTCCGGACCTTCCGCTGGTGGTGCTGTTTGAGACAGCCTTCTTCGACTCCATGGACGAAGCCTCCACCACCTACGCCGTGCCGTGGCGCTGGCGTGAGGAGCTGGGCCTGCGGCGCTATGGCTTTCATGGGGCCAGCCACCGCGCCGCGAGCGAGCGCGTGCAACAGCTCCTCAACCGGCCCGGGTTGCGCCACATTTCCTGTCATTTGGGCGGGAGTTCCAGCGTGGCGGCCATTCGCGGCGGCGTTGCGGTGGACACGAGTTTCGGCATGTCGCCCCAGTCGGGACTGCCGCAGAACAATCGCACGGGCGACATCGACGCGTTCGCGGTGCTGTTCGTCATGAAGCGGCTCAAACTCGGCGTCGAAGAGATGGCGCGGATCCTTGCCAACGAATCGGGACTGGCGGGTATCAGCGGATCGAGCGGTGATGTTCGCGACCTCGCGGCGGCGGCAGCCGGCGGCGACCGGCGGGCCCGGCTGGCCATCGACGTCTTCGTATACTCCGTTCGCCACTATGTGGGCGCGTTCCTGGTGGAACTGGGCGGAGTGGACGTGCTGACGTTTTCCGGTGGCATCGGGGAAAACAGCGCCGCCATCCGCGAGGCGGTCTGCGCGGGACTCGGTGAGCTGAGGATCGAGCTGGACCGGGACCGCAATCTGGCCGTCCGCGGCGAGGGCAAGATTTCGGAGGAGGCCGCCCGGACCACGATCCTGGTCATTCCCGCAGATGAAGAACGCATCGTGGCGCGGGCCGCGGCAGGGCTGGTGCAATCATGAGTGCTGCCGCTGTCAGCCGGTCCGAGGTCGAAACGCTGGTACGGCAAATCACACTCGAGTATTTTGCCCGGACCACCACCAAAATCGCACCGACGCTCACGGTCCACGCTTCGGCGCGGCATATGCACCTCAGCCGGGAAGACCTCGGCGAGCTGTTCGGGCCGGGCTACGAACTGACGGTCGACCGGCCGCTGTTTCAGGAAGGCAATTTCGCCGCTAAAGAGATGGTGACGCTGGTGGGACCGCGTAGCCGCCTGATCTCGAATCTGCGCATTCTCGGGCCCCTGCGCAGCCGCTCGCAGGTGGAGCTGGCCTTCACCGACGCCATCAGCCTGGGCCTAGACATCCCCATACGGCTCTCCGGCGACATCGCCGGCACGCCCGGCGCATACATCATGGGGCCGCGCGGCGTGATCAAGCTGAAAGAGGGCGTGATCCGGGCGGCGATCCACGTCCACATGAATCCCAACGAGGCCGGGCACTTCGGGGTGAAGCAGGGCGACTTGATGAAATTGCGCGTCGGCGGCGACGCGGGCATTACGTTCAACCGCGTGCACGTCCGCGTGGATGATCGCTCGCGGCTGAATGTACACATGGATACGGACGAGGCCAACGCTTGCGGTCTGCATCTGGCGAAGGAAATCGAACTGACAAAGTAGGAGGAAGGAAACGATGAAGCAGGCGCTGGGAATGATCGAAACAACGGGGCTCGTGGCCCTGTTCGAAGCGTCCGACGCGATGCTGAAGGCGGCGGACGTCACTTTTGCGGGATGGGAGACCGTGGGTGCGGGTCTCGTGACCGCTTTTGTTGTGGGCGATGTAGCCGCGGTGAAAGCGGCCACCGATGTGGGCGCCGCTGCCGCCGCCCAGGTAGGGCACGTGAACAGCGTGCAAGTGATTGCGCGGCCGCACGAAGAGCTGCCGTCGTTTGTGCAGCAGCCAAAGAAGAAGGAGTAACACCGTGAACAAAGCGATCGGACTGATCGAAACCAAAGGCCTGGTGGGCCTCGTCGAGGCCTGCGACGCCATGTGCAAGGCGGCCAGCGTGGAACTGCTGCACACCATCCAGATCGGCGCGGGGTACGTGACCGCCGTGGTGCAGGGGGATGTCGGCAGCGTGCGCGCGGCGGTGGATGCCGGAGCGGCGGCGGCGAAGGCGGTGGGCGAACTGGTGTCGGCGCACGTCATCGCCCGGCCGCATGAAGGACTCATCGAAGCGATGTTGAAGAAGTAGCGGGAGAGAACCATGGCAAACGCAGCGAATGCAGCAATCGGAATGATCGAAACTAAGGGCCTGGTAGCGTTGGTGCAAGCCACGGATGCCATGCTCAAAGCGGCCCCGGTGCAGTACGCGGGCTGGAGGAAGATCGGCAGCGGTCTCGCGACCGTGTTCGTCACCGGCGACGTAGGCGCGGTGCGGGCGGCGGTGGATGCCGGAGCGGCGGCAGCGCGTGCGGTGGGAGAAGTGAAAAGCGTACACATCATCCCGCGCCCGCACGACAATCTCGCTACGGTGCTGCCGAAATAAGGCAGGGTGACGCGATGTTTCTGGCTAAAGTAATAGGCAGCGTTGTAGCCACGCAGAAGGATTCGAAGTTCCACGGCATGAAGCTTCTGCTGATACAGCCGCACGTCAACCGGGAGGGCAAGCTGGCGCCTTCCGGCAGCTCCGTGGTGGCGGTGGACACGGTGGGCGCGGGCCTCGGTGAATGCGTGCTCTTTACGCAGGGAAGTTCGGCGCGTCTGACGCCCACCACCAAAGACGCGCCCGTCGACGCGGTCATCATCGGCATCGTGGACTCGGTGGAGGTGAACGGGGCCGCGGTGGAGAAACCGTAAATGCTCAACCGGGAAGAGGCGATCGCGGACATCGCCAAAGCCGTGATCGAGCGGCTGCGGGTCGATGTGGCGGCGGCCAAGGAGCCGGCTCAGGCGTCGCCCCCGGCCGCCACGGCGCCGCCGCGAATCGCGGCAGGTGACGGCGTTTTCGAAACTGTCGACGAAGCGGTGGCGGCGGCGGCGGAAGCGCAGAAAGGCGTCGCGGCCATGAGTCTCGAAGACCGCGGCCGCATGATCGCCATCATTCGTCAGGTGTGCGAGCAGAGGTCCCATCAACTGGCGCAAATGGAACTGGACGAGACCGGTCTGGGGCGCCTGGACCACAAGATCGAGAAGCTCAAAGCGGTGAAGTACGTCCTCGGCGTCGAGGCGATGGAAAGCGGCGCCCGCAGCGATGCGTCCGGTTTGTGTGTGATCGAGCACGCACCCTTTGGCGTGATCGGCATGGTGCTGCCGGCGACGCATTCGGCGCCGACGCTAGCCAGCAACGCCATCAATGTGCTCGCCTCCGGCAACACCGCGGTATTCAGTCCGCACCCGGCGGGCGCGGGAGTGGCCGCCTATGCATTGCAGGTTTTCAACCACGAGATCAAACGCGAAGTGGGCATCGAGAACGTCATGACCACGGTTCGGCAGCCGAGCATACGGTCCGCGGAGGAAATCTTCCGCCACCCTGGAGTGAATCTGCTGTGCGTCACCGGCGGGCCGGCGGTGGTCAAGGCGGCGGCGAAATCGGGGAAGCGCGTGATCGCGGCCGGCCCGGGCAATCCGCCGGTGGTGGTGGACGAAACCGCCGATCTGAACAACGCAGGCAGGGCCATCATCGAAGGCGCGGCCTTCGACAACAACCTGCTCTGTATCGGCGAAAAGGAAGTGTTTGTGGTGGCGAAGGTGGCGGACGCATTCGTGGCGGCCATGCGCCGGGCCGGGGCGTTCGAGCTCGATGCCGCGTCCATCGATCGGCTCACCGTTGCGGCGTTCCGCTTTGAGGGCGACGGCGTGGGGTGCGGCCGCGCGCACCTGACCAAGGAGCTGGTGGGCAAGGATGTGTCGATTCTGGCCGTGGCGGCCGGGGTGAAGGTTCCGCACGGCACCCCGCTGTTGTTCGGCGAGACCAAGGCTGACCATCCCTTCGTGCAGGAAGAGCAGATGATGCCTTTCCTGCCGGTGGTACGGGTCTCCGATGTGGACGCGGCCATCGCGGCGGCGCTCCAGGCGGAGCACGGGTATCGTCACACGGCGATCATCCACTCGCGCAACATCGACAACGTGACGAAGATGGCACGTACGCTGAACACCACTCTGTTCGTGCAAAACGCGCCCTGCGGTGCGGCGCTGGGCCTGGGCGGCCCGGGTTATCTGAGCTTCAGCATTGCCACGCCGACGGGCGAAGGCATCACCACGCCGCTCACGTTCACGCGGGAACGGCAGATCGTGATTGGCGGCGGGCTGCGGATTATTTGAATATGTTTCTGGCACGCATCGACGGAACGCTGGTGGGCACGGCGAAGCACGAGACCCTGGAGGGCTGCCGCTTTCTCATCGGGCAGCGGCTGGACGCGGACGGCGGCCCGGCAGGTGAACCTGTGGTGATCCTCGACTGGATGGGCGCGGCGCGCGGCGCGACCGTGGTGGTTTCGACCGACGGCGATGTCGCCCGGCGGAGGCTCGGTAACACGACGCCGGCGCGGCTTACCGTGGCGGCCATCGTCGATCGGGTGCATCAGCCGGTCGGGAGCGCGAAGTGAGGCTCGGGATGGTGCGCGGACGCGTGGTGCTGAACGTCGCCGCGGCTCCGTTTCGCGGTTTGCGCCTGGTGATTGTCGAACCGGTGACCGCCGCGAATCTCGCCGCCGCGAATGGGCTGGGCGGAGGCACGCCGCTGGTGGCGGCCGATATGTTGGGCGCAGCCGAGGGGCAGATGGTCGCTTTCGTGGAGGGCCGCGAGGCGGCGAATCCGTGGTGGCCGGATCAGGCCGCCGTGGATGCCTGCTGCGCGGTCATCGTGGAGTCCGTGGACTTCCGGCCCGAGGACAGGAAATGAAAAGCATCGATTTGACCGGACAAAAGGTGGTGTCGCTGCGCGACGTCGAGTCGGCTGCCACAGACGGTGCGACGGAGCTGCTGGTGTGCAGCCGCGGCGTCGTCACGCCTTCGGCGCGCGATTTCATCCAGCGACGCGGCTTGGTGCTACGCAGGGCCGAGCAGCCGGCCGCTGCCTGCAACGGGTGTAGCGGATGCAGCGGGTGCAAGCCGGCGGCCGGGCCCACTACCGCCGCCCGCGCGTCGGACCTGGAACGCCTGTTCCATTCGCCCGAGGCCGAGGCCATCAAGGCGGAGATTGTGAACGTGGGCCGCAAGCTCTGGCAGCGGATGTACGTGGATGGCAACGGGGGGAACATTTCCTATCGCCTGGGGCCGGACGCGGTCATCTGTACGCCGACGCTGGTCAGCAAAGCCGACCTCCGGCCCGAGGACCTCTGTCTGGTGGATCTGAAGGGCAACCAATTGCTGGGACCGCGGGCGCGAACGAGCGAGATTCTGCTGCACCTGGAAATCTACAAAGCGGTGCCCGAAGCGAAGGCAGCGGTGCATTGCCATCCTCCCCATGCCACGGCGTACGCCATTACGGACCGCATCCCTCCCACCTGCGTGATTCCCGAATGCGAAGTCTTCATCGGGCGGGTGGCGCTGGCTCCCTATGAAACACCGGGCACGCAGAAGTTCGCCGAGACGGTTCTGCCCTTCGTGAAGCAGCACAATACGGTTCTGCTGGCTAACCACGGCATCGTTTGCTGGGCGGATACCGTGACCCACGCCGAATGGTACGCCGAGGTGCTGGACACATACTGCTGGACGCTGATGCTGGCCACGCAGTTGGGCGCGCCCATCTCGTATATTCCGCCCGAGAAGGCGTCCGCCCTGCTCGATCTGAAGAAGCGGCTGGGACTGCCCGACGTCCGGCATGACATGAAAGAGTGCCAGCTCTGCGACATGCCCGATATGCCCGGCGCCATCGCCATGGCGCCGGGCTCCTGTGCGGCCGGCAATCGGGCCGCTACCAGCGAGGACGTAGAGGCGATCATTCAAGGCGTCACCGATGCGGTCATTGCGGCGCTGGGACAACGGAAATGAACGCAGCCATCCGACAACTCAGGATTCGGCAGATGCTCGAGTCGCAGGAGTTTGTCGATCTGGAAACGCTCACGCGGGAGCTGCAGGCGTCCGAATCCAGCGTGCGCCGGGACCTAGCGTCGCTCGAGGCGGAAGGCGTACTCAAGCGCGTCTATGGCGGCGCCATGGCGGCGCAGGCTTCGAGCAGCCACCTTCTGGATTTTGCCTGGCAGAGTTCACGCATGGGCGAGGAAAAGCAACGCATCGCGACGCTCGCCGCGGGCCTCGTCGAAGACGGCCAGACGGTCCTGCTGGACGGCGGCTCGACGGTGGCCCTGGTGGCCCGTGACCTCTCCAATCGGGCGTTGCACGTGATGACCAATTCGTTGCCAATTGCCGATATCCTGGCCGACGCGCGACAGATCGAAGTGACGCTGACGGGCGGCTACCTTTATCCGCGACTGCGCGTCATGGTCGGCCCGCTGTGCGAACAAATGCTCGGCGCCGTCAGCGCGGACGTCTTGATTATGGGTATTGGCGGCGTAACCGAAGCGGGCTTCAGCAACAACAACACGCTGGTGGTAGGCCCGGAGCGCAGGATGATCGAGGTATCCCGCAAGGTCATCGTCGTGGCCGACCACACCAAGTTCGGCCGGGCCGCGATGATCCCGCTGGCGCCGCTAAACGTGGCGGATGTTGTCGTATCGGATACCGCGCTCGACCACCGGTACCGGCAAATGCTGGAGGCCAGCGCCGTGCAGGTGCTGCTCGCGTAGAGCACGAAGGAAGGAACCATGACAGACACGAGCATCGACTCGGCGTATCAGATCGCCAAACAGGAATACGCTGCATTCGGAGTGGATACCGATGCTGCCATGCGGCGGCTCGAAGGTATTCCGGTGTCCATGCACTGCTGGCAAGGCGATGATGTGGGCGGATTCGAAACCGCCGGTGCGGAGCTGTCCGGCGGCGGCATTCAGGCCACGGGCAACTACCCGGGGAAGGCTCGCACCATCGCCGAACTGCGGAGCGATATCGAGAAAGCGCTCAGCCTGATCCCGGGCCACCATCGCCTCAATCTGCACGCCTGCTACCTCGATCACGGGGGCAAATTCATCGACCGCGATCGGATTGAGCCCGCGCACTTTCAAAGCTGGATCGACTGGGCCAAGGCCAACCACGTGGGCATGGACTTCAATCCAACCTACTTTTCGCATCCCAAGGCCGCCGACGGCTTCACGCTCAGTCACCCCGACAAGGCGATCCGCGATTTCTGGATTGAGCACGGCATTCGCTGCCGCAGGATCGGAGCCGAAATGGGCCGGCAGCTCGGCACTCCGACCGTGACCAACTTCTGGATGCCCGATGGATATAAGGACAGCCCGGCCGATCGCACGGCCCCGCGCGAGCGCATGGCGCAGTCCTTGGACCGGATATTCGCCGAGCGCCTCGACCCGGCCATCCATCTCGATGCCGTCGAATCGAAGCTTTTCGGTCTGGGCGTCGAAAGCTACACGGTGGGTTCGCATGAGTTTTATCTGGGTTATGCGGTGTCCCGGCAGATCCTCCTTTGCCTGGACGCCGGGCACTTCCATCCCACCGAGACGATCTCCGACAAGATCTCTTCGGTCCTCTTGTTTTGCCCGGGGCTTCTACTGCACGTCAGCCGTCCGGTTCGCTGGGACAGCGATCACGTAGTGATCCTTGATAACGAGCTCGAAGCCATTGCCAGGGAGGTGATCCGCAGTGGCAAGGCGGACCGAGTTCACATCGGGCTCGACTTCTTCGACGCCAGCATCAATCGCGTGGCGGCATGGGTGATTGGCACGCGCAACATGCTCAAGGCTCTACTAATCGCCCTGCTCGAGCCGGTGGACGAGTTGAGGAAGGCCGAACTCGGCATGGACTACACGCGGCGGCTGGCCCTGCAGGAGGAACTGAAGTCGCTGCCGTGGGCGGCCGTCTGGGACTGCTACTGCGTGCGGCAGGGAGTGCCCGCGGGCATGGCCTGGTTCGATGAGATCCGGCAATACGAGAAGGCGGTGCTGTCGAAGCGCTGACCCTCATGCCGGCATGTGGCCGACCTGCACGGTTAGCATCGATATCGATCCTCCATCGATGCCTTGGATAGGAAATGCGATGACCTCGCCCTGCCGCTTGGTCGCCAGAACATAGAGCAATGGCAAGTAATGATCCGGCGTCGGGATGGACAGCATTGCTTCCCGTCCGAGTGACTCGTATGCAATGAGCGGTTTGTACTCGCCCGCGAGCATCAGGTCCTTTGCCTTCTGCTCAAAGCCAATGGCCCAATCGTAAGGCTCGGGCCTGTGGCGTCCCCAGGCATAAGCGTGCAGATTGTGGACCAGGTTCCCACTGCCCACGATGAAGACGCCTTCGTCTCGTAAGGGCGCCAGCTTCCGGCCGATCTCAAAGTGGAAGGACGCCGGCTGCGTCTCGTCGATGCTGAGTTGGACGACAGGAATGTCGGCGCCGGGATACACGTGGCGGAGAACGGACCATGTCCCGTGATCGAGTCCCCACGAATTGTCGAGTCTCACCGGCAAAGGAGCCAGCATCCCATGCACCCGGCGCGCGAGATCCGGATCGCCGGGCGCGGGGTATTGCACCTCGTACAGCTCTTGTGGAAAACCGCCGAAATCGTGAATGGTCCTTGGCGCCGTGCCGATCGTGACAGCGGCTCCCGGCACAAACCAGTGAGCCGAGATCGACAGGATGGCTTTGGGCCTGGGCGTCTGGCGCCCGATGCGCCGCCAGCCTTTGGTGTAGTTGTTGTCCATCAGGGCATTCATGGGATTGCCGTGTCCGAAAAAGACCGCGGGCAGCGTCTCCGCCATTGCGGGGCCCCTCCACCGGGCTCTCTCTCAGGATCTCGCTTTTCTCCCGGTTCACGGGCACCGGGCCGGTTCGGCCCTTCGCGCGTGGCCGCGCGGCCGCTCGGTACGCTACATTGGCTGAGGACACTCTATGCGCACCATCAAGACTGCTGTCATCGGCACTGGTTTCATGGGCCGGGTTCACACGGAAGCGATTCGCCGGCTCGGCAACGTCGAGGTGGCGGCCGTGGCCGCGGAGAAGGCCGAGCTGGCTGCGGCATTCGCCGCGCAAACGGGCGTTGGGAGGGCCGTAGCCGACTACAACGAGATCCTCGCGGACCCGGCCATCGAGGCGGTCCACATCTGCACGCCAAACGCGCTGCACTATCCCATCGCGAAGGCCGCCCTGCTCGCGGGCAAAAACGTGCTTTGCGAGAAGCCGCTCGCGACCTCGGCCGCCGAGGCTCGGGAACTGGCGGATCTGGCCAAGGAGAAGAACCTCGCCAACTGCCTGAACCACAACCTGCGCTTCTACCCGCTGGTGCAGCAGATGCGCGCTATGATTGCGAGCGGCGCGCTCGGCGACATCCTGGTGGTGCAAGGCACCTACTCGCAGGACTGGCTGCTCTACGACACGGACTTCAACTGGCGCGTCGTCGCCAAGGAGAACGGGCCGCTGCGCGCGACGGGCGACATCGGTTCGCACTGGATGGACCTGATCGCGCACGTCACCGGCCTCGCGATCACGTCGCTGTGCGCGGACCTGCACACCTTCCACGCCACGCGCAAGCGGCCGAAGAAAGCCGTGGAGACGTTCGCCGGCAAGACGCTCGCGCCCGAAGACTACGACGAGGTCCCGGTTGACACCGAGGACTACGCCGCGGTCCTGCTCAAGCTGGGCGACCGCGCGCGCGGCGCCTTCACGGTCAGCCAAGTGAATGCCGGCTGCAAGAACCGGTTTCAGGTGGAGATCTACGGCAGCAAGGCGGGCGTTATGTGGAACCAAGAGCGCCCTGACGAACTGTGGATCGGCCACCGCAACGAGCCCAACCAGCTCCTTCTGAAAGACCCGTCGCTGCTCGACCCGAAGGCGCGCAGCTACGCCGACCTTCCCGGAGGCCACAGCGAGGGCTACGACGACGCCCACAAGATGTGCTTCCGACGCTTCTACGCCCGCGTCGCCGATCCCGCCGCGCCCATCGAGTATCCGACTTTCGCCGACGGCCATCGCATGATGGGGATTCTCGAGAAGGTGATCGAAAGCGCGAGCCGCCGCTCGTGGGTGGACGTTCCGGAAGCGTAGGCGCTACTGCCCGATCACCCGGAGGAGCGCGCTCACCAGCTCGTCGCCGGCTTCGGGAGCCGGAACGCTGCCCTGGGCCATCTGCGCGCTTCCGCCCCCGCGCCCGCCCAGCCGGGCGACCGCTTCCTTCAGAACGTTGCCGGCGTGCACCCCGGCGTCCGCGGAGACGGCCATCAGTACCGCGGGCCGCGCCGAGGCGGTGAGGGCGATGAAGCACGCCCGGGCCTGTGCCGTGAACCCCTGAGCCCTCGAACGCACTTCCTCTTCGGAGGTTCCGGCGGCAACGCGCTCGACCGCAGTTCGCAGGCCGGCGGCATCGGACGCCGTCGCCGCGTAGAGTTCGCGGCCGCGCACCTGCGCCAGTTCGACGGCGGCTTTCCGGCGGGCCTTCTCCGCCGCTTCGAGCGATTGCACCTGCGCGGCGGCCAGAGCGGGCGCGTCGTCCAGCGCGCAGGAAAACGTCCGCCCGATGCGGGCCAGCGCGTCGTAATCGGCGTGGGCGCGCCGCACGGCCCGCAGGCCGCACAGGAACTCGATCCGCAAGTTGCCATGGACGCGTTCGAGTTTGCGGATCAGCACCGGGCCGATCTCGCCGGTCGAGCACACGTGAGTGCCACCGCAGGCGCTGCGGTCCAGGCCCTCGATGTTGACGATGCGCAGCGTCCCTTCGCGCTCGGAAGCCTTGCGCAGGCCGCCTGCCGCGGAGGCGTCCTCGAAGGAGATCGACACCGGCCGGTTCTCGAATACGATTTCGTTTGCCCGCAACTCGGCGGCTGCGAGCTGGATGTCCGTGAGCGAGGCGCCGATGTCGATGGCCGAACTCTCCGCGCCCAGATGGAAGCCGACGGTGGCCGCGCCGTACAACTCGACCAGCACGGCCGAAAGCAGGTGCTGGCCGCTGTGCTGCTGCATGTGGTCGAACCGGCGCGGCCAGTCGATGGCGCACCCGACGTCGCCGGGCGTGATGGGCGCGCCGGTGATGTGCGCGATGCGGTCGCCTTCATCGGCAACCTCGATCACCGCCGCGTCCCCGATGGTTCCGGTGTCGAAAGGCTGGCCGCCGGAGGCAGGATAGAACGCGGTGCGGTCCAGGTAGACGCGGCATCCGCCGTCGCTCGCTTCAATGACGTTGGCGCGGAACTCGCGCAAGTAGGAATCGGTGTAATAGAGGCGTTCGGTCAGACCCACTCGAACGCGCCCTTCTTCCAGGCCCATACGTAGCCGACGATCAGGATCGCCAGGAATACAGCCACCTCGGCCACGCCGAACCAGCCGAGCCGCTTGAAGCGCACCGCCCACGGAATCAGGAAGATGGTTTCCACGTCGAAGATGACGAAGAGGATGGCAACGATGTAGAAGCGCACTGTATAGCGCCCGCGGGAATCGGACGCCGACCGGATCCCGCACTCGTACGCCTCGAGCTTGGTCGAGATGGGCGCCGCGGGCCGCACCAGCTTTGCCAGAGCCAGCACAACCACCGGAAATGCCGCCGCGAAGACCGCGAACATGAAGATAGGGACGTAGCCGGGGGGCATCAGAACATCAATATAACATGCCGCTCGACCCGCGCCGTCAGTGGGCCAGGTGCAGACGCAGGCTGTAGACGGAGACCGGACCGCGGTCGTAGTTGTAGGCGGGGTTCTGAACGTACTGGTAGTCCAAACTCACCGTGAAGAACTTCAGCGCCTGCCAGGCGTAGTAGGCCTCGACGATGGACTCGGGCCGGTAGTTGAGGCGGCCGTCGCCGATGATGAAGCCGAGGCCTCCGGCGGCGAGAAAGCTGCGCTGGTCGCCCGACAGGTAGTTCCGCACCGCCGCCACGCCCGCGCGGTCCGCCTTGCGCCGCCAGCGTGAGCCGCCGACCGATATGCCGCCGCTGATCGAGCGATCGATCTGGCTGAATTCGAAGTCCTCGGTCTTTCCGTCCGACCAGCCGTAGCGCGCGAAGACCCCGACGTCGTGCGTGATCGCCTGCTCCAGGTTCAGCCCGAAGCCGTATTTCAGCGTGCCGTTGCGGCGCGTGGCCGCAAAATCGGTTGTGCCATTTGCGAGCATGGCTTCGCGGAAGGTCCCGCCGTCGAAGGTGTTGGCGAACCCGAGCACGCGGAAGACGCCGGGCTGGCCGTTGGGACTGTAGCGGCCTTCCCACTCGACCACGTTGCCGCGGTTCTCCGCGATGCGGGTGTCTAGAATGGGTCCGTTGGCTACCGTGGACATGAGGGCGTTCGCCGCGCGTAGCGACCAGTGGGGCATCGCCAGCTCGGCGAGAACGCCGACTGTGTAGCCGCGGGTGTCGGCAGGGTAGTCCCAGGCGCCGTTGTACATGATGGCCCAGTTCATGAACTGCTCGCGGGGATCGTTGCTGTAAGTGTTGACGTCGAAATAGTCCGTCAAAGCGAACTTACCGCCGGTCAGCGTCAGGCGCGAGACGGGCTGGCGGCCGGCAACCTGGTTGGGGCCATCTTCCACATGCTCGGTTTCCGAGCCGAACGGAATGGTGTAACTTGCGTACGCGCGAGCCAAGTAGAGCGTCGGCGTGGCCTTCTGGACTCGCGGCATCTCTCCGTTCGTAAAGCCCGCAATGCCGGTGACGCCGCCGAACCCCTCGCCGCCGGCGTCCTCGGGATTGACGACGAATGCCCAGCGACCAAAGTGCGCCGCCAGAAACACGGTGGCGGTCAGCGAGACTCTGCTCTCGGGATGGTCGGGCAGGCTATTCGGCCCGCTATAGAGGGCAGGGAAGCTGCCGTGGTGCTGTCCGATGGAGGTCGCCTGGAAGTGAATGCTCCACCACGTCTCCGCCGCGGGCTGAGGCTGATCCGAGGCTTCCTGTCCGTGCAGCACGAGCGGCAGGGACAGGAAGCTCCAGGCGATGAATGTTACAAAACGGTTCACGTGTTAATCCAGCCTCATCTTGCATAGTCGCCCTCCGTGCGCGTGCTTCGCAAGCACGCCCGCCAGGTCGGCCACATGATAAAGCGCCATCAGACGCCCGCACCCAGTAATCCAACCCCCGAGACAACGTAAGAGACAATCTGCGCCTCGCTCCGGGAGGTGTCCCGAACGAGAAAGGCGCACATCACGAAAGCGCAGGCGCCGGCGGCCACCAAGGCGGTCGTCCTTGTGCCGGCCATGCGCTGCCGCCATTGGCGCTCCAAGCCGACAATCGCGCCGAGAATCAGCGCCGTGAACCGGCGTACGAGGAAGTCAGTGACGAGCATGGACGTGGGATCCCTTTCCGGTCAAGTGGTCGGGCGGTGCGTCTGCTTGTCCTGCTGGTCGCGGCTTTCCAACTCCCGAGCCCGTCTAAGCAGGGCCAGGATCTCGGCATCCTCCGCGGGCGATAACGGCGTATCGCGACGGGCGGCCCGTTCGACCAGTTCGGCCGCCTTTCTCCGGAGGCGCTCGATTTCATCCGTCATAGTCGTTCTCCTGCCTCGACGGTTTGCATCTGATGTGTATCGTTCCCAATGCAAGCTCGGAGCAGACTCGCCGGCAGGACGAAAAATGTGCCACGCCGCCATACTTATGTTCACTCCAGGATTTTGTGCTTGAGGTTCATGACGTCGCGATAGGGCACAACACCGAGAATGACGTCGCTCTCACGGGTAATGGGTAGCGCCCGGAACCCGTATCGAAGGAACATGTCCGAGGCCTGCTTCATGGTGCCGTCCGCGTTGAGGGCGATGACGTTCTCTACCATGAGGTCCTTCAGCGGGACGTCGTCCTCAGCTGCGAACATATCCTTGATGTCAATGACACCCAAGAGTCTGTCCGACTCGTCGACGATGTAGAAGTACATCACCACATCCATTGACTGGGCGTCCTGGCGGAACCGTGCCCGCGCCTGCTTGATGGTCATCTCAGGCGGGCACTTAAAGAAGTTGGGTGTGGCGAAGTTCAGGATCGTGGTGTCCTGCTGCTCCATGATTTCTTCGATCTTCGTAACCATCGTGGGCTCGAGTAGCCGTAGGATGGCCCGCTTCTGGTCGCCCGGCAGGACGGACACAATATCGGCGGCCTGGCCGGGGGTCATGTCGCCGATCAGTTGCGCCACCCGCTCCTTGCTCAACGAGAACACGACGTCGCGCTGGACAGCCGGGTCGATCTCCTCCAGGGTGTCGGAGGCATGTTCCGTATCGAGGCCCTCCATCACGACCACCCGCTGTGAGCTGTCCAGTTCCTCGATGATGTCGGCCAGGTCCACGGGGTGGATGTCGGACAGCGTCTCCTTCAGAACGCTCAGCTTCACGTGGCCGTGCAGGGTGCTCAGTTGGGACGGCAAGGGCTGAACGTACGACCACGGAATGAGCCTCTTCTCCGACTCGCCACGACGCCGGTACAGGTAGTTGGCGACGGCTCTCAGTCCCACGCGGCACAACAAGCCGTAGCGGCCAATGTCGACGTCGGCAACGTAGAGCTTGGCGCCGGTCCGAGCCAGGCGGATGTCGTACACCACCTCGACCTCGCGGTCGTCCATGTCCAGGACCTTCTTGTCCAGGAGGTAGTCCTTCAAGAGCACCTCCTCCGGCGCGAGGGCCCGCACGTACGTCTCGGGCTTGTCGACATCCAGCACGACCTCGCGAGGGCTGACAGACCGGACCTGCGCGATCGGAACCAGTATCGAGGGGTCGCCGAACGGACGAGTGATCTGGAAGTGGGTGACTTCCGCTACCTTGCCCTGGTCCACCGCCACAATGTCGCCGACCTTGCCGATCTTGCGGCTCTTGATGTAGGCGCGCGCCCCGATGAGCTGGGACAGGAAGAACGTTTCCTCGATGGGGCTCTTTGTTGCTCCGTTCACGGGTCACCTCCTCCTAGAGTGAATGAATGAACTTGAACACCAGAATCGCGATCAGCAGCACCAGATAGCCACGCAGCAGCCCCAGACAGATTCTGACCAGACGTGTGGTCTTCAGGTGCGGGGTCGCGTATTTCTGGTTGATCGCCCGGACCGTGTGAACCGTGTTTCTGAAAAATGTCACGACCATGATTCTTCCTCCAGCTCCGTCATTTCAGAAGATTCGGAAACAGCGCGCTGATGCCGTACAGCGTCGAGACGATGATGATCATCGCGGTGATGCCGATGTTCGCCACGTTCTGGAACAGCGTGTTCTTGTACTGGCCCATGGTTTCTTCGTCGTTCAGCAGCAGGATGAGAAACACCAGCGCCGCCGGCAGCAAAGTCACGGCAATGACTTGGACGAACAGAGTAATGAGCACCAAAGGCGCGCCGGGAATCAGCACCACGGTCCCCGCGAGCGCGAGAACGAACATGTAGTACGCGTAAAACCACGGCGCTTCCTTCAACTTGTGGTTCAGGGAGTGAGCCCAGCCGAAGACTTCACCAAAGGCCCACGAACTGGCCAGCGAGATGCAGATCGCACCCAGGAATCCGGCGTCGAAGAGCCCGATCGCCAGGCACGCCCCCAGGTGTTTGTTGATCCCCATGAACTTGCTGGCCGCCACCGCGGCGTCGTTGATGTTCTGGCCGGGTAACAGCGTCGCCGTCAGGATGATGCAGAAGATGGCTACCACGACGGTCAGCACGGAGCCAATGGCGGTGTCCACCTGCCCCCCCAGCATGTCTTTCTCCTGGAGACCTTTGTCCACCACGGCGCTCTGCTGGAAGAAGATCATCCAGGGCGCGATGGTGGTTCCGATGTTGGCCATCAGCAGGAAAAACAGCTCATTGGTAAACCCTCCGGGCGGGAAATGTGGAATCAGGCCGTGCACGACCTCATGCATCGGCGGATTGATCAGGAAAGCCGCCGGGATATAGATCAGGTTGAGGCCGCAGAACACCAAGGCCAGTTTCTCCCAGGTCCAGTAGCGCCCCTGAAGAACCATCCAAACCATGACGAGGCAGGCCCCGATCACGGTCACCCATGCCGGCACGCCGAAAATCCTTAGAGCCGCGGTCATGCCGATGAACTCGGTGATCATCGTCAGCCAATCCGTCAGCACCAGGTCGAGTAGCGAGAACCATCCCCAGAACGCTCCAAAGGCATGGAAAATCGCTTCGGCGTGGCCGCGCTTGGTGACGGCGCCCAGCCTCACGGTCATTTCCTGAACGTAGTAGGCCACCGGGCCGAGCAGGACAAGAAACCAGATCAGATGAAATCCGTACTGGGCGCCCGTCGCTGTGTAGGTGGTGATGCCGCCGGCGTCGTTGTCGGCCACCATGACGATGATGCCCGGGCCGGCGATCAGCAGATACAGCCGCAGCATCTTCCACAGCTTCTTGTACCGGTAGTACAGCTTGGAGAGGACGTTCATGACGCATGGCCTCCTCTGCTGTCCCCAGGGCGGGACAGATCCGGGCTGGCCAGCGCCACCCCAGGACAGCGGATGATCTCTTTCATCATCGGAACATCTCCTCAACGTTGATGCCAGACACAACGAACACTCCCGCTTCGGAGAAGTGTTGGCCCGCGCCGCGCACGGCACGGCGGAACGCATCACTTCCGGAGCGGTGCGCTACACATCGAACGGAGATGTCGAAGTGAAAAGGATCTTCGACCCTCCGCGTTCACCACCGAATGCCATGTGGAAGAAGCGGAGGGCGAAGCGCTAGGAAGGATCTAGCAGCTACGCGGTCCCGACCGTGTCTTCCACAAAACTGAGCCGCCCGCCGCGGGAGGCTTGTCGTCGTTTTCGGGTACCATATACCTTTCTGGAGGCGAAATCGAAGCGCTGGGAAGAAGAAAAAGCCACTTCTCCCCAAGCGGAGAAATGGCCCACTCTCGCGGACGGATTCCCCCACTGGTTCAAGCTTCAGCACCGCGCGCCGTGAGAGGCCTCAAAGACCTCAGCCACCTTAGGAAAACCCTTAACCCGGGAGTTCCTGGTCTACCCTTCAAGCCTCTTTCGACGCCTTAGGGCAGTGGCTTATGTGCCGCGCGGACGCCTCGCCTACCGAGGATCCACAGCGTGGAGCCGCCGAACTCTGGCAACCCAACGCCTAACGCCAGTGTAAGTTCCCGTGGAAAGTTTTGTCAACCAAAAAGCGAAGGCGCGATGGAAAAAGTGCGGGCGGCTACGCGGCGCCGCCCGGGGCGCGCGGCTCGGGGTGAACGGTGACGTCGGCCTCGGGCAGGATCTCCTCGATGGCGCGCTCGATCTGCTCGGTCAGATCGTGAGCTTCACGTAGCGTCTGGCTCCCTTCGAGCAGCACGTGAACGTCGACGAACGGCCGCGAGCCGGAGTAGCGCACGCGCACGTGGTGGCAGTTGGTCACGCCGGGCAGCGCCTCGACCGCGGCGACGATCCTCTGGTCCGCGCCGGCCGGCGCCGTATCAACCAGCGCCTGCACCGTCCGCACGCCCAGTTTCACACTCACCTGCACGACGATCAGCGCCACGGCAATCGCGGCCACGGCATCCGAGTAGCGCAGGAAGCCGGCCGCGGGCGCCCACTCGCCGAGCTTCACGCAGGCCAGGCCGAGGATGACCACCGACGAGCTCCAGATGTCCGTGCGGAAGTGCAGCGCGTCGGCCTCGAGCGCGTCGCTGTGGTATTTGCGCGCCGCACGGTAGAGCACGCGGGAGCGCGACGCATCCACCATGATCGAGGTCGCCATGACCGCGAACGACCAGAGCGTCACTTCAATCTCCAGGCGATGCGCGACCAGGCGGTGAATTGCGCCCCAGATGATCCAGACGCAGGTGACGAGCAGGAGCAGCGTCTCGAACAAAGCCGAGAGGTTCTCCACTTTGCCGTGGCCGTATAGGTGTTGGGTGTCGGCCGGCTTCCCAGAAATCCGCACGGCGAACAGGGTCATCAGCGACGAGACCAGGTCCAGGCCCGAGTGCGCCGCCTCGGCCAGGATGCCGAGGCTTCCGGTGGCGATGCCGATGACGATTTTGAACGCGGTGAGGCCGACCGCGGCCACGACCGAGCTGGTGGCGGCCCAGCGTTTCTCGCGTTCCCGGGAGGCGTCGGCGGAGGCGCTCATTCACCTCCCACGCTAGCTCAGAGGCCCGTCAAATGCGAGTTGCAAGCGTGTTGCGGCGGCGGGCCCCTGTCTGGCCCGTATCTTCGGCCGGCTGGGCGAGCGCCTCAGCGCCCGTTGAGGCCGATCCGGCACAGGTGCCGCTCCAGCACCAGGCGCTCCTGCTCCACGTACGCGCGGTTGCGGCGGATGAGCTCGGTGAAGTCCACCTGGTGTGCGTCGAACTCGGGGCCGTCGACGCAGGCGAAGACCACCTTGCCGCCCACCGTGAGGCGGCAGCCGCCGCACATGCCGGTGCCATCCACCATGATCGGGTTGACGCTAGCGAAGGTCTTCACGCCCCACTCGCGCGTGAGCTCCGCGGCGGCGCGCATCATGGGAATGGGGCCGATCACGTGAGCCGCTTGCGGCATGGCGCCGTGCTCGCGCACCCACCAGCGCATCAGATCCACCACGTTGCCGTGAAATTCGCCGGAGCCGTCGTCGGTGGCCCAGTAGACCTCGTCGGCCGCGGCGCGCAGGTCCGCGTCCAGGATGATGTGCGCCGTCGAGCGGGCGCCGGCGAGCGCCACCACGTGGTTGCCCGCCTGGCGGAAGGCGCGCGCCACCGGCAGCAGCTCGGCCGTTCCCACACCTCCGGCTACGCACAGCACCGTGCCCACCTTCTCGATGGTGGCGGGCAGGCCGAGCGGGCCGAGCAGGTCGGGAATCACCGCGCCGCCTTCGAGCGCGGTGGTCTGGCCCGAGGTCTTGCCCAGCGCCTGGACCACGAGCTGGATGGTGCCGCGCGCGGCGTCGCCATCCACCAGCGTGAGCGGGATGCGCTCGCTCTCGGCAGTCGGGCGCAGGATGATGAACTGTCCCGGCTTCCAGTGGGCCGCGATCTCCGGCGCTTCGATTTCGAGCCGCGCGATTTCCGGCGTAAGCATGATCTTCGACACGATGCGGTGACCCGCGGCTCCGATGGGCGCGCGGCCGTTGGTGGCGGCGGGCGGCTCGGTGGTCCGGAGCGCGGCGTCGATGGCGGCGGCCGCGGCCCGGCCGTCCTTCATGGCCAGAATCACGGTGGCGCCGCCGCGCACCACGTCGCCGCCGGCAAAGACATTATCCATACTCGTCTTGCCCGCCTGATCGATGACGATCTTGCCGCGCTTGGTGATCAACTGCGGCGTCGACCGCTGCACGGTGGGATTGGGACTCTGCCCGATGGCCATGACCAGCGTATCCACCGGAACGCGGTACTCCGAGCCGGGCATCGGGACCGGCGACCGCCGCCCGGATTCGTCCACCTCGCCGAGTTCCATGCGGATGCACTCGACCTCTCGCAGGACGCCGTTCTCGTCGCCGAACAGGCGCACCGGCGCGGCCAGGTACTCGAACTTCACGCCTTCTTCTTCGGCGTGCTCGATTTCCTCCAGGCGGGCCCGCAGCTCGGCCCGCCCGCGGCGGAACAGGATGATGCTCTCGCTGCCCATGCGCTTGGCCCAGCGCGCGGCGTCCATGGCGGAGTTGCCGCCACCCACCACGATGGTGCGCTTGCCCACACGCACCGGCGTATCGCTGGCCGGGAATTCGTAGGCCTGCATCAGGTTGATGCGCGTAAGGAATTCGTTGGCGGTGTAGACGCCGATCAGGTTCTCGCCGGGGATGCCCATCAGGTGCGGCAGACCGGCGCCCGTGCCCACGAACACCGCGGCGTAGCCGTCGGCGAACAGCTCGTCCACGGTAGCGGTCTTGCCCACGATGAAATCCGTGCGGAACTCGACGCCCAGGGCGGCCAGCCGCTCGAGTTCGCCGTTGATGATATCGCGCGGCAAACGGAAGGGCGGGATGCCGTAGGCCAGCACGCCGCCCAGCTTGTGCAGCGCCTCGAAAATCGTGACGCGGTATCCGCGGCGCACCAAGTCGAAGGCGGCGATCAGGGACGCCGGGCCGCTGCCGACTAGCGCCACTTTGAGGCCGTTGGACGGCGCTACGGACGGCAGGCGCGCGTCGCCGTTCCGGCTGGCGTAGTCCGCCAGGAACCGTTCCAGAGAGCCGATGGCCACCGGTTCGAGCTTGGTCTTCGGGCTTCCGAGCAGGCAGTCCTTTTCGCAGAACAGCTCGTGCTGGCACACCCGCCCGCAGATGCCGGGAAAGGGAGTGTACCCGCTGATCTTCTCGAAGGCTGCGCCAAAATCCCCAGCCGCCATGAGTGCGATGACGCTTTTCATGTCGATGTGCAGCGGGCAGGCGTCCACGCATTTCGGATCGCGGCAGTTCAGGCACCGCAACGCCTCGATAAGGGCCTGTTCCTGGCCAAAGCCCAGCGCCACCTCCTCGCAGTTGGTGGCCCGAATGGCCGGGTCGACCACGGGAAGCGGCTGGCGCGGAGCCTTCGGGTTGCGCTTGGGCTTTGCAGAGACGTTGGGCGTCGAGGGGGATTGGGGTGTCATTTGATTTCGGCAGACTAAGGTGCAATTGTACCGCCGCCCGGTGCTGAGCCGCGACCATCCCGTTGCGGTCGAGGGCCCTCCGCAGAAAAAGCCGGTGGTTCTGCACGGGTGGGCGACCTCTCCGTAACAGTCACAGTTCGTAACCGGGCGTAACGGGACGCGGGACGTTCGCTAACCCGGTTCCGGGTGTATGCTGGAGCGTCCGGAGGATTTCAATGCGCCTGTTACTCCTAGCTCTCCTCTTCGTTTGTTTACTTGCAGCGGTGGGTTGTGCCAGCGGGGGCGTCTCGATTGCGGCGACGCCCACTCCGACCCCAACTCCAACTCCCACCCCCTTGCCGGCGGACCCGGACCAGGCCGCCGCCGTCCTGCTCGGGCAGATGACACTGGCAGAGAAAATCCAGCTCGTTCACGGCGCCCTGACGGCATACAACCCCGGGCCGCTCGGCGAGGGAGGCTGGATTCCGGGCATACCTCAGCTTGGTGTTCCGGACCTCCACTTTGAAGACGGGAGCGTGGGCGTCGCTTCCGGCGTAGGACAGTCCACGGCGCTGCCTTCCTCGATTGCCAGCGCCGCCTCTTGGGATCTGAACCTCGCCTACCAGTACGGCACGGTCATCGGCAAAGAGATGCGCGCCCATGGGGTCAACATCAACCTGGGCGGCAACACCAACCTCATCGGTCGTGAACCGCGCGACGGCCGCACGTTCGAAACGAAAGGCGAGGATCCTCTCCTGGCGGGCAGCATCGCCGCCGCTCACGACAGCGGCATCCAGGACCAGCACATCATTGCCGGTATGAAGCATTACGCGCTCAACGACCAGGAGACCAGCCGCACCACGGCGAATGTTCTCATCGACGAGCGCTCGATGCGCGAGAGCGATCTGCTGGCCTTCGAGATCGGCCTCAAGACTGCCAACGTGCAGTCTGTGATGTGTTCCTACAACCTGGTGAATGGCGTCTATTCGTGCCAGAACGATCACCTCCTCAACGACATTCTCAAGGGCGACTGGGGATTCCCGGGCTTCGTGATGTCGGATTGGTACGCGACGCACAGCTCCGTTGCCGCGGCCCTGTCAGGGCTTGACCAGGAGCAGCCGGACGGGGGCTACTTTGCGAACGGGGAGGACGAACCCCTCGCGCTGGCGGTCCAGAACGGCGACATGCCGCAATCGCGCCTGGACGACATGGTGCACCGGATCCTGCGCGCCATCGCCGCCGTAGGGCTCTTCGGCAATCCCGTGGTGGCTGGGCCTATCGATACAGTCGGCGACGCGGCTATCGCGCAGACGGTCGAGGAGCAGGGGGCCGTCCTGTTGAAAAACGCCGGCGGGCAGCTCCCTCTTAACGCTTCGCAGATCTCTTCGATCGCTGTAATCGGACTGCACGCCGATGTGGGAGTGCTCTCGGGCGGCGGCTCGGCGCAAGTGATGCCAATCGGCGGAGCCGCCATTCAGACCGCGGCGCCCAACCCGCCGGGCTGGGGTTCGGTCATCTGGGATCCCTCCTCGCCTCTGGCCACGATCAAGGCCATGGCGCCCAACGCCAACGTGCAGTTCAACGACGGGACCAATCTCACCACGGCGGCCGCCCTGGCCCAGGCCTCGACGGTGGCCATCGTGTTCGTGGCGGTCTGGACGAGCGAGGGCATGGACCTGCCGGACCTCAATCTGACCGGAAATCAGGATGCGCTGGTGAGTGCGGTCGCGGCCGCCAATCCGCACACCATCGTGGTGGTGGAATCCGGCGGCGCCCAGGCGATGCCCTGGCTCGATAGCGTCAACGCCGTGCTCGAGGCCTGGTTTCCGGGCCAGCGCGGCGCCGAGGCCATAGCCAATATCCTCTTTGGCGCCGTCAACCCTTCCGGCAAGTTGCCCATTACGTTTCCGGCCAGCGTGGCCGATCTCCCGCGCCCCGTCATCCCGGCTCCGGCCGATCCGAATTCCACCGCGCCCTTCGACGTGGACTGCACGATAGAAGGGCTCAACGTCGGATACAAGTGGTACGATTCGCGGAGCCTGCCCGTGCTGTTTCCGTTCGGATTCGGGCTTTCCTACACCACGTTCTCGATCTCGAACCTGGCGCTCGTGCCGGACCTCTCGCCCGCCACGCTGGGTTTCCAAGTGAGCTTCAACGTGCAGAATACCGGGACCCTCGCGGGCGCGGAAGTCGCGCAAGTGTACCTGGGATTACCGCCGGGCAGCGGAGAGCCACCCGTGCGGCTGGTGGGATGGCAGAAGGTCCTGATGCAGCCCAACCAGCAGCAGAGCGTGACCATCAGCGTGGCCGCGGGTTCCTCCGCCCATCCTCTGTCTTACTGGGACACCACTTCGAGCAGTTGGCTGAACGCCCCGGGCACTTACACGGTGTATGTGGGCAACTCGTCGCGCAACTTGACTGCGGCCGGGACGTTCACGCTGGGTCCCGCGTCCAACGAGCGACGGCCCGAGGCCGCGGTCGCAAGATAAGCGCGTAACGGGCCCCACAAGCTACCGTCCTCTCTAGCGCGGGTCGCCGTAGAGCGTTCCCCGGCCGTGCGTGCCGACGTAGACGCGGCCGTATCGTTTGGGATCGCCGGTGATTTGCAGCAGCAGTCCCCATTGGTGCCGGTCGTCGTTGATGCGGACCCAGCCGCGCGCCGTGTCGTCGGACCGGAAGATGCCCCGCACGCCCTCGACCACGCCGATCAGATACAGCGCCGGGTAGGCGGCGCCCGGCGCCCCTTTGCCAAAGCCGAAGGCGTGGATCTCCTGGACGCCGCCCAGGCGCACGAAGGCCGCGCCGGCATCGATCGAGTGGTAGAGCCCATTGAACGCCGCCACCCACAGATCTCCTTCTCTGCCCGGAGTGGCGTAGACACGGTCCTGCCCGCCGCGATCGTCTCCGCGGTTGCCGCCGCGCTGCGGCAGGCCATCGGGCAGGCTCAGGGGCCGCTCGGTGAAAGTCGCCGCACCGTCGGTGCTCGTGAACAACTTCCCGTCGAACAACGCGATCCCGTAAAACTTGAGTGGATTGACGCGGTCGGCAATGACGCGCGTGCCGCCCGGGATCCCCTGCGACTCGGTCCAGGTGGCGCCGCGGTCCCGGGTGAAGCTGACTGCGCTGTGCTCCGGCGTCCAGACCCAGGTGGCTCCATCGGACGACACCCCGATGTCTCCCAGCATGCTGTTCCGCTGTGGCGTCGAAGCCGGGGGCTGCCAGGTCTTGCCGCCATCGAGTGAGTAACCGATGTTACCGCCGCCCCGATTGCCAGAGGCCCTGCCCACGCGGACAATGATCTCGGGCCTGTTCTCGGCGCAGGCCAGGCCGCTGGTGTTGCCGAAGTGGGGATGATCGTAGTTGCCTTCCGGGGCGGGCTTGTCGAGGTCCCAGTGCACGAATCCCCCGTAGTCGCCGATCGCAGTGAGCAGGTGCGCGCCCTGGGGAGGGCTCAGCAGATCGAGAGCGACCGTCTCCTCGATACCCGTGCTCATGACGCTCCACTTGGTCGGCTTGCCGGAATCGAGGCCAGTCAGATCGAAGGTCTCATACCCGCCGTAGCCGGTGGTGAACATGGCGTGATCGGGATTGGCCTGATCGATTTCGATGTCGAACAGCCAGTGAATCGGTGTGCGGGCGACGTAGGGCGCGAGCGAAAAGTCGTAAGTGCCGCCGCCCGCGAATACCGGCTTCCAGGTACGGCCGCCGTCGGTGCTGCGGAAGATTTCTTCGCCGCCCGGGCGGTAGAACGAGCTGACGATGAGGGCCTGGGGATGATGTGCGTCTACGGACACCCCGGCGTAGCCGAACGGTCTGGCGGCGGTGGGCTTGTCGGGCGTGATGTCGGTCCACGCGCCGGTGCGGGTGTCGAGCTTCCATAGCCCTCCGTTCGTCATCCTCCAGGGGCCGGGATCGCTGCCGTAGGTGATGTAGAGCATTCCGTCGGACGCCAGCGCGGCGCGGAGCGGCTGGTATTGGGTTGGCTGGCCCGCGACCGGCTGCCAGCTCCGGCCGCCATCGGTGCTGCGGAACAGGTTGTTCGTTCCCATCAGCGATGCGCCGGCGTAAATCGTGGAGCTGGCTTTGCCGCGCGACCCGCTGCGCGGACCGAAAACCACGAACACCACGCCGTTGGGGCGCTTCCACCATTCCTGTGGCTTGGGAGGCGGGCCCGCTTCGGCGACGTCGGGGAAGCTCTCGACTCTGGTCCAGGTCACGCCGCGGTCCGTGCTTCTCCACAGGCCGGCCTGGCGCGTGCCGAGGTAGAGGATGTTGCCGTCATTCGGATCGACCCTCATCCGCTCGCCATTGCCGCGGCCGTTCTCGTTGCCGCCCATCTTGAATGGCACGTTGGTGCGCTGGAACGTCTGGCCGCGGTCACTGGAGCGCAGAATGGCGCCGTTAGGCGTCTTCTCATTCGTGTAGGTGCCGCAGGAGAGGTACACGCGGTCGGGATCGTTGGGATCGACGGCGATGCTCTCGATGCCCATCAGGTTGAGGTCTTCGTACGGCACCCAATCCAAGATCGGCTCCCAGCGCTTGCTGCCATCATTCCAACGGTACGCGCCGCCCATGTCCGTGCGCGCGTAGCGCACTCCCTTGGCGGTGGGATGAAAAACGATGCCGTCGACGAACCCGCCGCCCACCATCTGCACGTTCTTCCATACGTAGGGCACCGATGGTGGCGCCGCCGCCAATCCGCAGACCGCCAGAACGGCGGCAAGAATGGTCCTGTACACAAGTCTCCCTTCACCTAAGCAAGATGCCTGTCCCACTATCTTAGCCCGCGTTTACCGGCCCGCCTATCGGGCGAAATACCTCGTCTTGGCGCGCACCGCCAGCCCCGGCTCCTTCGCGCGGATCGCGATCTTGCGGAAGGTGCCGTCCCGCAGGGGATTGGTGGAGCGATAGGCCAGCTCATAGGAAGAGCGCAACACGTCGCCTATTTCCTCGAAGTGCCTTCCCAGGTCCCCCTGCCGCGCCTCGAAGTGCAAAGCCCCGGTCTCGCGCGCAATGCGGTCCATCACGGTGGTCCCGTATTTGTTCCGCACCGTCAACCGGCCGTGCGGCGACTCTGGCAGGCCAGGAGCGCCGCCAGCAAAGTAGGCAGCGCACGGTTTAGCATCGCTTGCACCCTACTCGACCCTCGCAGGTTGGAGTCTACAATGGAATGGGATTCGCGACCATGCCTGATCACAACTCACGGCGGTACTTCCTCAAGGGCGCAGGCTTTGCGGCCGGCTCTCTCGCGCTTCCACTCGCGGGGGCCCTGGACGTGAAGTCCTTCGGCGCCAAGGGTGACGGCAAGACGCCCGACACGGCGGCTATCGACCGGGCCATCGATGCGGCGGCCGCGGCCGGCGGCGGGACCGTGTTCCTCGCGGCCGGCACCTACCTCTGTTACACCATCCACCTGCAGAGCAAGGTTGCTCTGCATCTCGACCAGGGCGCCACCATCGTCGCCGCCGATTCGCCGGCTCCAGGCGCTCCGGCGGCTCCGGGGTACGATCTGGCCGAGCCGAATCCGTGGGACAAGTATCAGGACTTCGGCCACAGCCACTGGCGCAACAGCCTGATCTACGGCGAGGGCCTCGAGGACATCTCCATCTTCGGCCCCGGCCTCCTCTGGGGCAAAGGCTTGAGCCGGGGCTGGGGCGCCGGCCCTAAAGCCGAGCAGCCGGGCGTAGGCAATAAAACCATCAGCCTCAAGAATTGCCGTAACGTCACGCTGCGTGATTTTTCGATCCTTCACGGCGGCCACTTCGGGATTCTGGCCACGGGTGTGGACAACCTCACCATCGACAACGTCACGATCGATACCAACCGCGACGGCATGGACATCGACTGCTGCCGCAACGTGCGCGTCTCGAACTGCAGCGTCAACTCGCCCTGGGACGACGGGATCTGCTTGAAGAGCTGTTATGGTCTCGGCTTCGCACGCGCCACCGAGATGGTCACCATCGCGAACTGCCTGGTGAGCGGCAGCTTCGAAGAGGGCGCGCTACTCGACGCCACGTTCAGGCGCTTCCCCGCCGGTACCCGCGTTCCTCGCACGGGACGCATCAAGTTCGGCACCGAATCGAACGGCGGCTTCATCAATATCGCGGTTACGAACTGCGTCTTCGATGGCTGCCAGGGACTGGCTATCGAGAGCGTGGACGGCGCCCAGGTCGAGGACATCGCTGTCAGCAACATCACCATGCGGGATATCAGCAGCGCTCCCATATTCCTGCGATTGGGCAGGCGCATGCGCGGCCCCGCCGACGCTCCGGTCGGCGTGATGCGGCGCGTCATGATCGGCAACATCGTCTGCTCCAACTCGGTGTCGCGGTTCGGTTCGATCGTCAGCGGCGTGCCCGGCCATCCGATCGAGAACGTCAAGATCCACGACGTGTACATCCAGCACCAGGGCGGCGGCACGCGGGAAGACGCCGCCCTCGACCCGCCCGAGAAGGAAACCGGCTATCCCGAACCAAACATGTTCGGCAGCATGCCTTCGCACGGCTTCTTCATCCGCCACGCGAAAGGCATCGAGGTGCGCACCGTCGAAATCGAGACCATGCAGCCGGACCTGCGGCCATTCGCGGTTCTCCGCGACGTCGACGGCGCGGATTTTTTCCGCATCAAGACGCCGCACGTGGCGGAAGCGCCGCTATTCTCGCTGAACAACGTACGCCATTTCAGCGTCGCGCGAAGCAAGCCGCTCGCCGACACCGAGATCGAGGAAGCCGCCCAGAAGACGCTGTAACGTGGAAGAGCCTCCGGTCTGTCGTGTAACCTGCCGGCCGCGAGCGATCGTCATCGGATTGTAGGAGGCTGTGGGTAATGTGCAAAGCCTTGGCGCTTTTGTTTTGCGTGACGGTCTGCGCGCCGCTCCTCGAATGCCAGGACCAGACCGCGGAAAGTGCCTTCTCGCCAGACCAACTCGACAATCTGCTCGCTCCCGTAGCCCTGTATCCCGATCCGCTGCTGGCGCAGTTGCTGGTGGCCGCCACATACCCGGATGAGATCGACCAAGCGGCTCGGTTCTTGCGCGCGAGTCCCGATCCGGCAGGCATTGACGCCGAGCCCTGGGACGTCAGCGTCAAGGCCGTTGCCCACTATCCCGAAGTCCTTTCCTGGATGGCCGACTCGCTCGACTGGGCGGTCGCCGTCGGCCAAGCCTATGCCTGGCAGCCGGAGGACGTCATGGCCGCCATCCAGCGCCTCCGCGCCGAGGCTCGCGCGGTGGGCAACCTCGAGACGGGGCCGCAACAGGAGGTGGCGGATGACGACGGCGCGATCGAGATCTGGCCTGCTGATGACGACTCCATCTACGTGCCGGTCTATGACCCGGACGTGGTGTACTTCGGCAGCGGAGGCGCGCCGGGGACCGGTCTGGTCACGTTCGGCCCGGCCCGCCCCATCGGCGTCTGGCTGAATCGCGACTTCGACTGGCGCCATCGCAAGATCTTCTATCACGGCTGGGACCACGGACCGCGCTGGGTGCTCCGCGCCCAGTCGCATATTCAACTGAGCCCAGTCTACGTCGATGCGCGCTTTGGGCAGATCGCGACCGGCCGGGCCGTTCTGGGCCTGAAGCCCAATCGCGCTGCTCTGGACCGATACTCCGGCGTTCACCGCGATGTGACGTTCAGCCGTGCGGAAGCGGGCGGCGCTGCGGAAGGGAACAGAATCATCCAGCGCAATATGGATACCCGCGACCCGCGGATAGGCGCGTTTCGCGGTATCGAGCAGTCTCCGCCCGCAGCCGCGTCTCAACCACCGGCGGGAGAGACCCACATGCCGGAGCGGGTGACCCAGATGCCAATTCCGCAGTTTCAGCCGTCCCACAACGAAGCGTTCGGCGAAAACCGGGGACCATTCGAGCCGCAGGCCGCGAGCCAGCGCGGTCAGGCCAGCCGCAGCGAGATGGCTCGGCCCGCCCCGCCGCCGCGCGCGCCGGAACCTCGCGGCACGAGCGACAAGTCGCGCCGGTGAAGCACTGCGCCCTCAGCTCACTTTCTCGGCGATGGCCTTCGCCTGGAGGAAGAGCAGCAGGTAGTCCGGCCCGCCGGCTTTCGAGTCCGTGCCGGACATGTTGAAGCCGCCGAACGGATGGGCGCCGACCATGGCGCCGGTGCACTTGCGATTGAAGTAGAGGTTGCCGGCGAAGAATTCGGCGGCGGCGCGGCGAATCTTGTCGCGGTTTTGCGTGTAGACCGCACCCGTCAGCCCATACTCGGTCGCGTTGGCCAGTTCGAGCGCCTCATCGAAGTCCTTCGCCCGCGTGACTGCCAGCACGGGGCCGAAGATCTCTTCCCTGAAAAGGACCGCGTCCCTGGACACGTCGGCAATCACGGTCGGCCGGACGAAATAGCCGTCGCCTTCCGCCGGCCCGCCGCCCGCGATCAGCCGGCCTTCGCCTTTGCCGATCTCGATATAGCGGAGGATCGACTGCCGTGCACGCTCGTTGATGACCGGCCCCATGTAGTTGGCCGGGTCGTCGGAGGGACCGACCTTGATCGCTTCCACCTTGCCGCCGAGTCTCTTCAGAAACTCGTCGTAGACCGCTGCATCCACGATGGCGCGCGAGCAGGCGGAGCACTTCTGGCCCTGGTAGCCGAAGGCGGAAACGAGCACGCCCGTCACGGCCGCATCGAGGTCCGCCTCGCGGTCGACGACGATGGCGTCCTTGCCGCCCATCTCCACCACCACGCGCTTGATCCAGCTTTGCCCCGGCTGGGGTTTCGCCGCCAGCTCGTTGATGCGCAGCCCGACTTCTTTCGATCCGGTAAAGGACACGAAGCGCGTCTTGGGATGCTGGACCAGGACATCGCCCACCACCGAACCGGTGCCCGCCAGGAACGAGAACGAACGCTCCGGAAAACCGGCCTCGCGCAGCACCTCGGCGAACTTGGCAGCGATCGTCGGCGTATCGCTCGAGGGCTTCATGATGACCGTGTTGCCGGTGACCAGGGCGGCCGTGGTCATCCCCACCAGGATCGCGAGCGGGAAATTCCAGGGCGGAATCACGACGCCCGCGCCGAGCGGCACGTAAACCAGCTCGTCGCGCTCGCCGGGCAATTGGACGAGGCTCGGCGGCACGGACAGGCGCAGCATTTCGCGCGCGTAGTATTCGCAGAAGTCGATGGCCTCGGACACATCGGCCTCGGCCTCGATCCAGGTTTTGCCGGCCTCGTATACCAGCCAGGCGTCGAATTCCAACTTGCGCGCGCGCAGGATGGCGGCCGCGCGCATCAACATGCCCACGCGCTTGGCCGCCGGCGTGCGGCTCCATTCCGGAAAGAAGGCGTAGGCCGCTTCGACCGCCCGGCTCGCCAGTTCGGGCGTAGCCTTCTGATGAATTCCGACGATTTCGGCGGGACGGGACGGATTCAGAGACCTCAGTTTGTCGCCCGTCTTGAAGCGCTCGCTGCCGATCGACAGTTCGTACTCGCGGCCGAACTGGGCGCGAACTTCCGCCAGCGCGCCTTCCATGGCCGAGTGCTTCTCCGGCGTCGAGAAGTCGGCGTAAGGCTCATTCCGGAAGGCGGCCAGGCCCTCGACGGGAAGCGCGGCTTCTGCGGTCATCGGGGCGCCTCAGCTCTTCACCGCCCGGCGGCCCGCGTCGATAACGCCTGCCGCGCCTGCCGCCATCGTTGCGCCCTTGCGATAAACCCCGCGCGCCGCTTCCGCGACGGACTCGCCGGCCTCGACTACCCGGTCTCGAACCTGCTCGCCCGCCTCGGCGATGGTGTCCCTGGCGCCCTCAGCCTTCCGGCGGATCAGCTTTCGGGTTTCTTCCCCGGATACGGGAGCGTAAAGGAGGGCAATCCCCGCACCGATACCGGCGCCGATCAGCAACCAGCCAACTCGTTCTGCGGTTTTCATGATGTCGTTACCCCTCGGCTTCATTCTACACCCCGCGTCGGGCAGTTCCGTACTTTGCTTCAACCGGCCCGTGTGCAGTCCGGCACGGGCCGTTCGGGAACTGTGAGCACGGGCGTGATTCCGTCGGCGTAACCCAGGTCGAAAAGCATGCCCTCCGAGAGGATGCCGCGCATTCTCCTCGGTTCCAGGTTGACCACGAACAGGGCTTGCCTGCCCTCGATCTCGCGGGGAGCCTCGCGCTCCTGCTTTATGCCGGCCACGATCTTCCTCCTGTGGTCGCCGAGGCTGACCGTCAGCGAGACCAGCCGGTCTGAGCCCTGGACATCCGCGACCGCCTCAATCGTGCCCACGCGAATGTCCAGTTGATTGAGCAGTTCCGCAGAAACGAGCGGTTTGACAGGGGGGGCATGGGAAGAGCATGCGAAGAGCCTACCACAACAGGCGTCCTTCGGATATCCTGGTAACCATGCCCGCGGAAAACGAGCTGGTTACGATTTTTCGTTCTGCCGACGCCGACGCCGAGCAACAGGCGAGCGTCGTGTGCGACATGCTCGCAAATGCCAACATCACTGCCGAAATCTTTGACGATTCGGCGCCCGGCGTGACCGAGGGCGTCGTCGAAGTTCGGGTGCCCGCCGAGCGCCAGGCGGACGCCGAGCGACTCATCGAGATTCGGAAGGACTTCAACCCCAGCGCGCTCGACCTGTCGCACGATCTCGACATGGTCCCGGTGTTCGCCTCCGATGCGCCCAACGCCGAGATGATCGCGGCCGAGATTCGCAGCATCCTGGAGTCGCAGAGCATCCCGTCTATGCTCGTGAGCGGCACCATGTTCCCCAGCCTGCCCTTCGAGGTCCGCGTGCCAAGGGAGCGGTTGGACGAGGCGAAGCGCACGATCGCGTCGGCCGAAGAGGCCGGCCCGGCCGCCGCCGAAGAGGGCGAGCGGGAATCGGAAGAAGGCGGCGGTCCAAACTAGAACGGATCGTACAGTCCCGGGGGCCGCTCGCCCGGGTTCTCCGGCGTCTCGAATCGAATCCGGTTTCCGTCCGAACGTATCGAGACCAACCCATCCTGGTCCGTGCGGAACACCGCTGTGTGCAGGTTGTCGAGCCGTTCGAGAACCTCGCGGTTCGGGAAGCGGAACTGGTTCTCAAAACCATCCGAGATCACGGCGAAGGCCGGCTGCACCTGTTCCAGGAACGGCTCGGTGCTCGACGTCTTGCTCCCGTGGTGAGCCACCTTGAGCACGTCGGTGCGCTCGAGCGTTCCCGACTCCACCAGTTGCCGCTCCACGCGCCGCTCGATGTCGCCGGTCAGCAGAAACGAGCGCCGGCCGTAGCTCACCCTAAGCACCAGCGAATCGTCATTGGGCGCGTCCGCCGAGGGCTCGTGGTCCGGCCACGGGGCCAGCACTTCGATGCCAGCGCCGCCGTAGCGGAACCGCTGGCCGCACTCGAGCCGCACGATGCGAACGCCGCGCCGCCGCGCTGTCCCCTGTAAATGCCGCCACTCGGGAGTGTCCGCCACCGCCCCGATCCACAGCTCTTTGGGGCGAAAGTTGTCTACGATGGCGCTGAGGCCGCCGATGTGGTCCTCGTGGGGATGGCTCAGCGCCACCGCGTCGAGCCTGCGTATGGAGCGCGACCACAGGTAGGGCGAGACCACGTCTTCGCCGGTGTCGATCCGCGGTTTGCGCGCGCTTCCGTGGGCTGCGAGACCTCCGCCGTCGAGCATCATCAGCTTGCCGTCGGGAAAGGCCAGGAAGAGGCCATCACCCTGGCCGACGTCGATGGCGGTGAGTTCAAGAACTCCCGGCTCCGTCCTCGGCGGGAACGGATGCCGCACCAACAGGACCAGCAACGGGACGTTGGCGCCCAGCGCGCACAGCGCGGCGCGGCGCCGGTGGAAGACCAGAGTCAGCGCCACCACCGCGGCCACCAGCGCTACGGCGAGCCACAGCGGCGGGTCCGAGATGCGCCAGTCCGGCTCCCAGCCCGCGTGCCACAGCGCGATGCTCTCCGAGACCCTCAGCAGCCAGCTCGCGATGGCGGCCGCGAATCGCCAGCCGGTGAACACCGCGACAAATCCCACCGGGATTACGGCCGACATCAGCGGCACGATGAGCAGGTTGGCGCTCAGGCCCGTGATCGACACTCGATGGAAGTAGACCGCCATGGGAAGCGCCAGGCCGAACTGCATCACCCCCGAGATGATCGCCAGGTCCCAACAGAAGAGCGCCACCCGCGCGGCCAGCCCCAACACTCGCAGCCAAACGCCCGGCGAAACCGCTCGCCTCATGGTGAACGAAAGCGTCTCGGCCAGCAGCCTTAGCTCGACGCGGAAGTGCGCGGCGCGTGGCGGCATGTGCAGGTCGCGGTCGCGATCCGCGAGAGATGCGAGGCCCAGGGTGAGCGGCGCCGAAGTCCGCTCGATGATGGGAACCGCCAGAGCGCCGATCAGCGCCACCCCCAGAAACGAGAGCTGGAAGCCGGCGTCAAAGAGCTGCTCCGGGGCGAACACCACGAAGGCCAGCGCGACGGCGGCTAGTATGTTCAGCAGCCGCGAGCGCCGGTAGAGGTAGCGGAGGAACACAAACAGCGCGAAGCCGGCGGCCGAGCGCACCGCCGGCGCTTGGCATCCGGCCACGAAGGCGTAAAGTCAGGCCGCCAGCATGGCCGCGCCCAGCGCGATCGGCTCCGGCACGAAACACGCGCGCAGCAGCAGCAGGAGGAACCCCGCCAGCACCGCGACGAGCAATCCCGAGATGACGATGGTGTGGTACGTCCCGGTACGGCGAAAGTACTCCGTCCAGACCTTTTGAAGATTCGACGATTCGCCGATCAGGACGGCCTGGGTCATGGCGGAGGCGTAGGTGTCGCCGGGATACAGCTTGTCGAGGCGATGCAGCGCGGCGCTGCGCAGGTCGAAGATGACCCCCCAAAAGCGCGAGCCGCAGCGGCCCGGCAAAAAGTGCAAACTCGCGGCGCGGCCCGAGGCGGTCCAATAGATGTCCTGGCGGGCCAGGTAGGCGACATAGTCGAAGGAGCCCGGGTTGCGGAAGTTGTGCGTGCGCCGCACGCGCGCGTCGAGCTCCACCATCCGGCCGTAGTCGAAGTCCGGCAGGCGCTCGCCGGGTTTGACATAGAGGCTCACGCGGGCACGCGCGTGGGGAGCGAGCTCCAGGGTGAACTGCTCGCGGTCGGCGGAGAATACGGGAGGGTTGACCACGCAGCCGCTCAGGATCACGACCTCGCTTGCCGCGGCGTCGATCTCCGGCGGCGGCTCGGGGCGATGGATGAAGGCGATCAGCGCGCCGGTGAAGAAAAATGATGCCAGCAAGGCGGCGAGCGCGACGCGGCGGGTGCTCTTCCACCGGGCGAGCGCCGCCAGGACGGCCAGCGCGACCATTCCGAGCCCGAGCTCCGTAAGGCCGAACGACACAAAACGCGCGGCAACCACACCTCCGGCAAGCGCGAAAAACGGCGGCAGCAACGGATTGCGCAAAATGCTCTCGCAAGAGGAGTGCCGGCGAGTCGGCAAAAATCGCAGAGCGTTATCGCTCTGCCTATCTAACCACCTCGCCCCTGGCGTTCACCTCGCTGAGGCAGTTCCGGCAGATTCGGCTGCTCCACGCTCCTCGGTTGGGGAAGCCGAACTTCGGCCAGGTCTCGGCGAATTCGAACCGGCTCAGGTCCGCGCTAGGCAGCCTGCCTCCAGCGCCGCCAGAGCCCGCCGGCAGACCTCCGCGTGGCGAGCGCGCTTGTCGCGGCGGAGCCGCTTGTGAGTCTCCTCGTCGAGCGGAGGCAGCAGGTCGAAGGTGATGTTGGCGGGCTGGTAGCCGCGCGCGTCCGCGCCGGACACGTAGCGGCACAGCGAACCCAGCGCCGTCTCGAAAGGGAACGACCGCGGCTCTTCGCCCCGCGCCAGAGCCGCCGCATGACGGCCCGCCATCAACCCCGTAGCGATCGATTCGACGTATCCCTCGACGCCCGAGATCTGCCCGGCGAAGAAAATCCGGGGATCGCGCCTCAACTGCAAGCTGGCGGAGAGCAGCGCCGGGGCGTTGATGTACGTGTTTCGGTGCACCTGGCCGAAGCGGACGAACTCGGCACGCTCGAGTCCCGGGATCATCCGCATCACGCGCGCCTGCTCCCCGTACCGCAGGTGGTTCTGGAAGCCAACCAGGTTGTAACTCGCCGCGCGCAAATCCTCCTGGCGCAACTGCACCACGGCGTAGGGACGGCGGCCGGTGCGCGGGTCCGTCAGGCCCATCGGCTTCATGGGCCCGAAGCGCAGCGTCTCGCGGCCGCGCCGGGCCAGTTCCTCGACCGGAAGGCAGGCTTCGAAATACGGCACGTCGTCCGCAATGTGTCCCTCGAACGTGGCGGCGGCCAGCAGCGCATCGATGAACCGCTCGTATTGCTCCCGGTCGAAGGGACAATTCAGGTAGTCGTCGCTGCCGTCGAGCGATTTGCCGTAGCGCGACGCGCGAAATGCGACGGAAAGGTCGACCGAATCCGCCTCCACGATGGGGCTGATAGCGTCGTAGAAGTACAGCCGCTCGGAGCCGGTGAGCCGGGCGATCTCGGCCGCCAGCGCGTCGCTGGTGAGCGGCCCGCTGGCGATGACCACGATGCCATCCGGGATCGCGGTCACTTCCTCGCGCCGCAGCTCGATGTTCGGCTCCGCCTCGATCGCGGCCGTGACGGCTTCGGCGAAGCCATCGCGATCCACTGTCAGCGCGTGACCACCGGGAACGCGCGCGTCGCTGGCCACCCTCAGCAGAAGCGATCCCGCCCGACGCAATTCCTCTTTCAGCAGCCAGGGCGCGGAACCCTCCTGCTCGGTCTTGAGGGAATTGCTGCACACCAGCTCTCCCAGGCGATCCGTCTTGTGCGCGGGCGTCGAGCGGACCGGCCGCATCTCGTAAAGCACGGTGCGGCAGCCCGCCCGCGCCGCCTGCCACGCGGCTTCCGATCCCGCCAGGCCTCCGCCGATGATGTGAACCGCCTCAGCCAAGGTCTACTGAGACATTGTAGCGGCCAGCCCTGGTCCTCTGCGGCTCATGCACCCTTGGCACGCTCTGCCATCTTGGCCATCTCGATGGCGCCGCGCCGCATCATCTCTTCGGGGCTGACGTCCTCCTTGTGCGTCGCCAGCGCCCAAATGTGCCCGAACGGGTCCGCCAGGTGCCCGGTTCGGTCACCCCAGAACTGGTCCTTGAGCGGAAACTTGACGGTGGCGCCGGCCTCGACCGCGCGGTTGAACAGCGAATCGACGTCCTCGGTGTAGAGATAGTAGGTCGCCGTGGTCCCGCCGAGCGATTCCGGCGCGCGGGAGGGGCCGAACGAGAACTCGTCCGACAGCATCAGCTTGGAATCGCCGATTTTCATCTCCGCGTGGGCGATTTTGCCGTCCGGAGACGCGAACCGCCCAACCTCGACGGCGCCGAAAGCGCGTTTGTAGAAATCGATCGCGCGCGCGGCATCGCTTACCACGATGGACGCCGTGAGCGTATGGTAACCTTCGGGGATTGGTTTTACTTTCTGAGCCATGTTTGCCCTCCTGAGTGAACTCCTTCCCCCGGTATAGCACAACCGCGGGCAGGCGGCTCCGCGTGGGGCAGGCGCTTCCGCCTGCCGAGGCAGGGATACGGAAGGAGGGCCAGAACAACACCGGTCGTGGAACGACACGGATCCGCCGCTCCGCCGGCTCACTCCCGCGGCGTGAACTTGAAGCCCGACAGCCGCACCTCGTCTTTGCCCTCGATCAGCACGCCGAATCGGCGCTCCGCGAAATTGATGTCGGGCGCCGACCAGGAATCCAGCACCACCCAGTTGTTGTCCTCGAGCAGCCGGGTGACCACCAGGCCGGGCCCCACTTCCACGCGCAGCGTGGCCACCAGCTCTTTGGATTTGAGGAAGCGGTTCGTTTTGTAGATCTCGTTCCGCTTCCCGTTCACCACCTGGATACGGTGAAACGAGTCTTTGTCCATCCGGAACAGCACGTAGTTCTTCGGATCGGAGAAGCCGGCGAACCACTCCAGGCTCCTGCCGCGGAGCAGGCCGCCCGATGCCGCCATCAGCGTGAAGTCGTACGTTCCCGCCTTGCCGACGGGCTTGTAGAGGACCAGGCCGCCGCCGCGCCGCACCCACCAGCCCTCATCCTGCTGCCAGCCGCCCGGCTGCTCCCAGCCATCCATGCCCATGGCCACGGGCTTGTGCTGCTCCCGCACGAGCGCCAGCGTGACCGCGGCCGTCTGCCCTCCGGTCACCTGCACCTGCTCGCTGCGGTCCAGGTACCCTGCCGCGTGCGCCGTCACCGTGTAAGAGCCCTCTTCGAGCTCCACGCTGCTGGTGGTGAGCGCCTGAGGCGCGCGCCCGCTTCGGGCCACCGTCACGGCGGCGAGGGACGGCGTCACCGTCACCCGCAGCGTGCCGTTCCCGCTCAACAAGGCAACCTCGTTGCCGCCGACGCTCACCGTCTGGCCCGCCACGAACGCCCGCCGGATGGGCCGCGACGACTGCCTGTCCTTGCGCAGCTCGATCGCGTGCTCGCCGGGGCTCAGGCTCTGCACCTGGAACGTCCCGTCCGCCAGAACCGTGCCCACCGCACTCTGATCGATGAGAACTTCCGCGCCGGGCGTCCCGTGCAGCGTCAGGTGGGCCGTGGTCGGCAGCGGGACCAGCTTGAATACCAGCTTCTTCTCGTCTCCTTTGGCGATCTCGACTGTCTGCTCCGGCGCCTCCTGAAAGCCCTGCTTCGCCACCCGGATGTGGTATTCCTTCGGCGCCCGCTGGATGCGCAACTGGCCCCCGCGCGAAGTCTGGCTGCGGTACTTCTTCCCGTCCACGAAGACGTCCACTCCGTCTTCGCCCGCCAGAACCACGATCGTCCCCACGTTCTGGTCGGATTGGAAGAACGCCGACAGCTCCGGCGCCGTGCCCACCTGGACCACCCGCTTGATCTGGGTCTGCCCGCTCACGACGGAAACCTCGTGCGTGCCCGGCGCCAGGTTCGTCAGTTGCACGCCGCCCGGCGTCGCGTCTCCGGCCGCCGCGCCGTCGAGCATCACCTGGGCGGGCGAGAGTGTCGTGTACACCCGCGCCTGCCCGTTGAACGTGCTGACCAAAACGCCGCTGGTGTTCTTTACGGCGGGTGGGGCAGCGAGCTGCGGCACGGTCCCGGGGATCAGCTCGAAATCGAGCTGAGCCTGCCCCAGACGGCTCAGGAGCTTCATGGTGTGTTTGCCCGGAGTGACGGCGTCGAAGGTCACCAGACCGTCCTGAGCCGCGCGCGGCTCCTGGTCGTCCAGCGCCACCTTGGCGTCGTTGAAGTCGGTGACCAGCCGCACGGTCTGCGGCAGCGGCGCGAGCGTCAGCTCGATGGGAGTGGCCGATCCCAGCTTCAATTGCGCCGTTGCCGTGGCGGGCTGATAGCCATCCAGTAGCGCATCGATCTGGTAGGAGCCCGGCTTGTCTTCCAGCTCGAAGTTCGACGTGCCGCGGATCTTGCCGTTCACCCGAATCACCGCGCCGGGCGGCCAGGTGCGCACCTGCGCGCGAACCATCGTCGCGGGCGGTGCACCCCTCTTGAAAATCTTCGGAGCGAGCAGCGCCACCGCGATCAACAGCAGCAGCACGGCCAGCGCACCGGCGCCCGCGAAGATCGCATGGCGGCTCAGGGGGAGCTTGACTGGGAACCGTGCCGGAGGCGCACCCGGTCCCGGCGCGGCGACGGGAGGCAGCGGTGGCGGCGCCATCGAGGGTGGTGGCGGCAGATTTGGAATCGCAAATACCGCGCTTTCCGGCGGCGGCGGACCCTCCATCGGCGGCGCCGTCGCCACAGTCGGAATGTGCACGCCCGTGATGGGCGCGATGGGCAGCGGCGGCGGAACCGCGGCCGGCTCGGACGGAAACGGCGGAGGCGCCACGACGGGCGGCGCGATGCTGGTCGCCGTCGCCTCCAGGCCCGCATCGGCGGCCGGCGTCGCCGTCCGTTTCAGTCCGGCCAGCCTCTGCTCCAGCGCCCGCACGATCTCGTCGAACTCCGCATCGCCGCCGTATCCGCCCGCGACCGCGCGCGCCCGGTCGAGCGCCGCGCCCACCTCGGCCGCATCCGTCGCTTCCGCCGTCTGCCGGTCGAGCTGGCGCAGCGCCTCCAAATCTGCGGGCCGCTTCTTGGCGCGGCGCTCGTCCCCCAATTCCTTCGCCAGGATGTCGCGCAACTGCGCCAGGCGCGGGTCGAGCGGATACGCCGCCAGACACTTCTCGGCCTCTGCCAGCGCGCTTTCGATATCGCCCGAGGCCCGGAACTGCCGCGCCTGCGTGAAGCAGTTGTTCACCGCCTCGTCGCGCTTGCGGTCTTGAGCGATGATGCGCAGATTCTTGGCCAGCAGGTGCGACGGGTCGATCTCCAGCGCCTGCTGGATCAGGGGCTCGGCCTCCCGCCAGTCGCTATCCACCACCGCCCGCGCGCGTTCCACCAGCGCCTCGACGATCGCCGACTTGATGGTCTGGCTGCGCGGGTTGAGATCGAGAGCCCGGCGCATCGTCCCGATCCCTTCGTCGAACGATTTGTCCTGGCTGAGCGCCTTTCCTTCCGAAAGCAGCTTCGTGGCTTCCTCGGCGCGCGCCGCCGAATCGGAGGCCATTTGCTTGAGCTGGGCCAGCTCGGGGTCGTGGGGATACTCCGCCTCCGCTGCCTCCGACAACGCCACCGCCCGTGCATAGTCGCCCGCGGCCATGGCGGCGTCGATCTGGCTGGCCCACCGGTTCTTGGCTTCCGAGAGCGCCTGCTGCTCCTTCTTCTTCGTGACGCGCTCCACCTCGAAGGCCAGACCCGGATACTGGCTGTAAATCGTGTTCAGAATCTCCCACTGCGCCGCCGCTTCGGCCAGTTGGCCCCGCTCTTCGTGGTACCGCGCCTTGGCCGCGATCGAGTTCACCAGGTCGCGTTTCTCGCGCATGGGCCGGATCTGCCGCTCGAAGTGCGGCTCTCCGGGGTGCTCGGCCACGGCCTGCTCCAGGATGCTCAAGCGCCGGTCCAGGTCCGGCTCCGCCTCCACCTGCCGGTCGATCTCAGCGATCCGCGCCGACAGCTCCTGCCGCTGCTGCTCCTCGATGTCGAACTTCAACGACTGGAACAGCGCGTGGCCGGGGTACTTCGCCAGCCATTCGTTCGCGATCGCCAGCGCCTGGGCGAAACTCCGCCCCTCCAGCAGCTTCTTGGCCTCGTCGTAGGAATTCTTGAGGGACTCGTGCTCCGAGCGGACCTTGTTGTAGAACGTGTGGTACGAGGCCGCGCGGTCCGGCGCAGCGGTTTCCGGCGCCTTGTGGTCCAGATCGACTACCCTCTCCATCTTGCTCAGCGCCGTCGTCACTTCGCCGGCATTCCACGCCTCCAGCGCCGCGTGGTAGAGTTCTTCCTTCTCCTTGCGGATGCGCAGAAACTCCTGTTCGCGCCGGTCCACTTCCGCCATCAACTGCACGGCGCGCGGCTCGTTCGCCTTAAGTTGGAGCAGGTTGTGCAGCGCCTCACGGGCGTGGCTCCAGGCCTGATTGTCCAGGTGCTGCTGGGCCAGCCGGAACCACTCCTCCATCTTCCGCGCCGTGGTCTTGTTTTCGATGCTGGCCTTGAGCCCCAGCGCCGGCGCGTTGCCCGGATCGAGATCCAGGATCTCCTGGACCTTTTGGAGCGACAGCGGGTATTCGTCGTTATCGAAGCGCGTGCGCGCGCTCTGTAGAAGCTGGGCGATAGTCTTCTGCTTGCCCGCACTCTCGATCTGCCGCTTGAGCGGCACGATGGCCGGGTCGATATGCCCCTCGGCTTCGAGCTCGTTCAGGATTTCGGCCGCGAACTGCAGATCGCCCTGTTCGAAGGCCGTGGTGGCCCGCGCGATCCGCGGCCGCAGCAGCTCCGGATTGAAGAACTCGATGGGCTCGTTGCGCAGCCCTTTTTGCAGCGTGTCGGAGAACTCGCGTGCGCTGGTGTACCGGTTCCACGGCTGCTTGGCGAGCGCCTTGTGGATCACGCGGCTCAGCGTCTGGCTCGCCGCCGGATTCAGGTCGTACACAGGCGGAGGCAGTGTCCTCAGGATCGCATCGGCGATCTCCGCTTCCTTACCGCCTTCAAACGGCCGGCGCCGCGTCAGGCTCTCGTAGCAAACCACTCCCAGCGAGTAAATGTCGGAGGCGGGCGTCGCCGGCTTCATCTGGAGCTGTTCCGGCGCCATGTACAACAGCGTTCCCTTGATGCCTATCGAGAGCCCCGTCTCGGCCATGTGCGCCACGCCGAAATCGATGACCTTCACCGAGTCGTCGTCCATCACGAAGATGTTGCTCGGCTTGATGTCGCGATGCACCAGCCCGCGCTCGTGCGCCGCCTGCAGCCCGCGGCAGGCCTGGCAGATGATGTCCACCACGCGCTCCACCGTCAGCCGGTGGCTGGCCACCTTGATCAGCTTGTCCAGGGTCGAGCCCGGCAGCAAGGGCATCACGAAGTAAGGCTTGCTCGTGCCGTCGTCTTCAAACTCCCCGACGTCGAAGATCTCGACGATGTTCGGGTGGCTCATCGCCGCCAGAACCCCGCACTCCTTCTGGAACATTTGGAGCGCCGTGCGTGTGGGCGCGTCGCGCAAGGTCTTCACGGCAACGTCGCGCTTGACCGTTGCGTCCCAGGCGCGGAACACCAGCCCCATCCCGCCCTGCCCGAGAACTTCCTTGATCTCGTAACGCCCGTTCAGTTTGTCGGGAACCGCCATGGATGCCGTCCTCCCTCGCGCAGCCAGCCCCACCTGGCTGACAACCAGCTCCGCCGGCCCGGAGCAAGTCCGCACTTGTTCCACCCGAGAATAACACGGAAGGGCCCTGCCTTTGCAGTCTGTTACCGCGTGGGGCGGCTCGCCTCAGCCCTATGAACCGTGCACTCAGCCTTGGCGTTACGTGACGTTGGAGGAGTTCGAACACCAGAATCCGGCCACGTCTGCCGGAAGACCCAGCGGAACTGCGGAGAGAGAGTTTTTCAGGCAGGGCGAGACCTATCGATTCGATGGCGCTGGCGGGGAGGCTGTGAGGCAGGCGCAGGCACCTGCCCCTCGAATTGTGGTCCTGGTCAGCGGGAAGCGATGACTACTACTTCAGGCTGGCGCAGGCTGGCCGTGGCGGCGGACTCCTGGGCGGTCTTCGAGACGGGCAGCTTCAACCCGGACGCATACCCGGCCCACCAGACGTCGGCCAGGACGTAGCCGCTCTGGTAATGGTCGAACGCCAGGCTGGATTGCCGCGCCGGACTGCCCAGTACGGCCGCGTTCCCAGCGAACAGAGCCGTGTGTTTGTTGTCGGCGCTTTCGATGGCCAGAAGCCCGGCGCCGGCTCCACCGCGGCTGATCGAGTATTCGCCGGCTGGCATGGTTGTGTTGCCGATCGCGAACTCGAACGGAATATCGACCCGCAGCGCTATCGGCGACTGCGCGTAAACGGACGCTGCCGCCAGCGCTAGAAGCATGGCGGAAGCAACTAACAATCTGAATCTCATGGAAACCCCTCCTTATCGATCGTGCAGGCACGGCTGCCCGGCGCGCCCCCCCACACTGCGAGACGCGAAACCCAGTAGCCGGTTGAACTGTCCTGCCTGATAGGGGAGACGCGCGCTGCCCGCGGCCGGATACGGCCCGAACAATTCGGGGACAATACGTTTACAATCACTTACTGTGGCGAGGGAGGAAGCTTGATCGAGACAACGGGGAAGCGGCGCGGCCTGTTCGTGGCGGCCGGCGTGGTGTGCCTGATAGCGGTCTTTATTCTCCAACTGTGGTTATCGGTGCGGCGGACTTCGCAGACGTGGGATGAGGGCGATCACATTTTCGCCGGATACATGTCGTGGGTGCGAGGAGATTTCGGATTGAACCCCGAACATCCGCCCCTGGTCAAGCTGGTGGCGACCGCGCCCTTGCTGCCCATGAAGCTCAACGTCCCCACGCTGCGCAACCGCTTCTTCAAAACAGAGGCATTTCTGGACGGCCGGGAATTTCTCTACGGCAACGACCCGGACATGATCCTGGCGCGCACGCGCACGGCGGCGTCCATCTTCGCGCTGGCGCTGCTGGTGGTCGTGTTCCTGGCCGCCCGGGAAATGTTCGGAACCGGCGCGGGGTTTCTGGCCCTTACACTGTTGGTGTTCGAGCCGAACCTGCTGGCGCACGGGGCCTACGTCACCACCGACGTGGCGCTCTCCTTCGGCATGTTCGCGACGGTGTACGCGTTCTACCGCTATGTGAAGGCCCCTTCGGTCTGGCGGCTGGCGCTCACCGGCGTGGCGGCGGGAGTGGCGCTGGCATCCAAACACACGGGCATCCTCGTGTTTCCGATTTTGGCGCTGCTGCTCGTGTCGGAACTGCTGGTGAGCCGTGGAGCAGGCGGGAGAGCGCTGAAGCTGGCCGGAGCTGCGGTGGCGGCGGGCATCCTCGCGCTCGTCGTGTTGTGGGCGTGCTACGGGTTCCGCTATCGCGCGCGGCCGGCTGGGCTGAGTCTGGCGCCGCCGCTGGCCGCGTACGTGAAGCAGTTGAAGCCCATCGAGGCCCAAGGCATTTCGCTCGCGGCGCGCTGGCACGTGCTGCCGGAGTCCTATCTCTACGGGCTGACGGATGTGCGCGGTCTCGCCAGTTGGTTCCCCACTTACGTCCTGGGCAAGGTCTATTCCAATGGCGTATGGTTCTACTTCCCGGTGGCCTTCGCCGTGAAGTCGACGCTGGCGCTGTTCGCGTTTCTGCTGCTGGCAGCGGTGGCGATCGCTACGCGCAGGCTGAAAGGCGGGCGGGAGATCCTGTTCCTCACGGTTCCGCCGCTGTTTCACCTGGCGGTGGCGATGAGCGCGGGGCTGAACATCGGCGTGCGGCACATCTTGCCGCTATATGTGTTCTTCTCGGTGCTGGCGGCGGGCGCCGCGTGGGCCTTCATTCGCGAGAACCGGCGCTGGGCGTATGTGGTGGGCGCGCTGCTCGCGGCGCACGTCGTTTCGTCGGCGGCGTGCTTTCCCAACTACCTGGCCTACGCGAACGAGCTGTGGGGAGGGCCGTCGAACACTTACAAGTACCTGAGCGATTCGAACACCGACTGGGCGCAGCAGCTCAAGAGCGTCAAGAAGTACGTGGACGCGCGCGGGGTGAAGGACTGCTGGTTCGCCTACTTCGCGGCCGGGGTGGTCCCGCCGAACGCTTACGGGATTCCGTGCAAGACGCTGCCGACGATCGACTCGATGTGGCTGGACGAGCCGGCCGATGTGCCGCCCGCGATCGATGGACCGGTGTTCATCAGCTTGGGAACGCTCTCGGGAGGCGAGGGCTGGGCGGGCGCGCTGAATCCCTACGAGGCGTTCCAGCACATGCAGCCAGCGGCCGCGATCGATCACGGGATCTTCGTCTTCGACGGACGGTTCCAGGTCGGGCGCGCATCGGCGCTGAGCCACGCGCAGCAGGCCGGGGACCTGCTACGTACACGGCAGGTGGGGCAGGCGCTGGCCGCGGCCGAGGAAGCCGTGGCGGCGGATCCGAACGTGGTCCAGGCGCAGACCGCCCTGGGCGATGTTCTGATGGTGCTGCAGCGGCCGGACGAGGCGCGGGCGGCGTATCGGAAGGCGCTGACGCTGGCGCAGACGGTCGAGCCGGAGTTCCAGAGGGAGTGGGTGGAGCGGCTCGAGCGCAAGGTGGGCGGGAAGTAGGGAGCCCCGACGGACTGTTGGCCACGAATGAACACGGATAAGAAAGAGACTCTGGGGCCTTTATTTGTGTTTATGCGTGTTCATGCGTGGCCACACGGGTTCTTGTCGCGACGGTCGAACCGGACGAACGGTCCGGTTCTGGAAAGTATACCGCGCGTGCGAATATCAAGTTAAGGTGGCTTCCGAACCTCTGCGAAAGCTTCTGCCCGATATCTGGGAACTCGTGCGCCCGCGGCGCTGGCACTTGGCGCTCGGGCTGGTGCTGATCGGAATCAATCGCGCGGCCGGGCTGGTGCTGCCCGCCTCCACCAAGTTCCTCATCGACGACGTGATCGGGAAGCGGCACGCGGCCATGCTCGTCCCCTTGGTCCTTGCGGTGCTGGGCGCCACGGCGATTCAGGGCGCCACGTCGTTCACGCTGACCCAATTGCTCTCGAAAGCCGCGCAACGGATGATGGCCGAACTGCGCCGCAAGGTGCAGGCGCACGTGGGCCGCCTGCCGGTCGCCTATTACGACGCCAACAAGACGGGCGTGCTGGTCTCGCGCATCATGACCGACGTGGAGGGCGTGCGCAACCTGGTGGGCACCGGCCTCATCGAGTTCATCGGCGGCATCGTGACCGCGCTGATCGCGCTGGTCGTCCTGCTGCGCATCAGCCCGATGCTCACCGGCATGGCCATCCTGATTCTGGTTGGGCTCGGGCTGTTCCTGCGGCGCGCGTTCCGCACCATCCGTCCCATCTTCCGCGAACGCGGCAAATTGAACGCCGAGGTCACGGGACGGCTGACCGAATCGCTGGGCGGGGTGCGTGTCATCAAGGGCTATCACGCGGAGGCGCGCGAGGCGGCGGTGTTCTCCTCCGGGGTTCAGCGCCTGCTCGACAACGTCATGAAGTCCCTCACCGCCACGTCGCTGATGGGTCTTTCGGCGACGGTGCTGCTCGGCGTGGTGGGCGCGCTGGTCATGTACCTGGGCGCGCGCCAGATTCTGGCCGGAACTCTCACGCTCGGCAGTTTAATGACCTTCACCGCGTTTCTCGCCTTTTTGGTGGCGCCGGTCTTCCAGATCGTGGGCATCGGCACGCAACTTACCGAGGCCGCCGCCGGCCTGGAGCGCACGCGGGAAGTGCTGCGCGAGCGGCCCGAAGACGAGGACCCGGCGCGCACCGCCGCCCCGGAAGAGATCCGCGGCCACGTGGTGTTCGACGAGGTTTCGTTCGGCTACGACCCCGGCAAGCCCGTCTTGAACGGCATCTCGTTCGAGGCGCAGCCCGGCACGGTGACGGCCCTGGTGGGATCGTCGGGCTCGGGCAAATCCACCATCATCGGCCTGGTCGCGGCGTTCTACCGGCCAACGACCGGCGCCATACGGATCGACGGGATGGACCTGGGCACGATGCGCCTCGATTCCTATCGCACGCGGCTGGGCGTGGTTCTGCAGGACACGTTTCTGTTCGACGGCACCATCCGCGAGAACGTGGCTTTCGCGCGCCCCGACGCACGCGAGGAGGAGATCCTGGACGCCTGCCGCATCGCACGCGTGGACGAGTTCGCCGAGGGATTCGAGAAGAAGTACGACACCATCGTGGGCGAGCGCGGCGTGAAGCTTTCGGGCGGCCAGCGCCAGCGCGTTTCGATTGCCCGCGCTATTTTGGCCGCGCCGCGCATCCTGATACTCGACGAGGCCACATCGAGTCTCGATTCCGAGTCCGAGGCTGCCATCCAGCGCGGCCTGGCCTACCTGATGCAGGGGCGCACCACATTCGTCATTGCGCACCGGCTATCGACGATCCGGCGCGCCGACCAGATCCTGGTGGTCGAGGCCGGCCGCATCGTCGAGCGCGGCAATCACGACGACCTGCTGACGCTGCACGGCCGCTATTGGGAGCTGTACACGCGCCAGCACGACGTGGAGTCGAACCTCTTTCTGTCGCCGGGCGAAGGCGACCGCGTGCCCGAAGAAGAAACCGCTCCGCAGGCGGCGGCCAACGGCGCCGGCGCCGAGCCTTTGCCCCGGCTGCTGAGGGAAGGATAAGAGCCCTGCGCCGCACCCCGCCGCCGGTTACTTGACTCGCTATGATGGGTTACCGAGGTGACAACAATGCGCGAACCGATTTACCTGATTGCCAACGGAGACCTGCGGCTCTCGGCCAACCAGAATTGCTGGGCGGCCCAGGCCAAGGTGGAGGAGGCGGTCATGGCGGCTGTGCGCCGCGAGGGCCGCGAAATCAAGCGCGGCCATCCCTACGACCCGGCGCTGAAGCACGGCTTCATCGGCAGCCAGAAGCAGGGGATCGAGGTGTTTCGCAGCCTTCCGCCGGAGGCGCCGCTGGTCGTTTGCGAAGCGGTGTGGGAGTACAGCCACCAGGTCCTCACCGGTTTGGTGACGCACAAAGGGCCGATCCTGACCGTTGCCAACTGGAGCGGCGAGTGGCCCGGCCTGGTCGGCATGTTGAATCTGAATGCCTGCCTTACCAAAGCCGGCACACCCTTCAGCACGCTCTGGAGCCTGGATTTCACCGACGAGTTCTTCCTCAGTGGGCTGCGCAAGTGGCTGCGGGGCGAGAACGTGGTGCACGATCTTAGCCACGTTCACCCGCTCCAGAGCTTCCGGCTCCCGGCCGAGGCGGAGCGGACCGGTGGCGAGCTCGCGGCCGAATTGAAGCGCAACAAGGCCATCCTCGGCGTCTTCGACGAAGGCTGCATGGGAATGTACAACGGCATCATCGAGGATGCCTACCTGATGCCGCTGGGTGTGGGCAAGGAGCGCCTCAGCCAGTCCACGCTTTACGCCGAGATGCTGGCTACTCCGGATGCGGAGGCCAAGGCCGTGCGCGCCTGGCTGGACGCCAAGGGGATGCGCTTCCTCACCGGTCCGAACCCGGAAACCGACTTGACCGATGGCCAGATCCTCGAGCAGTGCAAGATGTACATCGCGGCGCTGCGCATCGCCGACGACTTTGGCTGCGACGTCATCGGAATCCAATACCAGCAGGGGCTGAAGGATCTAGTCCCGGCGTCGGACCTGGCCGAAGGGCTGCTGAACAATACAGACCGGCCTCCGGTGCGCGCTCGCGGCAACGGCCGCGTCCTTTATCCGGGCAAACCGCTTCCGCACTTCAATGAAGTGGACGAGTGCGCCGGCCTGGACGCGCTGGTCACCAACCGCATCTGGTCGCACCTGGGCTTTGCCCCCGAAACCACGCTGCACGATGTGCGCTACGGTGAAGAATTCAAGGGCGAGTTCGTGTGGGTCTTTGAGATCTCCGGCGCGGTTCCTCCGGCGCACCTGATCGGCGGCTACGCCGGCACGGTCAGCGAACGCCAGCCTCCCATGTACTTCCGGCTGGGCGGCGGCACCATCAAGGGCGTGAGCAAGCCGGGCGAGATCGTCTGGAGCCGCGTCTACGTGGAGCCGGGCGCGCTCAAGGTCGATATCGGGCGCGGGAAGGTGGTCGAGCTGCCGAAAGAGGAGACGGAGCGCCGCTGGAGCATCACCACGCCGCAGTGGCCGATGATGCACGCGGTCACTTACGGCGTGGGCCGCGACCAGTTGATGGCGCAGCACAAGTCGAACCACATTCAGGTTGTCTACGCGCCCGACGCCGAGGCGGCCAACCGCGCGCTGGCCGTGAAAGCGGCCATGTTCCGCGATCTGGGGCTCGCCGTAAACATCTGCGGTACAAATCACGGGCTGCAGTAGCCATCTCATGACCGATCACAGACTGGTTCCGCGGCAGCACCTGGTTCCGTTTCTGCTGGTGACGGCACTGTTCTTTCTGTGGGCCATCCCCCACAACCTGAACGACGTCCTGATCCGGCAGTTCATGAAGTCGTTTGAGATCACCCGTCTCAAGGCGGGCTTGATTCAGTCGGCCTTCTACTTGGGATACTTCGCCCTGTCCATGCCGGCGGCGCTCATCATGCGGCGGCGAGGCTACAAGTTCGGGCTGGTAGTGGGGCTATTCCTCTACGTCGCCGGGACGCTGTTGTTCTGGCCGGCCGCGATTGTGGGCCAGTACGGATTCTTCCTTCTGGCGCTGTTTGTGATTGCCGCGGGGCTGGGATTCCTGGAAACGGGCGCCAACCCGTTCATCGCGCAATTGGGCGATCCAGCGACCTCGGAGCGCCGCCTCAACTTCTCCCAAGCATTCAATCCCCTGGGCGCGATCAGCGGCGCACTCATCGGAACGGTATTCATCTTCTCCGGAGTCGAGCTGAACAAGCGGCAGATCGGCGTGATGAAGGCCGCCGGCACATACCAGGCTTACCTGCATCACGAGACGCTGCGGGTGATCCGGCCCTACATGGTGCTGGCCGGCGTCGTCTTCGTGCTGGCGCTGCTGATGATCCGGACGAAGTTCCCGCAGGTGGGTAGCGAGGGCGCCGCCGAAACCGCTTCCGGACGCGGCTTCCGCGAGCTCTTCCGGTTTCCGCATTACGTGACGGCGGTCATCGCCCAGTTCTTCTACGTGGGCGCGCAGGTGGGCACCTGGAGCTACTTCATCCAGTACATTCAGGCGTACACGCACCAGCCCGAGAAGGTCGCGGGGTATTTTCTGAGCGGAACGCTGGTCGCCTTCTGCGTCGGCCGGTTCACATCGACCTACGCGATGAAGTTCATTCGGCCGAGCCTGCTCATGGGCGCGTTCGCGGTGGCCAACGTGGGCCTGTTGGCGATCGCCGTCCTGCTGCCCGGCTGGATTGGCCTGTGGGCCATCTTCCTCACCAGCTTCTTCATGTCCCTGATGTTCCCGACCATCTTCGCGCTGGGAATCAAGGGGCTAGGACCCGATACGAAAATCGGCGGCTCGCTGCTGGTCATGGCCATCGTGGGCGGGGCGGCATTTACCCCCATCATGGGACTTATTTCGGATGCCACCGGCAGCATGGCGACGGCCATGCTCGTGCCGCTGGTCTGCTACGTGTTCATCGCCTGGTACAGCTTCGTGGGATCGCGGCTCGGAACTCCGGCTCTTGCGGCTGTTCAACGGGAGGATTGAAGTTGCGGCGCCGCCCAGGCTTTCATCCGGCCGCGGCCCGTATCCTCGGCGTCTCGGGCGCCGACAGGTACTCCGTCTTCTCTCGAAGTTCCTTCAGCTTACGTTCCAGCCTGAGCCGCTCGCCCAGGTTGTAGACCTTCGACAGCAGTTTGCGCGCCTCGGCGCACGTTTTTTCGGCGCCTGCCCAGTGCCAGTCCGCGGAGCGCGCCAGTTCCAGGCCGCGGTCCAGCGCGCGATCGATGAGTGCGACCAGTTCCCGATCCGTTCTTGCACGGAGTTGTTCGAGTTTTGAAGTAGCGCCCATACGGGTTCACCCAATTGAAACAATCGCCCAGATTCAGGATGTGACTGCGTTCTCCCAGTTAGACGAGTCTCGATGCGAAAACGTTCGCACGATCCGCGCCGTTTAATGATGGCAAGCTACGCGCAGGGGCCTGCGCTATGCTCTGCTCATGGCTCTCCGATTGCTCACGCTCCTCCTCCTGCTCTCGGTGCTACTGGCCGCCCAGACGCAGCCCGCACCCCCCGTGCTCAGAATCCCGCCCGGCGCGCAGGCCGGTCCGGGATTCAACGCGGAAGCCGCCACCAGGGCCTACCTCGCGACACAGACCCCGGAGCAGAAAGCCCGCTCCGACGCCTATTTCGAGGGCGGCTACTGGCTCATGCTCTGGGACTTCCTCTACAGCGCCGCCATTTCCATCCTGCTGCTGGCGACGGGCCTCTCGCGCCGCATGCGTGAGGCCGCCGAGCGCATCGTGCGGCGGAAGCCGCTTGTCACCTGGCTCTACTGGGCGGAGTACTCGGTTGCGGTGTTCGTTCTCGGATCCCCGCTCGTGGTCTACGAAGAGTTCTTGCGCGAGCGCCAGTACGGGCTGATGAACCAGACCTTCGCCGCCTGGTTCGGCGACCAGGCAAAGGTCCTCGCCCTCACGGTCGCGCTGGGTGGCCTCATGGCGATGGCGCTCTTCGGCATCGTCCGCCGCCTGCCCAGAACCTGGCACATCTGGGGTGCCGCGGCCACCATTGTGTTCCAGATGCTCTTCATCCTCATATATCCGGTGTTCGTCGCACCGATGTTCAACAAGCACACGCCGCTCGGAGACGCTCGCATTCGCGAGCCCATCCTGCGCCTGGCGCGCCAGAACGGAATCGCGGCCACAGAGGTCTACGAGGTGGACGAGTCGCGGCAGAGCAAGCGCGTAAGCGCCAACGTCAGCGGCCTTCTGGGCACCCAGCGCATCTCGCTCAACGATAACCTGCTGCAGCGCTGCTCGCCCCAGGCCGTCCTGTCCGTCATGGGCCACGAGATGGGGCACTACGTGCTCAACCACGGATACAAGATGATGGCCTTCGTGACCATCCTCTCGCTGGCCTTCTTCGCGCTGTTGCGCTGGGGACTCGCGTGGTCGCTGGCGCGCTGGGGCGGCGGGTGGGGGATTCGCGACGTGGGCGATCCGGCGGTCTTGCCGCTGGCGATGCTGATCCTGTCGGTCCTCCTCTTTCTAGGCACTCCCATCGGCAACACGCTGACGCGCACGCAGGAATACGAGGCCGACATCTTCGGTCTCAACACCGCCCGCCAGCCCGACGGCGAGGCGGAGGTGGACATGCTGCTGGGCGAATATCGCAAGCTCGATCCGACGCCGCTCGAGGAGTTCCTTTTCTACGATCATCCGAGCGGCCGCACGCGCATCTACGCGGCCATGCGCTGGAAGGCCGAGAACCAGTGCCTCGGCGACGCCGTCAACCCCTGCAGCCGGTGACCACGCGATGACGCTCCTATTCATCCTCAACGATCACCCTTATCGGTCCGAGCGCAACTACAACGCTCTGCGGCTGGCGACGGCACTGGCGGCCGGCCAGGACAACACGGTGAACGTCTTTCTCATCGGCGACGCGGTCCATTCCGCCGTAAGCGGCGAGGCCGTGCCCGAGGGCCGGGACGACATCCCCTGGATGCTGGCGCGATTCTCGGCCGGCCATCGGAAGGTCGCGGTCTGCCGCACGTGCCTGGATCGACGCGGCATCCCCGAGGATGCGCTCATCGACTGCGCCTACCGCAGCTCGCTCGACGAACTGGCGCGCTGGACGGGGGAAGCCGATAAGGTGCTGGTATTCTGAGGTCATGCCGCGGCACAACTACTCGACCAATAGCCCCTGGGAGCCCATTGTCGGCTACTCGCGCGCCGTGCGCGTGGGCAACCAGGTTTTCATCACAGGCACCACCGCGATCGGGCCCGATGGCAAGCTGGTAGGCGCGGGCGACGCCTATGCGCAGACCGTGCAGATCCTCCGCAACATCGAAGCGGTGCTGGCCCGCGCCGGAGCCGCGCTGCGGGACGTCGTGCGCACGCGCATCTTCGTCACCGACATCGGCCGCTGGCAGGAGATCGGCCGCGCCCACCATGAGTTCTTCGGCGACATCCGCCCCTGCGCGACCATGGTCGAGATCCGCCGGCTTATCGATCCCGAGATGCTGGTCGAGATCGAAGTCGACGCGGTGGTGGAATAGGCGCTGCGCTAGAATCGACCCATGCGCATTCGCTCCTCCGTGCTCTCGTTCGCAATCTGTCTGACCGCCTGGGCGCAGCCCTACCAGGTGAAAGTCGAGAACAACGTCCCGGCCACGATGCGCGATGGCGTGGTGCTGATGGCAGACGTCTACCGGCCGATGGCGGACGGCAAGTTCCCGGTGCTTTTGCAACGCACGCCGTACAACCGGACGGGCGGCTCGGGAGCCCACGTTGACGTTGCCTCGCACGGCTACGTGGTCATCGTTCAGGACACGCGCGGCCGCTACCAGTCGCAGGGGACTTTCTACCCCTTCCGCTACGAGAGCCAGGACGGCTACGACACGGTGGAGTGGGCCGCGGCGTTGCCGTACTCGAACGGGCAGGTGGGAATGTTCGGCGGTTCCTACGTCGGCGCCACGCAGATGCTGGCGTCGATCGCCAGGCCGCCGCACCTGGTTTCGATCTTCCCTTACGTCACCGCGTCGGAATACTACGAAGGCTGGACCTATCAGGGCGGCGCGCTGATGCAGTGGTTCACCTCCTCCTGGGCCACCGGGCTGGCCGTAGATACGGTGACACGGCAGGTGGCGGAGACGGGCGACGCAAAGAGCTGGGTGACGCAGCTCCCGGTGGACGCCTATCGCCTGATCGCGCTGCCGGGCGCGGGCGTTGCACCTTACTTCCGCGACTGGGTCGCGCACGAGCGCGACGACGACTACTGGCGGCCGTGGAAGATCTCCGATCACTACGGCGAGATGACGGTGAAGGCGCTCCACTCGGGCGGCTGGTACGACCTGTTCCTGAAGGGCACGATTCAGAACTTCATCGGCATGCGGCGCACCTCGCCCTCGTCGGCCGGCCAGCGCCTGCTGCTCGGCCCCTGGGGGCACACCAACACGTCGCCCGAAGGGAAGATCGGCGACTGGGTGTTCGGCAAACAGGCGGTGCTGGACTTCAATCAGATCCTGTTGAATTGGGCCGATTACTCGCTCAAAGGCGTTCAGAACGAGTACGCCACGGGCGCGCCCGTCCGGATTTTCGTGATGGGAGAAAACGTCTGGCGCGACGAGCAGGAGTTTCCGCTGGCGCGCACTCAGTACACGAACTACTACCTGCACCACGGCGCGCTGAGCACTGCTTCGCCGGCCGCGGAGGAAACGCCGGAGGCCTACGAATACGACCCGGCCAACGCCGTGCCGACCATCGGCGGACGCCTGTGCTGTGGCAACAACCAACTTCCGCCTGGCCCGGCCGATCAGCGGCCCAACGAAGGCCGCCCGGACGTCGTGGTGTTCTCAACGCCGCCGCTCGAAAAGGACATCGAGGTCACCGGGTTCATCCACGCGAAGATCTACGCAGAGAGCTCCGCGGTAGACACCGACTTCACAGCCATGCTCACCGACGTGGAGCCATCGGGCTATTCGCGGCTGCTCACCGACGGCATCGTGCGAGCGCGCTACCGCAATTCGACGGCAAAGGCCGAGCCGATCGAGCCCGGCAAGATCTACGAATACGACATCGACCTGTGGGCGACCAGCAACGTGTTCAAGGCTGGCCACCGCATCCGCCTGGCGATCTCGAGCAGCAACTTCCCGCGCTTCGACCGCAATCTGAATACCGGCGAGCCAGCCCTGGGCGCCACGCGCATGGTGAAGGCGCAGCAGAAGCTCTATCACGACACCGCGCATCCGTCGGCGCTGGTGCTGCCGGTGATTCCGCGGTAGGACAGCTTACATTGCCCCGGTTGCGCTATAATTCTCGGGAATTACGGTCCCCAAGATACTGCTTGGCAGAAGATGCCTGTCGGGAGGATAGAGCGTGCTTGGACTTCGGTTGCGCAACTTCTTGAATTTCATGACGTTTCTTGCCGTGTTTGCCAGCTTGGCTGCAGGAGGAGTCACCGACAAAGTGAACCCGCGGCTCGCGCGTGTCATAATCTGTGGCGTGCTGGAGTTTGCCCCAATCACTCTGCTCGTTAGTGCGATTCGCTCGCGCAGATCGGGGATTGCCGTCGTCTACCACCAGCTATCGCGGCAACACCGCGGATATGAGGTCATAACCACCTATAGCCGGGATATCGAAACGAATGGGAAAGCGGCGCACAAGCGTCTCGTGGGCGCGCTCGTCGCGTGTGGAATTGTAACAATCGAGATGATCGTCTTTATCGTGTGACGGCCGCTGGGCCTTATCCCTTGGCTTTCCGAATCTCTTCGACCAGCGCCGGCACCACTTCGAACAAATCGCCCACGACGCCGTAATCGGCCACCTCGAAGATGGGCGCGTTCTCATCCTTATTGATAGCAACGATGGTCTTGGAGCCTTTCATCCCGACCAGGTGCTGGATGGCGCCGGAGATACCCACGGCGACGTAGAGCTTCGGCGCGACGGTCTGGCCGGAGCTGCCCACTTGGCGCTCCATCGGCAGCCAGCCATTGTCGCAGATCGGCCGCGAGGCGGCCAGTTCGCCGCCGAGCGCCTGCGCCAGTCGCTCGACCACCGCGATGTTGTCCTTCTCCTTGATGCCACGGCCCACCGAGACGATGATCGCGGCCGCGGTCAGGTCCACGCCGCGCTGCGATTCGCGAAACGGCTCGCCGGGCTGGGTCCGTATGGCGCCGGCGCCCAGTTCCGGCGCGAAGGATTCGACCGCGGCCCGCCCCTGTTCCAGCAAGTCCGCGCGGTAGGCGCCGGCCTGAATCGAGGCGAAGTTCGGCGCCGCGGAAGCGAAGCGCACGTCCGCGTTCAGCTTGCCCTGGAAGAGCTGGCGCACCAGGACTGGCCGGCCTTCCTCGATGCGGTGCCCGACGGCGTCGCTCACCAGGACTCGGCCGAAACGCGTGGCCAGCTTGGGAGCGAAGTCGCGCACGCGGTAGGTGTGCGGCAGCAGCACCAGTTCGGGCTTCGCGCTGCGGACCAACTGCTCGAAGGCCGCCGTGTAGGCGTCGGCGGTGTAGCGGGCCAGCAGCGGATGATCGAGCGCATAGACCTTCTCGATGTTGTAGGCCGCGGCTTCGGCCGCGAGCGCGGCCACTTGATCGCCCGCCACGGCCGCCGAGACGGGCTGGCCCAACTCGCGGCCCATCTGCACGGCCGCGGCCAGCGTCTCGAAGGACATGCGGTTCCAGACGCCGCCGCGCTGTTCGAGGATGACCAGGATGCTCATAGGACGCGCGCTCCGAATTTGAGCCGCTCGACCAGCTTGGCGGCGGCTTCCTGGGCGTTGCCGGTGAGGATCTCGGTCTGCTTCGTCTTGTGCGGAGCGTAGACGCGCGAGATCTCCACGGCGGGCGCCGCGGATGTTGCGATGTCGGCGGCGGCGACGCGCCGAATTTCTTTCGTCTTGGCTTTCTTGATGCCCATCAGCGTGGCGTAGCGCAGCCTAGTGATGCCGGATTGAATGGTCAGCAGCGCCGGCAGCGGAATCTCGATGTTCTCGAACCAGCCTTCTTCGAGCTCGCGCTTCACGCGGATCGAGCCATCGAGTTTCTCGACCTGCATGATGATGGTGGCGTGCGGCAGGCCGAGCAGTTCGGCCAGCACCACGCCGGTCTGGCCGTAGCCCAGGTCGTCCGATTGCAGCCCGGTCAGGATCAGGTCGGGCTTCTCCGGTTCGAGAGCGCGCGCCATCAGGCCTGCGAGGCCGAGCGTGTCCCGGTGGCCCAGGTTCTCCTCTTCGATGTGTATGGCGCGGTCGGCGCCCTTGGCCAGGGCTTCGCGAATGGATTGGGCGGCGCCGGGCGGGCCCGCCGTCAGCACCACCACCTCGCCGCCATGCTTCTCCTTGAGTTGCAGCGCCGCTTCCAGTGCGTAGGCGTCCGGCTCGTTGATCTCGAAAGCCAAGTCGCTCTCGTCGATCCAGCGGCCGGAGGCGTTGGTACGCAGCACGGAATCGCGGGCCGGGACCTGCTTCAGGCCGACAATGATTTTCATGGGGATTCGCTTTCAGTGTACGCCGGAAGTGGGGCGGACGCTTCGGAGGTTTTTAGTTGGCGGGATCGGGCCCACTCTCTTGCTATAATACGAGTCCCAATGCCAATTCTGGACATACAAGCGATCAAGGAGATCCTTCCTCATCGCTACCCGTTTCTCCTGGTCGACCGGATCATCGAACTCGAAGCCGAGCGCATCGTCGGCATCAAGAACGTGACCGGTGACGAGCCGTTCTTCCAAGGCCATTTCCCCGGCTTCCCGGTCATGCCGGGCGTGCTCATCGTGGAAGCGATGGCGCAGGTCGCCGGCGTCCTTATCCTGCAAGGGATGGGCTCCCAGAAGGCCGTCTTCCTGGCCTCCATCGAGCAGGCCAAGTTCCGGAAGCCGGTCGTCCCCGGGGATCAGCTCCGCATCGAGATGAAGGTCGCCAAGCGGAAGTCGTTCGTCGCGAAGATGTACGGCACGGCCACCGTGGATGGCGTGGTGGTGGCCGAAGCCGAGGTCATGTGCAAGCTCGCGGGCGTGGGTCCGGCAACGCAGCCCACGCCGGAATCCTGACGCCGCCCGATGCCTGTCCATCCGACCGCGATCGTCGACCCCAGCGCCCGCATTGCCGAGAGCGCCGAAATCGGCCCCTACTGCAACATCGGCGCGGAGGTCGAGATCGGCGCGCGCACCCGCCTGATGGCGCACATCTTCATCGAGGGCCCGATCTCGATCGGTGAAGACAACGTCTTTTTTCCGTACGCGAGCGTGGGCGTCGCACCGCAGGATTTGAAGTACAAGGGCGAGCGCTCGGAAACCCGCATCGGCAGCCGCAACCGCATCCGCGAGTTCGTTACCATCCATCGCGGCACCCAGGGCGGCGGCTTGGTCACCTCGATCGGCGACGATAACCTGCTGATGGCCTACGTCCACGTGGCGCACGATGTCCGCATCGGCAGCCACACCATCATCGGGAACGGCGTGGGCTTCGCGGGCCATGTCACGGTGGGCGACTGGGCGGTGATCGAGCCGATGAGCGGCGTTCACCAGTTCTGCCGCGTCGGCCGCCATTCCATCGTCGGCGCGGGAACCATCGTTACGCAGGACGTGATGCCGTACTCGATGACCGTCAGCGAGCGCGAGGTGAAAACCTTCGGCGCCAACCGCATCGGCCTGGAGCGCCGCGGCTTCTCCGCCTCCGCGCGCGATGGCCTGCACAAGGCCTTCCGCCTGCTGACGCGGGGCGGCCTCAATACCTCGCAGGCCATCGAGCGCATCCGCGCGGAAGTCCAGCCCGGCACGGAAATCGACGAGTTGATCGAATTCATCGTCTCTTCCGAGCGCGGCGTGATCAAATGACCCGCTACGGCCTCATCGCGGGGAACGGCCGCTTCCCCATCTTGGCGCTCGAGACGGCACGCAAGCTCGGGCACGAAGTGGTGGTGATCGCGATTCAAGAAGAGGCCTCCAAGGAAGTGGAAGCGCTGGCGGCGCGCTGCCACTGGGTGTCACTCGGTCAGCTTGGCCGCCTCATCGAGATCCTCAAAGAAGAGGGCCTTTCCGAGGTCGTGATGGCCGGGCAGGTGAAGCACGCCAGGCTTTTCTCCGGAATCGTGCCGGACTGGCGTCTCATCAAGTTGCTGGCTTCCCTGCCCCAGCGGAACACCGACGCGCTGATCGGCGGCATCGCGGCGGTGCTCGAAAACGAAGGCATTCACCTCGCCGATTCGACCGCGCTGCTCAAGCCGCTCGTCGCGCGCCAGGGCTCGCTGGCGAAGCGCAAGCCCACCAAGGACGAGCTGACCGACGTCGAATACGGCCGGCGCGTCGCCAATGCGCTGGCAGGCTTCGATATCGGCCAGAGCGTGGCCGTGTGCGAGGGCACGTGCGTGGCCGTCGAAGCGATGGAAGGCACCGACGCCATGCTGCGCCGCGCCGCCGGTCTGGTCAACGGCCGGCCGCTGCGCCTGGTCAAAGTGGGCCGCCGCCGCGCCCATCTCCTGTTCGACGTTCCCGTGGTGGGCCTCGACACTATCCCGGTGATGGTCGAAACCGGGACCTCCATACTGGCCGTGGACGCCGGCCGCACGCTCCTCCTCGACCGCGAGGAGATGCTCCGCCAGGCCGATGCCTCCGCCATCGCCGTCGTCGGCTTCCCGCCCGAAGACTGAGCGGCCTCGCCGGGTGCATACTAATACCCAGGGGGGCAGTGAGCCTGGGAATCCATATGCGACGCAGCGCTCCGTTTCTGCTGTGCGCGCTCCTGGCTTGCTCTCTCGCACTCGCGGCCTCGAAAGATGAGAAGAACCCCGACCGGATCGGGAACCGCGACGTCGGCAAGGGGCTCAACTTCTACTCGCTCGATCGGGAGATAGCGCTGGGCAGGCAGATGGCGCAAGAGGTCGAGCATGCCGCTAAGCTCGTCACCGACCCGGTTGTTTCGGAGTACGTCAACCGCCTCGGGCAGAACCTGGTCCGCAACTCGGACGCCAAGGTTCCCTTCACCATCAAGGTGATCGACTCCGACGATGTCAATGCGTTCGCGCTCCCGGGCGGCTTCTTCTTCGTCAACACCGGCCTCATCCTCAAGGCCGACGATGAAGCCGAGCTCGCGGGAGTCATGGCGCACGAGATCGCTCACGTCGCCGCCCGGCACGGCACCCGCCAGGCCACTCGCGGCGAACTGCTCAACTACGGCAGCATTCCCCTGATCTTCGCGGGTGGTTGGGTCGGCTTCGCCATCCGGGAAGCGGCCGGGGCCGCCATTCCGCTCGGGTTCCGGAAGTTCTCGCGCGGGATGGAGTCGGAGGCCGACATGCTGGGCCTGGAGTATATGTACAAGACCGGTTATGACCCCACCGCGTTCGTGGATTTCTTCGAGAAGATCGAGACGCTCGAGAAACGCAAGCCAGGTGCGGTCTCGAAGGTTTTCGCCACGCATCCGCTGACGGACGACCGTGTTCGCGCCGCGCAAAAAGAAATTCAGGAGGACCTGAAGCCGCAGCCCGAGTACGTGGTGGATACCTCCGAGTTCGAAGCCGTCAAAACCCGCCTGCCGATGCTTCAGAACCGCCGCAAGGTCCCCGACAAGGACCCGAACACACCCACGCTCCGCCGCGCGCCGCACAGCGGCACGGACGACGGCGACCAGGACAGCCCTCCCACCTTGAAGCGCCATGACTGAAGCCGACGTGTACGCTTTCATGACGGGATTCAAACTGGGCGTGCTCGGCACGATCGGCCCTGCCGGCTCTCCACAGGCTGCATTGGTGGGGATCGCCGTCACGCCGCAGCTAGAGATCGTCTTCGATACGGTACGAAGTTCTCGCAAGTACGCGAATCTCGTCTCCAGGCCGGCCTGTTCTTTCGTAGTCGGCTGGGCGGGCGAGCAAACGGTCCAATGCGAGGGTGAGGCCGAAGAGCTCCAACCGCCGGATTTGGAGCGGTATCGGGGAATCTACTTCCAAGCGTGGCCCGACGGCCCGGCGCGAATGAGCTGGCCGGGCATCGTCTACTTCGTCGTGCGGCCCGCGTGGATCCGGTACAGCGACTTCGACCGGGACCCGCCATTGATCCAGGAGTTCAGTTTCGGAAGTCGCCGGCAACCTTAATGAGTCACCGCCTCGGGACTCACCCTGATGCCGCCCCTGTCGAATTCGAAGTGCAGCAACCATTCGTTTGGGCCGGACGGCGTGAAGGCCCACTTCCGGGCGGCCTCCAGGGACTTCCCGGCGAAGTACCGGCTCGGACCCGGAGAGGCCAGTTCCGCATCCGCCACGCCGCCGGCCGGATCGACACGGATCTTCACGCTGACCTTGACCTTGCCTCGTATGCTGCGCTGCGCCGCGGGAAGCACCTCGGGCAGCACCCGACGAAGGACTCCGCCGGACGCAAGGGCGGGCGCGGACGTGTTTGGCTCCTCGGGAGCCGGAGGTGGGGCCGGAACGGCAGCGGCCGGAGATTGTTCCGCCCGCGGAGTCTCGACCAGACCCGTCGCCGGCGTCTTTGACTCCTCGGCAGCCGGAGACGGGGCAGGCGGCGCGGCGGCCGGAGATTGTTCCGCGACGCTCGCCGGCTGCGCCTTCTCGGGCTCCGCCTGACGCCGAACCAGTCTCGGGCCGGCCACGATTGCGGCCGCCACTACGAGTGCAGCCAGTGCGCCATAGAGCCATCGCGTTCCCGTTCCCCGCGGTTTCCCGGCCGGCCGCAACCGGGCCTGAATCTGCGCCACGGTCCATCTGCGGCCAGGGTCGCGCTCGAGACAGCCGCGCACGATGTCGAGGAACGGAGCCGGCAGCTCCGGCGGCAGCGTTGACGGGCACTGCGTGAGGGCTTCCACCAGCGTCACGCCCAGCGACCAGACGTCCGCGGCCGGCGTCATCGCTGCGCCGGTTTCCTCGGGCGCGTCGTACACATCCCGCTCCTCCGGATGCCGCCGCGATTCGCCGGCCGGGCAAAGCCGGTCGCTCGATAGCTTCAGTTGATCGCCAAACGCAAGAAGGTTCGAGGGCCGCACACGGCCGTGCACGAACCCCTGGGCGTGAACGTATGCCAGCGCGTCGAGGGCCGGCTCCAGCACTTCGAGCGCCTCGGCGGCCGACAGCGTGCGCTGGGGAAGCACCTGCGACAGGTCCTCGTCCGCGCGTTCCATCACAACGTAGATCAGCTCGGCGCCGTCCAACTGGCACCGTGCCGCCCGGAACAGCCGCACGAGGTGCGGATGCGACAGCCTGGCAGCCGACTCCCATCGGACAAGCTGGCTTGCCGCATCGTCCGGGCCGGCCTGTACGAGCTTGATTGCAGCTTTGGGGATGGTCTGGTCGTCGGTCGCAGTCGCGAAGACGGCGCTCCCGGCGCCGCCGCCCAGGTACTGCAACAAAGGAAATCGCCCATCGACGAGCCGGCCTTCCCACTCCTTCCAGTTCTCGGTCATCGCTAAGCCAGTACTATACTACGTGCCCCAGCCCGGATGGAACGGCGGGGCGGCCTCCATAAAGTTCTGTCATGTTCTGCCCGCCCTGCAACGTATCTCGCCGCGAGCGCGTCTACCCTTGTTCGGAGCAAACTCACCGAGGGCTGGAGAAGATGTCTTATAAACAACAAGTGCGACTCGCTAACCCCGTTCGCCGTTGCGCGGACCCGCACGAAAAACCGTTCGCCGTGTTGCTGGTCGGCGGCTTCGATACGGATCTCATCGCCTTGCTAGGCATCCTTAACGACACGGATTGGACGCTGCATTGGAACACCTCCCGCGCGGATGCCGTGGAGACTCTGCGGCTCCGGCCTGTGGGCGTCGTTCTCTGCGACCGCGACCTTCCCGACGGGGACTGGAAGGACGTCCTCGCCGCCAGCACGTCGCTGGCCAGTCCGCCGCCCGTGATCGTGACCGCCCGCTTCGCCAACGAACGGCTGTGGGCGGAGGTGCTGAGCCTGAACGGATACGACGTCTTGACGAAGCCGTTCGATGCCGACGAGGTGATGCGCGCAATCAGCCTGGCGCTGGAGTTCTCGAACACCGGAACGTCGGCGGCGTAATACCCGTGCAGTTCGTGGCGCGGGCTTCAGCCTGCCGTGTCGGCACTCGTGCCGACACCGTGGCCCGAAGGTACACTTTTCGCTCAGGGCTGCGCCGGAGCCTCCGGCCCGCCGCCAATGGCTTCGCCGGTAACCACCAGCTCGACGCGGCGGTTCTTGGCCCGGCCCTCGGCCGTATCGTTCGATGCCACCGGCTGCGTCTTGCCGAATCCGCGCGAGGTCACCGAGGCCTCGGGCACGCCCTGCTGCACCAGGAAGTCCCGCACCGAGGAAGCGCGGTGCTCGGAGAGCGTTTGGTTGTACTCGTCGCTGCCCACGCTGTCTGTGTGGCCTTCCACCTGCAGGTTCAATCCCGGATGCGCCATTACGATGCCGGAGATCTTGGCCAGCTTCTCGCGGGCGCCCGGCTTCAGCGTGTACTTGCCCGTATCGAAGAGCACGTCCGACATGTTGACGATCAGTCCCCGCGCCGAATCGCGCGTCTGCAAGACCGAGTTGAACTGGTCCAGCAGGCGCTTGCGCAATTCGCCTTTCTCCGTTTCCGCCTGCTGCCTGGCGCGCTCGGCGTCCTCGGCCTGCTTGCGCGCGCGTTCGGCGTCGGCCTGCGCCGCTTGCTGTTGGACCTGGGCAGCGGCGCGGGCCGCTTCCGCTTCGGCCTGCGCTCGAGCCGCCTGCTCCGCGGCCAGACGCGATTTCTCCGCTTCCGCCTGCGCCGCCTGTTGCTGCATCAGGGCGGCGGCGCGGGCTGCGTCGGCCTCGGCCTTCTCCCGGGCCGCGCGCTCGGAGGCAAGCTGTGCTTCCAAGCGAGCTTTTTCCGACGCCTCGGCTTGCGCTTTGGCCTGCGCTTCCCGCTCCGCGGCCGCCTGGCGCTCCTGCGCCAGGCGCTCCTCTTCGCGGCGCTTCATGGTGATGATGCGCGCGTCTTCGGCGGTCTGTACGGCTTCCCTGGCGGCGGTCTCGATGGCCTTCTTCTCCTTCTTCTGCGTCAGGCCGGTCTCCGCCGACTGGAGAAGCTGGGCGGCTTTCTGGTAGCTCTCCGCGGCATAGCGCTCCGCGCCGGCCGCCTTGACGATCTGCACCGCGTTCCGCGCTTCCAGCAGGCTCAGCGGAACCCCCGAGCTCACCGCCGGAGGCTCATAGCCGGCCTGAACGGTGGTCTCGTACTGCCCCCGCTGGAGCAGATCGAACTTGGCGTCGATCTCCTCGACCTGGCCGGCGGTGTCCGGCCGCACCACGTTCTCCATCACCACCACCTCGCTCGGCTGCGACACCGCGAAGTATGGCTCGGCGGTCACGATGAGCGCGAAGGCCTGCAATTGCTCGGTGACATCCACCTTGCTCTTCTGGCCGGCCAGCAGCAGCTCGCCCAGGTTGTCCGCGCGCCCTTCCGGCGTGATGGCCCACAGCACATAGGTCAGGAATCCCTGCCCGAAGCGGGACGCGGGCTCGAGCTTTTCGAACTGCGCCTGGATGCGGATCGCTCCGCGCTTGCTCTCGACCCGCGCTTCGCCGCGAGCCTGCGATTGCAGAACCGTGCCCCGGAAGTCGATCCGGGTGGGCCCGCTCAGGTGGCGATAGTTGATGGCCTTGGTGGTACGGACCACCAGCGTGACCCGCGACAAGGGGCCCGATTCGCGCTTCTGCTCCGGTGCGGGCGCCTGCGCCACCGCAACCACTGCCATTCCAGTTACCGCGAGAAACAGCCCTGCCAGTTTCATGGGACTCATCATACACCCCTCGCTCAACCCAATGTCATCCGCTCGACGAACACTTCCTGGAACTCCGGCATAGCTGCCAGCTCGATGTGGCGCGTCCGCCGCAGCAACCCTTCGACGATCCCATCGCGCCGCGACGGCGAAAGCAGCAGCATGCGAGTCCCGCGTAGCGCGGTGTTCCCCGCCGGTTTCACATCGACGGCCCCCGCCGGCACGAGGCCGATGCGCCGCGCGCTTTCGGTGCGGATGTAGTTCCCGAACGCACCGGCCAGCAGCAGGCGAGGAAGCCCGGCGCCGCTCTGGCGAACCAGAATATCGAGCCCCGCCCGGATCGCGCCCTTGGCGAGTTGCAATTCCCGAATGTCGGATTGGACCAGCGCCACGCCGTCGAGAGCGATCTCCGCTCGTCCGCCGGTCATCCGGCCGCGCTCGTCGATCCAGCCCAGGTCGAGCGCGGCCGCGGCCGCGTCCACCACTCCGCTGCCGCAAATGCCGCGTGCCGATCCGCCGCCGATCACGTGGCACCGCAACTCGTCTCCGTCGCGCGACACGCGATCGATGGCGCCCGCGCCGGCCCGCATTCCATTGCGGATCCGCCCGCCCTCGAAGGCCGGACCCGCGGCCGTCGAAGCGCACCGTATCCCATCCCGGCAGCCGACCGCAATCTCGCCGTTGGTCCCCAGGTCGAGCAACGCCAGCGATGCGTCCGATTCGCCGATCCCAGCCGCCACCAGGCCCGCCAGCAGATCGCTTCCCACAAATCCTCCGATGCACGGCAGAAACCTGACGCCCAGCTCGATCGGCACGCGCCACTCCAGCTCCACCGCTTCGAACCGGCATCCCGCCAGCGCCGGAGACCGGAACGGCACGCGCGAGAGCGGCTCGACATCCTGGCCGCAGAACAAATGGTGCATCACGGTGTTGCCCGCAATCAGAACTTCGCGCAGCACCCGGCCCCCGGCCAGATCCGCAACCATCGCGCCCAGTGACCGGCGTATGAGCCGACGCAGCACTCCCGGCTGCTCGATCTCGAACTGAACGCGGCTCATGACGTCGGCGCCGTGGCGGCACAGCGGATTGAGCGCGGTTTCCACCGCGATGATGTCCCCGCTCGCCAGATCCACAAGCTGTGCCACCAGCGTAGTGGTCCCGAGATCGATCGCAATCCCGAAACCCTCCGCCGGCTCCAGCGCCAGTCTGGTCTCGTCCGTCAACACGTGCACCGACCACTGCTCTATCTCCACCACCACCGGCCCGCTTGCCCCGGCGCGGCAGGCCAGCCGCCACCCGTTCGCCAGCTCTTCGCTCGAAAGCACTGCCCCCATCTCGGCCGTGATCGGCACGTCGCCTTCGACCACTCGGATCTTGCATCCGCCGCAGAGAGAGTCGCCGCCGCAGGGAAACTCGACTCCACGCTCGAAGAGCAGATCGCGTAGATCTTCGGGCCGCGGCGGATCGAGACGGATTCGTTCAGGCATGGTGCGTTTGTGCGTAGCGCGCCATCGCGAGGACGTTCTCGCGGGGCGTTCCGCGCGGAACTTCGCAGCCGGCGCCGACGATGTACCGCATTCCGGCCTGCCGATGGCACTCCGCCAGGGCCGCCTCGATCGAATCCGGCGAGCCATCGCGCAGCACGCGCACCGGATCGATGTTCCCCAGCAGCATCTGCTCGGAGCCCATCGCCGCCCTGGCTTCATCGAGCGGCGCTAGAAAGTCGAGGTCCACGATATCCGCGCCGGTCTGGCTCATCCCGCGCAGAATCCTGCGCGTGTTGCCGCAGATGTGTAGCCGTACCAGACACCCCATGCCGCGGATCGCCCCCACCAGCTTGCGCTCCTGGTCGAACACGAATTTCTCATAAAACCGCGGACCGATCAGCGACGCCGCCGCGTCGCCGATCCCGATGAGGCTCGCCCCGGCCGCGACCTGCGCGCGTGCGAACTCCGTCTCCATGGCCACGACGAACGCGAATAGGTCCTCGACGAACCCCGGGGCGTCGTAGAAATCGAGCATCAGCGTACTGAGGCCGCGCAAATCGGCGGCCATCGCGCAGGGGCCCTCCACCCAGCCTTCCACGATCTTGTCCGCACCCGCCCGGCCGGCCAGTAGCGCGACACCCTCCACGCGGTCGCGCATTCGCCCCGGCGCGGTCAGGTCCGGAAGGCGCAGCGTGCAAAAGCGGGCCTTGTCCGCCAGCAGCGCCTGGCTCTCGACAATCGCCGGCGGCTGATCGTCGAAGTACTGGACCACGGCGCCCAGGTCCGCCGCCTCCCGCGCCGGATCGGAGATCGCCGAAACATAGTCGAAGCCGTACTCTTCCGCCGTGCGCACTTGTGCTTCCGCGAGCCGCGCATGATCGGTAACGTAGTCACGATAGCGTATGCCGGCCGTGTCCGCGGCGAACATCATCGTGATCGGCATCAGCGGCAGATGATCGGTCGCCACGCCGGACAAGGCCGCCAGCACGCGTCCCTTCCCGGTCATGAACCGTCCCTCTCGGCGCGAAGGATCGCGTCGTCGTAGCAGGCCACGATGCGCCATCCCGGCTCCACAACCAGGAACTCCTCGGGATTCCAATCGCCTGCCACCAAGGCGCGAAAGAGCCTCAGGCTCCCGGCGAGTTTCGCGAATGACCAGCCCCGCTCCCTTGCCTCCTGGCGGGCCTGTTCCTCGAAGCGGCCATCCGGCTCCAGGCCCGTCTCGATGTACGTCAATTGCGTGTACGCCTGCTGGTAACGATTGAGCTCATCGAAGAGATAGCGCCCGTTCTCCTCGCCGTACTGGCGCACGAGTTCTTCGAGCTCGTAGCCCACCCCGGTCCTCCGTTGCGCCAGTTGCTCGAGCGTCGATCCGCGCTCCAGCCAGCCGGTGGAGCGATAGTATACGCCCGGGTGCGCGTCGAAGTACTCCTGGTAACGCCGCCGGCTGCCCAGCAGCAGCGCGATGCAATCGTGGGCCCGCGGCGCCACCAGCGGAAGCGAACGCGCCGCCAGGCCGTCGAGTCCGTTGCCGCACAGCGCGTAGCCGAGCAGCACCGCCGAGTACGCCGCGCCGTCCACGGCATCGATCCTCCGCTGCAGTTCCGTCCGCATGCCGGCGCCCCCGCGGTCGTGCAACCCCTTCGGCAGGAACTCGACATCGATCACGTGCGGCGCCCTCGCCACCGCATCGCACAGTTCGCGATACAGGACCTCGCAGCCGATCAGCTTGAAACGCATGCTCCGGCCCGCTTCGCCAGCGCGCGGATGAACTCCGGGCTCGTTCCGCAACAGCCGCCCACAAAGGACGCCCCCGCCGCCAGCAACTCCATCGCGCTCGCGGCGAAATCCTCGGGCGACGCGGAATACAGAACCTGGGCGTCCACCACTGCCGGCAGCCCCGCGTTCGGCTTCAGCCACACCGGCAGGTCGCACGCGGCGCGGAGTCGCCGGCAGATTTCCGCAAACGCGTCCGGCCCCGCTCCGCAATTGGCGCCCACGGCAGCGGCGCCTCCCTCCTGGGCCACGCGGGCCGCCTGCTCGGGCGTGGCGCCCGTCATGGTGCGGTCGTGCTTGCGGCCACTGTCGAACGCAAAGGAGACGATGACCGGCAGGCCCGTCTCGCGCGCGGCGGCCAGCGCCAGCGCGGCTTCTTCCACGTCGCTCATTGTCTCCATTACCAGGGCGTCGGCTCCGGCCTCTGCCAGCGCCGCGGCCTGGCGGGCGAACGCGGCCCGCACTTCGTCCGGCTTCACGTCTCCCGTCATCAGCAGTTTCCCGGTCGGACCAATGGATGCAAAGACCAGCGCCTCTCCGGCCGCCGCCTTCCTACTGATCGCGACCCCGGCGCGGTTGAGCGCTTCGGTCGCGCCCTCGAGACCGGAGGCCGCTAGCGCGATCGGATTCGAGCGAAAAGTGTTGGTGAGGATCACGCGGCTGCCCGCCGCGCGGTACGCCACCCCGACTTCCTCTACCCGCTCCGGATGTTCGAGATTCCAGGAGTCGGGCACCTCGCCGGCGGCCAGCCCGCGCTTCTGCAACTCCGTGCCCCAGGCGCCGTCGGTAATGAGCGGCCCGGCAGCCAGCCACTTCGTCACCTGGTTCATGATGCCGCCACAATCTGCCGCGCCAGCGCCACCGCAACGTTGGCGTTCGCGCCGTACCCATCGGCGCCGATCTCGCGCGCATACTGCTCCGTCACCGGCGCGCCGCCGATCAGCACCTTGATCCGGTCGCGGATGCCGGCCTGCCGAAACGCCTCGATGGTCGTCTTCATCGACGGCATCGTCACCGTCAAAAGGGCCGACAGGCACACGATCTGCGCGCCGGTCTTCTGAACCGCTTCGACGAACCTCTCGGCGGGCACGTCCGCTCCCAGGTCGGTAACCTCGAAGCCGCCGCCCTCCAGCATCGAGGAGACCAGGTTCTTGCCGATGTCGTGCAGGTCGCCTTTCACGGTGCCGATCACCACCCGCCCGGCCGGCTGTGCGCCGCTCGCGGCCAGCCGCGGCCGCAGCAACTCCAGCGCGCCCTTCATGGCGCGCGCCGCCAGCAGCAGCTCCGGGACGAAGAAGTCCTCGCACTCGAACCGCTTCCCCGCTTCGTCCATCGCCGGAATCATGTAGCGGTGGATCAGGTCCAAGGGATCCAATCCCTCCTCCAGCGCCTGCCGCGTCAGGGCAACCGAAGCCTTCTGATCCCCGTTCAGGATCGCATCGTAAAGTCCGCCGAATTCACCCATTCAAACCTCCTGTGCCGACCATCCACTCGTCGCCCGTCGCTCGTCGCTCGCCGGCTGTTCCCGAGCAACCATCTTCGCACGCGCCCTCCGCGCCGGTCATCCGCGCCGCTCTCGCAGCCTCAGGTAGCACCAGAGCGGCGAGGCGTGCGCGTGGTCGCCATAGACCCAGCCGCCCGACAATCGAGGCTGTCGCAAGCCGCCCGCCGGCCGGTCCAATACTCACAGAATTTCGCTCCGGGCTGTGCTAGAATCGAGCCCGTCTGGAGGACCCATGATTCCCGAATCTCCCTCATGGCTGGCGGCTGTGGCGTGCGCGCTCTGGCTGCTCGCGGCGCCCGCTTTGCACGCACAGCTATCCCCCGCGGACCGGCGCGCAGCCAAAGAGATGGTGGCCGGCACGCTCTACCTGCGTCTCGACGTGCCGTGCGATTACTACCGAGTGGTCCCCATGCTGGAGGTGTCGCCCGACAGCGCCGACTCGGCGCGCAAGATCGCCGATCTCTCGGAGGCGGACCGCCGTAACGTCTATTGGATCTTCGGCCCCAATGACACCGTCTCATCCATATCCCTCCGCTGGGGCTACAACAGCGTTCGCCTCTGGGGAGAGGACCACCGAACTGAGGTGATGGTCGATTTCGTGCACCTCAAAACCCTCGAGGACTTCAAGAAAGCCTTCGATAGAACTTTTTCCAGGGTGCCGCTCCAGGATGCTCACCCCGAATGGCCCGCGGAGGTCCGCAAAGCCGTTGCCGAGCGCCGGGTGATCGAAGGCATGACGCGAGAACAGGCCGCAGCGGTGGTCGGCACACCGGTGTCGGTCGAGACCTCGAATGCCCAGGGCGTCGAGGTTGAAGTCTGGCACCCCCGTTCGACCAAAGGGGAACACAACGCGGTGAGCACCGGCTTTCCCGCCAGCCTGAGGTTCCAGGGCAGCAAGCTCGTGATGAACGAACCGGCGCCTCCTGGAGCCCCGGCTGGCGCGAAATAGCGGGAACTGGCTTACAGCTTCTGCTCCGCCAGCTTGACGATCTGCTTGGCGAGGCCGTCGCATACGTTTGCGCTCTTCCCGCCGGCAGTGCCGAAGGTCCCTTTGTAGGTTCCGGTGACCTCGGTTTCGAGCTTGACTTCGCCGGATACGGCGTCGGCGAACTTGACCTTGGCCTTGATGCTGGCCTGGCCGGCGCCGAATCCCACTAGACTGCGGGCCGCCCGGCTGCCTTCGTCGACTTCGATCACCGTGCCCGACAGCTTCAGCATTGTTACCGATGCCGCGGGCGCGGTCTCATCCGGGCGAAGGATCTTGGTGAACTTCTTGCTGCCCGCGAAGCGCTTGATGAGGCTGTCAATCATCACTCCCTGGAAATCGGGCGGAAAGTCGATTCCCTTAGCCGCCTCGAATGGCACAAGCTGGATGGTCTCGTATTTGGCCGGCGTTTGCGCCACGGCGACAGCGGCGGCACATAACAACACGGTCACACACACTATGATCCGAGTAAACATCGTTTGGATTTCTCCCTTGCCGGAATTGGTTTTTGGGTACCACCGCGCCATTATCACACAAAACCACGCACAAGTCCGGAACACGAAGAAACCCTTTGGATGCATGCCGCAGACACCATTCCAGGTAGCCCGCTCGCGCGGAGCCCCTCTCGGCTTGGGCAACCTGGGACCTCTCGATGTGGCTGCGTCGTGGGCCAAATGCCGCATGCACCAGGCGGCCAGAAGGCTGGCTGCAGGATCCCTCAGCTCCTCCCGTTGAACTCGCCGACCGCTTCGATCAGGGCGACAACATTCGCGACCGGCGTTCCGGCCTGCACGTTGTGAATGGTATTGAACACGAAACCGCCGCCCGCAGCGAAGATCTCGCAGCGCTCCAGAACCTCGCGGCGCACGTCCTCCGGCGTCCCGAACGGCAGCGTCTTCTGCGTGTCCACGCCGCCGCCCCAGAACACGAGGGCGGAGCCGAAATCGCTCTTCAGGCGCCGCGCATCCATGCCGCTGGCCGAGCACTGCACCGGGTTCAGAATATCGAAGCCTGCATCGATGAACGACGGGATGAACTTCCCCACCGCCCCGCAGCTATGCTTGAACGTCTTCCAGCGCGTGTTCTTGTGGATCCAGCCGTTGATCTCGCGGTAGCAAGGCAGCCACAGTTCGTGGAACGTCGCCACGGAACAGAACGACGAGGTCTGTGTGCCAAAGTCGGTGCCGCAGGTGAACACGGCGTCGAAAGCGTCGTCGCCCACGGCGCCGTGAATGCGCGCCAGGTTCGTCAGCGCATACTCCACCTGCTTGGCGAAGACGCGGTGAATATAGTCGCGGCGCGAGCGCGTCGAAACGTACCACTCCGTTACGTCCCGGATGCCCTTGGGATGCTTGAGAAACGGGGCGGGAACCAGCGCGATGTCGCCCAGCGCGGTTCCCGGCGTGTTCGCGATCACGCCGCGCCCGGTCGAGCGCGCCTCCGCGGCCCGGCCGCGATAGTACCCCAGGTCGTCGTCGGCGATGGGGCCAAACTCTTCGAGATTGTCCGCTGGATCGAGCCGTTCTTCGTCGATCGGTTCCTGGCGAGAGATGCTGTCGAAGAACCACCCGCCCTTGGGCATCCGGCCGCTGGGCGCGACCGAGATATCGCCTTGGGGATACATCAGCAGATCGCCGTTAGCCGCCACGGTCGTGTTGAAGCCGGCGGGCACCGCAAGGTCCATCTCGTTCCACAACCGAAACGGCTTCCAGCCGCGTGCCGGGAATCCGAAAAGCGTCCTCGGCGCCGGGACCCCCGCCACGTCCACGCCCATCGCCTCCGCCAGGTCCTCTTCCACCAGGCCCAACATCTGGTGGGGGTCGTGAACCTTGACCGGCCGTTTCTCGAGCCCGTAGTAGTCGCGCAGCGCGGCCACCACGCTGGCGTGGATTCCGGTCACGCCCGTGGCGCCCAGGTCCATAGGGACCCGGTCTGGCTGTTGGTGGTTGAGCGCAGCGAGCAGACGTTCTCGACGTGTCATAGGATGGGCGCCGGCGCCGCCTCCCATGATATCTCGGAGCGACCGGCGGCCCGTTCCCCATTCATCATATGATATGATTAATTCTGCAAGCCGTGCCTGCCGCCTTTGCCCGCATCGCCGCGCCCGAACGCCTCCATGCCCGCGTCACGCGGACACTCGCCCTCCGCATCCTCTCTGCGGAGCGCGCCGACGAGCAGGTTCTTTTCCCCAATGAGGCGGACCTCTGCCGGCAGCTCGGCGTTAGCCGCACCGTAATCCGCGAGGCCATCAAGGTGCTAGCGGCGAAAGGCATGCTCGATGTCCGCCCGCGCTCCGGCACGCGTGCCCGGCCCCGCTCCGAATGGAACCTGCTCGATCCCGACGTCCTCGCCTGGCAGGCGCTGCTCGCACCCGATCCGCGCGTCTTACGGGATATCTGCGAAGTGCGCCTCTCCATCGAGCCCATCGCCGCCGGATTCGCGGCCTTGCGCGCCACGCCCCAGGAGATCGCCGAAATCCAAGAGCGTTTCGAGGACAAAGAGGCCGCCAGCCCGGAGGAGACCGTCGATGCGGACCTGCGCTTTCATGCGGCGGTCGTCGCCGCTTCCCACAACCCTCTGCTCGAGCAACTCAACGCCGTCACCCGGCAGCCCTTCCGCACGGCTCTCGCCTATACCCGGCGGTTGCGCGCCGCCGAGGCCGTGAGCCTGGCCGCGCACCGCGCCCTGGCGGAGGCCATCCGCCGCCGCGACCCGCTGAAGGCCCGCGCCGCGGCCGAAGAGATCGTCGGTCTGGCGATGGTCGAAGTGGAAGAGGCCATCCGCGCCGGCGCGCGCCGGAAGCCTCGCCCGCGTTTGGAGAACTCTCATGCCCTATGACGCAACTGCACTCGCAGACTGGCAGATCTCGGAAGCCGCCGAGAGGAACATTCCCACTCCCTCCCAGTGGCGGGAACGGCTCGGACTCGAGAACGACGAGGTCATCCCCATGGGCCGCGTCGCCAAGCTCGATTTCCTCAAGATCATCGACCGCCTCAAGAACCGGCCCGACGGCAAGTACATCGAGGTGACGGCCATCACGCCCACGCCGCTCGGCGAGGGCAAGAGCACCACCTCGCTGGGGCTGATCGAGGGGCTCGGGAAGCGCGGCTGCCGAGTGGGCGGTTGCCTGCGCCAGCCTTCCGGCGGCCCCACCATGAACATCAAGGGAACGGCGGCGGGCGGCGGCAACGCCCTGCTCATCCCCATGACCGAGTTCTCCATGGGCCTGACGGGCGACATCAACGACATCGTGAACGCCCACAATTTAGCCATGGTGGCGCTCACCGCCCGCGCGCAGCACGAGCGGAACTACAGCGACGACCAGTTGCGCCGCCTCACCGGCATGCGCCGCCTCGACATCGACCCCTGCCGCGTCGAGATGGGTTGGGTCATCGATTTCTGCGCCCAGGCCCTGCGCTCCATCATCGTCGGTATCGGCGCCCGCTCCGACGGCTACATGATGCAGTCCAAGTTCGGCATCGCGGTCAGCTCCGAGCTCATGGCCATCCTGGCCATCGTGCGCGATCTGGCCGACCTGCGCAAACGCCTGGGAGAGATCACGGTGGCCTACGACAAGCAGGGCCATCCCGTCACCACCAGCGACCTCGAGGTGGCCGGCGCCATGTGCGCCTGGATGCGCAACGCCATCAACCCGACTTTGTGCAGCACCGCCGAATACCAGCCCGTCATGGTCCACGCCGGCCCGTTCGCCAACATCGCGGTCGGGCAGTCCTCCATCATCGGCGACCGCGTCGGCTTGAAGCTGTTCGACTACCACGTCACCGAGAGCGGGTTCGCCGCCGACATCGGATTCGAGAAGTTCTGGAACGTGAAGTGCCGGCTCAGCGGACTCCAGCCGCACGTTTCCGTCCTCACCACCACCGTCCGGGCGCTCAAGATGCACGGCGGCGGGCCCAAGGTGGTCCCGGGCCTGGCCCTCCCGGAAGAGTACCGGCGCGAGAACCTCAAGCTGGCCGAAGCCGGCCTGCCCAACATGCTGCATCATCTCTCGATCATCCGCAGGTCGGGCATTACTCCCGTGGTTTGCATCAACCGTTTTGAAACGGACACTCGGGACGAGATCCGGCTGGTGCGCCGCGCTGCCGAAGCCGCCGGCGCGCGCTGCGCCGTCTCCGACCATTGGGCCAGGGGCGGCGAAGGCGCCCTCGAGCTGGCCGACGCAGTGGTGGACGCCGCCGCCGATCCGGTCACTTTCCGCTACCTCTACCCCATGGAGATGAAGCTGCGCGACCGGGTCGAGCTGATCGCCAAGGATATCTATGGCGCCGACGGCGTGGCCTGGTCTCCCGAAGCCGAGGCGAAAATGAAGAGCCTCGAGTCCGATGCGCGGTATGATGAGTACTCGACGATGATGGTCAAGACGCACCTGAGTCTCAGTCACAACCCGGCCTTCAAGGGCGTGCCGAAACGCTGGATCCTTCCCATCCGGGACGTGCTGGTATACTCCGGGGCGAAGTTTCTGTGTCCGTGCGCGGGCGAAATCAGCCTCATGCCCGGCACGGCGTCCAACCCCGGTTTCCGCCGCGTCGACGTGGACGTTCACACCGGCAAGGTGACCGGGCTGTTCTGAAAGGAGTCGCGTCATGCTGCTGAGCGCGGCGGATCTCTTCAGGGGTCTCGCGCCGGCCACGCTCGAAGCGGTTGCCGCCGTTGCAGCCGAAGAGCGCCGCGAAGCCGGGACCTTCCTGTTCCAGGCCGGGGATGCGGCGGCCGATTTCTTCGTCCTGTGCGAGGGCCGGCTTCGCCTCAGCGTCCATAGCAGCGGAGGCATAGCCCACACCGTCAACCGTCCCGGCGAAACGCTGGGCTGGTCCAGCATGGCCGGATTCGATGCGTACAGCGCTTCGGCCGAGTGCATCGAGCCCTCGACTCTCCTCCGCATTCCGGCCGCGAAGCTCACCGGCATCCTGGAGAGCGATCCGGTCAGCGGCCTCGAATTCTTCCGGCGTCTCGCCCGCTACATCGGCGGCCGCCTCATCGAAAGCTACGGCGCTACGCTTTCCATGCACCCCGAAAAGGGCGCCTTCGGAGGATAGGGTTGCGCCCTGCGACTCCGCGTCCGCGCAGTTTTCCGACGTGGGGCGGACCCCCTGGTCCGCGCCGGACGCCCTCGTCCGGCCTGCCGGAAAGTCGCCCGCAGTGCGTGGCGCACGCACTCGTGCGTGCCGCGTCCCCACTCCTGGGGACGCATGGCTGGTCCGCCCATGCCTGACAACTTCCTCAAAGCCGCTCTCGCCTGGCGTGAATTCGTCTATTCGGCCGAACTGGTCCTCGGCCGGGATCACACCGTGCCCGAGGCCGAGGCCTTCCTGCGCGACGCCGCCCGTGAATTGGGCCCCGTAGAGGTGATCAGCCTCACCGACCTTCCCGGCGGCAATCCGGCCCTGCCGCCCGAAGCGTTCGCCGCCCGGGTCCTCGCGCTCGACCTCACGCCCATCGCCCACCTCAGCGGCAAGGATGGCAACCGCTCGCTCATCGAGGGACGTCTGCACTCGCTCGCGCACCTCGGCGTCGAGAACGTGCTGGCGCTCACCGGCGACGCGCAGAAGGACGGCTTCCAGGGCCGCTCCAAGCCGGTTCACGACCTGGATTCCACCCTGATCCTGGCGTTGATCCAGGCTCTCCGCGGCGGTCTCGAATACCGTCTCGGCTCGCGCATCGTCCGCACGTCTCCGTTCGATTTTTTCCCGGGCGCGGTGGTCAACCCCTTCAAGGTCCGCGAGCCCGATCTGATGATGCAGCTTTACAAGATGCGTCTGAAGATCGCCCTCGGCGCGCGCTTCCTCATCACGCAGCTCGGGTTCAACCTGCGCAAGCTGGTCGAGCTCAAACAGTTCATGGAGTGCGAGGGCCTCGCGGATACGCCGGTGCTGGCGAACATTTACGTGCCCACACCAACCGTCGCCCGCATGATGCAGAGCGGCGAGCTGGCCGGCTGCGTGGTCAGCGCCGATTTCGTCCGCCGCCTCGAAGGCGAGAAGAAGCCCCAGCGCCTCGAGCGCGCCGCGCTGATGGTGGCGGCCGTGAAGGATCTCGGCTTCGCCGGCGCCCACATCGGCGGATTCGGTCTCGTGTACAAGGACTTCGTGACCATCCTCGATCGCGCGGCCGCCATCGGCAAGGACTGGCGCGGCCGCATGGACGATCTGGTCTTTCCCTGCCCCGGCGAATTCTATCTGCTGCCCGCCGGCCCGGACGGCCTGAGCGAGGCCGCCGGCCCCTACCAGACAGGCCTGCACCAGCGGCGTCCGCGCTTGGTCGAGCGCCTCTCGCGCGCCGCGCACCGCCACCTGATCGCCCCGGATACGGCCGCGGCCCGCTTCTTCGCCAAGCATATGACCGGCGGCGTCTGGCCCAAGCTGCTAGGCGTCTCCTCGCTCTACCGCAAAGCCACGCTCGGCTGCCAGAGCTGCGGCGATTGCATTCAGGACCATTTGAGTTACGCCGGCTGTTCCATGCGCTGGTGTTACAAGGAGCTGCGGAACGGACCCTGCGGCGGCTCGCGCCTGGACGGAACCTGCGAGGCCCACCCCGATCTGCCCTGCTTGTGGAACCTGGTGTACGAGGCTTCGCTGGCGCTGGGTGAGGATCCCGCCCGCTTCGCCCGCACGCTGATTCCTCCCCGCGATTGGTCGCTTGATCGCACCAACGCGCTGGTCAACCGTTTTGCCGGAACCGACAACCTTTCAAAGAGAGTGGGACAGGCCTCCGGCCTGTCGGAAGGGACTAATGCTACTGATCGGTGAATTAATCAACGCCACCCGTAAGAAGGTGGGAGCGGCTGTCGAGGCGCGAGACGCGCAGTTCATCCGCGACCTGGCGCAGCGCCAGGCCACGGCGGGCGCGGACATGCTCGACGTCAACGGTGGCATCGCGGGCCGCGAGGCGGAGTCGCTCGAATGGCTCATCCAGGTGGTCCAGGAAGCCACCGACCTGCCGCTCTCCGTCGACAGCTCGGACTCCGAGGCCTTGCGCCGCGCGCTGCCGCTCTGCAAACAACGGCCCATCGTGAATTCCATCACGGACGAGCCGGCCAGAATCGACGGCCTGCTCCCGGTCGTCAAAGAGTACCGCGCCCGCGTGATCGCGCTCTGCATGAGCTCGGCCGGAACGCCGACGTGCGTGGCTGACCGCGTGGAGACCGCGTCCCGCCTGGTCGACCGCCTCACCCGCGAGGGCCTCGATCCCGACGACATCTTCGTCGACCCGTGCGTAATCCCCATCAGCACCGGCTCCGAGCACGGCGCGGCCGTCGCCGATGCCATCGGCTGCATCAAGCAGCGCTTTCCCGGCGTCCACACGAGCGTCGGCCTGAGCAACGTCTCGTTCGGAGTCCCGGCTCGCAAGCTCATGAACCAGACTTTCCTGACGCTGCTGATGGCGCGCGGCCTGGACACAGCCATACTGGATCCTTGCGACCGCCAGCTCATGGCCAACGTCGCCGCCGCCGAAGCCCTGTTAGGCCGCGACGAATTCTGCGCCCAATACCTCCGCGCCTTCCGCGCCGGCAAGCTCGAACCGCTTGCGGGGTGAGCTTCTCTTGGGGCCGCTCACTGGTCGAGCGCCTTCCCTTGCGAGAGAGTCGCGATCATGGCTTCCAGGCCCTGGCGGTTCGGAGCGTCGGGCGCCTGGGGCAGCGCCTTGCGCGCGTGCTCCAGGGCTTTTTGCAAGTCGCCGGTCGCGGAATAGCCGCGCGCCAGGCCGACGTGGACCGGCCAGGTGTCGCCGTTGCGCTCGGCGTTGTACTGGAACACCTCCATCGCCTCCGCATTCTTTTTGGCGGCGAGCAACTGGCGCCCGTATTGGTGGATATCGGCGGGCGTGGCCGTGGGGTGGTGCAGAGCGGTCTGCATGACCGTCTTGGCTTCCGAGTCCCGGCCCATTTTCGACAAGACCAGAGCCTTGACGCTCAGCGTATTGAAGTCCGTCCGGCCCACGTAGGGCGCGCCGATCGCCGCGTCCGCCCACTTGAGGGCCTGGTCCAGATGGATATTGGCTTTCAGGCAGAACCGAACGGCGGTGTCGTAGCCTTCCGGGAGGAAGCCGGGAACGCTGGTCAGCTCGTGCGGCAGCCGCGAGAAGTAAATCTCGTTCGCGTCGCTGACTTTGATGGTCCACGGCACGGCCAGCTCTTCCCATTGCAGCTCGGCGGTCGCTTCCTCGGGCTTGCGCACGGTGAACTCGTAAGTCAGCCATTCCCTGTAATCGTGCTTGTGTGGCTTGACCGTGACCCGCAGCGCGTCTTCGCTTTCGTCATAGAAGAAACTGCCCCAGGCCGTGGAGTTCTTCGAGAAGATGATGGTCCACTCGTCGGGGCCGGGGATCATGTGCAATCCATAGCGGCCGGCCGGCAGCGTCTTTCCTTCGACGCTGACATCGTCGGAAACCGCGAAGACGGTGTTCTCGTTGGCTCCGGCGCGCCACGGATCGGGTTTGCCGTTGCCATAGCCGAGGTCCGCCAAGCCGTAGGGCACGAGCTTGCCCCAGATCTCGCCCCGCCTGTCCTTCCCGTTGGGGCCGTGCACGGCGGGGCTCGAGTATTCGATGGTCACCTGAACCGGGCCGACGTACTGCGTGACGGCCGCTTTCTGGTTGTTGCCGCTGGGCGGGAGCGTCAGGCCCGGAAACTGGGCGAAAACGGCTCCGGCCAGAAGAAAGAGGAGTGACGTCCGATGTAGCATCCGCATGAGCCAATTATAGGAGGAAGGCGGAGACTTACGCTGACCTACGCGGCGTCCCGGATGCTCACATCGAGCTTCTTGCCGAGGGCGGCGAATGCGGATTCCAGTTGCTCCAGCCGGGTGTTGGTGCCGAAATCGAAGAGGCGATCGACCACGGTTTTGGGAATACCCAAACGCCGGGCCCAGTCGGCCTTTCTGATGCCAGCCGCGCGAAAGGAGACGTAGAGTTCGGCCTTGATCTCCTGGAGTGCGGGAAGGCGGATCAGCCGGTACCTGCGGCCGCGCGGCCTGCTAGGCGCCGGCAGAGCTTCTCCCTTGCGGATGTGCTCTTGGATCATGGTGGCCAAAGCGTCCGCCGCCATCTCGCGGGCCTCCTCCTCGCTGTCACCCTGGGTGATGCCCCAGTCGAAGTCCGGAAAGGTAACGACGAAGCCGCCCTCTTCGGCGGGCTCGAACAGTGCTGGATATTCCATGGCCTACTCCTTGATTCCGAGTTTGCTCAGGATGCCGCGATACGTGCCCGTCTTGATCTCCTTGGACGAATGGCGGGGCATCAACGTGCGGTTGCCCTGGTAATAGACGACGAGGTGCTTCGTGCCCTGCTCGAACGTGCATCCCAGCTTCGCCAGTTTCCGTTTCAGCTCGCTTGCCGTCACGTCTCTATAGTAAGCTAAGTTGCTTACTGCGTCGAGGAAAGCGTTAGCACAAGTGAGAACGTTTCGTGACGCATTGCCCGACGACGGCGGCGAGCCGCCGGAGCGCTCCTCGGCCGCAAGCCCTTCCCCGCATTCCGCCAACTGCATTCGCCGCTTCCTCAATCACTTGCGAACTTCGTCCCCTTGCCATCGTCCACACCCGCGGTACCCTCGTTCGATGGCCCGCCCCACCGGAACTCGCGCCGCTCCCGGCCCCGTGGGGGCCGAAATTGGCTTCGTTTTGTATTCCCGGAAACTGTCGAAAAGTGATGAGCCGCTCAGGCCAGCCCCGGCACGCGATGACCCTATAATGGTTTTTCACCCCGAGGTGCCCATGCCCCTCGCCCAATTCGCGGAAGAATACGGAAGAGACTCTTGAGCCCCGAACCGCCCCCACCGACGACCGAACACGCGGGACAGGAGCAGATCCTCCGCTCGGCCACCCTCGTGTCGGGCGCGGTACTGGTGAGCCGGGCCAGCGGATTGGTGCGCGAGACGGTCATGGCCCACCTGTTCGGCGCCGGCCGCGTCTTCGACGCTTTCTCGCTCGGCTTCCGCATCCCCAACCTCACCCGCGACCTGTTCGCCGAGGGCGCCCTCTCCTCCGCCTTCATCCCCGTCTTCTCCGAGTACCTGGCCAAGGATAAGAAGGAAGCCGCACGCCTGGCGAACCTGGTCGGAACCGCGGTCATTCTGATCGTCGGGATTGTGTGCGTGCTCGGCGTCGTCGGCGCCCCGCTTCTCGTGAAGTGTCTCGCCAGCGCCTGGGCCTCGGCCGATCCCGGCAAGTTCCGTCTGGCGATCCGCATGACCCAGATCATGTTCCCCTTCCTGCTGCTGGTGGCCCTGGCGGCGCAGGCCATGGGAATCCTGAACGCCTGCGACCGCTACGGCGTCCCCGCCCTGGCTTCCACTGTTTTCAACGTCGGTTCGGTGGTCTTCGGCGTCCTACTGGGCTTCTGGCTCGGGCCCCACATCGGCCTCTCGCCCATCGAGGGCATGGCGTACGGCGTAGTGTTCGGCGGCTTGGTGCAGCTTCTCTGGCAATTGCCCTCTCTGCGGCGCGCCGGCTTCCGCTTCCGCCCGGCCATCGATTGGTCGCACCCCGGACTGCGGCGCATCATCCGCCTGATGGGGCCGGCCATTATCGGCAGCGCGGCCGTCCAGGTCAACGTCCTGGTCAACACGAATTTCGCCACCACCATCGTCGATCCCGTGCGCGGCGTCAACGGACCGGTGGGCTGGCTCCAGTACGCCTACCGCTTCATGCAGCTTCCGCTCGGTCTGTTCGGCGTCGCTATCGCTTCGGCCACGCTGCCCTCCATCTCGCGCAGCGCGGTCGCCGGCAACATCGACCAGTTCCGCAAAACGCTTGCCGATTCGCTGGGGATGGTCTTCTTGCTCACGCTGCCATCGTCGATCGGCCTGGTCGTGCTGGGAAGTCCGATGATCGCCGCCATTTACCAGGGCCGGAAGTTCGATCCCTACGACACCCACCAGACCGCGCTGGCCCTCTCCTGCTATGCCATCGGCCTGGCCGGCTACGCCGCCATCAAGGTTCTGGCGCCCGCATTTTACGCCCTCGGCAGCGCGCGCACGCCCATGCTCGTGAGCCTGGCTTCCATTCTGATCAACTACCTGGCCGCGTTCTCGCTCACCCGCTGGACCACTCTCGGACACGCCGGCCTCGCGCTGGCAACCTCGGGCGTCGCTTTGTCCGGCGCCGTCGCTCTGTTCGGGGTCTTGCGCAGCCGCCTGGGAGGCATCCACGGCCGCCGCCTTCTGAAGAGCACGCTGAAAATCGCATTGGCTTCGATCGTCATGGGAGTCGCCATCAAAGCTTCGACCATCGGCTTTGCGGATTGGCTCGGCGTCTCGCGCCTGGGCCGGCTGGTAGACCTGGCGGTCTCGATTCCCGTCGGCGTGGCCGTGTTCTGGGCCGCGTGCCGTGTCTTGAGAGTGCCCGAATTGGAATCCGCCGGCCGCGCGCTCGTCGCGCCGCTGGTCGAGGGCCGTCGCCGTCGCCGTGTTAAAATCGAAGGATAATGGTCTCAGACCTGAGAGTGGCTATCCTGCTGCAAGACTTGGACAGCCGCATTCGGAACTTGCAGGGCGAAGTCGCTTCCCTCCCCAAGCACATCGCGGTGATCGAGAAGACGCTCGAGTCCCACAACCGGAGAGTCGAGGCGGATAAGGCCGCGCTGGCGGCCAATCAGCGCGAGCGCAAGCAGCTCGAGGCGGACATCCAGACCCAGGAGCAGAAGATCTCCAAGCTCAGGGATCAGATGCTCCAGGCCAAAACCAACGAGCAATACACCGCTTTCAAGCACGAGATCGATTACTGCGAGGCCGAGATCCGCAAGTGCGAGGACGGGATTCTCGACCGCATGGCGGCTTCCGAGCCGCTGGAGCAGAGTCTAAAAAAGGCCCACGCGGCGCTCGAACAGGAAAAACAGCAGGTAGGGGCCGAGACAAAAGTCGCCCGCGAGCGCACCGCCGAGGACAAGCGCCAGCTCGCCGATCTGCTGAAGCAGCGTGCCGAGCTGGTCGCCGGCATGACCGCCCCCATCTATCGCGAATACGAGCGCCTCCGGCGCACGCGCAAGGGCATCGCGGTGGCCGAGGCGGTCGACGGGCGTTGCGGCGCCTGCAACATGACCTTGCGGCTCCAGTTCCATCAGGACCTCCGCCGGCTGGACCAGGTGATGTACTGCGAAACCTGCGGCCGCATCCTCTTCTATACGCCGCCGCCCGTCGAAGTCGACGAGCTCGGCCCCGCCCCCGAGTCGCAGCAATCCCAGTCCATGGAGACCGGCCGCTAATCCCTTGGGCCGGCGCACGCACTCGTGCGTGCCGCGTCGCCACTCCTGGCGACGCTCCGGTTCTTTCGAACGCGCCAGCATATTCTCATTGAAGGATGAGCCTGAACGGAGGTAGGTCGGCCGGCAGGCTGGGTCCTTTCGTTTTGAGTTCAGAGAGAGAAAGAGGAACCGTCGTCGGCGCTGTGGGAATGTGGGAAACGCGAAGCGTTTTCCAAG
>DASWZN010000048.1:0-336992 GCA_036404435.1 Bryobacteraceae bacterium
GCAGCGGACTTCGAATCTGCCCCAGGGAGCGCGACTCCCCCGGAACATCGAATCCACCATAACCCCACCTCTTCAACCGGGCCCTCAAAAGGGGACATTTCTACTTGGCAGAGAAGGGGACATTTCTATTTGGCGTTGACAGGCAAGTCCGCGGCGGGGCTGGAAGTGCTTACACGGTAGCGGGGCTTGACACGAGCTTTCGTTAGCAGTATCAGAAAGGAATTGTGCCGCCGCGCTTGGCAAAGCTACGTCCCGAGTTGGTGCGGGCGGCCATAGACGGGGTCGGGTCCAACATCGGGCGCGTGCGCCTCGGCGCGAGCAAGGCTCTCCGTACCCTGAGCGAGCAGGACCCGGAATCGGTCTATCCGCACTTCGACTTCTTCGTGGGACTGCTCGGCAGCAAGAACCACATCCTGAAATGGAACGCCACGCTCACGCTCGCCAACCTTGCGGCTGTCGACCGCGACGGCAGGCTCGATCGGATCCTGGATGCTTACCTGGCGCCGATCTCCGGCCCTAATATGATCGACGCGGCCAACGCGATCCGCGGCGCGGCGGCCATCGCGCTGGCCAAGCCGCATCTGGCGCCGATGATCGCTGGCCGCATCCTGGCGGTGGAGCGCGCCTCGTACGCGACCGCCGAGTGCCGGAACGTGGCCATCGGCCACGCGATCCGCGCACTCGACCGGTTCTTCGATGTGGCCGGCGACAAACGCAGCGTGCTGCGGTTCGTCAGCCGGCAGGCGGAGAACCCGCGCCCCGCGACGCGCGCGAAGGCGGAGAGATTCCTGCGGAAGTGGACATGAGGCGCTGGTACAGCCGGAGGTACTCACCCGCCGACCGGTGCCAGGAATGGTCGGCGGTCATCGCGTTCTCGATCAGCCGGGCCCATTGGTCTTTCCGGCGAAACGTGTCCAGCGCCCGGTCGACCGCGGCCAGGAGCGCGGCGCCGTTGTAGTCCGCGAACACGAAGCCGTTTCCCGTGCTGAACGCCGGATCGAAATCCGACACGCTGTCCTTCAGACCACCGGTGGCCCTCACAATGGGGATCGTGCCGTACCGAAGGCTGTAAAGCTGGTTGAGGCCCGCCGGCTCGTAGCGCGACGGCATCAGGAAGGCGTCGGCGCCCGCCTCGATCTTGTGCGCTAGAGTTTCGTCGAAAACGATTCGCGCCGCGGCTTTTCCCGGATGGCGGTCGCCGATGGAGCGGAAGAAGTCCTCAAACGGCTTGTCGCCCGCTCCCAGAAGCACGAATTGCAGGTCCCGGCGGAGCAACTCGTCGAACACTGCCTGGAGGAGATCGAAACCCTTCTGCGCGGCCAGGCGGGAGACCATGCCGACGAGCGGGACCTCGGGCGCCTCCGGCAACCCGAACAGCCGCTGGACATCGGCCTTGCATAGGCGCTTCCCGGAGAGGTCCGCGAGGTCATAGGTCTGGGCGATGGCCGGATCGGTGGCGGGATTCCAGACCTCGTAGCCGGCACCGTTGAGGATGCCGCAGAGGTCGGCAGCGCGGTCCTTGAAAACTCCCTCGAGTCCGAAACCCTGCTCGTGCGTTTGGATCTCCTGGGCATAGGTGGGGCTCACCGTCGTGATCGCGTCCGCCCACTCCAGGCCGCCCTTGAGGAAATTGATCCTCCCGTAGTATTCGAGCTGGCGAGGGGTGAAGAATCCCCAGTCCAGGTTGAGCAGATGCCAGTCGTCGCGCGGGAACACGCCCTGGTATCCCACGTTGTGCGCCGTGAGAGCCGTCCTCACCGCCGAGAGCTCCGGATACACCTCCGGCTGCGCCTTCAGAAACGCGATGGTCAGGGCCGCCTGCCAGTCATGCGCGTGGAGAAGGTGGGCCGGCCCGATCTTGCGGAAAACCTCCAGGGCGGCCCGCGAGAAAAAGGCGAATCGCTCGGCGTTGTCGGCATAGTCCCCTTCCGGAGTGCCGTAGAGGTTATCCCGATCGAAGTACCGGTCGGCCCGGACGAGGTAGACGGGAATACGGCTGCCCATCTTCGCTCGCAGCAGGGTCGCCTCTTCATGACGGTTCGAAACGGGCACGGCGAAACGGATTCCCGTCTCCTCCAGGGGCAGGTCGCCTCTTAGGGCGCAGCGGTGGGCCGGCATGATGAGGGACACTCGCTGGCCGAGCCGCTCGAGCGCGAGCGCCAGCGAGCCGACCATATCGGCCAGGCCGCCGGTCTTCGCAAACGGGACGATTTCCGGAGACACCATCACCACGTGGAGCCGGGACGGCGCCGGAGCCGGAACAACCGGCCTGGGCGCCGCAACCACGGGCCGCGGCTTCGGTTGCCCGGGCGCGAAATCCGCCGCGGTCGCGATCCCTGGAAAGATGTTGTCCGCGGCCTCGATGCTCGAAAGCCGGGACTCGTCAATGTTCCCCGCCTCGATCTCGGCGGCCAGCCGCCGCAAGCGGGAAAGGTGGCTCTTCGTTCTGCGGGTGGCATACTCGGCCGTCGCACCCGAGTGGATCATAAATGCCCAGTCGCTCGACTGCGCCAGCAGCAGCTCCCGCGCCGCCTGGTCGAGCGCCCGCGCCGTGAGGCCGCTCGGCTGGGGATGGCTCGACCCCAACTTCTCCATGGTTGTGGCGGCGGCGTCCAGGTGACGGTAGATCCAATCGTTCTCGCCATTCAGCCAGACTTCGTTGAAGCCCTTGTGTCCCCAACTCGAGGCCGCCGGCGTCGCGGTCTGAGTGATGGGGTATTCGTCCAGATACTCGGACAGCGTGGTCAGGCGGATCTGGTCCTGCTCCAGGGCGATCTTGCGGATCATGTACTCGAGCCAGCTCGGACCTTCGAACCACCAGTGGCCGAACAGCTCGGCATCGTAGGGCGCGACGATGACGGGCTTGCGGTCCATCAGCGGCGCCAGGCGCTCCACTTGCCTCACCCGCTCCCCGACGAAGTGGGCGGCGTGCGCTTCCGCCTTTGTCTCCGCCCGCTCGGGCACGTAGATCTCTTTGTGGTCGCCCTTCCCCGTGATCCGGTAGTACTTGATCCCGGTGTCGATACGGATTCCGGCGGGGTGAATATAGGGCCGAATGTCGGCCAGGTCCAGGTCATGGCCGATGTCGCGGTAGAACTCGCGGTAGTCGTAGTCTCCGGGATAGCCGTCGATGGAGCTCCAGACTTGGCGCGAGGACTCCGGGTCGCGTCCGAAAGCCGCGAGTCCGGAGGGGCAGCAGAGCGGGGCGTAGACGCCGAACCTCGGCCGCGGGCTGGCGTGAGTAACCCCGTGAGTGTCGAGGATCGTGAAACGGACACCGGCCTCCCGGAGTGGAGCTTCTACCGCGGTGCAGTAACCGCATTCCGGCAGCCAGAAGCCCCTGGGCTTGCGGCCAAACGTCCGCTCGTAGTGCTCCGTTCCGACGCGAATCTGCGTGCGCAGCGCCGGCGGATGCAACGCCAGCAGCGGAAGATAACCGTGCGTAGCGGCACTCGCGATCACTTCGACTTTCCCCGATTCCTGGAAACCCTTCAGGACCTGGACTAAGTCGCAGCCGTAACGGCCGACGTATGCGTCGCGAACCCGCACGAAGAGCCGGTGGTACATGCGCGCCAGGTGGTGGAACTCGGGCTGGCCGCTGGTTCGGGCGATTTCTTTCTCCGCGGCCTCGATGGTGCGGCCGATCTTCTTGACATACCGCACCTGCAACAGCGGATCGAGCAGCATAGAGGCGAGGGTAGGCGTGAGCGAGACGGTCAGACGAAAATCGACCCTATCCTGCAAGAGGTTCTCGATGACGAGAAACAGGGGAATGTAAGTTTCAGTAATGGCCTCGTAGAGCCAGTTTTCCTCGAGCGGCTCCTCGTATTCGGGATGGCGCACATAAGGCAGGTGCGCGTGGAGGACGATGGCGAGATAGCCCTGTTCCATGTTCGCCGGGCCTACTGCCCGGGACGGCGCGCCCCGAGTATCGCGGAGGAGATTCCCGGGCTGAAGTTCTTCTCGCTGATCTCGGTCAGATCCGCATGGCCGTCGCCTGAGGGACCCGGCCCGCCTTCCGATGTGGGAGCGAGCGGTTCTTCGCGTAGCGCCGCGACCTCCGCGAGTCTCCTCTCGAGAACGTGCCGGGAGTCCGCGGCCACCGCTTCCGGGGCGGCAACCGCAAGCTGCGCTTCCGGGGTGGCGGCCAATGGCTCCGGTTCCTGAGCACTGAACAGAGGCTCCGCTTCCCGAGCCGTCTCACCCTCCGGCGCGCCTTGATCTACCAGCGCAGCGGCCTCATCCACTTTCACGTGCGGCCAAGCGGCTGGGGTCTCGACCAAGTTGGAGCGCACCAGCGCCACCAGCCTGCCGTCCTTGCCCCGGAGTCCTATGTCAGCGCAGTATTTCCTCTCCGGACTCCACAGGCGGACGTACCACTTCCGAGCGTCCAGGTGGATCTTCACGTCGAAGCTGCTCCCGCAATTCACGCCGTCGAAGTCGATGCCGGTCGTATCGTGGAAACGCAAGACGTGAGCTTCGATCTCACCTTCCTCGAAGAGCGCCTTTGCCGCCTCAATCCTCGTGGAGGTTACATTCCAGTAGGCATACATCAGATACGGATCGACCGGCATCAGGACGAGCCGGCTGTCTTCGCCCAGGTCCGGGAGGTCGCCGGTCTCGAAAGCCAGCGGCTCGGCGGCGCCCGCATCGCCATCCGTCATCCGTAGTCCCCTTCGCCGGGCGGCTTGAAAGCGCTAACCAGCCTCACGCGCCAGGCTTGTAGTTCTTCCACTCCAGCCTGCAGTCGGCGCACTACAGCGCCCCGTACACATTATAGTAGCTGGTGAACCCGCTGCTGGCGTCGGATTTCGCAAGCGTCAGCCCGTCGTGAAGGCGGGCATGCTGCTGGTGGAGTCCCCGGCCACAGAGCCCGCAAGCCCCTTGATCGTCGTCCTCACACAACCAACACTTCAGGCAGGACCCGTGCACGACAGGATGGGCCCTCAATCCCGCTGGGAGACCCGCCGCGGGCGCGGACGTCTGCCTCACGGTATTCTGTGAGAAGCCTATGCGAGTGAAGATCACGCGGCTTGAGGCCCATGCGTTTCTACCCGAGTACGCGCACGGGCCGGAGGAGGACGCCGGACTCGACCTGCGCGCCGCCGCCGACACGGTGCTCGCTCCGGGCGAGCCGAAGGCTGTGGGCACGGGCCTCGCCGTCGAGTTGCCGCCCGGCTTCGAGGCGCAGGTTCGTCCGCGCAGCGGCCTGGCTCTGAAGCACGCCATCACACTGCCCAACAGCCCCGGCACGATCGATCCGGGCTACCGCGGCGAAATCCGAGTGATTCTGCTGAACCTGGGCCGGGAACCTTACCGGATCGCGCGCGGGGACCGCATCGCGCAGCTCGTGGTTGCGCGTTATGAGCGGGTGGAGTGGGAGGAAGCCGAACTCAGCGACACCAATCGCGGCGGCGGGGGGTTCGGATCGTCGGGGCGATAGGGAGGGAGTCTCTCTCCTTCTTGCGGCCGAGTCCAGGGTCAAAGTGGGTTGGTACGGTCCTACCTGGCAGTACCCTTGTAAGGGGCAGTACAGTCCCGTACTGACCAATCGCGCGGTACAGAGCGCCCAGCCGGGCAGGCCCGCGCAGTACTTCGGAGTGAGCACACAACTCTGAGGGTCCTCCCGCCCGGCAGATCATGGCAAGCCGTGCGCAGCCCGCCTCGCTAGCCGGCGCCGTGCTTGTCGTGCACGTCCATCTTCCTGTATGAGTTGCGTGCGTTCTGGCCGCGGCCCAAGCGAGCGCGCCCCGACCCCGTCCCAAATGCGCAGCTGGTTGGGTGGTTAACTTGAAACTCGAAACAATTGGCTGTTCAATTGGTCGGTAGAGGACATCATGAGGAGTTCTAAGACCATTGCGTCGGACGTCCGTGCGATTCAACTCAGGGCTGGAATTGATGAAATACGGAATGATCGGGCGAGTGGAGCCATCAAACAGACCGTGCGCGCCGCCAAGCTGCTGGTTGAGTGCGCCCAATATGCGCCGGAGGACCTACCGGAGATCGCTGGCGCACTGATAGCCGCCCAGCCCGCGACGGGTCCGATCTACAATCTCGCCACGCTCGCGTTGCGCTCCCCCGACGTGACTGCGGCTTGCCGCGAGTTCCTGGAGTTCATGGATCGGAGCGCCGCGCGAGTAGCAGAGAGAGCGGCCGCCTTGGTTTCAGACGGCGCCACCGTGATGACGCACTCGTTCAGTTCCACCATACTGACTGCGCTTCGTGAGGCCTTCTGGGAGAAAAAGAGATTCTCGGTGATTTGTCCTGAATCCCGCCCCATTTGTGAGGGCATCGCCATGGCTGCCAGCCTGGGTATGGTAGGAATCACAGTTTCGTTGATCGCGGATTCTGCGATTCATCACGTGCTTCCCGAAGTGCAACTCGTCCTGGTCGGCGCTGACGCCGTCTCACCGCGCGGCATCTTCAACAAGACCGGAACCTCGCTGATGGCGCTGGCCGCCCGTGAGCTGGGGGTGCCGGTCTACGTGCTGTGCTCCTCCTGCAAGTTCCTTCCGCGGTTCTACGACCCGCCGCCTGAGACTCGGAAAGATGCGCGCGAACTGCTGGAGCGCGAACTACCGCACGTCACGGTTGTCAACTACCACTTCGACGTTACGCCGTTCGATTACGTCTCCGGCATTGTGACCGAAGACGGGGTTCTCACGCCCGCCGAGCTGCGCGAAAAGCTCGCGGGTACGAACACGCTCTTCGAACCCGCCCCGACACCGGGGCCGCTGAAACCTCAAGAGACCGCCCTTGCCGGTCTGCAGCCGGGGCACGAGTCCGACCTGAGGGCCTCATGCTAGCAGGGACCATCAAACGAACCGTTCCTGGCCGCCAAGCCCCGCACTGGAGGACGGCGGGTCTGGCGTCTGTTTTTTTGTGTCTGTACGGCGGAGGGTGCGCGCGATTCCCGCAAAGCACATCAAGCGGCCCGCTGACCACCGTCGAGCAGGTGCGCCAGCTCACGCCGGAGGCGGTTGGGGCGCAGGTGCCGGTCCGTCTCCACGGAACGGTTACGTACGTCGATGGCGCCTTCCAGTTGTTCCTCGTGCAGGACGCCACCGGCGCAGTCCGCGTGGAAGGCCTGCAACCGGGCATCGACCGTGGGGCTTCCGTGGACCTTCAGGGAACGGTCGCCAGCGGCGGGCCCAATCCCGACGTGACGTCTGGGAGCATTCGCGTCGGCGACAGGCACAGCCCGCTTCCCGCGCCGGCGCGGCCTAGCGCCCACGACTTGGCTTCCGGGCGGCTTCAGTACCGCTACGTCGAGATAGAAGGCGTCGTCAAGTCCGCCATCATGGACAGGGCTGGCAGGTTCTCGCTGACCATTCGCGCTCTCGGCTGGGATGTGCATGTTCTGATCAGGAATCAATCGGCGTTAAGTGATCGCTCGCTCGTGGACGCCGTGGTCCGCGCACGGGGAGATCTTTCCACCAGCCTGGATGCCCGCGGCGTGGCCATCGGCGTGAAGTTGTGGGTGACGGCCCTGGAGGACGTCGAGGTCGTGAAGCCGGCGCCTTCCGTGGCCAATCTCCCGGTCACAACCGTTCGCTCGGTCCTCTTGACGGACCGTACCCGTCTGCCAGACCATCGGATCCGCTTGCATGGCTCGGTCTCGGTCGAAGCGGGCAAGCTGACCCTCCGGGATTCCACCGGCACGGCGCCGCTCCAGGCCGCCCCAGCGGAGCCCCTCGAGGCCGGACGCGCGCTCGACGTCTTGTGTTTTGTGGGCGAGAAGCAAGGAACGCTGTCCCTGACGGCATGCACGGTCTGGGACCAGGCTCGCAAGCAACGAAACCTTGCGCCGTTGCCTGTACTGACCACCGTAAGCCAGGTAAAGGAGCTCTCGGAGGATGAGGCCAGGCGGGCATATCCGGTCCATCTTCACGCGGTGGTGACCTACCACAACCCCGTGGCTACAAACACGTTTCTACAGGACCGGACAGGGGGAATCTACGTGTTCTTCGATGGACAAGCCGAACCCACGCTGCACGCCGGCGACCTGGCGGACCTCGAGGGATTCAGCGGCCCGGGCCAGTTCGCACCCATAGTCAGAGGAACCAGCGTGCACGTGGTCGGCCGGCAAGCCCTGCCCGAACCACTTCGAGCTGACATGGAGCACCTGTTTGCCGGCATCGCCGACAGTACGTGGGTGGAGGCGGAGGGCATCGTCCATTCGATCCGCAGGCAGGAAGGAAGTTCCATCCTCGGCGTCAACTGGGGCATCCACCACTTCTCGGCCTTTGTCTTCGGCGACACGCAATTGCCAGAGTCTTTGCTCGACTCGCATGTCCACCTCATGGGGGTCTGCGGCACCCGGTTCAATTTCAAACGCCAGATCCTGGGCATGCAGCTCTTCGTTCCCGACGCCAGCTTCATTCGAGTCGAGGGCGGCGCGCCGCATGCCCCGCCCCTGCGCAACATCGACCAGCTCCTGCAGTTCTCCTCAGCCGCCGATTTCGGCAAGCGCTCCCGAGTTCGTGGCGTGGTCATTCTCACCGAGCGTACTGGCCCCACCTACGTGAGCGACTCCACCGGTGGCGTCTTGATCCAGAGCCACCTGCCGGCGACCCTCAAGGTCGGGGATTCAGTCGAGGTGACCGGTCTTCCAGTCGCCGTCTCCGGGATTTTCAATCCCGTGTTCCGCGACGCTGAGATCCACAAGCTGGGCCGCGCCGTGGCGCCCGACCCCGTGGTAGTGACCGCCAGCGACATTCTCGAAGAGGGTTATGACGCACAACTGATTCAGATCGACGCGCTGCTGGTCGATCAGGGCGAGGCCAAGGGCAACCAGGTACTGCTGCTGCAGGCGGGAGACCGCCTGTTCGAAGCCCGCATCGACCACCAGCGGCTGCCCCCGCTCGAAAAAGGCGCCGTGCTTCGCGTCACCGGCATCGCTTCGATTCAAACGTATGAATCGCAGCAAACCGTGCTGCCGCAGGCATTCTCGATCCTCTTGCGGACGCCCGGCGACATCGTGGTGCTTCAGCCGGCCCCCTGGCTGACGGCGGCCCGGACCTTCCGCCTGCTGGGGTTGGTGTGCGCCGTGGCGATGCTGGCGTTAGCCTGGATCGTGGTGTTGCGCGGCCGGGTGCGGCAGCAGACCGCGGAGCTGCGCGGATCCCGGCAGATGCTCCAGTTGGTGCTGGACCATGTCCCGCAGCGGGTCTTCTGGAAGGATCGCGAGGGCCGGTTTCTGGGCTGCAACAAGGCCTTCGCGAGCGATGCCGGCGTGCCCACGGCCCAGGATATCGTGGGCAAGACCGTCTCCGACTTCTCCCAGTGGAGCACTACGGCCGACCTCTACACGGCCGACGACCGCCAGGTCATAGAAACAGGCCAGGCAAAGATAGGCTACGAAGAGGCCATGGTTGGCATGGACGGTAAGAAGCGCTGCTTGCGCTCCAGCAAAGTTCCCTTGCCTGGCTCCATTGGCGGCGTCATCGGCGTTCTGGGAACTTACGAGGACATCACCGAGAACAAACGCGCCGAGGCGAAGCTGCAGCACTACAGCGTGGAACTGGCCGAGACCAACGAGGATCTCAAACGCTTCACCCAGATCGTGTCGCATGACTTGCGCGCCCCCTTGGTGAACCTCAAGGGTTTCTCCGTTGAACTCCGCCAGTCCATCGAGACGCTCCGCAAGGCGGCGCAGACCTTCCTGGCGAACCTGGAAGAGCCGGTGCGGGCCGCGGTGGCGCAGGCGCTTCAAGAGACAATCCCCGAGGCTCTGGGCTTCATCGAAAGCTCGGTCACCCGCATAGACCACCTCACTGCGGCGCTTCTCCGGTTATCGCGGGCCGGGCGCCGGGAGTTCCACATGGAAGAGTTGGACGCCGGGACATTGGTCCAGGAAACCGTGGGCAGCCTGGCGCACCAGATCCAGAGTCGCAACATCGCATTGGAGATCGGCCCGCTGCCACGGATCGCCAGCGACCGCACCGCCATCGAGCAGATCTTCGGAAACCTGCTCGACAACGCTATCAAGTACTTGGATCCGCAGCGGCCCCAGCGCATCGAGGTGTCGGCCGTGGAAACGGCCGATGCGGCCATCTTCCGCGTGCGGGACACTGGGCGCGGGATTGCGGAGGAAGATATGGACAAGGTCTTCCAGCCGTTCCGCCGAGCAGGCATCCAGGATGTTCCTGGAGAGGGCATGGGCCTGGCATTCGTCCGGATGTTGCTCCATCGCCTGGGCGGGAGAATCGAGTGCCACTCCCAGCTTGGCGTCGGAACAACTTTCAGCTTCATGTTGCCCAAAGTGAGATAGGGAGGACTTATGAACAGACCAGAGGACGTCGTTATCGTGTTGGCCGAGGACGATCCAGGCCACGCCCGGCTGATCGAGAAGAACCTTCGCGCGGTTCTCACCAACCCAATTGTCAGGCTCGGCAATGGCCAGGAAGCAGTGGACTATCTCCGCCGTGAAGAACAGGCGACTCAGCAGCATCTGCTCCTGCTGGATCTCAACATGCCCGTGATGGACGGCTATCAAGTGCTCTCGCGTCTGAAGGCGGACCCGCGGACCGAGCTCATCCCTGTGATCGTCCTGACCACCACGGACGATCCGGCGGAGATACGGCGCTGTTACGACCTGGGCTGTAATGCGTATGTCGTCAAGTCGGCTGACTACGAACAGTTCACGGAGGCGATGCGTCGCCTGGGACTGTTTCTGAGCATCGCCAGGATGCCCCAGGAGCGAAGCGTTTCCCGAGAGATTCCCGGCGCGCCGTATCGCATTGGGCTTGCCGTTTCGAAGCCCACGGGCTGGTCAGCCCCTTAGGGGGACGGGCGAAGAGGTTTATGGCGAATCTGGTCCATGTCGGCGGTGCGGTTGGTTTCGGCGGGGTCGTGATACGCCCGGTGGTGGTGGTCGCCGCCCTGCTCACCCTGGGCGGCTGCACACGTCCCGCGCCGGCTTCGCTCAACTCTCCGCTCACAACCGTCGAGCAGGTTCGGCGGCTCCCCGTGCATTCAGGAGATCAGGCGCCGCTTCACCTGCGCGGCACGATCACCTATACCGACTCCCTGCTTGAGCAATTCTTCTTCCAGGACGCGACCGGCGGCCTCCGCTCGGACAACATCAGCGACAACGTGATGCTCGAGAGCGGCTCGCTTGTCGAACTGACGGGAACGGCAACCGGAGGAGGCTCCAGCCCGGCCGGCGCGTTTGACGAGGTCCGCCTCATCCGTCCGGGTGCGCTGCCGCCGGCGGTGCGCGCCCGGCCGCGCGACCTGGTCTCCGGCAAGCTCCAGTACCAGTTCGTCCAGATTGAAGGGCGCGTGCGGTCCGCCTCCATCGACGATAGCGGCCGCCTGGTATTAATGGTGGACTCGGAGGGCCACGCGGTCAAAGTGTTGGTGCGGCAGGAGGTGGGCGGGGTCGATTATCGCGCTTACCCCGGAGCGGAGGTGCAAGCAAACGGGGTGTTTGCGGCGAGCGCCGATGCCGACGGGGCCATCCTAGAGCTACGGCTGTTGGTCCAGTCGGCACGCCAACTCACCGTCCTGGCGCCGGCCAAGCCGGTTGCGGGCACGCCCACCCAGCGGTCCGGCCTTCCCACGCTGACGACCGCCGCCGAGGTTCACTCCCTCCCGGAAGATCGGGCCAGGATGTCCTATCCAGTGCGTCTCCGGGCCGTGGTGACGTATTTCAACCCGGCTGGCCGTGTGCTCACCGTGCAGGACGACACGGACGGAATCTACGTCTCCGTGGGAGCGGCGGAAATCCCGCAGCTCCGAGCCGGGCAGTTAGTGGAGATTGAGGGATTCAGCGGCCCGGGCGATTTCGCTCCGGTGGTCGCAACCCCGCGCATCCGGGTCGTGGGGGAGCAGTCCCTGCCCGAGCCGCTGCGCCTGGACATCAACAAGCTGATGTCCGAGCCGCCGGACAGCCGCTGGCTGGAGGCAAGCGGCATCGTCTGTTCCATGGCCAGCGTCAACGGCGGCGTGGAGCTTGGGGTCCGTTCGGCCAACCACCGCCTAGTGCTACAAGTGGCATACACCAGCGAACTCCCCCACGGGCTGCTCTATTCCCACGTTCGGTTCCAGGGCGTTCTCGCTCCCATCTTCAACCGCAAGCGGCAGTTGGTGGCGGTGGCGGTCCGGGTGCCCGAGCCGAAGTTCATCCAGGTGGAAGCCAGCGCGGCAGTCCCGCCCGCGCCGCTCAACATCGTGCAACTGCGGCAGTATTCCCCGGGATCGGGACTCGATCAGGTATCCCGGGTTCGAGGCACGGTGACGCTCACTCACCCTACCGGTCCTACCTACATCAGCGACGCGACGGGAAGCGTGGCGATCGACAACCACGCCCCATCGCAGCTTGCCATCGGCGACCTTGTGGAGGCGACCGGATTCGCCGAAGCGGACGCGCTGAACCCCGTGCTCAAGGATGCGGACCTGGTCAAGCTGGGGCACGCGGCCGAGCCCAGGGCTCCCCTGTCCACCATCACGGAGATTCTGGAGGATCGATGGGATCCGAGGCTGGTTGCGGTGGACGGCTTTCTGGTGGACACGGTGACAGCCGGGGCGGATCGGCGGCTGGTGCTGCAGGCCGGCGGCACGCTCTTCAATGCCCGGATGGAGGGTGATCGCCTGCCGGCACCGCGGAACGGCAGTCTGATTCGTGTGACGGGGATCGTTTCCTACGATGCGCCGGGCCGGCGATCGGTTCCGCGCGGCTTCACGATTCTGCTCCGCTCGGCCGCGGACGTGGTGGTGCTGCGCGATGCGCCATGGTGGACCACGGAGCGGACCTTCCAACTGGTGGGGATACTGGCCGCGATGGCGCTGCTGGCGTTCGCCTGGATCGTGGTATTGCGCCGCCGTGTGCGGCAGCAGACCGCGGAGCTGCGCGGATCCCGGCAGATGCTCCAGTTGGTCCTGGACTACATCCCGCAGCGGGTCTTCTGGAAGGATCGCGAGGGCCGCTACCTGGGCTGCAACAAGGCCTTCGCGAGCGATGCCGGCGCCGCCACGCCCCAGGACGTGGTGGGCAAGACCGTTCACGACGTCTCCCAGGAGAGCGCTACGGGCGACCTCCACACAGACTACGATCGCCAAGTCATAGAAACCGGCCAGGCAACGATCGGCTACGAAACGCCGATGGTTTTTCGGGACGGCACGCAGCGCTACGTGCGCGTCAGCAAAGTTCCCCTGCCTGGCTCCACTGGCGGCGTCATCGGCGTTCTGGGAACTTACGAGGACATCACCGAGAACAAGCGCGCCGAGGAGAAGGTGCACCGCTTCAGCGCCGAACTGGCCGAGACCAACGAGGAGCTGAGACGCTTCACCAACATTGTGTCGCATGACTTGCGCGCCCCCTTGGTGAGCCTCAAGGGTTTCTCCGCTGAGCTCCGCCAGTCCATCGAGACGCTCCGCAAGGCGGCGGAGACCTTCCTGGCGAACCTGGAAGAACCGGAGCGGGCCGCGGTGGCGCAGGCGCTTCAAGAGACAATCCCGGAGGATCTGGGCTTCATCGAAAGCTCGGTCACCCGCATAGACCACCTCACCGCGGCGCTTCTCCGGTTATCGCGAGTAGGCCACCGGGAGTTCAACATCGAGGAGCTGGACGCCGGAACATTAGTCCAGGAAATCGTGGGCAGCCTGGCGCACCAGATCCAGAGCCGGAACATCGCATTGGAGATCGGCCCGCTGCCACGGATCGCCAGCGACCGCACCGCCATCGAGCAGATCTTCGGGAACCTGCTCGACAACGCCATCAAGTACTTGGACCCTCAGAGGCCCCAGCGCATCGAGGTGTCGGCCGAGGAAACGGCCGGTGCGGCCATCTTCCACGTGCGGGATACCGGGCGCGGGATTGCGGAGGGAGAAATGGACAACGTGTTCGCGCCGTTCCGCCGAGCCGGCCTCCAAGATGTCCCCGGAGAGGGCATGGGCCTGGCATTTGTCAAGGCGTTGCTCCATCGCCTTGGCGGGAGAATCGAGTGCCACTCCCAGCTTGGCGTCGGAACAACTTTCAGCTTCATGTTACCGAAAGTGAGATAGGGAACTTATGAATAGACAAGAAGACGTCGTTATCGTGTTGGCCGAAGACGATCCAGGCCATGCCCGGCTGATCGAGAAGAACCTTCGTGCGGTTCTCACCAACACAATCGTCAGGTTCGCCAATGGCCAGGAAGCGTTGGATTATCTCCGCCGCGAAGAACAGGCGACTCAGCAGCATCTGCTCCTGCTGGATCTCAACATGCCCGTGATGGACGGCTATCAAGTGCTCTCGCGTCTGAAGGCGGACCCGCGGACCGTGCTCATCCCAGTGATCGTTCTGACCACCACAGACGATCCGGCGGAGATACGGCGCTGTTACGACCTGGGCTGCAATGCGTATGTCGTCAAGTCGGCTGACTACGAGCAATTCACGGAGGCGATGCGTCGCCTGGGACTGTTTCTGAGCATCGCTAGGATGCCCCAGGAGGGAAGCGTTTCCCGGACGATTCCCGGCGCGCCGTATCGTATTGGGCTAGCCGTTTCGAAGCCGATGGGCTGGTCGGCCCCCAACCCCGAGAAAGACTTGAACGACCCGAAGGGTTGAGGAACTAGCGAACCACAATGGCGGGCGCCGTTCTGTGACTGCCACTCGAGGGCTGCAAGACGGCGTCCGCGAAGCCCCGAAAAGGGCGGCCATGGCGCGTGAGAAGATGGCGGATCTGTTAGAGCGAACTCGCGACCTGAAACGACAGCTCGATGAAGCCGAGGGAACGCTCCGCGCCTCGAGAAACGGGGAAGCAGATGCGGTCGCGGTTTCAGGCGTTTGCACGCTCAAGGATGAAGCATACCGCCTCATGGTGGAGAGCATGGCGGAGGGCGCCCTCACCCTCACCCGCAACGGTCTGATTCTCTTTTCCAACGAACGGTTCGCCTCCATGCTCGGGATGCCCCTCGATCGCGTGATCGGTTCTTCTATGCACGACTTCGTTGCGGCGGAAGATGCGTTGTTGCTTCGCCCTCTCCTCGACGGCCGCGTCAGGACGCAGGCGGAAGTCCGGTTGAAGAGAGGCTCGGCAGGGCTGGCGCCGGCGCTGCTATCCGCGGATACGCTTCTTATCGAGGCTACCGAGTGCGTCTGCCTCATCGTTACCGACTTGAGCGATCTGAGACGTGCGGAGGAGGAACTGAACGTGTCGCGGCAAATGCTGCAGCTGGTTCTGGACTACATCCCGCAGCGGGTCTTCTGGAAGGATCGCGAGGGCCGCTATCTGGGCTGCAACAAAGCCTTCGCAAGCGATGCCGGCGTGCCCACGGCCCCTAACATCGTGGGCAAGACTGTTTACGACTTCTCCCACTGGAGGGATGCGGCCGACCTCTACGCGGCCGAAGATCGCCAGGTTATGGAAAGCGGCGTGGCGAAGATCGGCTACGAAGAGCCCGTGGTCGGTGCGGACGGCGGTCGGCGCTGGACGCGCAGCAGCAAAGTTCCCCTCCCTGGCTCCATTGGCGGCGTCATCGGCATTCTGGGAACCTACGAGGACATTACCGAGAGCAAACGCGCCGAGGAGAAACTGCAGCGCTACAGCGTGGAACTGCACGGGATCAACGAGGAGCTCAAACGCTTCACCCAGATCGTGTCGCATGACTTGCGCGCCCCCTTGGTGAACCTCAAGGGCTTCTCCGCCGAGCTCCGCTGTTCCATCGACACGCTACACAAGTCGGAGCAGGCCTTGCTGGCCAATCTGCCGGCGCCGGAGCGGGCCGCGGTGGCGCAGGCGCTGCAAGAGACAATCCCGGAGGCTCTGGGCTTCATCGAAAGCTCGGCCACCTCCATGGACCACCTTACCGCGGCGCTTCTCGGGTTGGCACGGGCCGGCCGCCGGGAGTTCCACACGGAAGAGCTGAACGCCGGGGCATTGCTGCAAGGGACCTTGCGCACCCTGGCGCATCAGATCCAGAGCGGCAACATCGACGTGAAGGTTGGTCTGCTGCCGATCATTGCCAGTGACCGCAGCGCCATCGAGCAGATCTTTGGAAACCTGTTGGACAACGCCATCAAGTACCTGGACCCGGAGCGGCCTGGGCGCATCGAGGTGTCGGCCGAGGAAACGGCCGATGCGACGGTTTTGCACGTGCGGGACAACGGTCGCGGGATTGCGGAGGAAGATATGGACAAGGTCTTCCAGCCGTTCCGCCGAGCCGGCATCCAGGATGTTCCCGGAGAGGGCATGGGCCTGGCATTCGTCCGGATGTTGCTGCATCGCCTGGGCGGCCGAATCGAGTGCCACTCCCAGCTTGGCGTCGGAACGACTTTCAGCTTCATGTTGCCGAAAGTGAGATAGGGGAACTTACAAGCCCGAAGACGTCGTTATCGTAGTGGGCGAGGACGACCCAGGCCACCGGCGCTGTGGCTGCCTCGGGTAGTACCTCGGACGCCTGAGTTCTACTCCGAGAGCGTCCCGGCCGCCAAGCGGGGCCCCAGCTTGACTCAAATGGGAATCAAAAGGGTACGTTAGCTTGACGCGCGGAACATTTTGCCGTTCAATTGATCCTGGGCCATAATGGCAAACCTTCAGATCTCCGAGTGGCAACTCGGCGAGATCCAGTCCGGAATCGACGAGATCCGGAAAGAGCGGTCGAGCGGCGCCCGTAAGGTGGCCGTGCGCGCCGCCACGCTGCTGATCCGGTGCGCTCAGGATGCCGCGGAAGAGGTGCCCCGGCTGGCCCGTGCGCTGATGGCCGCTCAGCCCGCCATGGGCCCGGTCTTCAACCTTGCGTGGCGTGCCCTGTCCAGCCCGGATGTGGCTGGCGCCTGCGCGGAGTTCCTGGAGTCCATGGAGCGAAACACCACGCGCGTGGCGGAGCTGGCCGCGGACCTGGTGGAAGACGGCGTCTCGGCGATGACGCACTCGTTTAGCTCCACCGTGCTGGCCGCCTATCGCGAGGCCTCGCGGCAGGGGAAACGATTTTCGGTGATCTGCCCGGAGTCGCGCCCCATTTGCGAAGGCGTCGCCATGGCCGCCAGCCTGGGCATGGCGGGGATCGACGCCTGCGTGATCGCTGATGCTGCCGTCTACCGCGCCCTTCCGCAGGTGGGGCTGGCCCTGGTCGGCGCGGACGCCGTCTCGCCACTGAGCATCTTCAACAAGACCGGAACGGCACAGTTGGCGCTGGCAGCAGGCGAGTTCGGCGTGCGAGTCTACGCGCTCTGCCCGTCCGACAGGTTCCTGCCGCGTCCCTACGAACCGCCGCCCGAGGAGCCGAAGGACCCGCGCGAGCTGCTGGAGCGCGAGTTGCCGCACGTCAGCGCCGTGAACTATTACTTCGACGCTACGCCGCTCGATTATTTCTCGGGCTTTGTGACCGAGGACGGGATCCTGACACCGGCCGAGTTGCGAGACCGGCTCCAGGGCCACGCGGCAGCGTCAGGCTGACAGCCGGTGCGCGTCGCAGCCCGCGGTTTCCGTCGTCCATGCGCTGAATCACCCAGTTCTTGAGCAACGATATCCTCTCGATACAGGGCCTGGACTCGAACTGGCGTAGCGATCCGTAGGCGGTGTGTCAGATGGCCCACCGAACACCAGGCGCTCCTCTCGCAGCGGCTCGCACTGCACCTCACGCCCACGCCGGAATTTGCGTTCGCGTCTTGGAGACTCTCGCCCCCCGGCCCGAGAAACACCTCCCGCTTACAATTCAAACTGCGAAAATTGAACTGACTGACCTCATCGGTTGACTGTGCGCGCGGTCCCCCCAGCCAGAAGCACGCTCCCCCCCAGCGAGCCCGCAACAAAGCACCCACGACCACTCACAAGTCACGCAGAAGAATTCTTCCGTAGGTCCATAATAGCCTCCGCAAAGAAACCTATTAGTCCAACTTAGTCCGACAGGAGACCGGAAATGAAACTCTGTTTAATGCGGACTGCCACGTGTCTGCTCGCGGTGGTACTGGTCGGCAATCTCAGCCCGTGTTTCGCCCTCAATGCTCGCAAGCACACCAAACGCTTTTGGGCGGCGTCAGTAGCTTTGGTGATCGCAGCGAATGCACTTGACATCGCATCCTCGCGCGGCATGGCCGAATCGAATCCGCTGCTACGGACGCAGGGTGGCACCTTCAACACTGGCCGGGCGGTACTGATTAAGTCGAGTGTTTCGGGAGGAGTTCTCCTACTTCAGGCGCTCACTATGCGGCGACACCCCAACCAAGGGAATATCTATGCAGTCCCGAACGTTGCCGGGGCCGCCGCGCTCAGTGCAGTAGCGATCCGAAACTGGAGTATGCACCCGGCGGCGACACCCCCTCCACTCCCTTCCGGCCAGTAGGTGGCCGTCACGCTCCAGTACCTTTCGCGCGCAGGCGCAGGGAGGAGGGCGACGGTGGAAGGTGGCAGAAATCGCTGGAGATGAAGCACTGCCTGGGGAAAGGAGACGCCGTACCACCTGGCGGCCTCCTCCCGGCAGGGCCTACTGGCCGGCACGGCTCGCCAGGTGGCGCCCCAACTCGCGGTCCTCTTCGTCGATGTGCTGGATCACCCAGTTCTTGAGCGTCTGCATCATCTCGACGCTGGGCTTCGCGCCTTGCTCACAGGCGAGCAGCCTCTCCCCGAGCGCCTCGTGCGCGGCTTTGTGCCTGGCGGTTTGAGGGTATTGGGACGACTGCATCAGCGCTTCTTCGGCTGCAAAGTGCTTCTGGGTGCACGAGACCAGTCGCGCCAGCAGTTCCGCGAGCGTGTCCTGGGCCTCGCCCGCGACAATCGCCGCGTGGAGTTCTCCCGCCGCTCGAAAAACCTGCTGGTGCAGGCCGTCGATCTCGGCGAAGCGCACACTGTACTCCGGCTGCCAGTCGAACATCATGCCCGATCTTAGTCCCCCGGCGGGGGCGGAGTAAAGGGCGCGGGCGCTACTGGTAGTAGGCCCGCACCTGGGCGTCGAGCAGATCCAAAGGCAGGGCGCCGTTGCGCAAGACCGCGTCGTGAAACGCCCGGATGTCGAACTTCGGACCCAGCGCCTTCTCGGCTGAGCGGCGAAGTTCCTGGATCTTGAGCTCGCCGAGCTTGTACGCCAGCGCCTGGGCGGGCCAGGCGATATAGCGGTCGATCTCGGCGGTAGACTCCTCCGGCGCGTGCTGCGCGAAGTAGGCGACCGCCTGCTCGCGGCTCCAGCCCAAGGCGTGCAGACCAGTATCAACCACCAGGCGCACCGCGCGGAAGCGCTCGCTCGCCAGCCGCCCGAATCGCATGTACGGATCGCGGTACAACCCCAGCTCGGAACCGAGCGACTCGGCATAGAGCGCCCAGCCTTCCCCATACGCCGAGTTGAAATAGAAGCGGCGGAACTCCGGCAGGCCCGCCACCGATTGGGCCACCGCGCCCTGCAGAATGTGGCCCGGAACGGCCTCGTGCAGCGTCAGCGATTCCTTGTCGTACCGCACCTGCTTCTCGGGCTGGTAGGTATTCAGGTTCATCCAGCCGGGAGCGCTGCCGTCGGGCTTGGGAAACTCGGCGTTGCTGGCCGAGGCCTGTTCGCGGTCCTCCGGAATGGCCCGGATGCCGTAAACGAAGGCGGGCATGTGTCCAAACAGACGCGGCAGTTGGGGCTCGATAATCATGGCGATGTTGCGGCACCAGACCAGCATTTCCTCTTTGCCGCGGAAGTGCTGTTCGGGCGAAGCGGCGAGCTGGCGCTGGAACTCGGCCAGCGTGCCGGTGAAACCGGTCTCCCGCGCCACCGCCTCCATTTCCGCCTCGATGCGCCGCACCTCGGACTCTCCCAAGCTGTGGATCTCTTCGGGCGTCATGCTGGTGGTGGTGGCCCGCTCGATCAGCAACCGGTAAAGCTCCTTGCCGTTGGGCAGGGCGCTGACGGCGGTGGTCTGGCGCGCCTTGAGCGCGTATGTCCCCGTCATATACGCGTGCAGCTTCTTCCACGCCGGCAGAAACTGCTGCTCGTAGGCGGCGACGGCCTGGCTGCGGAGCTTCTCCCGCTCCTCCTTCGAAATGTTCGGAGGGAAGTTGCGAAAAGCGGCCAGCAGCGCGGTGGTGTTTGCATCCTGGCCGGCCTGCACCGCGATCTGCTGCTTGATCCGGTCCGCCACCACACGAGGCTGCACGATGCCGAGCGCCATGCCTTCGTCGAGAATGGCGATGTTCTGATCCACATAGGCGGGGATGGCGCGCAGGCGAGCGACGATATTCTCGTAGTCGGCGGCGGATCGCGCCGGCATGCGGTCGACGGTGACGTAGACCCTGTTGTGGAACCCGTAGAGGGGGTTCACGCGCAGCACGTAGAGCTCGAGCACCTGGTCGTCCAGGTCCTGCCTCGAGACGTAACGAAGCAGCTTGGCGCTCAGTTGGTCCTGGGCCGGGACGTCCGCCAGCGGCATCCGGTCCAGTTCCGCAACCAGCGCCGTGAGCCGGGCGCGATGGCGCTCGATGGCGGCCGGCGACCAATCCGACCAGCGGTCGTTGTACTCATTGCGGCCGATGGAAGTGGCCATCTCCGGCGCTTCGCGCAGTTGCGCTTCGAAGGCGTCGGAGAACAGTTTGTGAAGCCTCTCGGTCTGAGCGGGCGCCAGCGCGGGCGCGAGCAGGACAAGCGTGAGCAGTGTCGATTTCATCGGGCCCCCTCGAAGAATCCAGTGTAACAACGGGCGTCAAAACGCGTACTCGGAGACGAGTCTGCCTATATCCTCCGGCTGGGCTTGCACGTCCGACGAGCCATAGCGGAGGTAAATAACGCCGCCAATCATGTACGCCGGAGCCTCGCCTCGGGCGATGGTGATCTTGGCGACCGTTAGCCCGCGCACGTCGTCGAATGTGATTTGGAAGGGCGGAGTGGGTCTGATGCGGCTCCTGACGAGCTGGCGAATCTTGCGCTCGAAGCGGTCTCTGTCGCTCCAGCCGAGTCCGAGCCCTCTGACCTGCCCGGCATCGTCAATGCCGATAAAGATCGCGCCATCGTTTGTGTTGGCGAACGCCGCGATCGACTTGAGCAGTTCATCCTCAACGCTGCCGGCCTTGTTCTCGTCCCCAGAAAGACCGCGTTTGAACTCGACGCGCTGGTCCTCACCGGTTCGCAGGGCTTCCTCCAGAGCCGGGGCTCGTGTTCCCGTCACAGCGAAGTAACCCCGTAAGAACCGCATACTGAGAGCACGAGCGATGCCAGCGATCGTGACTGACGCGATGGCACAAAAACCCGCCAGCCACCAGAGGGTGCCGACTGGCACCAAAGAGATGGCTACGAGCCGCCCGTTCGTGTCCGTTTCCACGAGGTAAAGGTCAGCACCGTCGCGGGAGACTTGCCACCCCTGATTTGGCAAACGCGCTTCTTTCGGCAAAAGCACAGGGAGCCACGGGCCCCACTCTACAACCTGTTTTGAGGTTGCATCCACAACCACGAATCCATCGGCCGAGAGTCCGCCCCTTGCTCCCCGAGCGACTCCTCGTAGATCTGGGAGGTTCGCCGCAATCCGATCTGCTTCCCGCTTCAGCGTGGCGTCCACAGTCCCAACCAGGGAGCGCGGAGTGTCGATCATCCTCCAGGAGGCCTTTTCTGCGTTGCCGATCATGATGTCGAACTTCCTGCCGGCCACGTCTGCCTCACGTGAATACAAACGCCATACCTCGCCGTCCTTGGTGTTGTACGAGGTCGGCTGGCGAAACTCCGCGATAAACGCTGTGTCACAGTAATCGAGTGGCGCGAACCGCCCCGGGTTCTCGCCCGAGGAACTCGGCACGTTGATAAGGTAGCGAGTTTGAGCATCGACGACGTAGTCGGAGCCTTCCAACTGCCAATCATTGGAAAACACGCTGGTGTCGCAGGTGGCGTCCGAGCACTTGATTTCGGACAGAGTGCGCAAGTTGATGTCCTTCCAGCGGCGGACGGCGGGGTACGCTGAAGCGAAGTACACGACTGCCGTCACGACCGCAGCAACCAGCCCTATTGCGAGAGAGAAGCGCAGAATTTTGCGATTTACGCGCCGCCGGACGGAAAACGGCCTCATATTGGCGCCTAGCATCCCATCCTACTACGGCCGGTAGATTTCCGGCACGAAGGTCTGGTCCGTGATGGGAGGGCGGACGTAGGCGCTGCGCACCCGCTCCGGCAGCTTGACGGGCTCGGGGGTCAGGTCCTTGTACGGAATCATCGAGAGCAGGTGGTGCATGCAATTCAGCCGCGCGCATTGCTTGTCGTCGGCGTTGACCACATACCAGGGTGCTTGCTTCACGTCCGTGTAGGCGAACATTTCGTCCTTGGCCTTGGAGTACTCCACCCAGCGGCGGCGCGACTCCAGGTCCATCGGGCTCAGCTTCCAGCGCTTGGTGGGATCCTTGATGCGGGCCTGGAAACGGCGCTCCTGCTCCTCGTCGCTGACCGAGAACCAGTACTTGAGGAGGACGATGCCCGACCGCACCAACATGCGCTCGAACTCGGGACACGAGTGCATGAATTCCAGATAGTCGGCATCGCTGCAGAAACCCATGACGCGCTCGACGCCGGCACGGTTGTACCAGCTCCGGTCGAAGAGGACCATTTCGCCGGCGGCCGGCAGAGCGGCCACGTAGCGCTGGAAATACCACTGCGTCTTCTCCCGCTCGGTGGGGACGCCCAGCGCGACCACGCGGCAGACGCGGGGGTTGAGGCATTCGGTGATGCGCTTGATCACGCCGCCCTTGCCCGCGGCGTCCCGGCCCTCGAAGATGGCGACCACCTTCAGGCCTTCGTGCTTGATCCACTCCTCGAGCTTCACTAACTCGATCTGCATCCGACGCAGTTCCTTGAGGTATTCGGCGTCGCTCAGGTGGATCGCTTTCGTCTTGGCGCCATCCGCCGAATCCGACTTATGCTTATGCTTGCTCACGGGCCCTCCATGCAGGATGTAGCTTACACCAACTGGCCCGGTCCCTGCCGTCCAATGACCATGAGCGTCACGTCATCGGTCTGTCGCGCGCCGCCGAGGAAGGCCCCAAAATCCTCCAGGCAGGCGGCTGCGATGTGTTGGGGAGCCATGCCGGCGTAGCGCGGCAGGAGGGCCGCCAGTCGCTCCAGCCCGTACTCCTGATCGGCGTGACTCCTCGCTTCGGTGACGCCGTCGGTGTAGAGAATCAGGGCGTCGCCCAGATCGAGGTTGATTCGTGCGGCCGAGTAGCGGCCGTCGCAGAACAGGCCCAATGGAAGGCCGGTCGCCGGGATCGTTTCGAGCCCACCGCGGCGCAGGACCAGGGGAGGACAGTGGCCGGCGTTGGCGATTTCGATCTCGCCCGAACGGTGCGCGAAGCCACAGGCGGCGGTAGCGTAATGCGAGACCAGGGTGCTGGCGCAGAAGAGGCGGTTGGCGCGGTCCACCATGTCGGCCGCCGGCGTGCCCAGCGAGAGCAGCGTGCGAAAGGTGGCCTGGAGGTGCGACATCAGCAGCGACGCGGCCACGCCTTTGCCCGCGACGTCTCCCACGGCGAAGAACAGGCGCTCGCTGCCATCCGAAGCGAGGTCGCAGAAATCGCCGCTCACCAGGCCGGCGGGCTGGTAGCGGTAGTGAACGGTCCAGCCATGACACGCCAGGTCGCGGGCAGGTAGGAGCCTGGTCTGGATGGCCGACGCCAGTTCGAGATCGTGTTCGAGCGCGCGGCGCTGGGTCGCGTTCAGGTGATCGATGCACAGGGTGACGAGCGGATCGGCCATTAGCCGCTGCTTCTCGATGGTGTCGTGACAGGCATCGCAGATGCCGAAGGTTCCGCGTTCCATGCGCTCGAGAGCCGCGTCGACTTCGCCCAGCAGCCGCGCGAGGTCGGGCGTGTCACCCACGGAACTGCGGACGGCCTCTATCCGGTCGCGCCGCTCGATCAGTTGCGATCTGAAAACGCCCAACTCCCCCGCCTCCATCGCCGTTCCTCCTTCGACCCTAATTGTAGCGGCAAGCAATCCGCTTCACACGCGGAATTGCTAAGATCGGCGCGGGGGACCCATGTTCGAAAGGTACGTCGAAAAGGCTCGCCGAGCCATCTTCTTTGCCCGATACGAAGCGAGTCAGTCCGGCAGCCAGTGGATCGAAACGCACCACCTTCTGCTCGGGCTTCTTCGCGAGAACTGGGAAGCCTTTGAGCCGTTTCTGAAATCGCGCGATCGTGCCATGGCCATCCGAAAGGAGATCGAGCAGCGCTTCCCGCAGCAGCCGAAGATTTCCGTTTCGGTGGACCTGCCCTTGAGTCACCAGTCGAAGCGCGCTCTGGCCCACGCTGCCGAGGAGGCTGAGCACCTAGCGCACCCCATGATTGAGCCGGTTCACCTCGTCCTGGGTCTCCTGTGCGAGCCGGACGCGGTCGCGGCTATCCTGGCTCCGTATGGCATGTCGCTCGAAGCGCTGAGAGCGGCCGCTGCTTCCAGTCCGGCGGGCACTGGGATCCGAAGGCAGCGCGAGCCCTGGCAGGCAGCCTTGATCGCTCTGCCGGCCGACCGCCAGGACGCCGCGCGTCGAATACTTGAGGCACTCCGCAAAGACAAGGTCAGAATAGAAGTCACCAGCCCTGAGGACAGCTTCACGGTTTCCTTCGATACAATAGCTCCAGCCTAATGATTCAGGTACAGGGCCTCACCAAGACCTTCAGTGACTCGAAGCGCGGCGCCGTTCACGCGGTCGATCGCGTCTCGTTCGAGGTCCGCTCGGGAGAGATCTTCGGCCTGCTCGGCCCGAACGGCGCGGGCAAGACCACCACCCTGCGAATGCTCGCCACGGTCATGAAGCCGAGCGCGGGAACGGCGATCTTGAACGGTCACGACATCCTGAAGGAGCCCGAGGCCGTCCGCAGCAGCATAGGGTTCCTCTCCGCGGACATGGGCCTGTACCTCCGCCTCTCCGCGCGCGAAGTGCTGACCTTCTTCGGCGAGCTGAATGGCATCCGAGGGGCCGCGCTCGCGAAGCGCAGCGAAGAGATATTCTCCCTGCTGAACATGAGCGGTTTCGGCGACACGAAGATCGACAGTCTTTCGACCGGCATGCGCCAGCGGGTCGCGATCGCCCGCACGCTGATCCACGACCCGCCGATTCTGATCCTGGACGAGCCGGCCTCGGGTCTCGACGTCCCCACCGCGCACGTGATCGAGGAGTTCATTCTGAAGGCCCGCGACTCCGGCAAGGCCGTGGTCCTTTCCACCCACGTCATGGAGGAGGCCGAGTACCTCTGCGACCGCATGGCCGTGATCCACGAAGGCCGGGTGAAGATCGTGGGCACCATGGAGGATTTGCGGGCGGCCACGGGAAAGCAGCGCCTGCGCGAGATCTTCCTCGACCTGCTCGGCATCGATACCGCGGTCCGGAGGGTGCATGAGTCGTAGCCAGGTCCTTACGATCTACAAAAAGGAGATGCTGGACACGATCCGCGACCGGCGCACGCTGATCAGCATGGTCGTGGTGCCGCTGGCGGCCATTCCCCTGCTGTTCCTGATGATGAGCAAGTTCGTCAGCTCCACGGAGAAGAAGGCGGGCGACGAGGCGGTGACCATTGCCGTGCGCAACGCCGGCCGGCTTCCCGGGTTGCTGAATGCACTCGCGCAGGCAGGCTTCAAGCTGGCCCCGCGCGACGACCTCGAAGCCGCCATCGAGAAGAAAGAGATCGCCGCGGGCGTCGAGCCGGTCGCCTTGCCGGGCGCAGGCGGGATCGAGGTGCGGATCTTCTCCGACATGACGAAGCGCAGTTCCCAGGTCGCCGCCGGGCGAATCCGCGCCGCGCTCGCCGCGTTCAAGGAGAACAGCGTCAAGCTCAAGCTGACCGCGCTCGGCCTGCCGGATTCGATCGCCGATCCGTTCACCGTCAAGTCCGTCAACCTCGCGCCCCAGAGAAAAATGGCCGGCATGTTCTGGGGCGGCATGTTGGGATATTGCGTGGTGCTGCTGATGTTCACCGGGGGCATGTACCCGGCCATCGACATGACCGCGGGCGAGAAGGAGCGGCGCACGCTGGAGGTGCTTCTTTCCTCGCCCGCCAGCCGCGGCGCCATTATCCTCGGAAAGATCCTGGCCACCACCACGGCCGTGCTCGTAACCGCCATTCTGAGCATGACGAGCCTAATCGTCTCGTTTCGCTTCGCGGACTTCGGAGTCGAGGCCGGCAAGACGGCGGGCCGCATGCCGCTCGACGGCCCGGGCATCGCGCTGGTGCTGGTCGCGCTGGCGCCGATGGCCGTCATGGCGGCATCGCTGATGATCGCCATAGCGCTGCTCGCCAAGAGCTTCAAAGAAGCTCAGAGCTACTTGACGCCGCTGGTGATGGCGGTCGTCTTTCCGCTACTCCTGGGGATGCTGCCCGGGCTTCAACTAACGCCGGCTCTGGCGCTGATTCCGCTGTTCAACGTGTGCCAGCTCATCAAGGAGATCTTCCTCGGCGAATACAGCCGTGTCGCATTCGCCGTTACCATGGCCGCGAACATCGTCTACGCGGGTCTTGCGTTCTTCGCGGCGGTACGGGTCTTTTCGAGGGAATCGGTGTTGTTCCGAACGTGAACGCGAGCACCCAGGAATCGATCGGCATCGCGGGAACCGGCCGTGTGGCGCAGGCTCTGGGCCGGCTGCTTCGCGAGCGCGGTGAGCCGGTGGTGGCCGTGGCCGGCCGCAATCCCGAACGCACCGCGCGCGCGGCCGAATTCATAGGCGCCACCGCCTTCCTGCCGCGCCAGCTTCCCCAACGCGCCGACCGCATCCTGATTGCGGTCAGCGACAGCGCGTTGGCGGAAGTTGCGCGCAATCTGGCCCATGCGGGCATGGATCGGGGCGCGGCCTTGCATACTTGCGGCGCGTGCGGGCCAGAGATTCTCGAACCCCTGGCGCAGGCCGGCGTGGCTTGCGGCGTGCTGCATCCTCTCCAGACCGTCGCGAGCCCCGAAGCGGGCGTGGCCATCCTTCCCGGATCGGCCTTTGCGGTGTGCGGCGACCCCGCCGCCGTCGCCTGGGGCGAGCGGATCATCGCTTTGCTCGAAGGGACCGCGCTACGCATCGCACCGGGCTCGATGCCGCTCTATCACGCGGCCGCGGTGATGGCAAGCAACTACGTTGCCGGCCTGATCGACGCGGCTGCTATCCTGATGAAGACGGCAGGCATCGACGAGAAGACCGCGCTGGATGCGCTCGGGCCGCTGATTCGCGCCGGAGTGGCGAACGCTCTCACCCTCGGACCCGAGAAGGCGCTGACCGGGCCCATAGAGCGCGGCGACGCGGAAACGGTGCGCCGCCATCTGCGGAGCCTCGGTGCGGTGCCGCCCTCCGTGAGCGGCCTCTACCGTTCCGCGGGCCTGCACGTTCTGGAAGTGGCCCGCCGCCGCGGGCTCGCTGAGGCGCAGGCCCGCGAGATCGAGACGCTGCTGCGGGAAGGGAGTTAGGTTTTTTGTGGCGCACGCACTCATGCGTGCCGCGTCGAGACTCATCTCGACGCCCAGGTGTCGGCACGAGTGCCGGCACGGCAGGCTGAAGCCCGCGCCACGATAGGAGACCGATTGCGATGGCCGAGAAGCGTGTCCGAGTCCCCGATCTCAAGGAGAAGAAGCAGCGCGGCGAGAAGATCGCCGTGCTCACGGCTTACGACGCCACCATGGCGCGCCTCTTCGACCGCGCCGGCATCGACGTGCTGCTGGTGGGCGATTCGCTCGGCAGCGTGATCATGGGCGAGGAGACCACGCTGCCCGTGACGCTGGACGTCATGGTTCATCACACACGGGCGGTCAGCCGCGGCGCGCGCCGCGCCCTGGTGGTCGCCGACATGCCGTTCCTCAGCTACCAGGTCACCGTGCCCGAGGCCGTGCGCAACGCGGGGCGGCTGCTGCAGGAGGGCGGCGCGGCGGCGGTGAAGATCGAGGGCGGACGGCCGATGATCGACGTGGTCAGGCGGCTGGTCGAGATCGGCATCCCTGTGATGGGCCATCTGGGACTGGTGCCCCAATCGGTCCACCAACTCGGCGGCTATCGGCAGCAGGCGCGGGGTGAGGAGGATGCCGCGCGGCTCCTCGCAGACGCGCGCGCGCTGGAGGACGCCGGGGCGTTCTCGATCGTCCTCGAATCCATTCCCGACGCCGTCGCCGCGGCGGTCACCTCGGCGCTGGCGATTCCGACCATCGGCATCGGCGCGGGACCGCATTGCGACGGCCAAGTGGTGGTCTCTTACGATGCGCTGGGATTGTTCGAGGGCCCGGTGCCGCCGTTCGTCAAGCAGTACGCGCAGCTCGGCGAGCTCATGGTCGAAGCCGTGAAGGCCTACGCCGACGACGTCCGCGAAGGCCGCTATCCGAAATGAGCGTCGAGCTGGTTCACAGCATCGCGGGCGCGCGTGAGGCGGTGGCGCGGTTTCGCAGCGCCGGGAAGACCGTCGGCCTGGTCCCCACCATGGGCGCGCTCCACGCCGGTCACGGCCGCCTGATCGAGACTGCGCGTGCCGAGTGCGGCGCCGTCGCCGTCAGCGTCTTCGTCAACCCGATCCAGTTCGACCGCGCGGACGATTACGAGCACTACCCGCGCACGCTCGCGAGTGACGCTGCCTTTGCGGATGCGCTGGGCGCCGATCTGGTCTTCGCGCCGGAGATCGCCGAGATGTATCCCCGCGAGCAGCGTGCTTACGTCGATGTCGAGGTCCTCACGGAGCATCTGTGCGGTCAGTTCCGCCCCGGGCACTTCCGCGGCGTGGCCACCGTCGTCGCGAAGCTCCTGAATATCGTGCAGCCGGACCGGGCCTATTTCGGCGAGAAGGACGCGCAGCAACTGGCGGTGATCCGGCGCATGGTGGCGGATCTCAACCTGCCGGTCGCCATCGTCGGCGTCGCGACCGTGCGCGAGGCGGACGGCCTGGCGCTCAGCTCGCGCAACCAGCACCTGTCGGCGGAGGAGCGCGCGGTGGCGCCGCTGCTCTACCAGTCGCTGCGGGCGGCCGAGGCGGCGATCACGGGCGGCGAGCGCGATCCCGAGCGAGTAAAGCAGGCCGCACTGGCCGTCCTCGCGCCCGAGCCCCGCATCCGTGTCGAGTATTTCGAGATCGTCGACCCGGAGAACCTGCAGCCGGTCACCGAGATCGTTGGGCCGGTGCTGGTCGCCGCGGCGGTATGGCTCGGCGCGACGCGGCTCATCGACAACCTGCTGGTGGGGTTGTCAGGCCACGCCCTCAACGCCAGCGGACTATCTTCCCTGCGTCGAAATCCACCTCGAACAGTATAGAATTGCTGATCGTGGACTTGTCCCCCGTGCGGGCGTTGAGATAGATCTTGGCCGTGGCGCGACCAGAGTACTTCTTCTCCGACATCACCGTCGGAAGGAGGACCATGAATGTGCGGCTCTCCTTGTTTGACGCCGATTCGATAACTGATTCGTTGACCAGTGTAGCGGCGACTTCTTCTCCGGCCGTTTTGTCCGCATTGAGGGCGACGAAAGAAAAGTACGACTGGAATTCAACGCCCTCGTCCTCGGGGCGGCTCAAAACGTTGAAGGGACCGAAAATCAAAAACTTGCCGCCAAACGGTAGCTCACGGGAATCTACCGTGGTCTTCTCATCGTTCCAGATGTAGCACTTGTGGCCAGCATCAAAAGCCTTCTTGGCCTTCTCCTTCAATGCTGTCGGTAGTTCAGAAAGAGGGATGCCTGCTTTCTTGTCTGTCTGGGCGTTGGCCTGTGTCAGTAGGCCCAAAACAAAGATCGAGACGACCGCAACTTGGACATGGCCCTTCGTCATCTTCAATCTCCTTCTCGGCAGCTACTGCCGTGCCACCAGCGGCTGAATAAACTTGACCGGCCGCCGCACGTTGTACTCCTTGCGCCACGCCCGGTGGGCGGGGTCGTCAGGGAACCGCTCCGCGGCAGGGTACGGATACCGGCTCATACCGTGGAAGGGCAGCGGCTCGACCGAATCGCCGAAGGCCGTGTTGGCGTCGGCGTCTTTCGACCAGCCATCCACCAGCACCAGGAAGTCCCGCTTCCAACCCGCCGGGAGCGCGGGCAGGCGGCTGGGATCGAAGCGCAGCCGGATCTCGTCGCCGGAGCCCATGATGACGAACCGGTCGTCGGCCGCCGCGAGCAGTTCGCGCACGTCGCCGTAACGAGTGTAGAGGCCCGGGACCGGGTTCCACATCGCGGCGGGCCGCCACTCCGAGTAGTCGTAATATTCCGGCTGCTCGTGCCTGGGATCGACCACGGCGCGCGAGAATCCGCGCAGAGTGAGATCGGCGGTCTCGGCGTCCATCGCCGTCAGGCGCGTCCGGGGCGCCGCCGTGTCTTCGCTTAGGTAGATCTGGTCCCAGTAAACGCAGGTGTTGGTCACGATACGCACCGCGCGCGACCCGGACAGGAACTTGCCGGTGAGGTCCACCGCGATGGTGCGCGGCTCGCCCGCGGGCACGCCCATATCCTCGATCACCGTGCGCCACTGGCCGGCGGCGTCCTTCACCTGGAGATAGGGCAGCACCAGGCCGTCCTTGCTGCCCTGCGAGGCGGCCATGAAGGTGCTGCCGTCCGCCCAATCGATCCAGCCACTGAGCATCAGGACCGCGCGGTTGTCGCGCGCCGCGTTGGGGCCGAAGTCCAGCTCGAGCGAGTGCATTTCGGCCACGCCCGCCATATCGTGCCGGAAGCCGTCCGCGTAGACCCGGTCGCGCCGTAGAACCTTGGCGAGCACGTCGCGTCCGTTGCCGTCGCGCGCCGAGATGGGGAAAATGCGCCGGCTCACGCCGAACAGGCGGAACTCGGGGAACGGCGGCGACTTGAATTTCTCGTTGGTCACGATATCGACTCCGGCCGGATGATCGAGCGCGATCAACCGCACCTGGTCGATGTATGAGACTTCGTGCAGCTCTTCCGTGATGCGGACTTCGTACCGCCCGTCGTGCAATTCAAGCTGGTCGCCGGGAATCGTGACGTACTCGTGGCTCGAGACCGGGAAGTAGTCGCCGTCGCCGGAACTGGCGCCGAGCGGCGCCACACCGAGCACGTCGGCGATGAACTCGAACTTGCGGCCGTCCCAGGCGAAGATCATGGGACAGGAGCCGCCGAGACGCGGCGCCTCCTTGATGTCGGCGGTCTTGTCCAGGGGCCGGTCCATCTCGTTCTGGATCATGCCGTTCGGCCAACTGATGCGGATGGTGTCCACCGCCTTCTCCGGTCCCAGGCCGAACAGCAGTGGCACGCCTTCGTACATCTGCTTCTGGTAGTGCGTGCCGGCCTTGACCTCGACTTCGGTCCCCGGCCCCAGCTTCAGGTTCTTCACGCCCGCCAGCGCCACTCGAATCCACTGGTTCTTGTTCGTGGTCTGGTTGCGGAGCAGGTGAATGCTGCCATCCGCCGATACCGCAGCCAGGTCCATCCGCCCGTTGTTCTCGAAATCGGCGCGAGCCCAGGCCACCGCGTCCGGGAAACCGCCGGGCGTTTTCCCCACCCCGACCTTCCCCAGACCAAGATTCAGATACACGGCGTTGCCGGCCACCAGGTCCGCCAGACCGCGGTCTTCGAGATCGGCGAAGGCGATCGCGGGAGCGGCGGGTGCCGGGGTCGCTTCCACAGCCAGTTTGCCATCGCGATTCATGGCGAAGCGGACGCCTTGCGGGCCGGAGAACGCCACGTCGATCCAACCGTCGTTGTCGATGTCGACGGCCTGGAGCGAACGGGCGCCGGCCGGGACCGCGTCCACGGGAACGGCATCAAAGACGCCGCGCATCCGGTCGCGGTAGAGGATGGCGCCGCGGTCGGCGTAGCTCACCAGCAGGTCGATTCCCTTCGAGTCCGGAATGAGGCGAAACGCCACGGCATCCACAACCCGGCCCGCGGCAAAGGGGAAATGTGTCGTGTAATCGTGGAATCCGTGCTCGCCTTCGTTGCGGAGCAGGACGGACTTGTCGCCCAGCAGGAACAGGTCGAGGTCGTAATCGTGGTCGAAATCGAGCCAGATGGCGCGCTCGAAGCGCCCCGTGGGAAGCTGCGCCGGCACCTTCACAAATTTGCCCTTCACGTTGTGATAGAGCAGCGGGCCCTTCTCCGTTAGCACGCACAACCCCGCCAGACCGCTGTTTTCCAAGTCGCCCGCGGCCACGAAGAGCACGTCCTTGAGGTCACTCAGTCCGGAGTCGGCGACCGGGTCCTTGCCCTTGCGGTACACGCTGATTCCATTACTCGACCAGACCAGCAGATCGGAGCTGCCGTCGCCCACGGTGTCCATGACCAGCATGCCCGCGGTCTTCGGATCGGCCGTTCCAGTCGTGTCGCTGAATCGCGGCGCGGCCGTGGGCTCCGCGGTGGGCGGCGCCGGGCGCGCCTCGATGGGATCGTACAGCTCGGCATAGTAGCACCACTCCATGTCTTCGGAGTCGTCGGCGGCCTTTTGCGCCTCCTTGGCCTTCAGAAACTCGGCCAGCGCCGCTTTGGCCTCCACTTCTTTGCCCGCAAGCCGGTAAGCATTATAGATCTGGAAGCGCGGCGCGACCAGCTTGGGGTCGAGTTCTCTGGCGATCTCGAACTGCTTCAGCGCCTCGGGCTGGCGGTCCGTGAGGTTGTACAGGAGGCCGAGGTTGTAATGGGAGACCGGCTCGGTGGGGACGAGCTGGACCATGCGCTCGAACTGGCGGATCGCCTCCGGATACATGCCTTCGCGCTTGTAGGCGACGCCAAGGTTGAACCAGGTATAGGGGGAATTCGGCTCCTGCTTCTGGGCACTTTCGAGTTCCTCCCTGCCTTGCTTGATGTCGCCCGCGCGCAGCAGCGCCAGGCCGTAGTTCAGGCGGTCGCGGAACGAGCCGGGCGCGAGCTCGAGCGCCTTCTTCAGCTCCACGGCGGACTGGGGCACGCTCGCCGGCGTCTCATACAACGCTTTGCCCAGGTTGCGGTGACGCCACAGTTCTTCCTCGCGGGAAGCCGTGGCGGCAGCGCACAGGATCGGCAGGGTCAGGAAAAGACTCAGTTTGCGCATAGAGCTTCTTTGCCGATTGTAGCGTGGAGGGACGGTGGGGCAGGCAGTTTTGCCTGCCCTAGGTGGGTGGCGCGCCCATCCCTAGCTCCACCCGCAGACGGTCGCCGGCGCACTCGAACTCCGCGCGGTAGGCCAGGAAGACGCGGCGGGAATCCGTGAAGACCGCGATCTCATTCAGAACCAGCGGCAGGAACTGCTCCTCATCCGCGGATTCGACGTGGGCGTGCATCCGAAAATCGGGCAACGCGAAGCGCAGTGCGCCATCAATCGTGGCGTGCGTGACTTCGACGATCGCTCCGGGGTGGGGCGTCCGCTCCGGGTCGATGGTCAGATTGGACCGGCCTCCGCACCGCGGGCAGGGTCCCGTCCCGACCGGATCCGGGCGGTCCGCGAAGGACCGGATGCGGGAGTCCGGATCCTCTAGATTCGGAAGCGGCTGCCCGAGCGCCTCCCGCTCGCCGGCGTAGAAGCCCTTGCCCAGAGGGTTGGCGGCGCCCCGGCCGCCGTAGGCGTTCTGGTAGGTCAGGGGCATGGAGACGAACTGCCGCCGGGGCTCGCCGGGGACCAGCACGCCATCCTGGCGTACCCAGGTCCGGTCGCCGATAACGGCGATGCGGCGTTCGAGCGACGCCCCGACGCGGATCGCGAGCGTCAGCTCGATTGCCGGCAAACCGCCAGGCTGCCAGCGCTGCCCAGCACGAAGACGTCGATGCCCTCCTTGGGAAACGGAGCATCGGGCGGGAAAGTCCCCCAAGGCGTCTCGACCGCATCGGGTCCGGCGGGCCAGGGGCGCTCCGGCGTGAAGACGAGCAGGTCCCCGTCGATATCGAAAGTGGCCCGGGCGACGACGGCCGCCAGGTCTCGGGCCGGCCCGGCGGAAGCCCAGACCAGTCTGGCGCCGGTCGAAGTTGTATTCACCAATTGCATGGGCCTCTTCACCTTCAGATCGGTTGAAGCGAGTTGAGCGAACATACCTGTCGTACCAGAAAGACTTGCAATGCGGTAGACTTCGCAACATAGGGCAAGTCGGCGAACCGCTGTTGGGGAGGAACCGGCACTAGCGGAGAGTAGATCGCCAACGGACGCGGTGGAGACAAGATGACACCGAGTGTTCGAGTGTGCGTGGCCTACGTTGCAGGGCGGTTGATCTCCGGGCGCACTGCCTCGTCAGTCTGGGACTGCTCAGCATCCAGGCACATCTCCATAAAGGGAGATGTCGATGACTCCAAGGTGAGCGTGTACGACTATGAGCGAGCTTGCGCTTTCGGTGGAAGCGGCAACCATGGGGAGTTTTCGCTGTTCCACTATGGAGACAGGCAAAAAGTGACGTTGAAGATTGACGGAGATCAGTTCACTGGGTACGACCACGGAAGTATGCACCCTTTCGAAGGCGGTGTCAGCGGAGGGTCCATAACGCTCTACGACTCCGAGTCCGGGGCTTACCACAGCTATTCACTGTGACTGCTGACAGCCCTGGCGGCAAAGCACCGGGGCCCGCCCTCAAGGTGTAGAATGGTTCACCAGCGCCATACGATATAGGAGTCGGGTCCTTCCACCGAACGCCCATGACCGCCTTCTTCAACCCGGCCTATCTGCTCACCGCTAGCGCCTACCAGCAACTCAGGCACGCGTTGGCGGATACTACCTTCGCCGGGATATACCACCTCGACTGGTTCGACTGGATGATCCTCATCCCCTACTTCGGTCTGCTGGCGATCCTCTCCGTGTACGGGTTGCACCGCTACGAGGTGATCCGCACCTATTTCAAGTACCGCAGGAAGCTTCCCAAAGAGGCGCCCATGCGCTTCGAACAGCTTCCGCCGGTGACCGTTCAACTCCCTCTGTTCAACGAGCGCTTCGTGGTGGAGCGGCTGCTCGAAGAGACCCTCAAAATCGAGTATCCGCGCGAGCTGCTGCAGATTCAGGTCCTCGACGATTCCACCGACGAGACCCACGCCTTCGCGGAGCGGCTCGTGGCGCGCTACCGGGCGCTCGGCCATCCCATCGAATACCACCACCGCACCAACCGGATGGGCTTCAAAGCGGGAGCGCTCCAGGAAGGCCTGAAAACCGCTACTGGCGAGTTCGTCGCCGTCTTCGACGCCGATTTTATCCCGCCCGCCGACTTCCTGATGCGCACCGTACACTTCTTCGCCGATCCCCGGGTGGGGGTTGTGCAGACGCGGTGGAGCTATGTCAACCGGAACTTCAACGTGCTGACGGAGGTCCAGGCGATGCTGCTGGACGGTCATTTCGTCCTCGAGCACGGGGCGCGTTATGGCCGCGGCCTATTCTTCAACTTCAACGGGACCGCGGGCATCCTTCGGCGCAGCATGATCGACGACGCGGGCGGCTGGCAGCACGACACCCTGACCGAGGACTCCGACCTGAGCTACCGGGCGCAGCTCAAAGGCTGGAAGTTCGTCTACCTGCCGGCGCTCGATTGCCCGTCCGAGCTGCCGGTCGAGATGCATGCCTTCCAGGTGCAGCAATCGCGCTGGGCCAAGGGCCTGACGCAGGTGGCCAAGAAGCTCCTGCCCACCATTCTCCGGTCCGATATTCCGTGGCGGCTGAAAGTGGAGGCGTTCATGCACCTCACGCCGAACATCAGCTACCCCATGATGATGATGGTCTCGGCGCTCATGCTTCCGGTGATGATCGTCCGGTTCTACATGGGCTGGTTTCAGATGGTGTTCCTCGACCTGCCGCTGATCGTCGCCTCGTTCTGGTCCATTTCGGCGTTCTACGTGCTGGCGCAACGCGAGCTGTATCCCCGCAGCGTCCTACGCTCGGTTCTGATGCTGCCGGCGCTGCTGGCGGTGGGCGTGGCGCTGACGGTCATCAACACGCGGGCCGTGATCGAGGCGCTGCTGGGGATCGAGAGCGGGTTTGTGCGCACGCCGAAGTACGCGGCGGAAGGAAGCTCGGCGCGCCGCGTGGCGGCCAAGTACCGCCGCCGGAGCGGCTTGCTGCCGTTCATCGAAATCGCGATCGGCACGTATTTCGCCGCTATGTGCGTGTTCGCGATCGACGTCTATAACTTCTTCTGTCTGCCGTTCCTGCTGCTGTTCGTCGCCGGCTACTACTGGGCGGGCTTTACCACTCTGATCCAGGAGTACCGCGACCGCCTCCGCACGGCGCGGAGCCAGGTGGCGCTCCAGACCACGGCGCACTAACCGCGCATGGAAACGCGCCTCAGGCTGGCCAGCGGTGCGCCAGTCAGCGGTGCGAGTGGCCGAGCGTGGTCTTTGCGGAACAAGCGCCCAGAGAGGTACCCGAGACGATCGGCTGTTCGGATCAGCAGGTTCCCGCGCGCCGCTAGCTTGCGGCAGCATTCCTCGGCATCGAGCAAGTAGCGGGTTCGACATAGAACTTCGCGCAGATACTCTTCTCGACGATTTCCTCGAGCGGAGTCCGCCCGTCGGCGGCCGGCCAGATTTCGGTGGCGACCTCGTTCAAGGCGAACAGAGTCAAGTCCCGCGTCGACATCACGATCATCTCGCCCTCCAGGGCGCGAGCGGCGATGGCGGGACTTCGGGCGACATAAAGGCTCATCCGATCATCTCCCAGACCTTCGGATCGGGCACGAAGGTCAGACGGCAGACCGGCACACGGGAGACACAGTCGAGGGCGGAGCGAAAGACGAGATCGACGAGGTTGGGATCCTCGGCGAAAAAAAGGATGTTCCGCAGCAGCGCCCGGGCAGCCTCGGCGGGTGCGACCGGATCGCGCCGGTTCTCGGGACCCTGGGCGAGCAGGAACACAGCCTCGATCGGGGCCGAAACGTTCTCGCCGGCTCTGGCCAGTTCGCCGGCGAAGGGCGTTCCAAAAGCCCAATAACGGCCGCCGTTCGGGCGGATGTAGGAGATCTCGTCGCTCAGCAGAGTGACATCGGGCGGGGCGAGGCGTGAGATGGTGGTCTTGCCGGCGCCCGAGACCCCGGAGAATACGAAGGCGCGCCCATGGCGGATGGCGCTCGCGGCGTGCAGCAGGAAGCCGCGCTGCGGCGCCAGCACCACCGAGTGCAGGATGCGGAGCACGGTGTCGATCGAGTAGGGATTGGGCAGCGTCTGGCGGACGGTTCCCCGCCCGGTTTCGGGCGACCACTCCGCCACAAAATCGCTGCGCTCGAAGCGCCACAGACCGTCCGAACGGGTCACGCGGACATCCTCGGCGTCCGACGCCAGGCCGGAGACCAGGTGAATCTTCAAGTGCAGCGGTGGGACCGCCGGGCGGTCGGTGATGAAGCCCGCATACCGGCTGTGAAGGATCTCAACGAAAGCGGGATCCTCGGTCGCCAAGCGGACGGGCGTGCCTCCGATCTCCACAATGACGTCGCGGGTCACTGGCACACCGCATCCTCGATCGGGGCCCGGACCGCTCCGATCCGGAGCGCGTGGAGGCGGAGGACGACGGCCCTGAAGAAGTCCGAACGGTAGAGCAGGAACCGCAGGAGCCTTTGGAAGCGTGTGAGCGCCGCGGCAGGAACGATTCGGGAACGTCCGCGCTGGATCGAGACCACGCGGCCCATCAGGTGCTCCGGAAGAACCGGCGGGTCGTCCTGCGGCACGGCGTCGCCGCGGGTGAGGAGCGCGGCGCCGTTGTTCTCGACCACCCGGTGGGCCCAGACCCGGCTGTCGCGGTGAAAAACGGCGATCTCGCCGGGGAGCAGCTCAGCGAACGGGACGGCCCGAATATCGACGACGTCGCCGGGCCAGAGGGCCGGCAACATGCTGCCCCCGAGGACGCGCAGCCGTAACCGCCCGGAGATGCGGACGACCTCCGCGGCCAGGCTGCACTTCGCCGCGTGCCCCGGGCCTCCGACGATCGCGTCTTCCGACATCATGAACTCCACGCTCTTCGGGCCGGCTTGCCGGATCTCCTGCCATTGTAAGCGCGGAACGCGGGCGGCTTCTACTGGCCTCCCTGGCGGTTCCGCTCCGAGAGGCTTCGTAAGGGAGCCGTAGCGTCGAATCCGTTACTGCAACGCCGACTGCGTGGACTTCACCAATGCATTCCCCGTCTCGGTGACGTAGTAAATGCTCGAGGCCTGGGGGCCGGTGCCAGCCTGAAATCCGGTTTAGTACTAGGCCAGACGGGTCCAACGCGCCGCGGAGGCGGCAGCCGCACGGCCCGGTCCGGAGGGGCGAGCGCGCGCTAATCCTCTGCCTCCGTGTCTATTAGGCGCCCGGAAAGGACTTCTTGAGGCGCCGGCGCCAGTGAACATTCGCTCTGGGCGCTGGGACTGGAGGTCCGGTACGGATAGGACTTTTCCGGAACAAGCGCAATTGGATCTGGGCTAGAATACTGGGAGGAAAGATCCCGGCCCGCAAGGGCGGTGAGTCGGATGAGCGAGCGAGAGCAACAAAGAAGTGAGCCTCGGGCAAGCCCGCGGCCTCCGGCAAAACGGAAGCCGTACCGAAAACCGGATTTTGTTTGTGAGGTGGCGTTCGAGACCATGGCTCTCGCCTGCGGTAAGATCGGCAACACCCAACAGCAGTGCCATTTCAATCGCAGGACCTCTTGACCGGCGGTTCTAGGAATTGCTGGGCCGCCTGTCGCAAGTCCCTCGATATTCAGATTGAGAAACCTGGCCTGCAAGGGCCACTGTGGACTTGATGGGTCATTCACACTGCCGGATTTTAATCTTCCTCTGGGCGATCACGATTGTCGGAGTCGTCATTGGGGAACTGCTCCCAGGCAACAGCGGCATCATGCAGGCGGTGGCCGCAACCGGGATCAATGATAAGCTTCTCCATTTCGGGTCGTACTGCCTCCTGACGCTGGTGCCCGTGACTACCTTCCGCCGGAACAATGCCATCCTCTGTCTCATCGGGCTCGCAGTGCTCGGCGGCGTTCTGGAACTCCTGCAACTCCTGGTGCCCGGGCGGAGCTGCGAGATCGCCGACGAAGCGGCGAACATGGCGGGCCTGGCAGGTGGCGCGGTTCTTGTCTACTCCTGGCGCTTGATTGCGAGAGCAGTGGCCTGATGCCGCTGCTCGCGGCGCACGACTAACCAGTGGATCCAGACCGGTGCGAACCGCGCGCACCTCGACGCTCGCCGACAGCAGCGCCCAATCGTGGTCGCCGTGAGGCTCCGAGAACGGGCGCCCAGAAGCCGCGAATGGCTGCTGGGAGATGCGACTAGTTCGACTGCTCCAGAATGGTAAGTACAGTACGAGAGAGGCTGGCAATCCATGTTCTAGCGCAACTGCACGGTGGTATTCTGTTCATGCGGCGCTGCATGACTAGTGGGTGCCGGGAGGTGGGCATGAAAGGCATCGTTGTTGGCGCTCTGATCGTTTTGATTGCGATTTTATTGGCTGGCCAGCAAGGGCAGCACGTTCGCACGCCCATGATTCTGGACTGGACTCAGCAGCATGTCCTTTTTTCCGGTTCTGCAAATTACGCCCTAATGGCCAAGCTCCAAAGCGACCCTCGCTTCTTGTGGCAACAGTTGCGGCGCCGTGGCCGCTGGCCTGGCGGTGGCGGCTCAGCCGAGCACCGGGATTGGAGCGTCAACCTGGCTGGCGGCGTCGGAGGGCAGACGTTTCCGGTCAAATACGTCTTCGACGTCACCCAAGCGCCGAGCTGTAGCGATTTTGTCGTGACGGGTAACAACGTGGCGGGCTCCGCCACTCACGCCAATATCATCGGGGTGAATAAGCTCTACACGGGTACCGGTGGCCTGTGCGGCACCGGAACCGCCCCAAACGTGATGTTCGCTTACAACGTCGGCCCGGGAACGGTGCCCGCGTCGGTGGCGGTCTCGCTGGACGGCACGAAGGTTGCCTTCATCGAGGACAACGGCGGCACCACCACATACTTCCACGTGCTCACTTACGTGGCCGGAACGAACAACGGGAGTGCCACGGCACCCGTCGCCGTCCCTTCGGGAGCGGACGTGAAGCTAGCCATGTCTGCGGCAACCACGAATACGATTTTCGTGGACTATATGCACGATGCCGCATACGCCACAAGCGGCACCACGATCACCAAGTTCTCTCCCGTGTTCAAGGGCACTCTCGCCAAGGTGACGACGGGAGGATGGCCGGTCACTATCGCCGGGGCGGGGACCCTATCGACTCCGGTTTACGACCAAGTGACCAGGCATCTTTTTGTCGAGGACACCGCCGGCGTCGTCCGCTACGTCGATGATTCGGTAGTCCCCGCAGCTGTCGGTGCGAACACCTGGGCCTTTGCCACAACCGACACGGCGCGCCCCCCGATCGTGGATAGCGCCAATCAGACGGTCTACATGTACAGTCCTAACGGAAGCTCGGGGTCCCTCATCGGACAGGACGATATGACGTTGGACTCGGGAACGGGAATCCGCGTGACCGTGGGAGTGGGTGCGATCGGCACCCACCTTACGCCCTTGGCACCGGATTTTAGTAACGGGTATTATACCGGCGTAGGCACGCCGTATTTGTACGCCGTCGGAAACAACAACACAGAGCCGTCGCTGTATCGCGTCGGGTTTACCAAGAACGCCGCCGGAACTCTTGTCATGAATAGTACGACCCTAAACGGGCCGCTGAGTCTGTCGACCGCCAATGCGGATGCCTCCTCCGTCACCGAGTTTTATAACGCCACGACGTTAAAGGAATACCTGTTTGTGGGGGTTTCGACGGCCTGCTCCACGGCTGTCACCACCGGCTGCATTCGAAGTCTTGATATCACGTCCGGTTTCCCGGCTAGCGCCAATCCAGGCACCGGAAACAACAATGCGATTTTGGCCGCCGGCGGCGGCACCAGCGGCATCACGGTGGACAACAACAACAGCACCTCCGTGGGACAAGCGGCAAGCATCTATTACGTGACACTAACCGGGAACGCGCTGGTCAAATCCACTCAGTTGGGATTGAATTAGATTCATCCGCCGAGCCGCCTGTTCGCAGCCCGCCTCAGGTGTAATTCGTGCCGCCGTTCCCGACGCTGGTGTCCTATCGGGCTGGCACGGTTCCCGTCTATTCCTAACGCGGCTGGTCGCGGCGCAGAACTAAGCCGTCGATCCAGACCGTTCCGCCCAGCTTGTTGTCGAACTTCAGGGAGGGCGTGCGAACCACGCGGACCTCGACGACCCGAGTCGCCGGGCGGACCTCGAAGCCCACCGACAGCAGCTTCCAATTGTGGGTCCCGCTGAGGCTCCCGGTGCGTGCGTCCAGAAGCCGCGTGTTCTCGGGATCGACGAGGCGGAAGCCGAGCCCCTCGTCGGTGGTGATCTCCCGAGTCCGCATGCGAGCTTCGAAACGGTAGGCGCCGGGCGACAGGACCATTTGCTGGGAGATGCCACTATCGCTCAGGTTCCCGGTGTGATCGAAGCTGAGCCGCAAGGACGCCTTCCCCTCGGCGGCGATCCCGAAGTCGCGTGCGACGGTCACTCCGGGACTCGCCTCGATGCGCCAATCGAACACGGCGCCGGTGGGCTCGCGCTCAAAGCCGGCGTTGAAGATCGCGTTCTCGCCCGGGTAGCCGGGCGCGCGAGCGGCGGCGTACAAGGTCCATGCCTGCCAGGCGGCGGCGTATTCTTGCCGTCTCAGGAGCGCGCGGGCGTATTCATCGGCCAGTGCGTCGTCGACATAGCCCCTGCTCTCGAACCAAAGCCAGACTTGGGAGGCTTGCGCCAGGTCCGGTCCGTCCATGGCATGCCACAGGTAGGACTGGGCGGAACGCCGGTCCGGCAAGCCTGAGGCCAGGACCGCCCCGACGGGCAGCTCCATGCGGTCCCAGGCCGTGAAGATGGCGTCATCGTAGTCGGGAGCGATCGCCAGAAGCTGGCGGCCATGCCGCAGCGCACCGCCCCCGTCCCCGACCCGGCGAGCGAAGTTCACCGCGCGCATGAGGATGGGCGCGACCGCGGGCCCTAGTTCGATGCCGCGGACCATGGCCCGAGTCGCCCGCTCCTTGTCGCCCGCGGCGAGCAGCGCCTCGCTGTAGTCGCACCAGCGGTAGGGAGATGCCGGGTCGCGGCGGAGGGCCAGATCAAAGAGGCGGAGGGATCCCCGGCTGTTTCCCTCGGCCAACCGGCGGTAGGCGACGCTCGCCAGCTCGTCGCTCCCCAGCCTCCACTCGAGGCTGAAATGCTCCAGCCAGGGCGGCCGCGCTCCAGCTTCGTAAAGAACGCCCGCTAGCGCGAGCCCGCCGGCCACGGCCGCCAGCGCCATCCCATACACGGCTAGAGGTCTTGGCATAACCTGGCTCCGCCATCCTACCACTTCGGGCGTGGTTCCCACGAACCCTCCGGTTGCGCCATAATGGCAGGCTTGATCGCAGCGGTACTCGCTTTTCTCTCGTCGGTGTTCGTCTGGACGCTGCTCCACAAGGCCGGCATGGATCTGGCCGGCTGGGAGGTGGCGACGCTGGCGTTGGCGTTGCTCTCGGCTGCTCTCTTGTGGCGCCCGCAGGCCCCGCCGCCTGGCCGGGTGACGATGGCCGCGCTGGTGGCACTCCCCATTTGGGTCCTGTTCACGCTGGTTCCGCTGCCGAGCGGGGTGATCCGCTTGATTTCGCCGGCGCGGGCGGCGGTGGCGGCGGCGTTGGACGCCGTCCTGCCGGGCGGCGGAGGCTCCGCGATTTCGCTGGCGCCGGCCCCCACGTTCGCCGCATGGATGCATCTGGCGGCTTGCATTCTCGTCTTCCTGATCGTGCGCGAGGCCGCCTGGCGCACGTCGGACCGCAACCCGCCCTGGATCGTCGCGCTGCCACTGGTGGTTGTGTCCGGATTGGAAGCCATCCTTGGCTTGGTGCAGTTCTACACAGGCGCGACGGGCGGCATGGGCGCGCATGGCACCTTCGCCAATCGAGACCACTTCGCGGGCCTGTTGGAGATGGCACTTCCGTTAGCCGCGATGTACGGACTCGCCGTCATCCGCCGCGGCCGCACGCGTTTTGGCTCGCCGCTCCGGCCCGCGCTGGTTGCCTCGGGCGCGTTTGCCGCTGCGACCCTGATCCTGCTCGGTTCGATTCACTCGCTCTCACGGATGGGCTTCATCTGCGCGCTCGCCGGGCTCGGCGTGACAGGAGCCCTGAGCCTGCAACGGAAGCGCTGGCTGCTGGCGGTTCCAGTGGCGGCCGCGGTGCTATTCATCTACCTGCCAAATGACGAGCTGATCGCCCGCTTCGCCGAATTCTCCCCGACCAGCAAAGCCAATCCTCTGGACCGCGTGGACGTCTGGCGGGAAACCCTGCCCATGGTTCCGGACTTCGCTGTGACGGGAACCGGTCTTGGCACCTATGAATCCGCGTTCATGAAATACAAACAGTTGCAGGCCACCGTAACGGACAGCTACGTGCATAACGACTACCTGCAATATTTGGTCGAGCTCGGCCTTCCTGGTTTTGTCTGCGGGCTGATCCTGGTGCTTGCCGCCATGCGGGCGGCCATTTCGGCAGCCATCCACCATAGTTCGCCGGCCGGCCGCGCGCTTGGGGCGGCCTGTGTCGCGTCCATGACAGCTCTTCTGCTGCACAGCATCGTAGATTTCAATTCGTACATCCCTTCCAACGCTTTCTCATTCGCCTGGGTGGCGGGGTTGGCTGTCTCGGTGATGTTCTCCTCGAAGCCAGTCAGCCAGCCTGCTGGCATCATCCTCGACGCCAAGGTGATCTCGAGGTCCTGAGGCCCTTGGTACCGATCCGGACTGGGATGGTACTGTTCCGGCCGCGAGGGGCTCTCCCTGCTGCGGGATGTGATATAGAATCTTAAGGGATGAGGGTACGTATGCACAGGTGCGTCCGATTTACGTTCTTCTGGCTTGCATTGTTTGCATTGTTCAGCGGCATGCTACTTGCCGCCGAGCCGTTCGCCATCCTCACAGCGAGCGGGGACATCAAGTTGAACGGCAAACCGCTGCCGACCCTGGGTGCACCGAACTGGCCATTGGAGGTGGGGGACGAGCTCATCACGGGCGTAGACACGGCGATCGTGACGTTTCCCGACGGCATGCGGATCACGCTGGCGCCCGCCGCTAAGGTGGTGCTTCAGCAGTGCAATCACTGCGTGGTTCAGTTCCACCAGGGGGCGCTCGACTACAACAAGCCGGTCGGCTCGAAGGCTGACATCTGCGCGCTGGGCCGCCCGGTGAGACCGGTTGCGGGATCGCAGGGTTCCGTGATCATCGAGCCTCCGGACAAAGTTGTGGTCAGGGTCGCGAGTGAAGAAAAGGTGGTGACTTCCGGCAAGTGCCCCTGTAACCTCGGGGCGCCGTGGGGTATCACGGGCATGTCCGCTGGCGCGAAAGCCGTCATCATCGTGGGCGCCGCAGCCGCCGCCACCACAGCGGGCGTGCTCGCCACGCGGCCCAGCTCGAGTACTACCACACCGTAAGTTGCTCTCCGCCTAGTGGCTGAGCACCACTGGACCGTGGATGTAGCCCTCAAGAGTTAGTACTCTCACTACAATTGATTGAAACTAGTAATGTTGACATTTGAATGAAAGTGTAAGACGATCTTCTTTGACGTAAGCATCATCACTTGGCCTAGGTGTAACTCTAAGGCGACGACTAGGACAGGGTCTGATCTCATACTTTAGCCTCCCATGTTGGGAGTGGTAATGACGGCAGTCTGTGCAAATGAAGGCCGCTTATTTGGTGATCTTAATGGACGCTGACCATGAATAAGTTGGCCGGACCACGCTGGTACGCGGTTCACGTCCGGCAGCGTTGCGAGAAGGTCGCCTCGACTGCGCTCCGGAATCGGGGACTCCGAGAGTTCCTCCCGTTATACTCGGCCCGGCGCCAGTGGTCCGATCGGATCGCACAGGTCGAAATGCCACTGTTCCCGGGCTACGTCTTCTGCCATTTCGATCTCGCGGACCGCCGCATCCCGGTGCTCAGCACGCCGGGCGTGCTCGGCCTGGTCGGCTCGGGGCGCACACCGCTGCCGGTCGACGACGGCGAGATTGCCGCCGTCCAGACCATCGTCGACTCGGGGATGGCGGCCGAGCCTTGGCCCTACCTTGAAACCGGCGCGGCCGTTCGCCTCCACCACGGGGCTCTGGCCGGCTTGGAGGGTGTTTTCGTCGAAGCCAAGAAACATCATCGCCTGGTTGTCTCCGTCACTCTGTTGAGAAGGGCGGTTGCAGTCGAGATCGATAGCGCCTGGGTCTCGCCCGTCGAGCGTGTTCCTTGGCGCGTGTTATCCGCCCGTCCCGCCGCAAGCTGTCGGAATTCCGTTCTGTAACCAGCCAGTTCGGTTGACAGTTCATCACTCCGTTTACAAATACCACCTCTCTTTAGGTTCACTACGCCTATGTCGGTATTCAAGCCAAAGACTCGCATGATCAGTTTCCGGCTTTCCGAGGAGGAGTTTCAGTCGCTCCAGAAGGCCTCGCTGCGAACCGGTGCCCGCAGCGTCTCCGAATACACGCGTGACACGGTGTGCCGCCTGTTGGACCACGCCCACGGGAACGGCAACGGCGATGGGATCGCGGGGCGGATCGACCAGCTCGCCCTCGACCTGCAGTCGCTGGACACCGAGATTCAGACCTTGCGCCAGATCGTAATCACGCCCGGGCGGGCGGGCAAGTGAGGGACATCATGAGCCCACCCCGTATGTTGTCGCTGGCCAGCGCGCTGCTGGCCCTTGCGCTGGCAGGACGGGCTCAAGCCCCGCCGGCGCCCGAGGCAAGCGAAGGACAGCTTCGGAGCACCTACGTTCTCGGCCCGGACGACCAAATCACCGTCCGCGCTCTGGACGTCGAGGAGATCAGCGAAAAGCCGACGCGCATCGAAATGAGCGGTCACATCCGCCTGCCGCTCGTCGGCCGCATCGAAGCCGCCGGGCTCACCGTGGAGCAGCTCGAAAACGAGATCGCCCGGCGCCTCAAGGAATATGTCAAGGAGCCCGAGGTGAGCGTCTCGATCGTCGAGTTCCGCAGCCAGCCGGTCTCCGTCATCGGTTCGGTGAGGAGCCCGGGAGTGCACCAACTCGAAGGCCGCAAGACGCTGGTGGAAATCCTGTCGCTCGCGGGCGGGCTGGCGGATGACGCAGGGTACAGCCTGAAGATCACTCGGCGTCTGGAGTGGGGCCCGATCCCGCTCAAAACCGCGCAGAACGACGCCACTGCGAAATACAGCGTCGCCGAGGTTCGCCTCAAGGAAATCCTGGATGCCAGCAAGCCAGAAGAGAATATCGTGATCAAGCCGTACGACGTCATCAGCGTACCCCGCGCGGAGATGGTTTACGTCACCGGCCAGGTGCAGAGAGCGGGCGGCTATGTCCTGCGCGAGCGCGAGACGCTGTCCGTCTTGCAGGCCCTGTCGCTGGCCGGGGGCCTGAGCGGAGTCGCCTCTCCGAAGAGCGCCCGCATCCTCCGTCCAACGGAGGCAGGCGCGAGCCGTGAGGAGATCGCCGTAGACCTCGGGCAGATCATGCTCGGCAAGGCCAAGGATGTTCCCTTGCGGGCGGAGGACATCCTGTTCGTTCCCTCGAGCGCCCCGAAGAAGGCCATCGCCCGGGCCGCCGAAGCTGCCCTCTCGATCGCCACGACCTTGGCCATCTACCGCCCTTGAACCCATGGAGCAGGCGGCTCCGCCTGCCAATGTTATCTTCTTTTCCCGTTGTGAACTCTAAATATGAATCGATTCCTTCCAGGCGACTCGGATAGACGCGAAATCGTCCGGCGCGATGCCTACCAGAGCTCGCTCGGGCGCCCTCAATACTCCGACTACTCCGCCGACGATCGCCCTCCCGAGCCCGCCTCCAGCGGCTTGCTCGAGTACTGGCGCATCTTCCAACGCCGCAAAGGCACCGTCGTGCTCGTCGCTTTCCTCGGCACTCTCGCCGGCTTCCTCTTCACCCTCCCGCAGACGCCCATCTACCAGGCTCGCACCACCATCGAGATCCAGGGTGTGAACGAGGACTTCATGCACATGCGCGAAATGAACCCCACCGCCGATTCGAGCAGCGGTTACTACCCCGATCTGGACATTCAGACCCAGGTCCGCATCCTCCAGAACCGCGAACTACTCGACCGCGTCACCGGCAAGCTCGATCTCGACAAGAGGCCTTTGATCGCCAACGAGAACCGCCTCTCCGCCTGGCGCAACGCCCTCGGTTTGGCGCCCCCCAAGCCAGTCAACTACCGGGAACAGGCTATCGCCATGGCCGCCGGCAACCTGAAAGTCCGCTCCGAGACAAATACGCGCCTCATCGAGATCTCCTGCGATTCCACCGACCCCCAGCTCGCCGCAGAGTTCGCCAACCGCCTCACCGGCGAATTCATCGAACAGAGTCTCGAGGCCCGCTGGCAAACCACCCAGCACACCGGCGAGTGGCTCACCCGCCAGATGGAAGATCTCAAAATCAGGTTGGAGAAATCCGAGGAAGCCATGCAGGCCTACGCCCGCCAGACCGGCCTCCTCTTCACCCAGGAAAAGGACAACGTCGCCGAGCAGCGACTCAGGGAGCTTCAGGATGAGCTCTCCAAGGCCCAGGCCGACCGCGTCGCCAAGCAGTCCCGCATCGAGCTGGTCTCCAGCGCTTCGCCCGAATCCCTCGCCGAAGTCCTCGACGACCCCTCCCTCAAAGACATCCAGGGCAAGCTTACCGACCTCCAGCGCCAGTACGCCGAGCTAAGTTCCGCCTATACCCGCTCCCACCCCAAGGTCAAGAAGATCCAGGCCCAGATCGACATTCTCACCGGATCCCTCGAAAACGCGCGCGGCAACATCGTCGCCCGCATGCGCAACGACTTTCAATCGGCCCAGCGCCGCGAAAAGCTTCTCGCCGCGGACTACTCGAACCAGGTCCGCCTCATGGCCGAACAGGCCGATAACGTCAACCACTACAACATCCTCAAACGCGAGGTCGATACCAACCGCCAGCTCTACGACAACATGCTCCAGCGCGTCAAGGAAGCCGGCATCGCCTCCGCTCTGCGCGCCTCCAATATTCGCGTCGTCGAGTCCGCCGTCCCGCCTAGCGGCCCCTACAAGCCGAACGTCATCACCAATACCGCCATCGGCCTCCTCACCGGCCTCTTCCTCGGCATCGCCTTCGTGGTCTTCCGCGAGCGCGCCGACCGCACCATCCAGGAACCCGGCGACGCCAGTCTCTATCTCGGCATTCCCGAGCTCGGCCTCGTCCCCAGCGCCGCCGCCGATCCGCTCCACCCACGCCACCTCCTTGGCACAGGTGGCGCCTCCGGCTCCGATTTGGCGCTCGTCACCCGCGACCTCAAGCGCTCCGCCATGTCCGAGGCGTTCCGCACCACACTGACCTCGATCCTGTTTTCCGGCGAGCACGGTAATCACCCCCATGTCCTCGTAATCTCTAGTAGCGCTCCCAGGGAAGGGAAAACCACCCTCGCCACGAATCTTGCCATAGCCCTGGCGGAAATCCACCAGCGCGTTCTCCTGATCGATGCGGACCTTCGCCGCCCTCGGCTCCACCGCGTCTTCGACGTCGAAAACGGCAAAGGTCTCGCCGACCTCCTTCGCTTGAAGGAGCCGGTCGCCGCGCCACTCAACGGCCATGTCCAGCGAACCGAAATCCCCGATCTCTATGTGATGCCGAGCGGCTCCTCCCATGAGGATGACCTCTCCCTGTTCCACTCGCGGCGCCTCGCCGAACTGGTGACCCTGGTCCGCGGCGAGTACGACATGGTACTCATCGACACGCCTCCCATGCTCACCATGGCGGACGCCCGCATCATCGCCCGCCACGCCGATGGCGTCATCATCGTCACCCGCGCCAATCAAACCTCCCGCGAGTCATTGAAGGACGCCTGCCAGCGGTTCCAGGAAGACGGCACTAACGTCCTCGGCACCGTCCTGAACGACTGGAACCCCAAGAAGTCCACCCACTACGGCTACTACCGCTACTACGACAAGTACCGCCACTATTACTCGCCGGACTCCAAGGAATAGGTGGCGCAGACTTCAGAGGATGATGAGAATGCCCAGGAAGACAAGAGGTCCGCTCTATGACTAGCGCCGCCCCCGCTCTGGTGCGCGTGCCCCTAGCGCACGGCGAAGCCTCACACCCCACCCGCCTTCCCCGCGTCCGGATCCTCGGCTCTCGGGTCCACCTCGTCTCCGTCGGCGAGACGGTGGACCACATAGAATCCTGGATCCAGGCCCCCGCCGGCCGCTGTCGCCGCGTAACCGTAACTGGCTTCCACGGTCTCTGGGAGGCGCACCAGAACCCCGCGCTGCGCGAAATCCTGAACGGCGCCGAGCTCTGGGTGCCGGACGGAATCGCTCCGGTCTGGGCGGCGCGCCTCCGCGGCCGCCACAACGTCGAGAGAGTCCCGGGCGCGGAGATCATGCGCGAGTTCTTCTCCAGAGCCGCCCGGAAAGGCTACAGCAGCTATTTCTACGGGGGCACCGAGGCCACCCTGGCCGCCCTGGAGCGGAAGCTGGCCGGCGACTACCCCGGCCATCGCGTCGCCGGATCGTTTTCGCCGCCTTTCCGCCCGGTCACGTCTGCCGAAGACCGGGAGATCGTGGACCGCATCAACGCCGCCCGCCCGGACGTCCTCTGGGTGGGCCTCGGCATGCCAAAACAGGATCTCTGGATCCACGAGCGCCTCCACCGCCTGGACGTTCCCGTGGCCATCGGCGTGGGCGCCGCCTTCGCCTTCGTCGCCGGGACCGTGCCGCGTTGTCCCGGCTGGATCGGCCGCATCGGGTTCGAATGGGTCTATCGCTTCCTGCGCGAACCCGAGAAACTCTGGCGCCGCGACCTCATCGACGGGCCACGCTTCCTGTGGCACCTGGCCGTGGAACTTGCTGGAGTGCGCAGTGCGAACCGGCGCGACCTCTGACGCCAGCACAGCCGAACGAACCGGCGATGGCGGCGGCGTGAATAAGCCCGACACGAACGGCTCGCCACCGTCGCTGCTTTGAGCCATGGCAATCCTGCGAAACGTCTCCTGGACGGGAACCGGGCAAGTCGTCCGGCAAGGGCTACAGTTCCTTGTCGTCACGGTACTCGCGCGCCTTCTCGCGCCGGCGGACTTCGGTCTTCTCGCCCTGGCAACCGTGTTCACCGGTTTCGCCGCAATGTTTTCGGATTTCGGCATGAGCGCCGCGGTGATCTACAGGCAGGACGCATCTTCCGCCGAGCTCGACTTCGCATTCTGGCTGAACATCGCCGTGGGAATGCTGCTGACGTCCGTCTGCATCGCCGTCGCCCCGGTGATCGGAACGTTCTACGGCGATCCGAGGGTAATCCCGCTGGTGCGAGCAGTCGCCCTCACATTTGCGATTGGTTCCATCGAAACACTCCCCCAGTGTCTTCTCCAGAAAGCGTTTCGGTTTCGGGCGTTGACTTTGGTGGACTGTTCGGCCGCCACTTTGGCCGGGGCCGTCGCCGTACTTATGGCCTTGCACGGTTTCGGCGTCTGGAGCCTGGTGGCACAGGTGCTTGCCACAACTGCCGTATCGGTGACACTCAAGTGGATCCTCGTCTCTTGGAGGCCCGGACTCCGGTTTCACTGGCGAGACGGTACTGCCCTCTGGCGCTTCGGCACGAACCTACTGGGCTTCAACGCCGTCAACTACTGGTGCCGTAACGGAGATAACCTGCTCATCGGCAGGTTCTGCGGCGCGGCCGAACTCGGGTTATACTCTCGCGCGTACTCACTCATGCTGCTTCCCGTCACCCAGGTGCAGGGTGTGCTGTCCTCCGTCATGTTCCCGACCCTGGCTGCCCTGCGGGACTCCAAAGAAGCGTTCCGCCGGACATACCTGATGGCCTGCCAGTCGATCTCCCTGGTCGCGTTTCCAGTCATGCTCGGCATGCTGGTCGAAGCCGACGATCTGATTCATGTGTTGTGGGGCCCTCGCTGGACTGGGGTCGTACCGATCATTCGCGTTCTTTCGATTGCCGGTCTCGGAAACGCCGTTGCCACCACCGTCGGTTGGATCTATACCGCAACAGGCCGCACCAATCTGATGTTTCGCTGGAGCTTGGTGACCGCTCCAGTGATGCTCGGATCGTTTGCGTTCGGGCTCCGTTGGGGCGCCTATGGGGTGGCCGTCGCCTACGTCGCGGTGTTCTATCCTATCCTCTGGTATCCCACATGGACGATAGCGCTGCGCCTGATAGATTTGCCGTTTTCCCTAGCGATGCGAAATCTTTTGAAGCCTTTGGCAGCGTCAAGCGCCATGGCAATGTGCGTGTTCGCGCTTCGCTCGGTAATGCCGTCCAGGATGCCCTCGGTCAGGCTCGCAGCAACGACGGTCGTTGGGTTTATCGTGTACGCACTACTCGTCGCGCTCCTCCGAATCCCCGCCCTGATATCCGTCCGTCGCCAGGCCGTGATAACATTCCGCAGCGGAGTCGTTAGCTCACCAATAGGGCCATTGCCCGGCGGCGTTTCCGATCACGAATCCCCAGTGCAGGTGCGAACGCTTTAACCACTCACATGGAGGCCGTTGAACGTGCAGTTCCGGAGCTTACGATTGTAGTCCCGGCACAGGCCGGTCCCGTGCACAAGAAGGGCGCCAGACGATTGGTTCGAATTTGGTTGGGCGCAGCTCTGCTCCTGGTTGTGACGAATCAGGTCTCGTCGCTCGGATCTCGTTTCGAATACCCCCGCGCCTGGATCAGCGCCCACTTTGCCGTTTCCGCCAGGTCGTTCGCCAATGTCGGAGTCCTAGCCCTCCGGGGAGTGCCGCTGGTGAACACTCCTCCCTTCGGGAATCCCAGGGAGGCGTATATTCATTGGCCGACGGTCTTCTCGATTCTGTTGGGATACGAGGTTGTCCGGGATCGCTGGTCTATTTCGGCTGCCTTCCGACACCGCTAGTGAAGGCAGACGCAGCGTCGAAGTACCACGGGTTATGAAGACGGCTGTTATCGCATTTAACTTCCCCGAGCTGTCCGAAACATTCGTCCTCCGCCACATACAGGCCTTTTCGGCAGATGTAATATGCCAGGAGTTTCGGCCGAAGTTACTGACGAGCCGCGAAGGCATTGGAAACATCGAGCATCTTTCAGAACCCCGGGAACTCCACAAAGGAATCATCCCGCGCCTTATCTCCCGTGCGTGCTGGCATGCGAAGCGACTTGCTCGCCCGGATTCCGTGTTCGCCTGGGACCGCGACATGCGGCTCCTGTGGACCCGCTATCTCGATTCTTACAGGCCCGACGTCGTTCTCGCGGAGTTTGCGCCAAACGCCCTCGGCGCATTGCCGGCATCCCTGGAGCGAGGCATTCCGCTGGTGGCCCATTTCCACGGCTACGATGCCAGCACACTGATGCGGTTCGCGGCGTATCGGCGGGCGCTGCCCCGCATGTTCCAGGAAGCGGCAGCCATTATTTGCGTCAGTACTCAAATGCGCGATGTTCTCGTCAGCGCCGGTTGCTCCGCGGAGAAACTGCACGTGATCCCCTGTGGAGCGCCTGTCAGCGAGTTTAAGTTTTCGGATCGCACCGGATCTCAGCCTTGCAGGTTCATCGCGGTATCGCGATTGGTCCCAGGCAAAGGAACGATGACCACCCTGAGAGCGTTTCACCTGACACACTTGAACCGGCCGGGCGTTCGTCTCATCGTCGCCGGAGATGGGCCGATGCGGCGCGAAATGACCAGCTACGTTCGGAAACACTCTCTAGATCGCGCCGTTTCCATGGTGGGTGCGGTGCCCAACCGTGAGGTGCGGAGGCTTCTTGCGACGTCGAGCGCGTTCGTTCAAGCCTCGCTCCGGGACAAGAACGGCGCGGTGGAGGGTGCGCCTGTGGCGCTGGCCGAGGCGCTCGCGACGGGGCTTCCGGCGGTCGTGAGCCGCTGCGGCGGCATGGCCGACTTAGTCGCTGAAGGCTGCAACGGGTTTCTCTTCGAGCAGGGCGATTGGCGCATGATGGCGGAACGAATGCTGCACCTGGCGGACGACCCAGCACTTCGGCTAAGAATGGGGCGCGCCGCACGCGAACGCATCGAAGAGGCCGGCAGCACGGAGAAGAACATTGAAGTGCTCCGGGCCGTGCTGCGCCAAGCCGCCGCGTGCGGTGGCCCGCAAGCGTCCAGGATATGACAGCCAATGACTGAAGACCGCAACGATCCTTCGGTGTCGATCATTATTCCCACAAAGGACAGGTGCGGACTATTACTCGAGACGCTCGCGTCAGTCCGCAGTCAGACCTACCAGCACTGGGAAGCCGTCGTCGTCGATGACCTTTCCAGCGACACTACGTGGCCCGCTCTCCTGGAACTGGCCGCCGAAGATCCGCGCATTCGCCCCTTGCGAAGGGCCGGGCCGGCCGGCGGCGCTCAAGTCGCGAGAAACCAGGGCTTGTCCGCATCCCGCGGATCGTTCGTCATATTCCTCGATTCGGACGACCTATTGACTCCCGACGCGCTGGCCGGGCGGCTACGAAACGCGACCGCTCACCCCGAGGCCGACGCCATTGTGTTTGTGGCCGAGCACTTCACGGGCTCCCCCGGCCTGCATGCAGATGAGACCGCCTATCGCATGAACGTGTTCGACGGAGTGGAAGCCCTGGACGCTTTCCTGGCGTATCACGCACCGTGGTACACCTCCGGGCCCCTCTGGCGGCGGGCGGCGATCGATCGAGTCGGTCCGTGGGACGTCACGTTGCCTTTCGGCCAGGATCTTGAGTATCACATCCGTGCCCTGACCTCTGGGATCCGTTTCCAGCAGCTTGCGGAGGTGGATCAATACCATCGGGGACATGACGGCGCGCGGGTGTCACAGTCCAACGGCCTGAGTAACATCTCAAAACGACTCGCGCTCCTCGATCGTGTGATCGCGCTGCTGCGGTCAAATAAGATGCTCACTCCTCGGCGAAGACGCATGCTCGCCTGGTCGGCCTTTTGGGGCACGATCGGATATAGCCTTGAGCGCCCCCGGCCCCAGATTAGGACAACGTTGCGTCTGTGGCGCGGCGCATACGAGCGTGGCCTCGTGGGCAGGTCCGCATACTGGATCGGATCCCTGGTCGCCCTTTCACAACTGGTGAACGGGCTACGGGCGTTCGGGCGAGAACTGGCGCGGTGGGTGTTTTATAGCCACCTTAAGAAGAAGCCGCTGCTTCATCCCATTCTCCTCCGCACCTTGGTACTGCAGCTACGGTGGAGACTTCGGCGCTGCCGGATGGGCCGCCACCGTGTCGTAGCGAACACGCCCCTGGTTTCCTAGCGGCCTGTTCGCCCGGATGACGAACAAATGCTATTTCGCGCTCAATGGTGGGGACACGTGGTGCCCCTTTTCGGCAATGCCTGATCCAGAGACGATCGACTTCGTTCGAGCTATCGGCCGCCGTCCACGGGTCGTGATCGGCCACCCCTTTCTGGCCCGGGGAGGATCGGAAGCGACCCTGATGTGGCTGGCCGAAGCGCTGAAATCGGATTGCGACGTGACGGTTTTCACGACCCAGGGCTGGGACCTGGAGGAACTGAACCGGTATTATGGGACGCGCTTGAATCGCGCCGACGTCGCCGTTCGCTACGCGCCCTCTTTGGGCTTGCTGGGGAACGTGACAGCGGCTGCCCTGCGCTGCTCTCTGTACCAGCGCTTCGCCCGGCGCATCGCATCCGAGTACGATCTGCGCGTCAGCGCGTATAACATCACGGATTGGGGCATGCCGGCAGTACATTTCATCGCCGACTTCTCTTGGCACGCCGAGATTCGGCAGACATACGATCCGCAAGCGCCCGGCCTGATCTACAGAGACACTCCACTGCGCCGCGCTTATCTGTCATTCGCACGCGCCTGCGCATCTCCGTCGGCCAGAAACCCCATTGCCGACGATCGCCTGGTTGCAAACTCACATTGGTCCGCCGCCCAATTGCAGCAGCACTATGGACTGCCTCCGCTTCCGGTGGTTTATCCCCCGGTGTGGGCGTCATTTCCCGACGTCCCCTGGCCGGCCAAGAAAGAGGGGTTTGTAATGATCGGCCGTATTGCACCCGAAAAGCGGATCGAGGCGGCGATCAGAGTTATTGCCGCGTTGCGCAGTCACGGACATCGCCTGACGTTGCATATTTGCGGCAGCATCCCCGCGGACGGCTACGGGCGAAAGATAACGGCTCTGTGCGAGGCAAACCGTGACTGGGCGTGCCTGCAGGGGCCCGTGTCCGGCTTACAGAAGGCCACTCTGCTGGCGCGCTACAAGTACGGGATCCAAGCGCGCGCCTCCGAGCCGTTCGGCATCTCGATCGCCGAGATGGTCAAGGCGGGAGCCATCGTCTTCGCGCCCAACCATGGGGGGCAGGCGGAGATCCTCAACCGTCCCGATCTTCTATTTGCCGACGAAGCGGCGGCGGTAGAGAAGATACAGGCCGTTCTGGAGAACCCGGATCTCCAATCGTCGCTTCGGGCTCATCTTGCGTGCCGCGCGGAACTGTTCAGCGCCCAACGGTTCATGCGCGAGGCGCGAGCCCAAATAGCAGGCACGTTGATCGCTCCCCGAGAAACCGCTGCACTCCTTGAGGGCCAACCGCAGTGACAGGGGCTCGATGATAATTGCGGGTCTCGACATACCCTCTACGGCCACGCCCATTCTGTCGCGCGTTCTCCTTCATCCTTCGTTGACGTTATCGCGCTTCAGTACTGTCGGCGTTTGACTGCATGAATTGGATCGGCGACAAGTATGCACCCACACCAAGGTGGCGAACACATTTACACGGACGGCTCATACTTAGACAAGACAGGTGGCACATGGCATTTGGAAGACTCACTGTTCAAGGCGAAACAGATTGTCAGGATGTTGGCGCGGCACCCTGACGTTGAAGTCGATACTATCTGCGAGATCGGCTGTGGCGCCGGAGGCATTCTGTCGGAACTGCAGAAGCTCCTGCCGAGCCACGCCACTTTTACGGGTTACGAAATCAGTCCTCAAGCGCACGCCATCAGCACAAGGCTCTCAACTCCTCAATGTCGGTATGTACTTGGGGATGGGTTTGCCGATCCTGCCATGTACGACCTAGTTCTGGTGATGGACGTCGTCGAGCACATAGAGGATTGCTTTGCCTTTCTGAGACGGACAAAAAAGAAAGGCCGCTGGAAACTCTATCACATTCCATTGGATATGCCCGTGACTGCAATCTTGCGGGGAGTCAATGCGTGGGACAGGTTCGGCCACATCCACGTGTTTACAATTGAGACGGCGCTTAAGTCGCTTGAGTATACCGGGCATCGTGTTGTTGACTGGATTCTCACAGAAAGCGGTCGCGCCACACCGACCACAGCGGTCCGAACTCGCATAGCCAATTTGGTGCGGCTTCCGTTGGCGAAGTTCAGTGCTAAACTCGCTGTCCGTTTGCTTGGGGGGTACTCAATACTGATTCTGGCCGAGTAGCGCCCCAATGCACCGTGGCCAAATGCCAAGGGCGCGGCCGGAAGGCTTGACGGAGGAACCGCTGCCGTCACCAGACGTGAAGCGGTTTGGTCCTAAGAGGAGCCTTTGGAATCGCCTTCCCGCCTTTGCCAGCCAAAAGGTTGAATGAGTAGCGCGCTAGTGCGAGTCCGCGAATGAGAGACGAGTATAGGACTTTCTACGATCATTCCTACGCTGAGCAAGGCTCCCCGGAACTCAGCGGCGACTGCGGAGTGGTTCAGTCATATGCCGTGCATGACGCCCATCCAAGGGTTCGCTCGGATCACATCGCCCTCATTCGAGACTTCGTCCTTGGTTGCGACCTCGATAGAATACGCGTCCTCGAGATCGGAGCGGGCACGGGCGGGCTGCAAGACCTCGTTTGCACATACGTGGCGTGCGATATCTCGACAACCGCCGCACGCTTTTTTCATAAACCCTTTGTTGCCGCCTCAGCTACCGACCTGCCGTTCGCGGACAACTCTTTTGACGCCATCTGGACTATAAATACGATCGAGCACGTCCCCAACCCCGAGAAGGCGTTTGTCGAGATGCGCCGCGTGTTGCGCCCCGAGGGGCGGCTGTTCCTTTATCCCGCCTGGTATACCCGCCGCTGGAGCGCCCAGGGGTATGCCGTTCGCCCCTACGCCGATCTCGGCTTCGAGGGCAAGCTGATAAAAGCCTCCATTCCGATTCGGGACGCCCGTCTTTTCCGCGCTATGTGTACGTTTCCTGTTCGGCTGAGTCGATTGTTCGAATACCTGACTCGGCAACATCCTACGGCATTTCACTACAGGCCGCTTGTGCCAAACTATACCCATTTCTGGGTTCCCGACAGCGACGCGATCAACTCGCTTGATCCATTCGAAGCGATCTTGTGGTTCACGAGCCGGGGAGACAGATGCCTCAGCCATCGGACGATAGGACGGCAGTTCTTTGTTCGAGTCGGCCCGGTGGTGCTTCAAGTGAAAACATGCTGAACCTCACTGCTCCAATCCAAGATGGAAGTTCCGGATCGTAAACGACATCCGGTTGCGGGAACGTCGTGGCGAGCACGACGGCCTCGGCCGGAGCAAGCAGGTGAGTCGGCATCGGAGTGCCGGCCCCGCGCTGTCACGGGGTGGTACGTCGAGTTCACGCCATAAGAGCGGCGACCACGGAAGAAATGAAACGGAAAACAGAACGGTTCGCGCCGGCCGGTTTGGACCAGCTGATTCTACGCTGGCCCAGGATCGGCTTGACGGATATCTTTCGTGCCAACGTGGCACGGCGGGGGATTTCGGGCAAGCTGTACGTCCTGCTCTTCGGCACACCGCATGTCGGCGCGTTCATGAACGGCATCTATCTCCGGCGCGTGGCCAGCAGGTTCGCATTCTCCTCGGTGCTGGATGCGGGCTGCGGCAATGGGACATTCGCCTTCTACATGGCGCGCCGGTTTCCCGACAGCCGGGTCACGGGAGTGGACGTCGGCGAGCAGGGGCTGCACACCTCCGAGAGCACGCTGGAAGTCTGCGCCAGGATCCAGCAGGTGCTCCGCCTTCCGAACCTCGAGTTTCGAAAGCTCGATCTTCGGGACCTGGACGAGCGGGAAGCCTTCGACTTCGTCTACAGCTTCGACGTCTTGGAGCACATTGCGGAGAACCGGCGGGTGCTGGAGAACATCTATCGGTCCCTGATGAGGAACGGCATGCTGCTGGTGCGCATACCGACGCGGGTGCAAAAGCGCATTTTGAGCGAGCGTTTCACCGCCTCGCACGAGCGCTGGGCGGCCATCGAACACGTGGGGCAGCACTACGAGATGGACAGCCTGGTGGCGGACTTGAAGAGCATTGGCTTTCAGATCGTCTCCGCCGAATACAGCATGGGATTCTGGGGAAGGCTGTCGTTCGAACTCTCCGAGGCGCTCCAATACTATCGGGTGCCCGGACCGATTCGATTCGCCTTGGTCCCCGTATTGAAGCTCCTGCGACTTATCGATACGAAGACGACAACTGGCGACGGCGACGGCCTGCTTGTACTGTGCCGGAAGTAATCGATCCCCCCTTGATTCCCGCTTCCAGTAAGATGCTCCGAGGCCGAAGGGCTGAGATAAGGATCGGCGCCGGGAGAACCTTCCTTCGGGATCGAGTGCTCTGGATAGTAATCGCCGTAGCCTTCTCCCTGAGGCTCGCGGTGGTCGCCGGCAACGCGCGGGTCACTCCGGACGGTCTGGACTACTCCCAGGCTGCGCAGAACATCCTCCATGGCAATGGTTTCTCCTTATCCGCTCACGCTCCTTTCATCCCTTGCACCATCCGCGATCCGCTTTATTCCGTCCTGGTGGCCGCCGTCTACGGAGTGTTGGGAGTCCACGCGCTGCCCGTGTATCTCTTGCAGATATGCTGCTCGCTCGTGGCAGTCGTGGTCGTCTATTGTATGGCGTTGCACTATTTCGGCCTCCTGGCGGCGCGCGTGACCGCGGCTTTGGGCGCCTTTCATATCGGCTCGATCGTGTGGGTCGCCGACCTTGTCACTGAAACCTTGTACATCACTCTGCTGCTGGCGGGCTGCTGGCTTTTCGTGGGTCCGGCCGGCCGCTGGCCGACGGGGCGGAGGTGCGCGGGCGTGGTGCTGCTCGCGGCGGCCACACTCACCCGGAGTGAAGCCGCGCTGTTCTGCGCCGGGTTGATTCTCATTTGCACCCTCGCTGGCAGTTGGCGGTGGCCCGCGTTGAAGAGAGCCTTCCTATTCCTGCTTCTGTGGCTCGTGCCGATCAGCCCCTGGCTCGTGCGCAACTTCGCCCACTCGCACCGCGTATTCTTACGCGATCCCAACGTCATGATCGCCGCGGTCAGCGTGAGTCTCTCAAACGACTTTTCCGATCCATCATACGCCGCCGTGTTCCAGCATCCCGGCGGGATGAGCGGCGAAGAAGCCGCCTCGCATTGGAAGCGGATTCGGGAACGGTTGCGATCCGAGTGGAGCGATGGTCGCGCGGACTTCGTGTGCCAGCGCCTCGTGAGACTCACCGACGCGTGGATTTCGCCGCCGGGGAGGATGAAAGTCTTTGGCGGGACATTCTTCGACACGTTCACCGTGATCGGACCGCTTCTCGCCAACGGCAGATATGGCGAGGCCATCGGACGGGCAGCCCTCTATCTGCTGTTCGGCGTCATTCCGCTGTTGACGTGTTGCGCCGCAGCGGCGTGGCTTTGGCGCAGCGCCCCGGACACCAGATGGCTGCTGTGGTATCCGGCTTACATCTCCGCGATCAGTCTCGTCGTCTATGCCGACCGGCGCTACAGCTTGGCTGGCCAGTATTTTCTGATGCCATTTCTCGGATGGGCGCTTTCCGTTCCGTGGCGCTCGCACGGCGTCGGCGCATCCGCCGCCGTTGGCAAGCCAAGTCAGCCGAACACTGAGGGAATGGATGGTGTCCCGGCCGTATAGGAAGGCGTCCCGGCTGCAAGTCGTCAACCACCATTCTGCCGTCCCAGCATGAAACACTTCCTCGCCCTCATCGTCGCGACCAAGGATCGCCCCGCAGATCTGAGGCGTCTGTTGGCCAGCGTTGCGGCGCAGCCTTGCCGCCCCGGCCAGTTCGTTCTGGTCGATTCCAGCGAATCTCCCGTGCACGACGTCATCGCCGAGTTCCCCGATCTTCCAATCGAGTACATCCGGCACTGGCCCCCTTCGGCGGCCGCCCAGCGCAATGCGGGCCTGGCATGTGTGTCCGAGCGGGCTTCCCTGATCGGTTTCGCGGATGACGACGACGTATTCGAGCCGGACGCTTTCGAACGGATGCTCGCCTTCTGGGATACCGCACCCGCAGGGCTCGCGGGAGCGTCGTTCAATCTCGGGAACTATGCGCGACCACATCCCCGCAGCCGCGCAACGTCGTGGATCCTGGATCTCCTGGGGTTATACAGCCGGCATCCGGGCGCTGTGGCCCCTAGCGGCTGGCAAAACGTCTTCGGCCAGATCGAGCGCTCCATGCAAGCGCAATGGCTACCCTCTACGGCAGTCATTTGGCGTGCGGATCTCCTGCGACAATACCGCTTCGATGAGTTCTTCGACGGTTACAGCTATCTGGAGGATCTCGATCTCAGCTACGGCATCGGCCGCCACCACGCGCTGGCGGTCGTGGCAGATGCCCACTTCCAGCACTGCTCTTCGCCCGCTGGCCGGAGTTCCGCCCGCACCTTTGGGCGCATCGAAGTACGAAACCGGATGTACTTCGTACGGAAGCACGGGTTAAGCGTGCCGCGGTGCTGTCTGGCTCTTGCCCTGCGCTTCCTGGTCACGGCGACTTACGCCGCTTTGTCGCTGGACGCGGCGCACGCCGCCCGCGCGATTGGCAACCTGCAGGGGATCCCCGACTGCTTCCGTGTGTCTTCTCCCGGCAGAGCCGTTCCGGAGCCCAGAACTTGAACATACCGTCTATCCGAGATCCGCGTTACCGTGGCCTCTGGACCACCGGGCTACTTGCATCCGCTCTTTGGGTGAACCTGAACTCGGGTCCGTGGCTGGTTCCGGACAACCCGCGCACCGTGTCCGACTTCCTCGTTCTCGCTCGCGTCTACGCGCCCGGCGCCGTCCTGATACTCGCCCTTCTCCGGTTGCTTGACTACCGCCTGCGGCTTTCCATTCTGGATTCTCCGCTGACCTTGCTTGCCCTTTACGGAACCGTTTCCCTGGTTGCGGGCACGGCTTCCCCCGATCCTCGCTACGCTACGTATTGGTCCATCGCTTTCCTGGCGACTGTCGTCACATACCGGCTCGTCGGCACGGCGCCCGTTCCCGAACGCGTCGCACGCCTGCTGTTACTAGGGACCTGGTTCGCAACGCTGGTTGTGGCCGCCGGTGCAGCGGCTTACGGCAAGACGAGCATATTCGGCTCTTCTCAAAGTGGATACGACATCAACTTGGAGCTCAACGAAATGTCGCGCAGCTCGGGGGTTGCGCGTTGGGCCGCTGTTGGCGCTCTGGTCCTTTTGCTACGGGCCTTCTACGTGCGCTGGTGGCCGATACGCGGGGTGTTGCTCGCCGGCTTCGGGATGGGGCTGTTTATCGTCTATCGAATGCAATCGCGCGGTGCGGTGTTCGGATGCTTTGCGGCACTCCTGTTCATTGCCGCACTCCAGCCCCGGCTCCGAACCAGCGCTCTCGTCTTGCTTCCCATTACGCTGCTCCTCATGGTCGGCTCCGACACCGCTCAAATACTGCCCGAGAAGGTCATCGTCTATCTCGAACGCGGACAGACCGAGAGCGGGCTATACACCATGGGCGGCCGAACCGAGTACTACGCCCAGGGGTGGGAAGCCTTCCTGCAAGCGCCGCTTCTTGGCCGGGGACAATGGGCGGACCGCCTGCTCCTGATCGGCCATATTCATAATAGTTTTCTCGAAGCCGCGCTCTCGGCGGGCGTTATTGGCTTCGTCCCGTATGTTCTGTCATGGATAGCGGGCTGGCTCCTGTTCTTCCGGCTGTGGCGGCAAAGGGACTCACTCTGGCGTCATGACCGCATAGCCCTGCTTGAGTGCGGCGCCACAATGGCGTTCTTTACGGTCCGCGCTATTCCCGAGACCACGACGGCGGGCTATGCTCCGGATCTCCTGATCATGGCTGCTGTGTATGCCTACCTCTCCGCGCTTGCTGCCGCGAAACCTGGGGGCAGGCTCCCGGTCCGAAGTGGGATCGCTTGGCGTCGAAAAGCCCAGCCGGCGGTAATCCATGCCTGATCGCCTGCGCGTCATTGTGGGAGCCTATGCGTGCAGTCCGCTGCGTGGTTCGGAGTGCGGCGTCGGCTGGGGCTGGGTCCGCTCGCTCGCACGATTCCACGATCTGTGGGTTCTTACCGGTTCAGAATACCGTCCTGAGATCGAAAGCGAGCTCAAGCACGACCCCGACCTTGGCCGAAGCCTCAGGTTTCAGTACATCCCCCATCGACGTCTGCGCCTGATCGAGCGCGTTTGGGACCCCACGTTCCTGGTTACCTACGCAAACCAGTGGCAGCGGGATGCTTATCGCGCGGCTCTGCGGCTACATGCCGAGCACCGGTTCCATTTAGCGCACCAACTAACCTACGTCGGATTCCGCGTTCCCGGGCACCTGTGGAAGCTCGGCGTTCCGTTTGTCTGGGGACCGATCGGCGGCCTGGAGCAGACCCCCTGGGCTCTTCTCGGAGCCATGGGATGGCGCGGCGCATGCGTCTATGCCGCCCGGAACGTCTGGAACGAGTTCGACCGGCGCTGGGCGCCGCTTCCGCGCGCTGCATTCCGGCAGGCCGCCGCGCTCATCGCGGCGACGCGCGGTATTCAGTCCGAAATCCGGCGATTTTATCATCGCGAGTCCGAGGTGATTTCCGAAATCGGCGAGCCGCCCGTTTCGTTCTCGGATATAAGCCGGCGCCATCAGGGTGAGCCTCTGAGACTGCTATGGAGTGGCCTGCACCTGCCCGGAAAGGCGCTTCCGGTCCTGCTCCGGGCTCTGGCCCAAACGGGCGACGGCGTGGACTGGCGTCTTACCGTGCTCGGCGCGGGCCCCCTCACCCCTGCATGGAAGCGGGAGTGCCACCGGCTGGGCCTGGCGGCCCGCTGCAACTGGTTGGGACAGGTGAAGCGCGAGGAAGCAGTGCTCCAAATGCGGAGCGCTCATGTGCTGGCCGTAAGTAGTCTGCACGATCTCACCTCGACGGTGGTAGTCGAGGCCCTCTGCAGCGCTCTCCCGGTGATTTGTCCCGACCTGTACGGATTCCGCGATGCAGTCACCGAAGAGTGTGGCTTCCGTGTCCCCGCGACTTCCGTTGGCGCGCTGCAGGCAGGGATGGCAAGATCGATCGTTGCACTGCACGACGACGAGTCGCTCCGTCGCCGCATGGCCGCAGCCGCGCTGGATCGGTCCCGCTCCTACGCCTGGTCCTGGAAAGCCGATCTCGTCAATACCATCTATCACACTGCGCTTCAGGGAAGGTCTTGCTGAGATGCCAGCGGCTGCCCCTCTGATATCCGTGATCATGCCGGTGCGGAACGGCATGCCGTTCATCGCAGACGCGGTTCAGAGCATCTTGTCGCAGACCGTGAAGGACTTCGAAATCCTGATTGTTAATGACGCCTCGACGGACGGGACTACCGACTACGTCGCCTCTCTGCACCACCCCGCGATTCGGATGTTCAACAGCCGCGAGCCTGGGATCAGCGGAGCACGCGAGACCGGCCTCAACGCCGCGCGTGGGCGCTTCTTCGCCCACATGGATGCGGACGATATCTCCCTCCCGCGGCGCTTCGAAGCGCAACTGGACTTCCTCGCCGGAAATCCCGGCGTAGTTGCGGTCGGCACCCAGGTCCAATTCCTCGTCGATGGAGTCGTGCTGCCCGCTTTCCGTTATCCCGAGGGGAGCCAAGGCACCTTGGCCGCGCTTAAAGCAGGGCGAGCGCCGCTCTGCGACTCCTCGGCGATGCTTCGTGGCGACGACGCCCGTTCAACTACAACTCAAGTCAAGAACGCCGGCTGCGACTTCGATTTCTACTTGCGGCTTGCGAGACGCGGGGAACTGGCGAACATAGACGAGCCTCTGTTCCTGGTCCGCCTCACGCAGAGCTCCACTTCCTTTGTGCGCGTCGATGAGCAACTTTGCGCGATGGCGTTTTCGCTGGCCTGCGACCGCGCCTACCACGCACACCGGCCCGAGCCAGGCTTCGACGTCTTCTGCGCGGATTGGCGCCGGCGCCCCGTTTGGCGCCGCATGGCGACCAAGTTCAGGGTATGGCATCAACGTTGTTTTCGCAGGGCTCTGATTCACCAGGCTCACGGACGGCGCGCCCTGTCCCTTGCCGAGTTCGCAGCGTCTGCGGCACTCTACCCTCGCGCAGTAGAGTTCCAACTGCGGCGCCTGACCCGCAGCAGACTGGGCATTCGCGGCGCGAGCGGAAGCGATCGATAGTGGGAACCGTGCAGATGGCCCTGCCGCTGTCCATCATCATCAACGCGGACGATCTCGGTGCTTCCACCCGGGTCAATGACGCGATCTTTCGCGAGTTGGACGCGAACCGGGTGACGTCCGCCTCGATTATCGCCAACTCTCCAGCCTTTCCCGAGTGCCTCAAGAAGATTCCTGCCTACAAGAAGTCCTCGTTTGGTGTGCACCTCAATCTGCTCGAATACGCGCCGCTAACCTCGTCTCCCGCTTTGAATTCCTTGCTGAGCAGCGAGGGCCTCTTAGGTGAAGCGCTTCGTTACAGACGGTTCAGCCCCCGCCAACTGGCCGCGATCCACAGTGAGTTCGCCGCTCAGATCCGGAGGGTCGCTCAGAGCGGCGTCCGAGTGTCCCACATCGACTCCCATTGGCACGTGCACACCAGACCGGATTTCTTACCGATGATCAAGTCGCTCCAAAGGGAATTCGAGATCGCTCGCGTGCGTGCGCGTCTGAACCTCTATCCCCGAAATCATCCACCGCGCTTGAGGAATCGCATTGCGATCCCCCTGTACAATGCCGCTCTGCGGCTTCCTCCGGCAGCCCGGACGACGGATTGTATGTCCGCCCTTTCCATCTTCGTCGATCGTCTGTCCTCCGGATGGCAGCCGCGGTTTTCGAGCGTAGAGATCATGGTCCATCCGGGGGCATGCGCGGAACCCTACGCCTCGGAAACGGCCCTCCTCTCCACGAACTGGCTCTCCCTGCTCTCACGGCCGTGGCGGCTGATAAACTTCTGGGATCTTTGATGTCGCGCGAAGGAGTCCAACCACGGTGTCCGTCGCCCGTCACAAGGGTGCTCCTTCTCGCCGCCCGGGCGCAGCCCGATCGCGCATCGGTCAGGCACTTGATACGGGCCGGCATGGACTATGAGTCTCTCCTCAGCCAAGCGGAGCATCGTGGTCTCACTCCGCTCCTTTATTGGTGCCTCAACGAGTCATGCCCGGAATTCGTCCCCGAGGCCACGCTCGATCTTCTCCGCGCCGCTTTTCGCGCGGCCGCCCAAAAGAGCCTGCTTCTCACGGGGGAGCTCTTCAGAATTATGGCGGCCTTTCGCAGCTCTCAAATCCCGGTCGTGCCCCTCAAAGGACCCACGCTGGCTTGGTCCCTCTATCCCCATCCAGCGCTGCGGCCCTTCAGCGATCTCGACCTTCTCGTAAAGCGCCAGGACGTCTTGTCTGCACGAGCCGTCCTCAGAGCCCTGGGTTACGACGACTCGCTTCGGGAAGAGCAGATCGGTTCACGATTCCTGAAGTGGAACGAGGAGTTACCCTTCAGGCACCAACCCTCCGGAGCCGCGGTGGACCTGCACTGGGGCGCCGGCCCGCAGCACTTCTCGCTCTCCTCCTTCGAGGCCTCCTGGGAACACCTCGTCCCGATTGACGTAGCAGGGCGTCCGGTTCCAGCGTTCTGCCCGGAAGATCAGTTGAGATTCCTGTGCGTCCACGGAGCCAAGCACGGCTGGCCGTCCTTGCTGTGGCTGTCCGATGTGGCCCGTCTTGTCTCGCTTCCATCGCTCGATTGGGACCGATTCCTTGCTGGCTGCCACAGGGGGCCGCTCCTCCGAACCGTGCAACTCGGCCTGCTGCTGGCCCGGAACGTCCTCGAAGCACAAATCCCGCCTGCCGTGCTGCGACGATTAGACCTGAGCACGGACACACTGGCATATACGATTGCGTACAACCAATTACTCTCGCCATCCCCGTGGCGCGACAGATTTCGCGAGTTCCGATTTCAGTCGCGGCTGCTCGAAGGTCTGGGTCCCAAGCTTGGGCTCTGGTGGAGCATGTTCGCACCTTCGCCCTTGGATCTCGCCCAGATTCGGTTGCCGGCACGGTGTTTCCCGCTCTACTACCTCATACGAGCTTCCCGGCTGATCGCGCGAACGCTGTGACACCCGGAGAAACTTCATGGCTATACCCGGTTTGCCCTTTGGACGATCACACTTAGTGCAGTTTGCGACGCATCACACTAGCGCCAAGCAACGGGGAGCCGACGGGCTGCGCGCCACAGTGACCGAAAGCCGGCACGAATCGACGGCACGACCAGGCTGTGATGGCCCTTCCGGTACTTCTCCAGAGTCCGCGGGTGCACCAGCGAGAGTGGCCCACGGCAGTCCAAGTGGGCGTACTTCTCCCGATCGTCGGTCCGTGCATAAAGAAGAAGGTTCTGGCGATACCAAGGCTCGATACGCTCATCCCACCAAATGCGGCGGCGCAGACAGTCGTAGGGCTCAAACCTCAGAGCCTCAAATAGAGCCCTCCAGTACTCAGGCCACCGCTCGTTCCGATGATTGGTACCCCATTGGCCCGGTATTGCGGCTGAGAATAGGACCGCGGGAGCGAGGGCACACAGATCCGAGACGAAGGAAGCCGCCCTCTGCGGAGACAGATGTTCTGCCACCTCTAGGGAGACTGCCAAATCGAATGTGCGGTCGAGCCGTAGCGGGGTTTCAAGATCATGCGCGATGAACCATTGCGCTGGAATCTTCAAGAGCTCAGGGTCAACATGTGGGCCGTCTATTCCAGTGAATTCGGCGACCCCGTTGTCGATGAACTGCTTTCCCCACGTCCCGACACCGCAACCGACATCCACGACGCTGCGAGCCGGAACGGTTTCGAGCACCATCGGCACAACCACCGAAGCGGAACGAATGGAGCCATCGGCGTGATCCGAATAGAACCTGCGACCGTACGGAAGCCGCATAGGCTCACCACGCTATCACAATCCCGCGGCTTGATGTGGGCACCGCAGCCTCAGACCGATATGGGTGCCAGCGACGGATCGTTGGCTGCCCCCCCAGCGACCCGCCGGCTGCTCTCTCACTGCCGCTGGGTGTCCGATGTCAGGGCGCCGCGGGCGAACGATGCTCCTAGCCGCCGGTCTCGACCGATTTAGCCACCGAACCAAACCGAACCGCGTGCGCCGGCAAGCGGTCCGAAATCTCCGTCGCACCTCCTGACCTCCGAATACTCTCTATGTTCTCCATAGCCTTCGTCGGTATCATCGCCTTTGCCCTCTCCCTGCTGCTGACCCCTCTCTTCCGCAACCTCTTCCGTCGTTGGGGTTGGCTGGATCGGCCCGATCACCGGCGCAAGACCCACTCCGCCCCCGTTCCCCGCGCCGGTGGCGTCCCCATCCTTCTCGCCTGCGCCGGCGCTCTCGGGCTCGTCTCGCTGGTGCCGCTTCAGGGCGGGCATATGGTCGCCGTGGCCATTCCGCTCGCCTGGAAGCTCCTGCCGGCCATCGTCGTCATCCTCGCCACGGGGCTCTTCGACGATTTCATCGGCCTCCGCCCCTGGCAGAAACTGGCCGGCGAGGTCTGCGCCGCGAGCCTCGCTTGCTGGGCCCAAGTGCAGATCCACTCGATCGGGGGAATACACTTCCAAAGCACCTGGTGGCACGTACCTCTCACGCTGATCTGGCTTGTCGGGTGCACCAATGCCTTCAATCTGATCGATGGCGTCGACGGCCTGGCCGCCGGCATCGGGCTCTTTGCCACCCTCACTATCTTCATCGCCGCTCTGAGCCAGGGTAGTTTCGCTCTCGCGCTTGCGACCGCGCCGCTCGCCGGCGCCCTCCTCGGCTTCCTCCGCTACAACTTCAATCCCGCCTCCATCTTCCTCGGCGATTCCGGCAGTCTCTCCGTCGGCTTTCTGCTCGGGTGCTACGGAATCATCTGGTCATCGAAGTCCGCCACTGTCCTCGGGATGACCGCGCCCCTCATGGCCCTCGCCGTCCCCCTGCTCGATACCGGCCTGGCCATCGTTCGCCGCTTCCTCCGCGGCCAGCCCATTTTCGCAGCCGATCGCGACCACATCCACCACCGCCTGCTGGACCGCGGACTCACCCCCCGCCGTGTCGTCCTTCTTCTCTATTTCATGGCCTACATCGGCGCCACGCTGTCCCTTTTACAGAACTCCCTCGGGCAGCGGTTCGGCGGCCTCATTCTCATCCTGTTCTGCGCCGGAGCCTGGCTCGGAATCCGCCACCTGGGTTATATCGAGTTCCATCTGGCGCGCCGCCTGGTCTTCCCCGGCACCTTCCTGCGGGTCCTCAACGCGCAACTCCGTTTGCGGACCCTGGAGGATTCGCTCGCCGCCGCCCAAACCGTGGATCAGTGCTGGACCGCCATCCGCAGCGCCTCCATCGACCTGGGCTTCAACGACCTCTCCATGCGCCTCGACCACGCCGTACATTACGAGCGCATCGGCGACGCCGAACCCGGCGGCTGTTGGACGCTCGAGGTGCCCCTCTCGGAAACCGAATTCGTCCGCATCGGGCATCGGATGGCCTCCGACTCCCAACCCATGATCGTCGGCGCCTTCGCGGCCCTCCTCCGCCGCACCCTTGAGCCCAAGCTCCTCCTCTTCCAGGCCGCAGTCCCCGCCTGCCAGGCTCAGAGCACCCAGGGTCAGGGCGTCACAGAATCCCACGCCTGCGCCGACAGCGCCTTCTGAAACGGCCCACGGCGCGCATCGCACCTTGCCACACATGCACGGGCAGCCACTTGTTCCCGATCCTGCCGTTTGGGAGTTTGTTTCATGAGTCTCTTCATCGCTAGAAGTTCTGCGATCGCCGCCCGCGCTCTTGACGGAGAGATGATCGTAATGTCGGTACGAGATTCCAGCCTGTTTACACTGAGCGAGGTGGCCACCCGGATCTGGCAGGCTGCCGATGGCCGCACGCCCCTCGCCGACCTCGTACAGACTCATGTCTGCTCCGAGTTCGAAGTCGATCCCGAAACCGCCTACGCCGACGCCGAGGATCTGTGCCGCCGGCTGGCCCAGCATGGTATTCTCATTCTGTCCGAACAGCCCATCGACCCGCCCGCCGTAACCGAATGAGCTCTCTGGTCGCACAAATCTCCGCCAAGGTCACCCGATTACGGGTGCCCTTCAGCGTTCACCTGGACCTGACCTGGCGGTGCAACGAGGATTGCGTGCACTGCTATCTCGATCACGGCGGCACCCCTGAAATGGACACCGCCGAGGTCAAGAACCTCTTGGACCAGTTGGCCGCCTCCGGGACCTTTTTTCTCAGCCTCAGCGGCGGAGAGATCCTGCTCCGCCCGGACATCCTCGAAATCGTCGAACATGCCCGCTCTCTCCTTTTCAGCCTCACTCTCAAAACCAACGGCATCCTTCTTACGGCTGCCCACGCCCGGCGCTTCGCCTCTCTGGGCGTCTCCCAGGTCCACATCAGCCTCTACTCCCACCGGCCCGAGGTCCACGAGGGAATCACGCGCGTGCCAGGCTCCTTCGTCCGCTCCCTCGATGCTATCCGGCTGCTCGTGAGTCACGGTGTCAAGGCCCGTATCACTGACGTCCTGATTCGCCAGAACCTGGACGACTACCCGCAGGTGCAGGCCCTGGGCGCGGAGCTGGGCGTCGAAACCAAAATCGACGCCACGGTCGGTCCCTCATTCGACGGCGACTTTTCGCTCTGCTCCTTGCGCATCCCCTTCGACGGTTTGCAGAAGGTTTTTCGCGATCCCGGAGTGGTGGACGACATCGAGAGTTTCTGCGCGCCCCCGCCGCCGCCCGACCAACAGGCGCTCGACGGATACCCTTGCGGAGCGGGCCACAGCGCGTGCTACATCTCGCCTTCCGGAGACGTGATGCCGTGCGTCCAGTTTCCGGTTGTCTGCGGCAACCTGCGCCACGGCCGTTTTGCGGAGATCTGGAGTGCCTCGCCCGGTTTCAGCGGAATCCGCGCCACCCGAATGCACGATCTGCCTGTTTGCCGCACCTGCGTGAACCTGTCTTCCTGCACCCGCTGCCCCGGCCTCGCCCTGATGGCAGGCGACGTTCTGGGCCCCTCAGCCCTGGACTGCGAGAAGGCCTACGCCCGAACCGGGATCCCCTCCCCGCTGGCCCCTGCCCCGGAGTGCCGGAGGTAGGGCGCCATGGTCCGCTTTCTTCAGTCCAAGCTGCAGGCGTTCGCGCTCCAGTTGCGGTATGTTCCGCGCACCCTGGCGCTGGTCTGGGCCGCGGCCCCTGCCTGGACCGCCGCAGGGCTCGCGCTCCTGTTGATCCAGGGCCTGCTCCCACTTGCAACCGTCTACCTCTCGCGGCCGCTGGTCAACGGTCTGCTGGCCGCGGTCCGTGCCGGCGGCTCCTGGGCAAGCCTGCGGCCGGTTCTGATCGTCGCCGCGCTAGTCGCAGCCTCCGCCATCCTGGCGGAACTCCTCCGCAGCGCGACTTCGTGGATTCGCACGGCCCAAGCGGAGCTCGTCCAGGACCACATCACCGGCCTGATCCACAGCAAGTCCATCGAGGTGGATCTGGGCTTCTACGACTCGCCAGAGTTCTACGACAGCCTCCACCGGGCCCGCATCGAGGCATCGTACCGGCCCGTGCAGCTCCTCGAGAGCCTCGGAAGCCTGCTGCAGAACGGCATCACGCTCGCAGCCATGCTCGCGGTGCTCGTTCCGTTCGGCGCGTGGCTGCCTGCTGCGCTGCTGCTGAGCACGCTGCCCGCGTTGTACGTCGTCTTGCGGCAAACCGCGCGCCAGCACGAGTGGCACCTGCGGACCACGGCCGACGGGCGACGCACGTGGTACTACGATTGGCTGCTGACGAGCCGTGAGGCTGCTTCCGAACTGCGCCTTTTCTCCCTCGGCAGCCGTTTCGAATCGGCTTACCGCGGCCTGCGCGCGCGCCTTCGCCGGGAGAGGATCGACTTGGCACAGAGCCAGGCTCTGGCCGAACTGAGCGCCGGCGCCTTGGCGTTGGCGGTCAGCGGAGCCAGCCTTGTCTGGATGGCCTGGCGCGCCATCCGCGGCTTAGTCACCCTGGGAGACCTGGCCTTGTTTTATCAAGCCTTCCAGCAAGGCCTCCGCTTGATGCGTTCGCTGCTCGAGAACCTCGGCCAGCTCTACTACAACTCCCTGTTCCTGGGCAATCTCTTCGAGTTCCTCGCACTCGATTCCCACATCGTGTCGCCCCCCGCGCCAAAGCCAGCCCCCCTCACGCTCGAGACCGGCATTCGATTCGATCACGTGACGTTCCGGTATCCCGGCAGCGATCGGGCAACCCTGCTCGATTTCAGTCTGGCCATCCCGGCCGGCCGCATCGTCGCCGTTGTGGGTCCCAATGGCGCGGGCAAGACCACTCTCGTGAAGCTGCTCTGCCGTTTCTACGATCCCGACGCCGGCCGGATCGAGATGGATGGCGCCGACCTGCGCTGCCTTTCGCTGGATCAGCTCCGCCACAGCATCACGGTGCTCTTTCAGGAGCCCGTCCGCTACAATGCCAGCGTTCGGGAAAACATAGCCCTGGGCGACGCGCAGGCTACTCCGTGCGAGAGCGACATCGAGGCGGCGGCGAGAGCGGCCGGCGCCGGAGAAATCGTCGCCCGCCTGCCCGCCGGTTACGACAATCTGCTCGGTAAGAGCTTTTTGGAGGGCGCCGAGCTCTCCGCCGGCGAGTGGCAGCGCATCGCGCTCGCTCGCGCGTTTCTGCGGCGCGCCCCGATTCTGATCCTCGATGAACCCACCAGCGCCATGGATCCCTGGTCTGAAGCCGACTGGCTCGACCGCTTCCGCAAGCTTGCGGAAGGGCGCACCGTCCTCCTGATTACCCACCGTCTGACCACCGCCATGCGCGCCGACCTCATTCAGGTGTTGGCCGATGGCGGCGCGCATGAGTCCGGTTCCCACGAAGATCTGCTGGCCGCCGGCGGCCTTTACGCGCAGTGCTGGCGCGAGCAGACGGCCGCCGGATCTCCCTCCCGCTGAGCGCGCTCGGTCCTCACGCCAATGTCACAGCCAAGTTGAGACCGCTCGCCCCAACCTTGTTCGCCTAACCGAAGGTCTCCCTCCTGACGCTGTGGCTTCTGCCGCCGCGTGCCATCAGGAGGACTAAGTCGCAACGGGACGGCGAGCGCCTGGCCAAGATAGTCGGAACCGGACCAACCTGCCGGCCGGTTCGGCTGGCGCCTCAGGGCGCGGCCTGCGCGGCCTGGATGGCGCAACCCCCGAGAGGACAACGTGTACCCGCCCGCAGAAACTCGTATCCCGCTTGCCGCGCTGGGCTGGACCGCCGCCCACCAGTTCGGTTGGCTAGAGCCGCGGATCTATGGCCGTGTGGATATCGCAGTCTCGGACCGCGGGATCCTCGAAGGCGACATCTCGTTAGAGTGCATACCCGCAAACGACCCCGGGCGCGCCCGCAGTGAGCGCATATAAGCAGAACAACTGCGGGTATCATCCAAAGCTTTTCACCTCTTAATTTCCTATTGACCTGAAGTGGACATAGGACTAACATGGCTCCAGTACCTATAGAACCTTGGCCATGCAAGGTTTTAGGAGGGAGCACGATCTGTGTTCGTCTGATCTCCCGTGCCATTGGCGGGGCGGCCGCGCCACGACGCTGATGGAGCCGACTCCCTAGCATCCGATCCTCCACGATTCTGTCACCGACACAGGAGCCAGCATGATTGCCGCTACGAACGCAGTTCTGACGACGGGCAGGCTGCGAGACAGGCCGTTCGCGCGTCTCATCGCGATTGCCCTCCTTGTAACACTGTGTGGAGCACAAGCGATTGCCCAGAACCCCGCCACGTCCGTGAGCGTGGATGCCAACGCCAACCACCGCCCGATCAATCCCAACATTTACGGCGTGAGTTATGGCGCTACCTATGACATCAGTACCTTGAATGCTCCCCTCAACAGGTCCGGCGGCAACGCCACGAGTATGTACAACTGGCAGGTCAACGCCCTCAACACCGGCAGCGACTGGTACTTCGAGACCTATCTCGAAGGTACGGCGACGCCAGGAGAACAGGCCGACTCTTTCATCAGCGACACCCGCGCCGGCAACCCGAGCGCCGAGCCGATGATTACGATCCCCATGATCGGCTATCTCGCCAAACTCGGACCCAACAACGCCACGCTCGCCTCCTTCTCGGTCGCCAAGTACGGCGCGCAGCAAGCCACCGATCCATGGAATTCGGACGCGGGCAACGGCGTCCTGCTAAACGGTCAGAACGTCAAGAACGACCCAAGCGACGCCAGCGTGCCGAACAGCGTCGCCATTCAGCAGGGCTGGTTGCAGCACTTAGTCGGCGCCTGGGGAGGGGCCTCGGCAAGCACCGGAGTGAAATACTACCTCCTGGACAACGAGCCCTCCATCTGGAACTCGACTCACCGCGACGTCCATCCGAATCCCGCCACCTACGAGGACATGTACAATGCCATCGTCAGTTACGCCGGCGCCATACGCGCCGCGGATCCGAACGCGAAAATCGCCGGCTTCGAGGAGTGGAGCTGGTGGGCGATGTATTACAGCGGATTCGACCAGGCGAACGGGTCGAGCGGGAGCGGCTCCGACTACAACACGCACAATCAGACTTACTATTATCCCTGGCTGCTGCAGCAGCTCTATCAGTATGAGCAAACCCACGGCGTGCGGCTGCTCGACGTACTGACCGTTCACTGCTATAACGACGGTCCCGGCAGCGACGATTCTCTCGCTACCCAGCTAGCGCGCAACGCGCAAACCCGCATCCTGTGGGATCCCACCTTCAGCGATCCGTACTGGTATGGCGATATCGGCATCAACGGCCGGGTTCTGAACTGGATTTCAGTGTTGAAGGGCTTCGTGAGTCAGTATTATCCCGGCCTCGAAATCGGCTGCACCGAATACAATTGGGGGGACGAGCCGAACCTCAACGGGGCCACCACCCAAGCCGACGTGCTGGGCATTTATGGGCGGGAAGGACTGGATCTGGCGACTCGCTGGACAGTTGCGACAGACACGACCACCACGCCCACCACGTACTATGTGACCTACCTCGCCAGTCAGATCTACCGGAACTACGACGGCCACGGCTCCACGTTTGGAGACACCAGCGTTTCGGCTAGCGTGGCGAACCCGGACAACCTTTCCGCGTTTGCCGCGGTCCGCAGCTCCGACGGGGCCCTGACCGTCATGGTGATCAACAAGCAGCAGGGCAGCACTCCGGTAACGGTCAGCCTGGCCAACTTTGGGACTACAGGCTCGGCGCAGGCGTATCAGATCTCGTCGGCGTCGCAGACGTCGATCACGAGCCTGGGAAGCGTCGCGGTAACGAGCAACGCGATCGGCACCACCGTCCCGTCGCAGAGCATCACGCTATTCGTAATTCCACCGGGCAGCGTCACGTCGCCGCCGACGGCTCCAACCGGCCTGGCGGCAACGGTAGGCAGCGGCACCGTCACACTCACGTGGAACGCCGGCGGCGGAGCGACAAGCTATACCGTCAAGCGCGGAACGGCGAGCGGCGGACCCTACTCGCCCATTGGCACGGTAACCAACCCGTCGCCGACCAGCTTTGCCGATTCCGGCCTGACGAATGGAAAGACTTACTATTACGTCGTCTCGGCGACGAACTCGGCGGGCACGAGCGGCAACTCAGCCGAGCTTCCCGCCACGCCGATTGCGCCGCCGACGTTCTCTTCGTCGGCGAGCGCGTCACCGAATCCGGTCACCCAGGGGACGAGCACAACCATCACCGCGACCGTCACGTGCACCGCCAACACTTTGAGCGGGGGCATCGTGCAGGTGATCGCCCTCGATCCCAGCGGCAACACGGCTGCGTCGCAGAACTTCACTGCGCAGAGCTTCACCCCCAATCAGTCCCAGAAGTACACGCTCGCCTTCACGCCCTCGGTTGCGGGCACGTTCACGGTAGAGGTGGGGGTATTCAGCGCGACCTGGCAGCAGTGGAGTTGGAATGCGTCGGCTGCGAGCATCACGGTTAATTCGTCGCTCACTTTCACTTCCTCGGCGACGGCAACTCCGTCCAGCGTGGCCGTGGGAGCGTCCACCGTAATCGCGGTCACAGTCAAGGACACCGGCACGTCGGGTCTGACAAACGGAAATGTCGAGATGCAGGTGTTCGACCAATCGGGCAACGCGGCAGCCACCAGCGTCTGGGGCGGACAGAACTTCACCGCGGGCCAGAGCCAGCAGTACTCGTACACGTGGGCCGTGCCCAGCACGCAGGCGACCGGAACCTACACGGTCGAGATCGGCGTGTTCGACTCCGGCTGGAGCACGGACTACTACTGGAACAGCAACGGGGCGACGATCACCGTAACCACCGCCCAATCGGCGCCGCCCGCACCCACGGGACTGACGGCGACGCCAGGCAACGCCCAGGTGAGCTTGGGCTGGACGGGCAGCAGCGGGGCGGCGTCCTACAACGTCTACCGAGGCGCCACGGCGGGCGGCGAGGGCACGACACCCATTGCGACGGGCATCGCGACGACAGCCTATGTCAACACCGGCCTGACCAATGGCACGCCGTACTACTACAAGGTGGCGGCGGTGAATGCGGGCGGCACGAGTGGCATGTCGAACGAAGCTTCGGCGAAGCCAGCGGCCACGCCCACCCCGACTCCAACCCCGACGCCGACACCAACGCCCACGCCGACACCGACACCAACGCCGACACCGACACCAACCCCGACGCCAACACCGACTCCCACGCCGACGCCGACTCCGACCCCAACACCTACTCCAACTCCCACGCCAACGCCGACTCCAACGCCGACCCCAACTCCCACGCCGACACCCACGCCAACACCGACACCGACCCCAACGCCGACCCCGACTCCGACTCCGACGCCGACACCAACGCCAACCCCCAACCCGACACCAACCCCGACACCAACCCCGACTCCCACGCCGACGCCGACACCAACCCCGACACCAACCCCGACCCCAACGCCGACCCCAACACCGACACCGACTCCAAGGCCAACGCCCACACCGACACCGACGCCCACACCAACACCAATCCCAACGCCAACACCCCCGCCGAGCGGCTCGCGGTTCGTTCCGGTGGCCCCCTGCCGCGTGGTGGACACGCGGAATCCCGCCGGACCCTTCGGCGGTCCCACGCTAGCGGGCGACTCGGTGCGCTCGTTTGCGATTCCGCAAAGCGGATGCAACATCCCGGCCACCGCCCAGGCGTATTCGTTGAACGTAACGGTGGTGCCTGACGGTCCGTTAGGCTACCTGACCTTGTGGCCTACCGGCCAGCCTCAGCCCTTCGTATCCACCCTGAATTCGGAGGGCGGCAGCGTGGTGGCCAACGCGGCCATCGTTCCGGCCGGTTCCAGCGGGTCAGTGAGCGTGTTCGTCACCAACCAGACCGACGTAGTCCTCGATATCGACGGCTACTTCGATTCCACGGGCAGCGCGAGCTCGTCGTCGTTCTACACAGCTACGCCGTGCCGGGTCGCCGATACCCGAAACCTAACCGGCCAGTTTGGCGGGCCTTCCATCGCCGGCGGCCAGAGCAGGGATTTCGCCGTTCCGGCCAGTCCCTGCCAGATTCCGGCTACCGCGAGCGCCTACTCGCTCAACGTGACGGCGGTCCCGGACGCGGGTTATCTCGGCTATCTGACTACCTGGCCGGCGGGATCTTCTCGCCCGCTCGTCTCCACCCTGAACTCCTGGACTGGCAAGGTAGTCGCCAATGCCGCTATCGTTCCAGCCGGCGCCAACGAAGCGATTTCCGTGTTCGTCACCAACCCGACCGACGTGATCCTGGACATCAACGGTTACTTCGGCCCGGCCGGACACGCGGGGGCGCTGTCGTTCTATCCGGTGACGCCGTGCCGGGTCGCGGATACGCGGAATCCCAACGGCCCGTTCGGCGGCCCGGAGATGGAGGCGGATTCCACGCGCTCGTTCGCGGTCCCGGCCAGCGGCTGCAACGTGCCCGCGACGGCGGCGGCGTATTCGGTGAACGTGACGGTGGTTCCCGACGGGCCGCTCGGTTACCTCACGGCCTGGCCGGCGGGATCGCCACAACCGCTCGTTTCCACTCTGAACTCGGGGGACGGGGCGGTGGTGGCGAACGCGGCGATCGTTCCGGCGGGAACGAACGCGGCGATCAGCATCTTCGTCACCAACCCCACGCAGGTGGTGCTGGACATCAACGGGTATTTCGCGCCGTAAAGCAGGGGAAACGCCGCCCCGGCCTTACGGCTTGGGATGCCGGGCGAAGAAGGACCACATGAGTCGGGTCGCGGGGACCTGGTTGCCGCTCAGCCGCGTGCCGGGCCAGAAATGGCGTCCGCCCTCGATCGCGTAGAGGGTGACGGCCGTGCCAGCGCGGCATCCGGAATAGGTCTCGATGCGCACCTCGGCCGATTCCTCACTCTTCGGGGTGGGGGAGCAGTGCTTCGACGCCTCACTTCGAGGGCTAGGCCAAGCGGCCCGTCACGTCCAGGATCGCCTGGCGTAGTTCCTCGACGACAACAGGCTTGGAGACGTAGCCGTCCATGCCGGCCTCGATGCACTTCTCGCGATCGCCTTTCATGGCGTGAGCGGTCATGGCAATGATCGGGATGCGCCGCCCCGAGCCGGCCTCGAGATCGCGGATGGCACGGGTGGCCTCCCATCCGTCCATTTCGGGCATCTGCACATCCATAAGGATCAGTTCGAAACCGCCCTCGCGGAAGCGCTGCACTCCGTCCCTGCCGTTCTCGGCCGTGGTGACCCGATGCCCCTGGCCCTCGAGCAAGCGGGTAGCGATCTTCTGGTTGATGCGGTTGTCCTCGACCAGCAGGATTCGCAAAGCGGAGATGGGAAGAGGCTCGGACTCGGCTACGGCGTTCGCGCTGTGCGAGGCGTCGCCTGCCTTGGCCGCCGCAAACCGAACCGTGAAATGGAATACGCTGCCCCGGCCGGGTTCGCTTTCGAGCCAGATCCGCCCGCCCATCATCCGGACCAGCTGGGCGCAAATGGCCAGACCCAGCCCGCTGCCTCCATAGCGGCGAGTGGTCGAGCCGTCAGCCTGCCGGAACGGCTCGAAAATCAGGCCGAGCTTCTCCGGCGCGATTCCAATCCCGGTGTCGCGGACCGAGAACTCCACGCCCGAATCCAGCGGCGCCGCGCTCAATGAGATCTCGCCCTGCGCGGTGAACTTCACGGCGTTTCCCAATAGGTTGACGAGAACCTGCCGCAGGCGCGTCGGGTCTCCGCGCACCCATTCCGGGACGCCGGGGTGACAGTGCACCGTTACCGCCAGCTTCTTCTCCGCCGCCTTGGGCGCGATGTTTCTGGCCGCCTCCTGGAGGATCCGTGGCAGGGAAAAGGGCACTTCCTCCAGGTCCATGCGCCCGGCCTCGACGCGCGACAGGTCGAGGACGTCGTTCAGCAGATCCATGAGCGAGTGCGCCGAGGTCAGCGCGTCGTCGAGGCAGGCGCGCTGGTCCGCCGCCGAGTCGGTCCTCAAAGCCAGGTTCAGCATCCCGAGAATCCCGTTCATGGGGGTGCGGATCTCGTGGCTCATGTTGGCGACAAACTCGCTTTTCGCACGGCTGACCGCCTGCGCACGCTCTTTGAGCGCCTCCTCTTCCTGGAGCTTCTTTCCGATGACAACCGTTTGCCTGCGCACACGGCGGCGGAGGACAAAGACCCACGCCGAAGTGAGCAGGGAGGAAAGGGCCATGACCGCGATCACCTGGGATCCGGTCCGCGTGGTCCACCAGGGAGCGTCGCGCAGGACTGTCATGTCTGCCGCGGATCGCATGTACAACCGAAATGCCTTGGGCACGGCCCTTGCCGCCTCCTCGTCAACCTGGACGGAGCAGACGCCCGCGACTCGCACCCGGGCGCCGTTTCTGGGCCACGAGAGGTGTCCCAGCGCCTGATCGAGATAGGCGTGGAAGTTCGTGTTCCCGGCCTGCAGAACGAGGGCCTGCTCGGTGGAGGTGGTCAGGTGGTCCATCACCAGGGCGTCGATCTCGACCAGGCGCGAATCGTATTGGCCCTCCATGGCTTCCGCAGCCGTCAAGTGGGTGGGCTGGAGACGGGCATGGGAGGGCGCCAACCGCACCTCGGCACGGTCGAGCGAGGTCGCGAGTTGGCCGCCAGTGGAAAAGCCGACGGCGTCCACCACGTCGCCCGGCTCGACTGGCTGCGGCGCAACCAGCCGCACCTGGACCGCCCCGGTCGCATCCTCGACGTAGATCAATCCGCTCATCTGCCGCAGAGTGACCACGCCCCGGATGTGCACGCGATGCCCGCCCATCTCCGGCGAGTACTGCATGAGCGCGCCCAGGCTCCGTACCGGAAGAGCGAAGGGATCCTTGATCCCTGGCTCGACCGGAATCACATATTCTCGGCCGGGCGAGGTCAGCTCGATGCCGAAGATCTGGCGCTTCTGATTGAACAGCGTGTTGCAGACGCCTCGCACCCGGACCCGCGCATCCACCAAGTCCGACAGCGCGGAGGGCGGCCCGAGGACGTGAACCCGGAACCGGTGCGTGCCCTCAACCATTTCCAGCACTCCATGCGAACCCTCCCGCGAGACGGCCTGCACAACTCCGGTTGCCTCTACCCACCGGCTGTCGTAACGCCCTTCCAGCAAGCCGTCGATGCCGGGCGTGTCTGGCGCCGGCATGGTTCCCGGTCCCAGCACGGTAATGCTGGCAGCGCGCACCACCGGGGCGAAGTCCCCGGCTGCGCTGGCGCCGTCGACCTGCACCGCATCGCCCGACCTGAGGTGCGGGGCCGGTCTGCCGCGCAGATCGATGTAGACGCCGGTGGTGCGGTCCTGCACGAACAGAGTCCGCCAGTAGGGGTCGTAATAGGTGACGGTGCCGCGCAGCCTGACCGGAAGTCCCACTCCCGCCTCCTCGGGCGGCAAGTCGTGGACCTCGGCGGCCGTGGTCAGCACGCGAAGCCGCCGCCCGTGCGACCGCGCACACTGCCGGACGATCGCGTCCTCGATCACCAGAACGCCCGAGCGGACGAAGGGGAAGCCAGCCACTTCCGCGTCGGCTCCGATGTAGACGGGCTCCGCGGGCGCGGTGAGGACTTCCGCCTGGCCGCTGCCATCGGTCAAGCGAAGCCCGGGCCCGTCCCCCAAAGCCGAGGTTTCTCCGCGCAGGACGACGCGGCGCCGCCATGCCCGGCCCGCTGCCGCGCGCCTTAGCTGGTCGATGGACATGGTGGGCAGGGTCTCGATCTTGGGCGCCGGGATCTCGATGTCGAAGAACCGGAAGGCGGGCGTCCAGGTCTGGATGTTGACCCGCCGGCCGTCGAGATCCGGGCTGTTCGTGAGCACCCCGCGGAGCCGCACCTCGGAACCGACCAGATCGCGATAGGGCACGGCTTCGAACTCCTGGACGTGGGCCCGCAGACGCGAGCCTCCGACATCGATATCGAGGCCCAGACGGCCCGTGCGCTCGATAAACGCCGCGCGGACCACGCCCCGCAGTTCCACCCACACGCCATCGAGGCGGTTCGTGGCCAGGTCCGCCGCTCTGGCCGGGGCGGGCTGGGGCATCCCAGGCGCGCTCAAAACGCTGGCCCTGGGCTGCACCAGCGAGAACGACTGCTCCTTGGGGCCCGCCAGGGCGCAGATTTCCGCCCGCTGGCCGTAAGACAGCGTCAGCCCGGCTCCGCGGATATCCACGCGGATCCCGGCGGGCCCGTCCTGCAGATACAGGAAACCGATCATGGCGTCAAAGTACGTGACGGTTCCCCGGACGCACACCGGAGTGCCGGGAGCAAGGCGGGCACCAACGGCGAGCGCCCTCACGGAGACCAAGCCGGGCTTGGCCGCGCCGCCCGCGGCGGACCAGCCGCCCAGACCGAGCATAGCGCCGCAGAGCAGTACCGCCGGTGCAGTTGACACAAATCGCCCCACTTTTCTTATCGGCGTCAAGCGGCGGTTTCTGAGGGCGGCCGACGGCTGCTAGCCTGATGTCATGGCCGACTCTCCGGAACGCATTCTCGATTCGGGCGACGGATCGATTTACGACATACACGCCAAGGCGCCGGGTCCCCAGGGCTCGCTGCCGTTCACGCCCGCGATGCTGCGCGAACGCCCTTCGGGCGATCTGTTCGCCTGGTCCCAGAATGTCGGAATGGGCTGGAAGCCAGAGGACCTGCGCGGGAAGGAGATCCTCCTGCTGAGCACGCACGGAGGGATCCGCGACGCCGAGGGCACGCCGGTTGCGCTGGGCTACCACACCGGCCACTGGGAAGTCGGACTGCTGATGCAAGCCGCGGCCGAGGAACTGAAGGGGCTGGGCGCGGTGCCGTTCGCCGGCTACTGCACCGACCCCTGCGACGGACGCACGCAAGGCACCACCGGAATGTTCGACAGCCTGCCCTACCGCAATGACGCGGCGATCATCTTCCGGCGGCTGATCCGGTCGCTGCCGACGCGGCGCGGCGTGATCGGATTCGCCACCTGCGACAAGGGACTGCCGGCCATGATGATGGCGCTGGCGGGTTCGGGCGGCTTGCCGAGCGTGCTGGTCCCCGGAGGCGTGACGCTGGTGCCCGAGGAAGGGGAGGACACCGCCAAGGTTCAGACCATCGGCGCGCGGTTCGCGCACGGCGCGATCACGATCGAGGGGGCCGCCGAGGCGGGCTGCCGCACCTGCGCGTCGCGGGGCGGAGGCTGCCACTTTCTGGGCACCGCCGCGACCTCCCAGGTGGTCGGTGAGGCCCTGGGGATGTCGCTGCCGCACTCGGCGCTGGCGCCTTCGGGACACCCCATCTGGCTGGACATGGCCCGCCGTTCGGCGCGCGCCGTTCTGGAACTCGAGCGGCGCGGCCTCGCCATGCGCCAGCTTCTCACCGATGCTTCGGTGCACAACGCGCTGGTGACGCACGCGGCCTTCGGCGGCTCGACGAACCTGATCCTGCACGTGCCGGCGATCGCGCACGCCGCCGGTCTCCGCCGGCCCACAGTGGACGACTGGGCGGCGGTGAATCGCACGGTCCCGCGCCTGGTGGACGCACTGCCCAACGGGCCGCGGAACTTCCCCACCGTTATGGTGTTCCTGGCGGGCGGCGTGCCGGAGGTCATGCTCCACCTGCGTCGCCTGGGGCTGCTCTCGCTCGACGCGCTCACGGTCTCTGGCCTGACGCTCGGTGAGACGCTCGACTGGTGGGAGGGCTCGGAACGCCGCGCGCGGTTGCGTCGCCTGCTGAAGGAGCGCGAAGGGATCGACCCGGATGACGTCATCATGGACCCCGCCACGGCCGCCCGGCGCGGCCTGACTTCCACCGTCACCTTTCCCAAGGGCAACCTGGCGCCCGAAGGCGCGGTGATCAAGAGCACCTCAATCGACCCTTCGGTAGTGGACGCCGATGGCGTCTACCGCAAGCGGGGTCCGGCCCGCGTCTTCACCAACGAGCCGGCGGCCATGGAAGCGATCAAGAACGGGACCGTGCGGGCGGGCGACGTCCTGGTGCTGGCCGGCCGCGGCCCGGCGGGCGCGGGAATGGAGGAAATCTACCAGGTGACCTCGGCGCTGAAGCACCTCGACTTCGGAAAGCACGTGGCCGTGATCACTGACGCGCGCTTCAGCGGCGTTTCGACGGGCGCGTGCATCGGGCACTTTTCGCCCGAGGCGCTGGCGGGCGGGCCGCTGGGCAAGGTCCTGGACGGCGACCTCATCGAGATCGTGATCGATCGCGTTCGTCTCGAAGGCTCTGTGAATCTGGTGGGAGTGGACAACCCCGACCAGGTGCTTCGCGACCGTCCGCCCGCCCCCGGCCTCGCCCCCGATCCGGCGCTGCCCGCGGACACCCGCCTCTGGGCCGCCCTCCAGAATGTGAGCGGAGGAACCTGGGGCGGCTGCGTCTACGACACGGAGGAGATCCTGAAGGTGCTGGAAGCCGGCCAGCGCGCGCTTGGAGTGGGGCAGTCCTCCAGGACTGCGCCGGACCTCCAGGTCCGGCAGACTTGATCCACAATGGTGAAGATGTCGCAAGAGCGTTTCGACGAAGCAGTTCGCCTCGAGGAGGACGGCCAGGAAGACAGCGCGCTAGCCGTCTGGCGCGAACTCGCCATTTCCAATCCAACCCGAAACGTATTCTTACGTCTGGCGGGCTGTTCAAAGAAGCCGGGGCTCAAGGATGAGGCGGAGAGCGCGTTCACGAGCGCGCTGAAGATCGACGGTCGTTCAACACCGGCCTTAAATGGATTGGGGCTCCTCGCCATTGGCCGTGGGGACTTCGAGGCTGCCGAAGGCTATCTCGAAAGGTCGTGCACCGTAGAAGAGAGTGCATCCAGCTTTAGCTTGCTGGGAGTTGCGTTGCGTAATCTCGGGAAGACCTTGGAAGCGGAAGAGGCCTATCGTCGCGCAATTCGTCTCGACGCCAACTACGAGGAGGCGTACTACAATCTCGGCGTCCTCCTCCGGGAGGATCGCCCTTCCGAGGCGCAAGCACTATTCAGGAGGGCCTTGGAACTCGACCCTAACTACGCCGTCGCCCACAGGGAGCTGGGATGGGCGCTGAGCAAGCGCGGGACTCATGATGAAGAGACCGAAGGCCACTTGAGAAAGGCCATCGAACTTGAGCCCGGCGACGCTTGGACCCACATTTACCTTGGGACCTACCTGTGGGGCAGCGACGTCCAATCGGCAGTGGCGGAGTTCCAGGCCGCGCGCGAGCTTGAGCCGAAATGGACCTCGCCCCTTTTCTCGCTAGGGAACATCCACGAGTTTGTACTTAAGGACTTCGATGCAGCCCAGTCGTTCTTCGAGCAAGCGCTCCGTTTGGACCCTGACGATACGGTGACATAGACGAACTTCGGACGACTATGCAAGAAGCGCGGTCAACTCGACCTAGCGAAGCACTATCTCGGTCGCGCCTTACTTCTCGATCCTCAGCATGAAAGGGCTCGTGCTCTCCTGGCCGACATCGCCAGTGAAGATGCGGTGTAGCTTCAACCGACATTCGCTCCCGCCCAGCCTGCGAAGAGTAGGCGTAGACCGCGGGGAAGTCGGCTTTCTCGAGGTACGGGTAGTCGCGCGGGACATCATCCTCGGTCATGCCGGACGCGAGCATGTCCAGTACGTCCCACACAGTTACCCGAAGTCCACGAATGCAGGCATGGCCCGAGCGATGACCCGGCACAACCGTGATCCGGGAAAGATCGGCTTTGTTTGTAGTCGCCACCGATCACGTTATCCCACTAAACCCGTCACGCCTTCCCCGCCGGGTACCGCGGCAGCAGCGCCATGAGCCCAGCCGCCACTAGCGTTCCCCCCGATAGGACCACTAGCAGCGCCGCGTACGATCCGGTCGCGTCGAAGGCCCTGCCCATCAGCACCGGACCGATGGCGCCCGCGAACGCGTAGGCCGTCCAGGTGAACCCGTAGAGCGTCGAGAACGAGCGCAGGCCGAAATAGCGGGTCAGCAGATAGGGCGTGACATCGGCCTCGGCGCCCAGTCCCAATCCGATCAGCGCGGCCGCGCCGACGCCGGCCCCCGCCGACCGCGCCAGCGCCAGTAGCAGGATTCCGGCCGCGGTCGCTGCCAGCATGCAGGACCCCACGCGCGGGCCGAAGAAGCGATCGAGCAGGAAGCCCGTGGCCAGCCTCCCGCAGAAACTCGCCAGCCCGAGGACCGACGCCGCCAGGGCGGCCGTGGTGGCGGACACAGCGCGGTCCGTGAGCAGCGGCGAAAGGTGCGTGATGGCGCCGTTCACGCTCAGCGAGCCGAGCACCAGGGTCGCGGCGAGGATCCAAAACACGCGCGACCGAAGCGCCTGCGCGACCGTGCGCCCGTCCAGTGATGAAATGGCATGCAGTCCCTGCGGGCGCTCTTTCACGAAGAGCGCGGTCAGAGGAATCCCAAATACCAGAACCGCCGCTCCCAGCACGAAGTACGCCGTGCGCCATCCGTGGGCGAGAATGAGCCACTGCGCCGCGGGCGGCAGCACCATCGCCCCGGTTCCCACTCCGGCCATCACCAGCGCCAACGCCAGGCCCCGCCGCGCGTCGAACCAGGTCGAGACCGCGCGCGAGTATCCCATCTGCGTGGTCCCGTTCCCTACGATTCCCAGCACCACGAAGACCGCGTAGAGGTGGATGAGGCTGGGGGTCACGAAGCCGAGAGAGGCGAAGGCCAAGCCGAACACCGCCATGCAGGGCAGGATCACGCGGCGCGGGCCGAACCGGTCCAGCAAGTGGCCCAGGAACGGGGAGCAGACGGCAACCGAGATGGCCGCGAATCCGAAGGCCGCGGAAATCGACTCGCGGCTCCAGCCGAAAGCGCTGCCGAGCGGCTTGAGGAAGATGCCGAACGTGAATACCAGCAGCGAGCCGAAGCTGACCATGGCGCCGAAGTAGGCCGCCATCACCACCAGCCAGCCGGGGTTGACGCGGGGCGGGGCCTTCGCGGGAGTGCTTGCGAGGCGCGGGCTAGCTTCTGGAATAGCCATGTTGGGCGGTCCGCCTCTCTCCCTCGCGGTGGGCTTCGTCCGAGAGGGCGTGAACGCCGCTGGCGTCGATCCAGCGGTTATAGAAGTTGAAGAGCGCGCAGACGGTGATGGCGAAGTAGATCGCCTCGTCGTCCCATCCGACCTCGTAGAGTGGCTGCATGTCCGCCGGCGTGATGCGCGGAGAATCGCGATTCACCTTGTCCACGAACCGGAACAGCGCCTTGTGCTTTTCATCCAGGCCCGAACCCTCCAGGTCGCGGAGCACGCCCCAGACCAGCTCCTCGCTGCCCAGCAGTTCCGCCGCAACTGCGGCGTGCGACTTCAGTCAAAACGGGCAGTCGTTTCGATAGGACGTGTAAGCCGCGATCAGCTCGCGCATTCCCGCGGGCAGCGCCGTAGGCCCGCGCATGATCTCCTGCGTGAAGCGGGCCAGGTGGTCGGTGGCTGCCGGGAGGTAGGCGAACATGTGCCAGATCTGCGGATACTCCCGGCCCGCCGCCTGCATGGCGCGAATGTTGTCGTTCCACGGCCCGGGCTTGGGATCCCCCTCCACGCCGGGCAGAAACATAGGTTCCATCTTGGGTTTGTCGCTCATGATCCGGACGCCCCTGGTCTGAGCCCAGGATACGTGCAACGCGCGGTGGACGGCAATACTGGAAAAAGACTAGCGGGGCTCCTCATCGGCCATACACGTTCCGGGCCTGGGCGGCGTCAAAGAATGGAGGGTGGCATGAGACTCCTGTTGATACTGTCGGCCTTGCCGATACTACTGCACGCTCAGCCAGATCCGGCTGCCGACGCGTACAGCGCCTGGGGGCTGGAACATCGCGCGTCCGACCACAAAGCGCGTGCGCAGTCGCTTTTCGAAGTCTCGGCGGAGTGGACTGTCAAGTGGCCTGAGAGCAGGACTGCCTGGGACGCTCGCAGGGATTCGCTCTTGGGCACGCAGAACCGCTCCCCGGAATTGTGGAAGCAGGTCGACGAGACCTTAGTTCGGCTGAGTCCTCCGCACACATTTGCGGATCTCGCCGCCTACGACTGGGTCACGCTTCATATCAACTTGAAAGACGCGGAGAAGCTGATCGCCTCTGAAATCGAGTGGCACGAGGCGCAACCCCGGCCCAACAGGCCGTCGGCGCCGTCACTCGCCGATCTGATCGACGAAGCGAACGCCAGCTCGATATTGTTCGGTCCGCTGTGCACGCTTGCATCCGCACAGATCCAGTTGCAGGAGTTTGACCCCGCCCTCGCGACGATCGGGCGGATACGCACCTGGCTGGATGGCGACTTCAAGCGCAATTACGACCAGGATCCGCTGGAGGCCTTTCCGGACTTTGAGTCGCACTACTTCATTCTTTCCGCGCAACTGGCGCAGGCCGAGGGAAGAAACATCGATGCACTCGCATTCTTTCAGCATGTAATCGCGAACCCGTACTACCGCAGGGAGTACGCGGGCTACGAAAAGGAGACCCGCTCGCTCTGGAACAAAACGGGAGGCACGGACGCGGGCTGGGCGATATTCTCCAGGGTTCCTCCGCTTCCCGCCGGCGTGCCGGCAGGACACGCCGGAACCTCCTTTCTGCCCTGGATCGCCCTCGACTACAAACTGCCAGAGATGAACGTGCCCAGTCTGGATTCAAGAACATGGACCCGTGGAGACTTCGAAGGCAAGTCCACAATTGTCTACCTGTGGGCATCGTGGTGCGGACCCTGCTGGCTGCACCTGCCGGCAATTCAGGCGCTCTATGACACGATCAAGGACCGCAGGGATATCCAGATCGTAGCGCTGAGCATGGATGACGACCGGCAAAAGCTGTCGGCGTTCATGAAAGAGAAGGGCTATACATTCCCCGTCCTGATCGGCAAATCGTATGTGGACAAGCTGCTTCCTCACCCGAGGCTCGGCCAGGACTGGATCGTCGATAAGACCGGAACCATCCGGTTGCAGCGCGCAACCTTCATCATTCGCGGCCGCGAGCAGGCTTTCGTCGACGAAGCTGTCTACAAACTCACTCAAGTGTCAAAAGACGGCCTACGGTAAACGCCCTGGCCATCCGGTATTCTCGTCCGCGCCGTCTCCCGCTTATCCTCGACCTACGCAGAAGTCGAGAATCCTAGCCCCAAGTACGACCATCCAATGCAGTATGCGGCGCTGTTGTGCGCGCCCGGCCTTCTGAGGTAGCGGAGGCTGGAAACGAGGGGCAAATAGGCAGAATCCTCCTTCTGGGATTCTTGGCGACGGTCGTGGGCGCGTCCGAGAGCGCCCCCGGTCCGAGAGTCCTGCGCGTCGATTCGAGTCTGGTCCTAATCAGCGCGACGGTGGTCGACCGCTCCGATCGTTTCGTTCCCGGCCTCCGCAAGAACGACTTCCGGCTGTTCGAGGGCGGGGTTCCGCAGGAGATCGTCAGCCTCTCCGCCGAAGACGCTCCCCTTTCGGCCGCGATTGTCTTCGACGCCAGCGGCAGCATGGCGGACTCGATCCCCATGGCCGGCCAGGCGTTGCGGGAGTTTCTGAATACGGCCAATCCGGCGGACGAGTTTTCCCTGGTGACCGTGCGGAGCCATCCCCAACTCAGCTTGCCTTTCGTGTCCGATCCCGAAGACGTGCTCCACTGTCTCGGTGGAGTCAGAGGCGGCGGGCAGACCGCCCTCTTGGATTCCGTGTACATGGCCGCCGGCCACGTGCGGAGAGGGCGCCATACCAGAAAAGCCATGTTGGTCATCTCCGATGGAGAGGACAACAACAGCCGCTACACGGAGCGCGAACTGCTCGATGCGCTGCGCGAAATGGACGTCACGGTGTACTCGATCGGAGTAGGGATTCGTGGCGCGACGGGCGTCGGCATCCTCGGCGAGCTCGCCGCAGCCACCGGTGGCAGGTACTTCGAAGCCTGGTCCCCCAAGGACCTGCCCGGCATCATGAAGAAGATCGACATCCGCCAGCAGTACGTGCTCGGCTACTCGCCGGAGCCGCTGAGGGCCGACGGCAAGTACCACCGGGTTGAGCTGCGGCTCGCCAGCCAGGCCCGCGAGCGCCATCTGCGCGCCTTCGCCCGCCCCGGCTATTACGCGCCCCTGCTCGAGGCGGCGCGATAGCGGCCGGGCGCTGACCAATCTTTACGCTCCCTTTACAAGCGCCGGTAACGGCACACCCGGCTCCCGCCTCCAACTAAGTGGGGAGGAACGGAGGTGGCAAATGAACACCGGCACGGGGTCGCGGTATTCGGTCCAACGGCAAAGAGCCGAGAGTGAGGAGTGGCGCCCGGTCAGCGCCTGCAACTCGATGGTCTACGCCCGCATCGTGGCGAACGCAGGCCTGCGCCGCCGCATCGGCGTGCGCTATCGCCTCATCGACAACCGCAGCGGCGCGACCACGGTGCTGCTTCCCGAGCTGGGCCAGAAAGCGGCGTGAGACGCCTTCAGCCGCCGCTCGCCCGTGGCACAATATTAGGTCCATGCCCAAAATCGAACGCGTCCTCATCAGCGTCACGGATAAGACTGGCGTCGCCGAATTCGCGCGCGGCCTGGCCGCCTTCGGCGTCGGGATCGTCTCCACCGGCGGAACCGCCCGCCTGCTGCGGGAGGCCGGACTCGCCGTTCGCGATATCTCCGAGGTCACCGGCTTTCCCGAGATGCTCGACGGGCGCGTCAAGACGATCCATCCCCACATCGCCGGCGGCGTGCTGGCCATCCGCGCCAACGCCGAGCACATGCAGGCGCTCGCCGCCCACGGCATCGCCACCATCGACATGGTGGTGGTCAACCTCTACGCGTTCGAGAAGGTTGCGGGCCGGGAAGGCGCGCCCGTCGGCGAGCTGATCGAAAACATCGACATCGGCGGCCCCACCCTGATTCGCGCTTCGGCCAAGAACTACCAGGACGTGGCGGTGGTGACGTCGCCCTCCGACTACCCCGCCATCCTCGCGGAAATGAAAGCGCGCGACGGCTCGCTCTCGCTCGCCACCCACTGGCGGCTGGCCAGGACAGCCTTCGAGCTCACGGCCGCTTACGACCGCGCCATCTCGGCCCGCCTGGCGCGGATCGAGGTCGAGGACAGCCGGTTCGTGGACCAGCCGCCCGCCGCGCTGCCGCCCACGCTCGACATTCGCGCCCCCCGCGCGCTTCCGCTCCGCTACGGCGAGAACCCGCACCAGCAGGCCGCGCTCTATTCGGACCGCAGCCACGGCATCGCCGGCGCCGTGCAGCTCCACGGCAAGGAGCTTTCCTACAACAACCTGGTGGATCTCGACGCCGCCTGGAACCTGGCGACCGAGTTCGACGCGCCCGCCGCCGCGATCATCAAACACACCAACCCCTGCGGCTGCGCCGAGCAGGCGAGCCTCGCGGAGGCCTACCGCAAGGCGCTCGAGTGCGACCCGGTCTCGGCGTACGGCGGCGTGCTGGCCTTCAACCGCCCGCTCGACGAGGAAACCGCGCGCGAAGCCGGCAAGACGTTCATGGAGTGCATCGCCGCGCCGGACTATACGCCCGAAGCGCTCGCCTTCCTGACCACCAAGAAAAACCTCCGGCTGCTCCAGGTGACCAACCCTGTACGCGGCGAGCTGGTGGTCAAGTCGATCGGCGGCGGATACCTGGCCCAGACGGCGGACCTTCACGTTCTCGACCGCGCCCAGTGCGCCGTCAAGACCCAGCGCGCGCCGACCGAAGAGGAATGGCGGGCGCTGCTCTTCGTCTGGAAGGTGACCAAGCACGTCAAGTCGAACGCCATCGTCTATGCGCGCGACGGCCAGACCGTGGCGGTGGGCGCGGGCCAGATGAGCCGCGTGGATTCGGCCAAAATTGCCGCCATGAAGGCCGCCCTGCCGCTCGCCGGCACGGTGGTCGGCTCGGACGCCTACTTCCCCTTCGCCGACGGCCTCGAAGAAGTGGCCAAGCACGGCGCGACGGCCGTCATCCAGCCCGGCGGCTCCATACGCGACGAAGAAGTGATCGCCGCCGCCAACCGCCTGGGCCTGGCGATGGTGTTCACCGGCGTGCGGCACTTCCGGCACTGAAGCGCTCCGTCAGGGCTCGACGAACGGACCGTTCAACGCTCAGCGATCATGGCCCACAGCTCCTCCACGTCGCGTTGCCGCGTTCGGATGTTCCCAATCGCGATCCGAATGGCAAAGCGGCCGCCGAGCTTTGTGTGGGAGACGAAGAACCGGCCGGAGCTGTTGATGCGCCGCATCAAGTCCATGCTGGCGGCGTCGCCATCACGCAGCCGGAAACAGACCAGACTCATGGAGACGGGCGCCAGTAGTTCGAATCGCGGGTCGGAGGCGATTCGCTCGCCCAGCCAGGCGGCGAGTTTGAGCTTCTCGCGGAGGATGGCAACCAGTCCGTCGCGGCCGAAATAGCGCATGACAAACCACAGCTTCAGTGCGCGGAACCTCCGTCCCAGTGCGAGGCCATAGTCCGTGTAGTCCACCACGTTGGCGACATCCGTCGTCAGGTACTCCGCGCCGAGCGAAAAGGCGCTCCTCAGTACCTCCGGGTGCTGCGTGTAGAACAAGGAGCAGTCCAGCGGCACCATCATCATCTTGTGAGCGTTGACCACAAAGGAGTCTGCTTGCTCGGCCCCGGCCAGAAAATGCCTGCACTCGGGCACCAGACCAAAGGACCCTCCGTAGGCGCCGTCAACATGCAGCCACAGGCCGTTCGCCCGGCAGATCGCGGCAATTTCGGCGACTGGATCCACCGCCGTGGTCGAGGTGGTGCCGACGGTGGCAACGCCAAAGAAGGGCTTCAACCCCCTGGTTGCATCGGACTGAATCGCCCGTTGCAGCACGTCCGGCCTCATCCTGAATCCAGAGTCTACAGCGATTTGCCGGACATTGGCTTGCCCGACCCCGGCCGCAATCGCTGCCTTCTCGACGGAAGAGTGCGTGTGTTCGGAGACGTAGGCAACCAGGCGGCCCGAAGGGCCGGCCGCGCGGCTTTCCGGTTCCGCCCGCTGCCGGGCGGCCACAATCGCCTGCAGTACGGCAGTGGAAGCGGAATCGACGATCATGCCGAACCAGTTGGCCGGCAGTTGCAGCCAGTCAAGCACCCATGCGGTGGCTATTTGTTCGAGCTCAGTGGCTGCGGGACAGCTCTTCCACAACATCGCATTCGCGTCCAGCGCTGCTGTGAGCAGTTCCCCCAGGATTCCCGGTCCTGACGACGTGATCGAAAACCAGGCGTGGAAGCGAGGATGGTTCCAATGGGTCATCCTGGGAAGAACCGTTTCTTCGAAGTCCCGCAGGATCGATTCCATCGATTCGCCTGTCAGCGGGCCTGCCACGGGTACAGCGCGCCGCAGCTCGCCCGGCTCGCAAAGGGCGGCCACGGGATATCGCCTGGGGTCTTCCAGATAGTTTGCGATCCATTCGACCACGCGCCGGCCAACTAGACCAAACTCCCCGGCCGGCATGTCTGACGATGCACTGCTTTCATGAACCATAAGGGCAGTCTAACGGGTCGGCTGAAGCAGCCGATTGCGAAGTGACATCGCAAGTGTGGTAGTCTTGGCAGATTCTGCCACCCTGGAGCCGCATAGATGTTGTATATTGCCAGCGTGCCCTTAGACGAGACGGATTACCGCATTCTGGACCTCTTGCAAGGCGACGGGCGGATCTCGAACCAGGATCTCGCCGATCAGGCCGGCCTGTCGCCATCCCCCTGCCTGCGCAGAAGGAGACTCCTGGAGAGCAACGGGGTTGTTCAAAGGTACGTCGCGCTGTTGGACCCGGCTGCGGTTGGCCGCCGATTGCAGGCGATTGTTGAAGTCCGCCTCGATCATCAGACCACGGCATCGGTCGCCCGGTTCGAACGCGAGGTTTTGAAGTATCCGCAGGTCCTGGAGTGCTACCTGGTGGCCGGCGATTGGGACTACATACTGCGCGTGGTCGCTCACGACCTGGAGGACTTCCGCGAGTTCTGCGTGAACTCGCTGGCGAAGATACCCGGCGTTGGCAATGTGAAGTCCAGCATCAGCATGAAGCAAGTGAAGTACTCAACCGCCATTCCCCTTCGCAACGGTCGCTGAGCGACAGGCGCCCGCCGGCGCTATTCTGGACGCATGCGCCTACCCATTCTCACCGCCGCTGTGTTTGTGGCCGCTGGCTGCGCGCTCGCACAGCCGCTTCTGCTCCAGAAGCCGGCGGTCAGCCAGTCCCGGATCGCGTTCTCCTATGGCGGCGGCTTGTGGGTCGTCGGCCGCGACGGCGGCGAGGCGCGCCGGCTGACGGCCGGCGTCGGGACCGCGACCGATCCGCAGTTCTCGCCCGACGGCGCCCTCATCGCCTTCACGGGCGAGTATGACGGCAACCGCGATGTCTACGTGGTGCCCGCGGCGGGCGGCGAACCGCGCCGCCTGACAACCCATCCCGATCCGGACACGGCCATCGGCTGGACCCCCGACGGCAAGCGCATCCTGTTCCGCTCCACTCGTGCGAGTTACTCCCGCTTCTCCCGCCTCTTCACCGTCGCGGTCGAAGGCGGCGGCCTGCCCGAAGAGCTGCCCTTGCCGATGGCCGAAGAAGGCGCGTACTCGCCGGACGGCAAGCGCATCGCCTACGTGCCCCTGCCGCACGCATTCGACGCCTGGAAGCGGTATCGCGGCGGGCGCACCAGCCCCATCTGGATCGCCGACCTCGCCGACTCCCGCATCGAAAAAGTGCCGCGCGAGAACTCGAACGACTTCGCCCCCATGTGGGTGAAGGACCGCATCTACTTCCTCTCCGACCGCGACGGGCCGGTCACGCTTTTCTACTACGACCTCAAATCGAAGAAGGTTGTTCCGGCGCTCGCGGCGAGCGGGCTCGACATCAAGTCGGCCTCGGCCGGCCCGGATGCGATCGTCTACGAGCAATTCGGCTCGCTGCATCTGTACGATCTGAAATCCGGCCGCGAGCGCGCGGTCGAAGTCACCCTCGCCGCGGACCTGCCCCAGACGCGGCCGGCCTTCGAAAAAGTGGCCCGCTATATCGAAAGCGCCAGCCTTTCCCCCTCCGGCGCGCGGGCGGTGTTCGGCGCGCGAGGCGAGATCCTCACCGTCCCCGCCGAGAAGGGCGACGCCCGCAACCTGACCAACACGCCGGGCGTGGCGGAGCGCTATCCCGCCTGGTCGCCGGATGGCCTGCGCATCGCCTACTTCTCGGACGAATCGGGCGAGTACGCGCTGCACATACGCGATCAGAGCGGCCTGGGCGAGGTCACTAAGATCAAGCTGCCGCCCTCGTTCTACAACTCCCCCGCCTGGTCCCCGGACAGCAAGAAGATCGCGTTCCTCGACCAGGGCGAGCGCCTCTGGTACATCGATCTCGAAAAGCGCGAGCCAGTCAAGGTGGACGCCGACACCTACAAAATGCCGGGCGGCGGCCTGGACCCGGCCTGGGCGCCCGACAGCCGCTGGATCGCCTACACCAAGATCCTCAAGAACCACATGCGCGCCGTGTTCGCCTACTCGGTCGAGACTGGCAAGAGCGCCCAGATCACCGACGGCATGAGCGACGCCCGCTATGCCGTCTTCGACCGCAACGGCGAGCGCCTCTACTTCACCGCCAGCACGGACGCCGGCCCCACCACCGGCTGGCTCGATATGTCCGGCATGAACCGCCCGGTGACGCGCAGCGTGTACGTGGCCGTGCTGCGGAAGGACCTGGCGTCGCCGCTCGCGCCCGAAAGCGACGAGGAGAAACCCGAGAGCAAGCCCGACGCGAAGGACAAGGACAAAGACAAGAAGGAGCCCGCGCCCATCCGCATCGATTTCGAGAGCATCGGCCAGCGCATCCTCGCCATGCCGATTCCGGCGCGCAACTACGGCGGCCTTTATGCCGGCAAGACCGGCATGCTGTACCTGCTCGAAGACCCGCCCGTGGTCACGGGCCCGCAGCCGCCCGAGGAGACGGTCCAGAAGTTCGAGCTGAAGACGCGGAAGACGGAGAAGTTCCTGGACGGCGTCCGCGCCTTCTACGTGTCGTTCGATGGCGAGAAGGTGCTCTACCGCAAGGGCGACGAGTGGTTCATCGCCAAGTCGGATGCGCCGCCCAAGACCGGCGACGGCCGGTTGAAAGTCGACGAGATGGAGGTCCGCGTGGACCCGCGCGCCGAGTGGAAGCAGATGTACAACGAGGTCTGGCGGATCGAGCGCGATTTCTTCTACGATCCGGGGCTGCACGGCGTGGACCTCGCCACTTACAAAGCGAGATACGAGCCCTATCTGGAACGGCTCGGCAGCCGTCCCGAGCTCAACTATCTCTTCATGGAGATGCTCGGCGAGTTGAGCGTCGGCCACCTCTACGTGCGCGGCGGCGCCCAGCCCGAAGTCAAGCGCGTCCCCGGCGGCCTGCTCGGCGCCGATTACAAGATCGAGAACGGCCACTACCGTTTCGCCAAAGTCTACGACGGCGAGAACTGGAATCCGCAGCTCCGCGCGCCGCTGACCCAGCCGGGTGTCAACGTGGTGGCGGGCGAGTATCTCCTGGCGGTGAACGGCCGCGAGCTGCGGGCTTCGGACGAAGTCTACAGTTTCTTCGAGGAGACCGCGGGCAAGTCGGCGGTGCTGAAGGTGGGGCCGGATCCGGGCGGGACGAAATCGCGCGAGGTCACCGTGGTGCCCGTCGAGAGCGAGTCCGGATTGCGCAACCTGGCTTGGATCGAGGAGAACCGGCGCAAGGTCGAGAAGCTGAGCGGCGGCCGGCTGGCCTATGTCTACCTGCCGGACACGTCCTATCCCGGCTACACGTCTTTCAACCGCTACTACTTCGCCCAGGAGGACAAGGCGGGCGCGGTGATCGACGAGCGCTTCAACCGCGGCGGCGCCGCGGCCGATTACATCATCGACTACATGCGCCGCCCGCTCATGAACTACTTCATGACGCGCGACGGCGAGCCCTTCACGACGCCCACCGGGTCGATCTTCGGGCCGAAGGTGATGATCGTCAATGAATTCGCCGGCTCGGGCGGCGACTTGATGCCGTGGATGTTCCGCAAGGCCAAAATCGGCAAGCTGGTGGGCAAGCGCACCTGGGGCGGCCTGGTCGGGATCTTCGATTTCCCGGAGCTGATCGACGGCGGCACGGTCACCGCGCCGAACCTGGCCTTCTACAACACCGAGGGCAACTGGGACGTGGAGAACCACGGCGTGGCCCCGGACGTCGAAGTCGAGTTCGACCCGCAGGCCTGGCGCGCGGGGCACGATCCGCAGTTGGAGCGCGCTGTCGAAATCGCGGTCGCGGAGCTGGAGAAGAACCCGCCGACGGTGGGCAAGCGGCCGGCCTTCCCGAACTATCACAAGAAGTGAACCCAGCCGCGACCGCCAGGGAGCGGAGGCTGCAAGCCTCTCGCCGCTTTAAGCGGCCCTCTGGCTATTCCAGACTCATGACACGTCGCACGAACTCGGCCCGATCCTGCGCGCTGCCGCGCAGGGCCATGGTCTCGAGGAACTCCCAATAGTCGTCCGGTGTGGGCTTGCGCACAAGGCTGCCGGTGAAGGCCTCGCTGTAGCCGATCTGCTGAAGAGCCTGCTCAAAGTACGTCGGGTGCGGGAAGAAGGATGGTCCGTAATGCACGCCGGCGTTGAAGTCGGGCCGGCTGTACACCGCCGCGGTCTCGTGGCAGCCTTCGCGGGACTCGTGGGCCGCGTGCGCTAACTCGCCCGACCTGGGCAGTTGATCGCAGAGCGACGCCTTGCGCTCGTTGAACGCGAGGTCCCGATAGCACTCCGCTCGGAGCAGGGCCGTTCGCTTGAACAGGTCCACAAACGTCGCGTTGGGAGAGACTTTCCCGCACAGGTCCGGATCCTTGTTGTCAACGGCTACCATCTCGTAGAGGTATTCGACGGCGTGCGCGGGCCGAACCTTGGCTTTTGAAATCGGCTCCGCATAGCTGCGGCCCGCATGCACGCGATTCAGGAACCCTCGGTCCGCGCGCAGTTTGTCGTAGGCCGCGTGTGTCGGGTTGTTGTACAGACTTCGTTTGTAGCTGAATTCCGCTATCTGCTGGTCGTCATACCCCAACTTCCGCATGAAGCCGACGAAAGGCCCCATGCGGTGAGGATCGGGAACGGCGCCAGTATGGTAGCCCTGGAGGATTTGAGCGAGGCAGTAGGTCTTGTCCATCTTACTGCCATCGAGCGCGTCGGTCCTGACGGGCTTCACCTGATCGCACAGTTTCGCGTCGTGAAGCTCGGTGGCTAGGCTGAAGTAGCACTTCGATTGCTGGGTCTGAGTCTGATAACCCCGCGGCGAGAAGCCGGCGCCTCCGCCCATCGACATGGGGTGGATCCTCTGGCAGAGTGCCGGAGCGCTGAAGTTGACGGCCACGAGATAGAGGAAATCATCCAGATCGGTTGGGAACGTCATCTCGACCGAAGGTAGCCTGGGGGGCGGCGTGGGCCTGGAAACCGGGCCGGGCGACGGCCGGTCCGGCCGCTTGTCCTGAAGGTAGAAGTTCATCTCGATCCATGCGGTTCCCTTCACGGGCTGCCCGTCATTTGTAGCCGAGTTGAAGCGCCACTTTCGCACGCACTCCTCGGCCTTCTCATCGAGACCATATCCCAGCGATTGGTGAACCTTGATGTCACCTATGGTACGGTCCGCTCCGACATCCACGCTGCGTCAGCTTAGGAAGTTCGAATAACTTGGCTCCTTCCGGTGGTTGGAACTCGAACAGCGCCTCGGGCAGGTCCGGATTTCGCTCGATCCGTTCATAGGTGACGGTTTCAAGAACGTGGTAGGGAACCGGCCCCGCGTCCAGGTCCGCCTCCAGACGGTCCGAGAGAATCAGTTTTCGAGCAGGATCGATGCACATCCGGCGGCTGACCCGCCCCACCTGGGCGACCATCCCCGGAGGAATCATGACATCCTTGATCACTCGATACTGCGCCTCCACCACGACGCATGGCTGCGCACGGCCCTCGAATCGTTCGTGGCCGTCTCCAGCGATCACCGCCGAGCGCACGTCATCCGCAACGTGTTCAAAGCTCGTTAGCGTACCTGGCGTGCAGTATCCCCTCGTCCAGTCCTCCGCGTCGACCTTCCGGAATACCTTGCCTTTGTCGTAGTAGACCCACCCGCTTCGGCCATCGCAGACTACTGTATAAGGCAGGCCAGTCACCCACTCCGGGCCGCCGCTGACTTCGATCCGCATCCGTTGAGGAAATCGTGTGGCCACGCGGAAGGCCAGATCCTCCTTGCCTCCTCCAATCCCGATGTCGACGTCTTGCGCAATGTGCCCCTCGGCGCGATACGTTCTCAGATTTCGGGAAGCTTCGGCGACTTCGCGCAGCAGGGGGAGAGCATCCTGGCCGGTCTGGGCAAAGCCGACGCCGGCCAACAAGAGGAACAAGACCAGCGGCATTCCTGACAGCTTACCACCAAGCCCCGCTGCCTCAATCCGCCGCGGCCACCTGCGGCGTCGCCACCTCCCGCGTCATCTGCTGCGCGCCCCTGCGCCCGCTGAGCGCGAGCGTGGCCAGCGCGCACAGATACATCGCGCCGCCCATAAGCAGCGTCTCGCGCAAACCCAGGTATATTGCGAGTACGATCGCGGCCACCGAGCCCAGCACGCTCGCCGCCGCGTTCAGCGACCACGCCCAGCGCACCGACGGCTTGTGCATCTCCTCGAGGCGGCGCAACCCGGTCGGGAACGGCACGCCCATCAGAAATCCGGGCGGCGCGATCAGCAGCACGCTGATCAGGAACTTCAGCGGCAGCGGCAGGCCGACCCCCGCCCCGAGCAGCGGCGAAACCGAAACCGCGAGAACCGCCACCAGCAGCGCCACCAGCGCCAGCACCCGTCCCAGCCGCGCGTCCGAATCGGCCGCGATGCGCCGGCTGAAGTAGCTGCCTAGCCCACTCGAGATCAGCATCGAGAAAATGATCACCGTGAGGGCGTACGTCGGATGGCCGAGGAAGAGCACGAACTTCTGCACCAGCGCCACCTGGATCAGAATGTATCCCGCGCCGAGAAAAATGAAGTACCACAGGAACCGCAGCACTCTCTTGTCCGAGGGCAGGCGGCTCCCGAGCAGCAGCCGCGGCAGCCCGAGCATGATTCCAGTGGCGAGCGCGCTCACAATGAGCAGCCCGAACAGCAGCGGGACGGCGCGGTTGACCTGGTAATCGGCGCTCAACCGCGAAGCGTGCTTCAGGAAGTTCCAAACGTCGCGCGGCTGAACCGTATAGAAGAAGAACGGCCGGTTGTCGTCCACGGCGGAGACGTCGTAGCGGTACTGCCGTTCGAACGCGGACGGGTCCTGGCCGCGCACCAGACCATTGAACGCGTTCGGAATCGTCTCGTCCGGAATGTATAGAAAACGGAAATGGCCGTGCGGCTGCGCGGCCCGGAGCCGCGCCAGGTCAGCGTCCTGAAAGGCGCTGCGGCCGATGAGAACGGTATCGGTGGCGCCCCATTTCGCCAGTTCCGACGCGCCTCCTTCGCGCACCACCATGACGTGCCGCGCCAGGTCGGTCTGGCCCAGCCGGGCGAGCGCCACGCGCGCCAGCGAGAGCAGCCGCAGGGATTCGCGCGGCGGCTCGAGCCCCCAGCGCGTGAACACCAGAATCCCGTCGGCGTCGAGGTGGTTGAAGTACTCGTAGAACGCGTCGGAGGTGTATAGGTTGTTCTCGGAGAGAGCGAAGGCACCGGCCGCGGTAGAAGCCCACGTGTCCACCAACGTCATCTGGATCACGCCGTACTTCTCCTCGGTTCTTCGCACGAAGCTGCGGCCATCCTCGACGCGAATGCGCACCTCCGGGCGGAAGTAGAGGCGCCGGCTGAGGTCCGGGAACCGCTCGCGCATAATCGTGGTGGCGATGATGGGGTTGATTTCGACGCCGGTGACGTCGCGGCAGCCCGAAGCCAGAGCCCGCGCCAGGTCCCATCCGCCGCCCGCGCCGATCACCAACGCCTTGGCGCCCGGCCGCAAGGCGTAAACCAGACCGGGCCCCTGGTACAGCAGGTCGTTCCGTTCCTTCTCCGAAAGCCACGCCAAATCGAAACTGGGAATGCCGGTGGCCGCGTCGGCGTCGATGACGATATTCGGCATCCCGCTGTCTTTCTCCCGCGAGAGCGCGATGCGCGAAAAGCTGTTCCAGCGGACAAAACGCTCCCCCGCCAGTTCCTTGCCCTTGGCGTATTTCACGTCGATGAGCGGAACGAAGGCGTTCACGCCCAGCAGCAGGACAAACGCCCCCGCCAGCGCCGCGGCTCCCGCGCGTCCTTTGCGGCCTTCGGCCAAACCGAACCAGAGCCAGGCGGAAACGGCGTAGAGCAGCGCCGCCGCGATGACGGTGTTCGGGCCGCCCAGCGTGTCGAGAAGCGGGATCAGGATGAGGCAGCCCGCGGCCGCGCCGGCCAGGTCGGCGAAGTACACCCGGTCGACGCGCTCGATGGTCTCGGCGATCACCAGCGAGATGGTCGTTCCGGCGGCGAAGAACGGCAGGGCGCTCGTGAAGTAGACCAGCGCCAGCGTTCCGTAGCCCATCTCGCCGCGCAGACCGAGCACCACCACCAGAGCCACCAGCGCCAGCGCCGCGTTGACGGTCGCGATCGCGCCCAGCTTCGCGAAAAACGGGCGCCCCCACCCGGCCACGACGTACGAGAAGACCCCGCCGACGCCCAGTCCGAATAGCGCGATCGAAATCGCAAGAAAGGCGAAATGGTAGTAGAAGACGACCGAGAAAATCCGCGTCAGCGCCAGCTCCAGCAGCAGCGTGGCGAGCGTCGTCAGCCCAACGCCGATATAGAGCGGATGCCAATTGAGGGAAGCTTTGTTCATGTGGACCACAGCGGACGGCAATCTTCTATGTTAAGCTACCCCTGCCGGATATGTCCGAGGATTCCGATTTCCTCCGCCGCGAGCGGATCAACGACGCCTTAACGGAATTCGAGAGGCGCATCGTGCAGCAGCTCCTGCCCGTGAGTCAGTCGGAATGCTGGGACCTGCTGCTGAACCGGCCGCCCAACCGCGGCACGGAAAGCCCCCATCCGCCAGCCGACCCGCTGCCACTGCGGTATGAGACGCACGACGGCCTCGCGCTGTTACGCGTCTATGATGCCGAAGCGCCCAACCGCGCCTGCTTCGAGTGCGAGCTGTTCGGGCGCAGTCACTGCTGCGGTGGCCTGGTTTTTCTTCACTATGCGTTGCGCGATTCCGGCGTGCGCCGGCCCCTCGATTGGCTGGCCCTCGAGTTCGAGCCCGGCCTCTATCTCCCGGACTGGGAGCGGATGCTCGCGAACCAGCACCGCATCCTTCTCTCGCTCCGGGCGCATTTCGAGGCCAACCTCGAGAGGGTCAGCGGCGAGCCGGACTGAAAAGCAGCTATCAGCCGTCAGCCATCAGCCCGCCCGGAGACGATGACGAAGACGCTTTGTTTCCCGGGTCTCGCGAGCCCGGCTTGCGCGCCAGACTGTCGTTGGCCCGCTTCAATGGAACTGCTGGTAACCCAGCGTATCCATCGCTTCGCGATTCAGGCGCGCGGCGTGGCGGCCGATGATTTCGATGTCTTTGCGGTCTCGCGCCTGTCTTTCCAGCCGGGCCAGGCAGGACAGGACGGCCCGCTCCTCTGGCCGCGTGACCGATGTCTTGACTCTCACAATACAACCATAGTCCACATCGTCCGTCGCTCGTCGGCCTCTGGCTGATGGCCTCTGGCCTATGGCTGATGCCGACTTCGGCTACATGATCGCCGTCGGCGGGGCCGGCTCGTCCGGGCTGCCCGCGTTCGCCAGCGGCGTCTTGACCAGGATGAATCCCAACGCCACCAGGGCCAGGCCGGCCAAAGCCAGCGCTACCGGCGAGCCGTCGCGAAACACCATCGGCATCTTCCAGTTCTTCACCGCGGCGTAACGGAACCGGTAAGCCGCGATGGCGAGGCCTGCCATCGCCTCGCCCGCGATCAGGCCCGACGCCGTCAGGACGCCCGCGTTCTCCACGCGCGCCTTCTGCGCATCGTTGAAGCCGCGGCGTTCGCGCAGTTTGTCAGTCCCCCAACGGAGCAGTCCGCCGACGAACATCGCAAACGTCGTCTCCAGCGGAAGGTACATCCCGATGGCGAACAGCATCGGACTGCGGACCTGCAGCATGATCAACGCCAGCCCCATCAACACGCCCACTCCAATCAGGGGCCACGCCATGTGGCCGCCCACGATGCCCTGCGCCAGGGAGGCCATCAAGCCGGCCTGTGGAGCGGGAATCGCGGCGCTGCCGAAACCACCGAACCCTTTGTGCAGCACCAGCAGCGGGAAGTACAGCGCGGCGCTGGCTACCAGGATTCCCAGGATGTCCCCGATCTCCATGCTGCGCGGCGTGCCGCCCAGGATGTGCCCGACCTTGAGATCCTGCAGCATCTCGCCCGCGACGGCGGAAGAAACGCACACCACCGCCGCCACGCCCAGCACCGCCGCCACGCCACCCGCGCCCGAAACGCCCAGCGCGACCATCAACAGGGCCGAGACCACCAGCGTGGCCAGCGTCAGTCCGGAAACGGGGTTGTTCGACGAGCCGATCAGCCCGACCAGGTTCCCGGAAACGGCCGCAAAGAAGAACCCGAGCACGGCCATCACCAGCGCCGCAACCACGCCTCCCGGCAACGTCCCCGAAAAGTAGGTGTAAAGCAGAACCATGCACAGGACGGCCGCCAGGAGTCCTCCGAACACCGTCCGCACACTCAGGTCGCGATCCAGGCGGCTGGTCCCCGCGCTCTGCGACCGCGCTTTCCGGAAATCCGAAACCGCACGGCGCATGCCGCTCGCCAGGCTCTTCCTCATGCGGAAGAGCGTGTAGCACGAGCCCACCAGCATGCCGCCCACCGCGATTTGCTTGACAATGGACTTCCAGATGGCGTCGGTCACCTGTTCCCAGTTCGCCCCCGGATTCGCCTTCACCAGGTCGGGGCCGAGAAAGTACGCCAGCAGCGGCACCAGCAGACCCCACGCCACCACGCCGCCTGAGAAATTCAGCGCCGCCAGGCGCGGGCCGATGATGTAGCCCACACCCAGGTAGGCCGGGCTGACCGCGGGCGCGGTCGCCAGCGTCGCGCCCCCCACGCCCACTTCCTGCGAGTACCCCTTGGTCACCAACTTCACCGCGCTTCGGCCCATGTCGCCGATGCGGAACAGGAACGAGTTGCTCGCCGAGAAGATGTTGAACGCGCCTACGAGATAGATGGCCGCGCCGAAGCCCATGTTGTAAAACAGAACCCTCGCGGCCTGCGCTCCCTGCTGGCCCGCAATGTGAATTTGCGACGCGGCCACCGATTCCGGAAACACCAGTTCCGGGTCTTCCACCATCACGCGCCGCAACAGCGTCACGAACAGGATTCCCAGGACGCCGCCCACCAGCATCAGCGCCGTCGATTTCCAATACGCTTCCCATGAGTCGAACTTGTTCCACGCTCCCGAGATGACGAAGGCGGGAATGGTGAAGATGGCGCCCGCCGCCACCGACTCGCCGATCGAGCCCACCGTTCGCGCGATGTTCTCTTCGAGCAGCGAGCCTTTCCGCAGCCGCAGCAGCGCCATGCCGATGACCGCCGCGGGGTAGGTGGCGGCGATCGTCATCCCGGCCCGCAGGCCCAGATATGCGTTCGCCGCCCCCAGGACGACGGTCATCACCAGGCCGATCAGCACGGCGCGGAAGGTAAACTCCCGCATCTCAGTCTTCTCAGGGACGTAGGGCATCCGTTCGGGCCTCCGCACGGCCATCATACCAGGACCCGCCCGTAGGACAGGCCTGCCGTCCGTCCGCTATGCCAGGTAGTTGAACAGCGTGGTGGTGGGAAGCTTGGCGAAGGCGGACATGGCGGCGTCGATCTGGGTGTTGGCCTGCGTCAGGTCGATCGCCTCGGTCGGGATGTCCGCATCCGTGTACGCGCTCAACTGCGCCTGCTGGTTGGCTTGGAGCGTTGCCGCCGTGCTGGTGGCGTCGGAGAGCCGGTCCTGCACCGTGCCGTAGAAAGCGAGTTGCTGGTTCATTTGGCCGCTGGCCTGCGACAGCTCGCTGAGCGCGTTGGTGATGGCCGCGGTCTGCGCGGAGTACTGCGAATCGTACTGCGGGTCGCCCACGGCGACAGCCGGCCCGTTTTGGAGCGCGGCTTGGAGGTCCTGGACCGCCTGCAGCGCGCTGCCCCCCGGCGCCTCGAAAATCTCCTGCCCGCTGAGGGCAATCGAAAACGTGGTGCCGTCCGCGGCCATTGCCTGCCGCGTGGACGCCGAGCCCTGATAGCCGCTCACATTTCCGTTGGCGTCGATGGTGTACGGTTGTACCTGGTCCGAATCTCCGCTGAACAGGTACCGGCCCCCCGCCTGCGTGTTGGCGCTCGCCACCAGGTCCTGGAGGTACCCGGCAACCTGGGCCGCCAGCGCCTGCCGCTGAGCGGGGGTCTCGGTTTCCGTCGCGCCCTGGGTGCCCAGCGTGGTGATTTGCTGGAGGGTCTGAACCCCGTCGCTGATGGCCTGCTCTGCGGTGTTCGTTTCCGACGTGAACTGGCCCAGGTTGGTCTGGACCTGGAGCGTTTGCTGCAATTGGGCTTGGAGGGCAAGGGACGGGCCAATCTCATCCGGATCGTCCGACGGCTGGGTCAGCTTGTAGCCAGAGCTGATCTCGCTTTCGGCGCTCGAGGCGCGCTGCTCGGCCTGGTCGAGCGCGGCCAGGAAAACCTGGTCCGAGGCGCTGATTCCTGCAATCATAATTCAGTCTCCTCACGTCGTCACCGTCATCATGTTGATCAGCGTTTCCGTCAGGTTGTCCACGGTCGAGACCACGTCCGCCGTGGCCTGATAGGCGCGCTGAAACTCGATCATCTGGGTGGCCTCCTGGTCGAGCGACACGCCCTCGGTGTTCGACCGCGTGGTCTGGGCCTGGTTGAGCAGGTCCTGCTGGGTGGTCTGGTCCTCCTTGGCGGAGTCGAGCGATTGGCCCACTTGCGACGCCAGGTTCGAGTAGAAGTCCGTGAAGGTCATGCCGTCGAGTTGCGGGGAGTTGTCCAGCGCGGCCAGGGTCAGCGCGTTCCCGTTCCCGCCCGGTGCGCTCGGCAGCGCCGCGGCGATTTCATCGGTGGTAATGCCGGTCACCTGCATCGTGGACGCCGCATCCGATGCGTTGTCGTAGCGGAACATCTGGGCGCCGGCGTTGCCCGACTGGTCCACTCCGTTCAGCAGCGCGTTGTTGACCTGGTCGGCGACCCCCGCCGCCAGTTGGTTCAGGCTGTTGGAGAACCCCGGCAGCACTGTATTCTGCATGTCGACCAGCGCGGCGAGCCGGCCGCCAGCTACTTGCGCCGTCACGTCGTCGCCGGAAGAATCCTCGATCGCCGCGGCCCCGCTCGCGGTCGCGGCTTGAAGGGCGTACTGGGTGTCCCCCATCACCAGCGGAGTTTGGCCGTCCATGAGCACGTTGACCGAGCCGTCGGGCTGCCACAGGGCGGTGATATTGACGTATCCGGAGAGACTTTCGAGCGCGTTGTGCAGGTTGGCGTCGACGGCGGGATCCGTCCGGCTCCCCGGGTCGTCCTTCAGTTGGGTATTGAGCTGGCTGATCTGCTGCGTCAGGCCGTTGATGGTTGCGACCGTGCCCGAAATCTCGGTATTCAGAGAGGTGGACGCGTTGCTCAGGCCCGCCGCGGCGCCGTTGAACTGCTGCGCCAGGCTGTCGGCGCTCGACAGCACCGTACTGCGCGCCACGGCGTCATTCGGCGAAACGCTCAAAGCCGAGAAGGACTGGAAGAACGCATCCAGCGCGGCGGGAATGCCGGAGTTGCCCGTGACATCGAACAGGGGCTGGACATTGGAGAGCTCCGTGACGGTTTGGTCCGCCTGCCCGAAGCTCTGCTGGTCCTGCCGCACGGCTTGTTCGAGATACTCGTCGCGGCTGCTTTGAATTTCTCCCGCTGCGATTCCGCCGGGGAGTCCCACGGCCGGATCGAAGGGCTGCGCCTGAATCGTGAAGTTCTGCGACGCATACCCGGGGGTTCCCGCATTGGCCACGTTGTTGGTGACCGTGTCCAGGGCCTGGTCGAAAACCTTCAGGGCCCCCGCCGAGGTCGTCAGGGCGCCGAACAATCCCCCCATAATCGCCTCACCCCTCTACGGAAAGGCCTCGCGGCACTGCGGACGCCGCCGGCCCACCCTCCCGGGTGTAGCCGCCCGCGGTCGCCGCCGTGAGCGCCTCAAACCACCCGGTCCGAAAGCGGGCCGCGCCCTCGAGCAAGGCCGCCACCCGGCGCACCGTCAGGCGCAACGCCCCGAGGCCGGCCACCAACTCCCGCTTCCGAGCCCCTGGCCGCTCGTCCATGGAGCGCCGCAGCTTTTCGAGGCTGGCGCACGCCTGCTCCAGATATGGCCGGCTGCGGTCCAGGTTGGCGACGGAAGGGAACAACAAGAGCCGCCGCGCACCCTCGGCCGCGGCTTGCGCCAGCCGGAGATCGCTCTCGCCACGGCTCATTGCCGGATCGCCTCGTCAACCAGCCGGCTGCTCAGTGCCTGGGGATCCACTTGGTATCGGCCCGCACGCACGTCCGAGGAGAGTTGCTGCAAGCGGGCCGTCCGGTCCGCCGCGCCGGCCTCTCCCGAAGCCAGCAAAAGAGCCGACAAACCGGAGAGTTGGACGCGGTCGCGATCCGCCTGCGTCTGGGCCCTGTTTCCAGCTCCCCCGGACCCGATTCCCGGCGCCTTGCCGAGCTGCGACACTCGCGACGAATCGAGCGGGCTTTGATTGATCTTCATCGAACGCTGCCTCCGCCTTCACTTGCCTTATCGACAGAGACACCGCGCGGGTTTAGTAGGAACCCCTAGGATCGCAGGCCGGTTCAGGAGGCCGTTTCCATCACGGACCGGTAGTACGCCAGCAGCTTCCCTTCCTCACAGCCGATCTCTCGGGCGTACTGACGGATGTAGTTGGTGTTGTAAATGCCGCCAGGAAGCTGTTCGAAGTCTTCTTCTTCGATCGCCTTTAGAAAGCGGATACTGATCTTGGTGGTTTCAGCGATGTCCCTGAGCGAGATCCCCTTGTCTTGGCGCAGGGCCGGCAGGTCAATGCGGTATTCCGCGTACAACGAAGAGCCTTTCTTGCTCATCCTGGCTTCCTCTCGTTGGTTTCCCCGAGAACGGGTGACGAAGAATGCTATAGTAACACAACCTGCAAGAGCAACAGGATAAAAAAGTCTTCAAGATCGCCCCCCCCCGCCTGCCACCCTTAGTGCGCCGGCGGAGGCCCCCCTCGCTGGGCCGGCCGCCGCATCAGCAACAGGAACGGTAGCAGGACCAGGAAAACCAGCCCCAGCAGCCGGAATGTCTCGAGAAACGCCAGCATCGCCGCCTGCCGCTCGACACTGCCAAACACCATCCCGTAGGCCTGCTGGGTCGCCGTTACGGAGTTGGCCCCTGAGGCCATCAGCGTACTGCGTGCGCCTTGGAGCATCTGCCGCGCCGCGCCGCTGTAGGGGGTCACGTGCGCGCCCAGCAGGTTGATCTGGGCCTGCGTACGCCGCTCCAGAAAGGTGGTGGCCGCGGCGATTCCCGTGCTCCCCCCAATGTTCCGCATCAGGTTGAAAATACTGGTCGCATTGCCCATCTGCTCCTTCCGGATCGGGTCCATGGTCGTGGTCGTCAGGGGGACGAACAACAGCGCCATGGCGACCCCTTGGAAGAACTGCGGCCAGAAAATGTCCCAATAGCCCGCGTTCAGGTCCAGCCAGGACAGTTGAATCAGCGTGAGGCTGGCCCCCACGATGCCCAAGCCCAGCATCTTCCGGGCGTCGAAACGGCCCAGGATCGCACCAATGATGGGCATGGCGATAAACGACCCCAGCCCCCGCGGCGCCATCGCGACCCCGGCCTGCAAGGCCGGATAGCCCAGCAGGGTCTGCAGGAAGATCGGCAACAGCACCAGGCTCCCGTAAAGCACAAAGCCCAGCACGGTCATCATGAAGACGCCCGTAGCGTATGTGGGCAGCTTGAGCACGCGCAGGTTCACAATCGGGTGCGGAGAACGCAACTCCCATATCACCAATGAGATGAGGCCCACCGCGGCGACCACTGCCAGCGTCCGGATGAAGCCGGAGCCGAACCAGTCGTCTTCCTGGCCCTTGTCAAGAAACACCTGCAGCGCGCCGATTCCCACGGCCAGCATCCCGATGCCCCAGTAGTCCACCCGCGAAGTGCCCCGGCGAATGTAGGGCGGATCGAAGATGAATAGCTTGGTCATGATGATGCAGATCACGCCGATCGGTATGTTGATGTAGAAGATCCAGCGCCACGAGTAGTTGTCCGTCAGCCACCCTCCCAGCACCGGCCCCAGCATCGGCGCGACAACGATCCCCAGCCCCCAGAAACCCATGGCTTTGCCTCGGTCCTGGGGCGGAAACGCCTCCAGCATCACCGCCTGCGAGAGCGGCTGCAGGGCGCCGCCGGTCGCCCCTTGGACGATCCGGAAGAAGATCAGCATGGGCAGGCTGGTCGAGAGGCCGCACAGCGCCGAGGCGGTCGTAAAGCCCATCACCGCGGCCAGCAGGAACCGCTTGCGGCCGAAGTAGTTCGCCAGCCAGCCCGTCATGGGAAGCACGATCGCGTTGGCCACCAGGTACGAGGTCAGCGCCCAGGTGGCCTCATCCACCGTGGCCGACAGACTGCCTGCGATGTGCGGGAGCGAGACGTTCACTACCGTCGTGTCCAGCACCTCCATGAAGGTTCCGAACATGACCGACACCGCGATCAGCCAGGGGTTGATCACGGGCGTGGACGGCGGGGCCTGGATCGCTTCGGTCGCCATGGCTCAGGACTCTGGAGGCCTCACCGCGGCCAGGATGGAGGCCACCGCGGCGGTTTCCCCCATACTCGAACAGAGCATCAGGTCGTACAGGTGGGGATTGGTCCATTCCTGCCCGAAGTGACGGCGGATGTAAGCCTCGCGCCGGCGGTCTCGGGTGTCCATCAGCGCTTCGGCATCCGCAACGGGGCTCTGCTCGCGCCGGACGCGCTCGAGGCGTTCCCGCCGCGGAGCGTAAACGAAAACGTGGAAGGCGTCCGGGCGGCCCTGCAGGATGCACTGCCCGCCCCGCCCCACGATCAGGCAATGACCCTGGTTGGCCGCCTCTTCGATCACCCGGCGCGCCAGCGCTGCCATGGCGTCGGCGTCGAAGCCCGCCTCGGTGGTGGTCGCCACTCCTTCGTAGCCGCCGTGCCAGAGCGCCTTCCGCAGGCGGTGAAACCAGGAGTCGATGCACTCGTCGTAGTGGCGCGCCGTTTCGCAGTCCACGTGCGCGGCGCGCGCGATGGCTTCGATCAGCGAGCTGTCCACCAGGTTCCAGCCCAGCGCGCGGGCCGCTTCCCCGGCAATCTGCACACGCCCGCTGCCGTACTCGCCGCCGATGGTGATGATACGGATACCGCCCACCGCCCCCGTCGTGCCCCCTTTGGACAAGCTGAAGCTTGTCCTACTTCGTGATCACGGTCGCCTCGACCGACATCCCCGGCCGAAGCATCCGCTGCGGGTCCTGCCCTTTCTCCAGAACGATCTTCACCGGCAGCCGCTGCACAACCTTCACATAGTTCCCGGTCGCGTTCTCGGGCGGCAGCAGGCTGAACCGTGCGCCCGTCGCCGCCGCGATGCTGTCCACGTGGCCGTCATACTCGCGCCCGCCAAAGGCATCCACCTTGACGATCGCCGGCTGGCCCACGCGCATCAGACGAAGTTGCGTCTCCTTGTAGTCCGCCGTGACCCAGATGTCTTCCGTCTCCACCAACGCCAGCAGCGGCTGGCCCGCCTGCACCACCTGCCCGAGCTCCACCGACTTCCGGCTCACGATGCCATCCACGGGCGCGCGCACCACCGTGTACCCGATATTGAGCTGAGCCTGCTCGACGGCGGTCTGGTTCAGTTGGAGCTTGGCGGAGGCCGATCCGGCCTCGGCCCGGCTGGTGGCGATCTGTTGCGGCCGCACGCGGGCCGCCTGAACGCTGGCCTGCGCCTGCGCCAGCGCCGCTTGGGCCTGGGCCACGTGGCTCTGGGCCACCGCAACCCCCTGCTCGGCCTGCGCCACGGCCGCCCGCGCCGAATCGACCGCCGCCAAGGCCACCTGGGCGTCGCTCACCGTCACGTCGAATTGCTGTTGCGAGATCTCGTCGCGCGCCACCAGTTGCTTCATCCGCGCCAGGTTCTGCTGGGCCAGTTGGCTGCGCGCCTCGGATTCCCGCTGCCGCGCCTGCGCGGAAACCAGTTGCGCCTGCGCCGCGGCCACTTCCTTCCGCGCCGCTTCGACCCCCGCGCTGGCCGCCAGAACCCCGGCGTCGGCGGTATCCACGCGGCTCTCCGTCGTGGTCTCCGTGATGGGCACGCCGCTCTGGGCCGCCGCGGCCGTCGCTCTCGCCGCCGCAGCGTCCGCGAGGGTGCGGTCGAGGGCGACCTGGTAATCCTTCGGATCGATCCGCACCAGCACCGTGCCCGCCTTCACCACCTGGTTATCGTCCACGTTCACTTCGACGATCGTTCCGCCCACCCGCGCGCTGATCGGATCGATATGCCCGTCGATTTGCGCGTCATCCGTGGATTCGCGCGTCGAATAGTAGCTCCAGAGCCAATACGTTCCCGCGGCCAGGACCACCAGCACCGCCAGCAGCATCCACTTGGCGCCGGGGTGCTCGCGGAAGTACGAGCGCCGCACCTCCACCCGCGAGGGGACCGGCCCCTCGGCTTCCTGTTGTTCGGTCCGCGCGCCATCCGCCATCAGTGAGCTCCTCTCAGAAACTGCAGATAGGTCTTCTCCGCGCTGCCCAGGGCCCGCGCCAACGAAGCCTTCGCCAGGTTGTAGGCGAACAAGGCGGAGATGTCGTCTTCGTTGGCGGTAGCCACGGCCTGCTGCGCCTGCACGACCTCTATGTTGTCGGCCACCCCGGCCGTAAAGCGGTCCTCCGCCTGCTTGAGCTGTTCCGCGGCCAGTTTGACGGCGCTTTCGGCCACCGCCACCTGGTCACCCGACGCTTTCAAGTCCAGCAGCGACACCCGGATCTGCTCCTCGACGCCGTTGCGCAGGTCCGCCAGCTCCGCCTTGCGCTGCTCGAGCGTGGAATCGGCCTGCAGGATATCGGCCTGGGTCCGCCCGGCTTGAAACACCGGAATGGTGAGGGTCACCCCGGCAGCGAACGTTCCGTGCGAATCCCAGGGCTGAAACCCGGTCGACCCGTAGTTGCCGTCGAACTGAAGCCCGGGAAGCCGTTCGTCCAGCGCGGCACGTTTGGCCGATTCGGCCGCGCTGACCAAGGCCGCCGCGCTGCGGTAATCGGCGCGGTTCTCGAGGGCCTGCTGCAGCGCCTGTTCCACCGCCAGCGCGGGCGGCGGCGTGTATCCGACCTGGTCGGCCAGCGTGAACGGCTGGCCCACCGGGAGGCCGATGGCGCGGGCCAGCCCCAGCTTCTCCTTTTCGAACTCGTTTTCGTAATAGATGACGCGTTGCTGGAGCGCCTGCATCTCCACTTGCGCGCGCAGCACGTCGATGCCCGGCACCACCCCCGCCTGCTTCATATCGACCGCCCTCTGGTACAAGGCCTGCGCCGTCTTGAACTGGGCCCGCGCCGACTCGATCCGGGCCTGGCTCGCGGTGGCCTGGAGGTACAGCCCGGCCACGCCCAGCACCACCATATCGCGCGCATCCTGGTAGGAAAGCTGCGCCGCCCGCAGACCCTCCGCCCCTGCCCGCGCCTTGTGCAGCGAGGTTAGGTTCAGCATCGCTTGGGAGACAAAGAGCCGGGCGTCGAACACGTGGAACGGCCCGATCACCGGCGCGATGCCGGGAAAGCTCGGGAAGCCGAACGACTGCAGGTTGATCTGCTCCTCGGTGTCCGAGACGCTCGCGAAAACGGTCGGCAGCAGGCCGCTCCGCGCGTTCATCCGCGCCGCCTGGGCCGACCGCGTCCCCTGCTCGCCCAGGAACAAGCCCAGGTTCTGCCGCAGGCCGCGGCCGATAGCGTCTTCCAGGGTCAACGCCAGCGGCGTTCCGGTCGCTGGCCCGTTCGGAACGCCCCCCAGGAACGGGCTCTGCCCGCCGGAGACGCCCGCCGGGGACGGTATCGGCCCGCTCGCCGACTGGGCCCAGCCGGCGCATAGATACAACGCGGCGAGTGAAGTCAGACGCAAGATCATGAGAATTGTGAGTCTGAGGCGATCGGAGATGGATCGCGAACTCATTAGTATTCTCTCATACCCGGCGCCCCGCCCCTTGCGTAGGGTGTGCGCGACATCGATGTGGACGCGCGCCGCAGCACGGAACCGCGACCGTAAGGGGGCGGACTCCCACCCAGCCGGAGATACCCTCTTGCTTACGCCCGCGCTTCGGTGCCGGACTCCCGTTTGGCGTCCACAAACATGTCGTGCACTCCCTGGATCGCTGGTGCCCGCCCATAACTCGGCTACAATGAGGGTACACAAGCTAAGGAGGCCATATGAAGACGGGGGATCTTCTCGTCATCCTGGTGCTCGCCTTCCTCCTGTTCGGCGGCAGGAAGATTCCCGAGCTGGCGAAGGGCATCGGCGAGGGCATCCACAACTTCAAGTCGGCCATAAAGGGCGACGACGAGAAGCCCGAAGACAAGAAGCAGACGTGACGGCTTCCTGAGCGCCACCCGCGATTCGGGCGAAGCGAATCCGGCTGCCAGTTCAAGACCCCGCGAGGCGATCGCGGGGGGCCTTCATTCTCTGAGCCAAAAAAGAAAGCGCCCACCACAGCGCGGCGAGCGCTCATTGTTCGAACTCCGGTACTGCTGCGGTCGCTACTTTTTCTTGGGCGGGACGATGGCGTCCCGGACGGCCTTGGCGACCCGGAACTTCACGACCTTCTTGGCCGGGATCTTGATCGCTTCGCCCGTGGCGGGGTTCCGTCCCATACGGGCCTTCCGTTCTACGCGAACGAGGCGGCCGAGGCCGGGAATCACGAAGACGCCGTTCTTCTTGGTCTCATGAACGGCGATCTCGGCGAAACTGTTCAAGAACTGGTGAGCGGTCTTGTTGGGAACTTCGACCGCACCAGCCAGCTCCTTGATGAGTTGCGTTTGCGTCAAGCGTTTGACTTCTGCCATAGACTTCTATTCCGATCCTCCCGAATTGAACTCTACACCCATGGAACGCGGCCCTCGCATGTCCGGATGCCAGGCCGTCGCGCGCGCCGGACACCCGGACACGATCAAGTTCAATTGATAATACGGAATTGCGGGGGCGAAGTAAAGAGAAAATGTGCTCCGGAGGCCCATTTTTCGGGCCTTTCGAGGCACGCGCTACATTCGCGAGCCCGTAAGACGGCCTCCGCGGGGCTCCCCGAACCGGCGCCGGGCGCTAGCAGACAGGGCTTGGGCGCCGTTTTGCACAGCGCAAGACGCTGAAAACATTAAAGGCCGAAAATGGTTTGGAGGCGGGCAGCCTCGGATCGAGCGGCGATCCCACCCGCCCACCGAGGGCTAATCGCGGAAAGCTGATGGCCAGGGTCTCTCAGACCGCCACTGCGGCGGCCTTTTTCTGCTCCGCGGGGACGCAGGCTACGGGCGCCTTGGCGGGGGCGGCCAGCAGGCTCCTAAGCTCCGCCTCGATCCGCACCCGCACGTCCATGTGCTCCTTCAGAAACTGCCGCGCGTTCTCGCGCCCCTGCCCGATCCGCTCGCCGCGGTAGCTCAACCAGCTTCCACTCTTCTCGACGACCGCTCGGGCGGCGCCGAAATCGATCAGGTCCCCTTCGAGCGAAATCCCCTCGCCGTGGATCAGGTCGAATTCGGCCTCCCGGAACGGCGCCGCCACCTTGTTCTTCACCACCTTGACCCGGGTCCGGCTTCCCGTTACCGTATCGCCGTCCTTGATGGTCGCCGTCCGCCGCACATCGGCGCGCACCGTGGCGTAGAATTTCAGCGCCCGCCCGCCGGTGGTCGTCTCCGGACTGCCAAACATCACGCCGATCTTCTCCCGGATCTGGTTGATGAAGATCAGGCAGGTATTGGTGCGGGAAACCGAGCCGGCCAGTTTGCGCAGCGCCTGCGACATCAGCCGCGCGTGCAGGCCCACGTGGCTGTCGCCCATCTCGCCTTCCAGTTCCGCCTTGGGCACCAGCGCCGCCACCGAATCGATGACGATCACATCCACCGCCGCCGACGCGACCAGCGCGCTCGCGATCTCGAGCGCCTGCTCGCCGTAGTCGGGCTGCGAGATCAGCAGGTTGTCCGTGTCCACCCCCAGCTTGCGCGCATACACCGGGTCCAGCGCATGTTCGGCGTCGATGAACGCCGCCGTTCCGCCCGCCTTCTGCGCCTCCGCAATCACGTGCAGGGTCAGCGTGGTCTTGCCCGAGGATTCCGGGCCAAAGACCTCGACGACGCGCCCGCGGGGAAACCCGCCCACCCCCAGCGCCGCATCGAGCGAGATCGACCCGCTGGGGATCACGCTCACCGGAACCACGTTCTGCGAGCCCAACCGCAGGATCGAGCCCCGCCCGAACTGCTTTTCGAGCTGGCTCAGACAATTGTCGATGGCACGCTGGCGTTCGCGTTCGTCCACGGAAACTCCCTTCGGGAAGGTCGTGGCCAGGGCGCGGCCGGTTTCTCAGGGAAAGTCAGTTTGCGGGCGCAACGCGCTTGACCGCGAAACCCTTGGCGATAAGCCGGCTGACAACGCCGCCTTTGCCGATCAGGTGTCCCGTCCCCACCACCACAAAGCAGGTTTCGTGGCCTTTCAGGTAGTGTTCCATGGCCGCGGCCATGCTGACGTTGCGGTCTTCGAGCAACCGCTTGCGCGTCTCCGGTGCATTCCGGAACTCCTCGGCGACCAGCGCCTCGAGGGCCGCCGCGTCTCCCGCCAGCCACGCCGCCTTCATCGTTCTGAGGGCCCGCTCGGCATGTTCGGGATCCGTAACGGTCTCTTCGAGAGCCAGCGCGTGCTCACGCTCCGGCGCGCCCGCCAGGGCTCGTACCTGCTCGTCCGCGGTTTCCAGGGCCTCGACCCGCTTCCCGCCGGCTTCGCCCATGAAATGCAGGTCGATCCCCAGGTCGGGCCGCATCCCCGCCGCCTGCATCATCTGCGACGAGAGAATCAGGTCCACCGCCCAGGGCTTAAACCGCGCCAGCATCTCGGCAGGCAAGCCGTGTTGCGCCGCAAAGGCGGGCAGCAGCGACCGCGTGCGCTCGCTCACGTGATTCCACAGCGTGTCTCCAGGCGGATAGGTGCCGGAGGCCGATATCAGGCCCATCGCCGTGGCCGGATTGAGGGAGCTGGTGTCGACTTCAACCACCAGGACCGAGGACTCCTGGAAGGCGTTCTCCAACTCCTGGGGCAAGGGGTACATGTCCTCGGCCCCGAAATGAAGCGAGCCGGCCAGGTACACCGTGGCGGTGGCCGAGGTGGCCTTCCACAGCAGACTGCCCGCCCGGGCCGCGGAAACGGCGTGGCTTGAGGGCTGCGCCGCTGCTGCACCACCCGGCGGCGCGGGCAGCGTGACGACCTGGGTATCCTGCGCCGCGAGAACGCCGAGCGCCAGAGCGAAAGCGGCTGCGAACCGAGCCTGTGCCATGCGTCCTTTATACCGCAAGTACTCACGCGGAACCGTGGGGCAGGCGGTTCCGCCTGCCGAACGACAGGCCGGAGGACTGTCCTACCGCCTCGCGGCCGGCGCGGGCTTGGGCGTGGGCGGCGCCTCCACCGCGGGCGCGCCGTTGGCTCCCGGCGCCACCGGCCGGACCAGGCCCATCGCCACGCGCAGCTCGGCTTCCAGCTTCTGCGCGATGTCGGGGTTGTCCTTCAGGAACTGCTTTGCGTTCTCGCGCCCCTGCCCGATCCGCTCGCCCTTGTAGCTGTACCAGGAGCCGCTCTTTTCCACCACGTTCTGCGCCGCGCCCAGGTCGATCAGGTCGCCCTCGCGAGAGATGCCCTGGCCGTACATGATGTCGAACTCGGCCTCGCGGAACGGCGCCGCCACCTTGTTCTTCACGATCTTCACCCGAGTGCGGTTCCCGGTGGCCGTATCGCCCTCTTTGATGGCCGCAATGCGCCGGATGTCCGCCCGGATGGTGGCGTAGAATTTCAGTGCCCGTCCGCCCGACGTGGTCTCCGGATTGCCGAACATCACCCCGATCTTCTCCCGGATCTGGTTGATGAAAATCAGGCAGGTGTTGGATTTCGAGACGATGCCGGTGAGCTTCCGCAGCGCCTGGGACATCAGCCTGGCCTGCAGGCCCACGGAGGCTTCGCCCATCTCGCCATCCAGTTCGGCCTTGGGAACCAGCGCCGCCACCGAATCGATCACCAGCACGTCCACCGACCCCGAGCTGATCAGCGCGCTCGCGATCTCGAGCGCCTGCTCGGCGTAGTCCGGCTGCGAGACCAGCAGGTTGTCCACGTCCACGCCCAGGTTCTTGGAATAGATCGGATCGAGCGCGTGCTCCACGTCGATGAAGGCCGCCATGCCGCCCATCTTCTGCGCGCTCGCTACCACGTGCAGCGCCACCGTGGTCTTGCCCGAGGACTCCGGCCCGAAGATCTCGATGATGCGCCCGCGCGGAAACCCTCCCACGCCCAGCGCGGCGTCGAGCGAGATCGAGCCGCTCGGAATCGCCGACACCGGCACGATGGCTTCCTTGGTGCCGAGCCGCAGAATCGAGCCCTTGCCGAACTGCTTTTCGATCTGGCCCAGCGTCAGGCTGAGCGCGCGCGCACGTTCCTTCTCGTCCATAGGTCCTCCTGGGTGAAAACGTGATTATAGCAGCGGGCGAGCCGATCCGCCCCTACATCTTCGGCGCGTAATACCCCTTGCGCGCCCGCACCACCAGGTCCTTCCGCAGTCTCACCAACAACGTGATCGCCTGGTAGCTCCCGTCCCTCTTCATGCGCTCCGGACGATAGTAGATGTTGTACTGGTGCCGCAGTTCGCTGGCGATGTTCTCGAACGATTGCGAAAGATCCTCCACCTTGAAGGGGAAGAACGCCTGCCCGCCCGTCTCGCTGGACAGGTACTTCAGCACCTTGTCCCCGTCCGTCTCTATCCGCGTGATATTGGTCGATATCGTGTAAATCACGGTATCGGCCTTCTGCGCCATCTCCAGCGCCTGGTCCCGGCTCATCTGGCTCTGGTTGTCGTCGCCGTCGCTCAGAATCACTATCGCCCGCCGGAACTTGTCGCGAGGCTGCTCGGCCACCAGTTTCTCGCGGGACGCGAAGTAAATCGCGTCGAACAGCGCCGTGCCGCCGCCTGGCCGCAGGTCGCGGATGAGCCCCGCCAGCTTGTTCGGGTCGTCGCTCATGTCGGACACCAGCTCGGCCGAAGTGTCGAAGCTTACTACCATGGCCTTATCCTGCCCCGGGCGCATCACGCTGTTCACGAACTCCACGGCCGCTTCCTGGATGAACCGGAACCGGTCCCGGACACTGTTGCTGGTGTCGATCAGAATCGCCAGCCGCAGCGGCAGATCGCTTTCCGCCGAGAACTCGATGATGCTCTGGGGCTGCTTGTTCTCCAGTACCGCAAAGTCGCCCTTGGTCAAGTCGGTGATGAACCGGCCCTTCTTGTCGGTCACCGTGCACAGGACGTTGACGCGGTTGACCTCCACCTGGATGCGGGCGTTTTCGCTATCGGCCGGCGGCTTGGACAACTCCGGAGGCCCCTGCGCCGTCAGCCCGGCAACGACAACCATCAGCAAAGCCAAGCGCCTCATAGCGTACCTTTTCTCCGATCAATTATATAAGGAAAACCGGGAACGTACAGTTCGACGCCCCAACCCCGCTCCTAGTTCCGTCCTCTTTCGGCCTCCGGCTCCAGATTCTTCATCCAGGCCGCCAGCCCCGCCGCGAGCGGCGAGACGACCGTGACCGGCTCGCCCGTGGCCGGATGGGCGAACCGAACCCGGTGCGCGTGCAGAAAAGTGCGCTCGAGCGGCGCCAACCCGGCCGTCGTCGCCGGCGCCCCGTACAACCGGTCCCCCGCCACGGGATGGCCGATGCTGGCGAAATGGGCGCGAATCTGGTGCGTCCGCCCGGTCCGTATGCGCACCTCTAGGTACGTGAACCCCGCAAACCGCTCCAAAACCCGGTATTCGGTGATCGCCGCCCGCCCCTCCCCCCGCCTTGCCGTCATCCGGATGCGCCGGACCGGGTCGCGCGAGATCGGCTTCTCGATCCGCCCCTGGTCGGCCTTGACCCGGCCGTGTACCAGCGCCAGGTAGACCTTTTCAACCGTGCGCCCGGCGAATTGCGCCGCCAGGCTCCGGTGCGCGGCATCCGTGCGGGCCACCAGCAGCACCCCGCTGGTGAAGCGGTCCAGGCGGTGCACGATGCCGGGCCGCTCCTCTCCCCCGCCCTTCGCCAGCGAGCCGAAATGGTGCAACAGCGCGTTCACCAGCGTGCCGGAGTGCCGGCCCGCCCCGGCATGCACCACCATGCCCGCCGGCTTGTCCACCGCAATCACCTCCGCGTCTTCATAGAGGATTTCGAGCGGCAGGTCCTCGGCGTAGGCCTTCAGCGGCGGTAGCGCGGCCGGCTCCACTTCCACAGCCTCCCCGCCCCGCAGCCGGATCGAGGGGCGCTCGCCCGCCCCGTTCACGCGCACACGGCCCGCCTTGATCCAGTCCTGCAACCTCGACCGGCTGTACTCCGGAAGCTGCTCCTGCAGGAACACGTCCAGCCGCTTGCCCGCATCCGCCTCCGAGGCATTCACGATCACTGCGCCGGGTTCCTCTCCGCCCCGAACCGCCGCTGGTGCCAATAAGGATAGGAGAACGGGATCGCGCTCACCTCGTTCAGCCGCTTCATCTCTTCCGGGGACAACTCCCAGGTGGCGGCCGCCAGATTGTCGCGCAACTGCCTTTCGTTCTTGGCGCCGATCAGGACCGAGCTCACGGCCGGCCTTCGCATCACCCAGTTGAGCGCCACTTGCGCGACCGAAACCCCGCGCGCCCGCGCAATCTCCTCGATCACGTCCAGGATGGAGTACACTTTCTGCTCGTCCCGCAGCTCCACCACGTCCATCTGCGCCAGTCGGCTGCCTTCCGGACGGCCCTCGCCGCGCCGGTATTTCCCGCTCAGGAAGCCGAAAGCCAGCGGGCTCCAGACCACCACGCCCACTCCCTGGTCGAGCGCCAGCGGGATCAACTCCCGCTCCGCCTCGCGCCCCGCTAGCGAGTAATAGATCTGCTGGGAGGCGAAGCGCTCGTTGCCCAGCCGCTCCGAGATGCCCAGGGCCTTCATCAGGTGCCAGCCCGAGTAGTTCGAGCAGCCGACGTAGCGCACCTTGCCCGCGCGCACCAGATCGTCGAAGGCGCGCAAGGTCTCCTCAAGCGGCGTCAGCGCGTCGAAACAATGCGCCTGGTAGAGGTCGATGTAGTCCGTTCCCAGCCGCCGCAGGCTGGCCTCGCACGCTTCGAGGATGTGCGGCCGCGACAATCCCACGTCGTTTGGCCCCTGCCCCATCCGCCCGAACACCTTGGTCGCGATCAAAACGTCCTTGCGCCGCGCCCCCAGCGCCTGCCCCAGAATCGACTCGCTCTTGCCCACCGAATACACGTCGGCGGTGTCGAACAGATTGACGCCGGCTTCGATCACGATCTCGATCAGCCTCCGCGCTTCCTCCACCTGCGTATTCCCGACCCCGGCGAAGAAGCCCTCGCCCCCGAACGTCATGGTCCCGAACCCCAGCGCCGAGACCCTCAGCCCGCTGCGTCCCAACAGTCTTGTCTCCATAGTGCCGAGCCTACCATGCACCACAGGCGCCCGGATCGATTTGGCACTCCGATGGCGGCCGATCTAGCCGATCTGCCAGTCGTCGTAGCGCAGGAGCACCAGGGTCACATTGTCCGGAGCGCCGTGCGCCTTGGCCTGGTTGATGAGCTGGGCGACCAGGTCCGGAAGCGGGGTGTCGGTGGAGAGAGTGGCGGCGATGGCGGCGTCCGAAACCGGGCCGGTGAGCCCGTCCGAGCACAGCAGCACCACGTCGCCCGGCTGGAGTTGCTCCTCGTGCGTGCGGATGGTCAGCTCGGGCGTGGTGCCCACGGCCATGGTCAGCACGTTCTTGTGGGGAAAGCTGTTGACCTCTTCCGCGGACAGGCCGAAACGCATTCGCATTTCGTTCACCAGCGTCTGATCGTAGGAGAGCTGGGTGAGCGCACCGGCGCGCCATAGGTAAGCGCGGCTGTCGCCGACGTTGGCAATGAGGAGCCGCGGCAATTCCCAGAACGCCAGCACGACGGTCGATCCCATTCCCGAGCAGGCCTCGTCGCCACGCGCCTTCTCCAGCACGCAACGGTTCGCCTCGGTGATGGCTTCCTGGATGGCCTCATCGGGAATCACGCCGAGAAGACTCTGGCGCAGGCGGTCCATGGTGACCTCGACGGTCATGGCGGAAGCGACCTCGCCGCACAAGGCGCCGCCCATGCCATCGGCCACGATCGCGATACGAAGTTCCGGATCGATGCACCAATTGTCCTCGTTATTCTGGCGCACCAAACCGGGATCGGTTGCCCCCCAAGCGTCAAGCATCGGCATCGGTTCCGGATTCCCTGAGTATCGTAGCACGCCGCACAGCCGGTCCGTGTGCGGCCCGTCTCCCGTCGCCGGTCTTCCCCGATGGGCTGGTACGATAAGAGCATTGCCCCATGCCCATCTACCAGGTCATCGTCCTCGCCATCGTGCAGAGCCTGACGGAGTTTCTGCCCATCAGCAGCACCGCCCACCTGACCCTCATCCCGCGCCTGCTCGGCTGGAACAGCCCCGCGCTGAACAGCCTGGACTTCGACATCGCGCTGCACGTGGGGACGCTGGCGGCGCTGGTCGCCTACTTCTTCCGCGACTGGCTGCAAATCCTGGCGGGCGGCTTCGGCATCAACGTCCACGGCGACGCCGAGATCCACCACAACCGCGGCCTGCTCTGGCTCCTGGCGCTGGCCACCATTCCGGTAGGAGTGTTCGGCTACATCTTCAAAGAGCAGGCGGAAACCACCTGGCGGAACTCGTACGTCATCGGCGCCATGCTGATCGTTGTGGGCATCGTCATGTACCTGGCCGAGCGAACCGGCGCCTTCCGGAAGACGCTGGGCGAGGTATCGCTCGGCGATTCGGTCGCGATCGGCCTGTCGCAGGCCCTGGCCATCATTCCCGGGGTTTCCCGCAGCGGCATCACGATCTCGACCGGCCTGTTCCGTGGGCTCGACCGCTACGCGGCGGCTCGGTTCTCGTTCCTGCTCGCGACCCCCGCGCTGGCCGGCGCGGCACTGAAGGCTTTTCACGACCTGCACAAGAGCGGCGGCCTGGCGCCCGACATGCGGCTGGCCTTCGGCGTAGGCGCGGCGGTCTCGGCCGTAACGGGCTGGATCGTCATCGCCTTCTTCCTGCGCTTCCTCCGAACACATACCCTGCGCTTTTTCGTGTACTACCGGATCGTTTTTGGCATAATAGTAATCGCTCTGGCTTTTTTTGCACGCGCGTAGGATGAACGGCACCTCCGCGGCACGGTACTCACGCCTGGCCGAGGCAGTAGGTTTGTTGTGCCTGCTCGTTGGGCTGGCGCTCCTGCTGAGCCTCGTCTCGTATTTCCCCGAAGACCCTTCCTGGAACACCGCTGCGGGAGCGCTCCACGCCAGGAACCTGATCGGCAAGTCCGGCGCATACACCGCCGACGTGATCTACCAGCTCCTCGGCCTGCTGGCCTTCTCGATTCCGGCCATCGTCGTCTGGATCGCGTGGAGCTGGGTGCGGCGGCGGCCGGTGGAAGCGCCCGTCGCCAAGGGACTGGGAGCGGCGCTGCTGGTGTTCGGCGGCGCGGCTGCGCTCTCGCTCGGCCCGCATTGGACGCTGTTCGGCGGCGCCGTCTCGCCGGGCGGGATGGTTGGCCTGCTGCTGGCCGACGCCCTGCTCGCCGGGTTCAATCTGACCGGCGCCATCCTGGTCACTTGCGCCAGCCTGCTGGTGGGGTTGTATCTGACGACACAGTTCCGGCTCTCGCACGCGGCTTTCGTCCTGGGCATTCCAGGGCGGGTGTTTGCGCCGGTCCGCCGGCTGTGGCGTCCGCGGCCCAAGAAGAAGGCGGCAGCGCCCCCGGCGCGAAGCGTGGTAGACGAGGAGCCCGAGGTCGCGGACGCGGAGGAGCCGCCCTTCGAACCCGATGCCGAGATCCCCATCCGCACCATCGAGGATCTGCCGCCCAGTTCCGGCCTCAGAAGCGACCCGGTTTTCGTCCAGCCGCTGCGGGACGAACCAGTCCGGCAGCGGCCGCAGGCGGCCGAGCGGCCTGCCGCCGCGAAGAAGCAGTTCGAGTTGCCGTCCACCGAGCTGCTCAACGAGATTCCCGGCCGCAACTCGTTCGACGAAGAAGAGCTGAAGCAGATCGCCGCTCGCATCAAGTCGAAGTTCGAGGAGTTCAACGTTTTGGGCTCGGTGGTGCAGATCAACCCCGGCCCGGTGGTGACCACCTTCGAGTTCAAACCCGAAGCCGGCATCAAGTACAACCGCATCACGGCCCTGAGCGAGGACCTGTGTCTGGGCCTGCAGGCCGAGTCCATCCTCATCGAGCGCATCCCCGGTAAACCCACCGTGGGTATCGAGGTGCCCAACGCGCGGCGCGAGCTGATCGCCCTGCGCCAAATCCTGGAGTCGGACGAGTTCCTAAGCTCGCAGTCGCGCCTCACCATTCCGCTGGGCAAGGACATTAGCGGGCGCATCAAGGTGTCGCCGCTCGAAGCCATGCCGCACCTGCTGATCGCCGGCTCGACCGGCTCCGGCAAGAGCGTCATGCTCAATACGCTCATCATGTCCGTGCTCTTCAAGGCCACCCCGGACGACGTGCGCATGATCCTGGTGGACCCCAAACGCCTCGAGCTGGGGCTTTACGAAGGCATCCCGCACTTGCTGACGCCCGTCATCACCGACGCCAAGAAGGCCACCAACGCGCTGCGCAACGCCGTGCTCGAGATGGAGCGCCGCCTGCGCCTGCTGGCCTCGCAAGGCGTGCGCAATATCGAGCAATTCAACCGCAAGGTGCGCCAGTTGCGCAACGAGCCCATTCCGCTCTTCGAAGACAGCATCGAAAGCGCCGAGGAGCTTGAGGAGCTGCCATACATCCTCATCCTCATTGACGAGCTGGCGGACCTGATGATGGTGGAGGGCCACAACGTCGAGCAGTCCGTGACGCGCCTGGCGCAGATGGCGCGCGCCGTCGGCATGCACCTGGTGCTGGCGACCCAGCGGCCCAGCGTGGACGTGATCACCGGTCTCATCAAGGCCAATTTCCCGGCCCGTATCAGCTTCCGCGTGGCCACGCGCGTGGACTCGCGCACCGTGCTGGACGTGATGGGCGCCGAGCACCTGCTGGGGAAGGGCGACATGCTGCACCTGCCGCCCGGCTCCTCGCGGCTGACCCGCATGCACGCCGCGCTCGTCACCGAGACCGAGATCAACCGCGTGGTGGAGTTCTGGAGGGCGCAGGCCACGCCGGACTACGACCAGTCGTTCCTCATCGCCCCGCCGGAGGAAGCCGAAGACCAGGACGGCGCGCAGCCGGACGAGTTCTCCGGCGAAGAGGACCCGCTCTACCGCGACGCCGTGCGCGTGGTGCTGGAGATGGGAAAAGCTTCGACGTCAACCCTGCAGCGCCGCCTGCGGCTGGGCTACGGCCGCGCCGCCCGCATCCTCGACATGATGCAGCGCGACGGCCTCATCGGCCCGCCCGACGGCAGCAAGCCCCGCGAGGTGCTCAAGCGCCCGGACTGGCTGGATGAGGTGGGCGAAGACGGCCAGCGCTGACGAGCGACTGCGACTCAGATGCTCGCGATGATCGAGTCGCGGGACACACCCTTGTGCCGGGCCACTGCGCGCAGGATTGAGATCAGCGTGCCGAGCCGAAGAGGGCGGTGGTCCGGAATCGCGATCCGCTGGTGGCTCGGTTCGGAAGTCTCGAGCACGATGTGGCTGCCGACCTGGTTTGCTCGCGCGTACCGCCATCCCCGGCATAAGACGTCGGCGAGGTGCGCGCCGGAAACGTCGCGAGGGATCTTCATGCCACCGACAAGACTTCGTCGCGGACCAGGCGAAGGCGGATGCGCTCAGGCCGGGGACGGTCGAAGAAGAACGCGGCGGTCGCCTCAATCACGTTCTTGCGCAGTCCGTCCCAGGTATCTCCCTCGGTGAAAATGTTCTCGGTCAGGCACTCGGCGCAGTAGCCCCCGTCCGCCTCCTGGACGACTTCAAACACCAGCTCAGACATACGCCCATCATACGGCAATATCCCTACTTGCAGGCGGAATCGGCCTTCCGTGCGCAAGGTCGAGTACGGCAGCGGCCGGGTTGGCTGGACGAGGTCGGAGAAGATGCCGAACGCTGAGGCGCCCGTGACGCGGGTCCGCCCAAGGTGCGAACGGCGCCGGCTTCGCCGGCAGCCGGCCGCATGCCTTAAAAGAAGTTACGGCGCCGTGTACCAGACGGTCGTACGTAGGGCCGCCTTGTCCTCCGACAGACGCCATGTTTTGCCTCCGTCGGCGGAGCGCGCGTATGTCAGGAAGGTGGAATCCGGTTGACACTTCTTCCACGAGCTAGCAAAGTTCGGTTGGCTCGACTCCGACCCGCGGAAGAGCGCCAACCAGTAGGTGTTCCCATTTCGGAATTCGACCTTACCCCGATAATCCCCGTCCGCTCCCGAGAGCTTCGCCAGTACCGCGCCCGGCAGGCCGTTCCCGTCGCCGAGGAAGACCGTGTACGTACCCTTTTCGCTCGTGTCCTTGGGCTTGCCGAGCGTGTCCTCGACCGTCCACTGAAACTCGCCGTTCGCGCGGAGGTCGAGCAGTCTGACCTCGTCCAGGTTGCTTCTCATGCCGCCTTTGCCGCGGTCGAGCCAGACACCCACAAGAGGATTCGAGGCCGGAGCACCGACAGTTGCAGCGCGAACCTGGGCCCGTGCGACCGGGTCAGGACCGACACCGGCCACGACGCACAGGGCGGCCAAGCAGACCGGTAATGCCAAGCGGGACCGCTTCATCGAATATGCCTCCACAGCGGACTTTAACTCTATAAGTCGCAAAAGAGACAGTCTCCGCCATTCCGAGCCCTGAAGCAAGGCCGGTCGAAATCTTCGCGAGGCGACGCACCGGCGGCGCACCGTCCCACCTGCTGGGCAAGGGCGACATGGCAGGCTCGCCATAGGCCACACCGTTCTGAAGCCGGAAGACACCGTCCGGCAGTAAACGCACCCCTCAACCACTGCCTGTCATGTGGAGGGCGGCCTTTCCGTCATAATATCGGATAGCGCCCGGGAGGGCCGACATTCATGCGCAAATTCACCGTGGGCTGTCTAGCCGTCATCGGCACGATCGCGATCCTGTTCTTTCTGCTTCTGCTCGTAATCGCACTCGCCGCCAGTTCCGTCAAGGGCCGCGTGCCCGCTAGCGCCGTGCTCGAAGTGAACCTGGAGTCGGGCGTGCTCGAAGACATCCCGGATGAGCCCGTCGCCAAGGCCATGCTTTCCGGCCAGCCGTCCATGCGAGACATCGTGGACGCCATCGAGCGCGCATCCACCGACGACCGCGTCAAGGGACTGTTCGCGCGCTTCGGCGGCTCTACCATGGGCCTGGCGAAAGCGCAGGAAATCCGCGAAGCGGTCCGCAATTTCCGCGCCCACAAGAAATTCGCCGTGGCCTGGTCGGAATCCTTCGGTGAATTCGGCCCCGGCGGCAGCTCCTATTACCTGGCCAGCGCCTTCGACCAGGTCTGGATGCAGCCCTCCGGCGACATTGGCCTCACCGGCATCATCCTCGAAGGCGAGTTCTTCCGCGGAACGCTCGACAAGTTGAACATCGTTCCCCGCATGGATCATCGCTACGAGTACAAGAACGCGATGAACCAGTTCACCGAGAAGAAGTTCACGCCGCCGCACCGCGAGGCCATGGAAGCCCTGCTGCGGTCCTGGTCCTCGCAGTTGGCCCAGGGCATCGCCGAGGGCCGCAAGCTCACGCCCGAGCAAGTCCGCGCGGTCGTGGACCGCGGCCCGCTGCTGGGCCAGGAAGCCGTGGACGCCAAACTCATCGACGGCCTGGCTTACCGGGACGACATCTACGCCAAGGTCAAGGGGATGGCCGGCGCCGGCGCCGAGCTGATCTACCTCAATAAGTACCTGGAACGCGCGGGACGGCCGCACAAGAGCGGAAAGACCATCGCGCTGATTTACGGCGTGGGAGCGGTCGGCCGCGGCAAGAGCGGCTTCGATCCCCTGTTCGGCTCGGCCTCGATGGGTTCCGACACCGTCACCGCCGCCTTCCGCGATGCGGTGAAAGATCCCAAGGTCAAGGCTATCCTGTTCCGCATCGACAGCCCCGGTGGCTCCTACGTGGCCTCCGACGCCATCTGGGAAGAGACCGTGCGGGCGCGCAAAGCCGGCAAACCCGTCATTGCCTCCATGGGCGATGTCGCCGGCTCGGGCGGCTACTTCGTCGCCATGGCCGCCGACAAGATCGTGGCCCAGCCCGCCACCATCACCGGCTCCATCGGCGTGCTCGGCGGGAAGATGCTGACTACCGGCTTCTGGAAGATGTTGGGCATCACCTTCGATGAAGTGCACGACGGCGCCAACGCCACCTATTGGACCGGCACGGAGGACTACACGCCGGCCGAGTGGGCACGCTTCCAGGCCTGGCTCGACCGCGTCTACGCCGACTTCACCGGCAAGGTCGCCGACGGCCGCCGGCTCCCCAAAGAGCGGGTCCTCCAGATCGCCAAAGGCCGCATCTGGAGCGGCGAGGACGCCAAGGCCCTCGGCCTGGTCGATGAGCTAGGCGGTTTCCCCGAGGCCCTGGCCCTGGCCCGCAAGGCCGCGAAGATTCCCGCCGGAGAAGACGTGAGCCTGCAGCTCTTCCCGAGGAAGAAGACGGCGCTCCAGACCCTCGCGGACGCCCTCTCGGGCGAGACCCCGGAATCTAGCGACCAAGGCGCCGAAGCGTCGGCCGCGATCCGCGCCCTACGCCTGCTCCAGCCCCTGGCCCGCGAGGCGCGCGCCGCCACCGGCCACACCGGCGTGCTCGAAATGCCGGAGGTAGCGGGCAGGCCATAGTCGCTACGGTAAGCAGTGGCGCACGCACTCCTGCGTGCCGCGTCGCCACTCCTGGCGACGCTTGGTGACCGCCGCAAGCGCTTCGGTCTCTGGCTACCCCAGCGTCTCCGCCAGCCAGTTGTAAATGGTGTAGTCCCGCAGGCCTGGCGCGGCCACTTCGCAGTGCTGATCCGCGCCCTGCTCGCGCGTGAAGCGGACCAGTTTCTTCGGGCAGCGCAACGCATCGTAGAGCTTCTGCGCCTGCCCCGGGAAGAACTGCTCGCCTTCCGGGTCCGTGATGAGCATCGGGCAGCGGATGCGGCCCGCGACTTCCGCGAGGTTGTACTCCCGCACCGCGCGGAACACATCGTAATAGGACGTCATTCCGTAAGGGCGCATGCGAAACCGCAGCATCGCCGCGGTTCGGGGATTCGCCGCCGCGGCACCTGCCATCAAGTGGTCGAAGGCATCTTTCTTGCCGGTGTCCAGCATGTCGCGAACCATCTTCGGCAGGTGGCCCAGCCACGGTTCCGAGACGTCCCAGACCCCCGGATCGGCCACTCCGGCGGCGATGCGGGGTTCGAAAGCCAGCGCACGCGGCGCCCAATGGCCGCCCTGGCTGACGCCCACCAGGGCGATGCGCTTGGGATCGATCTCGCGATGGCGCAGCATGGTGTCCACCACGGGCGCGATCGCTTTTTCCCAATCCGGCCGGAAGTACAGCTTTCGCTCCCACAGCGAGTCGCCTTGCCCCGGGCCGTTGAAGATGAGGCAATTGTATCCGCGCGCCAGCGCGCCCGCGCCGCCCAGTGCGTGCATGCTGCTCTCGAGCCCATCGGCGCCGTTATTCAGGATGATGAGCGGTCTCCGGCGGCGCGATCCATCGGCGCGCAAGAACCAGCCCGTCAGCTTGGCGTCCCCGTACGGAATCTCGAGCCGCTCCGCCGGCGGGTCGAACAATCCTGCGGCGGCGGACCAGCAGGCGGCATACTCCTTCCAGCAGGGCAGCATCCGTCCCGGATCTTTCGTTCCGTCCAGCACGCGCAACGCCGCTTTGAAATGGCCGGCCGCCCAGAGATACGCCTCCCGTGCGCTCACCACGTGCCGCTTGCTCAGAGCCTGCTCGGCCAGTGCCTGCGCTTCCGCGCCCGCGTCGTGAAATGCCTTCCACGCGGACTCGAAATCCCCCGGCTTTATCTGGGCGAGAACCGCCAGCAGTTTGCCGGGGTCGCATTGGCGATAGTAGGAACTGCCCAAAGCGACCTGCGCGGTAAAGCCGAAGTCCGGATCGGCGAACGGCGATGCGGTCGTGGCCGCGGCCGCTGCGCCGGGCTGGCCGGGAGCCTGGGCCGCGAGAGCCGTGGCGGAACAAGCGCCCCCTGCGAGAAAGGTTCTGCGATCGATCACTTTGACCTCCTCCGAGCCAATACGATGCCTCGGGCCGTAGAGTTCAATGATACAGTCGTCAGAGGGGTGATCGATGGATCGAAAAGAGTTCTTCAGGACGTGCGCTGCCGCCGGCCTATGCGCTTGCTCAGGCAGCCTGGCCGCCGCCGAGACTCCCAACCAGGAAGACTGGCGCCTGCGATTCGTCAAGGAGCGCTACGCCGGCCTGCTGCGGATTCTGTCCGGGCGAATGGACGAGAAGAGCCTGAACGAGATCCTGCACGATCTGGGCGCCTACTGCTCCAGTTCGTGGGACCTCGTCGCGCAGCATCGCGGCGACTTCGACGGTTTCTGTAAATTGTTGAGGCAGACCCAATCGGGCGACGAGGTGACCTGGGATCGCGCTAAGGGCGTCATCACCGTGACCTCCCCGGAACGCACCGACTGCTTCTGCCCGCTGAACAGCCGTCGTCAGAACACTCCGCCGGTGGTCTGCAACTGCTCGCTCGGCTGGCAGCAACACACCTGGGAAACCGTGCTCCAGAAGAAGGTGAGTGTCGAGCTGAAGGAATCCGTTCTGCGCGGCGGCAAGCGCTGTGTGTTCGAAGTCCACGTGGAAGCATAAGCAGGCCGTGATCCGCGCCCTCCGCCTGCTCCAGCCCCTGGCCCGCCAGGCGCGCGCCGCTACCGGCCGCACCGGCCTGCTCGAGATGCCGGAGGTAGCGGGCAGGCCATAGGCGGACCTCGGTCCCGCATTCTCCGCGGTTATAACGATAGCCACACCCAATCCGATGGAATGCATCGGAATACCATGTTCTAAACGCTCGGTAGTGGATGCGTTAGCGGCACATCAGTGATAAAGGTATTGACAATTTGCGACCGTAAATGTACGCTTTGAGTATTCCTGCTTCATAATAACCGGCCTCAGGGCTGGCTTTAGGCCCAAAACAGCGGCGCTTCGCCGTTGCGGACTAGGTCTGTCCACAGCCGGGCTACGCCAACGTAGCCCCAATGGAGGGGTGTGCTTATGGGAAAGATGCTGCTCAGCGGCATTCTCGCGTTGGTCGCTCTGTGCTCCCCGTCGTATCCGAAGGCCCGGAGTGGTCGTCAACAATTCGCGCTCCAGTTGGACCCGCCTGTTCCCGGAAATCGGTTCACGGCCACACTGGTCTGTGACGGCTACGATGACTATCGCGACTGCGTTCAGGACGCCAGTAAGGTCGTGGTGAGCGTTATACCAGCCGGGAAGGACAACAAGGACTGCCCTGCTCCGAAATTCCTGGTGAGGGTCGACGACTCGGACGGGAAGAAGCTCGCCTACACCCTCCTCGCCATCTCGCTCCATCCTGGCGACCGGGTAGGGCTCGAGCTCCCCGGAGACGATCCAACCGAGGTCGCAGAGGCGAAGTTGGTCCTGCCGCCAGACACCGATTTCGCGAGCGGGATCGTGGTCGCTGCCGGCGAGGTGTCCGCGGCCTTCCCCGGGCCGCCTGCGACGCTGGAACTGTATATCGTCTCGGGGAACGGCCCTGCCAAGGCCCACTGGGGGGGGCCTCTGACACTAAGACAGCAGGCCGTGTCGTATTCGCTGACGCCAAGGGAAATCCCCCCTCCCTTGCCCCCGGAGACACGCTCCAGTTCGTAACTGGCGTTGCGCCGAACCGCCACACCTTCCCACCGGTCAAGGTGGAAGCAGCCGCGCCATCGACGCCAACACCGACACCGACTCCAACGCCGGCTGCAGATCCCGCACCACCGCCGATACCGACTCCGACGCCAACACCGAATCCAACTCCCATACCAACACCGACTCCGACGCCAACGCCGACTCCCACTCCCGCACCAACCCCGACACCGACTCCGACGCCAACGCCGGCTCCAGGTCCGCCGCCAGCCCCGGCGAAGACACCCAACCCGCCAACCGTCTCGCAGCCGCAGGTGGGATCTTCGAGCGTCACACCGACCGCCCTCGGCTTCAAGAGCGCGAAAGTGGAGGTGCTGTCTGCCGCGGGCGACGTTACGGTTCCGGCGGCGGAGTTCACACCCGACCCAAACACAGGCAAGTTCACCGCGACGTTTAAGACCCCCCTCTTGGCCTATCAATTGGTCCGCGTGACCGGGGAGGGCAGCAACGGTGCTGCCGATCAGGGCGTGGTGGCCGAGGTCATCCCGGCGCCTTCTGCGATTACGATCCAGCAGGTGCCCGAGAGCACGCAGGTCGTCAAGGGCGAGGCGGCTGGCTTCGACCACGTGAAGGTTCAGGTCTTGCAGGGGAGAGATGTGGTCGAGCAGACGACCCAGCCTGTGGACACTGCCTCCGGCACTACCACCGGCCAGTTTTCCGCCAACCTCACCCGTCCGGTCGGCGCCGATGAGACCATCCGGGTCACGGGACAGGCGGGCGGGGTCACATCCGACAAATCGGTCACTGCAAGCGTCACTCCCGCGCAGATAGACTGGGGGCTCATCCGCACCTACTTCACGGCCGGTGTCGTCCTCGCCGCAAACTCCAACAGCTTCAGCTCGAGCAACGCGAGCGCCTTTCTCGGCATGGCAGTCGACTCGAACTGGTTCAACACGCTCAAGAACCGGTTTCACGGGAACTCGTTCTTCGACCTCCGCTTGACCTCGATCGCCACCGCCCAGACCGGCTCGGCGACGACGCCGGCCCAGACCAGCTCGTCTACGACTACGCCCTCTGCCACTCCAACGCCGACGCCAAATCCCGTTTCCTCCTCCCTCTCGAACCACCAGGCGGCGGAGCTCGAAACCGGGATGTATTTCCCAATCACTCTGGGCAACTGGAATTTCCGGGGACACTCCTATTCCGGATACTTGGCGCCGATCTTTGAGGCCGGCCTTTACACTTGGAACGAGGCCGGTTCCGCAAGCGCCAACGGCGCGACGCAGACCTCCGTCAATCCCAGCAGTTTTTACAAGTTCTATGCCGCGGGACTTCGGTTCGGGAACTACCGTGAGCACCCGCACTGGGACGGGTCGCCGCGCGAGAATAGGAGCCCCGATCAACTCAGCTACATCGACTTGATGTTTGGCCGCTGGGCCAATTTCGAGTCCGTCGGCTACTTCAAGAACGGCCCCAACGGCATTTGCTCGGTCCAAGTCGGGCAGCAGCAAGGTCCAGACTGCACCCTTAACATCCGGCCGTGCCGGGTCAGCGCCCAGGGCGTGTTGGCGATTCCGTACACGCCTCTTCTTCTGGGGATGAGTGCCAACGTCAGCGTCGGCCATTGGTCAAGGCCCGGCTACTTCGACGCTCCGGACGACCTGAGGTTCTTCCTGGGCGCCCGCTTCGACACCGGGTCGCTTCTCGGCGCTCTCGGCAAATTGGGCACCGGTAAGTAGCGCCCTGTGTTCATCTGCGGCGCGGGGCTCAAGCTCCGCGCCGCGCGGCCCCTTTTCCCATTCACAACCCAATCCCCACCCCTAACCCCTTGAACCCGCTCGCCCACGCCTCCGACAAGCCGCCAAAACCCTTGACACCCCGCCTTACCCTCAATCAGGAGGCCCGCACGCCAGTGTCAACGCCCGCTCATCAAAACTCATCGGATTCTACGCCCATTGAGAATCCGAACCTGACGCCGGTTCAGATCCAGGTCGTCGCCGCGCTCGCCGAGGGCAGCTCCGTCACCGCCGCCGCGCGCAAGGCCGGCGTCCATCGCACCACCGTCCACCTCTGGAAGCGATCCTCGGGCGAGTTCCGCACCGCCGTCGAGCGGGCCCGCCGCGATTTCTCGGCCGCCCTCGCCGACGAGCTTCGCGATCTCTCCGCCTCCGCGTTCCAGACCCTCCGCGGCCTGCTCTCGAATCCCGATACCCCGCCCTCGGTCCGCCTGCGCGCGGCCTTGGCGGTCCTCGAAGACCCGGACTTTCCCAAGCCCGGCTGGCAGCCTGGCGAATCCACCGCTCCCCCGCGCCCTCTCACGCCAGCCGAGGAATTCGAGGCCATCGAAGCCGAATACGCTCACATCCGCGCCGAACGCGCTAAGGCCGCGTCTCCCACAGCACCACTTCGCTCGCCAGCTTGAAGTAGTCCTGCGGATCGAGTTCCTCGTACGTGTAGTGAGAGCCGTCCCACAGGTCCACGTGGCCGCTCGCGTTCACGAAAGGAATGACGAACGCGATCACGCCCTTCTTCCCCAGAAACCGGCGGCGGTCCACCGGACGCACCGCGCGGATCTGCGGCGGCCCGAACGTCGCCTCCAGCCAGGGCCGCATGCCGCGAACCTGGTAGGCGTAGTGCTTCCCGTCGCCGCCTGAGATCGTCTTCATCCCGGCGAAGTCCGCGGGCACCGGAACGCCAGAGTAATTCAAAGCCCTGCTCAGCCGGATGGCGCAGGTGTGATCGATCCACGCGGCGTTGACGCGGCCCCCAATCAGTTCCTTGATCCGTTCATCCGAGCCGTTCGGGTAGTTCCTGGCCAGCTCGGCAAACGGAGGCAGGAGCGCGATCATCAATCCCCACAGAACCAGGCGCGTCATTCCTGCGACTATACACCCGCCGGCCCGCTCCCCGCTCCGGATCACCCCTCCAATCCGCATCTTCCCCGCTTTCCGAGCCCTCCACCTGGGGTAAGCTTGTTCTTGGTGCGAAGAGTAGCGGTGCTGGGGTGCCTGCTCGCTGCAGCGGCCCTCGCGGCGCCCGGGCCCCGTCTGGCCGACGCTCCCAAACCTGCCGTTCCCGACAAAATCAAAGACCGCTTCGAGCCCGCCCCCCTGGACCGGCAGAAGATCGAGGGCCTCCTCGGCCAGCGCTTGCGCGTGAACCTCGAGGGCCGCCTGCTCCACGTCAGCGAGACCCTCCTGCTCTCCGCCTATCCCACCCGGCCGGGCGCGCCAGCCGCCGGCGGCGAGAACGCCGGCAAGTTCCTGGAGGCCGCCGCCCGCACCTGGGCCTACACCGGCGACCCGCGCCTGAGGGGCATGATGGACCGCGTCGCCTCCTTCTTGGCGGCCTCCGAGATCCAGCAAGGTTGGCGCATCGGGGATCTCCGCTGGACGCTCGCCGGCCTGCTCGCCTATTACCAGGTCACAGCCGACGCCAAGGCGCTCGAAGCCGCGCGCAAGATTGGCGACATGCTGGCCCAGACTTACGGCGAAGGCCCCGGCCAGCACGATATCGTCGCCGCCGGCGACCACATGGGCCTCTCCGCCACCAATGTGCTCGGACCCATCTGCGTCCTCTACCGCTACACCGGCGCCCAGCACTACCTCGACCTCGCGCGCTACATCGTCCGCGCCTATGCCGAGCCCCAGGGGCCCAAGCTCCTCAAGTCGATCGAGACCACCGGCAGCGTCTACCACGTCGCCGACGCTCGTGCGGACGAGATCCTCGACAACCTCTCCGGCCTGCTCGAGCTCTACCGGCTCTCGGGCGATGAGCCCTACCTGAAGGCCGCCACGGCCGCCTGGAAGGACATCGTTTCCAAGCGCCTCTACATCACCGGAACCGTCAGCTCCGGCGAGTATTTCCGGGACGACCAGGACCTACCCGGCGAGGAAGCGGCCAGCGTCGGCGAAGGCTGCGCGACCGTGGCCTGGCTCGACCTCAATTGGCAGCTTCTGCGCCTCACCGGCGAGCTCCGCTACGCCGGCGAGATCGAGCGCACCGTCTACAACCAGCTCTTGGGCTCGCAAGATCCGCACAACGGCAGCATCTGCCGCTTCACCCCGCTGGTAGGGCGCAAGCGGCCCAGCGCCAACCTCAACTGCGCCGTCGCCAGCGAGCCGCGCGCCATCGCCATGATTCCCGAGATGGCTTGGGGCGCGCACGAGGATGGCGTGGCCGTGCTGCTCTATGCGCCCGGCGACGTCACCATCCCCCTGCGGCCGGACTTCCAGGTCACCCTCGCCTCGGCAACCCGCTTTCCGCGTGACGGCCAGATCGCCCTTACCCTGCACCCGTCCCGCCCCGCGCGTTTCCCGGTCTTCCTTCGCGTTCCGGACTGGTGCACGCACTTCACGGCCAAGGTGAAGGACGCCGAGACTCCGGGCGAGCCCGGCCAGTTCCTCAAGCTCGACCGCCTCTGGCATTCGGGCGACGCGATCCAGATTCAAATGGACCTGCCGGTGCGAGTGATCCCCGGCGGCGCCAGCTACCCGGATTACGTCGCTCTGGCGCGCGGGCCGCAGGTTCTCGCGCTCGAGGCAGCCCTCAATCCGCAGCTCCCCTACCTCCAGCGAGCCTCCTTCAAGACGCTGGAGGCCTCTCAGATCCAACTTCAGGATGCCGCGGCCGGCCTTCCTAAGACCTGGGCCGGCAACCAGGCATACTCGATCGACGGCGCCTTCTCCGGCAAGCCCCAACCGCTGCTCCTGGTGCCTTTCGCCGACGCACAGAACTACCGGGTGTGGCTGCTGAAGCCGGGTCGGGTGCCGATCGGACCGGTGGCGCTCACCGCTTTTGGAACCGAGTCTTGGTCGAAGACGGGCAGCGTGGCCGGCTCCATCTGCGACGAGCGGCCCGATACCTACCGCACCAGCTTCGAGGGCAAGCCGGCCAAAGAGGACTGGTATGCCGTCGAGATGGATCGGCCCGCCGATATCGCCCGCATCGTCTACCGGCATGGCAAGATCTTCGAGAACGGCGGCTGGTTCGACACCTCGTCCGGCAAACCCAGGATCCAGATCAAGAAGACTAAGAACGGCCCCTGGGAAGCCGTGGGCACGCTCGACAGCTACCCGGACTTCACCTCCGCCAGGGTGCCCGCCATCCGCGATGGCGAGCCGTTCGAGCTACGTCTCAACCAACCCGTCCGCGCCGTGGCCATCCGCATCGTAGGTAAACCGGCCCGTTCCTTTTCGAGTTGCGCCGAACTGGCGGCCTACGGGCAGTAGGCGCGTGGCGCACGTTTCACGCGGTGCTGAAAAATGCCAAGAAAGACCAAGACATTGCTGGCTGCGGATAAACGCCGATAAGCGCGGATTGAAAGTAAATGCCTTATCTGTGTTTATCGGCGTTCATCTGTTGCCAGAATTGTGCTTCGAGAGCTTTTCGTCACCCTCTTCAGCGTGCGCCACAGGTCCCGCGCCGCCCTTTTCACATTCCGCTCTCCAGCAGCGAAAGCACCCCCAGCAGCGCGCCCCAGTGGTGGAACCCGTCGCTGCTGAGGACGTCGTTCCCCCGGCCCGTGATCGCGTTGTAATTCTCGTAGATCGCGCCTTCGCTCTTCCACGACTTCATGAACAGCCGGTACGACCGCTCGGCCAGGTCCGTCCGCGCCGCGGCCAGGTTGTACTTCCGGAAGCCGAGATACAGCAGGAAGTTCATCGGCCCCCAGATCCGGCCGCGCCAGTACGCCTGGTCCTCGAAGCCGGGGACATTGCGCGCAATCGAAGGCGCCACCCATTCGCCGTGAAACTCGGCGGGATTGAAGTAGTGCTCCGTCGCCATGCGCTCCGCCTGCCGCTGGGTCGGCGTGCCGGCGATCAGCGGGTAGAAGTTGGTCGGCGAGACCTTCTGCGAAAACTCACCGGTGTCGGTGCGCCGGTTCAGGTAGATGCCGCTCTTCTCGCTCCACAGCGTCTCGAGCGCCCGGGCGTATTTCGCCTGGCGCCCGCGCAACTCCCGCGCGTCCTCCGGCTTCTCCAAGACCTCCGCCATTTCCGCCAGCGCTCCGCAATCCGCCACGTAAAGGGACACCAACCCGACGTCGGCCAGCTCCAGCCGGTGCGTCCGCTTGTTGTAGGGAACGCCGTCGTACATGGGCGAATTGTCCAGACCGGATTCGTAGAGCGCCCCCTGCCAGTTGTCCGTCACCCCGTCGAAGATCTGCGGCACGGGATCGGAGCCGAAGCTCAGCAGATCGCCGTTCGCCCGCGCCGCCGGCCACCAGCGGTTCCAGGCCAGCAGCTCAGGGTAAATCTCTTCCAGGAACCAGCGCTCCTTGTGCCGCCGGTAGATCTCCATCGCCATCAAGCTGCCCACCGGCGGCTCCGAGCGGTCCTCGCTCTCAATCCGGTAAGCGGACTGGAAGTTGGGAACGAACCCCCGCGCGGTAATCCCCTTGGTGTTCTCGACCGCGTTGGCGTAGGCCAGGTCCTTGTCGTACAGGCTGTACATGAACGACGCGAAGTAGTTGTCCCACTCGAACAGCACCGAGCCGCCCCAGTTCGCAGCCCACAAGCGGCTGACCGGGGTGATGGCGCGGTCGCCCTCCGGATCGTAGATCAGGTTCCAGGCCAACACCGTCTGCATGGCCGTGAACGCGTCGGAACGCTCGCCGTGCGACGCCAGCCACGCCATGTGCCGGGCGCGGTGGGATTCAATGATCGCCTTGATTTCTTCCAGCTTCTTCTCCGGCCCCGTGTACACGGCCACCTGTCCATCCAGCACCGCCGAGAGGTACGGCGCATTCGTGGTGGCGAACGGGTCGCCCGCATCCGGCGCGGTCGTGCGCACCTCGAAGGCCCTCTTCGCGGCCTCGGCGCGGATCGCGTTTCCTTCGCGCCGGACCGCGCCGGGCCGATTCCAGTAGAAGCCGGTCTCGACGATCAGGTGCAGCGGCCGCAGCGGATCGCGCTTCTGAACCGTGGCCAGGATGTACTGCTCATCGCCCTCGGTGGCGCTCTGGACCAGGATGACGTTGTTCGAGTCGGCGCGGTCGGTGTCCGCCATCCATTCCACCGTGAGTTCGGTGAAAGACCCGTCGTTCGAATGCGGTCCCAGGCGCACTTTCTCGGGCCGGTGCGCGGTCTCGTTGGCCTGAAAGAAGGTGTCGCTGTAGAGCCGCCGGGCGAGCGACTTCAGCCCCAGCGTGATGGCGAAGCCCTCCGGCAGATGCACATGGGCCATGACGCTGTTCGTGCTCCAGGTGTTCCAGCCGCGGCACAGCTTCCGTTGCAGAGCCCTGTACTCGGCCGTCCGCAGGACGCGGGCGGGCTGCGCCGCCCAGGAGCAGGTTGCCAAGGTGAGCGCGATCAGAACGGTCTTCATGGATCTGATTCTAGCCCGCACCGCGACGGCCGCGGCAGGATTCAGCGGGTCCCCGCCGCCGCGATCTGCCCCTGGCGGGCGTAGTCGATTGCCTCGGCAAGGATGCGCGCCGATTCCTGGGGAGCGTGGAACCCCATCGAGTTCTCGGCGTTGACGAAATCCACGCGCCATTGCGCCCGGCGCTGTAGCTTTAGCGCCGCCTCGAGCGCCTGGTCCGATGCCCCGGCCGCCCGCGCCGCCTTCACCTGGTCGAAGAGCGCGATGAGCGCGTCTTCGGCGCGCGAGAGCAACGCCGCGTGGCGGTCCTGTATGTTCTCGATGCGGGCCTTCATCTCCTCGGCCGGGAGCGGGTGGCACGTCAGGCAGGCCCGGTCGAGGTCTTCGAGCGGGCTGCGCACGTGGTGGTCGCTCACCTTCATCGCGCCCTGGCGGAGGAACGGCATGTGGCAATCGGCGCAGGCCACGCCGGCGCGCGCGTGCACTCCCTGGCTGTAAGTTTCGAACTCGGGATGCTGCGCTTTGAGCACCGCGGCGCCGGTTTCCCCGTGCTTCCAGTCCGTGAAACCGATCTGGTCGTAATAGGCCTCGATCTGTTCCACCTTCAGGCCGTTCGCCCAGGGGTAAGTCACGATCTTGTGCTCGCCCGAGAAGTAATACTCCACGTGGCACTGCGCGCAGACGTAAGTGCGCATCTCCTGGCGGGTGGCCATCGTGTTGGGGTCGTAATTCTCGACGCCCTGGCTCTTCTTCAGCGCCTGGATGCCGCGCAGGAAGGCGGGACGCGTCACGCGCAGTTGCATGGTCACCGGGTCGTGGCATTCCAGGCAGCCGATGGGATGATCCACCAGCTTGCGCGCTTCTTGAAACGGCATGGCGGAGACGATCTCGAAGCCCTTCATCACGTCGCCCGCGCCCGCCTGGCGGTAGGCCGGCAGAATCGAGCTGTGGCACTGCAAACAGCTACCGGGCTGCGGCCGCTCCCGCGTGCGCCGGCTCTTGTCCTGGTCGATGAGCGACCAGGCGTGGCCGCGGGCCTTGTTGTATTCGAGCTCGAAAGCGTAGCCGGCGAAGATGCGCTTGAGGCGCGGGTCGCGGTCCAAGTGGGAGAACGGGACGCTGCCGCCGTACTTGGTGGCGTGCATCTCGGTGTTGCGCTGGAAGCTATCGAACTCCCGCGGGAAGTCGCGGCCCCAGACGGCGGGATCGAGCGTGCTCTCCGTCAGCGCGACCACCTGGACGTGCGTCTCGCGCGCCTCCTGCTTCCGCTCGCGGATGTTCACGAGCAGCATGGTCACCAGGAAGGTGGCGGCCGCGACGGCGCCGCTCAATAGCACATAAGTCCAGCGCGAAGGTTTCATCGTTCTCTCCTGGGGCCGTGGCCCGCTCCGGCATGGCAGGCTACGCAATGGAGGCCGGCCATTTCGCTCGCCATCTCCTGGTGGCAGCGCAGGCAGTTGGCTTCGAGGACTTCCGAGTTGAACTCGTGGATGCGGATGGGATCGGGGTAATCCTGCAGGGTGAAATGGAGCGAATGGTTCCAGCCGTTGCGGGCCTTGACGAAGTACTTGGGAGCCAGGGCGTGGGGCGTGTGGCAGTCGTTACAGACCGCGGCGGCGTGGTGCGGGCCGCGCTGCCACGAGTCGAGCTGGTCGCGCATAATGTGGCAGTTGGCGCAGGCCTCCGGCCGGTTGCTGAAATACGAATAGCCCTTGGCGTAAACGAAGGTGAACGTGCCCAGGCCCGCGAGCGCTCCGGCGAGCGCGGAGAGGACGTAGCGCCAGGCGCGTGGCATCCCGACTATTGTAAACGGAGTCGGCGAGCGTCGCCCTGGACCGCCGCGCTCCCGCTCGCGCACGGGGACCGATCCTGAAAGCGAAGCTGGAAAGCCCGCCTGGATCGACGGGCAACGAGCCACGAGCGGCCCGATCAGGCGGCTTTTTGGACCTTGCCGCTACGCAGGCAGGAAGTGCAGGCGCGAATGCGCTTGGCCGCGCCGTTGACGATGGCGCGCACGGTCTGCAGGTTCACGTCCCAGCGCCGCTGGGTCACATTGTGCGCGTGGCTGACGCGGTGGCCGAACCGGGGCCCTTTTCCACAGACATCGCATACTCTCGCCATTGACGGAAGTCTCCTAAGGTAACGGTAGGAAGCTCCATCTTAACAAGTTGCGGGCGAGGGGCGCAAATCCGGTGGGACAGGCCTCCGGCCTGTCACGGCGGCGCGCCGCGCCCTGAGGGGAAGTCCGGGGACACTCCAGGCTGCTCGCGCGAGCCGCCGGCGGCGAGTCAGCCCCTTGCAAAGTCCGCTGTTCCTGCCCGATACTGGTAGTGTACTCGTACAAATTGTACGAACGGTACATTGCCATGACACGCCTCAATGTCTCGAAAGCGCGGGAGGAGTTTCCCGACGTCGTAAACCGCGCCGCCTACGGGAAAGAGCGGACCATTGTTTCCCGCCGGGGGAAGGACCTGGCCGCCGTCATTCCCATAGACGACCTTCGCCTCCTGGAGCGCCTGGCCCGGGAGGAAATGGACCGCCTGGACCTCGAAGACGCCCGCGCCGCCCTGAAAGAGGCGGAAGAGAAGGGGACCGTTCCTCTCCGAGACCTCATGCGGGACTTGGGGGACTGAGTTCTGGCCTACCGCATTGAGGTCACTCCCGCCGCCGAGAGGGACCTCCGCAAGCTCGATCCTCATGTCCGAAAGCAAGTGAACCGGACATTCTCCGCCTGGAAGACCATCCGCGTCCTCCTGGGGTGGAGAAGCTGGAGACGAAGGAGAAGCTCTGCCGCATCTACGTGGGGCCGGGGAAGAACTACCGCGCCATCTATCAGATTCGGAACGAAGTGCTCCTCGTCCTCGTGGTGAAGGTGGGAGACCGGAAGAAAGTGTACCGCCGCGTGAAGTGATAAGGCCCAGGGGCGCGCCGGGCAGGTTCGCGCCGGTGCGTGTTAACCTCTGGTTTCGAGCATGCGGCGCTACGAACTGATTGTCCTGCTGATTGCCTCCGCGATTTTCCTCACCGGCATTCTCAGCCCTCCCTCGCTGATGGACGACGTGGATGCCGTGCAGGCGCAGATGGCGCGGAACATGGTCCAGTCGGGCGACTGGGTCACGTTGCGCCTGGATGGCGTGGCGTACCTCGAAAAAGCGCCGCTGAAGAGCTGGCTGACGGCCGTCTGCTACCTGATCTTCGGCGTCCACGACTGGACGGCGCGGCTGCCGGTGGCGCTGGCGGCGATCCTGCTGGCGTGGGTGGTGGTGCGCTTCGGGCGCTGGGCCTTTTCCCCCCAGGCGGGCTTTTACGCCGGCCTGGTGACAGCCACGTGCGTCGGACTGTTCCTGTTCACGCGCGCCGTGATGCCCGACGTGCTGCTCACCCTGGCGGTCACCGTCGCGCTCTGGAGCTTCCTGCGCGCGCTCGACGAGAACGAGGCGCGGCCCAGGTTGTGGGCCTACCTGCTGGCGGCGAGCCTGGCGGCGGGCGCGCTGCTCAAGGGCCTGATCGGAATCGTTTTCCCACTCGGGGCGGGCTTCTTCTACCTGCTGCTGACGCGGCAACTCTTCTCCCTGCGCGCGTGGCGGCGCCTCTACCCGCTCACGAGCTTTCTGATCTTTCTGGCGATCGCGGCGCCCTGGCACGTGCTGGCCACGCTGCGCAATCCTCCTTATTTCAATTTCACGCTGCATAGCGGGCCGGGAATCTGGCGCGGCTTCTTCTGGTTCTATTTCATCAACGAACACTTGCTGCGCTTTCTGAACGCCCGTTACCCGAGGGACTACAACACCGTTCCCCGGCTTTATTTCTGGGCGTTCCACTTGATTTGGTTTTTCCCCTGGAGCGCGTACCTGCCCACGCTGGCGCGCCTGGGCTACAAGCCGGTGGACCGGGCGGGGCGGACGCGCCTCATGGCCCTCCTCTGGATCGGCGTGGTCATGGTGTTCTTCACCTTCTCGACGACCCAGGAATACTACTCGATGCCGATCTACCCTGCCGTCGCGCTCCTGATCGGCTGCGCGATGGCGGAGTATCCGGAGCGGCTGCGGACGGGAACGCGGATCGTGGGCGCCATCGCGGGCGTGGCGGGCGTGGTGGCGGCCGCCATCCTGATCGCGGTCCGCAATCTCCCGGCGCCGGGAGACATCTCGCAGGCGCTGACCGCGAACCCGGACCTCTACACGCTCTCGCTCGGGCACATGGCCGACCTCACGCTGTCGGCCTTCGCCTACCTGCGCACGCCGCTGGCGCTGGCGGCGGTGGCGTTCCTGGCTGGCGCGGCCGGCGCCTGGCGGCTGCGCGGAGAGCGGGCCTATCTGGCGCTGGCGCTGATGATGGTGGTCTTCTTCCAGGCGGCGCGGCTGGCGCTGGTGGTTTTCGATCCATACCTCTCCTCGCGGCCGCTGGCCGAGGCGCTCCTCCACGCGCCCCAGGGGAAATTGATTCTCGACGACTCGTATTACACGTTCTCTTCGATCGTGTTTTACACCAACCGAGACGCGCTGCTGCTCAACGGGCGGGTGAACAACCTGGAGTACGGATCCTACGCCCCCGGCGCGCCCGCCGTTTTCCTTACGGACGCAGACTTTCCGCAAGTGTGGGCCCGGCCGGAGCGCTACTACCTGGCGGCCGAGAACCCTCAGACAACGCGCCTGGAGAAACTGGTCGGCCGCTCCAACCTGCACGCCGTCGCGGAGAGCGGCGGCAAGACCCTCTACACGAATCAGGCCCTTCCGCCGGCCAGGCTCCCTCATGCGCATCGGAATTGACGCCACGCCGCTGCTGCTGCGTAGCGCGGGCGTGAAGAGCTACATCTACTACTGGCTGGCCAGCCTCCGTCGGGAGGCCGGCGAGCGGGACGCGATCCTCACGTTTCCGGTCCCCGGACGGTTCGGCAAGCTCGATCACGAGCGGTCGATGGCCGGATTCTTCCGCACCGCGGCGGGCCTCGCCGTGCTGCAGGGTCTGAACATCTCGCGGCTGCCGTGGGCGTTCCCGGGCCTGGACGTCTTCCACACTTCGACTCACTGGCGGAATCCGCCGCGCCGGGCGAAGCTCACCACGACCATCCACGACATGACCTGCTGGCTGATGCCGGAGCTGCACTCGAAGGCCAACGTGACCGTGACGCGCCGGGCCGACGCCAACATCGCCAAGCGCGCCGACGGTATCCTGGCGGACTCCGAGAGCACGCGGCGCGACGCGATCCGGATTCTGAACCTCGACCCCGCGCGCATCGAAGTCGTCTATCCCGGCGTTCCTGAGCCATTTTTCGAGGTCACGGCCGAGGACGTCCACGCGGTGCGGGCGCGGTACGGCCTCGAGCGGCCGTACGCGCTCTCGGTGGGAACGGTGGAACCGCGCAAGAACATTCCCGGCCTGCTGGAGGCCTGGGACCAGCTCAGCGCGACCACCCGGGAGCAGTACGAGCTGGTGGTGGCCGGGCCGATCGGGTGGGCGGACCCGGCCACGGTGGCCAAGGTGCACAGCACGCACTATCTGGGCTATGTCGGCGAGGCGGACCTGCCGGCGATCACCGCGGGCGCGACGGTGCTGGTCTACCCATCGTTGTACGAGGGCTTCGGCCTCCCAGTGGCGCAGGCCATGGCGGCGGGCACGGCGGTGCTGACCTCGAACGTCTCGTCGCTGCCCGAGATCGCCGGCGACGCGGCGCTGCTGGTGGACCCGCGAAGCACCGCGGAGATTCGCGACGGCCTGGAGCGTCTGCTCACGTCGCCCGCGCTACGCGAGCGCCTGGGCGGAGCCGGCCGCGTGCGCGCGCGCCAGTTCCGCTGGGAGATCGCGGCGCGGAAGAGCCTGGAGTGGTTCCGGAGAGTGGCGGGGTGAAGCTCCCTGGCGGGACGCGGCACCCTACCCGATTCTCACCACCTCGCCGCGCCCCATCGAACGGAGCGCGGACACCGCCGCCGGCACCAGTGGTTCCAGGTCGCGCAGCCGGTTCGTTGGTCCGTAGAGAATCACCACGGAGATGCTCCGTCCCTCTAAGTTCTGTTGACGGGTATGTGCCGGTCGACGGTTATGAGAACGTCGAAGCCGGCCGCTTCCGCCGCCTCCAGAAGGCGCCCATTCGTGAGTCCCGCCAGACTGGCGAAACGAGCCGTCTGGCAGTCGTGGCCGGGGAACAGAAGCCGCAGACGTTCGTCGATACACTCGTCGATCAGCAGCCGCATCAGACGCGCGTCAGTAGGAGTTCCTTGGCTTCTTCCAGGGTTTCCAAGGCAGGCGCACGGGAGACGGTTGGGAGTCCTTCCAGAAAGTCCTCCAGTGTCTCACCGCCCTCCAGATAGTCGAACAGCGTCTGAACGGGTACTCGTGTTCCTCGGAAAACGGGGGCGCCGTGCATCGTCTCCGGATCTCGCGTGATCGCTTGCGTCACGTCTCCATTGTCTCTCAAGCCAGCGCGCGCTGTGCGACGGCCCCGTTCCGCCCCCCTATCCCATCTCCTGCTCATACGTCCGCCGGAAGAACCCGTCGGTCATGCCCGCGATGTAATCGCAGACCACGCGGTGGATGGGCTCGCCGGCGGTCCCCTGGCGGTAGGATTCCGGAAGGCGCTCGGGATGCCGGACGAAGCGGCCGAACAGTTCGGCGATCATGGCCGCCGAGCGGTCGCGATCCTGGGCCAGCAGCGGCGAGAAGTAGACCGACCGGCGCAGGAACTGCTTCAGGGCGGCGTTGGTCTCCGCCGCGGGCTCTGCCAGACGCGCCACGCGAACCGGGTGGCTGCGCACGCCATCCACGTCCGCCAGCCCGGCCTCTTCGGCTGCCTTCCGGGTGCCCTCGATCAAGCCCGTCACCAGCAGGTCGATCAGCCGGCGCAGCGCCTCGTTGAAGCGGATGCGCTCGGGCGCTCCCGGGAACTGGTTCTCGATCTCGGCCAGGATCGCCCCGAACGCGGGCACGCTGGCGCCCGCCTCCTCCAGGCCGAAGAAGCGCGCGGAAAAGGCGTCGTCCAGGTCGGCGGTGTTGTACGCGATCTCGTCGGCGGGATCGATGAGCTGCGCCTCGAGCGGCGGCCGCAGCCCGGTGAGATACTCGTCGAATTGCGGAATCTCGCCCGGCGCGAAATCGCGCGAGTGCTTCACCATGCCTTCCCGCACCTCGAAGGTCAGGTTGAGGCCGGGGAAGCGCGCGTAGCGCTGCTCGAAGCTCTCGACGATGCGTAGCGCGTGGAGGTTGTGATCGAACCGCTCGCCGTAGCGGCGCATCTGGCGGTCCAGTTCCTCTTCGCCGGAGTGGGCGAAGGGCGGATGCCCGATGTCGTGCGCCAACGCCAGGGCTTCCGTCAGGTCCTGATCGAGCCCCAGGACCGCGGCCACGGTGCGCGCGATCTGCGCCACCTCGATGGTGTGGGTCAGGCGGTTGCGGAAATGGTCGGAGAGGCCGGCGGTGAAGACCTGCGTCTTGTCTTCCAGCCGGCGGAAGGCGCGGGCGTGCACGATGCGGTCGCGGTCCCGCTGGAAATCGTTGCGATAGGGATGGGCCGGCTCGGGATAGCGGCGGCCTCGCGAGCGGGCCACCGGAAAGCGCAGTGCCGTAACGCCCGCCGCCATGTTCGTGCCGCCGCTACCGGGAGGGCAGCGAGTTCAGCTCGGAGGTCGCCAGGCGGCCGATCGACGAGCGCGCGGTCCTGAGAGGCTCCAGAAGCTTTCGCGCCCGCTCGGGATCGCTCGGCGCGACATAGCGGGCCAGCGCGATGGTCGCCTGCTCCTTCGAGACGAAATCGGTCGGCTTGTCGATGAGAGACTGGAGGAGCTTCTCGCCGTCCGCCTGCCTGCGCTCCGCCTGATACACGCTTGCCAGCGTCAGCTTCGCCAGCGAAGCATAGTCGGCGTTCCCGGAATCGATGACTTCCTTGAACGCCAGCTCGGCCGCCGCCAGTTTGCCGCTGTTGGCAGCCGCCGAGCCCAGATAGTAGTTAGCCACGGCGGCCTCGTTGCTGCCGGAATACTTGGCCGCGACGTCGCCGAACGCCTTCAGTACCGCCTTCTGCTTGTCCTGATCGGTCTGGAACGACTTATCCTGGCCTTCCTGCGGCGGCCCCACCGGAGTCTGCCAGACCTGGAGCGCCGCGGTGAGCGCCACCTGCCGTTCTGCGCCTCGATGCCGGAACCAATAAAACAGACCTACGATGAGGACGATTGCGATCAGGCCGGCGACGCCGTACCGGATGGCTTCCTGGCGATGCTCGTTGAGGAAGTCGACGGTAAGGCCGACGTCCTGAGCAAACTCGTCTTGCTTCAGTTTCTTACGGGTGATTCTGTCCACGAAAACCTCAGGGAAACACCGATTCTAGCACACGGGTGCGGGGCAGGCGGTTCCGCCTGCCCTCGACCAGCCGCTGGCCAGTCCCACTGCTCAGGCGAAGCTGCGAATGGCGGCTGCCTCGTCGTCGAAGACCTCAAACACCGTGTACAGCTTGGTGATCTGCAACAGGTCTTTCACGCGCTTGGTCAGGTTGATGAGCTTCAACTGGCCGCCGCCGTTGGCCACCGACGTAAACCCGGAGACCAGCTCGCCGATCCCGGAACTGTCGATGTAAGTCACTTCTCCGAGGTTGAGAAGGATCTTCTTATTGCCCTTGGCAAGCATCTCGCGGATGCCCTCGCGAAGATTGCTCGATCCTTCTCCCAGCGTGATTCGGCCGGCAACATCGATTACAGTAACATCGCCCACCTGGCGGGGGCTGAGTTTAGCGCTCACAAATCTATCCTCCTTGAATGTACTTCACCAACCTGAATTCGGTACCCGACGGGCTCAACCGCCGGATCTGAAACTCGTCCATGAATGCCCGAATCAAAAAGATCCCGCGTCCGGACTGCTGGAGCAGGTTCGGCTCCGCCAGCGGATCGGGCAGCTTTGCCGGGTCAAACCCTTCGCCTTCGTCGCCCACCAGGATCGTGACGTGGTCTTGGCCGTTCAACACGGCCAGGTGAACCCTCTTGCGCCGGTTGTAGCGGTTACCGTGGACCACCGCGTTCACGATCGACTCGCGGACCGCCATGCCGATCTTGTGCAGGTCGTCCTCGTGGAATCCCATCTGCTGGGCCACGCCAAGCACCAGGTGCTCCGCTTCATCGGCGCTCCCTAATGCCGTATCGAGATAGGTGTCGACTTCCTTGGTCTCGCTGGTGTTCTCGGCCATCCCGGACCAGACCCCCGACAAGCCGCAACGTGGCGGATCGAAACGTTAACTTACCAGATATTGCAGGCCAAAGGCAAAGGGCGGGGTGCGTGGGGCTTTTGTCGTGGGGCGGACCCCCTGGTCCGCGGCCGACCCCCCGGTCGGCCTGGTCGCACCACCGATGAGCTTCATCCATCGGGAAGCAAGTGGGTCCAGGGGGAGCCGCGCGGACCAGGGGGTCCGCCCCACAACGTGGCCTGCCCGCCGCCCGGAGGCCGGTTCCGCTGCGTCGTAGAATCGGGACAGATGTCCATCCAAAGCGTGAATCCGGCCAGCGGTGAGGTGCTGCGAACATTCCAGGCCGATGGGCCGGCGGAGATTGAGCGCAAGCTCGCGCTGGCGGCCGCGGCGTTCCACGAGTGGCGCCGCGTGCCGTTCGCCGAGCGCGCCCGTTTGATGCTCGGCGCCGCCGAGATCCTGGAACGAGGGAAGGACCGCTTGGGCCGCATCATGACCGCCGAGATGGGCAAACCGATCCAATCCGCGCGCGACGAAGCGGCCAAATGCGCCTCGGCCTGCCGCACCTACGCCGCCAGCGCAGAACGGCTGCTGGCCGACGAGAGCGTGGAGACCGGCGCGTCGCTGAGCTACGTCCGCTACCAGCCGCTCGGTCCCATTCTCGCCGTCATGCCGTGGAACTTCCCGTTCTGGCAGGTATTCCGCTTCGCCGCACCCGCGCTGATGGCCGGCAACACCGGGCTTCTCAAGCACGCTTCGAACGTGCCGCAGTGCGCGCTCGCCATCGCGGACGTTTTCCGCGAGGCCGGCTTCCCGGAGGGCGCCTTTCAGACACTGCTGATCGGCTCGGCTGAGGTCGCGCGCCTGATCGCCGACGACCGTGTGAAGGCCGTCACTCTCACCGGCAGCGAGCCCGCGGGCCGCGAGGTAGCCGCCCAGGCCGGCAGGCACATCAAGAAGACCGTGCTGGAGCTGGGCGGCAGCGACCCGTTCCTCGTGATGGCCAGCGCGGACCTCCAGGCAGCGGTTCGAACCGCGGTTCGCGCACGCGTGGTCAACAACGGCCAATCCTGCATCGCCGCCAAGCGGTTCCTCATCGCCGAGACGGTTGCCAACGAGTTCGAGCGCGGCTTCGTGCCCGCCATGGAGGCGCTGCGAGTCGGCGATCCGATGGACGAAAGCACGGAGCTCGGGCCGCTCGCCACGCCCCAGATCCTGGAGGCGCTGGACGACCAGGTGCGCCGGTCGGCGGAGGCCGGCGGCTTGAGCGCCCCGGCAACTATTACGCCCCGACCGTGCTGGCGGACGTTTCCGCAACCGCGCCCGCCGCTTGCGAAGAGCTGTTCGGCCCGGTGGCGAGCCTCTTCCGCGTCCGCGACATCGATGCCGCCATCCGCCTCGCGAACGCCACCCCGTTCGGATTGGGAGCGAGCGTCTGGACAAATGACGAGGCCGAGCGCGCCCGCTTCATCGACGAGATCGACGCCGGCCTGGTCTTCGTCAACGGCATGGTCGCCTCCGACCCACGCCTTCCCTTCGGCGGCGTGAAGCGCTCGGGCTACGGCCGCGAGCTCGGCGCCCACGGCATCCGCGAGTTCGTCAACGTCAAGACGGTGTGGATCGGGTGAGAGCCTGTCACTGCGTGCGAGAATAGCGCAAGGCGGTTCTGGAACTGCGGGCCATGTCAACACTATCCCGGCTGAGATCCTGGATGAAACCCTGGCTGAAGCCCCGCTTGATCTCCCTATTGGACCGCGCATCGGCGCGGTTGCGGCCCTCGTATGACCTCACATGGGTGCCACCCGGGCACTTCTATTCGCCGCTCGTCGATCCGGCGGACCCTCAGACCGGCAGGGTCTGCCGCCTGTTTGACACCAGCGAGCTCGGAGGCGGAGAGGATCTCACGCTGGACGAAGGCGCGATGCTCCAGACTCTTCTCCGCATCGGCGCGCATTACGGCAAGGTGCCGTTTCCGGAGACCAAACAAGACGGCGTCCGCTACTACTATCAGAACCCCAAGTATTCCTACGGCGACGCCGTGGTGCTGTTCTGCATGATGCTGGACCTCCGCCCGAAGCGGCTGGTCGAGGTCGGCGGCGGGCATTCCTCCTGCGCCGCCATGGATACGAGTGATCGCTTCCTGGAGGGCTCCGTGGACTTCACTTTCATCGAGCCTTTCCCCAGCACGCTGCTGTCGCTGCTCGACCCTGACGACCGCTACCGGGAATGCATTGTCGCCACGCCGGTTCAGCAGGTTCCGCTGGAGACGTTCGCGCGCCTGGAGGCCAACGATATCTTCTTTGTCGATTCGTCCCACGTGACCAAAATGGGCAGCGACGTGAACGATTGCTTCTTCCGCATCTTGCCGGCGCTGCGGCCTGGGGTGGTGATCCATTTCCACGACGTTTTCTACCCCTTTGAATATCCGCCCGACTCGATCGGGAAGGTGCAGTTGTCGTGGAACGAAGCGTACCTTTTACACGCGTTCCTGCAGTACAACGACCGCTACCAAGTCATCTACTTCAACCACCTCGTGAACCGCCGGTTCGCGGGCGCGCTGAAGGAGCGGATGCCTCTCTGTCTCCGCAACTGCGGGGGCAGCATCTGGCTGCGGAAGCTGTAGCCTGGCGCCGCTTACCCCATATTCCCGGCGATGGCCTTGGCGAATTCGCTGGTCTTGAGCTTCACCGCGCCTTCCATCTGGCGGTGCAGATCGTAGGTCACGCGCTTCTGGCGGATGGTCTCCGTGATGCCCGCCTCGATCAGGCTCGCGGCCTCTTTCCAGCCGATGTACTGGAACATCATGGCGCCGGAAAGAATGACGCTGGAGGGGTTGATCACGTCCAGGTCGGCGTACTTGGGGGCCGTGCCGTGCGTGGCCTCGAAGACGCCGTAGCCGTCGCCGATGTTGGCGCCGGGCGCCATGCCGAGGCCGCCCACCTGCGCCGCGCAGGCGTCCGAGAGGTAGTCGCCGTTCAGGTTCGGCGTCGCTAGCACCTCGTAATCCTCCGGCCGCAACAGCACCTGCTGGAACATGGAGTCGGCAATGCGGTCCTTGAGGACGATCCTGTCCGTTGGCGCCTGGTAGGCCAGGTCGGCCTCCGCCACTGTGGTCTGGGGGAACTCCTCGCGCGCCACCTCGTAGCCCCAGTCGCGGAACGCGCCCTCGGTGAACTTCATGATGTTGCCCTTGTGGACCAGCGTCACGCTGCGGCGACCGTTCTCGATCGCGTACTGGATGGCGCGCCGCACCAGCCGTTTCGACGCGGTCGCGCTCATCGGCTTGATGCCGATGCCCGAATCCGCCGGCACGTTCCTGCCCATCTCGGTGTTGAGGAACTGGATGACCTTGTGCGCCTCCGCCGTCCCCTCGCGCCACTCGATCCCGGCGTAGACGTCTTCGGTGTTTTCCCGGAAGATGACCACGTTCAGCCGCTCGGGGTGCTTCACGGGCGAGGGCACGCCGGGGAAATACCGCACCGGCCGCCAGCAGACGTAGAGGTCGAGCAACTGCCGCAGCGTCACGTTGAGGCTGCGTATGCCGCCGCCCACGGGCGTGGTCAGAGGCCCTTTGACGGCGATCCGGAACGCCCGGATCGCATCCAGCGTGTCCTCGGGCAGCCAGTTGCCGAACTCCTGGTGCGCTTTCTCTCCGGCGAACGCTTCGTACCACACCACCTGGCGCTTGCCGCCATAGGCGCGCTCGACGGCGGCATCGAAGACCAGACGCGAGGCGCGCCAGATGTCGGGGCCGGTGCCATCGCCCTCGATATAGGGGATGATGGGCCGGTCGGGAACGATGAACTTGTCCTGGTGGAACTGAATCGCCTCGCCATCGGCGGGCACGGGGCGGTTATTGAAAGTCTGCATAGCGCTCCTCATCAAACCCAGCACCGTGGCGCAGGCTTCAGCCTGCCGTGTCGGCATCGTGCCGACACCCGGGCGTCGAGATGAACCTCGACGCGGCACGCATGAGTGCGTGCGCCACAAAAACTGCCTGGCTGCTAAGATTATCGCGGAAAATGAAACCTCGGGCATCCACTGGCGGTAATGGTTAGCGACAGGCGTAAGATGACGGAAACGGCCGTGGACGTCCTGGAACAGTTCGCGAGCGGAGACGCCGCCGCCTTCGAGGCGCTGTTCCGCCAGTACCAGGGCGAGGTCTACGGCTGGATCGTGCGGATCGTGCGCGATCCCGCGGCCGCTGAGGACCTGACGGTCGAGACCTTCTGGCGCATCTACAGGGCGCACTCGCGATTCGATCCACGCTGCGGGTTCGGTCCCTGGGCGCGGCGAATCGCCACCAACCTGGCGGTCGGGCACCTGAGCGCGCGGCGGAGGGAGACGGAGTTCTCGGACGAGGCGCCGCCGGCCAGCGCGCGCTCGTCGCCGCCCGACGCCGCGGTAAGCGCGGACGTGCGCGAGAAGGTGGCCGCGGCGTTCGAGAATCTGCCGGCGAAGCTGCGGGCCGCCGCCACGCTGGCCATGATCGAGGAGACGCCGTATGCCGAAATCGGGGCGGCGCTAGGAATTTCGGTTGGCGCCGTCAAGTCGCGCGTGTTCCGCGCCACGCGTCTACTGCGAAGAAGTCTGATCGGAGCGGGAGTCGAACCATGAGCGAATCTGACGAGAGAGTGCAGGATTTGGTGCGGCGAGCCATCGGGCCGATGGCCGATGCGGAGTTGAAGCGAGACCTGTGGCCGCGGATGAGGCCCCGGCTCGATGCAGCGCCGGTGCGCGTGCCGTGGTGGGATTGGGCGCTGGCCGCCGCAGTGGTGGTGTGCCTGTGTGTGTTCCCCGCGGCGATTCCGGCGGTGCTGTACCAGTTGTAGAACGGTCCTTTGGAGGAGGCTTTTATGTCCAAGCACGTTTATCTTCGGGCCTATATGGCCGGCATCACCGTGCCAAGCGCCTTCATGGTGATGGCGCTGGCGATGTTCTGCATCGTGCGCCTCGGCCTTCAGTTCCCTCTGCCGATCGAGCGCGCCCTGGTGTTCCCGATGGCGCTGGTGCCGAATCTGTGGGGCCTGTGGAACATGCTCTACGTCGCCGTGCGGCGGCGGAGCCAAGTCCCGATCGGCGTCTTCGGCGCGCTGGTGCCGTTGATCGTCGCGCCCATCGGCCTGGCCGTCCTGCGGGCCCTGGCCTTTGACATCCCGCACTTCGTGCTGGCGGCCTTCCCCGTGGGCCTCGCGATCATCATCGCCGGCTACTATCTGATCTGGAAATACGTGGTCGGCTTCTTCAACCGGCTGCTCGAGATCGCTTAAAGAAGACGAGTAGCGGTGCTGCGCACCGGCTTGGGGTGATGACACGACTCCCCTTGCAGGGCAGCAGTTTTCGAAGAGTACTTTCCAGAGGAAAGGAGATGGTATGAATTTCGGGAATTTGCTGTGGCTTTTCCCGATTGTGGTTACTCTGCACAACGCGGAAGAAGCCATATGGTTTCCGGGTTGGACGAAACGAGCTGGTCGCTGGCATGCCCCCGTTGCACCGGGTGTCTTCCGTTTTGCCGTTGCGGTCCTCACTGTCCTGGCTTTCGGTGTCACCTGGCTGAGCGCCATATCGGGCAAACCGACGGTCTGGACCTACTTGACTTTTGGGTATATGGTCGCGGTGTTGGCCAATGTGCTGATTCCGCACGTCGCAGTCTCGGTGGTAATGCGCAGATACATGCCGGGTGTTGCAACGGGCGTGGCGCTGAACCTACCGACGCTATCACTGCTGGTTGTCTTAGCCCTCAGAGAGGGGTACGTTTCTGGCTGGAAGGCCGCAGCATACTCCGTAAGCGTGGCCAGTATCGGGCTGCTGTCAATCCAGGCGCTGTGCAAATTGGGGAGGATCCTGAACCTGTGACCATGGTCCGCCGGGTGGCGTCCCTTTGCAGGCGGCGCCATTTCGCAAAGCGGATCGTTTGCGGAAGGCCGAAGGCCGTCTCTAGAAATCCGCTTGGAATGCTCTACCTCCGCGCACTGATTTTCACCATTCTCGTGCCTGGCTTCGTGGCGGGATGGGCCCCGTGGATGCTGCTCGCCTCCGGCCACGAGGTGCGAGCGTTCGACGCCGGACCGTGGCGCTGGGCCGGCCTGGCGGCGATTGTCGCGGGCGCCGCCGGATATCTGCTGTGCGCGGCGGACTTCGTTCTCAAGGGCGGCGGAACACCGGCCATCTGGTTCACGCGCCCCCTGCGTTTTCTGCTAGGAGAAGAGCCGCGAGCGATCGTGCAGCAGGGCCTCTACCGCTATTCGCGGAACCCGATGTACCTAAGCGTGGCAGCGGTGGTGTTCGGGGAAGGGTGGTTCTTCGGTTCGGCGTTGCTGCTGCTTTATGGCGTTGCCGTGTTCATCTTCTTCCACCTGATCGTCGTCCTGGTGGAAGAGCCGCACCTGCGGCGCAAAGGCGGCCCGAGCTACATCGAGTATTGCCGCAGAACGCCACGATGGATCGGGAAGAGCCACGGGTCGGCGATGCGGTAACATAGCCTCCAGAAGTCGCGGAGGCGAAAATGAAATTCGTTACCCGTTCCTTACTCATCCTTCTGGCGCTCTACGGTCTGGTGTTTGCGATTGGAGACGCGTACCTGTCCCAGGCCGGGGCGCCGCTCTGGCTGGCGCTGGCATTCGCGGTGCTGTTTATCGGCCTGCAATACCTGGTGGCGCCCTGGATCATCGGCTGGCTGATGCACATCCGCTGGGATCGGGAGCTGCCGGCGGCGAATCGGGAGTTCGTCGAGCGACTGTGTGCCCAGCGCGGCCTGAAGGTCCCGCGGATCGGGGTGATCGAGAGCGGCACGCCGAACGCGTTCTCCTTCGGCCATGTGCCCGCCGACGCGCGCGTCGTGGTCACAACGGGTCTTCTGGACGTGCTGACTCCCGAGGAGTCCAATGCCGTTCTGGCGCACGAGATCGGCCATGTGGAGCACTGGGACTTCGCGGTGATGACCATCGCCGCTCTGGCTCCGCTGATCCTCTATCAGCTTTACGTCTTCACCCGGAGGAGCGACAAGGCGCGCGCTGTCGCCTACTCGGCATACATCTGCTATCTGGTGAGCCGGTTCATCGTGCTCCTGCTGAATCGCACCCGCGAGTACTTCGCGGACCATTACGCCGCCGAGGTGACGCACGCGCCGGATGCGCTCTCCTCCGCGCTGATCAAGATCGCTTACGGGATGGTGCGGGCGGAAGGCGAGTACGGCGAGGCAATGGCAAGCGCGTCGAAGAAAGAGAAGGGCCGGCTCCAGCGCAGCCACAGCCTGGTGGGCTCGCTGGCGCTGATGGGGATCTCCAACGTGCGGTCGGGCGCGGCGCTCGCGCTGGGCGGCGCCAACCCGAGTGAAGCCGCTGCCGTCATGCGTTGGGACCTGGTGAATCCGTGGGCGCGCCTCTACGAGCTGAACTCGACGCATCCGCTCACCGCGCTGCGCGTGCGCGCCCTCAACAAGGATGCGGCGGAGTTGCACCAGGCCCCGCAATATCCCCTGCCGCTCGACCAGCGCGTCCGGTGGGGGAGTTTCCCGCTGGAGGTGATTCTGTGGGCGCTGCCGTGGCTGAGCGGCGCGGCGCTGGTCTCGACCTTCGTTTTACGGCGGTGGCTGGCCAGCCACGGCATCGAGCTCTCAGCCGGAACGCAGCCAGCACTGCTCATGCTGGCCAGCGCCAGTTGGATGCTGCGCACCTGGTACCGCTATCACGGCGAATGCCAGCCGGCAACGATCGGACGCTTGATCGAGGACGTGGAAGTCTCCGAGATGCGGCCGAGGGCGGTTCGGCTGGAGGGCGAGATTCTCGGCCGCGGCGTGCCGGGCGCGTTTTGGAGCCCGGACCTGGTGCTGCGCGATTCCAGCGGGATTCTCTTCGTTCTCTACCGCCAGTCCATTCCCTTCGCGCGTTACCTGTTTGCGATCACGGCGGCCGAGGCGTACATCGGCCAGAAGGTGACCATCGACGGTTGGTTCCGGCGCGGCTTGCGGCCATACGTCGAGATGTCCACGCTGACGGGCGAAGACGGCAAGACCCGGCGCGCCTACTCGCGCTGGGTGCAATACGTCCTGGCGGCTCTGGCCGTTGGCGGCGGCTGGCTGTGGCTGTTAGCCACGCGAGCCTGACTTACGGCTTCACTTTCGGAATGCGCTCCTGCACCGGCGGTAGCGGGACCAGGTCTGTGGCCGGCACGGTCTGATACCAGTAGCCGACGGAGAAGAAGTTGTCGCCGCGATCGTTGGCGGTGCCGTGCTCGATGGTGTGCTTCAAGTATTTCGTGAAGGTCACCGGGTTGTCCCCGTGCCAGCGGTAGCAGCAGTAGCGGCCACCGGTTCTTTCCGGTAGGGCGATGAGCGGCGCGCCATAGAAGCGGTGGGCGAAGGGCTGCGCGCCGTCGCGCCCGCCGAAATCCCAGCTCCCGAGGAAGTAGTCCTCCGTGCCGGTGCCGTTGATGACAGGCATGCTCTCGTCGTCGATGAAGATCATGTCGTCGCCTTCGCCAAACCAGCCGTCGGCGTTCTGCACCACGCCCAGGGTCACGCCTATCAGGTGGCCGCGCCCGCGGGTCTCGCAGAATACGTAGTTGTCCTTGCCGTCGAGGTTGTGGTCGCCGCGGCGACTGGGCACGCAGGGCGAAGCCTGCCGGTACTGCGCGTGGAAATAGAGGGCGTCCTCGGGCCAGGCGGGGAGTAACTGGTAGTCGATGTTGGAATAGAATGCGCCCACAGGCCGGCGGCCCTCGTTGGTAACGGTTGCCAGCGCGGACTTGCGGAACGGCATCGCGAAGTAACAGTTCAGCGACTTGCCCGGAGAGCAGGCCAGGAACGCCGATTCGTAGATCTGGTACTCGCCGAGGTTCAGCCCGAAGAAATCGCCCACGGGCGCCTCGACGCTGGGCCGGGCGTTGCCGTCCCAGTAAATCCGCAGCACCAGCTCTTTGAGGTGCGCTGGGCTCTGGGCCGCGATGGTGAACCAGATGTGCGAAATCGCGCCGGGGCCGGCCGCGTTGAACACTTCGAGAGTTGCGCCGGCGGGGATGGGGCGGGCATCGGCGTTCCCGCCGCTGCGGTCGTAAGTGGATTGCTTCAGCGAGCGATAGTCCTGAGCGCGGGCATAGGACGGCAGCAGCGGCGGCGCGGTGGGGCCGCCGGCGTCAGCCGCCTGTGCCTCGGATGCGGTTGCGGAAACAGCGGCCAGGGCGCCGATGCGGCGCAGGAACCCCCGGCGCGCGGACGGTTGTGGCGTGTCGGTCACGTGATCCTCCTCTGAACCATTTAACAACAGGCGTTGCGCTGTAACGAGCAGTGTAACAGGCGAAGTAGCTGCTTTAGCCTTGGTGGCGGCACGCCCTTGCCGCATTCTGGCCTTGGAAGCGGAACACGAGTCCGTGCAGGAGGCGATTATGATACGGGCGATTCTGACGACGTTGGTCTTGGTACTGGGGCTGAGCCCTGCCGCGGCGCAGCCGAATCAGGTAACCGCCGATCTCGAGGCGAAAGGCGACACTCTGCGGGACCAGGGTCAATACAACGAAGCGATGAAGTGCTACAACCACGCGCTCAGCGTGGGCGGCAGCCAGGCGGTGTTGTTCAACAAGATCGGCCAGGCGTACCTGCGGCTGCGCCTCTACCCGGCCCGCCGAGTCGGCTTTCGAACAGGCCGTCAAGCGGAGCCCGAACGACGCCAGCGCCTTGAACAACCTGGGTGTGACGAGCCACCTCCAGAAGAAGTACGAAAGGGCGGTGAAGTGGTACAAGAAGGCGCTGGCCGAAAACGAAAGCGAGCCGGCGTTCCATTACAATCTCGGCGGAAGCTGGTTCGCGGTCGGCAAGTTCGACCGCGCCAGCGCGGAGTATGCGCGCGCCCTCGAACTCGATCCCAACGCTTTCACGAACCTGGAGGAACAGGCCATCGCCGGGCCGGCCACCGCGGCAGACCGCGGCAGGTTCTCCTACATGATGGCGAAGTTGTACGCCGGCCGCGGGGACTTCGACCACGCTCTCGCGTCACTGCGGCGGGCCAAGGAGCAAGGCTACGAGGGTCTGACCAATGTATACTCGGACAGAGAATTCGGCGGGTTGTGGAAAGATGCGCGCCTGGCGCAACTCATCCCGCCGGCCAGGAGATGATCGGCGGCAGGGAGGTGGTTCTCGTGACACACGCTGGCCGCGGAGTTGCGGCCGTCGCAACAGGCTGCATGCTTCTGCTCATGTGGGGCTGCCCCGGTTCGTCGAGTTCGTACTCGCCGCCTCCGAGTCCCACCCCCTTGCCCCAATACGAGGCGTGTATCTCGACCGTGCCCGTCGATGCCGCCAACCCGAACGAGCCGGTCATTACGCTGACCGGTCCCAGGGTGATCAGCCAGCCCCTGGGCGCCGCTTACGCCGACGCCGGCGCGACCGCCAGCGATCCGCACGACGGCAACATTACGAGCCAGATCGTGGTCACGGGACTCGCATCACTCGATGTGAACACCGTGGGCGACTACCTTGTCCGATACAACGTGACGGACAGCGCCCAACTGCCGGCCGTCGAGGTGGTGCGGCTGGTTCGCGTCGATGCGGGCACTTTCGCGGAGCAAATGGCCAGGGACATTGGGAGCACGTCGGCCCACCTGGCCTACTACGAGCACTTACCGGTGAATTACAGCGCCGACCCCGCGCAAACGTTTCCCCTGATCGTCTTCCGGCACGGATGGGGAGGAGCGCGATTCACCGCTGACGGGACAGGCGTTCAGAGCCCACTATCCGAGTTGCTAGGGAGCGACATGGCGGGGCTGATCAACCAGGGCCTCTGGGACGATTCGCGTCCCTTCATTGTGCTTTCCCCGCAGCAGTGCGTAGACCCTCTGACTTTCGTCGTGACCGCGTACCAGATGAAACTCTTCATCGACTACGCCATCAACACATACAAGGTCGATACTTCTCGCATTTACATGGCCGGCTACAGCCAGGGGTCGGGTAACACCTGGGACTACGTTAATAACTACCCTCAGCAGCTCGCGGCCGTGGTTCCGATGTCGGGCGGCTATGGGACCTCGGTGGGTTGCATGCTGAAGCAGACGCCAGCATGGGCGTTTGGGGCCGCCGACGATACGGTCGTCCCTTATCAGAACCAGGTCGATACGGTCGACTCCATCAATGCCTGCAATCCGGTCGAGCCTGCCAAGCTCACGGTCTTCCCCTCGGGCGGGCACAGCACTGTGGAAGAGTTCATGACGATCAACCTGACGGGCTTGGGTGAGGGGCTTCCAGCTTACGACATTTACAACCAGAGCATTTACGACTGGCTGCTCGATCACAGCCGCACTGCGCCATCGCCTCTCTCCGTGGGCCGCACCGGAACCGTGCGGGTGAGCCCGTCGCTGGACCGGCCGGCGTTGCTGGCTGCCGGCGCCACGTTCACGGTGACTCCGTCCGCGATCCTGTGGGGCCGTTCGGCCACTCTCCAGTGGTCGGCGGAGGGCGCAGTCTCCTGCCTGGCGTCCGGCGACTGGGTAGGCCGGCGGCCTGCGAGCGGAACGGAATCCGTCCGGCCGCCGGCCCCCGGTTCGTATGGCTACGTGCTGACCTGCGAGGGGCCCGGCGGAGCTGTTTCGCGATCGGTTACGCTCACGGTCGGGAAGGCGCCGGACCCGAAGAACTTACATGAGTAGGATGAGAATGCCAGGACGTAGTGCGGCGCATCTTACAGCGTGTGCGCTTGTGCTGTTGGCCGGCTGCGGAGGCGGCAGCCAATCCGGCACCATTCACTCGAGCACCATTTCCGTAACAATAACTCCACCGTCCACGGTGCTGAAGCTCAACGCGACGCAGCAGTTTTCGGCCAACGTCTCCGGAACTTCAAACACGTCTGTCATGTGGAATGTGGGCGGGATAACAGGGGGAAACACAATCGTAGGCACCATTACGGCTGCGGGGCTTTACACGAGCCCTGCAAGCCTGCCGGCTGGCGGCACCGTCACGGTCACCGCGACTAGCCAAGCCGACCCGACTGCGTCTGCAGCGGCTACGGTTGCAATCTTGGCCCCGTTCGTGACGATTCCCTCCGTTCAACAATGGGCCGTTTCCTCTGGCACCTATACCTTCGGCGCCGCTTCGCGCATCGTAATCGATCCCTCCTATACGACTGAGCTGACCACAACTGCCGGCGTGCTCGCGGCGGACTTGCACTATCTTACCGGCATCTCCGTTCAACCCGTCGTGGGCTCCCCAAGTGCCGGCGATATCAGCCTCAGCCTCCTGGCATCACCCGATATGGGCCTCGGGACTGAGGGATACTCCATGAACATAGCGGGGACCGTAGCCATCACCGCCAACTCCGATGCCGGGGTCTTCTACGGGACTCGCACCTTGCTTCAGCTCTTGGCGCAGGGCCTGACGATGGGTTGCGGCACGATCCGCGACTGGCCCGAATACCCGCAGCGCGCCCTCATGGTCGATGTTGGAAGGAAGTTCTTCACCCTACTGTGGTTGGAGGACCACATACGGGACCTGGCCTTTACGAAAATCAATATTCTCCATTTGCACTTATCGGATAATCAAGGTTTCCGAATCGAGAGCGCAAGCCATCCCGAGCTGAACGGCACCACATCTCCCATCTACAGCAAGAGTCAAATGACCAGTCTGATTCAGCTCGCTGCCCAGTACCATATCACGATAATCCCCAAGATAGAGTTTCCCGCGCACGCGCAGGCCATCCTGACCGCTCATCCTGAACTCCGGCTCGCCAACGGCGCGGGTACGACTCTCGACGATTCGATGGACATTACCCTGCCGGGCACGTACACGCTGGTCGGCGATTTACTGGACGAGTATCTGGCCTTCTTTCCAGGGCCTTATTGGCATGGCGCCGGCGACGAGTATCTTAACGCGAGTAGTTTCTCGACGTTCCCACAGCTTGCAGCCTTCGCTCAACATAATATCGGCTCCGGCGCTACTGCGTACGATATGTATCTTTACTTCGAGAACTGGGTCGACAACAAAGTGACGTCGGCCGGCAAGTCCGACCGGACTTGGAACGATCCGTATGACTATCTGAGTTTGACCGGCACGGCCGAGGGCCTCAATAAAGACATTCTGTTGGAGATGTGGGCTCCGCTTATAAGTCCCCAGGTAGCCATCGACCTGGGATATTCCATTGTCAATGCGAGCTATGTGCCGCTTTATTACTCCACTGCTGGCGCGTACCCATACGCCGAGAACGTGTACGAGAGTTGGTCTCCAAACCTCGAACTTGGCGGGCCCGGGGCGTGGTACGTCGCGGCTCAGGACCCGCACCTGCTCGGTGCGGCATTTGAGATTTGGTGCGACAACCCCAACCAAGACGAGACCACCATAGACGACAACACGTGGGCCGCATTGCGGGCGTTTGCCCAGAACAGTTGGGGATCCCCCAAGTTGGTGCCCACCTACACCCAGTTCGGCTCGGTAATTACCGCTCTTGGCCGCGCACCCGGGTTCGGCGTGGCCGGAGGACCGGTTGCCACGCCTTCCGCTACGCGCGGGGTTCCGACCAGATAAAAAAGCGGCCTGCCCCCGAAATTCGCCGCCAGGGGCAGGCCGGTGCTGAGGGAATTGATCGCCTATCGGTTACTTGCTATGCGAGTGGCCGCCGCTACTGCCTCCGCTGCTATGAGCGCTCGAGTGCGCGCTTCCGCTGCCACCGCTATGGCCTGACGAACCGCTCGCCTGCGTCCGCTCGCGCACGATGGGCGGATTGATCCGGACCCCTCCGTTCTGCGGTGCGCCGTACCTGGGAGCCGCGTTGCCCTGGTAGCCGCCCGGCTGCGTGTACTGCGGGCTTGCGGTCCGCGGCGCCTGCCCGAAGCTGCGCCAGTCTGGGCTGGACTGCGGGCGGTACCCATTCGACGCAGCTCCCGTGTTGGGCGCTTGCCCATACTGGCGCCAGTTGGCGCCCTGGCTCGGAACCTGCCGCCAACCCTGGGAAGCCGCGCCGCCGGCGTACCGCTCGGCCCCTTGCCGCTGGGCGCTGAACGGAACGCGCGGGGTGGCAGCAGCAGGCCGCGGCGAATAGAACTGCGTGTGGCCGGAGGTGGCCGGCAGGACGCGGGCCGGACGGCTGCTCATGCGCAGGCTGGCAGAGGTCGGCGCCACCGGAACCGGACCGCGCATCTCCGACATGCGTTCCTGGCCGTTGAGGCGAAGCGCACCCGGCCGGCCGCCCTGGCCGAAGGCGCCCGCGCCCACGCCCGAAATCCCGTTGGCAACGCGCGCGTTCATGTAAGTGCTGCGGAAGTTGACCAGGTTCGTCGCGTGCATGTTGTTGACGTAGGTCGCGCCGCCCCGGAAGCCGTACCATCCGCGACCGTACCAGGGACGGAAAGCCTCGTGCGGGCCGAGCGGGACCCACCCGATGGAACCAAAGCCGAAGCCCACGCCCACGCCGGGTCCGAAGCCGAAGAACGCCACCATCCCCGGGCGCCAGTAGTAGTGGTGGTAGAGCGGCCCGGGGTACCAGCACCAGCCGAAGCCGGGGCGATTGAACCAACGGCCATAGTGATACGGCGCCCATCCCCAGGGCTCATAGCCGACCCAGCTCCAGCCGTACCAATCCAGCCAGGTCCAGGTGCCGTCCCGATAAGGCGCCCAGTCGGGACCCACTCCGTTCGGGCTCCAAACCCAGCCGTACGGAGGCGCGTACACCCAGCGGCCGTTGGCATCGAGGTCGGAACCGCCGGGAATGTCGGGGCTCATGTACTGTTGGGAACGGGCGCTCATCAGGCTCCGATCCCGGTTCTGGTTCCAGCGGTCCCAGTCGTCCATCGGAATCGCCTGCACCACCTGGAACTCGGGATCCGACACCGGCCCGCGCACCATCATGGTTTGGCCGGCCTGGACGGCCTGGGTGCCGTGCGGCGTGTAGGTTTCGCCCGCGCCGGCCCGGACGGTGACTTCCGATTGCCCGTCGTCGGTCACGCTGATCCGGTAAGCTCCGCGCTGGGTCGGGCGGAAAGCCATGTTGGGCGTATCGACTTCAACCTGCCCGCTCGAATCCCGAATCACGGCCAGCGTGACGGTGCCCTTGCCGAGCTGGACCTGGAAGCGGTTGTTCTCGAGGCTGGCCAGGCGAACCTCCGTGTCCGTACCGAGGCGCAGGTAATTGCCCGCATCGAACTGGATCTCCGCCCGAGCGGCCGGGCCGGTGAGAAGATGATCGGCGGCCACCAGAGGCGCGTTCACCACGGCGGCCACCGTGTCGCCGGAATCGCCGCGCTGCACCGAGACATCGCCGTTCATGAGGCTGACGCGGGCGACGCCATGGCTCGCCTCGCCGGCGTCGTTGCTATCGTCCTCTTCCTGCGCCCACACGCAACCGGAGAGGAGGATTCCCGTTACCAGCAACCGCGTCAGCATCCGTGCCATGGTTCGCCTCCTGCGACTTCGGCACCAATTATGCACTTCGGACTCCAAACGGTAAGCTACTGATTCACAATGGCCGAAGGCGTCGTGCGCTGGTTGAAAACCACCACCACGGCCGAAACGGGCCAGGGCTGGCCACGGCTGCTAGACTCGGGATAGGGGAGGGCAAACATGTCACTCAGACCGGTTAAGCGCGTCATCAAAGCCAAGCCGACTCTCGAGGGCGCGGGGGTGCACCTGCGCCGCGCGTTCGGGTTCGGCAACACTTCCGAGTTCGATCCGTTCCTGCTGCTGGACGATTTTCGCAACGACGTTCCGGAGGACTACCTGGCCGGGTTCCCCTGGCATCCACATCGCGGCATCGAGACCGTCACCTACGTCCTGGCCGGAAGCGTGGAGCACGGGGATAGTCTGGGCAATCAGGGCGCCATCGCCGCGGGCGACGTCCAGTGGATGACGGCGGGGAGCGGGATCATCCACCAGGAAATGCCGAAGGGCGACCAAGTGGGCCGGATGCACGGCTTTCAGTTGTGGGCGAACCTTCCGGCGTCGCTGAAGATGACGGCGCCACGCTACCAGGAAGTGAAGGCGCCCGACATTCCCGTGATCACGGACGACGACGGAACCGAGGTGCGGATCATCTGCGGGAACTTCTGGGGCAGGAACGGCCCGGTGGACGGCGTCGCCGCCGAGCCGATCTATCTCGACGTGTCGGTTCCCGCGGGCAAACAGAAGACTCTCCCTATCGAGACGACACGCCACGCCTTCGCTTACGTTTTCGCGGGGAGCGGGAAGTTCTGCAATGCGTCGGGTCCGCTGGCGGTGCCGACCGAAGCGGTGGGGTGGGCGGACACCACGCCTCCCGCCGAGGCGGAGAACCGCTCGCTCATTCTTTTCGACCGCGGCGACGAGGTCACGCTGCACGCCGGCGAAGACGGGATCCGCTTCCTGCTGGTCTCGGGGAAACCGATCCGAGAGCCGGTGGCGTGGTACGGCCCGATCGTGATGAACACGCAGGCAGAGCTGCGGGAGGCGTTTGAAGAGCTGGAGAGCGGGACGTTCCTGAGGCGAGCGGCGGGGCGCTGACGGCCCAAGGCCAAAGCATTATAGCCGCAGATGAACGCAGATTGAAGACAAACGCCTCTATCCGCGTTGATCTGCGTTCATCAGCGGCCAGGATGTACCGAGCTTGTCCCAGCGCCACGTCGGAGCCGCAGCGTGGGAGAATATCGGGTTAACGACCATGGCGAACGTCCGCTCGAACTCGCTGCCGGAGGTGCACGGGAGCGTCGACATCGGGCAGACCTCGATCTGGCGGCGGATGTTCGCCTTCGCCGGCCCCGCCTACCTGGTTTCGGTGGGCTACATGGACCCGGGCAACTGGGCCACCGACCTAGAAGGCGGCGCGCGGTTCGGCTACCAACTGCTGTGGGTCCTCGTCATGTCCAACCTCATGGCGATCCTGCTGCAGACCCTGGCGTCGCGGCTCGGCATCGCCAGCCAGCGGGACCTGGCGCAGGCCTGCCGCGAGTCGTACCCGCGCCTGGTCAACCTGTCACTGTGGGTGCTGTGCGAGATCGCGATCGCGGCCTGCGACCTGGCCGAGGTGCTGGGCGCGGCGATCGGCTTGAACCTGCTGTTCCACATTCCGCTGCTCATCGGCGTGCTGCTCACCGCGCTCGACATCCTGGTGCTGCTGTGGCTCTCCCGCTTCGGCATACGGATGATCGAAGGCTTCGTGCTCAGCCTGATCGTGGTCATGGCGGTGTGCTTTGGGATCGAGATCCTGATGGCGAAGCCGGCCTTTTCGCAGATGGCCAGCGGCCTGATCCCGCACCCGACTAACCAGAACCTCTACATCGTGATCGGCATCCTGGGGGCGACCGTGATGCCGCACAATCTGTACCTGCACTCGGCGCTGGTGCAGACGCGGCGCATCGGCGGGGGAGACGCGCAGAAGCGCACGGCCTGCCGCTTCAACCTGATCGACTCGGTGGTGGCGCTGAACGGCGCCATGCTGGTCAACATCGCCATCCTGGTGGTGGCGGGCGCGGTCTTCTTCGAGCGGCACATCGTGGTGACCGAGATCCAGCAGGCTTACCAGTTGCTGACGCCGCTGCTGGGAACGAGCGTGGCGAGCGTGGTGTTCGCGATCGCGCTGCTGTGCTCGGGCCAGTCCTCCACCATGACCGGGACGATGGCGGGCCAGATCGTGATGGAAGGCTTCCTGACCATCCGCATGCGGCCCTGGCTGCGCCGCCTGACGACGCGCGCGCTGGCGATTACTCCGGCGGCGCTCACCATTTGGATCGCGGGCGAGCAATCGAGCCTGCGCCTTCTGATCCTGAGCCAGGTGATTCTGTCCATGCAGCTTCCTTTCGCGGTGATTCCGCTGATTCACTTCACCAGCGACCGGAAGCGCATGGGAGCGTTCGCCAACCGGCGCTGGCTGCAGGCGCTTTCGTGGGTCGTGGCGGCGGTGATCCTGGGGCTGAACATACGGCTGGTCTGGCTGACGCTTTCCGACTGGCTGGCGTCGGCGGGGCCGTACCGCGACGTGGTGATGATGACGGTTGAGCCGGTGCTGATCCTGCTGCTGCTGCTGCTAGCGTGGGTCACGTTGCAGCCGTGGCTGCCGCTGTGGCTGCAGCGCAAAGGCCGTGCGGCGGTCGAGGTTCCCGAGCCGGCCGCGGCCGAGGTCCACCCGCTGGGCTACCGGACGATTCTGGTTCCGCTCGACCACAGCGAGCGCGACCGTGCCGCTATCGCCCACGCAGCGGCGATGGCGCGCGCCTACGGATCGAAGCTGCACCTGCTGCACGTGGAGGAAGGCGTGACGAGCCAGATTTACGGGCCGCTCTCGTCAACCGCGGAGGTGGAGGTCGGCGCGAAATACCTGGACGAAATCCTGGCGGGGCTGCGCGGGCAGGGGATCGAGGTGGACGTGTCGGTGGCGCACTCGCAGGACCCCAAGACGGAGATCATCCGCTTCGCGCGCTGGCTCAAGCCGGACCTGTTGATCATGGGCGCGCACGGCCACAAGGGCATTCAGGATATCGTCTTCGGGCAGACCATCAACGCGGTGCGGCACGCGGTGGACGTGCCGCTGCTGATCGTGCGGCATGAGGGGGAGGGGAAGTAGGGGGCAGGAAAGCCGCCGGCTGGAGTCAGCAGATCCTCGCCAGCCATCCGAACCTGACGGTCTGAATGCCGGGGAGGTGATCGCGCGGGACCGTGACATAGGGAGACCGCGTCGTTGTCAACTGTTGCACAGCGCAAGTATAGGCGATACGTTGAGGAGACTCTCCATGGAGGAGCCACATGACACTTTGTATCGCAGCCGTCTGCCAAGAGCGGAACCATGACCGGATCGTCATCGCTACCGATTGGAAGGCGGGGTCGGAGGAATTCGCCGCGGAAAACGAGGACAAGCTCTACTGGATCACCGACGACATTCCAGTCATGATCGCTGGGTGCATATCGCGAGCTGTTGAGCTGAAGAATACGTACGCTCAGCACTTCGTGCGGATGTCTCAGCAGACCCCGGTGGTCGCCGTGAAAGCTGAAAACCTCGCTGATATCATGAAGCGTCCCCTTGCCATTTACCGGCGCAAGAGAGCCGACGAATATACCCATGACAAGACAAAACTGTCCTTCAAGCAGTTTCTGGAGGCAGTCGGCAAGAACCAGATTCCACCTACAGTCGCCGTTAGAATCTTTGCCGAATTAGAAAAGCTCGAACTTGAGGCAGAAATCATCATATGCCTCTTTGGAGAGGATGGAACGGCATTCGTCTACAAGGCGTCTGACGCGGGAGTGGAACTGTGCAATAATTTTGTGGCAGTCGGAACCGGCAGTCTTATTGCGGAGGGCGCTCTGTACCAGCGCAGGCAGGATTCGCGCATGCAAGTGGGAACGACTCTCTATCATGTGTTCGAGGCAATGAAGCTGGGAGCCATATCTCCGACCGTCGGAAATGAACATACGCTGAATGTTCTTCGTCCGAAAAGCGCTCAGGGAACAGTCAGAGACCTGATGCTAGAGACGTCGAAGGAGACGAACAAGAAGCTCGACAGAACCTTTGCCAAATACGGCCCCAAGAAGATTCGGGGTATGTCGCTGCCCAGAAAGGCGTAGTTCAGTTGATCAGAGATAGAGCAAGCGGGGCAGCTCTCTAGCCGGCCTCGGTCGTACAATCGGCTCGCCCGCCAGGGCGAGAATCATGCAACGAATTTCCTGGCAAGGAATGGGATGATGTAAGCCGCGTAAGCAACGAGCATCATCGCTGACTTCAGATGGAAAAGTGTCCAGGTTGGCCATGTGAGTCTCCCGGGAGCCAGGAATTCATCTTCCTCCGAGGTTCCGTGGGTTTCCTTGTACCTAAAGTAGAGGAACCAGATGAGCGTGCCGACGAGATATTGAAGGAAGTCGAAGAACAAGGCCAGAAAGATGAACAGGGCAGCCCGTGACAAACCTTGATCGATTACAGGAGTTTTATCTGGGCCCACGCGAAAGAGCCAGATCAGCGCGATGCCGGCGAGGCTGAGCTGGCGCACAATGTCGCTAGCCTTGCCGGAGAGTGTTTCATAAGCCGACCTCGCGTCAACGAGCTGCATCGAACCCTCCAGCGGGCAGTCTAGTACGGGACGCTCTACTTGCGTCTTGGGCCAGTACCTGAGGTGCCACCCTTCTTGATGGCTGCTTTCTTTGCAGCCTTCTTCACCACCTTCTTCGCCGCGCTCTTCTTGGCCTTCGTCATTCCGCCAGAGTATCACACGCTGATAGGTGGCAGAACGATCGTCTCTGTCGGTCCTGCACACACGTACGCCATCACCGGAACAAAGCAAGCAGTGGCTGCCGCGCCTACTAACGCCCGATCTCTTCGAGAATGCGCCGCACTTCGGCGGCGGGGTCGGGGCTGCGGGTGACCTGGCGACCGATCACGAGGTAGTTGGCGCCGTCGCGGAGCGCCTCGGCGGGAGTCGCCACGCGCTTCTGATCGCCCTTCCCCGCGCCGGCGGAGCGGACGCCCGGCGTGACCAGGATGGCGCCGGGGCCGGCGGTCTGGCGGACCAGCGCGGCTTCGAGCGCCGAGCAGACGATGCCGTCGAGCCGCGCTTCCATGGCCCTCCGCACGCGCAGGGCCACGAGTTCGGACACCGCGCAGGGATAGCCAAGGTCGGCCAGGTCCTCCCGATCGAAGCTGGTGAGCACGGTCACGGCCAGCAGCTTGAGGCTCGAAGAGCCGCGTCCCTCGGCCGCAGCGCGCATGACCGCGCCGCTCCCGTGCACGGTGGAGAAGCGCACACCGCTGGCGGCGATTCGGGCCACCGCGCGCTTCACGGTCTCGCCGATATCGTAGAGCTTCAGGTCGAGGAAGACGTCCTTGCCCGCGGCGGTCAGCTCGCGGACGAAGTCCATCCCGGCGGCGGCGTAGAGCTCCAGGCCGACCTTGTAAATGGCGACTTGAGGGCCGAGCCGGTCAACCAGCTCGCGTGCCTTTTGGGGAGAATCGAAATCGAGTGCGACGATGAGAGGGTTCATAAGATGCGAATGGGCTTGACGCCGCGTTCAAGGACGCGGCCGATGGTGCGGGCGCCGGGCAGCTTCGCTTGGAGCTCCCGGGCACCCGCTTCCGGAAGCGCGATCAGCAGGCCGCCGGAGGTCTGCGGGTCGTAGAGCAGGCTTTCGATCTCCGGCGGTAACTCGCGCGTAAACTCGACGGCGCAGGAGGCGAACTCGCGGTTGTTCTTGAGGCCGCCGGGGAGCGCTCCGCGGCGGGCGTAGTCGAGGGCGCCGGGCAGGAATTCGACGCACGCCGCGTCGATTTCCAGGGTGACGCCGCTGGCCAGCGCCATTTCGCGCGCGTGGCCGATGAGGCCGAAACCGGTCACGTCCGTGCAGCCGTGCGTCCCGGCGGCGAGCATCGCTTCCGCGGCCGCACGGTTCAGCTCGAGCATCGAATGGATGGACTCCTCCAGGGGGCCCGCTTCGGCGAAGCCGCGCTTGAGGGCGGTCGAGATCACGCCCGTGCCGATGCGCTTGGTCAGGACCAGCGAGTCGCCCGGGATCGCGCCGGAGTTGCGGGTCACGCGCCGCGGATCGACCGTGCCCGTCACCGCATAGCCGAACTTCATTTCGTCGTCGGCGACGCTGTGGCCCCCGATGACGGCGCAACCCGCTTCGCTCATCTTCTCCGCGCCGCCGGTCAGGATCGCGACCAGGTCCTCGATATCGCCCTGGGCGGGATAGGCGACGATTGACAGCGCCGAAATGGGCGCGCCACCCATGGCGTAGATGTCGCTGAGCGAATTGGCGGCCGCGATGGCGCCGAAAGTGGCTGGGTCGTCGACGATGGGCGTGAAGAAGTCCACGGTCTGGACCAGGGCACACTCCGGCGTCAGTCTGTAAACGCCGGCGTCGTCCGACGTTTCAAACCCAACCAGCACGTTTTGATTCGGCGCGCGCGGGATGCGGCCGAGCACCTGGTCCAAAACCTTTGGACTCAATTTGGACGCTCAACCCGCGGCTTTGACGTGCGCCGTCAGCTTCTTTTCGGACACTGTATTCAGTTTACAGTGGGACGGGCCCGACGCAGGCGGAAGCGCCTGCGCCACGTGGGGCGGGCAGTTTTGCGCGCCCGGGGACAGGCCGGCGTTACAGCACGTCCGCAAAGCCGCGCTTGAGGTGGCGGAAGAACAGCCCGCCGGCGATGAAGACCGCGACGCTCCAGGCCGCCAGCACGCCAATTTCGCCGAGGTTCGGCCAGCGCGACGTCAGCAGCCTCTCGCGGTAGGCGCGCACCAGCAAGGCCAGCGGGTTCAGCCGCAGCAGGATGCGCGCGGGGCGGGGATAGTGGCTCTCGGCGATGAAGATCGGCGTGGCCCAGAACCAGACAGTCAGCACCACCGACAGGACCTGCGCGGTGTCGCGCAGGTACACGTTCAGGCTCGATACGATCCAGGCGACGCCCACCGCGAACAGCCCCAGCAGCAGCATGTACACGGGCAGGAAGAAAGCCATCGGACTGAAGTGCCTTTCCCAGACGCCAATGGCCGCCAGCGCGAGCCCCAGGGCGATCAGGTGGCTCATCAGGGAAGAGAGGAATATCGAGACGGGAATCACCTCGGCGGGGAAGACCGTTTTGGTGATCAGGTTCTGGTGTTCGATCAGCGAGGTCGCGGAGCGCTGAAGCGTCTCCTGGAACAGCAGCCAGGGAAGAAAGCCCGCGAACAGGAAGAGCGGATAGTTCTGCGTGATTTCGTCCGGACCGAGCTTCACTTTGAGGCAGTACTGGAACACGAAGGTCCAGCTCCCCAGCAACACCAGCGGGTGGACGACCCCCCACAGCCATCCGGCCGACGAGCCCACATAGCGCTGGGTGAAGTCGCGGCGGACGAGCTGGAACAGGAGGTTGCGGCGCTCCACCAGGTTGCGCAGGAAGTGGGAGCCGGGGACGCGGGCCATAGACTCGAATTGTAACCGAGATGCGCACTCCCCATTGACGTTGGATGGGGACCGGCGGTCGTGTTACGATTTAGTGATTCGTGCTACCACGGCTGATCTGCCTCGGACTCGTTCTCGCCGCGGCGTCCTTCGGCGCCGACGCCGGCATCGCGGGCCGCATACTGGATCCCCAAGGCAGGTCGGTGGCGGGGGCCACGGTCCGGCTTCAGGCCGGCGCCTCAACCGCCACCGCTACTTCCGACGACCAGGGCCAGTTCCGCATCGTGTCCGTTTCTCCCGGCCCCTATCGCTTGACCGTGGAAGCTGCGGGCTTCGAGGCGGGCAGTCAGGATGTCGTGGTCCCGGCCCACGGTGTGGAGCGAGTGGACGTAACCCTTCCTGGAATCGCGGGGCAGCAGCAGAGCGTCACGATCAGCGGCAAGGCCGTCGAACCGGGAGTGGACCTGCGGAATGCCGAGGTTTTCGACCGGACCCTGTTCACCCGGGACGACCAGGTGATGCAGCAACTGAATGCGGGAATCGATGCGGGTCAGCACGAAGGCGGCGGGAAGTCCCTGGAGATTCGCCGTTTCGGGTTCAATCTCGACCACGGCGGCGTGAACGGAGGGTTGGAGGTGCTGGTGGACGACGTGCAGCAGAATCAGGCTACGCAGGGACATGGACAGGGCTACCTGGGTTCGTTGAAGGCCCTCAGCCCGGAGCTGATTCAGGACGTCGAGATTATCAACGGCCCGTTCAGCGCCGAGTACGGCGATTTCAGCGGCCTGGGCGTGGTGAACATCCGCCAGCGGGAATCGTTGCCGGATCAATTCACCGTGCGACTGGAGGGCGGCGAATTCGATACGGGCCGCGCGTTCCTGGCTTACAGTCCCGATGTGGAGAACGTCGATTCTTACCTGGCCTATGGAGGCTCATACACCGATGGCCCGTTTCAAAACCCGCTCCGCTATCGCCGCGACAATTTCAACGCCAACTATACGAAGTCGCTCAGCGCGACGGAAAAGGTGGGGATTCGGCTCTTGTTTGGCCGGAACGATTTTTTTTCCAGCGGACAGATCCCGCTCGATCTGGTGAGCGAAGGCGTGCTGAACCGCTTTGGCTTTATCGATCCGAGCGACGGCGGACGGGTGAAGCTGGGGACGATATCCGCCTACTATAGCAAGCTGGGAGCGAACGGCGATGTCTTCAAAGCCGACGGATTCCTTACCCGCTCGCTTTTCGATCTGTACTCCGACTTCACGTTTTTCCTGAACGATCCGGTGCACGGCGATGCCATTCAGCAACACGATTCCCGCTTGGAGCAAGGGCTGAACACCCAGTACACGCATCCCCACCACGTCGGATCGGCGGCGGCGGTCTTCGTGGCCGGCTCGAACTTCCTCGACAACGAAATCAACGTGGGACTGTATCCCCGCGAGGGCCGGGTTCCGACGGGCGTGACGACCAGGGCTAACGCTCACGTGACGAGCGGCGCGGGATACGCGCAAGAGAACCTGAGCCTCTTCCGGGGGCGCCTATTGCTGGGCGGGGGCGTTCGCTTCGATGAGTTCCGCTTCGGCGTCGTGGATAAGGTGAACCCCGATCAGAGCGGCGTCCAATGGGCGGGACGGTGGCAAGGGAAGGGCAGCGCGGCATTCACGCCATCCACCCGTCTGCCGCTTACATTCACGGCCAACTACGGACGGGGAATCAACAGTGCCGACGCGCGGGGCATTGTGCAGCAGCCCGGTCAGCCCCGGCTCGCAACCACCGATTTCTACCAGGCCGGCGGCGCATTGAACTTCGGGCGATTGGGGATCGCGACCGACGCTTTTCTGATCGACCATTCGAACGAGCAGGTCTACATCCCGGACGACGGCGGCTTCGAGTTCAAGGGGCCCAGCCGCGCCTATGGATATGAAGCCAAGGCGTCGGTTGCGCTCACGAGGCGGCTGTCGCTGAATGGCGGCCTCACGAAGATTGGCAACGCGTTCTTCCTGGGAGGCGATCACCGGGTCTATGTGGACAGCGCTCCGCACTTCGTCGCCGACGCGGCCCTGACTCTCGCCGCATGGCATGGATGGAGCGGATCGCTCCGCATGAGGGCGATCAACCACTATCGGCTGGATGGCAACGATGCGTCGATCGTCGCTTCCGGCCACACGGTGCTCGATTTGGGCCTCGCAAAACAGGTCCGCCGCGGGATTGAGCTCAATCTGAGCGTCGACAACCTGACAAACCGGGACTATTACGAGACCCAAAACTACTTTGCATCGCGAGCCGCCCCGGATGCTCCTATCGTGGCGAGAATCCACGGAACGCCGGGGTATCCGCTGACCGCCGTTGCGGGTGTGACGTTCCGGTTGCGCGGGAAATGAGCGACTCCGGCAAGAGCGATCTTGGCCACGAATGAACACGAACGCACACGAATAACCGATTTGCCTTCAATTCGCGTTCCTTCGTGGCCATTCCTGTTTAGGCGCCTGTAAAGCGTGTGCCACGGCGGCCCCGCGCCGCGGTACAATGGACCCGCTTAGCGTCCCTCCATGGCCCGTACCGGCACAGACACAACAGCTACCGTTCTGCTCGCCGATGGTGACCCCGGGGACACGGCTGTGCTCAAGCGCATTCTCGAGCAGGGCGGCTTCTCCGTCATCGAGATCATTTCAGACGAGCTGCCCGAGCTGATTGTGCTGCACAGCGCCGATCTTTGCCGGCGTTTCAAGCAGGACCCGCTGACCCGGCACATTCCGATCCTCCAGCTTCACCGGCCGCATGCGCGGCGTGCCGGACCCGAAGACGCGGCCGACGCGTGCCTGACGGATCCGGCCGAGCCGGGCGCGCTGATCGCAGTGGCCGAGGCGCTGGTGCGGGTGCGGCGCGCGGAGCAGCACGAAAGAGAGGCCCGCCACAAATACCAGGCGGCGCTCGACGCGATCGGCTGCGGCGCAGCCCTCCTCGACTCCTCCGGCGTCATGCGGCAGGTGAACCGGGCTCTGTGCGAGCTGGTGGGGAAACCGGGAGAGGAACTGATCGGGAAGCATTACCTCGATGCGCCGCCCGGGGTGACCGAGTCGGAAGAGGGCCTGCCGTTCGACCGCGCACGGCAGACTTTGATCCGGCAATTCGCGGAGATCGAGGCTGGCGGCCGGTGCTTTCGCGTGGAGGTGGACCCGCTGCTCGATAGCGGCGGCGCGTTCGCCGGAGCGGTGCGAACCGTCGAGGACATCACGGACCGCAAGGCCGCCGAGCGCGAGCGGGAGCGCCTCCTGAGCCAGCTCGCCAGCGAGCGGGCGCGCCTCGAAACGGTCGTGCAGCAAATGCCGGCGGGCGTCATCATGGCGGAAGCGCCGTCCGGAAAGCTGGTCCTGATCAACGGGCGGGTGGAGTCCATCTTTCGCGGGCCCTTTCGCATCGGCGGCGGCATCAAAGACTACTTGCAGTACCCCGCCTTCCGGCCGAATGGGCGGGCGTACCGTCCCGACGAGCACCCGCTGGCGCGCACGATCCAGAGCGGCGAGGTGATTACCGACGAGGAAATGGAGTTCGTGCGCGCGGACGGAACCCGTGCCGCCGTGCTGGTCAGCTCCGCTCCCATCCGCAACGCCGAGGGTTCCATTATCGCCGGCGCGCTCACGGTTCACGACGTCACGGAGCGCACCCAGCTCGAGCACCAGCTCCGCCAGGCCCAGAAGATGGAGGCCATGGGCCGCCTGGCCGGCGGCGTGGCGCACGACTTCAACAACCTGCTGACGGTCATTGGCGGCTACGGCCAGATGGTGCGGGACGCGCTGGATCCCAAGAACCCGCTGCGGAAGGATCTGGAGGCCATCCTCGAAGCATCCGACCGGGCCTCTACGTTAACGCGGCAGTTGCTGACCTTCAGCCGCCGGCAGATGGTCGAACCCAGGGTCCTGGATCTGAACCGGCACATAGCCCGCATAAGCCGGATGCTGCGCCGGGTGATCCGCGAGGACATCGAGCTGGTGACGATCCTGAAAGCCGATCCGGCGCGAATCAAGGCCGATCCGGCACAGATCGAGCAGGTCCTGCTGAACGTGGCGGTCAACGCGAAGGATGCGATGCCCAAGGGCGGCAAGCTGACGGTCGAGACGGCTTTCGTGAATGCCGCCGGGGCGACCACGCTGCCGGGCGGGCTGAAGCCCGGCCAGTATGTGGTCCTGTCGATGGCGGATACGGGCACGGGCATGGATGCCGAAACGCAGAGCCACCTGTTCGAGCCGTTCTTCACAACCAAGAGCAAGGGCAAAGGAACGGGACTGGGGCTTTCCACCGTGTACGGCATCGTGAAGCAGAACGGCGGCGAGGTCGCGATCGATAGCGAACTCGGGCGCGGCACCACGGTCCGCGTCTATTTCCCCCTAGCCGAGGAGCGCATCAAGACTGGCGGCGCCTTGGGCCGCCGTCCGGCGGCTCGCCCCGGAACCGAGACCATCCTGGTGGTCGAAGACGACAGCGAGGTGCGCAAGCTGGCTGCCGAGATGCTGAGCCGCCAGGGCTACGCGGTCCTGGAGGCGGCCTCCGGACCCGAAGCACTGCGGCTGTGGCGCCGGCACGCGGGCTCGATCGACCTGCTCCTCACCGATGTAGTCATGCCGTCGATGGCCGGCCCCGAACTTGCCGCGAAGCTGACGGCCGAGCGCCCGGACCTGAAGGTGCTGTATATGTCCGGGTATCCCGAGGACACCATGGCAAAGCGCGGACTGACCGCCTCGGAATCCACGTTTCTCCACAAGCCGTTCACCTCCGACGCACTGGTTCACTCGGTGCGCATGGTGCTGGACGGCGAGCGCGCCGCCGGATGACGAGACGCCTGGAAGATCTGATCGAGCGGGGCGGCGTGGGTCTGTTCCGAGCCGATCTCGATGGCCACGTGCTCGACTGCAACCAGGCGCTGGCGCACATGCTCGGTCTGGAGAGCCCGGCCGCCCTGCTCGGCCGCCAGACGGCCGAGTTTTACTGGTCCGCCAGCGAGCGGGACGCGCTGATCGAACGCCTGATGCGGGACCGCCGCATCGATGCCGCGGAGGTGCGGCTCCGGCACGCGAGCGGCGAGGCGGTCTGGGCGCTCGCCAGCGCGCAATTCGTGGAAGGAGAGCCGGGCGGCGTCGAGGGCGCCATTCTGAACGTCAGCGGCCGCAAGCGCGCCGAGGCGCACGCCGCCCGGCTGGGCCGCGTCTGCCGTGTGCTGAACCAGGTGGCACGGGCTGTCGCGCGGAGCGGGGACCGCGGCGCGCTGCTAGAGGAGATCTGCCGCATCGCGGTCGAGGACGGCGGCCTGCACGCGGCCTGGTTCGCCCAGCCGGACGAACTTGCACTGGTCATGAGGCCGGTCGCCATCCCCGTTCCGCAGGGCACGGCCCGCTTCGTCTCGAACGATCTGCCGAAGGACGCCGGCCTGGGAGCCTGGGCGGAAGAGGCGGCCGGACGGGGCTGCCGTTCCTGCGCGGTTTTCCCGGTCGGCGTGGACGGCGGGCCGGCTGGCGTCCTCGGTTTTTACGCGGACGAGCCGGGCTTCTTCGACGAGCAGACCATCGAAGTGCTGAGCGCGGTGGCCGAACACCTCTCCATCGCGCTCGATGCCGCCGGCCCAAACCGCGCGGAGGCACGCTACCGCGACCTGCTGGAAGCTGCGCCGGACGCCATCCTCGAATGCGACGCGGAGGGGCGCATCCTGGTGGTGAACGCCGCCGCCGAGCACCTGTTCGGGTATTCCCGCGAGGAGTTGCTCGAGCGGCGGATCGAGGAACTGATTCCCGAGCCGAGCAGCCAGCCGACCGAGGTCCCGCGCAAGATCCTGGCTCGCCGCAAGGACGGAACGGAGGTCCCGGTCGAGATCGGCCTCAGCGCGGTCCAGACGGCACAGCGTGGCCTGGTGACGTGCATCGTCCGCGACGTCGCGGCCCGCATGGAGGCGGAAGAGGCGCTGCGGGAGTCGGACCGCCGCATCGCCAGCATCCTCGAGAGCATCACCGACGGTTTCTTCGCGGTGGACCGCGAGTGGCGCTTCACGTACCTCAACGGGCGTGCCGAGCAGATCGTGGGCTGCAAGCGGGCGGAGGTTCACGGAAAGCGCCTGTGGGACGAGTTTCCCGAGCTGGCGGACTCCGTCTTTCGCCAGGAGCTCGAACGCGCCGCCGACACCCAGCGGCCGATCGAGTTCTCCGCTGCTTACGCTCCGCTCCACCTGTGGCTGGACGTCCACGCGTATCCTTCCGCGGACGGCCTGTCGGTCTATTTCCAGGACGTCACGATGCGCAAGCTGGCGGAGGAGCAGTCCCAGCAGTCGCAGCGGCTGGAAGCGCTAGGGCGTCTGGCGGGCGAGGTGGCGCACGACTTCAACAACCTGCTGACCATCATCGGCGGCCACAGCCAGATCGCGCTGGAGTCCATCGACAGGAGCCAGACCGCGTTGCACCGCGACGTCGAGATCGTGGTGGAGGCGGCGGGGCGCGCCTCGGCTCTCACCCGGCAACTGCTGACCTTCAGCCGGCGCCAGGCGCTACAGCCGCGCGTTCTGGATCTGAACCGAGTCGTGACGAAGATGGCCAAAATGCTCGAGCGCGTGACCCGCGAGGACATCGAGCTGCGGCTGCTGTTGCGGGCCGGTCTGTGGCGGGTGGAGGCCGACGCGGGACAAGTCGAGCAGATCATCATGAACCTGGCCGTGAACGCGCGCGACGCGATGCCGCGGGGGGGCACGCTATCGATCGTCACCGAGAACCGCGAGGTGACAGGCGAATCGGGAACAGCGCCGCTGGCGCCGGGACGCTACGTCCTGCTGGCGATCTCCGACACCGGGTCGGGCCTGGATCCCGAGACGCGGGACCACGTGTTCGAGCCGTTCTTCACGACGAAGCCCCGAGGCAAGGGCACGGGCCTGGGCCTGGCTACCGTGTACGGAATCGTGAAACAGAGCGGCGGAGAGATCCGGGTGGACTCGGAGCCCGGCATGGGCGCGCGGTTTGAAGTCTACTTCCCGCGGACGGACAAAACCTCCCAGCGACAGAAGGACGGGCCGGTCCGTTCCAAACCGCGCGGGGGCCGCGAGACGATCCTGCTGGTGGAGGACGAGCCGGGGGTGCGAAAGCTGGCGCGGGACATGCTGGCCCGGCTTGGCTACCGGGTGCTGGAAGCGGCCAGCCCCGCCGAGGCGCTGGGCATCTGGGAGAGCGAGCAGGGGTCCATCGACCTCCTGCTGACCGACGTCATCATGCCCCAGATGAGCGGCCGCGAGCTGGCGGACCGGCTGGCGGAATCCCGCCCCGGGCTCAAAATCCTCTACGTCACCGGCTACAGCGGCGACGTGATCCTCCAGCGCGGCGTGGAAGCGGGCAAAGTGGAGTTGCTGCAAAAACCTTTTTCGCGCGAGGCCTTGGGGCGGAGGGTGCGCAAGGTTTTGGATTCGGAGTGAAACTGGGAAGGGGGAAAAGAATGATGCGAATCGTTGCCGTTGTCTTTGCCGTTTGCCTGTTCGCCGGCGTGATGAGCGCCGCCGACGGGAAGCTGATGCACTGTTTTGCCTTCACGGCCATCGAGAGCGCGACGGCCGCCGACTGGGACGCGTTCTACAAAGCGTCGGACGCCTTGCCCGGCAAGGTGCCGGGGCTGCTGCACGTCTGGGTCGGGAAGCTTCGCCGGCCGCTGAGGGCCGGGACCGCGGTGCGCCAGTACGGCGCCTGCATGGAGTTCCGCGACGAAGCCGCCCTCACGGCCTACGCCGACAGCGCCGGTCGCAAAGAGTGGTTTTCGCTCTATGAGAAGGTGAGAGTCGAGGGCACAACCACGTACGACATCCTCGAACACTGACGGGCGTGCTCACGAGGCGCCGAAGGCGCTGAAGAACGCGACGTGGTCCGGCCGCGTCTGGCTCCGCACTACGAGAACGTAGGTCACGGCGCAAGCTTCCCCGCATCCCCTCAGACGCTCAGAGCGTTGGGGCCCGGCCGCAAGGGGCGGCGCGCGCCTTTCCAGACGAATACGCCGGGGACGCCAGGTGGCAACGTGACGCCGGCCTTGAGACCGGCGCCGCTGCGCTCGAGCGTCACTTCGATAACGCCTTTCGGGTGCGGCACGGAGCCGGACGCGCGCTGGAGCGGCCCGAGAAAAGGCCGGATCAGCACGCGGCTGAAGTGCGGCCCGTCTGAGTCGATGCCCAGCACGGTGTGAAACAGCTCGTAGTTGGGGCTGGCGCTCCAGGCGTGGCAATCCGAACGGGAAGGGGCGCCCGGCCGGTCGAGCACCTCCGAGAAGGTCGTCAGACCGTACTTGTCGATCATCGTGTACCAGTCGGCGAGCTCGGCCAGATAGCGGTCGCCTTCGCCAACCTTGTTGAGCGCGGTGTAGAGGTAATGGCGGAAATACAGCGAGCACTGCGTCAACTCCGGGGCCGTTAGGACCCGCACCACGAGATCGGCGGCGACGCGAGCGGGCGCGACTCCGGCCAGAACGGCCAGCGCGTTGGTCTGCTGCGACCAGGCTGCCCGGAGCGGCGTATCGGCATACAACCGCCGGCCGGGGTCCCAATACAGACGCTGAGCGGTAGCAGCGATCTTTGCGGCCCGCGCGCGGTAGCTGGCGGCGAGCGGCGGGAAGCCCTGGGCCTCTTCCAGGTGCGCGGCCCAGCCGAGCGCCATGATGTGCAGCAGGTCGAAGGGCGCCGATGAGCCGTCCGCTTCCTGCGGCGGGTTTCCGTACGCCCACCCGTCGGCCCAATCCACGAAGCGCCACCACGGCAGCGGGCCGAGCGATCCATCGGGCTTCTGGAGGGCCTCGAAAAAGCTGAGGACCGCGCGGACGCCGGGCAGCATCCGCCGCACGAAGGCGGGATCGTCGGCGTACCACCAGTAGTCGTGCAGCATTCCGATCCACCACAGCGAAAAAGAGGGGATGAACTGAGGAAGCCGCGTCGGGTAGCGGCTCATGGTGGCGCCGCTCGAAACGCGAGAGTCGCCGATCTGGTCGATAGCGTTGCGCATTAAGCGCGCATCCCCGAAGTTGTAGAGCGAAACGAGCGCCTGGATGCGCGTGTCGCCGACGTACTGGAGCTGCTCGTAATAGGGGCAGTCCATGTAAGTTTCGTGGGCGCAGAGGCGGGCGGTGCGCCAGCCGGTTTCCTGGATACGCGCCAGGCCCGCGTCGTCCGCTTCGAGCCGGGCGCGGCGCTCGAAGGGGTAGCCAACGCTGGTCGAGCGCAGGTCCTCGATGGTGAGCGGCTCGTTCGCGGTCTCGATGGCCAGCTCGATATACCGCCAGGCGCGCCACCACAGCGGGCGGTACAGCCTTTGGGTGCCGCCATCGGGAATGAACTGGTCGTGGAAGCCGACGAAGGTCTTGCCTTCGATCTCGTTGCGATTGCCCTTCGACCGGCCGTCCTTCTCGCGCAGAGCCTCCGTGTAGCGAAGCAGGATGGAGGCTCCGCGCCCGCCGCTCACTACCAACTCGGGATAGCCAGCGGTCAGGTGGCCCTGATCGAGCAGGTACACGGCCGTGGCGTTCGGTGGGATGACCATGCCGGCGGAGAAACGAGGACCGATCGACTTGCGAACAGCTCCCATGCGATCGGGCTTCTCTTCCATGAGCGGGATGGGGCGCGGCACCAGCATCCATCGGCCGCTCTGCTGCGCGTTGAAGCCGGACGCTTGTTCGACCGCGATGGCGGCGGCCCAGGCGGAGTCGTCGTACTCGGGATTCTGCCAGCCCCAGGGATAACGCCAGCCATCCACCTTTTCCCCCGGTCCCGCGGCGTAGTAGCCTCCCGCTAAATCGTACGACACGGGGATCGGCGAGCAGGCCTCATTGCGGAGGGCTTTCCAGACCGGTCCGGTGTCCGCGATGCGCTCCGTTTCGGTGTCACCCTGCAACAGAAACGCGGGCTGGGCCGAAATCTGCGCCAGCGGCGCGTAGGCGGCGAAGTTCCAGACCACCGCCGCGAGCACGTTGCGGCCCGCGTGCAGGTATGGCGCCAGGTCGACGGTCTCGAAGCGCCAGTGGGAGAGATCGCCGCGCGCGGGTCCCCACACCACGCGGAGGCCGTTCACGTAGAGCTGGTAGCGGTTGTCGCCGCTCGCATGCACGATGAAACCGCCCGGCTTGCGCGCGAGGTCGATGGTGCGGCGGAAGTGATAGACCCCGAAATCTCCCGCCGATGCCTGCGGCACGAAGATCCATTGCGCGGTCCAGGAGCGCGGTCCGGCCGCGGCGGCGGTGGCGCCGTTTGCCTGACCTCGCCCGCGAGCGGACAGCGAGGCTGCCGTCGCTCCTGCGGTGAGCAGAAAAGTACGTCGCGTCGTCTCGTTCATGGGTGCGACCCCTACTATTATGGGTCCGTTACCGAACCTTACGATTCCGTACCGCGGCAGACGTAACGAAAGCGGCCGCTGTGGTAGTCTCTTAGGCTACGGGCAGGACCGTCTGGGTATCCGGCCGTCCGCTCCCAACCGGAGGCATCCATGAAGCGCGGTTTCGCCATCCCCGTTGTGCTGCTGTTGCTGGCTGCGGCGCCGGCCGTGTGCCAGAGCGGGCGCCGCCGCCAGTCGACCACGCGCTCGAACACGGACCAGTCCACCAGCGACAAGGCGATGCCGAACTTCGCCGGGATCGTGCGCGGCCTGGACAAGAAGATGCTGCTGCTCGAGCAGGCGGACCAGAACACGATGCAGCTCTACTGCACCAAGAAGACGCAGTATTTCGACGGCGCGAACAAGATCAAGGCAAAGCAGATCCAGACAGGAGACCGCGTGTCGGTCGAAGCCAGGCTGGGGCCGGACGGGAAGCCGGAAGCGGTCAACGTCCGGCTGGAACATGAGAAGCCCGCGCCGGAAACCGGCTCGCCGCAGTGAAGGAGATCCCCATGGCCGAAGAACGAGGCACCGAAGGGGCGTTCCCGCGGTTCGTCCGCGGTTGCATCTACAACCGGTGGTTCTACGCGTTTCTCTCCGCGGTTTGTCTGTTGGACGTCGCGACGGACGTGCACGTCCTGGTCCGGCCGAGGACGGGTATCTGGATCGACGTGGTGTCCCTGATCGCGAGCGCCATTACGGCGGTGCTCGTGACTGCGGTCTTCCTCGACCTACAGTTCAGGCGCCGCAGGCTGTGACCCCGGACGCCAAAATGGTGCTCGTGGTGGACGACGAGAGGGTCATCCGTGGCCTGGTGGTCCGGATCCTGGCGGGGCGCGGGTTCGCTCCGCTGGAAGCGCGGAACGGGCTGGAGGCGGTCGAACTCTATGGCTTCTACCGTTCCGGCATCGCCCTGGTGGTGACCGACTTGGACATGCCGGTGATGGACGGCTTGGAAGCGATCGACCGGATGCGCGAGCTGTCTCCCGGCGTGCGCGTGGTGGTGATGACGGGCGCGGGCAGAGACGTAAACCTCCCGGGATGCCACCTGCTGCGGAAGCCCTTCACCGTGGCGCAACTGGTCGAGCTGGTGGAGCGGGCGCTGGCGTAGGCGCCCTATTGCGCGCACCAGCCGCCATCTATCAGCACGTCGGTGCCGTTGATGAAGCCGGCCTCTTCCGAGCAGAGGTAGAGCGCGAGCTTGCCGACCTCCTCCGGCTTGCCCCAGCGGCCTACTGGGATGCGTGAGGTGAAGAACTGGACGATCTCGGGATTGTCGAGCAGAGGGGTGTTCATCTCGGTCGCGAACGGGCCGGGGCTAATGCCGTTGACGGTGATGCCCTCGGAGGCCACCTCGAGCGCCAGAGCTCGCGTCAGGCCCACCAGGCCGGCCTTGCTCGCGCAGTAAGCCGTGCGACCCGGCAGCGCAACGTGGCTCATCATGGAACTCAGATTGAGGATGCGGCCGTAGCCGTGGCCCTTCATCAGCGGCAGGAAGGCGCGGCACATGAGGAACACGCCGGTGAGGTTGGTGTCCACCACGCGGCGCCATTCCTCGAGAGTGAAGTCGGTGAGGTTCTTGCGCACGTTGACGCCGGCGCTATTGACCAGAATGTGGGTCGCGGCGAAGCGGGCCTCGACCGCCGCGGCGAGAGCGGCGACCTGGGTCTCGTCTCGAACGTCGGCTGGGAACGGCTCGGCTTCGGCGCCAATGGCGCGCAAGTCGGCAGCGGCTTCATCGAGCTGCCGGCGGTCGCGCGCTACTAGCGCGAGGCGGACGCCTGCGCCTGCCAGGGCCAGGGCGATGGCCTTGCCGAGCCCTTTGCTGGCGCCGGTGACGACCGCCACGCGCCCGTCCAACCGGGTCACACAGACTCTCCCGTCCGCTTCGCCGCCGGCCCCTGCGCGTCGAGGATGGCTTCGACCACGCCTTGCGGGTGGTCGACGCTCGGGATCGCCAGCTCGCCGTCCTCGCCAGCGGTCTCGATGGTCACGTCGCCGATACCCATGAGCCGCTGCCCGAGGGTCTGGTCGGCGCGGACATCCTGGATTTTGGAGACCGGGATGGTGCGCGTCGTCTTCGAAAAGACGCCCGATTCGTAGCGGAGCTTGTCGCCGGCCAGCGTCGCCTTGGTGAAATGGCGGCGCAGTTGGCCGCGTAACGGGAAGAAGAACAGCAGCGCGGGCACGGCCAGCAGCCAGGGTGAGGCCTTGTCCTCGAGCTTGTTGACGTAAAGACCGACGCACAGGCAAAGGACGAGAAAAACGGTCCAGTACTGAACGCGGATCCATTTCTTGGTAGGTTGAATCGTAAGGTCAGGCACGGGGGCTCCAGACTCTTGATTCTACAGCGTGGAGAGAAAGCATGAGCGCCCCTGAAGTTCCGCCACCGGATGGCCGATACAAAGGGCAGCCATGCCCGAGCAGGAAGCCGTCACCGCACTCATGGACCGGATGATCCGCGCCCTGGAGCAGCTTCCTCCGTTCTCCCCGATTCTAAACAAGCTGCTGGCTACCATGGCCGGCGAAGATGTTTCCTTCGCGCAGGTGGCCGCACTGATCGAGAGCGACACGGTGCTGGCGGGCAACGTGCTCAAGGTGGTCAACTCGGCGCTGTACGGGTTCCGGGGCACGGTCAATTCGGTGCGCCACGCGGTGGCGATCCTGGGCGTGGACCGGTTGCGCAACCTGTCGCTGGGGTTCTCGGTGGCCCGCATGTGGACCCACATACGAACGCCGGAGGGTTGGTCGGGATCGAAGTTCAACCAGCACTCGCTGGCGGTGGGGATCCTGTCGGACCTGCTGGCACAGCGGGCCCAGGCGCCGTATCCGGAGGGCGCGTTCGTGGCGGGCCTGCTGCACGACATCGGGAAACTGCTCATTGCGACGTCGGTCCCGGCCGAGTTCGGCGGCATTCTGTGGTTGCTCAAAGAAGGCGGCGCGAACGAGCTCGAATGCGAGACGGAGATGCTGGGTACGACGCACGCCGAGCTGTCCGGCATTGCTCTCGAGAACTGGAACCTGCCCCTGCCGATCCGGCGATCCGCGGCGTTCCATCATGTTCCGGACCGAGCCGATGAAGGCCGCCTGCATCTAAGCCACGTGGTCTACGCGGCCGACCGGCTAGCCAACGAGCTGGGGAACACTATTGGCCAGTACTTCGATCAATCGGCGCGGACTGACGGCGTCTTCGACGCGCTGGGCGTGGCCGGCCAAATGCCCCGCATTCTCGAGGAGTTCGAGGCGGAGTTCGAATCGGTGAAGGGGTACTTCTAGGCGCGCAGACGCGCGCCGCCCGTCGCTTGTGGCTCGTTGCCCGTTGATCCGTTCAGGTGTTCCCGGCTTCGCGCCGCGACGAATTCTGGCCGCGCAGCTCACGAAGCCCGCGGACCGATCAACGAGCGACGGGCAACAAGCCACAAGCAGCGCGCGTCAGCGCGGTATCATGGTAAAACCCATCGAGAATGATTGCCGAGACCCGCACCGTATGCTTCGAATCCCTGGCGCTGGACTGCGGCGAGACGCTGGCCCCGGTCGAGGTTGGCTATGAGACCTGGGGCGAGCTGAACGCCGCGCGCTCGAACGCCATCTGCATCTGCCACGCCTTGACCGGCGATGCGCACGCGGCCGGCATCTCGCACGCGGACGGGAAACCCGGGTGGTGGGACAGCATGATCGGTCCGGGCAAGGCGTTCGACACCGACAAATACTTCGTCGTGTGCTCGAACGTGCTGGGCGGATGCCGCGGCACCACCGGCCCGTCGTCGCCGAACCCGGCCACCGGCAAGCCTTACGCCATGGCGTTCCCGGTGATCACCATCCCCGACATGGTGCGCTTGCAGAAGATGCTGATCGAACGGCTGGGCATCGAGCGGCTGCTGGCCGTGACGGGCGGATCGATGGGCGGCATGCAGGCGTTGCAGTGGGCGGCGGCGTACCCGGAGGCCGTGGTATCGGCCATCCCCATCGCGACCACGGCGCGGCACAGCGCCCAACAGATCGCCTTCAATGAAGTCGGCCGGCAGGCCATCATGGCGGACCTGGACTGGAACGAGGGCAACTACTACGACTCGAACCCGCCGGCGCGCGGCCTCGCCGTGGCGCGCATGGTGGGCCACATCACCTATATGAGCGACGAGTCGATGCGCGAGAAGTTCGGGCGGCGCCTGCGCGACAAGGCGGCCTTCGGGTTCGATTTCTCGGTGGATTTCGAAGTGGAAAGCTACCTGCGCTACCGCGGGACGCAGTTCGTCAACCGCTTCGACGCCAATTCCTATCTGTACATCACCAAGGCCATGGACTATTTCGACCTGGCCAACGGCACGGGGTCGCTGGCCAACGCATTCCGTAGCGGGAACACGCGGTACCTCGCCATCAGCTTCACCTCGGACTGGCTGTATCCGAGCTATCAGTTGGTGGAGGTGGTGCAGGCACTGCGGAGCATGAACCGCGACGTGGCCTACTGCGAGTTGCCGTCGAACTACGGCCACGACGCGTTCCTGGTGGACGTGGGCGAGCAGACCGAGGTGGTGCGCGGGTTCCTGGCCGCCACCTTCAAGGCGAGGGCGTAAGCGATGACGGCCTCGGCGGAGACGCGGCGGAAACCGTTCGTCAGGGACATCCTGGGGCGTAGCGACTACGCCATCATCGGCGAGCTGGTGGAGCCGGATTCGCGCGTGCTCGACCTGGGCTGCGGCGAGGGCGAGCTGCTCCAATGGCTGGCGGAGAACAAGAACGTCGAGGGGCGCGGCATCGAAATCGACGGGCCCAAGGTGCAGCGCGCCATCGCGCGCGGCGTCTCGGTCTACCAGGGCGACATCGACGAGGGGCTGAGCGGGTTTCCGGATGCGTCGTTCGACTACATCATTCTGAGCCAGACGCTGCAGGAGACGCGGCGGCCGCTGGCCGTGCTCCAGGAGATGCTGCGCGTGGGCCGGCACGCCATCGTGGCGTTTCCGAACTTCGGGCACTGGTCGGTGCGGCTGGCGATGTTGTGGGGCGGCCGCTCGCCGCGCACCAAGTGCTTCCCGCACGAGTGGTACGACTCGCCCAACATCCACTTCCTCACGATTCGGGATTTCGAGTCCCTGGCGCGCTCACAGGGCTGGACGGTGGACCGCAAGATCTTCACCTCCGGGCACCGAGTGGGCACCTTCCTGGCCAACCTCATGGCCGAGGTGGCGGTGTTTCTGGTGAGGCGGTAGATTTCCATGCGCAAGGTCTTCCACTTCGACTCTCCTCGGGAGAAGTATCATTGCGATGCCGCCGTCGTGTGGTGCTTCGACAACCGGTTTGAACTGGGCTTCCGGAAGTTTCTGAAGCGCATCGGCATCCTCAACTGCGATCCCATCAAGGTCGCCGGGGGCGCCAAGTGCCTGGCCAGCCCGGAGCACGAGGCCGAGCGGGCGTTCGTGCTCGAGCAGATCCGGAAATCCATGCGTCTGCACGGGACCGGCCGCGTCATTTTGATGCTGCACTCGGATTGCGGCGCCTACGGTGGCCTGGAGACCTTCCACAACGACGCGCACGCCGAGGCCGAGTGCCTTTCGGACGAGATGAAGCGCGCCGCGGCCTCGCTGGCGGCGGCCATTCCCGGCATCGCCATCGAGTGCTACTTCGTCGATTTCGAAGGCGTCTGGGAAGTGGATCCGGCACTGATCGAGGGCGCTTGAGGCAAGGGCACCGCCCGGCCGGTCCGCACCGACTCCTTCGCCGCTTCGAGGATCTCGACCACGCCGGCGTTGATGGGGAGCGCCACCAGGCCGTCCAGCGGCTGCTTCGCTTTCATCCGGCTGACCATGTAGGCCACCGGGTCGGCGCGCCCGGGATCGAGCGGCTGAAGCGGGAGATCCCTCGGCGGCTGGCCATCGACGCGCAACTCGGTCCTCCCCTCCCGCATGTACAGGCTGCCGCCCAGCCCGAACACCTCGAGTTCCTGGAAGCCGCGCGGCAGGTCCCAGCTCTCCTCGAACAGACCCACGCCGTTCTTGTAGGAGAGGACCATGTCGGCGTTGTCTTCCACTTTCGGGAATCGGTCGGGACGCAGGTGGGTCACGGTTGCGTAGACGGTCTCGGGCCTGCCCAGGTACCACAGCGACCACAGCGCGTTGTAGCAGCCGAAGTCCACCAGCGACCCGGCGCCGTTCGCAACCGGATCCGTCAGCCAGGCGATGAAATACCGGTTGCGCGGGCCTTCCGACACCGACGCCGGGAAGCCGTGCCCGACGATCCCGTGCAGTCGCCACACCTGGCCGATGGCGCCCTGGTCCGCCGCGGCTTTGGCGGCATAGTTTGCCGGCCACCACACCATCTGGTAATTGGTCATCACGCGAATGCCGTGTTCCGCCGCCAGCCGCTCGATCGCGAGCGCATCCTGCAAAGTCGCCGCCAGCGGCTTCTCGAAGATCACCGGGATTTTCCGCGGCGCGCACTCCTGGACGATTTCGAGATGGCGATTGTTCTCGACGAACGCCCACACGATGTCCGGCTTCACTTCGTCCAGCATCTTGCGGTAGTCCTCGTAATAAGGGACGCCGGGCGCGGACTTCTTCGCCTCGGCCACCAACGCGGCATTCGGTTCGGCGATGGCCACGAGGCGGGCGGGCCGGTCGGGTTTCACCATCGTTTCCAGGTGCCCCCACACGTGGGAATGCACCAGCCCGACGATGGCGATCTTGTAGTCCTGGGCGGCTAGAGGAACAACGAGGGCGGTGAGCAAGGTCAGAGTAAGCTTCATAGCGACTCATGCCCTGCAAGCTTCCGGCGCAACGCGGCTAGTTCCTTCAGGCTTGCGAGATTGCCGGGCGCGAACACCCCCTCGTACTCCTCGATTCGATCGAGGACGCCGGGGTCGCTGATGAACGTGTTGATGATCTGGAGCTGTCTCAGGACTGTCGCTTTCAGCGTCGATGTCTCGCTCTCTAGTGCGGACAACTCGCCTTGTCGTTGTTCATTTTGTCGACGAGCCGTCACGATCTCTTGCTCGGTTTTCTTGAGATCGCTCCACTCGTCCTGTAAGATTCCGGTTGGGGCATCCGAAGGCAGCGGCCGGCCCATCAGCAAGGATTTAACCTGGCCCAGCAGAGCCGAAACATGGCGCTCGTCCTCCGTTATGCTCTTGATCGTCTGAGCCGTTTTCGTGAGCCGCTCGTACTCCTCTTCAGACATAAACGGCGGCTTGGCCTCGCGGAGAAACTGAGCAGCCCCCGACGGGGTGGTCACGTCTGGAACCTTCTTCCTTTCCAGGTGGTAGGCGAGCGCTTTCAGCGCGTCAGCTTCGGATCGAGGCAGTCGGCTCAGATCTGCGCTCTTCAGATACTCCGCGGGTGTGGTGCTGGTTCTGAGACCGTCTACAAGACTCGCAAAATACAGCGATCGAAGCCACCGCTGACAGTCATCCCAGGTTGCGTCGCCAACGCGGTCGGGTTTCGGCTCGGCGAGAGTCTTGGCGAGGTCGGAAGTCGAAGAGTACCGCCGGACCCGCCGCGACACCACCGCTATAACGTAGGCATCGCCAAGGCGGTTCATCAGCCGCATCCACGGCTCTTCAAAAACGCCTACCGGCCTCGGGGTGGCGAGGAGCTTGCGAATCTCGGCGGCGTCCGCAAAAGCCTGCGCCTGTGACGCAGTTTTTTCCATACGCGAGATAAGGCCAGACCCCAAGACCGGCACTACTTTGTCCCAGACGCCGCCCGGCAACTGCTTTGGCCTCTCTGAATTCAACAACTTATAGACTTCCCACGATGCTACATCTGCTGTCTCTCTGAACGTTTTCTCAGCCAAGCCAGATGCGGCTCGCTCGAGGTTTTCTGCCCAGTCTTTCTCGGAAAGCAGCAGTGGCTTTCTCCGCCCCAGAACCTCTTCAGGCTGCCAGCGGGCACGGGAGGCCAAGAAGTCCTTCTCGAGTGTCCGCGCGGACGACCATAGGTAAAAGACGATCGAGCCCACGAAGAAAAAGACGAGGAGCAGCGACGGCAGGCTGGTTCCAGACGCCAGGGCGGTTGTCGCAGTCCCCTCCAGGTGTCGGATCTCGATGTCGCGCTCGGCCAGCGCGAAGGTGCCGGTTAGCACGATCCTGACTCTTCCACCTGGCCGCAGTGAATCGTACATCAGTTCTTGAGGTACGGCCTTGTCAAACCAAGTGTAGTTGTCCGTTTGCGAATCCTTGAACACCACGAGTTTGGCGACAGACGTCAGAATCTTGACCTGCACCTTCTGCGCGACGACCTTCCCCACGTTCGCTATCTCGATCTGTTGAATGACCCTAGCGGGTCCGGCCAGCTCCGCGTCGGTCGGAATTGGGCTGGACAGTTGATACCGAAGGTCGGGACCCTTCAGGTTCAGTTCGTACGTAACGAGCACAGCAACGACCGCGGGGACAAGAGACCAGAGATATTTCATAATGCACCGGCTGGGGGGCTTTTCTGCCCCTGCACCGCCCATATTGTACCGCTTGTTTCTAGGTATTAAAGGAGTGCCGTTCGTTGCTGGTTGGGGCGGACCCCTCCGCTGGGACCACCAACAGCGGCCCCCAATTACGCCGCCTTCTTCCTCGGCCGAACCGGAATCCCGATGAGCGCGTACGCCACGCCGGCGAAGCCGATCAGGCTGAGCCAGCCACCCCAGCCTTCGTAGAAACTGAAATGGTCTTTGCCGATCAGGAAGTGCGTGAGCGGGGGCACTTCGTTGACCGCCAGCACCGCCAGCAGAATGCCGACGATCGCTTCGCCGGCGATCAGGCCCGAGGCCAGCAGCGTGCCGGTCTCTTCCACCTGCGCGCGCGCCTCGGCCGAGCGGCGCGCGACGATTGCGTCGACAATCCAACGGAAGATGCCGCCCACGAAGATTGCCGAGACGGTTTCGAATGGCAGATACATGCCCACCGCGACGAGCATGGGTGAGCCCGCGCCGCAGCAGATCAGCGCCACACCGAAGGCCGCACCGATGCCGATCAGCCCCCAGGCCATCTGCCCGCCGACGATTCCCTTGGCAAGCTGCGCCATCAGGCCGGCCTGCGGCGCCGGGAGCGCGCGCCCTCCGATGCCGCCGGTGCCGGCGGCCAGGCTGGCTTGGTGCAGCACCATGATGGGCCACATCAGGAAAAACGCCAGCAGGATCACGGTGACGATCTCGATGACCTCCATCTTCCAGGGCGTGCCGCCGAGCAGGTGGCCGGCCTTGAGGTCCTGTATGAGCGAGCCGGAGACGCAGCAGGCGCAGCAGACCACCGCGGCCACGCCCAGCACCGCGCCCACGCCCGCCAGTCCCTTGACGCCCATCGCCAGCATGACCAGCGCGGCGATCACCAGCGCGGCCAACGTCAGCCCGGAGACCGGCTGGTTCGAGCTGCCCACCAATCCCACCAGGTAGCCGCCCACGGCCGAAAGCAGGAAGCCGGTGACGGTCATCACCAGCGCCGCCACGATGGCGGAGAACAGGCCGTGCGTGAAGTAGTAATAGATCCCGACGATGGGGACCAGGAGCACCAGCACGCCGATGAGGACCCAGCGCGGGGCGATGTCTTTCTCGGTGCGCTCGATGGCGGCGCCTTCGTGCGCGGCTTCCGCCGAGGCGGCGAACGCGCCCTTGAGCGATTGCACGATCGAGGAGCGCATCGAGAACAGCGTGTGGCAGGCGCCCACCAGCATGGTGCCGACGGCGATGGGCCGCACGATGTTGTACCAGACGGTGAAGGAGATGACGTCCCAGGAAGCGCCGGCCACGCCCAGCCGCCGCGGCAGGTCCGGATCGAAGAAGAGCAGCAGCGGAATGAGAACCCACCAGGCGATGATGCCGCCGGAGCCGTTGATGGCGGCCAGGCGCGGCCCGATGATGTAGCCGATGCCGATGAGGGCGGGCGAGAGGGCCGGCGTGGTCCAGGGAATGCCGCCTCCGTGCGCGACCTGGCCGAGCGGCTTGCGGTTGAAATCGAAGTGCTGCACCACGGAGCGCGGGAAGGCCAGGAAACCCTGGGTGAATTCGCGGAAAATGGGCAGGCCGCTGTCGGATTTGAGGATCTGGACGACCGCTCCGAATCCCATGGCGCCGAAAAGGTAACGCGGGGCGTCGGTGGCGCGGTCGCCGGCCTTGACGATTTCGGCGCTGGCCACGCTTTCCGGGAACGGCAGCCCGGCCTCGACGCACAGCGGCCTCCGCAGCAGGATGATGAAGAACACGCCGATCAGCCCGCCGGCCAGCAGGATGAAGGAAGCCTGCCAGTAGTGCGATTTAAGGTCGCTCCAAAGGCGCGTGCCGCCGACGTCAACCAGAATGAAGGCGGGGATGGTGAAGATGGCGCCGGCCACCAGCGCTTCGCCCACCGAGGCCGCGGTGCGGGCGATGTTCTGCTCGAGCACGCCGCCTTTGAACCGGGGCAGACGGAAGAGCGCGAGCGCGATCACGGCGGCGGGAATGGTGGCTGCCACGGTCTGGCCGGCCTTCATTCCCAAGTAGGCGTTGGCAGATCCGAAGACGAACGCGAGGAAGAGGCCGAGGCCTACGGCTTTCACCGTCATTTCGGGCTGGTGGTTGTCGGAGCGCATACATCCCGAGGGTAGCAAAGGGGCGCAGGGCGAAGGCGAGGCAGGGAAGATGAAAACGGATCGCCGGGCGACAGGCGTAGTATAATCAACAAAGATGTTAGCTCCGCGTCCGCGATCGCGGGACCATCGGCAAAAGCGGACCCTTTTCCTCTGCTTCGCCCCACTATGTCACGGAGGTAAGTAACTTTCTAACGAATGAAAGTATCCGTTCAGATCAGCCGCGGTATTGAATCCCTGTTTGGCACCAACGACGAGAACATCCGGGTCCTCGAAAAGGGCTTGAGCGTCAGCACATCCGTGCTCGACGACTGCCTGGAAATCGAAGGGACCGAGGCGGACGTCGCCCGTGCCGGCGGGATCCTCGAAGAGTATGTCGAGCTGGTGAAAGAGGGGCAGTCGTTCACCAACGGCGACCTCAACAGCTACCTGCGCGTGGTGACGTCCGACCCCGAGGTCAGCCTGCGCAGCCTGGTGCTGAGCGGCCGGCAGCGGAACTTCGGAAAGAAAATCGTCGTTCCCAAGACCATCAACCAGCGGCGGTATCTCGAGGCCATCGAGCGCAACGACCTGGTCTTCGGCATCGGCCCGGCGGGCACCGGCAAGACGTACCTGGCGGTGGCGATGGGCATTTCCGCGCTGCTGAGCAAGCGGGTGAGCCGTATCATCCTGACGCGGCCGGCGGTGGAGGCCGGCGAGCGGCTCGGCTTTCTGCCCGGCACGCTCCAGGAAAAGGTGGACCCGTATCTGCGCCCGCTCTACGACGCGCTCTACGACATGCTCGAGATGGACAAGGTGGAGAAGTTCCTCGAGCGCGGCGTGATCGAGATCGCGCCCATCGCGTTCATGCGCGGGCGCACCTTGAACGATAGCTTCGTGATCGTGGACGAGGCCCAGAACAGCACGTCGGAGCAGATGAAGATGGTGCTGACGCGGCAGGGCTTCAATTCCAAGATGGTCGTGAACGGCGATGTGACCCAGATCGACCTGCCGCTCGGCAAACGCAGCGGTCTGCTGAACGCCGAGGAGGTCCTGCGCGGCACCGAAGGCATCAGCTTCGTGTACTTCGATGAGCGGGACGTCGTGCGCCACACCTTGGTGCAGAAGATCGTCAAAGCGTACGAACGGTGGCAGGAGGTCAACGGGGCCGGGCGTCAGCTCTCCTTGAAGCTCGGGGACTCGGGCGCCGAGCGCCAGCGCGAGCCCGAATCGGAGAGCTCGCTCGCCCCTAGCGCCTGACGCGCACTCGATGCCGGAACCTCACAGTACATTCGTCTGCGGGCGGCTGCCGGCCGGCCTCGCACGCCGCAACTTAAAAGCCTTCGCCGCGCGCCTGGAGGAGCGGGTCACCGCCGGGCAACGCTTCACCTGCCTGCTGGCGGACGACGTCGAGTTGCGGCGCTTGAACCTCCAGTTCCTCGAGCGCGACTACCCGGCCGACGTGCTCTCCTTCCCTTCCAGCCATCGGCCATCGGCCATCAGCCCTCAGCCGGGGGCCGGCCGGCGAAGCCGCCATCAGCGCGATGGAATCGACGTGCGACGAGCAACGGGCGACGGGCCTTCCGGGCCGGACGGTTTCCTCGGAGAGATCGCGATCTCGATGGACCGGGCCGCCGAGCAGGCGCGCGAGCGCGGCCACAGCCTCGAAAACGAGGTCGAGATCCTGCTGCTGCACGGAGTGCTCCACCTCGTGGGCATGGATCATGAGACGGATCGGGGACGCATGGCGCGCGCGGAGCGGCGGCATCGCCGGGAGCTGGGACTGCCGGCGGGCCTGATCGAGCGGGTGCGGCGGTGAGCGCGATCCTGATCGTCGCCGCCGTCGTGTTCGGCGTGGTGCTGGCCGCCGTGACGCTGGTCCAGCAGCTTTACCAGGAGTCGCTGCGCTTGCGCCCGCACGAGCGGCCGGCTCTCGAGTACTTCAAGGAGAAGCTCCAGCCTCGCATCGGCGTCGATACCGACCACGGCGTTCTCACTTTCTCGCTGGTGAAACACACGTTGCTGGTGTTGCTGGGCGTGGTGTTCCTGCTTCTGCATCCTGCCGGGGGCACGCTGCGGGGCATCGCCGAATCCTGCCTGCTGGCGTGGCTCACGATGCTGGGGGCCACGTACATCGTGCCGCACGTGCTATACCGGCGAAGCAGCGGGCGGTGGCTGGGCGCGTTCGCTCTCCCGTTGCGCGCGGTGGCCATCCTGATGCGCCCCCTGGTGGCGGGCGCGGCGTTCTTCCAATCTCTGACCGAACTCACCAACGGCGAGCCCGAGCAAAAGGAGCCGGCCACCCCCGCCGAGAACATCGAGGCGCTGATCACCGCGGGAACCGAGGAGGGCCTGATCGAGGAGAGCGACCGGGAACTCATCCAGTCGGTGGTCGAATTCGGCGACAAAACCGTGCGCGAGGTCATGACGCCCCGGCCGAACATTGTCGCTATCGCGGCGGCCCAGTCTCTGGAAAGCCTGCGCCAACTCGTCATCACCGAGCAATACTCGCGCATCCCAGTTTACGAAGACAGCATCGACCGCATCGCCGGCTTCGTCCACGTCCGCGACATGTTCGAGCTGGACGAGGACGAGCGCCAGGGGCGGACGGTGCGCGAGCTGCTGCGTCCCATACGCTTCGTGCCGGAGACCAAGCCGGTCAACGACCTCATCAAGGAAATGCAGCAGGACCGGGCGCACATGGCGATCGTGGTGGACGAGTACGGGAACACGGCCGGCCTGGTGACCCTGGAAGACCTGGTCGAGGAAGTCTTCGGCGAGATTCAGGACGAGCACGAGCCGGTGGAAGATCTGGTGGAGGATTCGAGCGGCCGTTGCATCGTCTCGGGCAACTTCAGCCTGGACCGGCTCGAGGAGCTGCTCGATTTCCGTCCCGCCGAGGAGCCGGAATCGACCACGGCCGGCGGCCTGGTCAGCGAGTGGCTGGGGCGCGTGCCGCGTGCCGGCGAGTCCATCGAGCGCGAGGGAATCCGGATCGAGGTACTCAGGAGCAACGACCTGCGTGTCGAGCAGGTCCGCGTCTCGAAGATGGAGGGACAAACCAATCATGCCTGAAACGGCGCCGCGGCACGTCTCGGGATTCGTCTCGATTCTGGGGCGCCCGAACTCGGGAAAATCCACCCTGCTGAACGCGCTGGTGGGAACCAAGCTCGCCATTGTAACCGCGAAGCCGCAGACGACCCGCACGCTGGTCGAGGGTGTGCTCACGCTGCCCAACGCACAGATCGTGTTCCTCGATACGCCCGGCATCCATGCGCCCGACACGCTGCTGAATCGCCGAATGATGGACAGCATCCGCGCTGCGCTGGACGAGCGCGACTTGCTGCTGTTCCTGGCCGACGCCTCGCGGCCTTTCAGCGAGGCCGACGAGGAAGCCGTGCGGCTGATCGCGAGGACCAGGGCGCCGGTGCTCCTGCTGCTGAACAAGGTCGACCGGGTCAAGGCCAAGCCGCAACTGCTGCCGCTGATCGAACGCTACAAGGCGGTCTACGACTTCGCCGACTACTTCCCCATCTCGGCGCTGAAGGGCGCGGGCCTTGACGATCTGCGCACGGCCATTCTGGCGCGCCTTCCCGAGGGCCCGGCGTACTTCCCGGCGGACTACCTCACCGACCAACCCGAACGCTTTCTGGCGGCGGAGCTGGTTCGCGAAAGGATCCTGGCGGAGACCCAGCAGGAGGTGCCGCACTCGGTCGCCGTGCTGGTGGATGCGTGGGATGAAAGCCCGCGGCTGACGCGTATCTCCGCCACAATCTATGTGGAGCGGGACGGACAGAAGGGGATTGTCATCGGCGTCAAGGGGTCGATGCTGAAGCGGATCGGCACGCTGGCGCGCGAAGAGATGGAAGTCATGTTCGGCCGTAAGGTCTTCCTGGAGCTGTACGTCAAGGTTCAGCCCCGGTGGCGGGAGAACCCGGCCTTTCTGGAGCAGCTCGACTGGCATTCCATGGCGGGTAAAAACGACTAGAATGGAAGAGAATTTATGCGCCTACTGTCTGTTGTCACCGTGGTGAGTTTTCTGCTCGCCGTTGCTGCTCCCGTTGTCGCGCAGAAGGCCTCGAGCGACGATGCGCTTCACGACAAGATCATCGAGCGCCTGGCCGCCGACCGCGATGTCAAGGGCGGCGGCATCGACGTGGAAGTGAAGGACGGCGTCGTCACCTTGCGCGGGAAGGTGCGGGAGGACAGGCAGAAGGCCAAAGCCGAGCGCATCACGCGGAAGGTCCAGGGCGTCAAGCAGGTGGTCAACGAGCTGGTGGTGGAATTCGGCGCCCAGCCGGCCGCGGGTGAGGCCAAACCCGCCAGATAGGCGTAAGGCGCGTCGGCCGGCCCTCTTGTAGCCCCGATCACTCGACCACGAACGTGAAGATCTTGCCCGGCGGCGCGGTGGCATCGTGGGCGCTCAGCGCGGCCTCGGGGGGAACCCACCCGTACTCGCCCGGGCTCAAGTCCTTTAGCGTGATGAGAAAGCCTCGGCTGGGGACCGGCGTGCCATCGAACGGCACCAGGTCGCGGCCGCCAGAGATGTGGAAGTCGTCCTCGATGGCGGCGCGAAACTCGCGCACGCCCTCGCGCGGCCGCAGGTGCAGCAACCGATACTCGCGGAGGTCAACGCCCCCAGGGATGTAGAGCACGAACTCCCCCGGGAGCCGCAGCTTGTTCTTGCTGCTCGCGCCCGCAACCGCACCATCGATGTCGCGCTTCTTCACGCCCAACGTGGCGACCGACTTGAGTATCCCGCCTGCCTTCCAGCTCACCTCTTCCGGCTGCATGGACACCCACTGGTTGTCTTTCTTGTAGAAGATTTCGGTCAGTACGCGCTTCGCGGTAGGGGGGGCTGCGCCCTGCGGTGTCGCGGTCGGGGACGCCGCCGGGGAGGCCGCCGGCGGGGTGACTCTGCTCGCCAGCGCCCGGATGATCTTCTCGGAAATGCCCGCCTGCTTCAGCGCGATGATGTCGTTCACTCCGGTCGCATACTGGCCGGGCTGCGTGTTGATCAGGTTGAGGATTGTCTCGTCGGTCAACCCGGCGTTGTGCAACTTGACGATCGCCTTATTGTCGAGCTGTTGCTGGCCCAGCAAAGCGGCCGCCAGAATTCCCGCAAGAAACACCGTACAGAGAGCAAACGCGCGCATGACCGGGAAGACCTCCAGCCGCCTATTACACTACCGCCGCGCCATAAATGCAAGAGCAATGGGGGCGACCGGTCCAGCGGCGGGGGACGGGCGTGGGCCCTGCGAGGCGGGCCAGATGGCCGGCGGTGCCGATGCCTAAAAATGGAACCGGTACCGGAGCTCCCCGTAAATCTGCCGCGGATTGATGGTATGCGTCCCTCCGAAGGTATTACTCGTGTCCAGCAGATACCGCGTGTTGGCGATGTTGATCGCGTTCACGGAAGCCGACCAATTCTCTCCGAAGCGCTTGCCGATCGCGAGATCGAACGTGGAGTGCGGCGGCAGATGCGCCGGACCGTCCCCGTTCAGGAAGCCGGATCCGAACTGATACGCCGGCGTCGCATAGATTCGGCCAGGCAAAGCAAGCGAGAGCACCGAACTCACGGTGTTGCGCTGATCGTGATCGAGCAGGAAGTTGCCCGTGGGCGCGAACTCGATCAGCCCGCCCGTGATCGGCCCTATGCCCTGCGCGATCTGATTCGAGTAAGCGACGCGCCATTGGGCAATCTTGAAAAGCCTGGGTGAGCGCACGGTAACCTCCGTGCCACTGATAATCGCGCCCAGATCGGTCAGCGGGATGAAGATGCCGGAGTTGCCGATGACGTCGTGGTCGAGGAAGTTGCGGGCGCTGGTATGAAAATCGTCCACCTCGATCGCCCAATCGCGAATCGGGACGGTGAGGCCGATATCGCGCTGGATATCGCGCTCGCCAGGAAGCGGAATGAATCCAAAGCCCTGCGCCACCGCGAAATTCAGCAAGGGGCCCGAAAGACTGTCGAGGGGAGGAGGCTGATAGTAGTAGGCGTAATAGCCTCGAAGAATCCAATGAAGGCGCGGCAGGCGAATGGCGCCGCCCAGCCGCGGGTCGGCCGCATTCTCGCTGACGAGTCCCTGGTAGTGCGTCAACCTCAGACCCAGGCCCAGAGTGAGCCAGGAGGTTACCTTGTACTGATCTTCGAGGAAGAGAGCGTCCGAGTTAGCCCAGTGCCGCTCCGTTTGTTGGAGCACCTGCCCGCCGGGATTCGCCGTGAGTCCAAAAATCGCGCTGCTGCGCTGGCCCCAAACTTCGATGCCCGCCCGGGCGTTGTGCCGTTTCTTCTGAGCCTGAAAGACGGACCTGGCGCCGATGTAAGTGGCGCGGTTATTGTCGTCCAGGATGAAGGGCACGTCGCCGGGGCAGCCGATGTAATGCGCGCCGTTGAAGTGGAAATACGGCGCGAGATTGAACGACAGGCCGTCCGACAGGGTATGGGTCCAGCTAAAGCCGGCAATGTAGTCCTGCTCCACGTCGAGGTCGCGAATGCCGGCCGCCTGATCGTCCGCTGTGTTGGGGACTTGATAATGGTCCTCGCGCACGGAGGCGATCCAGCGCAATTGATCTTTCGGCGCGGGGTTATACAGAAGCGAAAGGAAACCGCCGAGTCCGCTCTCCTGGTCGTGAATCACCGCCGGCGTAGGATTCCCGAGTCCTAGATCGGACCGGTTCCCGTCCGCGCTGGCGTAATAGGCGAAGCGCTCGGTGTGGCTGGCGAAACTGATCTGGTCGTCGGTGGCGTTGAAGTTGCCGCCCGAGGCGACCAACTCGGCTTGCTGGTCGCTCTCGAATCCCGAGGGCGTGACCACGTTGAAGAATCCGTAGGTGCGGTCTCCATACTGGCTCGAGAATCCGCCGCGCTCCACTTCCAATTCCTCGACGTTCTTGGGATTGATCAGCGGGGCGACGTTGGCGGCAATGTTTGTGTTGATCACCGGAATGCCATCGAAGAACCAGTTGACCTGATGGCCGCCGCGCATGTGCAGCATGTCGTGAACCATGTATGCGCCAGGGGTGTAGTCCGTAATCATGGAGAGGCTGTTGGTCAAATCCGCTCCCGGCGATTGCTGGATCTCGTGCCGAACGACGCTGGTCTGGACCGTGGAAGGCTCTGCGTCGAGCCGGCTGACGGCGCCTGAAACCTCGACGGATTCCTTGACAGCCTGGATCTCGAGTTGCAGATGCAGCACCGGCGTTCTTCCAACGGTCACGTCAATCCGCTGTTCGAGCGGACCGAAGCCTGGGGCGGTCGCGGAAAGAGTGTAGCTGCCCTCCGGGACATCGTTGAATTCGAAATCGCCATTCGGGCCGGAGGAAGCCGTTCTGGGTGAAGGGAGGTTGAGGCCGCGGATAGTCACGTGGGCTCCCTCTACCGGGCGATGCTGTGGATCGTACACGATGCCGTGCACGGTGTTCGTGGCGGCGAACGCGAGTGAGAATGAGACAAGAGCAGATATAACCAACTTAGATTGCATACTTCGATTCCGGTTCGATCGAGTAAGGACCGACGGCCGAGGCTCGGCAAGGGGCCGAGGCGCGACGGCGGCGGAGCGAGGCTCAGACCGAAACGGGCGGGGGAAGCTGATAGCGGTAGGCGGGGTAGGAGGATGAACAGGGCGCCGCAGCCGGTGCGGGCCGCTCTCGATTCAGCCGCGCAATCCGCCACGTGCAACGGCTCGCTGAAGGCAGCGCGGCGGCCGGCCATACGGCGGGGAGCATCGAAACCCCGCAGCGCGCCGGGCAGGACTCGGAGCCGGTCCAGGCCGCGCTCGCCGGATTCCGGCGACAGCAGGAGCACTTGCCGCGGCAACAGCAACGGCGCGGTTGAGCGGAGAGAGCGCTCGCCAGCGGGAATGCACACGGAGACAAGAAAAGCAGGAGCAATGTTCCCGCTGTCAGAGCGCGCCAGCCCCGCCGCCGTGCCAAAGTTCCCCGCCCCCTTACTTCGAGCCTACCTCAGCAGCTATTTCTCCGCCACCTCGCCGACGTTGAAGCCGTCCACCGCCACTCGCGGCTTCTCGCCCCGCGTGTCGGCGTCTTCCACCTCGATCCCGATGGTGCGCCGTTCCCCTGGCATCAGGGCGACGTAGTTATCGGAGTAGAGCGCGGGCAGGATGCGATCGCCGCTCTTCTCGCGCACCACCTTCAACTTCACCATCAGTGCCGGCTGCGCCGAGACGTTGTGGAGATCGACCTTCAGTTGCCAGCGGCCGCCCTGCCGCTCGGCGCGAGTGGCGGCTTCGATCTTCACCTTAGGGAGCTGGCGGATGGCCCGGTAGGCGCCCTCCTGGAGCCCGCGCCAGTAGAAGTTCTCCGACACGGTCTCGCCGCCACGCGTGAGCTTCAGGCGAATGAAATGCACCGGAGTCAGGCCCTGGGGGTACTCCATCTTGATGCACGAAACGTCGCTGTCCTCGGCGCTCTCGACCGGAACTTCTTTCGCCCACTTGAGCGCGCCGTCCATGTTCCGGATCTCGGCCCGCGCGGTCAGCCCGGCCGCATTCCCGCCGCTATAATTCACCACCTCGACGCTGTCGGTCGCGATGTTCCACTGGATATGCAACGGCTCGGACGCCTTCTTGGCGCCGAAGTACGCCGCAGTGGGCTCGAAGTAGTAGTCGTAGGTCTGCCACACGAACGACGGCCACGCGGGATGGCTCATCCAAATGAGCAGGCCCATCCGGTTGCGGCTTTGCGCCTCGTACATGGCGCGATGGCCTTCGTAGTTCACGAACTGCGCCAGCGTCAGCCACTCCTCGGCGTTGGCCGCACCGCCGTAGCCGTCGTCGATGACGGCTCGGAAAGCAGCACCTTGCTGTGCGCCGCCCAGGCAGAAATCGTGGAGGCCCCACATGCGGCCCTGCGGCCACAGCGCCGCTTCCGGCATGGTTTGCCGCACGCTATCGAGCGACATGATGTTCGGCATGCCCAGCTCGCTGTGCAGCTTCGGCGTGGCGCGTTGCTCGAAATAGAACCGCGTGGGCCTCACGCCGTAAGGCCCGTGCCCCTCAACCGTGTCGTCGGCCGAACTGGGGATGTAGTGGATGTCCGGGTGCAACTCCGCCAGCGTCTTGCGGATTCCTTCGTCGATGGGTTTGGGCGGATAGCCTTCGTTGCGCCCGCAATACAGGCCGATCGAAACATGATCGCGCACCTTCAGCACGTAGTCCCTGACGTTGCGCAGGAACATGCCGTTGTCGTCCGGGTCCGGGCCGTCGGCCGGATTCGCCAGCCAGAAGTCCTGCCACACCACGATGCCGTGCCGGTCGCAGGCCTCGTAGAACTCCTCGTCGCCGGTCTGCCCGACCCAGTTGCGGATCATGGTGAAGTGCATGTCGGCGTGGTAGCCCACGGCCACGTCGTACTCGCGCCCGCGGTAGAGCAGCATCGATTCCGGGAAGCCCCAGTTTCCGCCGCGGGCGATGAAGCGCCGGCCGTTGATCCAGATCCGCAGCGCGCCGCCCTCGTCGCGGTAAGTGAACTGCCGCACGCCGGTCTCGAACCGCTTGGCGTCCGACACGGCTTTGTCCGCGGTAACGAACTTCATCTCCACCTTGTAGAGATTGGGCGCGCCGTATCCGGCGGGCCACCAGAGCTTCGGATTCGCGAGGTGCAGCGCGGTCTTCACGGTCTTCTCTTCCGACGGCCCGAGGGCCACCGGCATCTCGAATGGATCATCGCCGAAACTTCCGCGCAGGGTACCGGAGACCGGCTTCGCTTCGTGGTTGGTCAGCGTCGCTTCCACTTGGATGTCGGCCGCCGGCAGCGCGAGCACCGTGGTGACGAACGGATTCTCAATCGTCACCGGGCCGCTGGTGGTGATGTACACGTTCTTCCAGATGCCGGTGTCGCGCCCGCGGACGACGGGAATCCAGTCCCAGCCGACGGTGGCGTGATAGGTCGGGTTATCCGCGCCCAGCGCCCCGCCGTTCTTGTCGGGGCTTTGCCAGGTCTTCTCTCGCACGCTTCCGGGCGTCGCGTTCCTCACGATGCGCAAGGCCAGAGCGTTCCTTTGGCCGGGCTTGAGGCGGCCGGTGACATCGAAGCGCCCCCGCATGAATGCGCCCTCGATCCGCCCGATCTTCTCGCCGTTCAGAAAGACGTCCGCCTTCCAGTTGATGCCGTCGAAATTCAGCCACTCGCGCCTGCCCGCGGCGCTGGGCGTCGCGACGAACTCGTCCCGATACCAGAAATCGGCGTAGAAGAACGAATCGGAAATCATGAGCTGGTTGTCGCCGTAGTTGGGGTCGGGAAGCGCCCCGGCATTGACGTAACTCACCAGCGCCGTGCCCGGAACCGTGGCCACCAGCCAATCGCGATCGTCGAAGCCCACGCGCGAAAGCGCCTCGCCGCCCGCCGCCACAAGCGAATCTCGCTGGATGCGCCACGCGCCTCCCGCCAGATCGAGCCGCCCATAGGTTCCGCGGGCCGCGGCCTTCGGCACGGCCACCGGACCGCCGCGCCCCCACACCTCCATCTCGCTCAGGATGTAGCCCTCAGGCGAAGCGGGCCGCGTCATCCGCACGCGCACGTACCGCCCTTTGGCCGGCTGCGCCAGTTTCAAATCGTCGATCAGCGCGGTGGTCGCCGGCAGCGCCTGAACGGCGCGCCAGCTCGCGGCATCGTCGGAGACTTCGATCGAGCCCTCGGCAGCGCGCCGGATCCAATACAGCGCCACACGATCGAACTCGCAGGGCGCACCCAGATCCACGTAGACCCACTCCTCGCCAGAGCCCTCGCTCATCCACGCGCTGGTGAAATCGTACGGCCCGCCGATTTCGAGCTGGCGGTTCTTATCGAACAGTGACACCTCGCCCACGCGCCACACCAGGGCGCCCGGGGCTTCGACTTCGACGCGGTAGAAACGGCTGCGCGACGGCGCGGCGAGAGCTATCGAGGTCCTGAACAGCGCCGCGGGGCGCTCCGTGCCCGCCGAGCGGCCCAACTCCTTCCACGCGGCGCCATCGTCCGAGCCCGAGACCACGCACTTCCAGCCCGGCTGCGGGGAGGCCGCTTGCACGCGTGCCTGAACGTCCACGCGATCCACCTCGGGCGCGCCGTCCCCGCCGCCCAACTCGATCTGGACCCATCCGCCCGTTCCCTTCAGCTCCACGACCGTCATCGGGTTGCGGTCCAGCAGCCGCTCGCGCTCGTTCTTTTTCAGCGCGCCCTGCTGGCTCGTCGCCGAGGCCACCCACCGCGGCAACCGTGTGTCCTTGATCCCATCGGTGACCAACTGGGCCGTCAGGTTGTAGTCGTAACTGCTCGAGTGGTAGGCAGGCCGGTGCAACGCCAGGTTGCGATAGGCCGCCCCGTCCACGCGCATCGTCGGCCCGAAGTAGTCCTTCGGATTCCCCGGATACACGCCTACGCCCCGCGTGTATTGCTGTGCGGCGAGGCTCGCTGCGGCCATCAGGCTCAGTGACACGATTCTTCTCATCAGTCCCAGAATGCCACGCGTAGGCGCGCTATGGGCGTGCGGGTCCGAGGCTCCGCAACGTATCGAGCACCTGGCGGGGCACCGCGACGTTCCCGTAGCCCGTGCCGAGGGCCAGACCGGGCTTGTTGTCGCCGTGAAAGTCGGTGCCGCCGGTCACGGCCAGACCGTAGCGCTGCGCCAGCGAGAGAAAGAACTGCGCGTCCGTCTGCCGGTGATCGCTGTGGTAAGCCTCGATGGCGCCCAAACCCATCTCGCACATCTCGGAGAGAGCCTTCTCGAAATCCGGCGGGTTGCGCCGGCTCAGCCGGATCGGGTGCGCCAGCGACGCGAGACCGCCGGCTTCGCGGAGCTTGTGGATCCCCGCTTCCAGCTCCGGCTCCTCGCGCTCGACGTAGGCCTGCGCCGTTTCGTCCAGATAAAGGTCGAACGCCTCCTGGATGTTCGAGACGTATCCTTTCTCGATCATCGCGCGCGCGAAGTGCGGCCTTCCCGCCTGAGACCGCCCCAGGCGTTCCACTTCCTCGATCGCGATGTCCACGCCGAGGGATTGCAGGCGCGCCGCCAAGCGCTGGTTGCGGTCGCGCCGCGCCAGCCGGATCGCTTCCAGCCAGGCGCGGAAGTCCGACGGCGGCGCTCCGCCGAGGAAGTAGCCCAACACATGGATAGAGCGGCCGGGCCCGCCAGCCGCGCGGCGCCGCTTCGTGCTCAGCTCGATGCCGCACACCAGGTCGAGGCCCGCCTCGCGCGCCAGGGGAGCAGCCGCGTCGTAGCCGGCGAGCGTGTCGTGGTCCGTGATGCCCAGCGCCTCCAGACCCAACGCCAGCGCTGCGCCAACGAGTTCGGCCGGAGCCGTTGTTCCATCGGATTCGTCGGTGTGCGTATGCAGATCGATCAACCGGACCCCACAGATTTCAGTTTAGACCAGGCGCGGCGGACGCCCGCCGATGGGCTGGTATACTTGTGGTCGCAAGCCGCCATGGCCAATCCAAAGTACGCCGCCTCGGACAAACCCGCGCCCGTCTCCGAACTCGTCGCAACCCTCGGCGACGGCGTCAAAGTGAAACGCCGGTTCGCGCGCATGCGCGCCTGCAACGAGAAGGACGAGAAGGGCAAGCTCTGCGCCGGTCACCTCAAGCGCTGGTACTTCTTCGGCGAGGAGATCAAGAAGCGGTTCGGCGCGGATGCCGAGATCTACCGCTGCGAGCGCTGCAAGACTCTCTATCTGCCGGCGCCTGGCGAGGAACCGCGCACCGGAACGTTGAGCTGGTGACGAGGCGTCTCCAAAAAAGAAAAACCGCATCGGAGATCCCGATGCGGTCGCCTTGCAGTTGGGCTGGGCCGCGGCGCCGGGCCGTCTGAAACTCTAAACCCGCTACGAGCTTCAATGTCGGACGAGCCCGGACACATCGTCTCAGGCGAAAAACGAACCCACTAAGTATTAGGCCCGCTCTTCTAAAAAGACCCTCTGTTGCAACCTGCAGTCGGAAGGAGAGGGGTAGATATTATAAACACCGGCTCCCGCAAGCACGCTGTCTCAACTCCAACGCCCGCTCACCGCCTTTTGCCTGTTGCAGCAGAGGGCAGGTTTCAAAGAGCTGCTTCACCAATTCGTCCCTATTTATAGCATAGGAGTGGGCACTACGGGAATAGGCTTCCGCGTGTGAAAATGAGTTGCAGGTCCCGGAGTACCATAACCATTGCCCCGGCGCCCCGGCGCCTGCCACAATCGAATGCCAAGGACAACCTTGAGGCTGTGCCTGGTGTGGATCGGCGCCGCCGCCGTAGCGGCCGCTCAGTCGCCGGACTTCCGGGCCCCCGGCCAGCATCCCTCGCTGCTGCTGACGCCGGCCCGTCTGCGCCTCCTGCAACGCGAGCACGAGCGCCGGTCTCCCCGCTGGCGGCAGTTAGAGTCCCTGGTCGTTGGCAAGGCCTCGATGCCCGAGCGAGCCTTCGCGGATGTGCTTTATTTTCAATCCACTGGCGATTCAGAAGCCGCCCGGAGAGCCGTCGCTTGGGCGCTCGGCGAGGGAGGCGACCTGCGCCAGTTGGCGCTGGTTTTCGACTGGTGCCAGACCGCGCTTACGGAGCAGGAATCCGCGGCGCTCGCCGCCAAACTCGAGCAGGCCCTTCTTCGTCCGCCCGCAACCGCCGGCGTCGATGAGGCGCGCTCCCGCACGTTCGCGGCCATTGCGCTTGCCGGCACCGCGCCCGCGGTTTCCGAGCGCGAACTGCGGAGGATCGTCGACGATTGGTGGCGCGGGAAGGTAGTACCCTCGCTTGCTGCAGGGGAAGATATTTTGCCGCGCTCGAGCCGCTACGCGCTTTTCGAGATGATGCACGCCGTCCGCGACAACCTCAACATCGACCTGCGCGAGTCCGCGCGCAGCTACTTCGGCACGCTGCCCGCGCTGGATCTGTTGAGCTACTATCCGGAGCCGCACGAGGCGCCCGAAAACGAGTACCGCGTCCCGGCCAGCGCCGGCGCCGAGTTCGATCTGCACGCGGCGGAATCCGCGCGCGCGGCGGACCTCGCCATGGCCGCCTACGATACCACCTCCATCGGGAACCAATACCTGCAGGGCTGGCTTCTCCACGACCTCTTCGCCATGCACGGCCCCTTCGGCGCTCCCTACGAGTTCTTGTGGGCGAATCCTTATCAACCGGGCTTGAGCTACTACCACGCTCCGCTCGCGGTGCACGACAGCGTCGTGGGGCAGCTCTTCATCCGCTCCGGCTGGGATGCAGACGCGCGTTGGGCCGGCTTGTTCGGCGGCACGCTCCTAATGTTCGCGGGCGGCAAACCGCAGACGATCGATCTCGCATCCCCCAAGCTACTCGACTTCGACCACGCCGTGGTTGCCGTCGCCGGCGACGCCTCTTCGCTCACCTTCGAAAACGCCGTAGGAAGGATTTTCCTGGTGGGACTGAAACCGCGGAGCCGATATCAGCTCGGGATCGGCCACAGCGAGCGCGAGGAGATCGCCGACCCGGGCGGCATTATCGAGATGGAGTTCCCACGCGGGTTCAGCGGCACGATCCGGACCCGTCTTCAGCGATAGTAGAAGTCGCGGATGTGGACCTCGATCCCCGAACCGGCCAGTGCTTTCTCGAACGCGCCGAGATCCGAATTGCGGTAGTGATACGGAATCACGACCCGCGGGTGGAAGGCCCGCACCGCGGCGGCCGCCTCCTCGGGAGGCATGGTGTAAGGCAGGTTCATGCACACGTAGGCTACGTCGATGTTCTTCAGCGCCCTCATCTCGGGAACGCCTTCGGTGTCCCCCGAGAAGTAGAAGCGCTTGCCGCCGTAGGTGAGCACGTAGCCGTTGCCGCGGCCCTTGGGATGGAACAACTGGCCGGCGGCGGGGCCGCGCACCAGGTTGTAGGCGGGCACCGCCTCGATCCTCCATTCGCCGAAATCCCGCGCCTCGCCGTTGCGGAGAACGGCAACGCCGGCGATGGAATCGGCCACCGCGGCCGGCGCCATCACCACCGTCTTCGCGTTGCGTATCAGGGCCAGGGCCTTCGGGTCCATGTGATCGAAGTGATCGTGCGTAATCAGCACCAGGTCGGCCATGGGCAGGCCGGTATAGTCGCCCTCACGGAAAGGGTCTACGTGAATGACCACGCCGCCGCCCTGAATCAGGACGCTGGCATGGTGGATGGGAGTGATCTTCACGACGCCGGCCGAGGTCTGGAATTCGTCGGCGGCGCGCGACGGCTGCGCACAGGCAGACGCCGCGGCAAGCAGGAGCAGGGACAGAGCGGCCTTCATAGGTAGATTATGGCGCGGGGACGGCTATGGCCGCTGGAGGTAGGCCGTCCTCAGATCTTCAGGCCGAGCATCTTCTTGGCGCCGAGCTTGGCCAGACCCGCGGCGCCGTAGCGGTCCCGAAACATGCGTACGTAGAGGGCTGGGGTATCGTCGGGCGGTAACTTGGGCCGGCCGTGGGGCTCGAGGCGCATGGCGCCGGAGGGGCAGGTGCTCACGCACAGAGCGCAACCGATGCAGCGCGAACGGTCGACCACAGCCTTGCCGTCCGGGCTGGAGATGGCTTCCATCTGGCAGCGCATCTCGCAGACGCCACAGGAGATGCAGGCGTCCGGATCCGCGGCGGCGCAGAAATTGGAGCTGAAGTAAGCGGCGGGAGACGGCAGGCGCTTGGCCGAGGTGAGGACATTGCAGCAGCAGCCGCAACAGCAGCAGACGAACATCGGGGACTTGGTGTTCTCGGGCTGGAGAACGAGGCCGTCCTGGTCGGCGCGATCGAGGAGGGCCAGGATCTCCTCGCGGGTTGTGGCGCGGCCGTTGCCGGAATCGGCGGCCCAGGTCGCCGCCGGCCCGATCATGAGGCAGTTGTCACGCAGGGCGGTCTGCCGGCAGCTTTCCCCGAGCAGGTCCTGGCCGTGGCGGCAGATGCACGTGAGCGTGCCGAAGGGCCCGGGAGAGGACTCGACGTGCGCGCGGATCTGGTCGTAGGTGGTGACGCCGCGCTCGATAGCGATCTGCTTGTTGACCGGCACGACCCGCAGTTGCGGCGTCTTGCCGGTATGGAACGCAGCGAGGAAGGCCTCGTCAACATACTGGCGGTGCTCGCGCAGGAAGCCGGTCGTCAGGGTTTTGATCTGGCGTTCGTACATGCCGACGACGTAGATCAGCTTGGCGTAGCAGAGCCGGCCTTGGATGGGGTGAGCGAGGACGATGCCCTTGGCGGCCATCCGATCCAGCTTCGCGGTGAGGTCCGCGAGCGAGAGGCGCGAGCGGAGGCGCTTGTGGATGGTGGCGGCGGGCTCGGGAATGGAACTCAATTCGAGCGCGATTTCGGCGTCGTCCGGAGTGAACAGCCGCTGAAGGATGCGGAGCTCAACGCCCGAGGCAGTGGCCGGGAACCCGACCGGCGCGCGGTTCAGGTGCTGCTGCAGGCGGCGGTAGAGATCCATCTAGGATGATTGTACGATGCGGAGCTAAAGCCCGCCTCCCAGCTTCAGAAGCGCGGCGCGGAGGCGCGGATGGCGTTGCATGAGGCGCAGGTAGCGCGCTTCGCTGGGTCCTTGTTTGGCTTCGAGGATCATGGCGGCGGCCCGTTCCGGCTGGGGCCAGCGCGGCAGGTCCGGGATCAGGCTGAGGATCTGCGCCAGGCCGCTCGATCCGGCGGCGCGACGAAAACGCTCGATGTCCCCGCCGTACCGCTTGGCCATGGCACGAGACGCGGCCAGCCCCAGGTTGCGCACGCGGAAGGCGTCCCATGCGCCGGGCTCGGCCCCGGGGCCTTCGAAGAGGACATAACTGGCGGCCAGCTTTTCGAGGGTGCGCCTGGAGCTGCGGGTTCCGGGCGTCTGCGCCATGCGGCGTTCTTCGCGAGCCACCAGCGCCGCGACGGCGGGATCGACGGGCCGGAAGCCGAGCTTGCGGTAGAACCAGAAGGCTCCGGACTCGATGGCCTCCGGGTTCTCGAGGCCGATTTGATACGGGTCGACCGAGAAACAGTTCACGCCCAGAACCTGGCGGAACAGGCGCAGGAGCCGCGCGTAGAGCCAGGCGGATTCGCCTTCGCGGAAGGTGTAATAGAGATTGAAGCCGACCTCGGCGCGCTCGAACAAAGAGAGGAGCTCCACGTAGCCTGCCGGAACGCCGTTCTTGAAGAACATTCCGGCGTGGTAGGCGCGTAGGGGCAGGCGCCAGGCGGGCGGGACTCCGAAGAAGAAAATGTCGACGCCTCGGCCGGCGCGGGCGTGGAAGACCGCGGCCTCGTCGGGGTGACTGAAACCGTACAGCTCGCGGTAGCGCATGGCGGAGGTGTCGAGGATGATATCGAGGATGCGGCGGGCCTCGCGCCGGGACAGCCGGCGGATGGGAAGCGGGGGCGCTTCGAGCTCGGCGAGGAGCGAGATATCGCTGCGGCGCAGCAGCGGCTCCTGATGGCAGTAGAGCTTTGACACGGGCAGGCGGAGGCGCGACCGGGAAGTGCGCGCGTTGCCGATGTTCCAGGCGAGCGGCAGATCGAGGGCTTCGTAGACTTCGGCGCGGCCGCGCGGCGGCAGCGGCAGAGCGGCCAGCCTTTCGAGCAGCCAGGCCAGATCGGTAACGCCGCGGCGGCGGGCGGCCGCCATCCATTGGCGGAAGGGCACGTGAGCCTCGACCGGCCAGTCCTCTTCGAGAAGGGGCGCGAAGCGGGCGAGCGCGGGGCCAAGCTTATCGGCCTGGTCGTGGCGATCCCAGGCGATCTCGATGTGACGCGGGTGGAGCGCGGCGAGGCGGCGCGCGACTTCGTAGCTGAAGACGGCCGCGAACGAAGTTCCGGCGATGCCGGAGACTTCCGGTTCCTCGAAAGGGGCGAGGTCGGGCAGTGGCGCGACCCGATCGGCGAAGGCGAACAGGATGGCGTCCGCCAGGCGCGCGACCTCGGGCGTGCGCGGATAGGCGCGCAGGAACAGAAGAGTCTCATGCAGACGGATGAGGGCGGCGGGATCGTGAAAGCGCCGGGCCGCGATTTGCGCCAGCAGTTTTTCGAGCTGGCCGTCGCCCTCGGGTTCGAAGCGGCGCTTCCAGTCGTCCAAGCGGTCGAGTAAGTCGCGGGCCATTGGCTAGAGCTTAGCTCAAGCGGGCTTACGCTGGAGTATACTGCTCGTCATGCGGCTGGTTCGTGCGGCGGTAGTGTTGATGGCGCTGGCCGGGACCGCGGCGTCGGCCGAGCGGAACCCCGAGGTGGCTGCGGACGCGGACTTCTTCCCGATGGAGAAGGGTACGTACTGGGTATATCGAGGCCGGGTCGCATCGGGAACAGCGGAAGGCGCCACGGTGGAGTGGAAATCGGAGATTCTGGAAAGCGCAGAGCGCGGACGGTTCAAGATGGCCTTACTGTTGGGCCATCCCTGGGATCTGCCCGGCCGGGAACGCGACTGCTATCTGCTGATCGCGGATGGCAACAAGAAGTTCTACCTCCACCAGCCCGAGGATGGGTGCGCCATCCCGGAAGGCGAACCGGGGGAGGACATGACCAGCGACGACGACGAGAGCCTGATTCTCGTGATGCCCGCCCACGAGGGCGACCTGTTCGGGAGAGACGCGGAGACCGCTCCTCGAACGGACGGCATGTATGCGTGGTCGGTAGAGAGGATCGAGACTGCAAGCCTGGCCGGGATCAAGGGTGTGGCGGCGGATGTGCCACGCACCGAGTACGTAGTCGCCTACCGCACACTTCCAGACCACCAGGTCGCGACGTATGTGCCGGGGATCGGGATGACGTCATACGTGTACAGTCATCACGGGACGGTGTCCGAGGTGAACGTGAAACTGGTGGAGTTCCACGCCGGAACTACAACCCCGCGGCAAGAGCCCGCCCACCGCTGAGTTGCGGCGATTGGGTGCCGTACTCTCCGCACTGGCTACAGATCACACCGCCCATCCGGCCCGGCGGGTCTTGGAACGCCGCAGGGCCGGAGGCTTGTCCCACTACTCGTAGTGGATGACGATCACGGTGTGGCCGGAGACGGAGCCCAGGTCCTGGCTGGCGCCGCCTTTCTGCAGCGTCAGCTCCTGGACGGAGGCGGCGTTTGCCACGCTCTCGAATGCGGTGGGGCCCTTGCGGCGGAAGTGCTTCTTCAGCGACGTCTTGCTATCGACTTTCACCACGGGGTCGTGGCCCGTCGCATCCGTGGTGACCGTGAGGTGGATGGCGCCGTAGGTCAAGTGGAGTTCGAGCATCTCACCGTTGAAGACAATGGGCGGGAGAGCGCCGCTCGCCGACGTGACCTCGACGCGAGTCACGGTGTTGCCGTGGACGGTGGTTCCGAGGGTGTGATCGTCCTGTTGATTCCAGCTATCGTGCTCGATGCGGAGAGGCGATCCGCCGCTGACGGTGATGGGGTGGTCGGCTGCCAGGCCCACCGCCAGCGTGAGCATCGACAGGGCCATGAACTTGAGTGTGTGCATAGGAATCTCCTTGTCACTCGTAATGGATCCTGATCACGGTGTGGTTGGCGATGGGACTGGGAGTCTTGTCGACGCCGGCCACGATAATGGCCAGACCCTGGATGGAAGACTTCGTGTCGTTGCTTACGAACTGGTTGCCGTTGCGCGTGAAGTCGTTCGACAGCGACGTGTTGCTATCGACCGCCACGACGGGCTGGCCATGTTGGTCGATAGTGACGGTGAGTTTGATGGCGCCAAAGGTCAGGCTGAGGTTGAGCGGCTGACCCTTGACATCGATGGGGCCGAAAGGCCTGCCATCCGTCGTCCCGTCGATGTACGTCACGGTGTTGCCGGGGACGGTGGTGCCGAGGGTGTGATCGTCCTTCCGATCCCAGCTATCGTGATCGAGAATGAGAGGCGATCCGCCGCTGACGGTGATGGGGTGGTCGGCTGCCAGGCCCACCGCCAGGGTGAGCACCGACAGGGCCACGAACTTGAGTGTGCGCATAGGAGTCTCCTTTGGTTAGTGAACTGTTTCGGCCATCAGCCGGTTAAGCTGGCTGCGCCAGGAGCGGACGTCCGGACGGGCGTCGTAGGCGGCGCGGGCTTCCGGAGTCCAGGTCTGATAGAGTGTCGCGAAGGAATGAGAGGCCGCGGCGGCAAGCTGGTGCGCGCCGGCAGCATCGCCGGAGGCGCGGGCGGCGCGGGCGGCGATGAGCGAAGCGCGCGCTTCGGATTCCGCCTGGCCGCCGATGGAAAACTGGCTGCGGGCGGCGAGCGCGGTTTCGCGGGCCCGCGCCGGGTCGCCGTTTTCAAGCTGCGCTTCAGACACGCCGAGCAGAGCGCCGGAGACCATGCGGGGAAGGCCGGACTTGCGGGCCTCCGCGAGCGCAGCCTGGCAGGCGGCCATGCCGGCCTCGCGCGCGCCGGAGAGAATCTCGGCGGAGCAGTAGACCTCGCCGGCCTCCGCCATCCCCGAGCTGCCGAGCTTGGCCGACGACGCCATCAGCTTGTGCGCTTCCTCCCGGGCGGCGGCGAATTGGCGCTCGCTGAGCGCGATTTCCGATTGATACTGATCGGTGAGACGCGCCAGTTCGTCATAGCCGCCGGGGCCGCGCGCGATGGCAGAGGCTTCACCCAGCGCTTCGCGCGCCTCGCCGTAACGGCCCAGGCGAGCCAGCACGCGGGCGGAACTGGCGAGAGTGTAGCCGGCGGCCAGCTTATCGCCCCGGGACTGGGCGGCGGCCGCGGCTTGCTGGTAGGAGGCGAGCGCCTCGGGATAGCGCTCCTGGGATTCCAGAACGCTGGCCATGCCCTCGCGGGCGTACTCGAATTGTTGCTGATCGCCGGAGGCGGCGGCCATATCGAGCTGCTCTTGGAAGGCGCGCAGCGCGGCCGGGTAATCGCCCTGGTCGCGGCGGGCGCGGCCGAGCAGAACCAGGGCCACCGACTTCTCCTTGGCGTCGCCACCCTGCTCGTAGAAATGCAGCGCCTGCTCGACGTTCTGAACGCCCTCGGTCAGCTTGGCCTGCTGGATGTGGAGGCTGCCCAGAGAGAGCAGGGCGCGGGCTTCGGCGCGCGGCGCGTGGGCGTGGCGGGCGAGTTCGAGACAGCGCAGGAAGCAGTCTTCGGCCGCGGAGAAATCGCCGCGTACGAAATGGGCATTCCCGACGTCGAGCAGCCCGCCGGCGGCGAGCGGTTCGAGACCGCGGGCGTGCGCGAGGTCCGTAGCCTCGTTGGCGTGGCGCTCGGCGGCCGCGGCGTCGCCCTGGTGCGTTTCGACGTTGCTCAACTGGAGGAGCGCGGCGATCTGCTGCTGATAGTTGCCGGTGGTGCGGGCGAATTGGAGAGCCTGATCCAGGAAGGTCACGGCCTGCTGAATCTCGCCGCGCTTGTTGGCCATCACGCCGCGCTGATAGAGAACCTCGGTGAGGCCTTCGGAGTTGCTGAGCGCACGATAGAGCGATTCGGCCTGGGCGAGATTCTTTTCCGCGTCGGCCACGCGTTGCGCGCGGCGGTCGAGCACGCCCAGGCGCAGGAAGGTCGCGGCGTATTGAGGCGAGCGGCGGGCGGCTTCGAGGAAGCTGGCGCGGGCCTTGTCGGGCTGGCCGGCCTTCTCATAAGCGCGTCCCAGGTCGAGGAGGACGGCGGCCTTCTCGCTCTCGGGCGAGCGGGCCAGCAGCTCGCGATAGGCATTGGCGGCGCCGGCGGCATCGTTGGTCAGCGTGCGGCGAATGGCCTCGACGGCCAGATCGTCGAGACGCGAGAGGCGCGAGCGCGGAGAATCGGGCGCGACGGCCTTCAGCACCTCCTCGCGGGCGCGGGTGGCGTCATCCAGCTCGTCGCTGGCGTCGGCGAGGCGGGCGTGGGCGAGGGCGAAGGCGGGGTCGATCGAGACGGCGCGATCGAGGGCGTTGGCGGCCTTGAAGTAGGTTGCGTCGCGGATGGCGTTGACGCCTTCCTGATACCAGCGCAGCGCCTGGGGATCGGGCTCGCGGCCACGCCGGACCCAGAGGACGGCCGCGGTGGCCAACACGGCCAGCAGGCAAACGGCCGAAGCCGCGACCAGGTAGTTGCGCCAAGGGCGGCGCGCGGAGATGGGCGGCGGGGCGGGTTCGAGTAGCGTATGCCGCGCCGATTCCAGATCCTCGAGTAGCGCGGCGGCGGATTGGTAGCGGTCCGCGGGATCCTTGGCCAGGGCCACGGCGCAAATGCGATCGAGGACCGGCGGCACCGCCGGGTTGACGTGGGAGGGCGGCGCGGGATCGGTCTGAATCACCTGGGCGAGGGTGTCGATGGCCGTCTGGCCGGCGAAGGCAGGCTTGCCGGTGAGGCATTCCCAGAACACCAAGCCGAGCGCGAACACATCGGTGCGGGCGTCGGCGCGGTCTCCGCGGGCCTGCTCGGGCGACATGTAGCGGGGCGTGCCGGTGATCCCGCCATCCATGGTGCGCGTCGCAAGGAGAAGGTCCTCGCCGGCGGCTGCCACGCGGACCTCGCCTATGCTGGTGGCGATGCCGAAATCCAAAACCTTAACGGCGCCGTGGCGATCGATCTGGATGTTGGAGGGCTTGATGTCGCGGTGGACGATGCCGCGGCTGTGCGCTTCGGAGAGCGCGGCGGCAGCCTGCGCGGCGATTTCAAGGGCGCGTTTGGGCGGCAGCGGGCCGCGCGCGAGGATGACGCCGAGGTTCTCGCCCTCGACGAACTCCATGACGACGTAGGGATGGTCTTCGAACATGCCGCAGTCGTAGACGGCGGCGATGGCGGGGTGGTTGAGCGAGGAAGCGGTGCGGGCCTCTTTGAGCAGGCGCTGGCTAGGCCCGTCGGCGTGAGGGAACTTGATGGCGACGCGGCGGCCGAGCAGGGTGTCTTCGGCCAGATACACAACTCCCATCCCGCCCTGGCCGAGCGGTTCGAGCACGCGGTAGTGGGAGAAGGACTTCCCCAGCATCGCCCCTCAGGTAGATGTGTGGCTTTGTATGCATTGTAACGCGATGGGCGCGACGCGCGCCGCGTTTTGTTCGTCGCTCGTTGATTCACTGCGAGCTACGGGCGGCGAGCGCCCGTCATGGCCCGGCGCCGACGCCTGTTCAGCGGACGCCGCGCTACAAGTACTGGATCTTGATCTCGGTGTGTCCCGACGCGGGCTCGATGCAGTGGGTGACTGCGCCCTTGTGGATACACAGGTTGTGGAAGACCAGCCCGGGGCTGGCGGAGATGCTCTCAAAGCGTCCTGCTTCGTACTGGAAGTGCTTCCCGAAGTTGGTTCCATCGAGGGCGACGATGCGGAGGTTCTGCCCCTTCGGGTCGGTTTGGACGGCGAGGTGGACGTCGCCGAAGGTGAAGCTGATTCCGCATTGTTCACCCGCGAACGGGAGGGACTGGAGCTGGATGCCATCGGAGTTCACTTCCACGGAGGTCACGGTGCTGTCGGGGGACTCGGGGACAATGGTGCGATGGTCGACGGGCCGGAGCCACCCGTGCTTCTGTTGCATGGTGAGCGGTGAGCCGCCGCTGATAATGATGGGGCGGTCTATCGGAGTGCCAGGCATTGTATTTACCTCCTCTGCACATGATCTATCTGGTTGATATCCCGGCAAGCTGACTTCGCCAGTGCCGAACGTCCGGGCGGGACTCGTAGGCGGCTCGGTCCTCTGGGGTCCAGAGCCGGAGCAACGCCTCGAAGGAACCGGCGGCCTGGGCCGCAAGCGACCGGGCCCCGGAAGCGTCGCGCAAGGCCTGCGCGGCGCGGGCGGCGACCAGCGAGGCGCGCGCCTCCGATTCACGCTGGCCGCCCCGCGCGAACTCGGCGCGGGCGGAAAGAGCGGCCTCTTTGGCCGCGGACGGGTTGCCGTTCTCAAGTCGCGCCTCAGCCCAGAATAGAAGCGCGGCGGCTTCCAACCTGGGTAGGCCGGACTTGCGGGCCAAGGCGAGCGCGGAATCGCAAGCCGAAAGCGCTTGGCGGAGGGCGGAGTGGAGCCCGGCGCCGCAGTCGATCAGGTGAATGTCGATGAGTTGAGCGGCGCCGATCTCGCCGGAAGAGGCCAGCAACCTGCGCGCCTCGTTACGAGCCAGGGCGAAGCGGCGCTCGCTTAAAGCGATTTCCGCCTGGTACTGTTCCACGATCCGGGCCAACTCCGCATATCCGCCGGAGGCGGCGACTTGCGCGAGGGTCTCTCGAGCCTCCCGATAACGCCCCAACTGGGCAAGCATAAGAGCGGAGTTGGCAAGCGCGTACGCGGCTCCGGGCTGATCGCCACGCTCCTGGTTTTCCACGTGGGCCAAGCGGTAAGCGGCCAGCGCTTCAGGATAGCGCTGCTGGCATCCCAGGACGCTGGCGACACCCTCGCGGGCCACGGCAAGGTGCGCCCGGTCGCCGGTCTTGTTCGCCAGGTCGAGCTGCTCGTTGAAGGCTTTGAGCGCGGCGGTATAGTCGCCCTGATCGCGGCGGGCGCGTCCGAGCAGCAGGAGAGCCATGGACCGCTCCCTGGCGTCTCCACCCTGGTCGTAGAAGCGAAGGGCCTGCTCGACCTCCTGGACACCGCGAGCGAGGTCCGCCTGCTGAATGTGCAAGCTACCCAAGGAGAGGAGGGCGCGAGCCTCTGTGCGCGGTGAGTGGAAGCGCCGGGCGTATTCCAGAGACTGCTCGAAGTAACTCTGAGCCTGCGCCAGATCGCCGCGCACGAAATGGGCATTGCCCAGATCGAGCAGGGCACCGGCGGCTAGGAGTTGGAGGCCGCTGCGGCGAGCCAGGTCGGTGGCTTCGGAGGCGTGCGCGGTGGCGTCGGCGGTGTCGCCTTTCTGATCGTCGAGGTTGCTGATCTGGAGCAGCGTCTCGATCTGCTGCTGCTGGCTGCCGGCGGTGCGGGCCGTTACGAGGGCTTTGTCGAGAAGCGCGCCGGCCTGCTGGAGATCGCCGCGCTTGTTGGCCATGACGCCGCGCTGGTACAGGACCGCGACGATGCCCTCGGTGTTGCTGAGAGCCTCGTAAAGAGACTCGGCGCGGGCGAAATCGGCCTCGGCATCGGCGAACCGCTGGGCGCGCCGGTCGAGCACGCCGAGATGGAGGAAAGCCGCGGCGTATTGCGGAGAGCGGCTAGCCGCTTCGCGGTAACTGGCGAGGGCTTCGGCGGGCTGGCCGGCTTTCTCGCAGGCGCGGCCGAGGTCGAGATATGCCGCGGCCTTTTCGCTTTGCGGAACGCGCTCGAGGAGCTGCCGGTAGAGAGCGGCGGCGCCGGCCGGATCGTTGGCGAGCGAACGCCGAACCGCCTCGACCACAGTGTCATCGAGGTTCGAGAGGCGCGAGCGGAAGGCGCCGGGGGCAACGGCCGCGAGCATTTCCTCGCGGGCGCGGGTGGCGTCATCCAGCTCGTCACTGGCTTCGGCGAGGCGGGCGTGGGCGAGGGCAAAACCGGAGTCCAGGGAGACGGCGCGCTCCAGGGCTCTGGCCGCCTTAGAGTAGGTCCCGTCGTGAATGGCGTTGATGCCTTCCTGGTACCAGCGCAGCGCTTGCGGGTCGGGCTCCCGGCCGCGGCGCAGCCAGAGGATGGCGAAGACGGCCAAAGCCGCAACGAGTCCGGCCGCGGCAAAGACAAGGAGGGCGCGCTTGGTGCTGACGGCGGGGGCGCGGGCTTCGGATCGGGCCGGGGCGGACTGCGCGGCCTCCAGATCGCGCCGGAGAGCCTCGGCGGACTGGTAGCGCTGGGCGGCATCCTTGGCAAGAGCTTTCAAACAGATACCGTCCAACACGGGCGGAACTGCCGCGTTCAGCGTGGAGGGCGGCGGAGGCTCGTCGTTCAGCACGCGCGAGAGAGTATCCAGGTGAGTGCGGGCGCCGAAGGCGGGCTGGCCGGTAAGGCACTCCCAGAGAACGGCGCCCAGGGAGAACACATCGCTGCGGGCATCCACGGGCTCGGCGCGGGCCTGCTCGGGCGACATGTAGCGGGGCGTTCCGGCGAAGGTGTACTCGGCCGTCTCGGTGGAGGCGCCCGCGGCGGCAGCGGAGGCGCGGGAAGCCACCAGGTTCTTGGCGACCCCGAAATCCAGGATTTTGACGGCCCCGCGGGGGTCGAGCCGGATGTTGGAGGGCTTGATGTCGCGGTGAACGATGTTGTGGCGGTGCGCCTCGGACAGAGCGGCTGCGGTCTCGAGGGCGATCTCGATGGCGCGTTGGGGAGGCAGCGGGCCGCGTTTGAGGCGCTCGCTCAGGTTCTCGCCCTCGACCAACTCCATGACCACGTAAGGGTGGCCTTCGTGGATCCCGCAATCGTGGATGGCGGCGATGGCCGGGTGGTTCAGGGAGGAAGCGGTCCTGGCTTCGGCCAGGAGGCGCTCGCTGAAGCGGGGGTCGGCATTGGGGAACTTGATCGCGACTCGGCGGCCGAGAAGGGTGTCCTCGGCCAGGTAGACGACGCCCATGCCGCCTTCCCCGAGCTTGTCCAGAACGCGGTAGTGAGAAATGGAGCGGCCCAGCATGAGCCCTCACATTGCCGTTTTGGGCATTGTACTCCGAAACGGCGGCGGGGGCTATCGGGGGGTAACCGGGGACAGAGCAACCTGTCCCCGGTTCTCGGGTTACGGCGCGAAGTAGCCGTTAATGTCCAGGATCACGTCGGCGGTGTTGGTCACGTACACGCTGATGGCGCCGGAGGCGCCGGCGGGGACGATGGCGGCGTTCGCGACAATCGAGCCGTCAAACGAGTTCAGGGTGGAAACCAGCGGCTGGCTCGTGCCTGCGGGCCAGGCTGTCAGGTAATAGAGGGGTCCCTGCGGCACCACGGTAACGTTGAGCGAATACGCCTGGGCCGTCGCAGGAATGTTGCAGACGCTGGCCGGGACGGTGAACGAGCGCGTGCCGCCGCCCGGAACGCTGGGCCCGCCGAAGGGGCCGTTGGCATTGCGGGTGTCCGCGACGCGGCACGGCGTGACGGGGTAGAAGGACAGGGCCCCGGAACTTCCAGGCGCAGCGAAATAGCCGTTGGCATCGAGGATCACGTTCGTCATGTCCGTGACATAGACCGAGATGTCTCCGCCGGCGCCGGCCGGAACCAGGGCCGCGTTGGCGACCACTTTTCCGGTCGACGAGTTCAGGGTGGAGACGAAAGGCTGCGACTGTCCCGTGGGCCACGTTGTAAGGTACCCCAGCGCCGCGCTGGGAACGACGGTAACGTTCATGGAGTAAGCGCTGGCCGCGGACGGAAGGTTGCAGGAACTGGAGAGCACGGGGAAGGCCCGGGTCTGGCCGGCCGACATGGCAGGTCCCCCGAGACTGCCGTTCGCATTGCGGGTGTCGGCAACGCGGCACGGCGTGGCGTCATAGAAGGCGGCGCCGCCAGGGGCGTTCGAAAAATAGCCGTCGATGTCGAGGACAACATCGGTTGTGCCGGTCACGTAGACGCTAACCGCACCGCCGGTTCCGGCCGGCACGATAGCCGCGTTGGCAGTCACGATGCCGCCAGAGGAATTCAACGTGGAGACGAACGGTTGGTTCTGGCCCGTGGGCCACAGGGTCAGGTAGGAAAGCGAACCTTGCGGCACCACCGTCACGTTCAAGGAATACGCCGCGGCCGTGCCGGGAATGTTGCAGCCGCTCTGAGGAATGGAGAATGAGCGGCTGGAGCCGGCGGTCATGGTGGGACCTCCGAACGGTCCCCCGGCATTACGGGTGTCTACCACCCGGCATGGGGTTACCGGCACGAACAGGAGAGCACCCGGGCCGACCCCCATTTGCGTGCTGAACGACCAGATCGCGGAAGAGGCGCCCACGCCGGCGCTGTTCGCGGCGTTGACGTACCAGTAGTAGGTGGTGCCCGCGGCTAAGGCGCCGGGGCTGTAACTCGTCGCGGCAGTTTGGACCCCCTGCGGTATCCCATTGGGGCCTTCGTAGTAGGAGAACCAGTAGGATGTGGCTCCCGTCGAAGCCTGCCAGGTGAAGGTGGGCGACAGGGGGACGCCGGTGGCCCCATTGGCCGGTGAGGTCAGGACGGGCGCAGGCGGCGGCGTGGGAGTCGGAGTTGGCGTCGGCCCAGCCCCAGGCCATGCATTTACTAAGTTGTAGGCGTTCACGGATCCGAGACCCGATGCCAGGTCGTACCCAGGAGCGGCCGAATAGCCCATGATGCCGGTGGTGCAGTTCGGCGTCCCAACCAAACACGGCACTTGGTTGTCTCCCTGCGTGATGTCGTGAAAAGCGCTCGGCGACGTCGCGGCGAGCGAATACAGCGTCGGATTAACGTTGCCCTGGCCTTTACTGTGGGTCTGCTGGTTGATCAGCGCCACGATGCCGGCGAAGGTGGGCGCGCCGGCGGAGGTGCCTCCCTCAAAGTCCAAGTCGAGTTGGGAATCGCGGTAGCCGTTGACGCACGGCCCGGTGTAGGGGTAGCCGGAAAAAGGATTGTCGAAGGCGGTGGAACAGATCAGGTAGCTGTCGTGCTCGTCGGAAGCATTCATGGAGATGTCGGGCACGTCGCGAGCGCCGTCGTTCGGCACACCCGTTCCTGTTTGCCAGGAGGGTTTGAGGAACACGGCGCTGGCGCCGCCGCCGCCCGCAGACAGTTCGTCGTCGCTCGGATTCTTGCCTGTGGCATCCCAGTCATTCCAGACCGCCTCCGGGATATAGGAGAGAGCCGAACCGGCGTTAAGGCCGTTGGTGGAACTCCAGTAAGTTCCGGGGATGCCGTCCGGATCCCCAGTGAGCAGGGGTCCACCGAACTGCGTTCCGCCCATGGAGGTTACATAAGGACTGCTGCCGGGAAAGTCGACTGCCAGCCCCTGCGTCGCCATGGTGGCTGTCGGTGCATCGCAGTCTGCGGCGCCCTCGTCACCCTCCGCCACTACGACGGTGATTCCCAGGACATTAGCCTGTTCGAAAAGGGCATTGAAGCTGTTGAGCTGGCTGGGATACCAGCTCTGCTCCTCACACCCTCCGTAAGTGACAGAAACAACTGGGGCCACGGCGTTGTCTATGGCGTATGTCAAAGAGTAATTGATGACGTCAGTGGAATAAATGTAGATGATGGTGGCGCCGCGGGCGACAGCGCCCGCCCATTCGAGATCCAGGTCCGTCTCCCCAAGGTCGAGGTAATAGCCGGTTGAGGGGTCTTGGGGAGTGCCTGGGTCGAGGCTGCCCGGGACGAGGATCCTCTGCGGGTCCTTGACGGGCAAGCCGGAGGCGGTCTGGAACGCTTCGATATCGGAAAGCTGGATGTCCGTCTGCCCCACCACGGCGATGCTCTGGCCGGCGCCGTTGATGCCGGCATTGTAAAGGGCCTGGAGATTGTAGATGGTCGCAAAATCGCCGGGAGCGAGATGGTGGATGCCGGTGATCGATGAGGTGTACCTCGGCCTGTGTCTCACGTGCGGCCGGGGATGAAAATCGTTCAAACCCAGGATACCGGCGACCATGCCTTCGAGCTCGATGGGAAGGGCGGGCTCGGCGGCGTTAGCGTAATGCAGGGTCCCGTTGACCCGATAGTGGTGAATCGGGGCTTGGAACGCGTAGCGTACGATGGCCGCCGTCCCGGACATGGTCACGAAGGTGCGGCCTCGGCCGGCCTGGACCTCAGTGAATCCCATGCGCTGGAGCCAGGCCGTGATCCGGTTGAGGTCGGAAACGCTCAGACCAAAGCGGTCCGCGTACTGCTCGGGCGTGAGCCACTGGTGGAACTGCGGACTGGACGGGTTCTGCTGCGCCTCGGCCAACTGATCCAGGTCCGCCTGCTGGGCGGCCGTCATTTTGAAGTGGATCGCTATGCGAGGCAAGGCGAGCGTTTCCGGAACCTCACCTTGGTCCTGCGCCGACGCGACCAACGGATGGATGTTGCCGGTCACGCGAAACGTCTGGCGGCTCTGGATGTCCGCCTGGATCCGGGAAGGAGGCCCGGCAGCCAAGAGCGAGGCTGCGGCAAGCAAGCCGGCCAGCACGGCCGGCTGCAAGGAGTTTGAACGTTGAAGTTCCATGGGATAAGGTCTTTACCGATCTTAACCTTTCGACGTGGGGAGCGCTCGGCCGGTTTCTGGCTTCCAGCGGTTCAGAGGAACTGTCGGCGGGACCGTGGGGCAGGCAGTTTTGCCTGCCAGGGGACTTCTAAGGAGGTGCCGAGCACGGTCGTTAGCCGCGAGTGAGGCCGATTCGGTTGCGGAGCAGGCAAGGCATCACTGCCCAGCGCGCGGCCAGCGGAGCGGACGTCCCAGCCTGTTGGAGCCCCGCCGGGCGGCTCTGGTTACGGTTAGGAGTTCTCCCTTCGGCCGATTACTCCGCCCTTATCGCGCCGATCGCTTCGTTCAGTTCGCGTTCGGCAGCCCGCAAATGCTCCTCGGCCTTCGCACCGTGTCCGCGCATGTCGTAGTTGTTGGCGTCACGGGCGCGCTCCATCTCATGGATCGCCTCGCTGACGTGTTTGTGGACCGCATCCAGATCGTGCCAGTCGCGGACTCTCGCGGAGAAGGCGGCGCCGGCAACGAAGGAAAGACAGAAAGCGACGATTACGAAGGTTCTTTTCATGGTTATCCTTCTAGGGCGGAATCTTAGCCCAGTTGGAATTCTAACCGAGTTTGATCTTGCGTGTCCACTACTTAAGAGCCGCACACGCCGTGCTCGGGAGCGCAGGCGCCGCCAGGAGATGGGTCGATGTCGCGGCCGTTCCGCCGCGCGCCGTTTCGGGCGCAGGAGAAGCACTCCGAACACTCCCGCTCCGAGCAGGAGGAGGGAAGCCGGTTCGGGGTTGGGCGCCGGATCGACATCCACCTCACCCATCGCTATGAAGCTGGTGCCCGGGTAGGACCAAGTGTACGGCGACGAGTCCCACACCTGGTAGTTGCCTGCCGGGACAATCACATTGGGATAGGCGATCCAGCTTATACTGATCGCCGGGCGGGGCCGAGGCGGCCCACTGGTAGAAGGTGTCGGTGTCCAGATCCTCGATTCCGGCGGAACCGACCGGCAGCGAGCCGGCGCCCACCCCGTTATTGTGATAGTTGTCGATCTCGGTGATCAGGGTGGGGGACGTGAGGGTGAACAACTGGCCGTCCATCACCCGCGGCCGCGCGAGCGGTCGAGGCCGAGGGAACGGATGCGCTTGTGCAGGTTGGTGCGCTCCATGCCGAGGGCGCGCGCGGCGGAGGAAACGTTCCATTCGGCGACTTCGAGGGCGCGCAGCAGGTGCTCGCGCTCGGCGGCGTCGCGGGCGTCCTGGACGGAAGAGCGCGGGGCGGCGTCACGGGGCAGGCGCAGCTCGACCGGCACGGAATCGAGGGTGATGCGGTCGCCGGGGGTCAGGATGGCCATGCGCTCGACCACGTTGCGCAACTCGCGCGCGTTGCCGGGCCAGGGCAGCCGCTCGAGCACGGGGAATACGCCGTCGTCAATAGTCTTGCTCTTGAAGTTGTTGCGGCGGCAAAACTCTTCGAGGAAATAGCCGGCCAGCGGGCGGATGTCGGAGGGGCGCTCGCGCAGCGGCGGCACGCGTAGCGGAACCACGGAGAGGCGGTAGTACAGATCCTCGCGGAAGCGCTTCTGCGCGATCAAGGCGGCGAGGTCGCGGTTGGTGGCGGAGATGACGCGAACGGAAGCGTGGAGGGGCTGCTCGCCGCCGACGCGGTGAAACTCGCCCTCCTGAAGAACGCGGAGAAGCTTGGCTTGCGCGGTCTCGTGGAGGTCGCCGATTTCGTCCAGGAAGAGCGTGCCCCCGTCGGCCAGCTCGAACTTGCCGCGGCGGGCGGAGGAGGCACCGGTGAAAGCGCCTTTCTCGTGGCCGAACAACTCGCTTTCGAGCAGCTCGGTGGGGATGGCGGCGCAGTTCATCTTCACGAAGGGGCCGGAGGCGAAGGGGCTCTCCCGGTGGATGTGGGCGGCCAGCAGCTCCTTGCCCGTGCCGGATTCGCCGATCAGCAGGACGCGGGCGTCGGAACGGGCCACCAGCGTGGCCTGTTCGAGGAGGGTCTGGAAAACCGGGCTGGCGCCGATCATGCAGGGCGTATCGCCCACCAACTCGCGCAGGCGTTCATTCTCCCGGCGCAGGGCGGACTGCTCGAGGCCGTTCTTGAGGGCCAGTAGGACGCGGTCGCGGGTGAGCGGCTTCTCGAGGAAATCGAAGGCGCCGGCGCGGGTGGCTTCGACCGCGTCGGCGATGCTGCCGTGACCGGAGATCATGACCGCGGGCGCGTGGGAATCGCTCTGGCGGAGCCAGCGCAGAACGTCGATGCCGTTGGCATCGGGAAGCATGATATCGAGCAGGAAGGCATCCGCACGAAGGACGTCGGGGTGGGCGCGGAAATCGGCCGCGTTGCGGCAAACGGTGACGGCGTAGCCTTCCCGCTCGAGGACCAGGCGGAGGGAGCGGCCGACGTTCTCTTCGTCGTCGAGGACCACGATGCGTGGCATTCACTGACTGGACGATGGCGCGGGGGCGTTCGTTTCCGTCAATGTGCCGACAGGCTGGAGGCCTGTCCCACAATCGGCGGTCAGCTATCAGCTATCAGATGGCGCTCAGGCGACTGCGCATTTCGGGGAGAGACGGAGGCGCCCGTTTGGCGTTCTTCCGATAGCTGATAGCTGGCGGCCGATTGGCGCGGGAGCGTCACGCGGAAAGCGGCGCCGGAAAGGCGGCCTTCGACCAAACAGATGTCGCCGCCCATCAGCAATGCGTTCTTTCGGGCGATGGAGAGGCCGAGGCCCATGCCGCGCTTCTTGAACGAGATGGCGGGTTCAAACAGGGTCTGGCGGGCTTCGGCGCTGAGGCCTGGGCCCGAGTCGTGCACTTCGAGGGCGACGCTCGCGGCGTCCGAGGAGGTGATGGCGAGCACGGCGCCCCCGGGGCCGGCAGCTTCGGCGGCGTTCTCGAGAAGGTTCGAGAGGATGCCTTTGAGCAAGTCCTCGTCGCCGAGGGCAGCGGGGCCGGAACCCGCCAGCACCACGTTGTAGGCAACCTCGGGGTGGGCGGCTTTGAGAAGCACGATGCGCTCTTCGAGGACGGCGTTGACGGGGACGGCGGCGGAGCGAACGGGCGGCTCGGCGGCGAAATCGGAGAAGGCGCGGACGCGGCGCTCCAGGCTCTCGACCTCGTCGATGACGATGCGCGCGGCCTGCTCGATGAAGGCGTCGCCGGGGTTGCGTGCCACGATTTCCTCGAGTGTGAGGCGGATCGGCGTGAGGGAGTTCTTCAACTCGTGCGCCATCTTGCGGGCCAGCAACTGCCAACTGGCGAGCTGGGTGAGGTAGACCAGGCGGCTGCGGCTGTGCTCGAGCTGGGCGGCCATGTCGTTGAAGGCCCGAATGGCGCGGCCGGTTTCATCCGACCGGCGGGCGTCGAGACGCACGGCGAGATCGCCCGCGGCGAGGCGGCCGAGACCGGCTGTCAACTGGCGAATGGGACGGCTGGTATGGTGCGCCATCAGCGCCAGCAGAACGAGCGAAATCAGCCACACCGAGGCGGCCAGCAGAACGTAGGTGTAGACGAAGCCGCGGCGCAGATCGAGCGCGCCGGCGCGCTGAACCGTGTCGCGAGCCTGGCGGTACTCGTCGGAGATGCGCGTCATGCCGAGAGGGCCGATCGGCGCCGACCAGGACAGGACCTGGTCTGAGCGGCGGGCGAGGTAGGTCAGCCGGTCGCCATCGGGCTCCGAGAGCACAAAGCGCTCGGGCTCGCCGGATTCCCAAAACTGGCGGACTTCGGGCGACAGGCCGGAGGCCTGTCCTACTGGGGCCCAGCGGTGTTCCGGGGCGCGGCCGGCAGCGGCGTCCGCTTTGAGGGAGTCGCGCACGTGCTGGTAAAGCTCGCGGCCGGCTTGCTCGGTGACCTTCGAGAGGCGATCGAGCTGGTCCGTCGAGGAGTAGGCCAGGCTCTGCTCGATCAGAGTAGTGGTGAGCCACCAGGTGGCCACGAGCGGCAGCAAGGTGGCGCCGGCGAAGATGAGGACGATGCGGGCGCGCAAGCTCATCGCACCACTCCGGGGCGTGCCAGCGAAGCCAGGCGGAAGGGACCGGCGTCGATGGACCAGCGGCCGTCGCCGCCCCGCGAGCGGCGGCTGAACAGTTCCACCAGGCGGGTGAGGCTGACGCCTTCCTCGGTCATCACGTGCGGGTCCTCGGCGGGGTTTTCGGCGCGCGCTTCCAGGCGCAACCAGAAGGGCTGCTCCGGCGCGAGGTCCGCCTGGGGCAGCACCATTTCCCGAATGCACCAGGATTCGGCGTCGCGCGCGGAAAGGCGGTCCACGGACCGGCGCGGGTTGCCCAGCTTGGCGATGGAGAACCTCTGCTCCCACAAGTCGTAGCTGAAGACGAAGCGCTCGATGTCGCGGTGGGAGACGCTCGCCCAGCGGTCGGTGGAAAGCGCGAGTTGGAGGGCGAAGGGCACCAGCGCGCCGTTCTGCAGACGTTCGAGGGCGCTGCCGGAGACGAAGCGGAGCTGCGGCGCGGAGACGCGAATCTGGCCGCCATCGAGGCGCGGGTCCAGGGCCTCGTCCGGGAGGGCCTTGGAAAAACACGCGCCGGAAGCGGGCAACAGGAGGTACAGAAGCTTCCGGCGCGTCATGCGATCTGGGCCGCTCATCAGAGATTCAAACCAGCGATGAAGACCGGCTCGGGGCGGCCGTTGCGAATGGGGAAGGCCAGGAGCAGGGCCAGGTCGCCCAGGCGGACGCCGCCGCCAGCGGAGTGGCGGAGAACGGCGCGCTCGCCGGCGTCCCAGACCGCGCCGGCATCGTAAAAAGCCTCCACGAAGCGGTATCGGTATTCGAGCGAGTTATGAACGACGCGGTTGGCGCCCAGCGGGGCCAGGTCGTACCTATTCCAGCCGCGCAGGGTGGTGCTGGTGCCGAGCGCGAAACGCTCGAACAGAGGCGCGGCGCCGCGAATGACGCCGGCGGTGAGGTGCGTGGAGACGCGGTGCGCCCCGTGCCACACGGTGTAGCAAAAATCGAAGGTGTGGCGGGTGTAATCGAAGTCGCTGGCGAGAGAAGTGGTGGCCGCGCGCAGGCTGTAACCTGCCTCCACCCGTTGCTGACTGGACCCAGTCCCCTCCAAGAGCCGATCATAGCGCAGAGTAGTAATCACGGCGTTGGAGGATTCCGAATGCGCGGCCGAAAGCTGAGGTTGAAGCTGTTCAAAGCTGAGGCCGAGGGAGACCTTCAGCGAGCGGGCCAGGGCGAAGGTGGCCACCGGCTCGAGGTCCTGGCGGGCGCGGTAGAGTTCGGCAGAGCCCGCCGCGGCGGCGCTCGTGGCCGGGCTCCAGGATTCGTGGAAATCCTCGAAGTCCAAAGCGAGACGCAGGCGGCCGTCTTCGATCTGGCGGTTTTCGTAGCGCGCGCGCAGGCCGGTCGAGCGCTCGGCCAGCGTGTCACCGTCGCTGAGCAGGCCCAAGGTCACGATGTTCGCATGGGACTGGGCGGTGGCATCGACCTCGCCGGTCCAGCCGCTGTTTGAAGTGTAGAGCGCCTTCGGGGCGGCCAGATCGAAGCGCTGCTCGTGGCCGCGAATCTCGATGACAATCCGGACGTGCTCGGGCAACTCGCCACGGAGGATCCGGACCGAGACGCTGCGCCCGGGCAGGGCCTTATCGATCAGCCGCGACACCTGGTCGAGTTTCTGCTGGCTGAACTTCTGGCCGATGAGCGCGTGGATCTCCTGGCGGAGATTGCGGCTGAGCCCGGCCGGATCGACGCCGCTGACTTCGACGTTCTCGACGGTGTAGCGCTCGTTGACATTGGCTTCGAGGTCCTGCGCGGAGGCGAGCAGGGCGGCCAGGGCCAGGAGCGCCAGCAACCGGAGAGCTTTCATATGGCGGGAGCGGTAGCAATCGGGCGGCCATCTTTAACTGATTGAAAAGCGGCGCGTCGCTGAGACGGCAGGTGTGAATTGCAGGCACAGGTGTGCCAGCGGAGGGGCTACGCCCGCCTGACGAACTTCGTCACGGCCGACCGGTTTCGAGTGGTTTCGGACACCCCGAGCACTACTTGCTGAGGCGCAGGACCTCCGACGAGATCGACAGGAAGGCCTGGGCGAGCTGCGAGGGGCTGGACGAGAAGATGAAGGTGCCCTGGGGCTGGCTGGAACTCGTTGCGCAGTTGGTCTCCTGCGAACACGCCGAGTACAGGGGCGGCGAGTTGTAGTTGTCGCCGTTGGGGTCGTTGGCGATGCGCTGCATGAGCACATAGTCGGGAGGGTTGGTGGAGGTGCCGCCCAGCCCGATCACGAAGAAATAGGCCGGGAGCGTCGCGTTGGTGCGGGCCTGGGAGGCGGCGGAATCGGCGGCGTTGAGGGCGGCATTGTGGAACGTTTGCCAACTACTGGCGACGACCTTGCCGCTCGAGAGACTGACCGGAAGGTAGCCGGGGCTCAACTGGTTGCCCCACACATCGGTGGTCGGATACCACGCGATGTCGCTGGGCGGCGGGCTGGGGTTCTGGCCGCCGCTGCTGTTGAAGGCGCAGCCGGACGCAGTGGTGAAGCTGGAGCTGTTGAAGTTGTTGCTGGTGGTGGTGGCCCAATACTTAAACAGGAGGTAGAGCTTGTTTCCAGTGTTGGGGTCGTACGAATAGACTCCGCCGATCATGCCCGCGGGTATGTTTGCATAGTAGCTGCCCGAGCCCAGGGACTGGCCCGGAGTCCAGCTTGGCAGGACGGAGGCGGTGGCGAAGCCGCCCTGGCTCACTTTCTTGCCTTTGGTATCCGTGCAGGTGCTGCCGCTCGTGAGGGCGGTCTTGCCGCTCGCGGAGTCCCAGAAGTTAAGCGTGAGGGTGTTGGGGAGGCCGTCGGTCTCGAACATGATGACGTTCAGCGCGCCCGGCTGGTCGATTTTGTAGATCTCGTTATAGGCGACCGAGATGGCCTGGGCGGTGCTGGTGCCGCCGCTGTTGCAGGTGATGGTGTCGAGCGCGCCAGTCCCGCTTCCCAGGTTGTTTTTGTAGCCCAGCGTGGTCTGGAAACTGGTAGTGGGCGAGGAATGGATGTACACGTTGTCCGAGAAGGAAACCAGCCCGATCTGATCGCGGCCGGCTGCGAACTGGCCGGTGAACAGCTTGGCCGCGGTGACCATGCTCGAGCAGGCGCCGCTCATCGAGCCGGAGCGGTCCAGCACCATCATCACGACCACGTCGCGGCGGGAAGCGTTGCCGGTGGCGGCCAGGGGGGTGGAACTGGCACCGAACCAGCTCATGAAAAAGCTGGGCACGTTGGTGGAGGCGTTCACAGTGACGTTGCGGACATGGGAATTGCTCGCATCGTCGAAAACGGTCACGGTGGAATTGCTCATGTTCGTGCCCGTGGTCCCCCAGGCACCCGAGGGGAAGTTTGCGTAGAACCAGTTGACGGCGTTGTTCTGGGCCGAGGTGGCCTGCGCCGCGGTCGTCTGGCCCAGATTGAGGGCGCGAGCCGCGGCCAGGGCGGCGCCGTCGACGGCGGCCTGGAACTGCGCCTTGACCGAATAGAGGACGCTCACGTCGATCATCAGTCCCACGGCGGGGACGATGAACAGCAACGAGACTCCAGCCAGCATCAGGCTGACTCCTCTTTGGCGGGAACGGCTGCGGTGTTTGGGCATCGGAATTCGATTCTTCAGAAAAAGGAGCGCGCGTAGACGCTACCGCCCACGAAGCTTCCCAGGGTCAAGTCCGAAGACTGCTCGTAAAACTCGGCGACGTAGCAGACCTGGCCATCCTGCAACGCCGTCTTCCACAGAGCCGTGAAGCTGGCCTGCGCGGCGGTGGGGAGCTTGGCTCCAGCGTCGGTGACCGGATTGGCGATGACGCCGGCGGTCGAAATCGCGGACGTGGATGGATTGCCCAGCGTGCTCGGTTTGGTGTTGGCCAGGGTTCCATTTCCGAACTGAATCCGCTGGGTGAACACGAAGCTGTTGGCATTGGTGCAGCTCCCAGCTCCGACCGCGGCGCAATTGGGGCTGGTGGTCGACCCGACGTACATGACCCGCGACAAGGTCACCAGCGCGTTGCCCGTGTTGCTGGTGTTGGTGGCGCTGTTGCCGGTGAACGTCGAGCCGATCTGGAGGTTGAGACCCGTGGCCAGCCTCTGCGCCAACTGCTGCATGGAATAGGTGGAAAAATCGGCGCCGTGGATGTACATATTGTCCAAGTCGCGGCACACCTGGTTGACCTGGATGCTGCGGATGAGGTTCATGCCGGTGACGAACGCACCCACCAGGAGGCCGGCCAGCATGAGCGCCGTAATCGAGAACTCGACGAGCTCCTGGCCTTTGCGCCTTCGATTGCGCCCTTTCTCAGCCTTGCTCATTCGGGCACCGAATTCACTCCGGCCGGGTATCCGCCCAGGATGTCGGAAGAATAGACGTTGAAACTCAGCGGGGTGGTCGCAAACAGGCCGCCCGTCCCGAAGGTGCCGCTCAGAGGCGCCAGCCAGGCCCACGATACGTTCTGCACGGAGACCTGGACGATGTTGCCGGGGATGTTTCCGCCGCTGGGGATGGCCGTGTTCAGATTGGTGGGCGAGTAGTAATTTACGAAGATATGCTGCGGCGTATCGGTAGTGGTGACCACTCCCAGGGCGTAACTCTGGACCACCTGCTCGATGGAAGCGTCCTGGCCGAGGGTGCCGGAGGTCTGGAAGGTGATGGCATAGCGGCATCCTTCCCGCACCGCATTTTCGAGCGTGCTCCAGCGGAACAGGAGCAAGGAAAGATCCGCAAACGCGAAGATCAACGCCAGCAGCGGCAGGAGCGTAAACGCAAGCTCGACCATGATAGCTCCGCCGGCCCGGTTCCGCCGCCTGAAGGCGCGCAGAGCTGTCGCCGTCGGCGCCTCCCGAGGCGTTGCGGCTTCCGGGATTCGGTTTAGTGAAAGCACACCCAGCCCGATTGAATAACGAGAAGAGTAGCAGTGGAATCGGGTTCCTCCCTTAGCTCTCGACTGGGCTTATGCGGAGGGTGACCGGAAAACGGGGGTAGTCAGCCTGAGCAGACTATGGGGGCAAAACTGCCTGCCTCACGGCGAGTGTCCACCCCCATATGGGGGCATTTAAGTACTGTAAAACTTCTTTGGTAGTACCGGTACGTAGAAGAAAACATTGAATTTAGTTTCATGCGAGCGTATTATTCTCTTGGTGCCTATGAATAGGTTGCGGGTAGCAACGTGTTTTTGTGTGGTGATGGCTGCGGTAGGTCAACAGGCCGCCAGGATGTACCCCGGGGCTAAGCTGGACAAGGCCGCCACGGAGCAGGCGAAGGCCGCTCCCGCGGTGCAACCGGACTTCGAGGTAACTGTCTATACCACCGCCGACGGCTTCGATAAGGTCTACGGGTTCTTCCAAAAAAGTGGCAAGGAGTACAAGGTAATCGGAAGCGGGGCACGGAAGCTGCCGAACGGCAAGGAACTGCGCGACGCCTTTTTTATTCTGGACGCTGGACAGGATCTCGTCTCCTCGAAGCGCTGGGTGAAGATCCAGCGGCCGTACATCGGGCAGTATGGCTTGGGGCGCAACGTGGGCCAGAACGACATCAAAGACATCACAGCCATCGTGCTGACGCGGAAGAAATAGACCGGGCTATTTCCTGAGGCGGGCGGCAAAAGCCGCCGCCGTTTCAAAAGCGCGCCGCATTTCGTCCGACGTGAGGCCTGCGCGGAGGCGCTGAAGTTCCTCGATTGCCGCGGCCAGGGCGCTATCGACGGCTTCGCGGTTGGTCTCGAGAATGTCCCGCCACAAGTCGTAGGAGCTCGAAGCCAGCCGGGTCATGTCGGCCAGGCCGGGGCCAGCGGCCTTGAGATGCTCGGGGGCGGTGAGGCGGGCGGCCAGCGTCGAGGCCAGCGCGGTCGAGAGCAACTGGGGCAGATGCGAAGTGAGCGCGACCACGCGGTCGTGCTCTTCGGCAGTCAGGACTAGGGGCAGCGCGCCGATCTTACGAATCCAGAACAGCAACTCGCGGGCGGCGGGTGTATCGAGATCCGCGGGCGAAGCGGGCGTGAGGATCCAGGTGCGGCCGTCGAACAGAGCCGCGTCGGCTTCGGCCGCGCCCCGTTTCTCCTTGCCGGCCATGGGATGCCCGCCCAGGAACTGAGCGCCGCGGATCGAGCGTCGGGCCTGCTCGACGATGCGGGTCTTGGTGCTGCCGGCATCGGTGACCAGCGATTCGGGGCGGAGGCACGGCCCGATGACGCGCAGCGTCTCGAGAATGCGGCCGATGGTTTGGGAAAGGTAGACCAGGTCGGCGCGGGCCACCGCCTGCACCAGCGGGAGCGCTTCGTCGATGGCGCCACGCTCGAGCGCGTCCTTGAGCGCGGGCGCGGAGCTGACGCCCAGAACGCGGCCCTCGAACCCGGCCGCCTTCAGCGCCAGACCGAACGACGAGCCAATCAGGCCGGTGCCGACGATGGCGACGGTTTCAATCATGGCCGGGCCGGGGCGATGGTGCGGTTGACGGCGGGTGCGATGATACGGAGCTGGGACATCAGCTCGGCAAACTGATCGGGCCGGAGCGACTGTGCGCCGTCGCTCAAGGCGCGGTCCGGATCGTGGTGAACTTCGATGAGGAGGCCGTCGGCGCCCGCCGCCACGGCGGCACGGGCCATGGGCAGCACCTTATCGCGGCGGCCAGTGCCGTGCGAGGGGTCGACGACGATGGGCAGGTGCGAGAGCTTCTTCACCACCGGGATGGCCGAGATGTCGAGCGTGTAGCGCGTGTAACTCTCGAAGGTGCGGATGCCGCGCTCGCACAGGACGATATTGGGGTTGCCGGCGGCCAGGATGTACTCGGCCGAAAGCAGCAGCTCTTCGATGGTGGCGGCGGTCCCGCGCTTGAGCAGAATGGGCTTAGCCTGCTTGCCCAGTTCGCGGAGCAGGTTGTAGTTCTGCATGTTGCGCGCGCCGACTTGCAGAATATCGGCGTAGGAGGCCACCAGCGGGATCTGGGTTTGGTCCATCACCTCGGTGACCACCAGCAGGCCGGAGCGGTCGGCGGCTTCGCGGAGGAGCGCCAGTCCCTCTTCGCCCAGCCCTTGAAAGCTGTAGGGCGAGTTGCGCGGCTTGAAGCCGCCGCCGCGGAGGATGACGGCGCCGGCGCGGGCCACGGACTCGGCGACCGCCAGGATCTGGTCCCGGCCTTCCACGCTGCACGGCCCGGCCATCACCACTACGGCGGGCCCGCCGATTTCAACCTGGCCCACTTTGACGACCGTGCCTGCGGGGCGGAAGCTGCGGCTGGCCAGCTTGTAAGGCGACATGATGCGGTGCGCCTCTTTCACGCCGTCCAGCGCTTCGAAATCGGCGGGCTCAAACTGGCCGATAGGACCGACGCCGCCCAGCACCGTGTGTACCGCGCCCGTGGAGCGGTGCACGGTGAAGCCGAGCGTGACCAGACGATCGATGACGTACTCGATCTGCTTCTCGGTGGCGCCCTCTTGCATGACGACTAACATAGGAGGCTCCTCTCGGGTTCCGTCACGGCTTGTCGTCCTTCTCCAACATGCGCAGGCGTTGGATGTTGCGCATTTCGTCGATGATGCGCTCGAAGACCCGTTTGACGCTGTCGGAGCTCAGGGGGCCGTGGTTGTGCGCGGTGACGTTTTCGAAAACTTCGTCCTCGCGCCGGGGCTCATAGATGGGGAGGCTGAGGTGCCGCTTCACGCGGCCGATTTCCTCGACGATGCGCGTGCGCTCGCTGAGCAGCTCCAGGATGCGGCGGTCCAGGTCATCGATGCGGTCGCGGAACCCGGCCAGGGCTTTGAGACCGTCTTCGGGGGTCATGAGGGCCTCGGCATGTCGAAGCCGCGCTTGAGGGCGCGGGCAAAGTCTTCCAACCGAGCTTCGAGATCGGGATCGGCGGCGTACTGCTCGATGAGGTGCACGATGGCGCTGCCGACCACCACGCCGTCGGCTAGCGCGCCGGCTGCGGCGACGTGCTCGGGGCGGGAGATGCCGAAGCCGACGGCGAGCGGCAGGTCCGTGACGCGGCGCATGGCCTGGACCAGCGGGGCGGCGGACGCGGCCAGCGAATCCCGCTCGCCGGTGACTCCTGTGCGCGAGACCAGGTAGGCGAAGCCGGAGGAGTACTGCGCGATCAGGCGGAGGCGCGCCTCGGTGCTGGTTGGCGCGGCCAGGAAGACCGTGTCCAGCTTCTGCGCGTGCAGGAGGGCGACGTGCGGGGCGGCTTCCTCGACGCTGAGGTCGGTGAGCAGGACGCCGTCGATTCCGGCGGCGGCAGCGTCCTTGGCCAGCGCTGCCACACCGTACCTCAGAACCGGGTTCAGATAGGTGAACAGCAGCAACGGGACTTCGGAAGCGCGGCGGATCTGGCGGGCGATCTCCAAAACGCAGCGGAGCGAGGCGCCGGCGCGGAGGGCGCGCTCGGACGCCCGCTGGATCACCGGGCCGTCGGCGATGGGATCGGAGAACGGGACGCCCAACTCGACCAGGTCCACGCCACCGCCGACCAGGGCGGCGACCAGCGCGGGCGTGCGCTCGAGCGAGGGATCGCCGGCCGTCAGATAACCGATGAGCGCCTTGCGGTTAGCCGCGCGCAGTCCGTCAAACAGGCGGCCGATCCTAGTCGGCATGGGACACCTGGCGTAGGGCATGCTTCAGCTTGCCACGGCGAGTCAGGAGACCCGCCGCAGGCGTGGACGCCTGCCCCACCTCAGTCGAGCTCGGGGAAGTTTTGGCGGTAGATGTCAATATCCTTGTCTCCACGGCCGGACAGGTTTACCAGGAAGATTTCTCCCTTGGCTTGGGGCGCGCGGCGAACCGCTTCCGCGACGGCATGGGACGATTCTAACGCGGGAATGAGGCCCTCGGTGCGCGAGAGGAGGCGGGCGGCTTCGAGCGCTTCGGCGTCGGTGGCCGAGGTGTACTCGGCCCGGCCCTGGTCATGGAGCCAGGCGTGCTCCGGCCCAACCAGCGCGTAGTCGAGGCCTGCCGAGACCGAGTGCGTGAGGGCGACCTGCCCCTCTTCGTCCTGGAGCAGATAGCTGTAGGCGCCCTGCAGGACGCCCGGAGAGCCGCCGGAAAACCGCGCCGCGTGCTGGCCGAGCGCGGTGCCCGAGCCGCCGGCTTCGACTCCGATCAGGCGCACGTCCGCGTCCTCGATAAAGCGGTGGAAAATGCCGATGGCGTTCGAGCCCCCGCCAACACACGCGAAAATGGCGTGGGGCAGCCGCCCCTCGACGGCCAGGACTTGAGCGCGGGCTTCCTCGCCGATCACGGATTGAAAATCGCGCACCATGAGCGGGTAGGGGTGCGTTCCCAGGGCCGAGCCGAGCAGGTAGTAAGTCGTCGAGACGTTGGTGACCCAGTCGCGCATGGCCTCGCTGATGGCGTCCTTGAGGGTCTGGCTGCCGGAGGCGACCCCTTCGACGCGCGCGCCGAGCAGGCGCATGCGGAAGACGTTGAGACTCTGGCGGCGCATGTCTTCGAGGCCCATATAAACGGTGCAGTCGAGACCGAACAGCGCGCACACGGTAGCGGTGGCCACGCCGTGTTGTCCGGCGCCGGTCTCCGCGATCACGCGCCGCTTGCCCATACGGCGGGCGAGCAGGACCTGGCCCAGGCAGTTGTTGATCTTGTGCGCGCCGGTGTGGAGCAGATCCTCGCGCTTGATGTAGATGCGCGCGCCGCCCAGGGTTTCGCTCAGGCGGCGGGCGAAGGTGAGCGGCGTGGGCCGGCCGGCGTAGTTATGGAGCAGATCCGCGAGCTCGGCCTCGAAAGCCGGATCGCGGCGCGCGGCGTGGTAGGCCTTCTCGAGCTCGTCGAGCGGCGCCATCAGCGTTTCCGGAACGTATCGGCCGCCATAAGGGCCGAAATGGCCGCCGGAATCCGGCAGGGAGTAGCTCATCGCTGCGCCGCCTTGAGGAATTGCGCCATGCGGCCGCGGTCCTTACAGCCAGGAGAAGATTCGAGGCGCGAACAGGCATCGACGCCCCAAGGCCGGCCCTCCTCGATGGCCCGTCGGACGCTGGTTTCATCGAGACCGCCGGCGAGGATCACCGGGCGGCGGGCGCCGCGAGCGAGGGACCAATCGAAGCTGCGGCCGGTGCCGCCGTAGAGCGCACCGGAGGGCGCGTCGAGCAGAAAGGCCTCCGCCGGGAGAGGATCGAGGGACGCGACGTCGAAGCCGGGGGCGACCGGCAGGGCGCGCCAAACGCGCAGGCCGGCGGGGATATCGGGCGATTCGCCGTGGAGCTGCACGATATCTAGTCCGAGCCGGCCAGCGAGCGCGGCCACGGCAGCGGCGGGTTCGTTGGCGAAGACTCCGACCTTGAGCACGCCCGGCGGGAGCGCCGCGAGAATCGCGTGGGCCGCCTCGGGAGCGATGTAGCGGGGACTGGGCGGATAGAAATTGAAACCCAGAGCGGAAGCTCCGCCATCTACGGCGGCCAGGGCGTCGCCGCGGTTTGTGATTCCGCAAATTTTCACCATCATTGCTTGGGCGAGGCGGGTGGTTTCGGCCGGGGGATCGTACCCGGGAACAGATTCTGCAGAGCGTGCCGGCGGTCTTTGGACCGCATGAGGTGCTCGCCGATCAAGAAGGCCTGGAAGCCCGCCTGCTGGAGACGGCAGACATCCTCGGCGGAGCGAATCCCACTCTCGCTGACCTTCACGATGCCCGCGGGAATGAGCGGGGCGAGCCGGACCGAGGTATCGAGATTAACCTCGAAGGTGTGCAGGTTGCGGTTGTTCACGCCAATGAGCTGGGCGCCGGAGTCGAGGGCGGAGGCGAGTTCGGTCTCGTCGTGGACCTCGACCAGGGCCGCCAGACCGAAGCGGGCGGCGTATTCGCGGAGCTGGCGCAGGCGCGGAGCGGGGAGGATGGCGGCCAGCAGGAGGATGGCGTCGGCGCAGCGGGCGGCGGACTCGGCAACATGATGCTCGTCGAAAATGAAGTCCTTGCGCAGGACCGGAAGATGGACGGCGCCGCGCGCGATATCGAGATCGTCAAAGCTGCCCTGAAAGAACTTCTCGTCCGTCACCACCGAAAGGGCGGCCGCGCCGCCGGCTTCGTACTCGAGGGCAATGGCGCCCGGGTCGAAGTCGTTCGCGACGAGAACGCCTTTGCTGGGTGAAGCCTTCTTGATTTCGGCGATGATGGCGGGGGTGCGTCCGAGGAGCGCGGCCCTGAAGTCGCGGCGGAAGGCGCGATTCTCGGCGGCCAGCGATTCGAGCTCGCAGCGCTTCATCACGGAAGCGGCAAGCTCCGCCCTCTTGTAGTCCACGATCCGCGCGAGGATGTCAGGGACGTTGGCGGTCATCATCGAAAGAAGCTCTTATCCTAGCATGGCGCGCCGGCGCGCGATGGGCGCTTGTTGACAACGGCCCGCGGCTTGCGCCATAACGGCTATTCACCCCAACTTGGGAGATGCCACTGAGACCTGCCACAGACCGTGCGTCCTGGATTTGGCCGCTCGCAGCTTTTTTCGTAATCTGCCTTTTCGTGCAGGCTTCCACCGGCGCCTGGAACGCGTCCTTCACTTCCTACCCCGACGAGCCCGCGCACTTCGTCGGCTCGGTGATGGTGCGGGACTATCTGGCGTCTCTCCCGGCGGCTCCCAGGCGGTTTGCGGAGAACTACTATTGGCACTATCCCTACTTCGGGGTGGGCATCTGGCCGCCCCTGCTCTACCTCATCACGGCGCTGTGGTTTCTGATCGCGGGGGTAGGACGCGTGCAGGCGCTGCTGGTGGTCGCGGCCGCGACAGCGGGAACGGCGTCGGTGATCTGCAGCCTTGTTCGCAAGCGGGCCGGCCTCGTGGCCGGCTTCTGCGCGGGACTGCTCTTCCTGAGCCTGCCGGAGGTCCAGCGCTGGTTGTGCGCCGTGGTGGCCGACAACGTGGTGACGTTCTTCTGTCTGGCCGCGGCGGCATGCCTGATCCGCTACTTCGAGGCGGCGAGTTTCCGCAGCGCGCTCGGCTTCGCGCTGTGCGCCGGCTGCGCCATTCTCACCAAGTACAGCGCTTGGTTTCTTTGCGTTCTGCCGTTTGCCGCGCTGGTGGCCTTGCGCCGGTTCGACCTGCTACGGAAACGCAGTCTGTGGACGCAGCCGATCGCGATCGGGGCGACGGTAGGGCCATGGGCGATCTGGACCGCGAAGTTCATCACGCGGGTACCGGCCTGGCCGCTGGGCTCGGTGCCGGGACGGCTGGGAGCCTTCTCCCTGGAGGCCGTCCGAATCCTTCCGCCAGTTCTAGCGGTCGCCGCGGCGGTTGGTTTGTTGCTCCTGGCATTGAGACCGGGCATCTGGAAAGCGGATCTGGCGGTGCTGGTCTTTTTCGTTCTGGGACAGATCGCGTTTCTGTCGATCGCGCCGCCGGCCGGGGTCGAAACCCGCTATGTTCTCCCCGTTGCCGGCGCGGTGCTAGTGCTCGCATTTGCCGGATGGCAGGCCGCGCTGGAGCCGTTGACCCGCCGCGGCGGAGCTTGGGCACAGGCGGTTCCGGCGTTCTGTCTGGCTCTGACGCTCCCTTTCGCCGCCACGCACCTGCGTGCTTACAGCCGGCCACCGAGGTACCCGATCCGGAACGTTGTGGAAACGATCATGGCGAATCGGGCATGGGACGGCAAGCGGATCCTGGTGGCGTCCGATCTCGAGGGGCCCATCATTGCGGAGTTCGCGATCCAGGATCGCCCCCGTCCTGGCCATTGGCTGCTGCGTCCCAGCAAGGTTCTGGCGTCCTCGAACTGGTACGGCTCCGAATACTCCAGCTTCTTCCATTCGGCGGAGGATCTCGGCGCCTGGCTGAAGGAGGGCCACTTGGCCGTCATCATCTGGCACCAGCGCCACGGCGAGCTGCGTCCTCACGAGGTGTTTCTGGGCCAGGTGCTGGCCGCCCATCCGCCATGGTTACGCGAAGTGGCCAGCTTCGATTCCTCGGCCTGGGAGATCTACGAGTACGTGCCCGCCACAGCCGCTCCGCGTTAGTTGATTTCGAGTATTGGCGAAAACGCGGCCGGGGGTTATTCTTGAAGCGGTCGGGGGCGACGGGTCTGCCCCGGGGTTTGGCCGGAGGGGTCTATGGGGTCTCGCGGGCTGGGCAGGTGGGTTGCCGCCGGCTCCCTGCTTCTCATCCTGAACAGCGCCTACATCTGGGCATTCGCGTCGCCGACGATCTTCTACATGGGCAACGTGCTGCTGCACGTGTTGCTGGGCGTCGCGGTGGCGGCGGGCGCGGTAGTTTTGCTGCGGGGACGATGGCGGGAGGCTCCGGTCGAGGCGGCGGGCGCGCTGGCGCTCGCGGCGGGGTTGGGGCTGTTCCTGACTTTCGCTGGCGCGACGCGAAATCACGACTGGGCGCTGTGGGGCCACGTGGCTGCGGCCCTGGCGGGGCTGGCGTTGCTCGCTCCGTTCGTGCGGCGGCGGACGCCCGCACTCGCAAGGCCTTTCTATGCGGCACTGGCGTTGCTCGCGCTCGCGGCCCTCGCATCGCACGCAGGGAGGCGCGCCTTCCCGGACCCCAACGACCGCATCGTGAATCCGCCCAGCGCGCCGCTCTCGATGGCCGGCGAGGGCGGCGGGCCCAACTCGCCCTTCTTTCCGTCTTCGGCCAAGACCAACGTCGGCGGAATCATCCCTTCGAACTTCTTCATGGATTCCCAGAAGTGCGGCGAATGCCACAAAGACATCTACGCGCAGTGGAAAAGCTCGATGCACCACTTCGCGAGCTTCAACAACCAGTTCTACCGGAAATCGATCGAATACATGCAGAGCGTGGTGGGGACCAAGCCGAGTAAGTGGTGCGCCGGATGCCACGATCACGCGGTGTTCTTCAACGGGCGGTTCGACAGGCCGATCGGGCCGCAGATCGATACCGCGGAGGCGCAGGCGGGGCTGGCCTGCACGTCCTGCCATTCGATCGTCCACGTGGGCGGCACGATGGGGAACGGAGACTTCACCATCCAGTATCCGCCGCTGCACAAACTGGCCAGCAGCCGCAACCCGGTCATCCAGGCGCTCGACCACTTTCTCACCTACCTCGATCCCGAGCCGCACCGCCGCACCTTCCTCAAGCCGTTCATGAAGGAGCAGCCGGCGGAGTTCTGCTCGGCCTGCCACAAGGTGCATCTGGATGTGCCGGTGAACGGCTACCGCTGGGTGCGCGGGTTCAACGACTACGACAACTGGCAGGCCAGCGGAGTCTCGGGACAGGGCGCGCGCTCGTTCTACTATCCGGCGAAGTCGATGACGTGCGTGAACTGCCACATGCCGCTGGTCGCGTCCGAGGACCCCGGCAACATCGATGGCAAGGTGCACCTGCACCGCTTCCCTGCAGCCAATACCGCGGTTGCATACGCCAACCGCGACGAGGCGCAGTTGAAGGCCGAGGAGGCTTTTCTGACTTCGGGCTTCATCACGGTGGACATTTTCGCCGCCGCGCCGGAGCAGCAGTCCGCCGCGCCGATGTTGCGGCGCACCGGCGCTGGCCCTCAGCTCAGCTCGACCTTCGCGGTGGGCGAGGAGGCCGAGCAGAGCGGGCAGGCTTTCTTGCGCGACGTGGGCCGCGTCACCGCGCCGCTGGACCGGGCCGGCGCGCGATTCCAGCCGCGGACCACGGTTCGCGTAGACGTGGTGGTGCGCACGCGGGCGATCGGGCACTTCTTCCCGGCGGGCACCGTCGACGCCTTCGACGTCTGGGTGGAACTCCAGGCCAAGGACGCCGCGGGCAAGACCGTGTTCTGGAGCGGCATGGTAGAGGATGGCGGGCGCGGGCCGGTGGAGCGCGGGGCGCATTTCTACAAGAGCTTTCAGATCGACGCCGAAGGCAACCAGATCAACAAGCGCAACGCCTGGCAGGCGCGCAGCACGCTCTACGTGCGGCTGATTCCGCCCGGAGCGGCGGACGTGGCGCACTTCCGCCTGCGGATTCCGCCCGACGCGAAGGGCCCCCTCACGCTGACGGCCCGGCTGAACCATCGCAAGTTCGCCCGCTACTACACCGAGTTTGCGTACGCCGGAGTGCCGAAGCCTGGGCCGGTAAGCGCGGCGTTCGACGACCGCGAATGGACGTTCGAAAAGGCAAACGTGCCGGCCAATGTTTCGGGCCGGATCAAGGGAGAGATCCCCGACCTGCCGATCACGGTGCTGGCGCATGCCGAGACGCAACTGGAGCTGGGGGACGCGAAAACGCCGGCCGTGTGGCAGCCTGTGGTGCGGCGCGAAGACCGGGAACGCTGGAACGACTGGGGCATCGGCCTGCTGCTGCAGGGCGACTTGAAAGGCGCCGAGTATGCGTTCCAGCGAGTGACCGAGGCGGAGCCGGGCTACGCCGACGGCTGGCTGAACGTGGCGCGCGCGCTCATCCAGGAAGGGGAGACGGACGCGGCCAAGCCCTATATCGACCGGGCGCTGGCGCTCGATCCACGGCTGGGCCGCATCTACTACTTCCGGGCGCTGGCCCAGAAAGCCGACGGCGATTACGATGCCGCGCTGGCCTCGCTCCGGACCGCGGCGGCGCAGTATCCGCGCGACCGCGTGGTGCTCGATCAGATCGGCCGCATTCTGTTTCTGAAGCGCGATTATGCGGGCTCCGTGCGGGCGCTCGAGGGCGCGCTGGCCGTTGACCCTGAGGACTTGCAGGCGCACTACAACCTGATGCTGGCGCGGCGCGGCCTGGGCGATCTCGAGGGCGCCGCCAGGGAGGAGACCTTGTTCAGACGATTCAAAGCCGATGAAGCGGCCCAGGCGCTCACCGCCAAGCCCCGCCTGCTGAGCCCCGAAGACAACAACGAACGCGAGCCAATTCACGAGCACGAGAGCGTGCCCCTGGGCGGAGTGGCGCGATGAAGGCCGCGATGGCAGTCCTGGCGGTGGTGGCGGCGATTCTGCTGGCCTCGGCTCCACAGATGCCGCCGGTACACTTCACCGACGTGACGGCGCAGGCGGGCATCCGGTTCGTCCACAACGCCGGCAAAGCGGGGAACAAGTGGCTGCCGGAGACGATGGGCGCGGGCTGCGCCTTCTTCGACGCCGACGGCGACGGATGGCCGGACATCCTGCTGATCAACGGCAAGGATTGGGTCCCGCACGGCCGCCGCACGACCGCGGCGCTCTACCGCAACAATCGCGACGGCACGTTCGCCGACATCACGCGCGGCAGCGGCCTTGACATCGAGATCTACGGGCTGGGCGTGGCCGTGGCCGATTACGATAACGACGGGCGCGAGGACGTCTACATCACGGCGCTCGACGGCGATCGCCTGTTCCATAACGAAGGCGGCGGCAAGTTCCGCGACGTGACGCGCGAAGCTGGAATCCACAACGCCGGGTTCGGATCGAGCGCGGTCTGGTTCGACTACGACCGCGACGGCAAGCTGGACCTGTTCGTGGCGAACTACGTGCAGTGGAACGCGAAGGGCGACCTGTGGTGCTCGCTCGACGGCGCGACTAAGTCCTACTGCACGCCGGAGTCATACAAAGGCGTGTCGTCAAAGCTGTATCACAATCTGGGCAACGGTAAGTTCGAAGATGTAACGGAGAAGGCTGGATTATACGATCCATCGAGTAAGTCGCTGGGCGCGGCGGTGATCGATTACGACAACGACGGCTGGCCGGATTTGTTCGTCGCCAACGACACGCAGCCCAACAAGCTCTATCACAACAACCGCAACGGCACGTTCACGGAGGAGGGCCTGCGGGCCGGCGTGGCTTTCAGCGAGGACGGCGTGGCGCGCGGCGCGATGGGCGTGGATGCGGCCGACTACGACCGCAGCGGGCGCACGCACCTGCTGGTGGGCAACTTCTCGAACCAGATGCTGGGGCTGTATCACAACGAGGGCAACGGGCTGTTCGTGGACGAGGCGCCGCGCTCGGCGGTGGGCCGATCAAGCCTGCTCTCGCTGACCTTCGGCTGCTTCTTCTTCGATTACGACTTGGACGGCTGGCCCGACATCTTCGCGGCCAACGGGCACATCGACGAGGAGATCGGGCGGGTGCAGCCGCGCATCGCGTACCGGGAATCGCCGTTGCTCTTCCGCAACATGGGCGGCGGCCGGTTCGAAGACGTCTCGCGTTCGGTGGGCCCGGATTTCGCGCGGCCGGTGGTGGCGCGCGGCGCCGCCTACGCCGACTACGATCGCGACGGCGACCTCGACATTCTCGTCAGCACCAATGGCGGCCCGGCGCGCCTGCTGCGCAACGACGGCGGCAACCGCAACCACTGGCTGTCGTTGAAGCTGGTGGGGACGCGCTCGAACCGCGACGCGATCGGCGCGGTGGTGCGGTTGACGAGCGCGTCGGGGCGCCAGACGCAGACGGTGCACAGCGGGTCGAGCTACTGCTCGCAGAGCGACCTGGCGCTGACCTTCGGCCTGGGCCAGGACCCTTCGGCGACGGCGATCGACATCGCGTGGCCGAGCGGCACGAACGAGCGCGTGAGCGGTCTGGCGGCGAACCAGTTCGTGACCATTCGAGAGGGCTCGGGAGTGGTGGCGCGAGGGCGGTAGCTGAAACTGGCGTAGACTCGGATCATGAGGCCGGCACAGCGCCTAACTGCGATCATCGAGCGTGAGGACGACGGTTTCGTGGCGTTGTGCCCGGAGCTTGATGTCGCCAGCCAGAGTGCGTCGATTGAGGAAGCGCGTACAAACCTGATCGAGGCACTCACACTGTTCTTCGAAACGGCCGCCCCGTCCGAAGTCGCCCGACGCCTTCACGACGAAGTCTTCGTGACTCAGGTTGAGGTGCCGGTTGGGTAGCCTTCGAGTCCTTTCGGGCTCGGAGGTTTGACGGATTCTCGAAGAGAACAGATTCGCCGCGGTCCGCCAGCGAGGGAGCCATCGGATCATGCAAAAGCGTTCGGAGACAACGACCATAACCGTTCCGGTTCCGCTTCACGATGCGCTCCGGCGTGGCACGCTGCTGAGCATCGTCCGGCAGTCGGAACTTCCGAGATCGTTGTTCGAGACGTGAGAGTAGGCCCCTACCCAACCTTCGCCGCGAAGCAAACCAGATGCCCGCCCGGTTCCCGCACGACGATTTCCCTCATGCCGTAGAAGGTCGTCCGCTCCGCCAGCGCGATCTCGCAGCCCGCGACGCGCTTGAGAATGTCGTCGAAGTCGCCCACCTCGACGAATAGGAAGGAGCCCGTGGCGGGCCCCGCGGGAACCAGGCTGGGCGCTTCCTTCTTCACGCTCTCCCAGGTTTGCAGCATGACTTCGGCGCCGTCCTTCACCAGGATGACGAAGCCGAGGCGGTTGCCTTCGGGCACCTCGACGGTTTTGGTGAAACCGACGCGGTCCACCCAGAAAGGCAGGGATTTCTCGATCTCATCGACAGCCAGAACGGGAGTGAGTTTCATACGCCGATATTAACCGGTGGCGCGGGCCGTGGCTTGTACAAAACGGTCGCGCGCGAAACCGCCGGGCGCCGAGCCGGTGAACTCGCGGAAATCGCGGATCAAGTGGGGCTGGTCGGAGTAGCCGCACTCGGCCGCCACCGCGGCCCAGCCGAGACGCTTGGCCAGCGCGGCGGCGCGCCGAAATCGCACCACGCGGGCGAGCAGTTTCGGCGAGAGGCCGGTCTCGTCCGCGCAACGCCGGCGGAACTGGCGCGGGCTCAGGCGGGCCTGGCTCGCCACCCAGTCCAGGTCGACGGCGCCCCCCGCGGTCACGATGGCCGAGATGGCTCGGTGCACGCAGTCCAGGCCGCGCTCGGGGAGAGGCAGCGCGCGAGAGAGGGACAGAAAGCGCGCGGCCGCGGAGGCCGAGTCGCCCAATTCCTGATGCAGGCGGCGCCCGCGAGCGCCCCACAGGTCTTCGAGCGGCGTCCAGCGGTCCACCAGTTCCGGCGCCACACCGCCCAGGAAAAAGCCGGCCATCCCGGGACGAAACCGGATGCCCACCAACTGCGTCTGCGGCGGCAGCGCGGCCGTCTGCGTGACGGTCATGGCGCCCACGACGCGCAGGCCGCCTTCCGGCCAGAATACGATGTCCATGCAGCCATCCGGCGGTATGGGATCGGCGGGAACCCCGGCTGCCGTATCCCCGCGCCAGAAGCACTCGGCGAACGGCTCGAGCGCGCCCGCGCCGAACTCCTGGTAGTGCAGCCCCATTTCTGCCCTCACGATAGCACGCCCCGCGCTCGCGGCGCATGGCAGAATGGGAGGGTGACCGGCCATCAGATACGTCAGAGATTCCTGGACTTCTTCGCCCAGCGCGGGCATCGGATCGTGCGCAGCTCGTCGCTGGTGCCGGCCAACGATCCGACGCTCCTGTTCACCAACGCCGGGATGAACCAGTTCAAGGACGTCTTCCTCGGCCGCGAGAAGCGCGACTACAGCCGTGCCACGTCCTCGCAGAAATGCGTGCGCGCGGGCGGCAAGCACAACGACCTGGAGAACGTGGGCTTCACCCGCCGCCATCACACCTTCTTCGAGATGCTGGGCAATTTCTCCTTCGGCGACTACTTCAAGAGCGACGCCATCGCCTTCGCCTGGGAGCTGGTGACCAAGGATTACGGCCTCCCCAAGGACCGCCTTTACATCACCGTCTTCCGCGACGACGACGATGCCGAGGAGCTGTGGCAGAAGGTCGCGGGCGTGCCGCGGGACCGCATCTTCCGTCAGGACGAGAAGGACAACTTCTGGCAGATGGGCGAAACCGGCCCCTGCGGCCCCTGCTCGGAGCTGCACTACGACCTGGGTCCCGAAGGCTCGGACCTGCCCGGCGAAGACGATCATTTCCCCAGCGAATCGGGCCGCTACGTCGAGATCTGGAACCTGGTCTTCATGCAGTACGACCGCGATGCGAGCGGCCGGTTGACGCCGCTGCCGCGGCCGTCCATCGACACCGGGATGGGCCTGGAGCGCGTCGCGGCCGTGATGCAGGGCAAGCTCTCGAACTACGACGCGGACCTGATCTGCCCCATCATCCACCGCGCCGCGGACCTGTTCCGGGTGCGCTATGGCGAAGACGCGAAGGTCGACACGGCCTTGCGCATCGTGGCCGATCACGCCCGCGCCACCGAGTTTCTGATCCACGACGGCGTGCTGCCGGCCAACGACGGCCGCGGCTACGTGCTGCGCAAGATCATGCGGCGCGCTATGCGGCACGCCCGGCGGATCGGCGTCCACGAGCCGTTCCTGTACCAGGTCGGCGCGTTCGTGGCCGAGCTGATGAAGCCCGCCTACCCGGAGCTGATGGAGAGCGTCGAGCGCATCTCGCGCGTGGTGCGGGACGAGGAGCACCGTTACGCCACCACCTTCGAGGTGGCCGAGCGCATCTTCCACGACGAAGCCAAGGGCGCGCAGGGAGTGCTGGCCGGTAGCGTGGCCTTCAAGCTCTACGACACCTACGGCCTGCCTCTCGAGGAGCAGCAGGAGATGGCGCGGGAGTACGGGCTGGCAGTCGATAGCGAGGGCTTCCAGACCGAAATGCAGAAGCAGCGCGAGCGCGCCCGCGCGAGTTGGAAAGGTGCGGAGAGAGCGGCCGTCGCTCCGGTCTACCAGGCGTTGCTGGCCGATGGGCGAACGAAGTTCCTGGGCTACGAAGCGCTCGAGGCGGCGGCGCGGGTGCGCGCGATCGTGGTGGGCCAGGAGAGGGTCGAGGAGATCGGCCCGGGCGAGAGCGCCGAAATCGTGCTTGACGGCACGCCCTTCTACGCCGAGGCGGGCGGGCAGGTGGGCGACAAGGGCGCGCTCTACTCGGCCGCGGGCGACCGCGTCGCGGAAGTGGAAGACACCTACGCGCCGGTCGCGGGTCTGACCGTTCACAAGGTGGTTACCGTGGCCCCGCTGCGGCTCGGAGACGAGGTCCGCGCGCAGGTGGCCGTGGGCTTGAGGCTCGCCACCATGCGCAACCATACCGCCACGCACCTGCTCCATGCCGCGCTGCGCGCCGTGCTGGGCACGCACGTCAAGCAGGCGGGATCGGTGGTCGAGCCGTCGCGGCTGCGCTTCGATTTCACGCACTACGCCCCCGTGGATGCGGTCGAGATGGCCGAAGTCGAGCGGCTGATGACGGAGCAGGTTCTGGCGGACCAGCCGGTCCAGACCACGCTCATGGAGCTGGACCAGGCGCTCAATACCGGCGCCATGGCGCTGTTCGGCGAGAAGTACGGAGAGCACGTGCGCGTGGTACAGGTCCCGGGCTTCAGCAAGGAGCTGTGCGGCGGCACGCACGTCGGGCGCACGGGCGAGATCGGCCTCTGCAAAATCGTTTCCGAGGGCAGTATTTCCTCCGGCGTGCGGCGCATTGAAGCCGTGACCGGCGAGGGCGCGCTGGAGCGCTTCGAGGAGGCCGCGGCGTCGCTTCGCCGCGTGGCGGATCTGCTGCGCGTCCCGGAGAGCGAGCTGGTGGAGCAGGTCGAGAAGGCGCTCGAGCAGCGGCGCGCGCTGGAACGTCAGGTCGATCAGCTCAAGGCCAAAGTCGCGCAGGCGCAGTTGAGCGGCCTCGAACAGCAGGCGCGCACGCTAAAGGGCGTGCGGGTCCTGGCCGAGCGCGTGGATGGACTGGACCGCCAGCAGATGCGCGCTCTGGCGGATTCGCTCCGCAACAAGTGGAAGAGCGCGGTCATCGTGTTGGCATCGGCCGAGGATTCCAGCGTGGCCATCGTCTCGGCGGTCACCAAGGATCTCACCGCCAAGGTCCACGCCGGCAAGCTGGCGGGCGCGGTGGCGCAGGCCGTGGGCGGCAAGGGCGGCGGCCGGCCCGACATGGCGGAAGCCGGCGGCAAAGACACATCCCAGCTCGGCGCGGCGCTCGAGAGCGTTTACGCGAGCGTGGAAGGCATGCTGTAAGTGCCCAGGGTCGCCGTCCTTCTGTGCACCGATACGATCGGGGAAGATGCGGGCACGGAACGCCACGTGGCCGAAGTGATCGCGCGGCTCGATCGAGAGCGATTCGATCCGCACCTGTGCTGTCTCCAGGACAGCCCGCGGCTGCGGGAGATGCCCTGCCCCACGCGGGTCTACCCCGTGGTCAGCGTCTGGCGGCCGAACGGCCTGCGGCAGATTCTGGCCCTGCGCCGCTACATCGACGAGCGGGCCATCGACGTCGTGCATACCTTCGCGCCGAAGGCCACCATCGTGGGAGTTCTGGCGGCCAAAGGATCGAACGCCAAGGCGGTCGTCACCAGCCGGCGCAACATGGGTTATTGGTACACGCCCCGGCTTCTGCGCGTGTTTCGCTACCTGAACCGGCACACCACCCGCGTGCTGGCCAATTCCGAGCAGGTGAAGCAACGGGTAGTCGAGGCGGAGGGTCTCGCCCCGGAGAAGGTGGACGTTCTCTATAACGGCGTCGATCTGGAGCGATACGCACCGGGCCACAGCGAACCCGCGACCATCGGGATCGTGGCCAATTACCGCCCGGTCAAGGATCTGGATTTGTTCCTGCGTGCCGCCCGCCTGGTGGCGGCCGAGGTTCCCGAGGCGGTCTTTCTTCTGGCCGGCCAGGGCCCCTTGCGCGACCAACTGGGGCGCCTGGCGGAAGAGCTGGGAATTTCCGGGCGAGTAACCTTCACGGACGGCCGTGGCGAGGTGCCCGCCCACCTGCGCCGCATGTCCATCGGCTGTCTCTCGTCCCAGAGCGAGGGCTTTTCGAACGCCATCCTGGAATACATGGCCGCCGGCCTTCCCGTGATAGCGACGGATGTGGGCGGCAACGCCGAAGCCATCGACTACGGCGTCACCGGCTACCTGGTGCGGGAACGGACGCCGGAGGCCTTCGCGCGGCCGATCGTCGAGCTGCTGCGGGACCGGAACCGCCGGGACGAGATGGGCCGCCGCGCCCTCGAACGCTGCCGCGAGCGATTCGAAATCGGCGGCGCAATCCGGCGGCTGGAGGATTACTACAGCGCGCTGATCAGTACACCTCGCGGGAGCGCATCCTGAGCCGGCCCAACCTCAGCGCCAACAGGCCAATCGCCCGGACCGGGTCCGCCAAGTCCGGAGAAGAGCGGCCGATGATCTGGTACCGCCCGTTGCTCACGCCCTCGACGATCCACTGCGAGGCGTAGCCCGCACTGACCTCCCTCACGTCCGCAAGGGTGGGTAGCTTCCAAAAGTCCGCACTCTCCAGAGCGGCCAGGAACGATTGCGTCTTGCGTTTCGTTAGCCAGGACACGCCGTAATGGATGATTCTCCCTGGCTGATCCCACCCCCTGCCGGAGGTCATACGGGTGTGTATCCATCCGGACCCGCTTGAACTCACAATCAGCCGAACGGCGACGGGGTGGTGCGACGAGCGCAGCCAGAGAAACCGGTAAGCCTCCGCCTTCGGATCCCGCTGCGAGAGTTCCCATAACGGGGGTTCGTGCAGAGCTTTGAGATCTCGGGAATACGAAGCCGCTGCCGGGTCGAGAACGCCAGGCGGAAAGTACCGCTGAGCGGCCAACACCCCGGCCGCGAGCGTCACGAGACACAATACGCTGACCGGTCGCGTCGCGCTGCCCCTTGTTACGTGACGGTGCAGCGGCACGGGGCGTTGCGGGAATCGGCGCATACGCCGGGTCGCCAGCCTATTCCCGGATCACCTGCACCAGCTTGCCTTGCGCCCCGCGGGGAATCTCGGCCGTCCACAACAGCTTCACCGGTATCTCCGCCAGCAGGGGGCGGAGCTTGGCGCGCAACGCGGCCTCGCGCGCCTCCGGCATGCCCTCGCCGGCCAGGTAGATCCAAATCTCGCCGCTGGTCTTGTAGACCACCTGGAACTGCCGGGCCTCCGGGAACTCCTTGAACAGATGATTCCAGTAAAGATTGCTGATGACGCGCCCGTCGGCCAGCTTCATGACTCCGGCGCGCCGCCCGCAAAGCTCGCGCAGCGCGCCGATGCCGGATTCGGTCTGGTGGGTGGCATCGAAGATTCCCATATCATCGATGTCGTAGCGCAGGAACGGCGTGCCGCGGCAGACGGTGCTGGTCCACACCAGCCTGCCCATCGTTCCCGGCTCGGCCGGCTTGCCGCTTTCGTCCAGAACCTCCAGGAAGAGCCACGGCCGCAGCGCGTGCAGAGGGCCGCCCGCCTCGAACTGGCAGGCCATGGTGGAAAGCTCGCGGCCCCCGTAGCGGTTGAGTAAGGGAACGCCGAAGGCCCGCTCGAAGAGGCCGACCTGCTCGGGAAACAGCATCTCGCCGCCGCACCACGCCGTACGCACGCTGCCGGCCGGCGGCGAGCTTCCCTGCTCCACCACGGCCCGCGCGACGTATTCGAGCATCGAAGTGAAGCCGTAAATCGCCACCGGTCGTTGGGCGCGGACAATTGCGAGCACGCGCTCCACGGTGGACTGGCTCAAGTGGTAGCCGTCGATGAGGCGCTCCCGCAGCATCCACTCGAGCGCGCGGACCCGCCGGTTGGCGGTCTGCTGGCCGATGTCGCGCTCCGAACCCCAGACGATAATCGTGGCCATGCCGGGGCGCCAGCCCATGCGCATTCGGGTGTAGATGTTGCCGGCAGCGGCGGTCCGAATCGCCAGCGTGTCCTGGAAGACCTGCGTCGGCTCGCCGGTCGATCCGCCGGTGGCGTTGAGCTTGCCCGAGAGGCCGAAGCGATCGCGAGTCTCCGTCGCCGGAAAGCGCTCCCGAAGCGTCTGCTTGGTCATCACGGGCAAGCTGGGCCAGAGGCGCCAGAGGTCGTCGGGATCGGCGATTCGCGCCGCGTCCTTCCACTCCGGGAGCGCGTCCGCCCGGCTGCCGAAGTAGCGGATCTGCGCCAGCAGACGGCTGGCCATCTCACGGCGCTGCTGCGCGGGGTCCAGGGCCGGAAACTCTTCCAGGTCGGTCCAGGGCCGAGCGTTGCGCGCCAGGAACCTGCGCCAGCACAGCCGGCTCGCGAACGAAAGCATCGAACTCAAATCGTACCGCAACCGCGGACCGCCTCACTGCACTTATAATTCAAGGCTGGAGAAAGGTACGATCAAAGTCCTGGCCTTCATGGAGGCGCGGCGGGCGGCTGGACCCGCGCGGAACCTCATCGAGTTCGCGGTGCGCGCGCGCCCGGAAGTGGAGCTGACCATCGCCACCTACCGGCGGGGCAACGATTCCGCGGCGTTCCTCGACGCCATCCGCGCCGCCGGCATCGAGGCGGAGACGATCGTGGAGAAGCGCCGCTTCGACCTGGGCGCGCTGGCGCAGTTGCGCGAGTTGGTGGCCCGCCGCCAGCCGGACATCATCCAAACCCACAACGTGAAGTCGCACCTGCTGGTGCGGTGGCTGGGCCTGTGGCGCCAGGTTCCCTGGGTAGCGTTCCAGCACGGATACACGGCGACGGACTGGAAAGACCGCCTCTACAACCAGTGCGACCGCTGGTCCCTGCGCCGCGCGCACCGGCTCGTCTGCGTGTGCGGAGCCTTCTCCGAGCGGCTTCAACGCTGGGGAGTGCCGGCCTCGCGGATCGTGGTGCAGCACAACCCAGTGGAACGGTTCGTCGCTCCTCCGCCTGAGGAGATGGAGCGCGTGCGGGCGGAGCTGGGGCTGGCTGGCGGCGAGTTCCTGGTGGTCACCGTGGGCCGGCTCTCGCGCGAGAAAGGACACCGGGATCTGCTCGAAGCGGCCGCCATCCTGCGCGCGCGGCAGCCGGAGAGCCCGGTGCGCTTCGTCATCGTCGGGGATGGCCCCGAGCGCGCCGCGCTCGAACAGCGCTCCCAGGGACTGGGATTGGAGGGCGCCGTGACGTTTGCGGGCTACCAGGCGAACGTGCGGCCATACTACGCGCTGGCGGACGTGGTGGCGCTGCCCTCTCATACGGAGGGCTCGCCCAACGTGGTACTGGAGGCGCTAGCTGCTCGGGTCGCGGTGGCGGCGACGCGAGTGGGCGGCGTCCCGGAGATCGTGACCGATGGCGAAACGGGCCTGCTCATCGAGAAGCAAGATCCGCTCGCCATGGCCGACGCATTGGCGCGCCTCATGGCCGACGCGGACTTGCGGCGCCGCCTGGCCGAGGCGGGCCGGCAACTCGTGACCGCCAGGCATTCCGTCCAGGCGCACCGCCGCGCGCTGGTGAGGCTGTATTCCGAACTGGCCGGGAAAGGAAGTACGGAACCGCGACCGTAAGGGAGCGGGCATACTTGGAGAACATGCGGATCTGTTTCATCTATCAGGGAGCGGGGCTGTGGGCGTGCGAGCGCGCCGAGAAGATGGCGGCGGCCCTGAGCGCGGCCGGACACGAGACGTTCCTGGTATGCAACGGCGACGCCGCCGGCGAGGAGCGATTGGGCCATCTGCGCGTCCTGCGCCTCAAACCCCGCCTCGCAAACCCTGCGCTGAGCCGGCTGGTCAAGACGCCCTACTTCTTCAATCCGCTGTGGGTGGCCGGATTGAGAAGCGTCGTGAAGCAGTTCGGCATACAGGCGCTACAGGTCATCGACGTGCCGCTGGCGCCGGCCGCGATCTGGGTGGGCCGCGCGTTCCGCATCCCCGTGGTGCTGGACATGTGGGAGAACTATCCGGAGGCGCTGCGGCTTTGGGGCCGCACCAACTGGAAGACGCGAGTCTTCAAGAATCACCGCTTCGCCGGCGCCGTCGAGCGCTATTCCGTCCGGCGCGTCAACCACATCATTACCGTGGTCGAAGAAATGCGGGAGCGGCTGATCGCGAAAGGCGTACCCGCCGAACGGATCTCGGTGGTGACGAACGCGGTGGACGAAGCCCTGTTCTCCAACCCGACGGTGCGGACGGAGACGCCGCTCGACGCCGAACCCGGCTGCTACAAGATTCTGTACGTGGGCAAGCTCACGGCGGAGCGGGGCCTCGACGACCTGATCCGCGGCGCGGCGCTGGCGGCTCGGCGCGTGCCGAACCTGCGCGTCTATATCGCCGGCGATGGGGATGACGAGCCGCGCCTGCGCCGCTTGGCCGAGGAACAAGGGATCGGCAGCCAGGTCCGGTTCACCGGCTTCGTGCCCTTCCGGGAAATCCCGTCGTACATTCTCGCCAGCGACCTGTGTACGGTTCCGCATGTAGCGAGCCCGTTCATCGACACCACGGTTCCCAACAAGCTGTTCCAGTACATGCTGCTGGCGAAACCGGTCCTGGTGTCGAACGCCAAGCCGCTGGTGCGGATCGTGCGCGAAGCCGACTGCGGCTTCGTGTTCGAATCCGGCAACGCGGCCGATGTGGCGGGCCGGATCGTCGCGGCCTACGAAGCACGCGGGGACGCGGAGATCGGCGAGCGCGGCCGCCGCCATGCGCGGGAACACTACACCTGGGACAAGGTCGCGCCGACGCTGCTGCGGGTGTACGAACGACTTTGAAGCCGCACCGTGCCGTGCATCAAGATCGGCCCCCCGCCGCCCCTCTACAATGGAATCAGTGTTGGTGACGATTTACCAGCAGCCGCAACCGCCGCGGCCGGAGTGGCTCCGCGCGCCCGCGCCCGTGGGCGCCAACTACCGCGAGCTCAAGACCCTCATCGAGCGCCTGCGCCTCCACACGGTCTGCGAGAGCGCGGCCTGCCCCAACGTGGGCGAGTGCTGGAACCACCGCACCGCCACGTTCATGATTCTCGGCAACGTCTGCACGCGGCGCTGCGGCTTCTGTGCCGTGCGGAAGGGAGCTCCGCTGGCGGTGGATGCCGACGAGCCGCGCCGCGTCGCCGAGGCCGCCGCCGCGATGGGCTTGAAGTACGCCGTCGTCACCAGCGTCAATCGCGACGACCGCAAGGACGGTGGCGCGGAGCTGTTCGCGCTCACCATCCGCGCCATCCGCGAGCGCATCCCCGGCTGCCGAGTCGAGGTCCTGATCCCCGATTTTCAGGGCTCCCACGCCGCCATGGACATCGTGCTCGAGGCCGAGCCGGACGTGCTCAACCACAACACCGAGACCGTCCCGCGGCTCTACCGCCAGGTCCGCCTCGGCGCGCGCTTCGAGCGCTCGCTCGACATCCTCGCCTACTCGAAGTCCGCGCGTCCGGAGATCCCCACCAAGTCCGGCCTCATGCTCGGCCTGGGCGAGAACGCGGACGAGGTTCTCGGAGTCATGCGCGATCTGCGCGCGCACGCCGTCGACATCCTCACGCTGGGCCAGTACCTGCGGCCTTCCCCGAAGCACCTGCCCGTCATCCGCTACGTTCCGCCGGAAGAATTCGCCGCCCTGCGCCGAAAGGGGCTCAATATGGGATTCGCGCACGTCGAAGCCGGCCCGCTCGTGCGCAGCTCCTACCACGCCGCCGACGCGGCTTGAGGGCAACCGGACCGCTTAGCCCGAATCAAAACTGCGCGTACAATGGGGTCATTCCACTCGGAGGGAACTATGGCATCGCCTCACCTGAGCGCCGGAACTGCGCTCGATCCACAACCAATCCAGCGGATGTGGTTTTCTTATGCGCCGTCGTGCGTTCTGAGCGCGGCGGTTCAACTGGACGTCTTTTCGCACCTCGCCGCGGGCAACGGCACCGCGGCGGAAGTGGCCCGCGCCGCCGGCGCCACTGAGCGAGGCACCCGCATGCTTCTCGACTCCCTGACCGGCCTCGAACTGCTCTCGAAGCAGGACGACCGCTACGCCCTTGCCCCGCTGGCAGCGGAATACCTGGTCCGCGAGCGCCCCAACTACCTTGGCTCCGTCCTGGAGACGAACTACCTGATGGACTCCTGGAGCCGGCTCGCCGACATCATCCGGACCGGCAGCGCTCCCCACCACCTGGAGCGGCAGCAGGATGCCGAGCAGTTCTTTCCCCGCCTGGTCCGCACCTTGCATGTCATGAACCGGGAACCGGCACGCCGGCTTGCGACGGCGTTGGGTGCGGGGACGGCGCGTCAGAGGCTTCAGGTCCTGGACGTGGCCTGCGGCTCGGGCGTGTGGGGCATCGCCATCGCCGAAGCCGACCCGCGCTCGCGAGTCACCGCGCTCGACTTCCCGGTGGTCCTCGATACCACCCGCGAATACCTGCGGCGTCACGACGTCGAGCGGCAGTTCGATTTCATGCCCGGGGACCTGAAAGAAGCCGACTTCGGCGAGAGCCGGTTCGACCTGGCGGTGCTCGGGAACGTGCTGCACACCGAAGGCGAGGCATCCTCGCGCGACCTGCTCCGCCGCATCGGCCGCGCCCTGAAACCCGGGGGCCGGGTGGCCATCATCGACATGGTGCCGAATGACGAGCGCACCGGGCCGCCCTTCCCGCTGCTCTTCGCCCTCAATACGCTCGTCCACAGTACGGAAGGAGACACCTTCACGCTAGCCGAGTACATGGAGTGGCTGAAAGAGGCGGGCTTCAACACGGTGGAGACCGTCGAAATCGGCGGGTCGTCGCCGGCCATCGTCGCCGGCAAGCCGTAGGACAGGCCTCCGGCCTGTCGATCCTCACGCCCCGGCCGTCTCGGGAAGCTTCACGTCCTTGGCCTGCCGCCACAAGCGCTCCAGACCGTAGAACTCCCGCGCGGCCGGCGAGAAGATGTGCACGATGAAGTCGCCGTAGTCGGCCAGAACCCAGTCGGCTTTGTCGTACCCTTCGATGCCCAGCGGCAGCTCGCCGTCCCGTTTCAGTTCGAGCTCCACTTCATCGCAAATGGCCTGGATCTGGCGGGCGTTGGCGCCCGAGCAGATGACGAAAAAATCCGTGAACGTGCTGACATCCCGCAGGTCGAGGACGCGCACTTCGGAGGCTTTCTTGGACTCGGCCGCGCGAACCGCAATCATCGGCGCGGCGGCGGCATCGCGGGCTGGCGTGGGTTCTGCGCTCTTACTTCGCAATCAGCTCCTCTGCCTCATCGTACTACAATCAAGAATCGTTCTCGGCCCATCATGCCAGAGTCCCCAACGCGCGTTCTCGTGCCCGCCGAGCGGATCCAGGCCCGCATCCGCGAACTGGGCGCCGCCATCGACAAGGACTACCCCAACGGCGTGCTCCTGGTCGCCATCCTCAAGGGCGCCTGCTTCTTCCTGGTCGACCTGGCGCGCGCCATCACGCGCCCCGTGCGCATCGATTTCATCGGCATCTCCAGCTACGGCAAGGGCAAGACCAGCTCCGGCGAAGTCAAGCTCACCAAGGATCTCGACACCGCCATCGATGGCCTCGACGTCCTGATCGTCGAGGATATCGTCGATAGCGGCATCACGCTGAGCTACCTGGTCGGCGTTCTCGAACAGCGCCGCCCCAGCTCGCTACGCATCGTGGCGCTTCTCGACAAGCCGGACCGCCGGCTGCGCCCGGTGGACGTCGCCTACGTCGGCTTCCGGATTCCCGACGAGTTCGTGGTCGGCTACGGTCTCGACTACGCCGAGATGTACCGCAACCTGGCCGACATCTGCGTCCTCGAAGTGCCTCCCGGTCCCGTGCTAGGGTGAAGGCATGCAAACCCGCGCTCTGGGCAAGACTGGCGTCCGCGTCTCCGCGATCGGGCTTGGCTGCATGGGAATGTCGGAGTTCTACGGCGTGCGCGACGACCGGGAATCGATTGCCACCATTCACCGCGCCATCGACCTCGGCGTCAACTTCCTCGATACGGCCGACATGTACGGCCCGGGGGACAACGAACGGCTGGTCGGCCAGGCCATCCGCGACCGTCGCGATCGCGTCGTCGTGGCCACCAGGTTCGGCATCGTCCGCACCGGCGACCCGCGATTCCGCGGCGTGAACGGCCGCCCCGAATACGTCCGCCAGGCTTGCGAGGCGAGCTTGGAGCGCCTGGGCCTGGACACCATCGACCTTTACTACCAGCACCGCGTCGATCCCGACACTCCGATCGAGGAGACCGTCGGCGCCATGGCGCGCCTGGTCGAAGAGGGCAAGGTGCGCTTCCTCGGGCTCTCCGAAGCCGGGCCCGCAACCATCCGCCGTGCCGCCGCCGTGCATCCCATCGCCGCGCTCCAGACCGAATACTCGCTGTGGAGCCGCGATCCGGAGGACGAAATCCTGCCCGTTTGCCGCAAGCTCGGCATCGCGTTCGTCGCTTACAGCCCGCTCGGCCGCGGCTTCCTCAGCGGGAAGATCAAGAGTCCCGAAGATCTCTGGCCGGACGATTTTCGGCTCACCTCGCCGCGCTTCCAGGGCGACAACTTCCAGCGCAACCTGGATGTAGTCGAGCGCGTGCACGGAATTGCGGCGGCGAAATCCGTGACGCCGGCGCAGCTCGCGCTGCGTTGGGTGCTGGAGCAGGGCCAGGACATCGTGCCGATCCCCGGAACCAAGCGGCGCACCTGGCTCGAAGAGAACGTCGCCGCGCTCGACATCCCCTGGACGCCCGCCGACGCTGCGCGCATCGAGGAGGCCGCGCCCAAGGGCGCTTTCGCCGGCACTCGCTACTCCGAGGCCGCCATGCGCATGGTGGGCCGCTGACGGCTGAAGGATCGAGCCTTGGCCGAGAAGCCAGATCTCAGGGGCATCTTGCGCCGAGACCCCCCGTCTCAGGATTGACTATTTTAGCTAAAATGGCTAATATGGCTTCGGGGATGGTAAACGTAGATGTCCAACGGCCACCTTCTCATCGTGGATGACGAGCCTTCGGTGCTCGCCTCCTACGCTCAATCGCTGACCGAGGCGGGCTTCGAGGTGGCTAAAGCCTCGAACGGCAGCGATGCCTTGCGGCGTATCGAAAGCGATCAGTTTGACGCGATTCTCAGCGACGTCTCGATGCCTCAGCCCGGCGGCCTCGCACTCTTGCGCCGCCTGCGCGCCCGCTCTCCCGATCTGCCGGTGATCCTCATGCTCGACGCGCCGGACAACGGCGCCGCGATCGAGGGGACGAAGTTAGGAGCGGTCCAATCCCTAGTCAAGCCCATTGCGGCGAAACTGCTCGCACAGACGGCGTCTTATGCGGTTGGCCTCTGCCGCTCGCGGCGGCGCGTCCCGGTGACGCCGAACGGGTACCGCGGTGAACGGCCGCAGGCCGCCTCCATTTCGGCGACTGCCGCGAAGAACGAATTTGGCCGCATCCTCGAAAAGGCGATTCAGGGCGGCACGGTGGTGATCACCAGGCACTCCGCCCCCAAAGCGGTTCTGATTTCCGTGGACGAGTTCAACGCCCTGTCGCGCTCCCACCGCGCCGAACTCGACACGCTGAGCGGCGAATTCGATCTCCTTCTCGCCGGAATGCAGACGCCGGCGGCTCGCGCCGGCATGAAAGCCGCCTTCGATGCATCGCCGAAGCGCTTAGGACAGGCTGCCGTGGCGGCGGCGCGCGGGCGTGGACGATAGAGCCCAGATCTCCCGTATCTATGTCCTGGCCGGAACCAACGGCGCCGGAAAGAGCAGCGTCGCGGGCGCCATGTTCCGCGCGCGGGGCGCCGGATACTTCAACCCGGACGAAGCTACGAACCTGGTCCTGGCCGCCAATCCCGGGATCGCGCTGGCGGAAGCGAATAGCGCCGCCTGGGGCCAGGGGAAGCGGCTGCTCGAACGCGCCATCGCCGAACGGTTGGATTTTGCGTTCGAGACCACGCTGGGAGGCCGCACGATCCCGGCGCTGCTCGACTCGGCGCTTTCGGCGGGAATCGAGGTGCTCATCTGGTACGTGGGCCTGAGCAGCGCCGAGCTTCATATCGCACGGGTGCGGGCGAGAGTCGCCAAGGGCGGCCACGATATTCCCGAGGCGAGAATTCGCGACCGGTACGACCGCAGCCGGGCCAACCTGATTCAGCTTATGCCCAGGCTAACCGAGCTTCGCGTCTACGACAATAGTCGCGAAGCCGATCCGGACGCGGGCGCCATCCCAGAACCGAAGCTCCTCCTCCACATGGTTCGCGGCCAAGTTGTGAGCTGGCGCAATCTCGAGCTGACACCGGAATGGGCCAAGCCAATCCTTGCGGCTGCCATGAAGTCACAGCTGTGAGCCAGCCTGCCGGGCGCCGGCCGCTGCTACCCTAGTTCTTATGCCTCCCGCCGAAGCGCTGCCTACCATCGTCGTCGTGGGCCGGCCCAACGTCGGGAAATCCACGCTCTTCAACGCCATCATCGGCCAGCGCCGCTCCATCGTGGGCGATGAGCCCGGCATCACGCGCGACCGCATTCACGGGACCGCCGAACACCACGGCCGCCTGTTTGAGCTGATCGACACCGGCGGCATCGTCCGCGGCGACGCCGAGCACATCCCCACCGAGATCCTGAAGCAGGCGCGCCACGTCATCGAGACCGCCGTGCACATCATCTTCGTGGTGGACGGCCGCACGGAGCTGACCGCCGCCGATCGCGACCTGGCGCAACTGCTCCGCCAGCTCGGCAAGCCGGTCGCCCTCGCCGTCAACAAAGTCGACACCGCCTCGCGCGAATCGCTGGCCTCCGATTTCTACACGCTCGGGATCGCCGACCTGTTCCCCGTCTCGGCCGAGCACCACCTCGGCGTCGACGATCTGCTCGATCACGTCACCGCCGGCCTCCCCCGCAACGTGCCCGAGGAGACGCCGGAGCCGGAGCGGAAGATCAAGGTCGCCATCATCGGCCGGCCGAACGTCGGCAAATCAACGCTGCTCAATGCGCTGGTGGGCGAGGACCGCGCCATCGTCTCGCCCGTCGCCGGAACCACGCGCGACGCGGTGGACGTGGCCATCGAGCGCGAGGGAACGGCCTACGTCTTCGTCGATACCGCCGGAATCCGGCGCAAGGGCAAGACCAAACTGATGGCGGAGAAGCTCAGCGTGGTGATGGCCCGCCGCCACATCCGCATGGCCAACGTCGTGCTCCTGGTTCTCGACGCCACCGAGGGCGTGATCTCCGCCGACGCCACCATCGCCGGCTACGCCCACGAGGAGGGCCGCGCGGTTCTGGTCTGCGTGAACAAATGGGACGCCGTCGCGCGCAAAGACAAGCGCGCTTTCGAGACCTCCGTGCGCGACACCATGAAGTTCCTCGACTACGCGCCCGTGCTCTTCATCTCCGCCCGCACGCGCTTCGGCGTGGACGGCCTCTACGCCCGCGTCCGCCAAGCCTACGAGTCCGCCTCCGGGCGCGTGGGGACCGGAGAGCTGAACCGCTTCCTCGAGACGCTCAAATCCGAACGCGACCCGCGCATTCTCTACATCACCCAGCCCTCGGTGCGCCCGCCCACCTTCGTGCTGTTCACCGACCGCAAGACTCCGCTGCACTTCTCCAAGGAACGCTACCTGGTCAACCAGATCCGCAAGCGTTTCGGCTTCGAAGCTACGCCCATCGTCATCAAGACCCGGCCGCGCAACGACCGCCACTGAGAAACGGCAGTCAGCCATCGGCTATCAGCCATCAGCCGGCGCGAACGGCAGCCCCGCACCATGAGTCGTGGCTTCGTCTTATTCGTGTCCGTTCGTGTCCATTCGTGGCCAAAAAACAATCGAGAGCATTCTGGCCACGAATGAACACGAATGGACACGAATCAAGAAGGCAAATTGACCGATCCGCGTTTATCGGCGTTCATCGGCGGCCCACAATTCTTCCTGCCTGCCACCTTTGCTATCATCTTCTCTCGACATGCTTGACCAGCCATACCAGCTCGGGCGCAAGACGGTTCGCGGCCGCTTCGTCGTCCCGTCCGGCATTCGCTGCACACACGCCACCACCATCCGGAAGTGTTTCGACGAGATCCCCGAGATCGGCGTAGTCACAACCAAGAGCATCAGCTACCAGCCGCGTGCCGGGTACCGCGAGCCCATCTACGCCCGCTATGCCCCCGGCTGCTATATCAACGCCGTCGGCCTGGCCAATCCGGGCGCGGAGAAGTTCCTGGCCGAGTTCGACGGCATCCCGATCCCGGAAGACAAGTTCCTGCTGGTCTCGATCTTCGGTTCCGACGCGGACAGTTTCCTGGCTGCGGCTCGCACGCTGGCCCCCATCGCCGACGGGTTCGAACTGAATATGTCCTGCCCGCACGCCAAGGGCTACGGCGCCGAGATCGGCCAGGACCCCGAACTTCTGAGGAGCATCACCGCTGCCGTCACCGGGGCGGTCGCCGTTCCCGTATTCGTCAAGCTCGCCGCGATGCTTCCGAACCTGGGCGACGCTGCGCGCGCCTCCCTGGCCGCAGGCGCCGCCGGCATCACCGTGACCAACACAATCGGCCCGGCGCTGGCTACCGTGGGCGATCAGCCCGTTCTCTACAACAAGGTGGGCGGGCTCTCGGGAGACGGCATCCGTCCGCTAGGCCTGCGCGCCGTCCAGCAGGTCCGCGCCGCGCTGGGCGCCGGGCCGGTCATCATCGGAATGGGCGGCATCGCTTCGGCCGAGCACGTACGCCAGTACGCCACGGCCGGAGCCGACCTGTTCGGAGTCGGCAGCGCGCTCACCGGCCTCGACAGCGCGCAAATGCGCGATTACATGCGGGACCTCGCATCCGGCGCGGCTTGCCAATGCTCCTGCGAGACGCGCCTCCCCATGGATTACGTAACGGCGCGCATCGAATCCCGCGTCGACTACACGCCCTCGCTCTTCAAACTGGCCCTCGATCGCCTGCCCGGAGACTACCGCGATGGCGACCTGGCGGGAAAGTTCTTCTTCCTATGCCTGCCAGGAGTAGGAGAGAAGCCGTTCGCGGTTTTCTCGGCTTCCGAACGCAGCATCGTTGTCCGCACCGTGGGCGTGTTCACGCGCCAGTTGGCGGAGTTGAAAGCCGGTTCGGAGATTCTGATCCGCGGGCCGTACGGAAGCGGCGTGCCGGACTTCACCGGCCGCACGCTGGTATTCGCCGGAGGCGGCACCGGCTCCGCGTCCCTGCTCGAGATCGCATACAAGCTGCGGCCCGGCAACACGCAGATGTTCCTGCTGGGCGCCCGCTCGCGCGATCAGCTCTACGACCTCGACAAGTTCGAGCGCCTGGGGCCGGTGCGCGTGGCCACCGACGACGGCACCGCCGGATTCCACGGCCTCGTCCCGGACTTGCTTCAGTCGGTGCTGGGCGAAATACCGCCGGACGCTGTCTTCATCAACTGTGGCCCGGAGCCTATGGTCCTGCGCTGTTTCGAGATCCAGAAACCGATGGCGAGCGAAGACCGCATCCTCGGCTCGATCGAGTACATGACCAGTTGCGGCGTCGGTATCTGCGGCAAATGCGCCACCCCCTCCGGCGCCCTGAGCTGCATCGACGGCCCGTTCCTGCCCATCCGCGACTTCCAGGGCGGCGCAAGCTGACGCCGCGCTCACCTTCGGTCAGGCACCGGCAGGTGAAAACACCTGCCCCAGGGCGCCTCCTGACCCCTGTCTCCCCATGCCTGAACGCTGACGGCTAATGGCTAATGGCTGATGGCTCTACAATAGAAGCTGTACCCATGAAAACTCGGATACGGTCTACGACCGTCCTGTGTGTGCGCAGAAACGGCAAGGTCGTCATGGCGGGCGACGGCCAGGTCACCCTCGGCGGGGAAGTGCTCAAAGCCTCGGCCAAGAAGATTCGCCGCCTCTATAACGACAAGATCCTGGCCGGATTCGCCGGGTCCACCGCCGACGCCTTCGCCCTGTTCAGCCGCTTCGAAACCAAGCTCGAACAGCACACCGGCAACCTGCCCCGTTCCGTGGTGGAGCTGGCCAAGGACTGGCGCACCGACAAGGCTCTGCGCCACCTGGAAGCCCTCCTGCTGGTCGCCGACGTCAACAACACCTACATCCTCAGCGGCAGCGGCGACGTGATCGAGCCGGATGACGGCATCGCCGCCATCGGTTCCGGCGGTCCCTTCGCCAAGGCCGCCGCCACCGCCCTTGCCGGCCACACCAAAATGGAAGCGCGTAAGATCGCCGAAGTGTCCATGGCGATCGCCGGCGAGATCTGCATCTACACCAACGACAAGGTCACCTTCGAGGAACTCGGATAGGCAATGGTAATCTATCTTCCCAGCCAGTCGGTTGAAGAAGAGCCCATATTGGATGAGCTCACGCCGCGGGAAATCGTCCGGGAACTCGACAAGTACGTGGTCGGGCAGGACGACGCCAAGCGCGCCGTGGCCGTGGCGTTGCGCAACCGCATCCGACGCCAGAAGCTCGATCCCGAGCTGGCCGACGAGGTGATGCCCAAGAACATCCTCATGATCGGGCCCACCGGCGTCGGCAAGACCGAGATCGCCCGTCGCCTCGCCAAGCTCGCCAATTCGCCCTTCCTGAAGGTCGAGGCCAGCAAGTTCACTGAGGTGGGATACGTCGGCCGCGACGTCGAGTCGATGATCCGCGACCTGGTCGATATCGCCATCGAAATGGTGCGCGAAGAGCGCCTGGACGAGGTCGCCGACCGCGCCGAGAAGAACGCCGAGGAGCGGCTCCTCGATCTGCTCATGCCGCCGCAACCCGAGCCCAGCGAGACCGCCGAGCGCACCCGCGAGAAGCTGCGTGAGAAGCTTCACCAGGGCAAGCTCGACGACCGCGTGGTCGAGCTCGACGTCAAGGAGCGCGGGCCGTCCTTCGAAATCTCCACCGCGCAGGGCATGGAGGAAATGGACATCAACCTCAAGGATGTCCTGCCCGGCCTCTTCGGCCAGCGCTCCCGCAAGCGCAAGATGCGCGTCACCGAGGCGCTCGAATACCTGGTGCAGGAGGAAGAGCAGAAGCTCATCGACATGGACCAGGTGACCCGCGTCGCGCTCGAGCGCGTCGAGCGAAGCGGCATCATCTTCCTCGACGAGATCGATAAAATCGCCGGCCGCGAGTCGGGTCACGGGCCGGACGTCAGCCGCGAGGGCGTGCAGCGCGACATCCTGCCCATCGTCGAGGGCACCACCGTCAACACGCGCTACGGCTTCGTCCGCACCGACCACATCCTGTTCATCGCCGCCGGCGCGTTCCACGTTTCCAAGCCCTCCGACATGATTCCCGAGTTGCAAGGGCGCTTTCCGATCCGGGTGGAGCTGAAGTCGCTGACCGAGGGCGATTTCATCCGCATCCTCAAAGAGCCCAAGAACGCACTGATCAAGCAATATACGGCCCTGCTCGAAACCGAAGGCATCAAGCTGTCCTTCACCGACGACGCGCTCGAAGAAGTGGCGCGGCTGGCGGCGCGCGTCAACGAGAGCAACGAGAATATCGGGGCGCGGCGCCTGCACACCGTCATGGAGAAAGTCCTCGACGAGATTTCGTTTGAAGGTCCCGATCTCAAGAAGAAAACCGTCAAGATCGATGCGGCGTACGTTCGGCAGCAGCTTTCCGAGATCGTCAAAGACCAGGACCTGACGCGGTACATTCTTTAAGATGCCTTGGCGCCGCCGGTCTTCCGTTTTCGCATTGAGCGCGGGCGTAGCTTGGCTGGCGGGCTGCGCCTACGTGAGGGCGCCGAAGCCGCCGACACTCGGCATCCTGGTGCAGATTCCGCAGGTTGTCGCGGTCGAGCGCGGAAACGACCTCGTGATCGACTTCCTTCTGCCCGCGGCGACTACCGACAAGGCGGTTTTGAAGAAACCGGTTGCAATCGATCTCCGAGCCGGTCCCGCGGGGCCAAATTGGGAAGCGGCGGCGCGCCGGATCGAGGCGCCCGCCAGCGCGCCTGGTTGGGTGCGTGTCCAGGTCCCGGCCGCCCCCTGGGTGGGCCAGTCCATCGAACTGCGGGTGCGGGCGGCGGGAAAGCGCCGGTTTAGCCAGTGGTCCGACGCGGTCCGCTTCAAGGTGGTTCCTCCCCTCGCGAAGCCCGCGCTAAAGGTGGAACCCGTGCCGGAGGGAGTGCGCCTGAGTTGGTCCGCTTCCGCCGCCGCCGAGTACAGGGTCTACCGCCTCGCGCCGCTCGAGTTGAAGCCCTCGTTGATTGCCTCTGTGAAGAGTCCGGAGTACATCGATAACCAGACCCAATACGGGAGGACCTACGTGTATTCGGTCCAGGCCTTCGTCGCCAGCGGCACCTCCGAGGCGGAGAGTGAAGCGTCCGAGGCGACCTCGATCACGCCGGCGGATATCTTCCCGCCCGCCGTCCCGGGTGGCCTTGCGACGGTCGCCGGAGTTTCGAGCATCGAGGTGAGCTGGAATCCGGACACGGAGACCGATCTGCGCGGATACTACCTCTACCGGTCCGTCGACGGCGGCCCGTTTGAGCGGGTCGGAGAGCTGCTGGCGACGCCTGCGTACAGCGATCGCGCCATCGCGGACGGAAAGCACTATCGCTATCAGGTGTCGGCGGTGGATCAAAGCGGCAACGAAAGCGCGCGATCGCCGATTGTGGAGATGGTGGCACAATGACCAAGCGCATACGCTTCAGTGTGATTCGCAACCTCGAGGCCACCGCGCCGGACGGCTCTCCGGACGTAAAATACGGTCTCCTGGAGAATGACGTCGTTTACGAGACCCCCTCTCCGTGGTCCCGCGAGCGGGGCGAGGCGCGCGCGCTGGCCGAAATCCGGCTCCTACCGCCCTGCTGGCCCTCCAAAATCGTCTGCGTGGGCAGGAACTACCGCGAGCACGCCGCCGAGCTCGGCAACGAGGTGCCCGCTGAGCCGCTCATCTTCCTGAAGCCGCCCTCGGCGCTCATCGCTCACATGGACCGCATCGTGTATCCCGCGGTCTCCGAGCGCGTGGACTACGAGGGAGAGTTGGGAGTCGTCATCGGCCATCGCGCGCGCCACATGAAGCGCGAGAATGCCCGCGCCTGCGTCTTCGGTTACACCTGCGTCAACGACGTCACGGCGCGCGATTTGCAGCGCAAGGACGAGCAGTGGACGCGCGCCAAGGGCTTCGACACGTTCTGCCCCGTGGGTCCGTGGATCGTTCCCCAGGAAGAGGTGCGCTTCGAGGAAATCCGCGTGCGCACGTTTGTCGACGATCAGAAACGCCAGGACGCGTCCGTACGCGACATGATCTACTCCCTGGAAGAGATCATCGAGCACATCACGGCCGTGATGACGCTGGAGCCCGGGGACCTGATCGCGACCGGCACTCCGTCGGGCATCGGCCCAATCGAGCCCGGATCGGTCGTCCGCGTCGTGGTGGACGGCGTGGGCGCCCTCGAGAATCGGGTCGTGAAGCCTTGAAGCATCTTTTCGGCGGCGTCTTCGGCACCCTTTTCCGCACCCTGCTTTCCTGGGGGCCGTGGGGCGCGTTCGTCCTCGCCATCGTCGATTCGGCCGGCCTTCCGGTCCCGGAGGGCACCGATTTACTCCTGCTGGTCATTGCCGCGCGAAACTCCCGGGCTGGTTACCTGAGCGCAACGCTCGCGGTGGCGGGCTCCTTAATCGGCAGCATGTTCCTGTACTATGTCGCTCGCAAGGGCGGCCAGGCCTACCTCGACCAGCGCACCGAAAAAGGGTGGGCCAAGCGCTTCCGCCAATGGTTCCATCACTACGGCGGTCTCACCGTATTCATCCCGGTTTTGATTCCGGCGCCGCTGCCGACCAAGGTTTTCGTGGCCTCGGCCGGGGCGCTGGGAATGCGCCGCCGGTATTTCCTGACCATCGTGCTGGTGGCCCGCAGCCTGCGCTACTTCGGCCTGGCGTGCCTCGGTTCTCTCATGGGCCACACCCCCGCCCACTATCTCAAGACCCATACCTGGCAACTGGCCGCTATATCCGTGGCGGTCTTCTTAGTGTTGTACGCCGCCATCCTGGTCAAAGACGCTCTCCGCCGCCGCACCCACCGCCACCATCTTCATCCCCACGCGGGTTGAGCAAGGATCACACGGCCGCCGCTTCGCGCACTGCGCAGGCGCAGCCCCAACCCCTTTCCTCGCACCAACCAGCAGCAGTCTCCGGACCAGCGAGACCCGGAATCAAGCCCCAGGGCAATACGTCCCGGGCCTTTGTTCCCAGTCTTGCTATTCTGTGAAGTCGGCGAAGGAGCTGTGTGGCACGGAACTCGGGCCCGATCTTCCTCGACGCTTCTCCAACGATCTCCAAATTCCGGCATGCCGCGTCGAGGAGAAGATGCGCGGGAACGCCGCCGCCTCCACGAAGACTCGCGCATTCCTGTCAACGCTCGCAACAATCCCGGATGTGGAGAAGGTAGGGCCGAGGATCCGTCGCGCCCATGACTTATATAGCCCTTGCCTCGGCCAGGACTGGCTCGCGCATGTACCGAAGACTATTGGGCGTGACGATGTCGACGTCAACTCCGAGTAATTCGCGAAGGTCCAAACGGAGATCGATCAGGTCGAACAATGTTCTTCCCTCCTCGAACTCCACCAGGAAATCGACATCGCTGTTTTCGCGATTGTCGCCGCGCGCAACCGACCCGAAGACACGTATGCTGCGGGCTCCGTACGTCCCGGCGAGCCGGAGAATGGCGGCCTTCTTTTCCCCGCGCAACGTGTCGAGGGCGACCATGACCTCATTGTCCTCGATTCGCGGCCTCCGGTCCAAGGGCTGGTACTACACGGCCGCCGCTTCGGGCACGGCGCCGAAACGGCGCTGGCGCCCGTGGTAATCGCGTACCGCCGCCTCCAGGTCCGAAGCCTGGAATTCCGGCCACATGCGGCGGGTGAAGTGCAGCTCGGCGTAAGCCGCTTCCCACAGAAGGAAGTCGCTCAGCCTCTGTTCTCCGCCCGTTCGAATCAGCAGGTCGACATCGGGCGCCGGCGCGGGCGCGTGGCACGCTTCGGCGAGCAGGCGTCCAAACGTCTCGCGGTTCGCCTCGCCCGCGGGAAGGCGGCTGGCCGCCCGCAGGATCGAGTCGCGAGCCGAGTAGTCCACGGCGATCCTGAGATGGAGGCGCCGGCCGTGCGCGGTCGCGCGCTCAGCCGCTTCCACGCTTTCGCGGAGCGGCCGGGACAGGCGGTCCCGCCGCCCGATCAGGCTCACCCGCACTCCCTTCTCGATGCACTCCGCCGTCTCCTTGCGCAGGTACTCCCGTAGAAGCTGCATCAGCGCCGACACTTCCTCGGGGGGACGCCGCCAGTTGTCCGAGGAGAAGGCATACAGCGTCAGGGTATGGATCCCGAGTCCCGGCGCCGCCTCGACGGCCCGGCGTACGGCCAGCGCGCCGTGGCGGTGGCCGGCGATGCGCGCGAGACCCCGTGCCACCGCCCAGCGTCCGTTGCCGTCCATGATGATCGCGACGTGCAGGCCCGCACCGCGTTCCACCTCCTGCAAATGACTTTCTTTCATAAAGTTCACGTGCCAAAAAAAGGCCGGCGGCTCAGCGGTCGCGTGTCGCCCGGATGAGAGCCTCCATATGGTCCAGATAGCGCTCCAGCGCCTGACGCCCAGGCGCGGTGAGGCGGAACTCGGTCTTGGGCAGCCGGCCTTCGAAGTACTTAGTGCATGCGAGGTAGCCGGCCTCTTCAAGTTTCCGGGCGTGAACGCTGAGGTTGCCATCGGTGGTGGCCAGCAGCCTCTTCAAGTCGTTGAACGTGAGGCTCTCATTGACCGCGAGCGCCGACACGATGCCCAACCGCATGCGCTCGTGAATCAGGCGATCGAGCGCTTGCGCGCCCCCCACGGCGCGGCCGGGGACTTCGCTCAACTCGCCCGCTTCCGCCGCCGTCTTGCGCCGTGCCGCCCCGCCCTTAGCCACCGTACCTCCTCGCAATGATGAAGCCGAATACGACGTGAAATCCGCCAAAGGCGGCGGCCATCAGCCCGTTCCGCCATGCCAACGGCAAGAACAGGGCGGCCGCGCCTTCCGCCATGAAGCACAGCCCCATCACCGGCACGATCCGCACGGAAAAGGCGCCCCCCGTCACAATGGCCGTGCCGTAAAGCAGCATCCACATGCCGGGAATCGCGGCCGGGAATCCAAACCGATAGAGCGCCACCGTCAGCAGGGCGCCCACCATCATGGGCGGCGCAAAACTCAGCGCGAAGCGCTTTCCCGGCCTTGAGAGCAGCGGCTCCCGCGAACTGCGCGCCTTGCGCACCGTCGCGCCACCGGCGATGACAAATGACGCCAGCGCTTCGCCCAGCCAGATCGCAAGCCACGCCTCCGCGCTTGTTTGCCGACTGGCCAGAACGGCGGCCGCAAACGCCGTCAAGCCCACAATCACGACGCCCCAGCCGGAGATGGCGGTGAAAGCCGTCGCGCTCTCCATCGTCTGGCGAATGAACCTGAGGTTGTCCATCGCTCGGGCGTGCAGCGCGGCAGGTTCAGCCATAACTGGAATCTTAGCCCAGGCCCATATCACTGTCAAGTACTTTTTGCAATAAAGTTCAACCTGAGCGCGAGACGATTCATTTACGGCCGGCACTACCTTGGTAACGCGATGTCCTCCAAGGGCGCCCGCAGTGTGGCGCCCCCTTTTTTGGGAGCGAAGCAGACCGCAGCGCTAGGAGCCGGACGGTGGAGCGTCGGATGTCCGGCCGGTTTTCGCAATGCCCGCCAGAGTCGTCGATTCCAGGAACTCTATGTAGGCGGCGCGGATATCGCGCCACGACTCGTGTGCCGGGCAGGGATCCTCGTCGGTGCAGGATTTCCCCCCCAGAAGACACGCTGGTTTGGCCCGCGCGCCGTCAAACAGCTCGACGATATCCAGCAACCGTATTGTTTCCGGAGACTTACGGAGTCGGTATCCGCCCCCCGTTCCCCTCGCCGTGGTGAGAAGGCCGGCATTGCGCAGCGTCAGCAAGATCTTCGAGAGGTAGTTTGCGGGGATTTGTGCACTCCGGGCCAGGTCGCGCCCCAGAACCGCATCCCCATCGGGGACCCGCGCCAAACCCACCAATGCGCGCAGGGCATATTCACAGGTCGTAGAAAACATTGCTTTCCTCGCGTCTTACGAGCCAGTTCTCACACCAGCCTCAATGCTACAGGCGTACATGACGAACTTTCTCCAGTCAATTTATAAGTCTTAATATATGGTGCTAAAATTGACTCTCTTGGACTATAAGTCGATTCAATACAGCGCCTTGCGAATTACATTAAAAATCGCCATGACCATACGCCCCGTCGAGCGCAACACCTTCGCTACAATAGCTTTCGGTGACTCCGGCGGAGTTCGACAAGCTTGTCGAGAAGGCCATGACCGTCATTCCGGCACACTTTCGCCGCAAGCTGAACAACGTCGCCTTCATCGTGGAGGCGGAACCGCCCCGGCCGGGGTTACTGGGTCTTTATCAGGGACGGCCATTGCCGCGCCGCAGCACCTGGGATAGCTTCCCGTTTCCCGACCGAATCACGCTCTATCAGGGCCCGCACGAACGCCTCGCTCGCGACCGGCACGATTTGTTAAGGCTGCTCCGCGACACCATTTGGCACGAGGTGGCGCACTATTTTGGCATGGACGAGCGTCAGGTCCGCCTGGCGGAGCTTCGCCGGTCGCGCCGGAAACCATAGAGGGGTGGTTAGTTGGTGGGAGTCGGCGATCCCGGCTGCGGCGTTCCGGGCTGCGTTCCCGATTGCGTCCCCGGCTGCGTTCCCAGCGGCGTTCCGATCGATGTGGAGAAGCCCGAAGCCCCCGGCTGCTGCCCGGGTAGAGCCTGCGTTCCGGCCGGGACCTGCACTCCACCCTGCTGCGCCACGATTTCCTGCCGCGGGTCGTAGAGGAACTCCCACTCGTTGTACTTCGAGTGATCCTTGTAGATCTTGATCCCCTTGGCTTCGAATTTGCTGGCGACGCCTCCGATCGCGCCTGCTGTTGTCGTCGCGCCGAACCCACCCAAAGAAGTCGAGCCGGATGAAAACGACCCGCCGCTCTGGTTGCTGCCGGCCACCGGGGCCGTAACGTTGGCGGATGGATTCCCGATCAGGTTGTTGGGCATCCCGGGCAAAGCGAAGGGAGGATAGTTGGGCGAGTTATAGGGCCCGCCTCCGGATCCGAAGGGGCGCTGGCCCGGCTGCGGGGGAGTCGCCTGGGGAGTCGGCGCGCCGGAGGGCGGATTTGCGGCGCTGCCGTACGGCATCACCTGGTATCCGGGCTGGCCGGGCTGGAGCGCCCCGGGCGCGTAGCCCGGATCGCCCGGCTGCAACTGGCCCGGCGTGTACGCCTGCTGGCCGGGCACCGCCACCGGTCCACCCGGTACCGGCTGCTGCTGCGAAGAATCGGTCTGGTCGCCGCTCAACTGCGTGTCCGGATTCCCGGACGCCGCGTTGGTGGACGGAGTCGCGCCGGGCCGTTGGAGCTGCCACCTCTGCGGAGTCGGCTGAGGCTGCGTGCCGTCGCCGGAACTGGACGCCGCCAGGTCGCTGGCAGCAGTGGTGCCCGCCGGCGTGGGAAGTTTGATGGTCAGCGAGTCGATGAAGCCCCCGGCGGCAACATGGATCAGCCGCCAGTCGTCCTTCCCCGTCATGGGGTCCTTGTAGCGCCGCCGCAGGAACCGTATGTTATTCGTGTTCTCCAGGGCGTCGATCGAGGGCGGGTACCGGCCGAACCGGTTGAAGAAAAGCTTGATTGCCCGCCGGTACTGTTCGCCACGGGCTATCAGGTCGCCTTCCTTGATCCTCTGACCTTCGAAGGCGACCCGCGGCATCTCCGCATACAGCATGATGGCGATAATCGCCGCCGCCGCCAGCACCCACAGCAGCGCAAACCCGGACTCCCGCCCCTTCCGCCGCCGGCTCATCCCGTCTGCTCCTTCTGCTCCTCGAGCGGCAGCGTCTGCTCATGTTTGGACTGCACGTCCTCGACCGTCACCGAGTTGACGCCGACCCGAACCACTTTGTAGCGGTTCTTTACGATCTGGCCTTCGGCGGCCACGATGATGTCTTCGCCGTCCAGAAAGAAGACCCGCTTGGCGCCGGAGGGGGCCGGAGCCGCGTACCCGTAAAACTTCAGCGGGATTGGCGGAGGCGGGGGAGTGGGCATTGGCCCCGGCGGCGTCGCGCCTGCGGCTGCCGCTGCGGCTCGAGCGCCCATCGGCACGATTTTCTTCTCCGGTGTCGATGGCAGCGGCACGGCGCCGAACTGGAACAGGTTCCGGACCCCTCCGGCCATGCTCACCGCTTGCACCTTGGCGAGCAGGTCCAGCCGCAGGGTCGGATCGACCGAGACCGGGTCGGGCTGCTTGTCGCGGAGTCCCTGTTTGAACTCCTGCCGCAGGGTCTCGCGCCCGGGCTTGACCAATGGCCGCTGGCGAGTCTCCGGGGCGGGCGGGCGTAGGTCCGGATTGGCGGCCGGGACCGCGCTCCGATCCACGCGTGCCGACGCCGGCGGTGCATCGTCGGAAGGCGCCAGCACGAAGACGTAGAAGACCACGGCCAGAATAACGAGCACCACCCCCAGGGCGATCACCTTCCCTTTGGGCTCCTCACGCAGTCCCTTCACCTGGAAGTTCATTGCGCCCTCCCCGGAAGCGCGGCCGAAGCCTGCTCGGCCCCCGGCGCCGCGCCCTCGCGCACGAAGGCGTTCAACTTGATCGTGACCTCCAGGAGCTGTCCCGTGGGCTGCGGGGTGGCCGCCAGGCTGTCGACGATCAGCAGCCGCGGCGAATGGTCCAGCAGGTTGAGGAAATGCGTCAGGTCCCGGTAGGCGCCTTCGTAGTTGGCCGTGATCTCCGCCCTGCTTAGCGCCTCGCTTCCCTCCACCGGCTCGAAGGCGAAGCCGGCTTCCTTCTGCTTGATGCCGGCTGTGCGGGCCATCTGGTCCAGTTCGTTGAGCAGATTGGAGGACACCGTGCGCCGGTCCAGCAGGTAGGAGGACATGAAGGTGTCGCCATCGCCGCGCGCGGTTTGCACCTTGCTTACGATCCCGCGCATCCGCTCCACCGCGAACTGCTTCTGTTTCAGCTCCTGGCGCAACGCCGCGGCCCGCTCTTCGAGAGAACTGGCCGAGCCCTCCCAAGGCTTGAGCACGAAGGCCGCTGCGGCCAGGTTCGCCACCACCAGCACGGCCACGATCAAACGAGCGATCGCGCGCGGGCTCCGGCCCGATCCCACCGCCCCCGCCAGGCGCTGGCGAACACCCGCCATGCTAATGCGCGTCATGGGTTGCACCTCGGTTTTCCGTGGCGCACGCTTCAGCGTGCCGTGCCGGCACTCGTGCCGGCACCAAGCGCGCGCCGCGGAAGGCCACTTCCCTAGAGCTTCTGCACATAGTTCACACTCACGCGATACCGCAGCAGCGGCTCGGATTGCGTCGGCGGCCAGCGGTTGTGAATCAGCGTCGCACCGAAAACGGGCGAGTTCTCCAGACGCGTCAGCAACTGCACCACCGGCTCGGCCGAATCCGCGCCCACCACCATGTCGAGCTGGATCTCGTTCTGCGCGCCGGCCTGGGGCCGGATCGAGATCAGCCGCACGTTGAAGGGCATCACCTTCTCCAGGTCGTCGAACAGGCGGGTCCAACTAATGCCCTTGGCATAGAGCAGATTGTTCAGAAACTGGCTGCGCGCCAGCACCTCCGCGTTTTCCGGCCGCCGCAGCACGGCTTCCAGATGCGCCTGCTCGGCATCCAGACTCCGCCGCCTGGCCTCGAGCCCGGCGAGCGTCTGGCGCAATTCGGCGGCCTGGCCGCTCTCGTTCACCGAAAGCGCGATCAGCAGCGCCAGCAGGGCCACCAGAAACACCGCCGCGACGGCCGAAGCCACCAGCATCGGCCGCGTCCTCTCAAACGGCTCGCTGGCCAGGTTGATAGCCACTTGGGGGGTCATTGGATCGCCTCCAGGCACTCCAGGTATCCCAACAGCCCGGCATTAAACTGGTCCGGCAAGCCATAGCGGGAGCGCAATGGAACGCAGACCTGCCCGATCTCGGCCGCCAGGTCGTCGCTCGAGCGGCCGAACCCGCACGTCAGGATCTCCTCCGGACGCCGGCCGAGCTGGTCCTCCATGTAGGCGAAGGTCGGATAGAGGTGCGAGGCAACCTCCGCCGCACCGCCGTCCGTGAGCTCGATCGAGCGCAGCAGCTTGAGCACCCCGCCATCGAGCACCGCCAGCGTCAGCGCGCGGCTGCTCCGCTTGGCGACCACCGCCACTCCCGCCTTCGGCGCCATCTCCAGCGCGCACAGGGTCGAAGTGGTGACCAGGCCGGGATGGAAGCCGGCGGCGCGGAACGGCATCTCATAGCGGGACAGGACCTCCAGCGGCGCCGCCGCCACCACCACGTCCACGCGCTGGCCGTTGGCCTGCGGGTAATAGCTGATGGCGGCCGCGTCGAGGTCGAAAGGCAGGCTCTTCTTCAGCCGGAAGCGCACCAGCGGGAGTTGCTGCTTGGGATCGGACGGAAATGCGTCGAAATCCAGCACGGACACGCGCACGCTGTGGTCCGGAAGGATGAGCGCCGCGCGCAGCCGCTTCTTCTCGCCGCGCGGCGCCAGCGCCCGAACCCGCTCGGTCAGCGCCTCCATGCGCTGCACGTTATCGTGCACCGGGGACACCGCGATCACGTCCGCGTCGAGCGGCTGAAAGCCGATTTCGGGCGGAGAGGCGACGCGCGCCGCCGCGATCCCGCTCTCGGAGATCTCAAAGGCGAACCGCGGCGGCGGATCGCTCAGCAGTCTTTTCAGAAAACTCGGCCCCGGCATTCTTCAGCCCTCGATGAACGTCACTTTGTTGGTTTCCCGGAGAGTCGTCACGCCTTGCCTCGCTTTTTCGACCGCGCACTCGCGCAGGAACGTCATGCCCTCTTCCCTAGCCAGGCGCCGGATCTCGGAGGTGGGCCGCTTATCCAGAATCATCTCGCGGATACGCTCGCTCAGGTCGAGCAGCTCGGTGATCGCGGTGCGCCCCCGGAAGCCCGTGCCGCCGCACTCGAAGCATCCCGCGCCTTCGTAGAGCGGGTGCGCTCGCCACTTCTGGGGATCCAGGCCGCTCTCGGTCAGATACGAATCCGGGTAGTCCGCCAGGCGCTTGCAGTGGGGGCAGATGACGCGCACCAGACGCTGGGCCAGGATGCAGTTCAGCGCCGAGACGAAGTTGTAGGGCTCGACCCCCATGTTGAGGAAGCGGCCCAGCACGTCAAAGACGTTGTTGGCGTGGACGGTGGTGAACACCAGGTGCCCGGTAAGCGCGGCGTTGATGGCGATCTGCGCCGTCTCCTGGTCGCGGATCTCGCCCACCATGACCTTGTCCGGGTCGTGCCGCAGGATCGAGCGCAGGCCGCGGGCAAACGTCAGCCCCTTCTTCTCGTTCACCGGAATCTGCGTGATGCCCTTGATCTGGTACTCCACGGGATCCTCGATGGTGATGATCTTGTCCTCGTCGTTCTTGATCTCGCTCAACGCCGCGTACAGCGTAGTGGTCTTGCCGGAGCCGGTGGGGCCGGTGACCAGCACCATGCCGTAGGGCTCCTTGATGTAGCGGCGGAACTTCACCAGGTCGTAATCCGGGAATCCCACCACGTCGAGCGTGAGCTTGGCGAACTTCTCGCTCATCGATTCCTTGTCGAGCACGCGCAGCACGGCGTCTTCGCCGTAAATGGTGGGCATGATCGAAACGCGGAAGTCGATGAGCCGGTTCTTGTAGCGCACCCGGAAGCGGCCGTCCTGCGGGACGCGCCGCTCGGCGATGTCCAGCTCGCTCATCACCTTGATGCGGGAGAGGATGGTGGAGTGCCAGTCCTTGGCGATGGGCGGCATGGCGTAGTGCAGCACGCCGTCGATGCGGTACTTGATGGCCACCTCGGCGTCGCGGGTCTCGATGTGTATGTCGCTGGCGCGCCGCTCGAGCGCGTTGAAAATGGTGGTATCCACCAGGCGGATGACCGGCGCGATGTCGCTCTCCCCGGCCGACAGCCGGTCGATCGACAGGGTCTCGTCGGCATTGTCTTCCTCCGCCACCACATCCAGTGCGAACCCTTCGGTCACCTCTTCGAGGACACGCTGGGACTGCTCGGTCTTCTTCAGCAGATCGGCGATCTGGGAAAGCGAGGCAACCCGCACCCGCAGCTTCTTTTGCAGCAGGACCGTCAGCTCGTCCACCAGGTTGAGGTTGCGCGGGTCCGACAGCGCGATCTCCAGCGTCCCGTCCTCGGCCTGGATGGGCACGAAGTTGTAGCGAAACATCAGGTCGACGGGGATGGAGCGGAACAGGTCGTGGTCGATGCGCGCCACGGCCAGGTCCACGAACTCGTAGTGGTAGCGCCGCGCCAGCTCCTGCGCTTCGACGGCCTGCTCGGCCGGATCGGTCAATTTGGTGCGATCGGTGGCCATAATTACATCGTCTCCGCCAGAGAGAAGATCGGCAGGTACAACGACACCAGGACGAAGGCGACGAAGGCGCCCATGCAGATCATGATCGCGGGCTCGATCAGCGCCAGCGTCGCGGTCATCTTCGTATTCACGTCCTCTTCGTAGAACTCGGCCACGCTGGCCAGCATCGCGGGCAGCGCGCCGGTCGATTCGCCGACTTCGATCATATCGATGGCGAGGCCGGGAAGCATCTTGGTGCCGGCCAGGCCCGCCGACAACGCCTGGCCCTCTTTGACCCGCTTCTGCGCCTTCTCGAGCGCCGAGCGCAGCAGCCGCGAGTTGAGCGACTGGGCCGCGGTCTCGAGCGCCTGCACCAGCGGGATGCCGCCTACCAGCAGCGTGCCCAGAATGCGCGCAAACTGCGCCACCTGGTATTTCACCCAGATGTCGCCCAGCACCGGCGTCGCCATTTTCACCCGGTCGAGCCGGACCTGCGCCGCCTCGCCGCGCGCCCACGTGCGGAGCGCGAAGAACGCCACCACCAGCCCGGCGAATCCCACCACGATGTAGCTGCGGGCGGTGGTGCCGACGGCGATCAGGATCTGCGTCATGGCGGGCAGCTTCGCATCCATGCTCTTGTAGAGTTGGGCGAAGTTGGGCACCACGTAGGTCACCAGGAATACGATCAGGCAGATCACCAGCGAGAACAGCACCGAGGGATAGATGAGCGAAACCAGCAGCTTCTTCCGCATGGCCTGAGAAAGCTTCTGGTAGGCGATGTAGCGGTCCAGCACCTCGGCCAGGCTGCCGCTCTTCTCGCCCGCCAGCACCGACGTCACGTAGATCGGCGGGAACACGCCCTGGCCGCGAAAGGCGTCCGAGAGCAGGGCGCCGTTCTTGACGTCGTCGCGCACCGCGCGCACGGGCTTCCCCAGTTTGGGGTCGGTGAGGCGGTCGGCCAGCAGATCGAGGCCCTTCAGGATGGGCAGACCGGCGCGAACCAGCGTGACGAATTGCTGGTTGAAGATCAGGAACCGCTCCATGTTGAGCTTCTGCCGCCGGCCGGACAAACCCGGGGCAAGAGCGGTGATGCCCCCCTTGGGCCGGACCGAGTAGACCAGGAAGCCCTGGTCGGTAAGGCGCTCGCGCGCCTCTTCGGCGCTCGTGGCCTGCGCCGTCTCCCGGTGCACCTCGCCCCGCGCGTCCGCGTATTTCAGAAGGAACTCAGCCATGACGATCTTCCTGCGGCATCCGCTCGCTTACGCGCGCGGTTCCGTGCTGGAGCACCGAACCGCGACCGTTAGGGAGCGGACCTCTCCTCATTCCGCACCCTCCACCACCTCGGCGCCCGGCGGCGGCTGGAACCGGAACAGGCTCGCGGCCAGCGCCGGGTTGAGCTTCTCTTGATCGAAACGAAACTCCATGCTCGACCCACCCTCTTCGGCCACGATGAGCTGCCGGATTTCGTAAGACGGGCTCACCAGGAATTCCACCTTCGTGAAGGGGGCCTTCCCCGAGCGCGGCTCCGCAGCCACCCAGGTGCCGCCGTCGCCGGGGTGGTACGTGAAGCGCTTGAAATCCCGCTCGAAATTCAGTTTGCCCAGGAGAAAGGCGAGCGGGGCGCGCATGTCGTCGCTCTCCTTCACTTTCGTCCGTTCCACGCGGTTGTTGGCGGGGGTGTACAGGTAGACGAATTTGCCGTCGCTGACGAAGAGCTTGCCGGCCGGCTGGGAATACCGCCAGTGCATGCGGCCCGGCTTGCGGAGAAACAGCTCTCCCGATTCCGTCTTGGGGCCACGCTGCGGCGCCTCGTAGGTCTGCTCGAAATGGACCGCGAGCGTCTGCGCACGGTTATAGCGGTCCTCGACGCCCTTGAGGATGGCGGTCAGGTCCGGGCTCGCGTACGCCGCGGCCGACACCGAAAGCAGGCAAACCCAGAGCGCGAAACGGCTCACATAGTGGTGACGCGCGGGCCGGCGCAAACGTGGAGGGGAACGTGGTGGGACGGACCCCCTGACCAGCGGCGCCCCCCAGTCTTCGGCGAGAATTCCGCCGGGCAGCCCGGCCGGACGGGTCGCGCACCCCCCACTCGGTTGACCACCACTGCAGCCGTGTGTTAGGTTGATTGTTCGAGAAATCTCTCGTCTTTCGTACACGTTCCCGATAGACACCCGATGGACGAATTGCTCCGCTCTCTTGGTGGGTTAGCGCTCAAGGCGATCCCCACCTTCCTCCTGGTGGTCGCGCTGCACTTCTATCTAAAGCGCATGTTTTTCCGCCCCATGGCACGCGTCATCGACGAGCGGTATCGGGCCACCGAGGGCGCGCGGAAGGCGGCCGAAGAGAGCCTGGCGAAGGCGGCCGAAAAGGCGGCCGAGTATGAGGCCTCCCTGCGCGCCGCTCGCAGCGAGATCTACCGGGAGCAGGAAGAGGCTCGCCAGAAACTGCGGCAGGACCAGGCCGCAGCCGTCGGGGAGGCCCGCCGCACCGCCGAGGCCGCGGTCCAGGAAGCCGGCCGGCAACTGGCGGCCGAGCTCGTCGCCGCCAAGGAATCCCTGGCCCTCCAGACCGGTTCCCTGGCCGACCAGATCGCCGATTCCGTGTTGCACGGGAGAGTGGCTTGAAACGCGTCCCGGCCTTGATTCTCGTGGCGCTGCTCATCGCCGTGGCGCTGCCGGGCGCCCAGGAGGCGAAAGGCCAGGCCGCAGGGGAACGGGACTTCACGCCTTGGAAGGTCGCGAATTTCGCCCTGCTGGCCGGCGCCCTGGGTTACGTCATCTACAAGAAGGGCGGGCCGTTTTTCGCCGCGCGTACGGAATCGATCCGGCGGGGCCTGGAAGATGCCGCCCGCGCCAGCCGGGAAGCCCAGGAGCGTTACGCCGAGGTGGAACGGCGCCTCACGAACCTGGGCGCCGAGATCGAGAAACTGAAAACGCAGGCCCGCGAGGAATCCGGCGCCGAAGGCGAGCGGATGCGCGCGGAGTCGGAGCGGGCGTTCCAGAAGATTCGGGAGCAGACGGAGCAGGAAATCGCCGCCGCGGCGAAGGCCGCCCGGCAGGAGCTCCGGGTTTACGCCGCCGAGCTGGCAGTCAGCTTGGCGGAGAAGCGAATTCGCGAGCGTTTGACCCCGGATTCGGAGAGCGCCCTCCTGGGCGCCACGCTCCGGGATCTCGATCGCCGCGCGGGCTCGCCGGCGGAGAGGACCTCCTAATGCCGCGTCTCCGAAACGGCTCCGCAGACGTGGCGCGCGCTTCAGCGTGCAGCGGCGAACTTCAGTTCGCCGTTCCGCGGGCTGAAGCCCCCGGCGGCACGCTAAAGAGGGTGCTGAGGAAGTTCCGGAGAACAATCTGGGCCGCCGATGAACGCCGATCAACGCGGATAAATCATTCGTTTCCAATCGGCGTTTATCGGCGTTCATCGGCGGCCCGCAATGTCTTGGCCTTTCATCGGCCTCCAAAGCGCGCGCCACGATCCCTCCCGGAGCGAGGACACTAATATGCCCCGCGCCCTGGCATTCCGTTATGCACGCGCCCTGGCGGACTTGGTCCTCGAGCCCGGCTCCACGGCGGATCCGCAAGCCGTCACGGCGGAGATCGAATCGTTCGAGCGGACGCTCGAGGCCTGGATGGATCTGAAGCTGGCGCTCGAATCGCCCACCGTGCCGGCCGCCCGCAAGCGCGCGGTGGTGGGGCGGTTGGCCGATTCGCTGCCGCTGTCGAGTCTGGTCCGGCGCTTCCTCTTCGTGTTGATCGACCACCGCCGCGTGCCGCTGCTCGGCGACGTCCGCGAAGCCTTCCAGGCGGTCATCGACGAGCGGTTGGGCTTGGTGCGCGCCGGCGTCGCTTCGGCGCGGCCGCTCAGCCCGGAAGAGCGCGAGCGGATCGTGGCCGCTCTGGGGCGGCTGACCGGGCGCGAGGCCCGCGCGGATTTTCGCGTGGAGCGCGAACTGATCGGCGGGGTGGTCGCGCGCATCGGCTCGACGGTATACGACGGCTCGATTCGCGGGCAGTTGCGGGAATTGAAACAGCGCTTGACAGGTGTGGCCTTTTAGTCCACAAGAAGGTTCGGAATGGCTCAAATACGGGCAGATGAAATCGAGCGGGTCCTCCGCGAAGAGATCGAGAACTACGACAAAGCGGTCCAGGTCTCCGAGGTCGGTTCGGTGATCTCGGTCGGCGACGGCATCGCGCGCATCTATGGCCTGGAGAAGGTCATGGCGGGCGAGCTGATCGAGTTTCCGCACGGCATTGCCGGCATCGCGCTGAACCTGGAGGAAGACCAGGTGGGCGCCGTGCTGCTCGGCGAAGCCAACGAGATCAGCCAAGGCGACGAGGTGCGGCGAACCGGCCGCATCATGTCCGTGCCCGTGGGCGAAGCCCTGATCGGCCGCGTGGTCAACGCCCTGGGCCAGCCCATCGACGACAAGGGACCGATCCAGACCGACAAGTTCAGTCCCATCGAGCGCATCGCGCCGGGCGTGGTGGACCGGCAGCCCGTCAAGGAGCCGCTCCAGACCGGCCTGAAGGCCATCGATAGCATGATCCCCATCGGCCGCGGCCAGCGCGAGCTGATTATCGGCGACCGCCAGAGCGGCAAGACCGCCATCGAGCTGGACACCATCATCAACCAGAAGGGCGGCGACGTGATCTGCATCTACGTCGCCATCGGCCAGAAGCGCTCCACGGTGGCCCAGGTGGTCAAGACGCTCGAAGAGCACGGCGCCATGGAGTACACCATCGTGGTGGCCGCCACGGCTTCCGACTCCGCGCCCATGCAGTACGTCGCCCCCTACGCCGGTTGCGCCATGGGCGAGTATTTCCGGGACTCCAAGCGCCACGCCTTGTGCATCTACGACGACCTTTCCAAGCACGCCGCCGCCTACCGCGAGATCTCGCTGCTGCTGCGGCGCCCGCCCGGCCGCGAGGCGTATCCCGGCGACGTATTCTACCTCCACAGCCGTCTGCTCGAGCGGGCCGCGAAGCTCTCGAACGAGCTGGGCGGCGGGTCGCTCACCGCCCTGCCGGTCATCGAAACCCAGGCGGGCGACGTTTCGGCCTACATTCCGACCAACGTCATCTCGATCACCGACGGCCAGATCTACCTGGACACGGACCTGTTCAACTCCAACGTGCGCCCGGCCATCGACGTGGGTCTTTCGGTGAGCCGCGTGGGCGGTAACGCGCAGATCCGCGCCATGCGGCAGGTGGCGGGTACGTTGCGCCTGGAGCTGGCGCAGTACCGCAGCCTGGCGGCTTTCGCGCAGTTCGGCTCCGACCTGGACAAGGTTTCCATGGCGCAGTTGGCCCGCGGCCGGCGCCTGACCGAGGTCCTGAAGCAGCCTCAATACGCGCCCCTGCCGGTCGAAAAGCAGATCCTCATCCTGTTTGCCGGCGCCAACGCCTTCCTCGACGACCTGCCGGTGGAGGAGTGCCGGAAGTTCGAGAGCGAGCTGAACCAGTTCGTCGAGAACGCTCACCCCGGCGTGTTGCAGCGGCTTCGCGAGGAGAAGAAGCTGGACGACGCGCTGCGCGCCGATCTGCAAGCGGCCATCAAGGAATTCAAGGAGAGGTTCATGAGCGAGCGAACCGCGGAGGCGGCCGCTCCCGCCCGGAGCTGACCCGATGCCCAGTCTGATCGATCTGCGGCGGCGCATACGCTCGGTCAAAAGCACGCAGCAGATCACCAAGGCGTTGAAGATGATCTCCGCGGCCAGGCTCCGCAAGGCGCAGGACCGCGTGCTTGCGGCGCGGCCCTACGCGGCCATATTCCGCCAGGTCCTGGGCGACCTCGCCGCGGCCGTGGTGGGCGACGAGAGCGCGGACAATCCCCTGCTGGCGCGGCGGCCCGAGAAGCGAATCCTGCTGGTGCTGGTCACTTCCGACCAGGGGCGGGCGGGCGCTTTCAACACCAACCTGATCAAGGCGTCGCACCAGTTCATCGCCGACCACGCCTCGGCCGCGGTTAAGTTGGACCTGGTGGGACGCAAGGGCCGCGATTACTGGCGCAAGCACAAGGCCGACATCCTGGCCGAGCGCATCGGGATTTCGCAGAAGCCGACGTATGAGGACGCCGTCGCGATCGCCGGCGAGATCACGGAGCGATTCGAGCGCGAGGAGACCGACGCGGTCTACCTCCTATGTAACGAGTTCAAGAGCATCCTCTCGCAGAAGCTGACCCTGACGCGCCTGCTGCCGGTGGAGTTCCCCGCGGAGCGCACCAGCACGGACTTCATCTTCGAGCAGCCGCCGGCCGGGATGCTGGCCGCGCTGCTGCCGCGCTACGTCGCGATCTCGATGTATCGCACCATGCTCGAATCCGCGGCGGCTGAGCTGGCGGCGCGCATGACCGCGATGGATGCGGCCACCGAGAACGCCGGCGAGATGATCGACAAGCTGACGTTGCACATGAACCGCGTGCGCCAGGCCAGCATCACCAAGGAGCTGATCGAAGTGGTGAGCGGCGCCGCGGCGGCGCAGGAATAGGGAATGCAAGGTCGATGGTCGACAGTCGATGGCCGATGGAAAACACCATGGACCATCGGCTATCGACCCTCGACCATGACAGTTTAGGAGGTTACCGACAATGGCGGAACAAAGCGGCGCGCAAGGCTCGGCGGGAGTCAGCACCGGCCACGTGATTCAGGTGGCCGGGCCCGCGGTGGACATCCAGTTCGCTGAGGGGCAGATCCCGGTCATCAATACGGCGGTGCGCATTACCAGCGAGGGTTTCGACGCCCCGGCGCCGATCAACATCATCGTCGAGGTGGCCCAGCACATCGGCGAGGGCCGCGTGCGCACCATCGCGCTGCAGCCCACCGACGGCCTGGTGCGCGGCATGAAGGCGGAGAGCCTGGGCCATCCCGTGGAAGTGCCGGTAGGCCGGGAGGTGCTGGGCCGGGTGATCAACGTCATCGGCGAACCGGTGGACCACATGGGCCCGCTCAACGCCAAGAAGTACTCGCCCATCCACCGCCAGGCGCCCTCTTTCGAAGAGCAATCCACCGAGCTTCAGGCCTTCGAGACCGGCATCAAGGTCATCGACCTGCTCGAGCCCTATCTGCGCGGCGGCAAGATCGGCCTGTTCGGCGGCGCCGGCGTCGGCAAGACCGTGATCATCATGGAGCTGATCAACAACATCGCCTCGAAGCACGGCGGCATCTCCGTGTTCGGCGGCGTGGGCGAGCGCACGCGCGAGGGCAACGACCTGTGGCTCGAAATGCAGGAATCGGGCGTCATCGACATCCACGACTACACCAAGTCCAAGTGCGCCCTGATCTACGGCCAGATGACCGAGCCCCCCGGGGCGCGTCTGCGCGTGGGGCTCTCGGCGCTGACCGTGGCCGAGTACTTCCGCGACGAAGAGGGGCAGGACGTGCTGCTCTTCATCGACAACATCTTCCGCTTTACGCAGGCGGGCGCGGAGGTTTCGGCGCTGCTCGGCCGCATGCCTTCCGCGGCGGGATATCAGCCCAACCTGGCCACCGAGATGGGCGAGTTGCAGGAGCGCATCACCTCGACCAAGAAGGGGTCCATCACTTCGGTGCAGGCCATCTACGTGCCGGCCGACGACTACACGGACCCGGCGCCGGCCACCACTTTCGCGCACTTGGACGCCACCACCAACCTGTCTCGCGACATCGTCCAGTTGGGCATCTACCCGGCGGTGGATCCGCTGGCCTCCACCTCGCGCATTCTGGATCCGCGCGTCGTAGGCGAGGATCATTACAACACGGCGCAGCAGGTCAAGCAGGTCTTGCAGCGCTACAAGGACCTTCAGGACATCATCGCCATTCTCGGCATCGACGAGCTCTCCGACGAGGACAAACTGATCGTGGCGCGGGCGCGCAAGCTGCAGAAGTTCCTCTCGCAGCCTTTCCACGTGGCCGAGCAGTTCACCGGATTGCAGGGCAAGTACGTGAAGCTCGAGGATACGATCCGCGGCTTCAAGGAGATCGTCGCGGGCAAGCACGACGAAGTCCCCGAGCAGGCATTCTACATGCAAGGGACGATCGAGGACGTGCTCCAGCGCGCCGAGCAATACAAGGCGACGGCATAGCTCTATGGCGGACACGTTTCTGCTGGAAGTGGCGACGCCGGAACGGCTGATGGTGCGCGAAAACGTCAGCGACGCGCAGATACCGGCCGCCGACGGCTACGTGGGCATCCTGCCCGGCCATGCGGCGATGCTCTCCGAGCTGGGCTCCGGCGTTCTGAGCTACACCGCGGACGGCCACAACCGCTCGCTCCACATCGCGGGCGGCTGGCTCGAGGTCTCGAACGACCACGCTCGCGTCCTGGCCACCGCCGCAGGCGACACCGACCTCGCGCTCCAAGCCTCCCTTGACCGCGAACGCGTCGTGGCGGCCACAAAGGAGACCGGCGCCTCGCCCTCCCCGCAACGCCCCGCAGAGGATGTGGTGCAGCGGCTTCAAACGCTGAAGTCCAAAATCGCCGAACTTCAGAAAGACGGCGGTTCCTTCGGCGATGTATCGGAGCCGGCAGCCTCCAAGTCGCGGCAGCAGGTGCCCATTATCTGCCGAGTGATCGACGATGCAGTGCGAGCGTATGAAACAGGTCGGGATATCAACGGTCGCCCAATTAGTCCGGTGCAACTAGCCGATGGAATTCGTCGTCTGGCGGCTGACACCCGGAAGCAGGAGTTTCAGTTTACGCTGAGTTTGACGCTGGGCCGCGATGCCATCGGAAGACTGGAGAGCTACATGAACGAGCTGGAGGCAATTGCTCGAGACATTCGCTAAGCTCCTGTGAGGCTGCCCAGCGACATGCGATTCCATCCACGATCCGGGCTTCAACCCCCAAATCTTCCTTCTTACGCCTCCTGAGCCCGCTGGCGGAACATCGAGAACCGGGAAGGCTTCGTCTCCTCGACCGGCTTGCCCGTCAGCTTGGCCGAGAACTGCGCGATGCGCTTCCCGAAATCGCTCTTTGGCGCCATGAGCCGCCCCGAGGCGTGTGCCTCCGCAATTTCCGCGCTGTCGCTGGGGAAGACCGCCTCAACCGGAAGGCCGATCATGTTCTTCAGTTCCACCATGGAAACTTGCTGATCCTTCTGCACCCGGTTCACCAGCACCTTCAGCTTCTCTTTGGGATAGCCGAGCTGGACCAGCTTTTGGGTGATCCTGCGGGTCTGAAGCAGCGAAGCCACCTCCGGCGTGGCCACCAGGAAGACGGAATCCACCTCCTCGAGAAGAGCCGCTGACAGGGACGTGAGGTTCGCTCCCAAATCGGCCAGGACCCAATCGTACTGGCAGCGCGCGTAGGTCAGAACCCCGGCGAAGCCGCGCGAGCCCGGCAAGCCGCTGAGAGGAATCTCGGCCGGCGCCGCCAGCACATCCAATTGCGGCTGCACGGCGGAGACCAGCCCCTTCCAGAGGCTTGTATCCATGCGGCCGAGATTGTGGACGGCATCCAGAACGGAGTAGTTGGTGCCGGCCCCGAACCAGAAGCCGGCCATGCCCGCCGCCAGGTCGAAGTCCAGCAGGCCGACTTGACCCGCGCCGGAGCGCCGCAACTCCGCGGCCACATGGCAGGCGATCGTGGTCGCGCCGCATCCGCCCGTCGCCGCGAGGAAGCCCACTTCGGTGGCCGCCTGCCGCTGGATCTCGCGTTGCTGCTTCTCGGCTTCGATGGATCGGACCGCGTCGCGTAGCGCCTTCTCGTTCAGAGGCGGCCACAGAAACTCCCGGGCGCCCAGCCGCAGCGCGGCCAGGATTGCGTCCGCTTCGCCCAGTTGGTGGACCGCTATGACCGCGACCGGCGCTTCGAGCGACTTGATCTCGGCCATGACGGACGGCATGCCGGGCCGGCCGAAGTCGAGCACCAGCAGGTCGGGCTTGGTGGCTTCCATCTGACGCCCCGGGCCGCTGGTGTCCTCCACGGCGAATTCGATCCGCACGCCCAGGTTTTGCAGAGACTCGAAAATCTGTTTCCGGAAATCCGGATCGGCGACCACGATGCCGGCGCTAATCATGTGCTTCCTCCTCTGCGCCGCCGGCGCGGGGCAGGCGGACGGTGAACGTCGTGCCCTCCCCGGTTGCCGAGCGGAACGTCAACGAACCTCCCAAATACCGCTCCGTGAGCAGCTTCGCCAGATAGGCTCCGTATCCCCGGCCCGGAGCCTTCGTCGAGAAGCCGCGGGTGAAGATCTGAAGCTGGACCAGGCGCGCGATCTCGCCTGGATTGTGAACCCAGAAATCGACGTGCGTCTCGGCGGCCCGAAAGCCGGCGCTGACTCCTCCCAACGGCGGCGCGGCCTGGCGCGCATTGAGCAGGATCTCGCCCAGCGCCTTCCGCGCCAAATCGGGATCGGTCTCGACGGTGGCGTCTTCGGTGGCCGAATCCAACCGGATCTCTGGGCCGCCGCCGGAAGCCAGGTCGCCGGCCGCCTGGGACAGCAGCTCTCGCGCGGAAACGCCGCGGCGGGTGACCGCAAGGTGCCCGGCCTCGGCCGCTACCAGCTCGCTCGGCGCGTGAACCACTCTGGTGAGCCGCTTCGATGCGGTCTCCAGCAGGCTCAACGTCCGCCGGCGGGCTTCGGGCGTGCCGCCGTCATCCGAGGCGGCGCGCGTGAGCGCTTCCGTCTCCGCCGCCAGCGCCATTGCCTGCGGAAGAATGCCGTGTTCCAGGCGATCGCGAACCACGCGGTTCGCCGCGTTGGCGAGACAAACCAGCGTGAACTGCTGGCCGGAGATTTCGACGGGCGAGGCCCAGACCTCGAGTTCCACCGGCTCGGGTCCCCCGGCAGCGCGGCGCACCATCAGGCAGACCTGCGTCTGTCCATAACCCAACTGGGCGTCCTGAATGGCGCGGAGCGAACCGCAGACCGAGCAGTGGGGCGTCGTTCCGCATCCCCCACAGCTTTCGAGCGCGTTAACGCACTCGAGCACCTCCCCGGACCGCGACCCGAGCAGATCGCTGGCGTCTTCGGCGTCGACGAATTCCACCAGCCGCCGGTTGGCGAGCACGATCTGCCGCTGCGCGTTGAGCAGCATGGCCATCGAGGGAATCGCGTCGAAAATGCGCTCCAGGAGCGGTATGGCGGCCAGAAAATCGGCCTGAGCCTGAATCCCGGAGGCGGGCGCCTGCTCGCTCAGCGGAAGTGGGATGCTGTGATCGATGAATTGCACTATGTATTCATGATGCGCTCGAAGTGGCGCGGATGCGGCATAATGAGCCCCGCGGGGTGGGCTACAGTACCAAGAGTACTAGGACTGTCTTCCTATGTGGGCAGGCTGACGGAGAACACCGTGCCCTCCGCGGCGCTCGATTGGAACGAAACCGTCCCCTTCAGATACCGCCCGGCCACCAGCTTCGCGTAGTAGGTTCCGAATCCGCGGCCCCGGCCCTTGGTCGAAAACGAGCGCCGGAAAACCTGTAGCTGCACCTCGCGCGTCATTTCGCCTTCGTTGTGGATCCGGAACTCTACGCGTTCCGCCGCCGCCCGGCAGCCGGCCGTGACCGTGCCGCCCGCGGGCGTCGCCTCGAGCGCGTTGAGCAGGAGCTTCTCGATCACGCGGCGCGCCAGTACCGGATCCGTCTCGAGCCTGGCGTCCTGGGCCTCGATCCGGATGCGGCGCCCATCGGCGGCCGGATGGAACTCGAGGTCGTGGGCGGTGTCGCGCAGGATTTCGAGAGCCGAAGCGATCCGCTTTCGAACTAACTGCCCCCCGCTTTCGGCCGCGGCCAGTTCGGCGTGCTCGCGCATCAGCGTGGCGATGCTGCGGGACGCCGCCGCCATCCGGGCGGTCGCCTTCTGCCGCCCTTCCGGGGGCATGCCGGGAGCCGAGAGGCTGGTGGCCAGCACCTCCATCTCGAGCGCCAGCTCGACCGCTTCCGGGAGAATCCATTCTTCGATCCACTCGCGCCGCAGGCGCCCGCCGATGTCGCTGGCGCAGACGATCAGGAACTGCTCGCCGCCGACCTCGACCGGGCATGCCGAGACCTCCAGCTCCAGCGGCTCCTCGCCCGCCTCCGTGCGCCGCACCAGCCGGCACACCTGGGTCTGCGCGACTCCAAATTGCGCCGTGACAATGGCTTGCAGCGCGCCGCAAACGGTGCAGTGCTCCGTGCTGCCGCAACCGGCGGAGGTCTCGTTGGCATGGATGCAACGCAGGACCTCGCCCGGCCGGAGGCCGCACAGTTCGTCGATGCCGGTCGCGCCGGCGAAATCGACCAGCCGCTGGTTGGCCAGAACCACCTGCCGCTGGCGGTTGAGCACCAGCGCCATGGTGGGCAGGGCGTTCAGAATGCGCTGCAGCGGCGGAATCGCGCCCAGAATCTTCGTCTGGGCCTCGAGATCGTCGGCGCCGGCGCGCTTTGCTGGGGGTAGAGGGAATAACTGCATAGGCGAACCATCATACACCACCGTGGGGCCGCTCAGAACTCCTGGTGACTGACGAACGCCAGCCGTTTGCTGTCCGGCGACCAGCACGGCGCCTCGAGCGTCCCGCTCCCCAGTATCCCCATCACCCGTATCTGACCATCGCCGAGCGACATCACTCGCACCAGCACGTCTGCGGTCTGCGGCAATACCGACAGGAACGCCAGCCATTCCCCATCCGGCGAAACGTGCGGAAAGAAGTTGCCCATCTCACCCGAAATGACCCGCTCCGCGCCGCGCCCGTCAGCCCGGGCCCGCCGCACCGTGCCTTCGCCACGGGGGGAATCGAAGTAAATGTAACGCCCATCCGGACTATACTCGGCATCGGTCGCGCCCGGGATCAATAGCGTCTCCTCGCCGCCCGCCGCCGGAATCGTGAAGACCCCGTCACGGTGCTTCCGCGACCCGGTATAGATCAGCGTCTTCCCATCCGGCGACCACCCGCTCCACCACGAGGGGCCCTTCGTCGTAACCCGCCGCGGGTTCCCGCCCGCCGCCGGCATGACGTAGATCTGGTCCGTGCCTTGCCCGCGGACTACGGCCGTGAACGCCAGCATCTTCCCGTCGGGCGAGAAGCCGTGCTCCGGGGTGCATATAAGTCCGGGCCCGGTTTCGACTGCCTCCGCTGGACCGCCCGTCACCGCCACCCGCCACAGCCGCCCTCGGTCGCTGAACACCACCGTCGTACCATCCGGACTCCAGTTCGGCCCACGCACGGAGCCCTCGGTCGTAAGCACCGCGCGCCGGTCGGTGGACGCCACGGTGACCGTCTCTACCGTGCTCCAAAGCCGGGGCGCCTCCTGGCCGCCGTGCCCCGCCACCTCCACGTTCGAGAACACCGCCCTCTCCACCGCATCCTTGCTATGCGCGCACACGCCTATGCCCACATAGAACGTGCCGTCGATGGCCGCCTTCATCCACCCGCCGGCAGGACGCAGCTCGCCTCCTTCCCCCGCCACCGACATGTAAAACCAGGCGCCTCGTTTCGAGATGCGCACGCGCGCCGGCCCCGCGACGCTGGCCTGGATCTCGTGCGTCGCCGCGCCCTTCGCCTCCCGCGTTTGCAGCGATGCCAGCCCGTCGCCATGCACCGCCGCATCGGCGTAAGCCGAATCCGCGTCCAGGCTCTGCCGGATCATCAGCACGGCTTTGCGGTGCGGATCGCCTCCCTGGCCCAGAATCCTGACATCCGCCGTCAGCGTCACGTCCCCCGAAACCTTCTTCCACACGAAATGGAACGCGTCCGCCGCGAACCACATGTTCTCGCCGCTGCCCGCTACCGTGTAAGTCCGCGCTGCCGAATCGTACTGAGCCGACCCCGCGTGCGCCACCGTTCCCACGTCGCCGCTGCCCTCGAAGATCCCCACCGCGGCCGCTAACACGAGTAGACCCGTCATGTCAGCCCCATTCTACGCCCCGCCCCCCGTGCTAGAATCGCAGCCATAGGGAGGGGCACCATGGCAGCACCATCCATCGCTACACCTGCGCTCCAGGCTTTCCAGGCCGAATTGCGCGGGAGAACGATCCTACCCGGTGACTACACCTACGAAGCGGCGCGCAAGGTCTATAACGGAAGCATCGATCGGCGCCCCGCGCTGATCGTCCGCCCCGCCGGGGTCGCCGACGTCATCCGCTCGGTGAACCTCGCCCGGGATTCCAAGCTCGACATCGCCATCCGCGGCGGCGGCCACGGAGCCGCCGGCTTCAGCACGTGCGACAACGGCCTGGTCCTCGACCTCTCGTCGATGAAAAGCATCCGCGTCGATCCGCGCACCCAGACCGCGCGCGCCGAAGCCGGCTGCACCTGGGGCGACTTCGATCACGCCACCCACGCCTTCGGCGCGGCCACGCCCGGCGGCGTCATCTCCTCCACCGGTATCGCCGGCCTGACCCTGGGCGGCGGCTTCGGCCACCTCTCGCGCCGCTACGGCCTCTCCTGCGACAACCTCATCTCGGCCGACGTGGTCACCGCCGGCGGGCATCGCCGAGAACACCGACCTTTTCTGGGCCCTGCGCGGCGGTGGCGGCAACTTCGGCGTCGTCACCGCGCTCGAGTTCCGCCTGCACCCGGTCGCCACGGTCGTCGCCGGTCCCGTCTTCTACCCGCTCGAGAAGACCCGCGACGTCCTGCGCCTCTTCAACGACTATATGAAGACCGCGCCCGAGGATTTCAGCGCCTTCTTCGCCATCCTGATCGTGCCGCCCGGCCCGCCGTTCCCCGAGAACCTCCACAACACCAAGGTGTGCGGAGTGGTCTGCTGCCATGTCGGCGGCGAGGCCGAGGCCGCCAGGGCCGTCGAGCCGTTCCTGAGCGTGGGACCGCCCGTCTTTTCGCACCTTGGGCCGATGCCCTATCCCGCCCTCAACAGCATGTTCGACCCGCTCCTGCCGCCCGGCATGCACCACTACTGGAAGGCCGACTATTTCCGCGACCTCGCCGATCCCGCCATCGATGCCCATGTCGAGTACGGACCGCAGATCCCGACCGTGTCCTCGGCCATGCACGTCTACGCCGTCAATGGCGCGGTGAGCCGCGTCGGCTCGGCCGACACCGCTTACAGCTACCGCGACGCCGCCTTCGCCAACATCCTCGCCGCGGTCTATCCGCCCTCTCTGGCCTCCCAGTTGCCGCATGGCCGCCAGTGGGTCCGCGACTACTGGGCGGCGCTCCATCCCCACTCGGCCGGCGGCGCTTACGTGAACTTCCTGATGGAGGACGAAGGCCAGGACCGCGTCGCCGCCAGCTATCGCGACAACTACGCCCGCCTGCTCCGCATCAAGAAGAAGTACGACCCCGACAACCTCTTCCACCTGAACCAGAACATCCGCCCGCAGGCGTAATGCATGAGGGGCGAGTGGTCCATATGCGGCCCGGCGCTGCCGATTGACGTCCCACGTCGGCGTCTTTTGGGTGGCCGGAGCTCTCACGGCCGTGCCAGATGGCTTAAACTTGTTGTTCGGATCAACCTTTTGAGCGTCGAAATAGAGCCGAGGCGTTTGCAGGGTCGGCCGTGGACTGATGGGTATGCTCTCCACGTCCACACGCTGAGCAGCACCTTCCTTGGCAACGATCAATACGGCCATCCGCGTTTTGACACGACTAGATCGCCGGTCGGCGAGCTACTCTACAAGTTGAAGTACCGCAATGACCAATCGGTAGTTGACGAGTTGGCCGAAGCCGCCGAGAGCTTTTTGAAGACGTGGCGATCGCCCATCGATGCAATACTGCCCGTCCCCCCGTCCGTTGCCCGTAAGAACCAGCCGGTCGTTTCGGTTGCGACTGCCTTGGCCCAGCGCTTGCAGGTCCCGCTTTGCACAGCCTGCATTGCGAAGGTGAAGCAGACGCCCCAATTGAAAGACGTGGTTGAGTACGATAAAAGAATGGAGGCGCTAAGCGACGCCTTCACCGTGGCGCCGGAGCGGACGACCGGCAGGAGCCTCCTCCTGTTCGATGATCTTTACGGCTCAGGCGCGACCGTCAGGCACATCGCGGAACTGCTGAAAAGCAAGGGCCACGCGAGGGCGGTTTATCTGCTTACGTTGACGACGAAGTAGGCGCATTATGAATGTTTTCATTGGTGGATCACGGGCCGTTTCGAAGCTGAACGCGGCCATTCGCACGCGGCTCGACGACCTTATCAAGCGCCGCTGTACGATTCTCATTGGCGACGCCAACGGCGCAGACAAGGCCGTGCAGCAGTACCTCGCGAGCCGCCACTACGGCAACGTAATCGTTTTTTGTACGGGAGAGTGCCGCAACAACGTCGGCCCGTGGCCGACCCGCAACATCGAGCCGCCGAACGACCGGAAAGATTTCACCTACTATGCCGCCAAAGACCTCGTGATGTCCAGAGAAGCGCAATGCGGCGTGATGTTGTGGGACGCCAAGAGCAAAGGAACGCTGCAAAACATGCTCAGCCTTGTGCGTGCCGGCAAGCGGACGCTCGTTTACTTCGCGCCGACGAAAGTCTTTCATGTGCTGGCGACCGAGCAGGATTTGCAGACGCTCCTTGCCGGGTGTGAAAAGCGCGATCTTGCAGCGGCCGCCCGTGGGCTTGGCTTGAAGACGCCCCTCACTCAGCCGCATTTGACGCTTCCCTTCGCCTAGACCTTAGCCCGACGTCAACCCAGCCGACAATCCCAGATCCAATGCCTTGCCCCGAGCGGGGCCGTCTGTGAACGGAAGCACCTGGGCGTCCTCAGAGCACCCTGCAATCGACGGGTTGAGGGCAAATACACCTCACTGGTCTGGCTCAAGCCGCAGTTCCACAACCACAGTCGAATTCGAATTGGGTGCCCGCCCCGCCACCGCGCGCGATAATAGATCACATCACCCACCCCCACCCATGCCCACCCCCACCCTCTACGACCCCACCCACGCCGAGCGAATGAAGGAGCTAACCGGACTCACCCTAGCCTCCTTCCGCTCCCGCGCCGCCGCCTTGCTGATCGACTTCCTCCTAGCCGCCGCGCTCTTCATGGCGCTGGGCGTCGCGGCCATCGCCCTCGTCAAGTACGTTCCGGCCATCCACGACTGGCAGGCCCACCGCCACATCGTGATCGAGCTGAACTTCTTCGACAACTGGGTTAGCGTGGCCTACCTGGCGGTCTTCTTCGGCCTGTCCCTCTACTGGGGCCGCGGCCGCACGCTCGGCAAGCGGCTCATGAAGATTCGCGTCGTCTCGCTCCGTCACCATCGCCTGTCGTTCTGGCACTGCCTCGAGCGCGCGCTGGGTTACGGCGCCTCGACCCTCGAGCTCGGCTTCGGCTTCCTCCAATACTTCTTCCATCCCAACCGCCAGACCGTTCACGACCGCATCGCCGAAACCATCGTCGTCTCCGACAAGCGCAACGGACCCGGTCCCGCCTGACCCCATCCCAGCCTTGGTCCGTATTCGTCTTCATTCGTGGCCATAACGCTTTTTCAGTCGCAAGACTCGCAACGTTATTTCTCCCCTGACCTCACGCGCTTAGCCCCTCCCGCCCCTCAGCCTCCCGCCCCGCCCGTGCTCTCCTGGTGCCGGGAAGGAGACCCATGCCATCCGATCGTCAGATCAAAGCGAACCAGGAAAACGCCCGCCTCAGCACCGGGCCCAGGACCCCCGAGGGCAAGGCCCGGTCCAGCCTCAACGCCGTCCGCCACGGCCTGCTCGCCCGCGACGCCGTCCTTCCCGAAGAGGATCGCGCCGCCCACCTCGACCTCCTCGCCGCCCTCGAAGAAGAATACCAGCCCGACGGCCCCACCCAGACCTTCCTCGTCCAGCAACTGGCCTCCGCCCAGTGGCGCCTCCAGCGTTTCGTCCGTATCGAAACCGGCTTCTTCGCCGCCCGCATGGAAAGGGTGAGGTCCAACGAGTACGAAGACCAACTCCAGCACGAGGCCGATGACGCCACCACCCCCGAAGAGAAGTACGAGGAAAACACCCGCCTCCTCGGCGTCCTGTTCCTCCAGCACTGCAACGGCGACTCCATCACCAAGCTCGCCCGCTACGGCTCTATGCTGAACCGCGAATACTACCGTGCCCTCAAAGCCCTGGAGCCCTCTCGCTGCCCCACGCCGCCGCCCCGGCCCATCGCCGAGCAACGGGCCCCCGTCAAAACGAACCCAATTTTCCCCGTGCCCGATCCCGCGCCCCTTGCTATAAAGGACCATATAGAGGACCATGGCCCCGTTGCACACGAGTCTCGATGCGGCCCGTCGCTGGCGGATCCGGTTTTTCCGCTGCAAGCCCGTCCTAGAGCCGCCTGAGCGGCCGCCGGAGGCGGCCTGATGCTCCCCTTCAAGCTCGTCTACCACCCCGGTTACGACCTGAACCTCGGCGAGCACGTCTTCCCCTCCCACAAATACCGCCTCATCCGCGAACGCCTCCTCGCCGATGCCTTCGCCACTCCCGAGGACTTCGTCCAGCCCGCCCCCGCCCCCGATGAGGACATCCTCGCGGTCCACAACCCCGATTGGGTCCACCGCCTCAAGACCGGCACGCTCACCTATTACGACATCCTCAAACTCGAGGTCCCCTACTCCAGGAAGATGGTCGAGGCCTTCTGGCTGGCCGCCGGCGGCGCCACGCTCGCCGCGCGCCTGGCCCTCGCCGAGGGCGTCGGGTTCAACCTCGGCGGCGGCTTCCACCACGCTTTCGCGGACCACGGCGAGGGATTCTGCGCCATCCACGACGTCGCCGTCGCTATCCGCCGCCTTCAGAAGGACGGCCTCATCCGCCGCGCCATGATCGTCGATTGCGACGTCCACCACGGCAACGGCACCGCCGCCATCTTCGCCGCCGATCCTTCCGTCTTCACCCTCTCGATCCACCAGCTCAACAACTACCCCACCGAGAAGCCGCCCTCCGATATCGACATCAACCTGGCCGACGAGACCGGCGACGACGAGTACCTGGAACGCCTGCGCGCCGCCCTCGTCCCCGCCCTCGCCGAGTTCCACCCCGACTTGCTGATGTACGTCTCCGGCGCCGACCCTTATTACCAGGACCAGCTCGGCGGCCTCTCGCTGACCATGGAGGGCCTCAGCGCCCGCGACCGCCTGGTCTTCTTTTGCGCCCTGATGCACCGCGTCCCCGTGGCCGTCGCGCTCGCCGGCGGATATGCCGTCGAGTTGGAAGACACCGTCGCCATCCACGCCAACACCGCCCGCGCCGCGAGCGAGGTTCTCAATCGGGTAGGCTGGAAGCGCGCATGACGGACTCCTACGACGAGATCGCCTACCCCGGCTTCCCGTTCCCCGAGACGCACCCCGACCGCCTCTCCGTCATCGGCCGCCTGCTCGGCATGGACCCCGCGCCCGCCCCGCGCTGCCGCGTCCTCGAGCTGGGCTGCGGCGATGGCGCCAACCTGATCCCGCTAGCGCTGGCGCTGCCCCAGAGCGACTTCGTCGGCATCGATCTCGCCGCCCAGCCCATCGCGCGCGGCCAGTCGCTCGCTCGCGAGCTCGGCCTGCGCAACATCCGCCTCGATCGGATGGACGTCCGCGACGTCGGCCCGGACTTCGGCGCTTTCGACTACGTTCTCGCCTGCGGCCTCTACTCCTGGGCGCCCGAAGACGCCCGCCGCCAGGTCCTGGCCATCGCCGGCGCGCACCTGCGCCCCCACGGGATCGCTTACGTCAGCTACTACGTCTACCCTGGCGCCCACCCGCGCAGGATGCTCCGCGAGATGATGCTGGCCCACGCGCGCACCGCCGAAACCCCGGACGAGCGCATCCGCATGGCGCGCGAGTTCCTCGACTCGCTCGCGGACTCGGCCCCTGCCGGCGAATACGGCGCGCTCCTCAAGGCCGAGGCGCGCCGCCTCCACGACCGTCCCACCGCGGCGCTCTACCACGATGAGCTGGGCGAGTTCTATCATCCGCTCTACTTCCGTGAGTTCATCGCCGAGGCCGCCGCGCACGGCCTCCAGTTCCTGGCCGAGGCGACGCTTTCCGACACCGCCACCGGCGACATCGAGCGCGAGCAGCACCTGGATTACCTCAAAGGCCGCTCCTTTCGCCAGACCCTCCTGTGCCGGAGCGATCTCGAGATCGATCGCTGCCTGCGGACCGCGGAGATCGCCCGCCTCTACGCCGCCTGCTCCGCGACGGCCACCGCCGCCGGCGCCGGGACCGAGTTCCGCACCCCGCGTAGCGGCCTGCGCACCGCGCACCCGGCGGCCATCGCGGTGCTGAACGCGCTGATCGAGGCCTGGCCGCGCGCCGTCGCTGTGCCGGAGCTGCCCGGCAACCCGCCCGAAGTCGAGGCCATCCTGATGAGCGCCTTCACCGCCGGGATGGTGAAGTTGTTCGCCGCGCCGCCCGCGCTCGCGGCCTCGCCCGGCGAGCGGCCCGTGGCCAGCCCGCTCGCCCGCATCCAGGCCCGCGCCGGCGACGCCGTCACCACCCTGCTGCACACCTCGGTCGAGCTTCGCGACCCCATCGGCCGCCGCCTGCTCGCCCTCCTCGACGGCACCCGCGACCGCGCCGCCCTCATCGCCGAGCTCCTCCCCCTAACCGGCTCCTCCCGCGAAACCCTAGCCCCCGCCCTGGACGAGAATCTGCTAGCCCTCGCCCGCCTCGGCCTCCTCCAGTAGGACAGGCCTCCGGCCTGTCTCCGGCCCGGCCGCGGTGTTTGTCGCATGAGGCGCAAAAAGCGGCGCGACAAGCATCAAATGGTGATAGACTTCCACCTATAAGGGAGGTGAATATCCCGTGTATGCAGTTGCAAAGCATCCCCCACCGTCACCGCGCCGGCCTCACCCCGATCCCCTTCCACCGCCGGACCCGATCGAGCCCACGCAGGCCCTGCCGATGCCAACCGCATAGAGTCCGGCGCCGCGGGGATTTTCACGTATACGGAGGCCATTATGGACGAGGAATCCTCAGCTTCGATCGATCGCGCTCGCCAGCTCCTCTTGGCGCTTGCCCTGAAGACCGAAGATAGTGCAGCCATTAGCGCGGCAATTGAGGCCAGCAAGTTCGTTGAGGAAGGTAAGAAGCTTCGCGCGGAGGCGGCCAAGCTCGATGAGGAGGTCAAGGTCGTCAAGAAGCAATCCTCGACGGACCGCATCGTCAAGGTCGCGCAGGCGATCACGCCCGTGGGCCTGCTCCTCACCGTCATGCTCCAGGCCTTTCAGATCTGGTCTACTCAAAGGTCGCAAGCGGAGGTAGAAGAGACAGCCTCGTGGCGGGATGGACTGAAAGCGTACATGGCTGCAAACCCCCGCTCGTCCGCCGCAAGCGCGGCCTTTTTTCAAAGCCATCTGAATTCAAAGAGCAACGGAGCGGTGGCCCGCCAGCTTCTCCTGCAGGAACTTCCGCATGTGTCGGTCTCACGATTCAAAGACCTGTTCTCGGCTCTGTTCCCCGATCAATCCCCGTCCGAAGTCGATGAAATCGTCGCTGTAGATCGCGAGCTTCTTGTTCTGACCAGTACCCCGGGCGCGCCGGAACGGGCTGGCCTGTCAACCTACGACGTCACTTACAACATTTCGCATCTGACCGATCAACTGGGAGGACGACTCCGCGCAAGATCCGGCGTGACGGAAGCCCTTGACTTAAGATGGACACAGTTTACGGACGGCGATTGGCGCCTGACTAACCTGCGGCGGGCGCGGCTGGATGGTACGGGCCTCTATAACATGAATCTCAAAGGAGCCAACTTATGCGAGGCGACGGCCGATGACATTTTCCGCGTGGACTACACGGCTTGGTGGGAAGCCGACGCCATTGCTCCCGCGCTGTTGAAACTCCTGGTTGCCAAGACAAACGACTCGGAACGCCGTTTGCTCCCCACGATTCCCAGTCCGAACCCCGGTCAGGCGAAGACATCGGCGACCCCCGGCACCGCAACCGGAACGACGCCGTCGCCGTCGCCCGTTCGTTGGCAGTTCAGCGATCAACAACTAGAGGCGTTTCATTCCGCCAGTCCCAAGGCGTGTCAACAATAGTCCCTACTCCACCGCGAGGCCGCTCTCCTTATACGCCCGCCATCCCCCATCGAGCGAAATCGCGTCGCTGTAGCCCATCTTCCGCAAATTGTCCGCAGCCAGCGCCGAGCGGAATCCGCCGCCGCAGTAGAGCACCATCTTCGTGTCGTGCCCGGGCACGCGCGTCTCGATGTCGCGCTCGATGACGCCCTTGCTCAGGTGCAGCGCGCCCGATGCGTGACCCGCCGCCCACTCGCTCTCCTCGCGCACATCCACCAGCAGGAACGGCTCGCCCGATTCCCTCAGCCGCCGCAGCCCCTCGATGTCGATCTGTTGGATCCGGCTCTTGGCGTCGTCGACGATCGCCAGAAAGCCCGGGCTATGATGTTTCGCCATCGCCTCCGCCCCCCTCAGTGCACCCGCCGGATGTTGGCGCCGGCGCGCGCCAGCTTCTCTTCGATCTTCTCGTAGCCGCGGTCGATGTGGTACACGCGGTCGATCGTGGTCTCGCCCTTCGCCACCAGCGCCGCCAGCACCAGGGACGCGCTGGCGCGCAGGTCCGAGGCCAGCACCGCCGCGCCGCTCAGCTCGCACGGTCCCGCCACGATGGCCCGGCCGCCCTCCACCCGGATGTTGGCGCCCATGCGCATCAACTCCGGCGCGTGCATGAAGCGGTTCTCGAAGATGGTCTCGGTGACGATCGAAATGCCGTGCGCCCGCGTCATCAGCGCCATGAACTGCGCCTGCAGGTCGGTGGCGAAGCCGGGATATTCCTCCGTGATCGCGTCCACCGATTTCAGCCCGTCCGAACGCACGCGCAACGCTCCCGGACCGGCGCTGGACACCTCGACCCCGGCCTCGCGCAGCTTCGCGATCAGCGCCGCCTGGTGCTCGGGCTCGCAATCGGTCACCACCAGGTCGCCGCCGGTGATGGCGCCGGCGATCAGGAACGTGCCGGCCTCGATGCGATCCGGGATGATGGTGTGCTCGGCGCCGTGCAGCCGTTCCACGCCGCGGATGCGGATCTTCGAGCTGCCCGCGCCCTCGACCGAGGCGCCCATCTTGTTCAGCAGATCCGCCAGGTCGCCGACCTCCGGCTCCCGCGCGCAGTTTTCGAGCAGCGTCTCTCCCTGGGCCAGCACCGCGGCCATCAGGAGGTCTTCGGTTCCGGTGACGCTGGGCCGGTCGAAGGTGAAAACGGCGCCGCGCAGCCCGTCCGGCGCTTCGGCCTCCACGTAGCCGGCCTCCTGGCGGATGCGCGCGCCCAGCCGCTCCAGCCCCGCCAGATGGTAGTTGATAGGCCGCGCGCCGATGGCGCACCCTCCCGGCAGCGAAACGCGCGCGCGCCCGGTGCGCGCCACCAGCGGCCCCAGCACCAGGCTCGATGCGCGCATGGTCTTGACGAGATCGTAAGGCGCCTCGGGCCGCGTGACGGGGTAGGCTTCAATGCGCAGCGGCCCGCCCTTCCTCTCGACGCGCACGCCGATGGCGTGCAGCAACTGCACCATGGTGGCGATGTCGCGCACCTTGGGAATGCGGTGCAGCGTGACCGGATCTTCCGTCAGCAGGCAGGCCGCCAGCGCCGGCAGCGCCGAGTTCTTCGCGCCGCCGGTCGAGACTTCCCCGTGCAGCGGCGCGCCGCCGCGAATGACGAACTTATCCATGTTTGAGCGCTTCCGAGACCCGGCCGCCGGTGGCCCGCAGCCGTTCTTCCGCCGCCTCGCGCGCGATGCCCAGCCGCCCCATCGCAATCGCAGTTTTCACTGTACCACCCGAGGCGTCGAGCAACGCCGCGGCGCGCTCGCAATCCACGCCCGCGGCCTCGGCGATAATGCGCACCGCCCGCTCGCGCAGCTTCGCGTTGGCCGGCTGCACATTCACCATCAGGTTGCCGTAGACGTGCCCGAGGCGGATCATCGCGGCCGTGCTCAGCATGTTCAGCACCAGTTTGGTCGCCGTGCCGGCCTTCATGCGCGTCGAGCCGGCAATGACTTCCGGCCCCGTCAGCGGCTCGATGGCGATCTCGACGGCCTGCGAAAGCTCCGAGCCGGGCGCGCAACTGATGCCGATGGTGAGCGCGCCCAGCTCGCGTGCCCGCGCCACCGCGCCGAGCACATAAGGCGTTCGGCCGCTGGCCGCGATGCCCACCAGAACGTCGCCGCCCGCGAATCCGCGCGCATCCAGGTCGCGCCCGCCGAGCGCGGGATCGTCCTCGCTCGCCTCCGTGGCCTGCGCCAGCGCCGCCTCGCCGCCCGCGATGATGCCCTGGACCAGCTCTGCCGTCACGCTGAACGTGGGCGGGCACTCGGCCGCGTCGAGAACCCCCAGCCGCCCGCTGGTTCCCGCGCCGATGTAGAACAGCCGGCCGCCCTTTTCGATCCACTCGACAATCCCCTCGACCGCCTGCGCGATGCGCGGTATCTCGCGCGCCACGGCCTCCGCCACCTTGCCGTCCTCGGCGTTGATGATGGCCAGCATCTGCGCGACCGGCAGCGCATCGATCCCCTCGGAAGCCGGATTGCGCCGTTCGGTCAGCAGGTCGTCGAACATCGCCTCCATCTTAGCGCCCGGCAGCCGCGCCAACGCTAGCGGACTGCTTCGCCCTCCGGCTCCGCAGCACGAAGTAGATCAGCCACGCCGCGGGAAGGAGCGGGGTCCAGATCCACCGGCCCAGCAGCGCCGGCTTGCGCCGTGAGGCTTCGACGAAATCCCGAAACGCGGAAACGTAGGCGCCCTGCTGGTAGTACGCCCAGCCGCGGCTGTAATAGGATTCGGCATCCGGACCGAGGCGCAGCGCCTGGTCGTAGTCCCGGATCGCCTGCTCGTATTCGCGCCGCTGGCCGTGGACCCACGCGCGGCTTCGATAAGACGCAGCGGCGCTGGGCTGAAGGCGGATGGCTTGGTCGAAGTCCGGCAGCGCCCGCGCGTAGTTCCTCTTGTAGATGTAGCACCAGCCACGCCAGTAGTAGCTGTCGGCATCCGGCCCTAGACGCAGCGCTTGCCCGTAATCCTGGATCGCCTCGTCGTACCGGCGGAGCCTGAAGTGGGCCGCCGCCAGGTTGCTGTAAGCTCCGGCGCGGTTGGGCTGAAGGCGGATCGCCTGCTCGAAATCCCCAATGGCCGCTTCGGAGTTACCCTTCTGCAGGTAACACCAGCCACGGCTCCGATACGTTTCGCCGTCCGGATTGAGGCGCAACGCCTCTCCGTAATCCTGAATCGCTTGGTCGTATTGGCCCCGCCTGATATGCACGGCTGCGCGGCCGACGTAACCCACGGCGAGGTTGGGGTCGAGGCGGATCGCCTGCTCGAAATCGAGCATCGCCCGATCGTAGTCGCCGGCGTCGCAACGGATGTGACCGCGCCCGTAGACCGGCAGGGCCGCCTTCGGATCGAGCCGGATGGCTTGCTCGCAGTCCGGCAAGGCCCGCGCGCCGTCGCGCTTGTCCAGATAGGCCAGGCAGCGGCCGTCGAATGCCCGCGCATCGTCCGGCTTGAGCCGGATCGCCTGGTCGAAGTCCCGAATCGCCAGGTCGTAGTCTCCCTTGGTCAGGTAGTCGATGCCCCGGTTCGTCGACGCATTGGCTAGATCGTCGCCCGCCGGCGACGCCCAGCAAACCGCGGCGCAGGCCAATGTCAGCAGGATTCTCTTCGCGGGCAGCATAGGCTCCGGGCCATGATACATCAGGCCCGGATCCACCGCTGGGCGGACAGCTACAATACCCTGTATGGAGAACGGCGCCCGCCGCCTTAAGGACCTGATCTCACGGCACCACTATCTGTCCGTATTCCTCTTCATTCTGCTTGCAAAGATTCTGTTCTGGAGCTGGTCTCTGGCAGTCAGCCACTGGTTTCCTCTCTCTCCGCGGACGTACTTCGGCGGCGGTCATCACTACCAAATCGACCCGCGGATCGCGGAGCACCGGGTTGACTTCTTCACGCTCTGGATCTACTGCGACGCGGACTGGTACCTCAGCATCGCCGAGCGCGGTTACCCGAATACCGACGAAATGAAGAAGGCCGCCGCGGCGCACGAGGCCGGGACGGGATTTCCGTACACCTTTGCTCCCGGCGACCCAGTCTCCAGGTACCGCAGGTACACAGAATGGGACAACGACGCCAAGTATGCCTTCTTTCCCCTCTTCCCTCTCTCGATTGCCCTGTTCCGCTTGATTCTGCCGCTTCACGTGGCCGCATTTGTGGCGACGAACGCGATCAGCGCTCTCGCCTTTCTGATGCTGTACGCCCTCACCTTCGCGTACTTCTCCGACAAGGGCCTCGCCTTCCGGTCATTGGTCTTACTCGTCTTCTATCCTTTCTCGGTGTTCTATCAGGCGTACTACAGCGAAGGCCTGTTCCTGCTGCTGGCGGTTCTGTCCTTCTACTGTTTGAAGAAAGGGCGGGTGAGTCTCTCGGTTCTTTGCGGCGCCCTGCTGGCGCTGACCAGGCCGACCGGTGTTGCGATCCTGGTTCCCTTGCTGGTCCTTGCGGTGAAACAGGGCCTGCCCGCACCGACCCGCGCGGCCAGGAGAGCGGAGAAGCTGAAGAGACAGACCACCGTCCAACTCGGCGCGATCGACTGGAGCAGGTTCCGAGCCGTGTGCCTGACGCCGCTGGGGCTCGCCCCTCTCCTGCTGTTCGATTACTTCAACACCGGGCATTGGAACTACTTCGCTCTGGCTCAGCGCCGGTGGGGCTTCGAGGGCTCGGCGTTTCTTGGAAACTTTCTGAATAACACTCTCGTGGCGGGGTCGCACTTTTTCAGGTTGAAGTTACTGAGCGATCATGACTGCCAGGTGGACTACACAATGATGTTGATCTCATTGGCCGTCATTGTGTTGAGTTACAAACGCCTGCCGTTGGAGCTATGGACTTTCAGCGCTTTGCAGTGGCTGGTGCCGCTTTTGCTCAAGGATCTGATGTCGTTCTCGAGGTTCGTGTCGATTTCGTTTCCGCTGTTCATTTACCTGGCCGGCATCAGGCGGCGGTTTGTATTCTGGGCGCTGCTGGGTTGCTTCCTGGCCGGTAGCCTTCTGATCGACGGCCGGATGGTCACCTGGCACTGGGTCGGGTAGAATGGCGGAGTGAGCTTCCAGGCCTCTTATGATCTGACCGCCAAGATCGTTTCGCTGCTGGCGCTCGTCGTGGCGTTCGTCGCCGCGCTGGCTTCGCGCAGCATCGTGATCGCCTTCCTCCTGTTCCTCGGCCTCTGCCTGGCGTATGCCTACTCGGCGCGCGAGTACGTCTGCGAGGGGCGGTCGGTCATCGTCAAGAGGCTGGTGGGGGACGTGACGATTCCCCTCGACGGACTGCGCGAAGCGCGCGCCGCGGCCAAGGACGACTTCTGCGGCTGCATGCGGCTCTGGGGGAACGGGGGGCTGTTCGGATACTACGGGTTGTTCCGGACGACGAAGCTCGGGAAATGCACCTGGTACGTGACCAACCGCAAGAACGCCGTGGTGCTCGTCGCGGAATCGAAGACGGTCCTGCTCAGCCCGGACGACGCGAGCGGCTTCCTGGGGGCCATCGGCGCCTTCGTGGCCGCGGCGCCCGTCACGAATCAAGCGCCGCTGGTCGCCGGGTCCGGCGCCGGCCGCTTGATTGGAATGATCGCCGGCGGCGTGATCGGGGCCGCGGCGCTGGCGTTCGCTCTGTTCTGCGTTCTGTACTCGCCGGGCGCTCCGCGCACCACCTTGGACTCCCAAAGCCTGGAGATTCACGACCTGTTCTATCCCGTGACCGTGCGAGCGGCGGACGTGGACGTGGAGCGCATCCGGGTGGTGGACTTCGCCATGGACGCGGACTGGCGGCCCACGGCACGCACCAACGGGTTTGCCAACGGCCACTACCGCTCGGGCTGGTTCCGCGTCGCCAACGGGGAAAAGGTGCGGATGTACCGCGCGGACGGCACGCGGCTGGTCCTTCTGCCGCCCCGGGACAGCGGCGCCGCGGTCCTGGTCGAGGTTCAGGATCCGGAGCGCTTCGCCGCAGAGTTGCGGCGGCTGTGGTCACGGCCATGACTCTGCCAAAACGATTCCCGGAGTGCCTGGTCGCCTGCTGCCCGACATACCCAACGCCGCCTGGCCTCGCCTAGCCTTGCGCGTGAGTAACTTCGGACGGCACGGCTGACGCCATAGAGAGCAGAATGGCGCACTTCGGCAGCTACGTGCTCACGGCCGCAGCGCTGGCTTCGCTACCGTGTCAGTGCCTTGCCGGCGCCTGCGGCTCGGCGCAATGGCAGGAGGGTAGCATCACCATCAAGCTTCCCGGACCGCCGGTGCTCCCGCCCGGCGCTCTGCGCCACCTTCGGTTTAGTCCCAATGGGCAATACGTCCTGGCGCAGGACAGCAGCCGGGTCACAGTGCTGACCGTGGACCCGTTTGCGGTGCTCTTTGGCGCCCCTGCCCAGAACGCCAGCTTGGCCGAGTTCAGCCCGGACTCGCGGGAGGTGTTGTTCGTCAGCTCCGTGACGCAGGTGGAATCGGGTAAGCTCGTCCTCGCCAGCTCAGCGCCGCGTGTGGAGCGCTGGAGCATCGGGGAGCGCAAGCGCGTCGGGTTCACGGAAATCCACTCTCGACCGTGTGGAACGCTGCAACTGTCTCCGGACGGCCGTGTTTTGGGTTGCGTGGACTTCGAGGGCACGCTCACGTTCAGCGACGTCGGTTCCCCCAAGGCCATATTCGAAAAGAAGGGCCTCTGCCGTCCGTTCGTGGAGTGGTTTCCCTTCAACGGAGGATGGGGGCCTGTTCCCCGCCCGATTGTGTCCGGCGACCCCGGATCCGCCGGGATCGAGTTCTCACCGGACGGCCGTCTCGCCCTTGCTACGCACGGTGCAGCGTGCGAGAGCTCCCCTGTCTTCGGCTGGGATTGTGTCACCCGAAAGGCGATCAAACTAGGCGGAGAGCTGAGACAAACCTATCCTGCGGGGACCTTCGTGTTCGTCGCCGCGAACCGGGCGCTGATTTTGGGAGGGAACCGGGTGCGCAAGGGCGTCTACACCTGCACAGTGGTGTCCGTTCCCTCAGGAAGGGTACTTTTGAGGCCAGCGCTCCCGGCGCGGTGGGATATGCAGGTATACCGGGCGGCCGATCCCAACTTCGTCATTTACCGCCCTTTCGGGAAATTCCTGACGGCTGCCGCCGAGTATTCCACCGGGCGGATCATCACCAGCGGGAGCTTTGCCCTGGATGTGTTCGGGAACCACTACGTAACGGAACGCACGAACGGAGAACTGGGGTTGTATGAGAGGGGCAAGGCGGGCGCTGTGGCCGTGGTTAGCCTCGCACATGAGTAACGCCGGGCGGCACGGCGAGCGCCATGTAGAGTAGAGTGGCGCACTTCGGCAGCTACGTGCTCACGGCGGCAGTTCTGGCTTCGCTACCGTGTCAGCGCCTTGCCTGGGCCCAAGGCTCGCCGCAGTGGCCGCCGAATAGCGTCACCATCAAGCTTCCCGGACCGCCGGTGCTCCCGCCCGGCGCTTTGCGCCACCTTCGGTTTAGTCCCAATGGGCAATACGTCCTGGCGCAGGACAGCAGCCGGGTCACAGTGCTGACGGTTCAGCCGTTCATGGTTATCTTCGGCGCCCCAGCCGAGAACGCCAGCTTAGCCGAGTTCAGCCCGGACTCACGGGAGGTGTTGTTCGTCAGCTCCGTGACGCACGCGGAATCGGACAAGCTCGTGCTCGCCAGCTCGGAGCCGCGCGTGGAGCGCCGGAACATCGCGGAGCGCAAACGTGTCGCGTTCACGGAAGTCCACTCTCAGCCCTGTGGGACGCTGGAACTGTCGCCAGACGGCCGCATCCTGGCCTGCGTTGACTTCGAAGGCACGCTCACCCTCATCAACGTCGGCTCCTCCAAGACCATATTCGAGAAGAAAGGCTTCTGCCGTCCGTTTGTGTCGTGGTTCCCTTTTAACGGCGGCTGGGGGCCGGTTCCGCGCCCGAATGTGTCTGGCGACCTCGGATCCGCTGGGATCGCGTTTTCGCCCGACGGACGATTCGTTTTGGTTGTGCCGGGCTTCGCTGTAGGTTCTGCGGTGGCCTGGGATCTCGTAGCCGAACACACCGTTAGGCTGGAGGGGATGCTGAAACTACACTTTTCGCACGACCACTTCGCTTTGGTCGCACCCGGCAAGGTGGTGATCCAGAGGACGAAGCTTACTGGCGTATGGGGACCGAAGGGTACCCTGACCAACACCGTGGTGGCGTTTCCTTCGGGGGTCCCGCTGGCGTCCGCAACCCTGCCTGGAGGCGATTTGTATCGAGCGGCGGATCCAGAATTCGTCCTCTTGCGTCCCAACGCGCAGCCGCGTCCGGTTGATGCAGTGGAACTCCGCACGGGACAGGCGATCACCAGCGCGGCCGCCGCTCTGGATGTGTTTGGGAACCATTACGTGACGGAGCGTGCAAACGGAGAGCTGGGGTTGTATGAGAGGGGCAAGGCGGGCGCTGTGGCCGTGGTAAGGCTGACCGCCCTGCCGCGGAATCCTTGAAGCGCATCGACCTCTGTTGGGATGGCCAGGTGGTGTGGCGCACCTTCATCAGGGTTGCCGAGTAGCGCGGGGGTCGGCCAGGCTCCGACTATGGGCCTGCAACAAGTCGTTCAACGAGACCAGCCCCAGAAGCCGCCGCGCGCTGTCGCGCTCCGAGGGACCGACTGCGTGTCAGCGGCCGAGGAGCGTGCGGAGCGCGTCGAGAAGCGCCGGCCCCGCGGTCTCCAGTTCCGCCCGGTGCTGGACCGAGAGAGCCTCGAGAATCCGCTCGCCTTCGGGAGTCAATTCGATCCTCACCTGGCGGCGGTCTCGTTCCGAGCGGCGGCGGGAGAGAAGTTGCCGGCCCTCCAGCCGGTCGATCAGCTCGACGACGCTGTGGTGCCTGGTCTGAAGGCGCGCGGCCAGTTCCCCCACCGTGGGCTCAATCCCCTGCGGCAGGCCCTTGATCGCCAGCAGCAGTTGGTGCTGCTGCGGTTCCAGCCCCACTTCTCGGGCCGCGGCCTCGCTGAAGATCAGGAACTTGCGGATCTAGAATCGGAACTCGGCGAGCGCGCGGTAGTTGACGGTTTTCTCAGTCTCAGTACCGTTCACATCAATCTATATCGAAGCACGATATAGGGGCTACCGCGACGCGGCCACGGCGATGCGCGCGGCCGGTTTGGAAGCGCGCACAGGAGCCTCGTTTGTACGGATGGGGAGCACCACGACGGGCGCCTTGGTCCCCACGGGCCGCTTCTCCCAGGGCACGGGATAGGAGCGGAGACACACGGAACATCGATAGTGGCCGTTAACGGGCCACATCGGCGACGGGTGCATCAGCCTGCACCACAGGTCTGTCAAGCGGGACCCCAGCACTTTCATAACGTCTACCAGGTCTTATCGACACGCCCCTCTGTAGGTTGGATTCGATTTCGGCCTCCCGGGTTGCGGAAAAATGCAGTGAGGCCGCCTGGGCCGAGCCCGTGCGCGAGGCTCTCCAAACCATTTTCGCGCGCCAATGTTTCCAAACACTTGCGTTGGGGGGGCGCTTCCTGACGGCCGCGGCTCGGACAGCGTGCGCCGCGGGTACAATTGAATCCATATGACAACCAGCGAGCTTGCCGCGGTGCTGGGGTGCGAGGTGGCGGGAGACGCCAGTCTCGAAATCACCGGCGTCGCCCCGATGGAGCAGGCGGGCCCCCACGAGCTGACCTTCCTGGCCAACCCAAAATACGCGCACAAGGTGAAGCACAGCCGCGCGGGCGCCATCCTGATCGCCGAGCCGGTGCGGGAAGGGCCGATCACGAGCCTGGTCTCGGAGAACCCGTATCTCGATTTTGCGCGCGCCCTGGAGCTCTTCTACCAGCCGCCGCGGCCGGCGCCGGGCATTCACCCTCTGGCCTGGATTGCGCCCACGGCTTCGATCGGGGAGAACGCCGCCATCGGCGCTTTTGCGGTGGTGGGCGAACGGGTTTTGATCGGCCGGAACGCAGTCCTGCACCCGCACGTGGTCATCTACGAGGGTGCCCGGATCGGCGACGATTTCTATGCCCACTCGCACGCCGCCGTCCGCGAATTCTGCCAGATCGGGAACCGCGTCACGCTGGGCAACGGCGTGGTGGTCGGCGGGGACGGCTACGGATTTGCGCAGCGGGCGGATGGCTCGCATTACAAGATCCCGCAGTCGGGCCCCACGGTGATCGAGGACGACGTGGAGATCCAATCGCTCTCCTCGATCGACCGCGCGACCGTCGGCGAGACCAGGGTGAAGAGAGGCGCGAAGATCGACAGCCTGGTGCAGGTGGGCCACGCCTGCGTGGTGGGGGAGGACAACATCGTCTGCGCGCAGGTCGGTCTGGCGGGCAGCACGGTGCTGGGGAAGAAGGTAGTGCTGGCCGGCCAGGTGGGCGTCTCCGGCCATCTCACGATCCACGACAACGCTGTGGTCTACGCACAGAGCGGCATCGGCGGCGATGTGGAGGCGGGCGGCGTGGTATCGGGCTCGCCGGCCTTCGACGCGCGCGAATGGCGCCGCGCGGTGACGGCGTTCCCCAAGCTGGGGGATCTGGTGAAGACGGTGCGGCAGCTCGCGAAGAGGGTCGAGCAGCTCGAAAAATCCGGGGAGAAGATCGATGCGTGACCGGTCCCAGCCCAATTCCCAGGTGCGGGTGGCGTACAAGAACGAGGAATTCCTCGACAGCGCGGAAGCCCGCGCGATCCGCATCCTGTCCGAGTACCTCGAACCGCTGGCGCACTTCCGGCGCGAGCAGATCCGCGACACGGTGGTCTTTTTCGGCTCGGCGCGCATCCACCCGCCGGAGAGCCCGATCGCGCGCTACTACGAAGAGGCGCGGACGCTGGCGCGGCTGCTCACCGAGTGGGGCGAAGAGATCCAGAACAGCAGCCACCGGTTCGTGGTTTGCAGCGGCGGCGGGCCGGGCATCATGGAAGCGGCCAACCGCGGCGCGGCCGAGGCCGGGGGCAAGAGCATCGGCCTGAACATCGGGCTGCCCTTCGAGCAGTTCCCGAACCCTTACATCTCGAAGGAGCTCTGTTTTGAGTTCCATTACTTTTTCATGCGCAAATTCTGGTTCGCCTACCTGGCCAAGGCGCTGGTGGTTTTTCCGGGCGGCTTCGGCACGCTGGACGAGATGACGGAGCTGCTCACGCTGTGCCAGACCGGCAAGCTGGACAAGAAGATGGTCATTCTGCTGTACGGCAGCGAGTACTGGAAAGAGATCGTCAACTTCGACGCGCTGGTGAAATACGGCACCATCGCCAAAGAGGACCTGGACCTGTTCCAGTACGCCGACGATCCCGAAACCGCGCTGAAGATTCTCAAAGAGGGCCTGACACAGCTCTATCTGCGGCCCGAGGAGCCGTTGCCGGAGTCCGAACAGCATACCCCGGCGATCGCCAAGTCGGTGGTGCGAACGGCGGAGAACGAGTAGGACCGCCTGCCCACGCCCCGGCCCCGCCTGCATCGGCCCGCCCGCTCTGGTAACTTGTTGCATGGTGGGAACGAGAGCAGAGAACGCCGAGTGGTCGCCTACGTCGTGCGCGCTGGGAGCGGTTCCTCCTGCAGGGCGGCGATTGCGCGGAGAGCTTCGACCACTGCGACCCCAACACCATCGCCGACAAGCTCAAAATCCTGTTGCAGCCATCCGATCCAAGGGTGCAGCGTAAGCGTCCTAACGGTGAACCCCGAGGTTTGGGCCTCGCATGCCCACAGCGCGTCGGAGGCTGCCGGAAGGTCACTTGTAGCTGCCCAAATACGGCATCAAGGATTTGATGTGTTCTGCCACCAGGTCTAACATTGCCGAAGGATCTTTGCTATTCTCGGCAATCGAATCGAAGCCGAAATACGCATCGCAATACAGGCACTTGTTCGGCTCGCGATGGGACGCCGCACAAGTTGAGCATATGAACGCTGCACAGTTTTTGCAGAAAAGCATCACGCTCGGATTCGTGTCAAGACAGATCCCCGCATTCATTCGCCTCATCATGGCTGCTTTCGCTTTTTCGACGTCTGCAATGTGCCGGCCGGTTGTCTTACACGATCTGCATTTATACGACGGCGATTTACAGAGTACGTCAATTGCTTTCCTTCTTTTCCCGCAACGCTTACATCTTAGGCCGGCCCACTTGTGTCCAAAGATACATGCCAATCCCATCCTAAGAGGTATCGACGGGAGTTTTGCTGCTTGGACGTTCCTCGTGTCGCTGTCAGCGGAAACCTTGGGGTGCTCGCCGGGCTTCGCCGTCGCCTGGAGTTGTCTCGCGACAGGCACCCGAGGGGCGACGGCGACGTTCTTCGAAAGCTCGGCGCGCTTGAAGGGAAACTCCTGATAGCTCGCTGTGGCAAGCTGCCCCTTCTCCCAAAAGAAAAACCCGCCCACGCACGGTTTGACCGCCTGAGGTCGGACCAGGAGGAACACGTGGTTCGGGTCGGAGAAGAACTCCTTGGCCACAGCCTGGTCCTCTTCGTCCAGAACGAGTCCCCGGCGCGTGTGGCTGCGGAAAAAGCCAGCGACGGAGACGCCGCCAGCGCCGGCGATTCGCTCGATCGCCTGCTTCACGCGCGCCTTATCCGCGCCCGACAGCGCGTAGAGAGCCCCGCACGAGTAGTCGCACTCCACCGGTTCGAATCGCTCAACGATCACGGTCGGCTGGCTGCCCGCTATGACGCGTCCCCCCAGGACGCCGCCGATCTCCGATCCGCGCCTGTTGGCGGCCCTGAAGCTCTCCAATGACTCGCGCTCCAGGCGATCCACCAAGTCCAGGCTGAGGAGGATCGTTATCGGTTTGCCCGCGACCTCCCAACGATAGAACGAGGCGGCCCAATTCTGGTCTCCTGTCGGCTCGCCTGGATTGGTCACATTCGCCATAACGGCTACGCTCCGTCCCGCATTCTACAACGAAAATGGACCTCACGAACTCCGCTCGAGTAGGGCTCCGACCTGTCAGTGGCAGGCAAGACCGCCTGCCCACGCCCCGGCCCCGCCTGCATCGGCCCGCCCGCTCTGGTAACTTGTTGCATGGTGGGAACGAGAGCAGAGAACGCCGAGTGGTCGCCGACGTCCTGGAAGGCCAGGCCCGCGGCACAGCAGCCGGTGTACCGCTCGGAAGCCGAGGTCGCCGAGGTGGTCTCGCAGATCTCGAAGCTGCCTCCGCTCGTGACATCTTGGGAAATCGGAGCGCTGCAGAAGCAACTGGCGGAAGCGGCGCGCGGGGAGCGGTTCCTGCTCCAGGGCGGCGATTGCGCGGAGAGCTTCGACCACTGCGACTCCAACACCATCGCCAACAAGCTCAAGATCCTGCTGCAGATGACGCTGGTGCTGGTCCACGGCGGCCAGAAGCCCGTCGTCCGCGTGGGCCGGTTCGCGGGCCAGTACGCCAAGCCGCGCTCGGAGGACCTCGAAACCCGGAACGGCGTCACGCTGGCCAGCTATCGAGGCGACCTGGTGAACCGGCCGGAGTTCACCGCGGCCGGCCGGGAGCCCGATCCGCAACTGATGCTGCGCGGCTACGAGCGCGCAGCGCTCACCTTGAACTTCATCCGCGCCCTGGTGAGCGGCGGCTTCGTGGACCCGCACCGCCTGGAATACTGGGACCTCGATTTCGTCAAGCACTCGCCCATGGCCGAGGAGTACCACCGCACGGCGCGCAGCATTGGCGACGCGCTGCGGTTCATGGAGGAACTGGTCGGCTCTCACCCGGGCGAGTTGCGGTGGATTGATTTCTTTACCAGCCACGAGGCCATTCACCTGCCCTACGAGCAGGCGCAGACGCGGCGCGTGCCGCGGCGCGAAGGCTGGTACAACCTCTCCACGCATTTCCCCTGGATCGGTATGCGGACCGCCGATCCGGATGGCGCACACGTCGAATACTTCCGCGGCATCCGCAACCCGATCGCCATCAAGGTCGGCCCCGCGATGACCGCGGAGACTCTGAAGCGCCTGGTCGGCATCCTGCACCCGGACGATGAGCCCGGACGGCTGACGCTGATCCACCGCTTCGGAAACCAGTCGATCGGCGCCTGCCTGCCGCCGCTGATCGAGGCGGTGGAGGCGACGGGCAAAACGGTGCTGTGGGTGTCCGATCCGATGCACGGGAACACGCGCATGACCGCCGACGGGATCAAGACCCGCCATTTCGACGATATCTTGGGCGAGCTCGATCAGGCCTTCGACATCCACGCGGAGTACGGCGGCTGCCTGGGCGGCATCCATATCGAGCTGACGGGCGAAGACGTCACCGAGTGTACGGGCGGGGCGCGCGGCCTCGAGGAGGGCGATTTGAAACGCGCCTATGAGTCCTCGCTCGATCCGCGGCTCAATTACGAACAGGCGATCGAGCTGGCCATGTTTGTGGGCCGCGAGATCCGGGCTTTTGGGAGGCCTTGAGGCGATGAGAATGTTCTGGTTGGTGGCGCTCGCGTTCGCGGCGCTGCCCGCGCTAGCCGCCGAGCCCGCTATTACCGGCCGGTGGAAAACCGTGGACGACAAAACGGGCAAGCCGAAGGGGATCGTACTCATCTACGAGCAGAATGGCGAGTTCTTCGGCAAGATCGAATCCAGCATCGACCCGAAGGATGCCAATAAGATCTGCGACCTGTGCAAGGACGAGCGCAAGAACAAGCCCGTGACCGGCATGGTGGTCATGCGCCACATGAAGCGCGACGGCGACGAGTACGGCGGCGGGGACATTCTCGATCCGGACAACGGAAAAGTTTACCGTTGCAAAGCCAAGCTCGCGGAGGGCGGCAAGAAGCTGATCGTGCGCGGGTACATCGGCATCTCGCTGCTCGGGCGATCACAGACGTGGACGCGGGAGCCGTAGGACGAGCTTCAGCTTGTCCGGACAGGCCGGAGGCCTGTCCCACGGCCCCCTTCACGGAGCGCGAGACCATTCACCTCACGCCAGCTTCCCCAACCGCTCCTCGAAGACGCGGCGGAAGCCCTCGTCGGTGATGGAGTCGAGGTTGATGCGCACGTTGGCCAAGGAGCCGGCCAGGGCGGCGCGGGCCAGGGCGCGCGCGGTCTCCAGGTCTGACGAAAAGCGCGCCGGCGCCTCGCGCTGGAGGGCGGCGAGACGCTGGTCGAGTGCGAAGGCGCGCTCGACGACTTCCATCGGAACCGTGGCGGCCTGGTGCAGCGCTGCTTCGACGTGCGGGGCGCGCTCGGCCTTGGGAATGCGGTAGGCGGCCATCACGCGGTCGAACGCCTGCGTGTCGCGCTCCACGGCCTCGGCAAGGAACTTGCGGTCGGCTTCGAACTCATGACCCTCCTTCTTGGCGAGCGCCGCCACCATCGCTCCCAGCGCCGCGGCCATCGCGCCCGCGGCGGCCGATGCGCTGCCGCCTCCGGGCGTGGCCGCAGGCGCCGCTAGCGCGTCGAGGAACTCATCCAGCCCGCTGGCCGCCGCTTCGGCCAGCCGGTTCTCGAGCACCACCGCGGGGCGGAAGTTCTCCACGCGCAGAAAGTGCTCGGCCGCCATTTCGAGCGCCCGCTTCGGGATCAGCCCGACGATCTCGCTGCCCACCACCGCGACGCCACAGCGCTCCGCCTCGGCGCGGACCGTCTCGAAAACGCGGTGGATGGGCGTCTGCTCGAAATCGGTCAGGTTCATCGAGACCTGCGCCAGGTTGCGCGAAGTGAGCGGAACGCCCATCGCTTTCACGTAACGGAATCCGCCCGACGAGTATCGAATCGCCCGGGCGATGCGCTTGGCGACGGCGACGTCCGGCGTGCCCAGGTTGATGTTGTACGCGATCAGGAACTTGCGCGCGCCCACCACGGTTGCGCCGGCGGTGGGGTGCAGGCGCGGCTCGCCGACGTCGGGGGCGCGTTCGGGATTCGCGGCCACTTCGTCGCGCAGTCCCTCGAACTGGCCGCGGCGGATGTTCTCGAGGTTGACGCGGTCCGGCCTGCGCGCGGCCGCCTCGTAAAAATAGACCGGAACCTGGTAGCGCCGCCAGATCTCCTCGCCCACCCGCACGGCGATGCGGACGCACTCCTCGATGGTCACGCCCTCGATGGGCACGAACGGCACCACGTCGGCCGCGCCGATGCGCGGGTGAACGCCGGAATGGTGGTTGAGGTCGATCGTCTCGACGGCCTTGCCGACGGCGCGCACGGCCGCTTCGCTCACCGCTTCCGGCGGGCCGGCGAAGGTCAGCACGGAGCGGTTGTGGTCGGCGTCGAGCTCGCGATCGAGGAAGACCACCCCGGCAACGGAGCGCACGGCTTCGATCAGGGCGTCCACTTTGGCGGCGTCCCGTCCTTCCGAGAAATTCGGCACGCACTCGATCAGTCTTCGGGCCATTCCACGTCTCCTTCCCGGTAGAGCACCTTGCCGCGCTTGATCGTCATGGCGACAAGGTTCACTCCGAAATGATACGGGATTTCGCGGTAGTCGGGGACGTTGTACATGACCAGGTCCGCGTCCTTCCCGGCCTCCAGGCTGCCGCAGTGGGCAGCCGAGCGGATGGCGTGAGCGCCGTTGACGGTGGCGGCGGCGAAGGCTTCGGCGGGCGTCATACGCATCTGGGAGCAGGCCAGCGCGAGGATCATCTGCATGCTGTACGTCGGGCTGGTGCCGGGGTTGAAGTCGGTGGCGAGCGCCACGGCCACACCGGCGTCGATCATCTTGCGGGCCGGGGCGTAACGCTCAAGGCCCAGATGGAAGACAGCGCCGGGGAGCAGTGTGCCCAAGGTGCTCGAGCCCGCCAGCGCGCGGATTTCCTCGTCGCAAGCGTGGTCCAGGTGATCGGCGCTGGCGGCGCCCAGTTCGGCCGCGAGCGCCACCGCGCCGCTCCAAGAGAACTGGCCGGCGTGAATCTTCAAGTCGAAACCCAGCGCGCGGGCCGCTTCCAGGTAGCGCCGCGCCTGCGCCACGGTGAATGCACCCTCGTCGCAATACACGTCGGCGAAGCGGGCCAGGTTGCGGCGGCGGAGCTTGGGCATCAGGTAGGTGCACACCCAGTCGAGGTAGGCGTCCTCGCGGCCGCGCCACTCGGGCGGGACGACGTGCGCGCCGAGATAGGTCGGGACCAGGTCCAGCGGTCTGCCGTCCAGCGCGCGGATGGCGCGCAGCGTCTTGCGCTCCCCGGTTTCATCCAGGCCGTAGCCGGATTTCGCTTCGAGGGTGGTGGTGCCGTGGCGGATGAAACCGCCCAGGCTGCGGCGGGCTTGCAGGATCAGCTTGCGGATGGGCGTCTCGCGCACGGCCCGGACGCTGCTGAGAATCCCGCCTCCCGCCGCGGCGATTTCCGCGTAGCTCGAGCCCGCCAGGCGCATGTCGTAATCGGCGAGCCGCGGCGGCCCGCACACCAGGTGCGTGTGGCTGTCCACGAAACCGGGCGCGACGATCTTGCCGCTGGCGTCGATCTCGATCGCGTCGCGGGCGGCGCTGAGGTTCTCGACGCGCCGGCTGGGGCCGAGCGTGGCGATGGTACCGCCCTCGATGAGAACCGCGCCGTCCTGGATGATTCCGAGCTCGCGGAGGGCTGCACCGCGCCGGGGGCCCGCGGAGCCGCGCAACGTGATCAGTTGCCTGGCTCCCCGCACGAGGACCGGATTATTGTTGCCCATTTCGAAGAATTAAAGACCGCCGAACAGCTATTGTTGCACCGGAACGCGTAATCCGGCGCATTTTGCGAAGTCGATTGCGTCCTGGTACCCGGCGTCGGCATGGCGTAGTACGCCTAGTCCTGGGTCGCACGTCATCACGCGTTCCAGGCAGCGCGCGGCGAGCGGCGTGCCGTCGGCGACGGTCACCTGGCCGGCGTGCAGCGAGTAGCCGATGCCCACGCCTCCGCCGTTGTGAAACGAGACCCAGCTCGCGCCGGCGGCGGTGTTGAGCAGGGCGTTCAAGATCGGCCAGTCGGCGATGGCGTCGCTGCCATCCCGCATTCCTTCGGTCTCGCGGTACGGGGAGGCCACGGAGCCGCAATCGAGGTGATCGCGGCCTATTACGATGGGCGCCTTCAATTCCCCGCTCGCCACCATGCGGTTCAGCTCCAGCGCAAACTGGGCTCGCTCGCCATAGCCCAGCCAGCAGATGCGCGCCGGGAGGCCCTGGAAGCGCACGTGCTTGCGGGCCAGCGCGATCCAGCGCGTGAGCGTTTCGCTCGATGGAAACAGGCGGCACACCGCCGCGTCGGTCGCCGCGATGTCCTCCGGATCGCCCGAGAGAGCCACCCACCTGAACGGCCCGCGGCCCTCGGCGAACATGGGCCGGATATACTCGGGCACGAAGCCGGGGATGTCGAAAGCCTCGGCGACGCCGCGATCGGCGGCCATGCGCCGGATGTTGTTGCCGTAGTCGAAGGCGATGGCGCCCAGCCGTTGCAAGTCGAGCATGGCGCGGACGTGCACGGCGATCGAGTCCATGGCGCGCTCGACGTACTGGCCCGGATCGCGCGCGCGCAGCTCGGCGGCGGCCTCCACGGTGTAGCCCGCCGGAATGTAGCCGTTGAGCGGGTCGTGGGCGCTGGTCTGGTCCGTCAGAAGATCGGGCACGATGCCGCGGCGCACCATTTCGGGTAGCACCTCGGCGCAGTTGCCGGCCAGGCCGACCGAGACCGCCTGCTTCTGGTGGACCGCGTTGCGGAGGATGCGCACGGCCTCATCGAGGCTGTTCACCATAATGTCGCAGTAGCCGGTCTTGAGGCGGCGCTTGATGCGCTCGGGGTCGGCTTCGACGCACAGGAACGCCGCGCCGTTCAGCGTCGCCGCCAACGGCTGCGCGCCGCCCATCCCGCCCATGCCGCCGGTTACCACCAGCTTGCCCGCCAGCGTGCCGCCGAAGTGCTTGCGCGCGGCGGCGGCGAAGGTCTCGTAGGTGCCTTGCAGGATGCCCTGGGTGCCGATGTAGATCCAGCTTCCGGCCGTCATCTGGCCATACATGATGAGGCCGAGCCTCTCGAGGGCGCGGAATTGGTCCCAGTTGGACCAGTGGCCCACCAGGTTCGAGTTGGCGATCAGCACGCGGGGCGCTTCCTCGTGGGTGCGGAAGACGCCGACCGGCTTGCCGGACTGCACCAGCAACGTCTCGTCGTTTTCCAGGCGCCGCAGCTCGCGCACGATGGCGTGGAAGGACGGCCAGTCGCGGGCGGCTTTACCGGCGCCGCCGTAGACCACCAGATCCTGCGGCCGCTCAGCGACCTCGGGATCGAGGTTGTTCATCAACATGCGCAGAGCCGCTTCCTGCCGCCAGCCCTTGCATTCGAGCGCGGTGCCGCGCGGTGCGCGGATGACGTCTTGCATGACTTCAATCTAGCACCGGGGGAACAGGGTACTCATTCCTCCGCGAGGCCGTCCATCCATTCCGGCGACTTCCCGTGCGAGTGACGGCTGTCATCGATCCGGCGTCCCGTCTCAATGTCACGAAGCTCGCAATACGGAGGGGAAGTACCGGGGTGAAGAGAATTCTCGCAGTAGGCGACCTGGCTTCCCCCGGCGACGAACTGCCAATTCCAGATCACGGGTTCACCCGAGAAGCGCCGTAGCGGCTTGCCGGGCCGGTAGATAACAAGCGTCTGCGCGATCGGATACGCGGCACTCGGAGTGTAGTACTCAACCAGCCAGCCGGCCGCGCGATTGTCGTCACTGACTTGCGGGTCGGCGCAGGACGCCTGGTAGTCTTCCTTTGGCGGACGGAACGTGGTGCCATCGCTGTGGGTGATGAGCACGACACCCTCGTCGGGATCGGAGATATCGATGTCGGCTATGGACAGGGGCTTGGGACGCCGGGCTGCGGCTCTCGCGGAAACCGGCTTGGTGTCCCGCGGCCGGGCTTCCAAGACGACATCTCCGGCCTCGACGTCCTTGTCGTGCACGAACGGCGTCCCCTTCACGGCCACTATGAACCCCGGCTTGGAGACCTCGACCCAGTGATTTCCGGGCTCTACGCCTGGGAACGTGAAGCGGCCATCCGCGGCGGTCTGTGCGGGGCTCTGGTCGGAGGGGCCAAGCGACCCGAGGACCACCCTCGCCCCGGCGATTGCGACGCCGGATTTGCTCACGACCCTGCCGGAAACCCGAAAGGTGTCGGGCTCATCGGCGCTGGGCTGGCAACGGAGGGGGATGACGACAACAACGGCGAGAACGATGACGTCCTGCAGCCGGCTGAACATGCAAAGGAATTCTACCTCATCCGGCGCTGTATCCGGGGCATACGCGTCGCCGCTTCCTGCCACTCCACGTTCGCCTGGGACTGCGCGGCCCCGAATCTGCCGCGCACACCCGGTTTCCTTCCTTAGGAACCCTGCGTCTCCGATGGTCCCCATCTGCTACCATTCGGGCATAGGGGCTTTCCCGTTCATGATCGACAAGATCGTCTCTCACTACCACGTACTCGGAAAGCTGGGCGATGGCGGAATGGGTGTGGTCTACCTGGCCGAGGACACCCGCCTCAACCGCCGCGTCGCCATCAAGTTTCTGCCCGACGACTGGTCCCTGACCCCGCAAGCCCGGGAGCGCTTCGAGCGCGAGGCCCGCGCCGCCGCCGCGCTCAACCACCCCAACATCTGCACCATCTACGAGGTCGGAGAGCACGAAGGCCGGCCCTTCATCGTTATGGAGCTGCTCGAAGGCCGCACGCTGGCCGACCGCATCGCCGGCCATCCGCTGCGCACCGCGGAGCTGCTCGAACTGGCCATCCAGATCGCCGACGCTCTCGACGCCGCCCACTCGAAGGGCATTGTCCATCGCGACATCAAGCCCGCCAACATCTTCGTCACCGGCCGCGGCCAGGCCAAGATTCTCGATTTCGGTCTCGCCAAGTCGGGCGCCGGCCGCACTGTCGCCGCCGGTGCGACCGCCCTGGAGACGGAGGGCCCCGGCTACCTTCTTACCAGCCCCGGCTCTACCATGGGCACCGTCGCCTACATGTCCCCGGAGCAGGCCCTGGGCGAGGAACTCGACGCGCGCACCGACCTGTTCAGCTTCGGCGTCGTTCTCTACGAGATGGCCACCGGCCAGCGCGCCTTCGCCGGCACAACTTCAGCCGCGGTATTCGACGGTATCCTGCACAAAGCTCCGGTCCCGCCCGTCCGCCTCAATCCGGATCTACCCGCCGAGCTCGAACGCGTGATCAACAAGGCTCTAGAGAAGGACCGCGATCTGCGCTACCAGGTCGCTTCGGAGATGCGCGCCGACCTGAAGCGGCTGCGGCGCGAATCCGAGTCCGGGCGCTCGGCGGCCGTTCCGGTGGCCGCCTCCGCCGCGTCTCAGCCGCCGGTCGAGGCGCCCGCCGCCTCGATGCGGCGCGCGCGACGATTCCGGCGCAGAGGGTGGCCGGTGGTCGGATTGGCGTTCGTGGCGATGGCCCTGTTCAGGCCTACGGCGCCGCCGCCCAAAGTCGCTGGCATGGTCCAACTGACCAACGACGGCCGCACGAAGATCGCCGCTCTCACCGGCCTCCCCGATCCCATGGTGACCGATGGCTCCAGGATCTACTTCGAGGAACTCATGGCCGGCCTCAGCATGACGCTCCAACAGGTCTCCATGGAGGGCGGAGAGCCGGCGCCCGTGCCGCTCCCCTTCTCCCGCTGGGGTCTCGTCGGGATTGCCCTGGACCGCCCCGAACTTCTAGTTCTGGGACATACCGGGCCGCTCGCTCAGGTGGCGACAGGCTTGCCGGTCTGGGCGGTGCCCGTTCCCGCCGGTCAACCGCGCCGCATCGGCAATCTGCTCGCGGTGGACGCGGCCTGGTCGCCGGATGGAACCCAGATTCTTGTCTCCCGCCAGGGCGAGCTCTATCGTGCTTCGAGCGACGGAAGCAATCTCACCAGGATTGCTGCCGTGAACGGGTGGCCCCTGTGGCCCCGCTGGTCACCCGATTCCAAGACCATCCGCTTCACCGTCCGCGACGAGCGGCTCAATACCTCCAGCCTCTGGGAGGCCGCGCCCGATGGGACCCACCTCCATCCCCTGCTCCCCGGCTGGAACAATCCGCACTCGGAATGTTGCGGAAGCTGGACGCCGGACGGGGAGGTTTTCGTTTTCCAGGCGACTCGTAACGGCATACCCAACATCTGGGCCACGCGCGAGAAGGCGCCCTTCTGGCGCACGGCCAACCGCGAGCCCGTCCAGTTGACCCTCGGCCAGTTGAGCGGCCAGGCGCCGGTCGTGAGCCGCGACGGCAAGAAGGTGTTCTTTATTGGATCGCTGCCGCGCGCCGAGGTTCTGCGCCTCGATCCGAAAAGCCGCCAGGGGGTGCCGTTCCTGCCGGGACTCTCCGCCGAGGGCGTCGCCTTCTCGCGGGACGGCCAGTCGCTGGCCTACGCCTCCTACCCCGAACGCACCCTGTGGCGCGTGTCCGCCGATGGCTCCAACCGCCGCCAGTTGACCTTCCCCCCCATGCTGTGCGCGCTGCCGCGCTGGTCTCCCGACGGCAAAACCATCGCCTTCAGCGGCCAGATGCCCGGCCAGCCCTGGCAAGCGTACCTCATCTCCGCGGAGACCGGCAGCCCGGAAGCGCTCCTGCCCGGAGCGGGCGAGAGCCTCGACCCGACCTGGTCGCCCGACGGGAACTCGATCGCTTTCGGCTGGACCGCCGAGTCCGCCCGCCAAAGCAAGCTGGAGGCCCTCCACATCATCGACCTGAAGACCCGCCAGGTGGCGAGCGTCCCGGACTCCGCCGGGTTGTTCTCGCCGCGCTGGTCGCCCGACGGCCGTTACATTATGGCCATGACCGGCGACTACCGGAAACTCGTGCTCTATAACCGCGCCAGCGGCAAGTGGGAGGACTTGCTTACCGTCCGCTCCGGCTATCCCGACTGGTCCAAAGATGGCAAGTACGTCTACTTCTCCGACCCCTTCGCCAAGGACGCACCCTTCTATCGCGTGCGCGTAAGCGACCGCAAGCTCGAGCGCCTGGTGAATCTCTCCGACTACGGCAAGCTCGCCCAGGGCCGCTTCGGCTGGTGGACCGGCCTCGGCCCCGACGATTCCCTGCTGGCCACCCGCGATATCAGCGTCCAGGAGATCTACTCGCTGGACTGGCAGGGGCAGTAAGCCACTCTACTCCGCCTTGGCGATGTCGCGGTGCATCGCCTTGACCTTTTGCGGCCGGAGGTAGATGCGCCGGCCGGCGATGCATCAACGCTCAAGTCCAGGGCACTGCGGATGTTAACATAGTAAACCTGCGATGTCCCAAATCACCGCCAGAGCGGCAAAGGACCAGCGCTGCGATCCGCGGACGGCTTCCAGGGACAAACAACCCGTTACAGCCGCTCTGTTGTACGGCATTCAACTGCTGCTGATTCTGGCGCTGGTACTTGCAGCAAACCGCCAGGGACTGCTGACGAAGGAGGAGGCATCCAGCGCATTCGTCAATCCAACTTTTCTCGAGCTGCGGTTGCAGCATCACGTGTATGCAACTAACTTTTATGCATATGCTTTCTTTCTGTGGGCGAGTCGCTTAGTGCAGATATTGTTTTTCGGCCGCTTCGCCAAGGCGGCGATTATGGCCTTTCTGACTCCGCTCGTGTACCTTTATCTGAGGCGCCGGTTTGCATTTCCGGGAGCACGGGCGTTCGTGGCTGCGATCGCGATCGGGCTGCTTCCCGGGGTCATTTGTTTCTCCTGGCTCGGAGTGGATTTCGGACTGGAAACGACCCTGGGGTTTCTGGCGCTATGGCTCGCTCTGTTTGAATGTCCGTGGCTTGCTGTCGCAAGCTGCCTCGCCGCAGCTCTCGCCGCCGGCAGTTATGGCTCCGGGTTCGCCTTCTTGCCGGCCGTGCTGATCCATCACTTGCCGCGGCTGCGAAAGCCGACGCTGCGAGGCGCCGTAATCGCAGGAAGCGTCCTGGCTGCCGCAGCGCTGGTCTTCCCTGCGTTCTGGTGGACGAATGTCCAAAGCCTGTGGGCCGGCGGAGGAGGCCGTCCACTGGCCGCAGGCGCCGCCGGCCGTCTTGCCGGCTTGCTCCGGGAACTCATTGTGCACGGCGGGAGTTACTACTTTTTCGGCGACGGCGCGCCTGCCCTCGGCGGAATCGCGGTGGGAATGGCCGCTCTATCGGGCATAGCTGTCATGAGTTTTCGCGACCCGTCCAGATCCTGGCCCCTGTTGGTTGTTTCGGCGAGCGCAGTGGGAATCTATGCGCTGGCGGGAAATGTGACCGGTGTCCGGCGCGCGATTCCTCTGGTTGTTTCGCTGGCCATATTCGCGGCTCTTTTGCTCAACATCGTGCCGGGCCGGGGATCCTATTGGCGAGCGATCGCGTTTTACGGTCCGATGTCGATTCTTATCGCGTTCGAAGCCGCCCACTACAACAGCGTTCGGAGCGACCTCGCCACGTCCAGGCTTTCGCTTCCGCGCGATTTCGAATTTCGAATTCCGCCGGGAAAGAGCATGGCGGGGGAGATCGCTTCGCTGGCCGACGGGTCCCAGAAATTACCCGGTGATCTGGAGGGCTATGAGCCGGACCGGACACTCTGTATTCTGTACCGGCTGACACAGCCGACCCCCATCGTCAGCGCTAGCGAAATCGTTGCCCGTTGCGACCGGCATGGCTGGTCCATTCCCAGCGGCAGTTCCAGATTCTCACGGTTGCGAAAGGGGCGATGAGCGGCGTCCCTCGGCGAACGATCGTGTTGGTCGCGGTCGCTCTTGCGGTCTGGACCGGGCTCGCGGTCAGTTTAGCGGCCAGCAATGCACCCTGGTCCAACGAGGCCTGGTGCGCCATTCCGGCGGTCAACCTTGCCACGCATGGGTATATGGGAACAACGGTGCTTGTGTCGAAAGGGAGTTGGCTGGTGGGGATCGAGCGTCACACGTATTGGATCATGCCCCTGCATCCTTTGGTTCAGGCCGCATGGTACAAGCTGGTGGGGTTCAGCCTCTTCCGGCAGCGTCTGTTATCCGTGCTTTTCGGTGCGCTGGCTCTGCTCGCGTGGTTCGTCATCGTGCTGCGGCTCTCGGGAAGGTATTACGCCGCGTTCATTGCCTGTCTGGCCGCCGGTTTCGAGCGCAACTTCCTGAATGCGGCAGCGAACGGACGGATGGACATGATGGCGGCGGCGCTGGGCGCGTCCGCGATCGCCTCGTTTTTGCAGCTTCGGCGCCGGTCGATCCGGGCAGCGCTGGTGGTGAGCCATTCGCTTGCCGCGGCCTCGATCTTCACCCATCCCTGCGGGGTGCTGTTCGCAGCGGCGCTGGTGGTCACGATGCTGTACAGCGAGCGGCCGCGCCTGCGGCTTGCCGATGCCGCGATTGCCTGCACGCCGTATTTGGTCGGCGCGGGCTTATGGGGCCTGTACATCGCTCAGGCGCCCGCGGATTTCAAGTCTCAGTTCTTCGGAAACGTGTCGGGCTTCGCCGGCGAGTACCTGCAGCGGGAACGCTTCAGCGGCATAACTGCGCCGTGCCGTGCGCTCTGGCTGGAACTGAAGCTGCGATACCTGCTTCCGTTTGGATTCGGCGCTTTGAATACCATAAGTGGCGCCGGTTCGGCGGTCTGGTTGTCCCTCTGCGCATGCGCCGCATTCGCCGCGGTGCTCAACAGGAAGTTGCGGAGCCAGTCCGGAGTGCGCATTTTGGCGGCCTGCGGCCTGACTGTGTTTCTGCTCATGGCGCTCTTCGAGGGAATCAAATTCCAGCACTATTTGGTGTACTCGCTTCCCTTTCTTGCAGCGCTCGCGGCGATGGCCGGCGGCGAATTGTGGCAGCGGGGCCATATGCGCCTGGCGCTCTGTGCCGTCTTGACGATAGCGATTGGGTTTCAGACCTCGCGCGTACTCCAGCACTTCATACGGAATTCTTTGCGTTCCGAGTTCCTGCCGGCCGCCAGGTGGGTCCAAGCAAGGCTTGAGCCTGAGGACCGCGTCATCGCACCGGCGGAACTCGGCTATGTCCTGGGCTTCGACGGCTCAATCGCCGATGACGTGCGTCTCGGCTTCTACACGGGCCTAAGGCCTCGATTCATCGTGACATCGGAGTGGTACCGCCATTGGGCCGGCAACTCCGCGCAGCGCGAGCCCGCCGCGTACAATCATATTCGCAATACCCTCAGTGGCGAGTACCGGTGCGTTCTGGCCAAGGGCGAGTACATAGTGTATGAAAAACGAGATGAAATCGCCACCGGCCGCTAGCCGCGGCACGAGCCGCAATGAAGCGATCGATTTCTTCCGCGGCCTCGGATTGTGGATCGTACTCGTCGATCATCTTCAGCCAAACGTCTGGTCTCATTTCTCGTTAGCTCAGTTCGGGTTCAGCGATTTTGCCGAGATCTTCGTGTTTCTATCCGGCTATGTCAATGCCGGGATGTACGAGCGCGCGCTCCATGCCGGCGGTATCGCCGCCGCGGTGAGGAAGCTCCGGAGCAGGGCCGCAAGGCTTTACATGGCCCACATCGCAACGATGGCCGCCAGCTTCGCCATCTTCGGAGCTTGCGCGTCGCGCGGTCTCCGTCTGGACGAGCCGGTCCTCTACGTCTGGATGGGAGACCCCGCGCGATATCTCGCACGAACTCTGTTTCTTCTCTACAGTCCGCGCTTGTATTCACTTCTTCCTCTGTATATCGTCCTCGCCCCATTTACCCTGGCCGCGGTCGTCGCCCTGCGCCGGTGGCCGGTATGGGCTCTGGCGAGTTCCTTCGCGCTATGGTGCATCGCGCTGTCTCGATCGGCCGATTTTCCTTTCATGGTTACGCACGAAGCGTGGTTCTTTAACCCAGTCGCCTGGCAATTCCTGTTCGTGATCGGCGCAGCCTCGAAAATGTACTGGCCCGGATTGAGGCGGGCGGCGGAGTCGCGGACACTCCAAAGGCTCGCCATCGCCGTCGTTCTGGCCTCGTTCTTATTGAAGACCGCGATCCTGATCGGCCCGCTGCGACGATGGCTGTTCGGGCTCACGCCGTTGTTCGCCCGCCTACTCGCTCACGATGCCGGCAAGGGCCATCTGGCCCCCTTCCGGCTCGTACATTTTCTCAGTCTGCTGATCCTGATTGTCGCAATCCCGTGCAACTGGCGAAAGTGGCTCGAATCGCGAGTGGCCCGTCTTGCGATCGCCGGTGGCCGCGACTCGCTGTTCATTTACTCGGTTACGCTGGTGATGACAGCGGCATTGAATCTGTTCCTCAAGCGCTGGGACGGCGGCCCCCTTCTGCAGTTCGCCTGTACCGCTCTGGGTCTGAGTGTCCTATGCGGACTTGCCTACTGGCGCGACAAAGTGCCCGCGAACTTCGATCTACAACCGGAACAGTCGCGAAAATGACCAGCGGCGTTGGGGGAGCCACTGGCTTTCCAGCCATTCCTCGGCACGCAACGGCCACGACAGCAGCCCCGGAACACGGGGAGCCTTGCCGTGCCCATTCGCAAGGCCGACTCCGTGCGGACCCTCGGCATAGATATGCAGCTCGGCCGGAACTCCCGCTCTTCGAAGCGCCGCGTAGAACAGGACACTGTTCTCGGGAGGCACTGCGGCGTCCTGCCCCGTGTGGAACAGAAAGGTTGGAGGCGTATCGGGGCCGACGTGGAGTTCGTTGGACAGTTCATCGACGAGCGTGGGATCCGGATTCGGGCCGAGGAGATTATGGACCGATTCCGGATGCGTCCACGGAGCCCGAAGAGTCACAATCGGGTAGGCCAGGATGGCGAAATTGGGACGGCTGGACACACGGTCCACCGGATCGGGCGCACTGGGGTTACCTCCCTGGAAATGTGTGATGACCGTCGAAGCGAGATGTCCGCCGGCGGAAAAGCCGATGATGCCGACGCGGTCTGGCCGGATTCCGAACTCTGCAGCGTGGCAGCGCACGTATCGAATCGCTCGTTGGGCGTCGAATAGTGGGGCCGGATAACGGTAACGGGGAGCGATGCGATACTTCAGCACGAAGCCGGCCACGCCGAACGAATTCAACCACCGCGCGATGTCGTCGCCTTCGTACGACGACATAAGCAGTTTGTAGGCGCCTCCCGGACAGATCACCATGCCGGCTCCACTGGCCTGCCATCGCAGGGGCAGGAAAACCGAAAGAGTGGGTGTGTCGGCATCCGCTCTTCCGAGGCTCCCGGGCGCATCGCCGGTCCATAGCTTTTCGACCACCGGAGCCGTAACACCACTCCGCGCGACGTGAATGGAGAGGAGCGCGACAGCGGCTACGGCGACGATTAGGCAAAAAGCAGTTCTGAGGATTACCATCTGCCTCGCACCGGACCATTGCTACTGCCCCCATGCACAGAATGGATCCGGGTCCTTCTAATTGTCGGCGTTATCGGACATTCCGTCAATGTTGTCTTGGTTTCGCTCGCCTCGATGCTCGACATCGTTCGCGGAGGTCAGAAGCCTGTTGGCATTCCGGAGCCGCGCGGCGCGGACTACGAGCCGAGAGCGTACCGCCCAGTCGGCCCCCGGCGAGCGCCGTGGGGGCGCGCGGTCCAAAAAAGGAGCGCCCCAGGGTTGAAGACGCTCCCTACCCCGCCTTAACGATGTCCCTGTGCGCGCCCTTGACCTTGAACCCCGCGCGCAGCAACCGCCGCCGAACTTCGTCGGCGATCATCACCGAGCGGTGCTGGCCGCCGGTGCAGCCGAAGGCGATGGTCAGATAGCTCTTGCCTTCGCGGATATAGTGCGGCAAAAGGTAAATGAGCAGGTCGGTGATGCGGTCGATGAACTCCACGCTCTGCGGGAAGGAGCGGATGTAGCGCGCCACCGAGGGATGGCGGCCGCTGAGCTTCTTGAACTGGTGGATGTAGTTCGGGTTGGGCAGGAAGCGTACGTCGAAGACCAGGTCGCTATCGGCCGGCACGCCGTGCCGGTAGCCGAAGCTGGTGACGTAGATCATGATCTTCGACTGGTCGCGCCCGCCGCCGAAGGTCTCGCCCATCAGCTCGCGCAGCTCGTGCACGTTGAACTTCGAGGTGTTGACGATGTGATCGGCCAGCGCGCGGATGGGCGCCAGCATCTGCCGTTCCCGCTTGACGCTGCGCAGCACGGAGCGGCCGGTGCCGAGCGGGTGCGGCCGCCGCGTCTCGCTGAAGCGCCGCACCAGTGTGGCGTCGTCGGCCTCCAGAAACACCAGCCGCGTGGGGATCTGGCGCCGTATGCGGGCGTACATCTGCGGGAAGCGCTGCACGCCCGAGCCTTCGCGGATGTCGAACACCAGCGCGGCGCGCTGCACCTGGGGCGAGCTCTTCACCAGCTCGGCGAACTTGGGCAGCAGGCCGACCGGCAGATTGTCGACGGAGTAATAGCCCAGGTCCTCCAGGCCCTTGAGGACCGTCGCCTTGCCCGAACCGCTCAGACCCGTAACGATTACCAGCTCCGGCGGTTTGGACCGGCCACTCGGCGTCTTCTTTGGTGTCTTCACGCTTCGATCAGATCGAAATTGCCGTCCCGCCTGCGAATGAGCACTCTCACGCGGTCATTCTCGGCATCGCGGTAGACGACGTAATCGCGCCCGTCGATCTCGAGCATCGCCTCTTCGAGCGTCATGGGCTTGCGCCGCTGGTGGTGGTCGGCGCGGAACACCTGCGGCCCGGAATCGCCCTCGGTTTCCGGTTCGGGCTTCGGCTTCGCGCCGCCTTTGGCCGCCGGCGCCGCCTCGGCCTCGGGCTCTTCCTTCGGGCCGCGCTTGGTGTCGCGCCACTTCTCCCGCAGCTTGAGGATCTGCTTCTCCATCTTCTCGATGGCGGTGGAGATGGCGGTGAAGGCGTCGGCCGCGCTCTCCTCGCCAAACAAGCGGTGGTCGTGATACTGGATGGTGATCTCGGCCCGCTTCAGGTGGCGCTGCTCCGCCAGGATGACGTGGGCCTCGCGCTCTCCGCTGGGGGCGTCCAAAAGTTTGGCGAGTTTGGCGAATTTCGCTTCGATTTTTCCGTTTTCGGCTGGAGTCAACGCTTCCTTGCCAGTGTATGTGATCTTCATTGCGTCCCTCCAATTCCCGGTCAGGCGCGAACGCGCCTCTGATGCGTGGATGGAATCTTCATGTCTTCCCGGTACTTCGCGACGGTGCGCCGCGTCACCTGGATGCCCGCCGACTGCAAGCGGGCGGTGATCTGCTCGTCGGTCAGCGGATGCGCCGTGTCCTCGCCCTCGATCATCTTCTTCACCATGCGCTTGACGATCAGCAGCGGTGTCGCGGCGCCCACCGGCCCCTGCACCGCTTCCGAGAAGAAATAGCGCAGCTCGAAAACCCCTTGCGGCGTGTGGGCGTACTTGTTCGCCACCGCGCGGCTGACGGTGGAGGGATGAACGCCGATCTCTTCGGCGATCTCCTTGATCATCATCGGCTTGAGCTGGTCGATGCCGCGGTCGAGGAAATCCGTCTGCCGCCGCACTATGGACTGGCACACGCGCAGAATGGTCTGCTTGCGCTGCTCGATGTTCTTCATGAGCTGGAGCGCCGATGCGTAGCGCTCCTTGACGTAGTTGCGGACTTCCTTGCTCGGCTCGTGGTTGCGGTCGAGCATGCGCCGGTAGTTGGCGTTCAGGCGCAACTGCGGCAGGTCCTCGTCGTTGAGCTGGATGAGGTACTGGTCGCCGTCCTTGAATATATGGACGTCGGGCTCGACCTGGCGCGCGCCCTGCCCGGAGTACTTCAGCCCGGGGCGCGGGTTCAGGTGGTGGATGACGTGCTCGGCCGTCTGGATGTGCTCGAGCGGCCGTCCCAGCAGGCGCGCCAGCTCGCGGTATTGCTTCAACTCGACCAGCTTGAGGTGATCGGCGACGATCTGCCAGGCCACGCTGCCGCGGCCGTTGCGGCTCTCGATCTGGAGCAGCAGGCACTCGCGGACGTCGCGCGCGCCCACTCCGGCGGGATCGAGTCTCTGGACTTCCCGAAGCGCCGCCTCCACGTTCTCTATGGTATGGTCGCCGCTCGAGGCAATCTCCTCGAGCGTGGCGGTCAGGTAGCCGGCCTCGTCCAGGTTGCCGATGATCGAATCGGCGGCGTCGCGGATGTCGTCCGCCAGCGGCACCATGCTCAACTGCGAGCGCAGGTACTCGCCCAGCGTAATGGGCGCGGAAAGGAAGGTCTCGAAGGACGGCTTGTCCACCTGCTCGGAAGACGGGCTACGGTGTCCCGGGTCGAGGTAGTCGTCGAAGAAGGAACCGAAATCGATCTCCTCGAACGGGTCCGTGGCCGCTTTGGGCTCGACGGTTTCCGCGGTCTCGGTTGCTTCGACTGTCTCGGCGGCGACTGGCGCGGCTTCGGCCGTACTCGCAACCGGTTCGGGCGCTTCCGCGTCCCCTTCCGGCGGCTCGGTGGCCACGTAGCCATCCCCGTCGGCGGCCTCGAGGAACGACTTGTCGGCCGGGTCCGTTACCCTCTCGTCGGCTTCGAGCAGTTGCTGGACCTCTTCCGGGCTGAGATCCTCGCCGGACTCGTCGCCCGCCTCTTCGAGGACCGGGTTCTGGGCGACCTCCTGGGAGAGCATCTCGCGCAGTTCCAGACGGTTCAGTTGCAATACCGTGACCATCTGAACCAGCCCAGGCGTGAGGATCTGTTTCTGCGCAACCCGTAACTGCAATCTGGGTGACAGCAAGCTCATCTGGCCCTTATCATAACAAAGGATCGTCAACCTCTGGCCAGAGGCACTAGAATCAATGGCTTGGGATAACTCGGGTTCTACCTGAGTTCCCTCCGAACAGGCCCCCCACATCGAACTCAGGTCCAAAACCGGGCCGGACGCAGGAGGATCGGCCCGCCGGTGGCGCTCCTCCGCTGTGGGCTGCCGCCCACCGTTCCGACGGCAAACTGAAGTTCGCCGCAGCACGATAGGGCGCGCGCCAAGCGGCGAGCCTGCTTCGAATCTCGTCTCCTCCCGGCGGCACTAAGACGGCTCCCGGAGGAAGGAACGCGTCTCGATCCCGCCGACTCGATCCGGCACCGATGGCGGCTGGATTGTATACTGATGAGGCGCGGAGGAGATAACAGATGCCGAAGACGTGCCCGACCTGTAACGGTTCCCGAAAGGTCCTGCGCCACGCAAGCCGGGCGTGGTGGCAGTTAGTCTTGCTGCGTCCATCGACCGTGGATGAGTTGTGCGGGCAATGCGGTGGAATCGGCGTTGTCAAAGGCTCCCCGGAGGAGGAACTGGAGTTTGACCGGCAGCGTCAACACCACCTCGAGGAGCAGCGGCGCAAGGCGGCCGCAGAGCGCCCGGCAATGTCTCGCAAGACGGCATCGGCACCGCTGCCGTCGAATTCGGAACAGGAGAAGCGAGTCAGCGGTGTCTGCGACATCTGCAACCGGCCAACCGCGACCAGTTCCGGGGCCAGTGTGTTCAAGAACCAGGATATGAAGCGAGCTACGGAACGCGGGTTCAACGGCTTGGCGATTGGCCCGAACGCCAGGATGCTTGCGTTCGTAGGAATCGCCACCGACGAGACAATTGGGCAATGGAAACGAAAAGTCATGCTCGATACGACCGATTGGCTCCTCTGTCCCGAATGCCAGAAGGAAATACGGAAATACACCTGACGACGGACGCTGGCCGGGGGATCAGCCCTTGTGCGGGGGAATGACGTAGACGTAGATCTTGTGCGCCCGCCCGGAGACCACGACTTCGTCCACGCGGTCCGGCCTCCAGCCGCGAATCTTGAAGTCGTGCGACACCACGCGCGCGCCGGGGTGGAGCGACCTCTCGAACAGAGGCTTCAGCTTGTCGTTGGCCTCGGTCAGCAGGTAGACGGTGACCACGTCGGCGGGCCGCAGATCCGCCCGCAGCAGGTCGCCCTGGATGATCGTTACACGGTTCTCGAGCCCCAGCCTCTTGGCCTGCTCGCGCCCCTGCTTGACCAGCGGGTCCGACAGCTCCACGCCCACGGCCTTGGCTCGAAACTCGCGCGCCGCCGTGAAGAGGATGCGGCCATCTCCGCAACCCAGGTCGTAGACCGTCTCGCCCGGCTTCAAGTCCGCGATCTCCAGCATCCGCTCGACGACCGTCTGCGGCGAAGGCACGTAGGGCGCCAGCCGCTCGGCCTGCTGGGCGAAAGCCGGAGCCAGCAAAACCACAACTGCCAGGATCGGAATCCAGCAACGATTGCGCATAACCTTTAATGTGACGCCAGGCTGGCAGCGTTCCGAACGTCGCGGGACTTCACGATCTTGGCCACCATGTCCGCCATGGCCGCCCCCAGATCTCTCGGCCGGGTGATCGTGAACTCGTAACCTCGAAAGAACTTCACTGCTCGCCCTATCGCGTCCCTCCATGGCACGTCCTGCGGGTGCAGGTTGTAATTCAAGTAAAAGACCGGATACTCCACCTCGCCCACCCCCTTCAACGTATCTCGCGGGACGTTCTCGTCCACGAGAGCCTTCGGGCCGGCGAAAATCAGGGCGTCCGGGTGGTCATCTTTCCCCACTACCTGTTGGATGAGGTCAGAGAGGAAATCCGTTTCCCCATTCTTATTCTCCAGGCGCTTTAAGTCAACGGTGCCCAGCTTCAAGGTCCGCAGCGCCCGCCCCAGAGAAGGAAAGTCAATCCCCGGGCCGTAGGGCTGGCTATAGAGGACCCTTTGCTCCTGAAGATTGAAGGCAATGACGGAGAACCTCCCTATTCGCGGCTCCCGGTCGATACCCCGCAAGATGGACACCAGCGTGGCGATCTCCTCGGGAGGAAATGCAGCCGAATGTTCGCGTTGCGGGGCGAAGTGGACCAGCACTTTGACGCTCAGCGGCGGCTGATCCTTGCCCCGCTCTATTGATGGCTCCTCTTTAAACTCCTCGATCTCGGCCGCTTCCGCCGTTCCCGGGGCCAGGATCACGCTCAAAGGCTTGTCCTTGGCTCCGAGCTCAGCTTCGAGGTCCCAATAGGAGGAGCAGATCCGATCCGAGCGGTCCCGCATCAACCAGTCCACGTGATACCGTCCCACCCCGAGATCGAACAAGCCTTCGAGGTAGGCGTTCCCCGGTGCGTCCTCCGCGATCGGGGGGACATGGATGCGCTGCGAAAAGTAGAAACGGTGCTCCTTCCCGCTCTCCGGCGTCACTCGAAAGATCATGGTCAACTGGTTCTCATCGCCAGCCAGCTCCTTGAGCGGGACACTCACTTCATAGCCGGAATGGAAACGGAGATCGAAGCCGACGGCAGGTTTGACAGGGTCCACCGAGCAGGGCAGATCCGTGCGGGGGTCCGGGGTCTCGAGCACCGACCAATCCGTCGGCAGCATCATCACGCCGCCCCCCGGCCCCATGGCGGCAATCGGCGTTTGCGCTCTTATACTCAGGCAGTTAACGAGCAGTAGTCCGGCGGCGGCGAAACCCGCGAGCCGAACCTCTCCCTTCGTCACGCCCATGCGCCTCTCACCCGAAGCCGTTCTTTGTCTATTCTATCTCCGGTTGGCTCCGGCGCAAGGCCGATTCCGGCCGCTCCCTGACAGTCGCGCTTCAGTGCTTTTGGCCCGCACCGGCCGGCGCCGAACCGCGACCGTCAGGGAGCGGATTGCGTGGGCTCTCCAATAGCGCATCGAAACATGATACATTTCAAGGCATCATGGCTTCCAGAAGCGTCAACAAGGTCATTTTGATCGGGCATTTGGGTAAGGATGCCGAAACCAAGTTCACCCCCAGCGGCGTCGCCAGGACCCTCTTCACCCTCGCCACGAACCGGCGCTGGAAGGACCAGCAGACCGGGGAATGGAAAGAAGAGACCGACTGGCACAACATCGTCATGTGGCGTCAGGAGAACGTCGCCAACTACCTCACGAAGGGAAAGCAGATCTTCGTCGAAGGCCGCCTCCAGACACGCAACTACGACGACAAGGACGGCCGCAAGGTCTATATCACCGAGGTTGTGGCCGACGACGTGGTCCTGTTAGGCGGTCGTGGCGAAGGCGGCGGCGACGTGCCGCAAACCGCCTTACCCCGCGGCCCGCAGCGCGTTTCGACCCCGCCCGCGCCTGCGGCGGCCCCGGCGGCCGACGAATCGCCCGACGCCGGCGGCGTGACCGACGACGACGTGCCGTTCTGAAACCCGGTTTCTAGGGCGTCGCCGTCACCTGCAGAACGCGCTTCTCCGCGGCGGAGAATAAGGCAGGCGGACCGTGCGCCGCTTGCCTCGAATTCGCCGGCAACTCGGCGGTCGTTAGCGGGAACCACTCGATCCAGAATGCGCACCCGACGCCCGCCATTCTATCTCTCGCCGGCGCGGCAATCGGGCCGGCGCAACCCCGCTGCACACAGAGCCCCGCCGGTAATCGCTGGCGGACTATAATGTACGACTACATCCTAAACCGGGAGAACTTCGCGTGAAACAAGCGGGCATTTTGCCGCTCCTCCTATTGTCTTCCGCCGCGCTGGCCGCTCAGGCGCCGCAGCAGAAGAGCGCGCAGGCCGATGCCGCCGCCGTGCAGGGCTTCGATCGGGAGCCACGGATCGCCGTGCTGATCGGGGCCGGCTACTACCCGCATGGGAGCGGCCTGGCCGGCTTGCGCTCGCCGTCGCGGGACGTACCGAGACTGGCCGGGGAACTGGCGCGGCAGGGTTACAGGGTCGTCGCGCTCGAGGAGGAGGAAGCGACCCGCGGCGCGGTGCTCGAAGCCCTCAAGAGCGCCGCCGCGATGGTGGAGCCCGGCAAGGGAACCGTCGTGTTCTTCTTTGTAGGGCACGGCTACTCCGTCCAGGGCGTGAACTACCTCGCGGCCTTCGATTCCTCCGCAGCCAGCCTGGCGGCCACCGGACTGAAGCTGGCCACGGTCGAGGAACTGCTCAATTCCACCAAGGCCGCCCGCCGGGTGCTCCTCGTCGATGCCGCGCGCGCCAGTCAGCGCCAGCGAACGTTCGAGCAGTTGCCGGTCGCCCCGGGTGTGCGGGCCCTGTTCTCCACGGGGCCGGGGCGGGCCAGCTTCGAAGGCGCGGGCGATGCCGGCGTGTTCGCCGCAGCGCTCGTCCGCGGGCTGCAGGGCGAGGCCGCCGGGCCGGATGGCGTCGTCACTTTTCGCCGCCTGGCCGCCTGTGTCCGCGATGCCGTGAAGGCCGACGGAACCAAGCGCAACGAGCCGCAGGTCCCCTATGCGGCGGGCGAGGCTGCCGCCGATGTCGTGCTCGGGCGGAAAGACGGACTGCCCGGCGCCCTCACTCCGGCCGCCCAGGCCGCGCTCGCTCGCGGCAAGGAACTGGACAAGGCCCGCGACTACGCCGGCGCCGCGCTGCTCTATCGCGAGGCCGCCGAGGCCGGGAGCACGGAAGCCATGATCCGGTTCGGCTTGTTCTACGCCAGGGCCGCTGGGGTCCCCCGCGATTACGCCGAGGCGATGAAATGGTATCGCAAGGCCGCGGATCTCGGCCACGGCGGCGCGATGGACGCCATCGGCGATCTCTACGCGAAAGGTCTGGGGGTCGCCCAGGACTACAATGAAGCTCTGCGCTGGTACCGCCTGGCCGCCGCCCAAGGCAATTTCACCGGCTTCGACGAAGCGGGCGGCCTCTACATCAACGGCCACATCGTCCCGCAGGACGACGCCGCGGGCGCACGATGGTTCCGCAAGGGGGCCGACGCCGGCAGCCGGAACTCCATGGACGACCTCGCCTGGTGCTACGAGAACGGCCGCGGCGTCCCCAAGGATTACGCCGAGGCCATGCAGTGGTACCGGCAGGCCGCCACTCTCGGCCATCGCCCCGCCATGGATTCGATCGGCGACATGTACGCCTTCGGCCGCGGCGTGGAGCGCGACTACGTCCAGGCTGCCGATTGGTACCGCCGCTCCGCCGAGGCCGGCTACGCGCAAGGGATGGGCGATCTGGGCCAGCTCTATGCCCTGGGCAACGGCGTGCCCAAGGACTATGCGAAAGCCGCGGAGTGGTACGGCAAGGCGGCTGCGGCCGGGCACGCCGACTCCATGAAACGCCTGGCCGCCCTCTATCGGGACGGCCACGGGGTGGCGCAGGACGCCGCCGTGGCGGCCGGGTGGTTTCGCAAGGCTGCCGACGCCGGGAGCAAATGCGCCATGGAGAACCTCGGCTTCCTGTACCGCGACGGCCAGGGCGTTCCCCACAACGACGCCATCGCGCTGGAGTGGTATCGCAAGGCCGCCGACGCGGGCTGCCTGGATGCCATGAACGACGTGGGCTGGGCGTACCAGCAGGGCCTGGGAGTCAAGGTCGATACCGCCGAAGCCCTGAAGTGGTTTCGCAAGGGGGCCGAAGCCGGTGTGGAAGTGGCCATGAACAACGTCGGCTGGTCCTACCTGAACGGTTATGGTGTCGCGGTGGACTACGCCGAAGCGCTCAAGTGGTTCCACAAGGCGGCCGAGGCCGGCGAGAGCACGGGGATGAACAACATCGGCTGGTCCTACCAGAACGGCTATGGCGTGGCGGTGGATTACGCCGAAGCGCGCAAGTGGTATCTCAAAGCGGCCGACGCGGGCAACGCCATCGCGCTGGATAACCTGGGTCTGCTCTACCAGAAGGGCCGGGGCGCACCGCCCGACAACGCCGAAGCGCTCAAGTGGTACCGCAAGGCGGCCGCCGCCGGCAACACCGACGCGCAGAACTCGATCGGATGGTTCTACGAGAAGGGGATGTCGGTGGCCCCCGACCGCGCCGAAGCCCTGGCGTGGTACCGCAAGGCCGCCGCCGGCGGTGACGCCACGGCAAAACAGAATCTGGAGCGGTTGGAGCGGGCGGCGAGCGAACAGCCCCAACTCGCACCTGAGCCGGCCGCGCCACCGGTGAGTCCGGAAGTTGCCGACGCCGTCGCGAAGCTGATCGCGAAACCTCCCCAGGCGCAATTCGCCGACGTGGCCAAGGTGACGGATCAGGCCACGCTGGCGGCCATCGCCAGGGCGGCCGCTCAAGGGTCCGGTTTGGGAGAGGCCGCCGTCGCACGTGTCTCCGATCAGGCATTGCTGGCAAGCATCGTCAAGACGAGCGGCGACTGGAACGTCCGGCATGCAGCGCTCGAGCGGATGAAGGACCAGCCCCTGCTGGCCAGCCTAGCCAGGCAGGCCCGCGATGCGATCGGTGCGGCCGTTATCGTCGGGCAGATTACGGATCGGGCCATCCTGGAGTCGCTGGCGCGAACGGGCGAAAACGGCGACCTTCGGGCCAACGCCGCGGAACGCATAACTGACCAGGCCGTCCTGGAGGCCGTCGTCACCAGCGACCCTTACGAACAGGCGCGCCTGTCGGCGACCATAAACCTGACCAGCCAGCGGGTTCTGGCGCAAGTGGCGCGTAGCGGCACGCAACGGTTGCGCGCGGCTGCCCTGGAAAAGCTGACCGATCCCGCCGTCCTGGCTCAGATCGCGGAGGACGATCCCTCGCCGGAGCTGCGCCGCAGCGCCATCCTGAAAGTCACGGACGCCCCGGTGCTATTGCGCATCGCCAAGAACGAACCGGACCAGACGACGTTCCTCACCGTCCTCGTAAATCTGAAGGACCGGCAGTCGCTGATCGACGTGGCGCGAACGGCCAAGTACAAAAGCACGCGGGCGATCGTGAGCGCGCGCCTGACGTCCTCCTGGCGCCGCGACCTGGAATTCCTATCGAGCCACTGCACCTTTGAGCAGAGCATGGCCCGCTGCGAAGTGAGCGTCAAGAACAAGAGCGAGACGCTGGCTTACAGCGGGTTCACTTTCCTGCCCGCGGGCGCGATACTGCGGGCCGATCCGGAGATGCTGCCCGGCCTGGGGGGCACGGCCGAACCGGGCCGGACATCCACGATCCAAGGGCTGATGAGCCTCCTCTTGAGGCAGTTCCTGGAGGGGTATTCGAATCCTATCGACGTCCGGTACGCCATACCGGTGCTGCCGCAGCAGGCGACCGACCTGAGCGCGGGCGGCGAAGCCGGCCCCTACGTGCCGGGGCCGCACCGTCCGCCGGAGGTTGCGGCGCAGCACACCGTGCGCACGACCACGAGTTCCGACGTCCTCGCCCGGATCGTGGGCGTGACCACCGAGATCACGATCGACGCCTGGGATCCGGACTTCGATCCGCTGACTTTCGTGTGGACGGCCACGAACGGCTCCATCGCCGGGAACGGCCCGACGGCCGTCTGGCAGCGCGTGATCGAGAAGGACCGCCTCGTCCCGGGCACCGTCACCGTCACCGTGAGCGACGGCCGCGGCGGGGAGACGAAGGCCACCTTCGACATGAAGTAGCGCCGCCTTCGCTAGCCCAGCAGCTCCAGCGCGCCCTGCAACTGGTCGCGGGCGTGCAAATCGCCCAGACGCGTCGTGACCGCGATCCCCAGCCGGTAAAACTCGCGGGCCTCTTCCAGGCGCCCCAGGCGCTCCAGGGCCTGCCCGCCCTGATAATACGCCGCGGCGTACTCGGGATGCGCGTCCACGAGGGTCTTGTACTCGGCGGCCGACGCGGCGAACTCGCCGGCGCGCGCGTACTCCATGGCCAGCCCGTAGCGGGCGAACGTGTCGGAAGGATTCTGCCGGACCAGGTCCTTAAGCGTTTCCAGACGGTTCATTGGCGGGCCTCTATGCTAATATACCTGCCATGGCGTGCCCGTATTTCTTCCCCACCGAGAGGCTTGCCGAATCGGCCTGGCCGAAGCATCCCCGCCTGCCGCTGGGCGACCCCTACGGCGGGATCTGCCGTGCGGATCCGATGCGGGAACGGTTGCCCGCCACGGAGACGCTGCGCGAATGCTGCAACGTCGGCCGAGCCAGCCGGCGCTGTTCGCACTTCCCTAAAAAAGATGGCGGCCCGGACGCCATTCGCTACAGCGTGGCCAGCGATGCCGCGGACGCGATTCGGATCTTCTACGTCGCCGAGCGCGACCACCGTTCCATCGACGACGGCACGCTCGAGTTCGACATGGCAGACGGCCTGTTCCGGGATAGCCCGGCCGGCGAAACCCTCGAGAAGCAGGCCCGCGCTTATGTCGAAAGCTACCTGCGGCGTAAGGACGAGCCCGAGGAAAAGTCCCGCAGTCCGCACCGGAGGTGAGACCTTCCGTGAGCACCCCATCGAATCCCGAGCCCGCGCCGCTGGCCGGGCGGCCGGTGCGCGAATCTGCGTCAGAGTATTCTGAACTCGCGCTGCCGAACGACGCCAATTCCTTTGGCTTCCTGCTCGGCGGGCGCGTGATGCACCTAGTCGATCTGGCCGGCGCTCTGGCCGCCATGCGCCACACGCGCTGCCCCGTCGTCACCGCCTCGGTGGATCACATGACGTTCCTGCACCCCATCCACATCGGGCAGCTCGTCATCCTGAAGTCCTCCGTGAACCGGGTGTTCCGCACGTCCATGGAGGTAGGGGTGAAGGTCTTCGTCGAGGACCTGGCTACCGGCGAGCGCAAGCACACCTCGTCCGCCTACCTGACTTTCGTCACCATGGATGCTGCCGGGAAACGAGTCCTCATCCCGGCGGTGATTCCCGAAACGGAAGACGAGAAGCGGCGCTACGAGGAAGCCAGCCGGCGCAGGGCGTATCGCCTGGAACTGCGCAACCGCGGACGCGCGGGCGGCTAGGCCTTATACATGTACTTGATGCAGGGTTTGTAGAGCAGGATGTTCGGACCGTTGTCGCGGTGAATCTTCAGGCAGCTCTTGTCGTACCACTCGATGGTGCCCTCGATCGTCTCCCCGTCCTCCAGGACGATGACCATGGGCGTCTTCGCCTGCATCTGTTTCACGTAGTAGAAATTCTCCGCGTTGGTCTGCTCCGGAGGCGAGGTCTTCTTGAGGTTGGGAGCGCTGCTGTTCGGGCGCCGGTTGGGGGCCGGCTGCTCTTTCACTTCTACCAGAGCCGGGCGGATGAGTCTGCGGTTGGCGGGCTCCATGGAAAGCCACTCCTTGATGAATTAAACTTAAGCACACGTCGCACGGCTCGAAGCAAGGGAGAGCCAAGCGGTAAGCCGGAACTTAGACTAGAGATATCACATCGCTCGCAATGCCGCAAGCGTTTTTGGGCGGCCGACGCGGCAGAGCAGGCCGGATGGCCTGCCCTGTCAGGAAGCCGCGAAGACCGGAGGACTCAGGCGCGCCGGGCTTTGCGGCGGCGCCAGACTGCGAAGGCGACCGGCAGGAGGGCCGTGCTCATTAGCAGGAAGGACGAGGGCTCCGGGTCCACGTCAATCTGCATCGGCAGACCTGCCCGTCTCAATTCGGCCCGGTTTTTTGTCGTCATCGCGGAGTCGCCGAAGCCTCGTTGGATTGCGCGCTGGTTCCCCAGTCGTTGAGGTTCGCCACCTTGTAGTAATATATCGTCCCCCTAGTCACGCCGGTGTCGGTGTACCTGTTATTTTGCCATCCGGTGGTCGTGCCGATCACAACATTGCCTTCGCCGCCCGAGGTGGTGCTGCGGTACATGACGTAGGACGTCGCGATGACGTTGCGGCCCCAGCTTAGACTGACCTGTGCGCTGCCCGCTGTGGCCGTAAGGCCGGTCGGTGCCAGCGGCGCCCCGTAGATCTGCGTCGTGGCCGAAGCCTCATTGGATGGCAGACTGAATCCGCTTGCGTTAAGCGCCTGCACCTTGTAGTAGTACGTCGTCCCGACTGGGTACGCCGTCCCGACGGACAGATTCCACCCGCAGGGCCCACCCAAATAGTTGCGGCTCGAGGGGCGTCACGGAGGCCGGACCGGCCGATAGCGCGATCGACGGTACGAGGGCGACCTGTGCGGATGCCGTCTTGGTTTTGTCGGCCGCGCTGGTGGCGGTTACGGTGACGGTTTGCGGAGAGGCGATGGTGGCGGGCGCGGTATAGTCTCCCCATTGGTCGACAGTGCCGGCTCCGGCCGGGCTGACCGACCAGTTCACCGTCGGGTTCACGGCATTCACCACCGTGGCGATGAAATACGCGGGGGAGCCTGCGCTCAAGGTCGCCGCAGTGGGGGTAATGCTGATCGACACGGGCGGAAGGAGCTGGACGTCAGCGGAGCCGGACTCGGTCGGATCGGCCACGCTGGTAGCGGTGACCACGACCCTCGTCGCCGAATCGACCGAAGACGGCGCCGTGTACAACCCAGTCCCGTCGATGCTGCCCAGCCCAGGGTGGATGGACCACGTGACGGTGGGATCGGTCCCGGGCGACATGGCGATTTGAGCATAGAATTGCTTTGTTTTCGACGGGTTGACGGTGACTGCCGTTGGCAAGACCCTCACGGGTTGCGGAACCGTCACGGGGACCGTGGTGGAAACGCCGGCATTCGTGATCGTGATGTTGGCGGTACCGGGACCGACGGCGGTCACGAAGCCGGTGCCGGGCACATAGCCACTGGTGCCGCTCACGCTGGCCACGGCGGGGCTGTCGGAGGAGTAAGTCGTGAGGCTGGAATAGATGAG
>DASWZN010000049.1:0-48691 GCA_036404435.1 Bryobacteraceae bacterium
CTACGAAAGCGATCCGCTGAGCGAAGGGCTGCTGCTCAGCAAGTCCGAGGGCAAGGTGCTGGAATTCGAGGTCACGGAACAGAACGGCACGACGCGGATCGTGAAGGGCAGGATTCTGCGTAGCGGCTACGTGCCGCACACCGCGGCGTTCCAGCAGTACGGGGCGCAGTATCAGTACGCCCAGCGGGCCTATGCCAACCCGGAGGGCGGCGGCCAGCCCATCGTCGAGGTGGATGGGAAGATCAAGTTCGGCCTGCCCGGCAGACCGATCTTCGATTCGCTCGACCCAAAGGCGTTCCTCAAGCCGACGCTGCTGTGGCGGCTGTGGTCGGGCGATGCCGGACGGCACCAGGTGGAGTTCTCGTATCTGACCGGCGGGATGCGCTGGGAAGCGAACTACAACGCGGTGGCGGCGGAGAAAGGTGACAGCTTCGACATCGTGGGCTGGGTCACGCTCGAGAACATGAGCGGCAAGGATTTCGAGAACGCCAACGTGAAGCTGATGGCGGGCGACGTGGCGCGGGCGCCGGACGGGGACCAATACCCGGCCATCGCCAAGATGGCGATGCTGTCCGTGGCCCCGGGCGCCCCGGCCGTCACCGAGCGCGCGTTCGAGGAATACCACCTCTACACCTTGGAGCGGCCCACCACGGTGCTGGACCGCGAGGTCAAACAGGTGGAGTTCCTGCGCGCCAGCGGCGTCCCGGCCCAACGCGTCTACGTTTACGACGGCTTGAAGATCGATTCCCGGTACCGCGGCTGGGATTACCAGATGATCCGCAACCAACCGGACTACGGGACCGAGTCGAATCCGAAGGTTTGGGTGATGCTGGAGTTTAGGAACTCGGAAAAGTCGCACCTGGGCATGCCGCTGCCGAGGGGGAAAGTGAAGGTCTACCGGCGCGACACGGACGGGCGGAATGAGTTCGTCGGCGAGGACTCGGTGGACCACACGCCCAAGGACGAGACCGTGCGGCTCTATACCGGCAACGCCTTCGACATCGTGGGGGAACGCCGCCAAACCAACTACAAGGTCGAGAACGGCAACCACTGGGCCGATGAGTCCTTCGAAATCAAGGTGAGAAACCACAAGAGCGAGCGGGTCCAGGTTCGCGTGGTGGAGCACATGTACCGGTGGTTCCAGTGGGACATCACGGCCAAGTCGTTGGATTACGCCAAGAGCGATGCCCGCACGGTGGAGTTCCGGCCGGTGATCGAGCCGGGGGGCGAGGCCGTGATCCACTACACGGTGCACTATACGTGGTAGGGCGGTGGCCGAAAACAACCAGGGTGGTGGCGCGCGGCCACTTGCCACTCTTGCAGCCCATTGAGTTTGAAGTACTTAGCCAATGGCAACGAACCTGCACTAGCAGTTGGCGTGAGGAAATGGGCTATGTCGATTCAACGGAGAATGTTGGTAATGATCGTGGCGTCGTCGCTAACTGCGGCCACGCCGGTATTTGCGCAGGCGGCCGACCCAGCGAACCAGCCGGATCAGCCGGAAGCCAGCGCGCCGAACGGCCCTCAGGCCAACCCTCCCAACATGCAAGAGGCTCCGCAGGGCAATCCGCAGACTGCGCCGCCCTCGACGGGATGGCGCAAGTTCGGAGCGGCGCCGCAAGCGCCGATGCAAATGATGGCGCCGCTGCCGGCGAAGCTGACGTTGCCGGCCGGCACGTGGGTCACCATACGTGTGGATCAGCCGCTATCGAGCGACCACAACCAGCCGGGCGACTTCTTCGCGGCGACGTTGACGCAGCCGCTGATAGCGGATGGCATCGTGGTGGCGCGCCGCGGCCAGATGGTTGGGGGCGCGGTCAGCGAGGCGGTGAAGGCGGGGCGCGCCAAGGGAGTTTCCCGGCTGGGCCTGGAGCTGACCGAGATCAGCCTGGTTGACGGCCGGCAGGTTCCCGTGAAAACGCAGTTGGTGCAACGGCAAGGCGATACGTCTGTGGGCCGGGATGCGGCCGCAATCGGAACGACGACGGCGGTCGGCGCGGCGATTGGAGCAGGAGCGGCCGGCGGGTTCGGCGCCGGGATGGGAGCGATTGCCGGAGCTGGGGCATCGACGATCGGCGTCCTGCTGACGCGCGGGAAGCCGACGGTGGTGTATCCGGAGATGGCGCTGACGTTCCGGATCGAGGCGCCGGTTACGATCTCGACCCTTGCGGCGCCCGATGCCTTCCAACCGGTGGGACAGTCGGATTACGGGCAGAGGATGCAGTATAGGGCGGTGGGACCGGGGACAACGCCTCCGCCCTACTACAACTACTACTCGCCGTATTCCTATTCGCCCTACTGGTATTCGCCCTACTGGTATGGCTCTTACTGGAGCCCGTACTGGTATGGCCCGGGCTTGATTTTCTCCTTCCGCGGCGGCTTCTACGGTGGCTTCCACGGCGGGGGGTTCCACCGCTGACGGCAGACAGATGACAAGCTGAAGCTTGTCCTACATACTGGGGTTGACCGGCATGGCCAACCCCAGGTTTCCTTCCCTCTATCAGATTCACACGCGTGTGTGGTTGAATGGCGCGACGCTCGACGGCGTGCCGGACGCGGAACTCGACCGCATCGCGGCCCTAGGCTTCGATTGGGTGTGGCTTCTGGGCGTCTGGCAGACCGGCGAGAAAGGGCGGGAGGCCGCGCTGGCCGAACCGGCCCTGATGGACGAGTACCGCCGAGCGCTGCCGGATTTCAGCGAGCACGACGTGTGCGGCTCCTGCTTTGCCGTGGCGGGCTACACGGTCGACCGCTCGCTCGGCGGCGACACGGCGCTGGCGCGCCTGCGGGAACGCCTTCACCAGCGCGGCCTGCGCCTGATGGTGGACCTGGTCCCGAACCACACCGCGCTCGACCACGCCTGGGTCCGCGAGCATCCCGAGTTCTATATCCACGGCACGGAAGCCGACCTCGGCCGCGAGCCCCGGAACTACTGCCGCGCCGGATCGGCGGTGCTGGCCCATGGCCGCGACCCTTACTTCCCCGGCTGGCAGGACACGCTGCAGTTGAACTACGCCGAGCCGGCGATGCAGGAGGCGATGATCTCCGAGATGCTGAAGATCTCCGGGCAGGCGGACGGCGTCCGCTGCGACATGGCCATGCTGATCCTGCCGGAGGTGTTCGAGAAGACGTGGGGACTGCGGCCGCGTCCGTTCTGGCCCGAGGCCATCGCACGCGTCCGCGCACGGCGCCCGGAGTTCGCGTTCCTGGCCGAAGTGTACTGGGACCTGGAGTGGGAACTGCAGCAGGAGGGTTTCGACTACACCTACGACAAGCGGCTGTACGACCGGCTGCGCGATGGGCAGGCGCGTCCGGTGCGCGACCACTTGCGGGCGGAGGCCGGGTTCCAGAACAGGTCGGCGCGGTTCCTGGAAAACCACGACGAGCCCCGTGCCGCGGCCGCGTTCCCCGCCGAAATGCACCGCGCGGCAGCCGTGCTGGCGTTCTTCTGCCCGGGGCTGCGCTTCTTCCACCAGGGGCAGCTCGAAGGGCGGAGAATCCGCATCCCCGTGCAGCTCTGCCGCGCTCCGGCAGAACCGGTGGACCAGGAAACCAGCGCGTTCTACGAGCGCCTGCTGACGTGTTTGCGGGATCCCATTCTGCGCGATGGCGATTGGGAGCTGGTGGAATCGGTCCCGGCCTGGGACGGGAATTGGACCTGGGACTGCTTCATCGTCTTTGCCTGGAGCGGCGCCGGACGGCGCGCCCTGATTGCGGTTAACTACGCGGCGAACCGGAGCCAGTGCTTTGTGCGGCTGCCGTTTTCGGAACTGCGTGGGCGGCAGGTGCGCTTCGAGGACCGCCTGAGTGCCGCGGTCTACGAACGCCAGGGCGATGAGGTTATCGAGCGCGGGCTGTACCTGGACGTGGGGCCGTGGGGTTGCCACGTTTTCGAGGTGAAAGTTTGAACCCGGTGATGTACCAGACGTCCTGGTAGACGTTCCGCGCGCAGGGGCTGGGTGGCGTCGTCGGCGAGGTAGCGGTCCGCCAGCACCAGCAGGCCGCCAGGCGGCAGCGACCGGTAAGCCTTCCGCAGGTGCCGCGGCGTCACGACGCCGATGTCGCAGAACAGGACTACGTCGAAGCCGGCGGGCAGCGGCCCTACGTCTTCAGCTCTTCCGGGAAGACCGCGTAGCCGTCGGGCGGCGGGAAGGCTTCGTGGAACAGCTCCAGGCGGCGGCGCAGACTCCGGCTGGGGAGCTGCCGCGGGCCGGTCTCGACGTCGATGTCGCAGCAGATGCCGTGCAAGTAGAGCGTGAGGGAGTCAATGAGCGACTGCCGGGCGTAACTCCGGAACAGTTTCGTATCCCGCCGCACGTCCGACTGCCGCTCGAACAGCGACTGCTTCAGCTTCCAGCCTTCCTCATCGAGCTCGCCGTGAACGCGGCCACGCAGTTCCTCCCGCAGCAGCTCGTTGAAGCTGGCGATCCTCTCGGGAGGGAGACGGTCCGCCGCGACCGCGGCCAGGGCGCGGTAGAAAAGGTAGTGGTATTCGGCGACCTGCTGGTCCTTGATCGCGAAAACCAGAACGGCATCGCCACTCAGGGCCAGGCGCGCGGACCAGATCCGCGATTTCTCGGCGGGGGCCTCGAAGACAACCTTCTCGCGGCCTCCGGCGCCCTTTTCCAGGTACGGCACGAAAAGGATCGAGATGGCGGGCAGCTCCGCGCGGAGCCCGGCCGGCAGCGCGGCGACCGGCTCGTGAAGGTACTCGCGGGCATCGTCGTCGCCGAGCGGAACCGTCGAGAAGTACGAGAGCCTGGCGCTGAGCGGAATCATTTCGGAGCGCAAACGTTTGGCGAAATCTTGAACGTCGGTCCTGGCGAGGTCGGGTGAGGTGGGCATCGATCCAGTCTTCATTCTACGTCAGCGCTTGCTCCGCGCCTTCGGTTTTGCGGCGGCCAATAGAGTCCGCAGCTCCGCCGGGGCGAGCGGCCGGTGTTTCCCAATGGGGAGCGTACCGATGCGGATGGGCCCGATGGCGGTCCGTACCAGCTTCAGAACGCGGCTGCCCACGGCCTCGATCATTCGGCGAACCTGGCGGTTGCGGCCCTCGGAGATGGTGATTTCGAGGAAGGTGTGGCTGCCCGCATCCCGCTGGCGGCTGACCAGCGCCGGCTGCGTGGGGCCATCCTTCAGCTCCAGACCGCGCCGCAGCCTCTCGAGATCCTCGTCGGCTAGCCGGCTGGCCGTCTTCACCAGGTAGGTCTTGGGGACCTTGTAATCGGGGTTGGTGATACGCTCGGCGAATGCGGTGTCGTTGGTGACGAGCAGCAGGCCGCTCGAGTCCAGGTCGAGCCGGCCGACCGGGAAAACCCACTGCTCGACGCCGTCGAGGAGATCGTAGATGGTCGGGCGGCCCTCCGGGTCCTTGTAGGTGGTGAGGTAACCCTTGGGCTTGTAGAGCAGGACGTAGACCTTCTCAATGCCGTGGACCGGCTTGCCGTCGAGGGTGATGCGGTCGCGCTCGAGGTCCACCCAGTGATCGGGGGTTTGAATCAGCTTGCCGTTCACGCGCACGCGGCCCGCGCCGATCCACTGGCGGGCCTCGGTGCGGGAACCGAGGCCGGCTTTCGAGATCGCGCGCTCGAGAGTTTTAAGCGGGCGTTTGGCGGGAGGCACAGAGACCAGTGTAGTGCCCGCCCGACCTACTCCTCGAACCACACCTCCATCTCGCACTGGTCGCACTCGAACCGGAGATCCAGCCTGCGGCCTTCGTCGTCGATCAGCGCCAAGGGCTCGGCCACGAGCACGCCGCATAGGCCGAGTTGCTCGCGGATACAGTAGCGCGTGGTCATGACGCGGCGGCCGCCGAGGTCCAGCCCGGATTCGGCGGCGCGCTCGATACGCGCTACGCCATGCCGGCGGTAGAACGCCTCGGCCTTGGCGTTCAGCACGTTGCCCAGATAGGAAAACTCGCTCTCAGGATACGGCGCATCGTTCGGGACAATGCCGCCCTCGGGGCGCGGCCGGTTCGCCTCCCGCGCCGCGCTCAGCCGGTCGAGCACTTCGCGGCGCAGCGCGTTCATCGCCGAAACGGGCACGAACGGAACCGGATCGAGCGCAATGTCGACGCGCATGCAGATGAACTCCGTGTCGCCCGTTTTCGCGCTCTGGCGGCGCAGGGTTTCGAGCGCGGCCTCGGGCTTCTCCGCCACCGGCGCGGGTCCGAGCGCCACCTCGGCGCGGTTCCCATCCTCGTCCTCCGCTGCAAGGACTCCTGCGCCGAGCGTCATCGTGACGCCGATCCGGCGGTCCGGGCGGGCGCTGGTTACGCCGCTCAGGAACTCGTGATCGTGGTTGCGGCGAATGGCCGTGCCGGGCTCGATCCCTTCGATCTTCTGCGGAAACACCGTGCGCCCCCGCACCGCGTTGACCACCGTCCCCCGCAGCTTCCCGTCGCGCCCGAAGAACGCCAGACCGTCGCCGGGGTGCAGCTCGACCTGGCCATCGATGGTGAACGAATCTGCCGCGACTCCCGCCACGCGCCCGACGCTTTCGCCCGCCATCTTCGGCGTCTCCGGCGATCCGACGGCTTGGCCGCGCCCGTCGAGGAAATAGGTCGTGAAGCCGCGGTTGAAGGTCTTGGCGAGATCCGGCTCGAAGCCGGCCACGGTGTTCTCGGACGAACTCCGCCCGAAGCCGGCCTCGCGAAGCGCCTCGTCCAGCCGGGCCCGGTAGAACGCCACCACGTTCGCCACGTAAGTGCGGTCCTTCAGCCGTCCCTCGATCTTGAACGACGTGACGCCGGCCGCGAGCAGGTCGGGAAGGCGGTCGGAGAGGTTGAGATCGCGCAGAGAGAGCAGGTGCCGCTCGCTGGCGAGCGTTCGGCCCTCCGCATCCACCAGCGTGTAGGCGCGGCGGCATGGCTGCGCGCACTGGCCGCGGTTGCCGCTGCGTCTGCCCAGCGCGTAGCTGAGCAGGCATTGGCCGCTGTAGCACACGCACAGGGCACCGTGAACGAAGCACTCGAGCTCGATGGCCGGCGCGGCGCGGCGGATGGCCCGGATTTCATCGAGCGTCAGCTCGCGCGCCAGAATGGCGCGCTGGAACCCGACCCGTTCGAGGAACGCCACGCGCTCCGGCGTGTGGTTGTGCATCTGCGTGCTGGCGATGAGCGGCAGGGGCGGCAGTTCGCACTCGAGAAGACCGGTGTCCTGGACGATGAGGCCGTCCACGCCGATCTCGTGAAGCTGCCAGGCCAGGCGGCAGGCCGGCGCAAGCTCGTCGTCGAAGAGCAGCGTGTTCAGCGTGACGTAGACCCGCGCCCAGAATTTGTGCGCGTGCCGGGCCAGCGCGGCGATGTCTTCCAGGCTGTTGCCGGCCGCCGCGCGGGCGCCGAACCTGGGCGCGCCGATATAAACGGCATCTGCGCCGCAGTCGATCGCCGCCATCCCGCATTCGAGATCGCGGGCCGGGGCGAGCAGTTCAACGCGGGTCATGCCGGGCTCCAGTCCAGAAGGCCGCGCGCGATCAGATCCGGCAGGATCCGGTTCGCGAGACTCGGGGCAAGCTGGGCCCAGTCGTCGCCCTCGGTGAACCAGATCAGCTCGCCGATCTCCGCGCTCGCCACCGGCGTGCCGGCCAGCTCGCCGCGATACAGCTCGATCCGCACCGTTTTGCTCGCATCGCCGGCCGCGCGGTCGGTGTACGTGCCAACGAGTTGGAGACCGGTTGCCGTGACCTCGCCCAGCTCCTCATGCAGTTCGCGCAGGAGGCACTGGATCGCCGTCTCGCCCGGCTCGAACTTGCCGCCGGGCAGGATGAGCAGGGCGGGCGCACTCTTCTTGCGGCAGAGCAGAATCCGGCGCTCGCGCACTACCAGCAACCCGGCCTTTTCGTAATCCGCCATGGCGGCCAGGACTCCAGGGTATAACCTAAGCTACCTGGATTTCTTGGAGTCGCTTTGGCCGTGCTCGTCCAGAATCCAGCGTCGCCAACTCCGCGGGAGCATCGCGACTTGGCCGGCCATCTCGCTTGCCGACTCCTTAGGGAACCTGAACGTGCGCACCTCGATGAGGATCAAGCCGATGAGGAAGGCCGCCCACACCGCGCAGACGAGCGTCACATCCAGCCAACGGGATTGGGATCCAACCGCCAGGGAAAGGAGGGCCAGGAACGCGAAACAGACTGCGACTCCGTAAAGACGCTTCTTCGCAGCCGGCTGTACGGGCCTCATACCGGAACGATAGCACAGCAATTCATACAGGTCTCATGACGTAAGTCGAGGCGGAGGCGATCCGCACCTTACCGCGGAGAAGCTACATGACAGGCTGCGCTATACTCCGAACCATGCGGAACGCACAGTTGCTTGCCGTGCTGGCCTGCGTCCTCCCGATGACGGGCTGCATCACCCTTTCCCTGTACCCGCTGTACACCGCCAAAGACGTGGTAACCGATCTCCCGCTCGAAGGCAAATGGATGGACTCGGATAAAAAAGAGGTCTGGGAAATCCGGAGGGCCGGCGACGCCTACGTTGCCACCGACCCCACCGACGAAAAGAGCGAGCCAATCGAAGTGCGCCTGGTCCGGCTCGGAGAGCGGCACTTCCTCGACTTCACCTCGAACCAGACGCCCTCGCTGGCCATTGCAGCGCATCTGTTCTCCAAGGTCTGGATGACGGGCGACGAGCTCCACATCCAAACGGTGGACGACGACTGGCTCGCGAAGAAGGCCCGGGACTCCGGTCTCGCCTTCGCCGAACTTCCGGACAAAGACGTGCTCGTGACCGCGCCGACCGCCGATTTGCAGAAGCTGGTCCTACGCTATGCCGACGATGCGAGCGCTTTCAAGGAAGCGGTGACGCTGCACCGGGTCACTCCTCCCGCTCAGTCACCTGCGCCTTGAGCCGGCCGCGCGCCAGCCGGACGCCGATGGCCGCAGGGGGCGGGGCGGCGGCCGCGTCCGTCAGAATCCGTCCTTGCTCGTCCTGGACGATGGCGTAGCCGCGCTCGAGCACCCGCAGCGGGCTGAGCTGGTGGAGTTCCGCGGCGAGCGGCTCGTAGCGGCTCCGCGCGCGTGAGAGGCGCGCCCGCATAGTCTCGGCCGCCGTTCGGTTCGCAGCCTCCAGCCGCCGGCGCGATTGGGCGAATCGCAGCCGCAGATCGAGCGCCTTGAGCCGGGCATCGAGTTCGCCCCAATGCGCCCTGGCCAGCACCAGCAGCGACCGCAGGCGGCGGCGCAGCTCGTAATCGAGCTCGTCCACGCGCTGGAGCGAGCGGCCGATGCGCCGGGATAGCAGCGAGGTCGCGCGCTCGATCCCGCGCTGGTGCAGCTTCCGCTCCGCGTCCGCTAGACGGTATCGGAGCGTCTGGCGCAGCTTCGCCTCCGCTGTCTCGATGCGCTCGATCACGTGCTGCCGCGTGCCCACCACCAGCTCCGCCGCGGCCGAGGGAGTGGGCGCGCGCAGATCGGCCACGAAATCGGAGATGGTGACGTCGGTTTCGTGCCCCACCGCCGAAATCACGGGCACCGGGCAGGCCGCGATGGCTCGCGCGACGGCCTCCTCGTTGAAGGTCCAGAGGTCCTCGAGCGAGCCGCCGCCGCGCCCCACGATGACCACGTCCGCCCAGCCCGACGCGCCGAAGTATTCGATTCCGCGGCAGACTTCCTCCGCCGCGCCCTCGCCCTGCACCTGAGCCGGAAACAGCCGGATGTGGAGGCCGGGGAAGCGCCGCTCCAGGATGTGGAGCAGATCGCGAATGGCGGCGCCCGCGGGCGAGGTGACGATGCCGATGCGCCGGGGAAAGGCTGGAATCGGCCGCTTGCGCGCCGCGTCGAACAGGCCTTCGGCCGCCAGCTTCTTTTTCAACTGCTCGAAGGCGAGCTGCAGCGCGCCGCGGCCCTGCGGCTCCAGGGTCTCCACCAGGAGCTGGTATTCCCCGCGCACCTCATAGACGTCGATGCGCCCGCGCGCGATGACGGCCACGCCGTCCTGGGGCTTGAATTTCAGATAGCAGGCCGTCTGGCGGAAGCAAACGCAACGGAGCTGGGCGTCCTGCTCCTTGAGGGTAAAATAGTAGTGGCCGCTGGCGGCGAGACGGACCCCCGAGATCTCGCCCGTCACCCACACGTCCGCGAACTCGCGCTCCAGCAGGCCGTGGATGGCGGCGTTCAGCTCGGCCACGGTGAAGACGCGGCGCGCGGGCTCAAAACGAAAGGCTATCTGCTCCATAAAAAAAACTTTCTTGACCCTGCCTCACCCCATTCGATATTCTAAGGGACAATTGTCGGTTGCGGCATTCCCAACTGAGAGTGTGTGGTGCGCGTGTGCGAGCGGAGTCCCTAGGGAGGATAGATGAGTCCTAAAGAGGTTTTAGAATTTGCCAAGAAAAATGACGCCAAGCAGATCGACCTGCGCTTCAGCGACATCCCCGGTCTGTGGCATCACGTCTCTTATCCCATAAGCGAACTGGACGAAGACGTCTTCGAGGAAGGCTACGGCTTCGACGGCTCGAGCATCCGCGCGTGGGCGGCCATCAACGAGAGCGACATGCTTCTCATGCCCGATCCCACGACGGCGATCATGGATCCGTTCTGCGAGACGCCGACGCTGGTCATGATCGCCGACGCGATCGACCCGATTACGCGCCAGCACTACGAGCGCGATCCGCGCTGGATCGCCAAGAAGGCCGAGCTCTACCTCAAGAACTCGGGCATCGGCGACACGGCTTACTTCGGGCCCGAGGCCGAGTTCTTCATCTTCGACAACATCCGTTTCGATCAGGATCAGCATTCCGGCTATTACTTCATCGACGCCGAAGAGGGCCGTTGGAACAGCGGCCGCGAGAAGGACAACCTCGGCTACCGGCCGCGGTACAAGGAAGGCTACTTCCCGGTTCCGCCCACCGATCATTACCAGGATCTGCGCAGCGAGATGGTGCAGACCATGATCAAGTGCGGGATCCATGCCGAGTGCCACCACCACGAAGTCGCCACCGGCGGCCAGGCCGAGATCGACATGCGCTTCGCTCCGCTGCTGGGCATGGCGGACCACCTGATGTTGTACAAGTACATCATCCGCAACGTCGCCAACCAGTACGGCAAGACCGTGACGTTCATGCCCAAGCCGCTCTTCGCGGACAACGGCAGCGGCATGCACTGCCATCAGAGCATTTGGAAGGACGGAAAGCCGCTGTTTGCCGGCGACGGCTATGCCGGTCTGAGCCAGTTGGCGCTGTGGTACACGGGCGGGTTGCTGAAGCACGCGCGCGCTCTGTCGGCCATCATCGCGCCCACCACGAATAGCTACAAGCGCCTGGTGCCCGGCTATGAAGCCCCGGTGAACCTGGCCTACTCGCGGCGCAACCGTTCGGCCGCGGTCCGCATTCCCATGTACTCCTCGAACCCCAAGGCGAAGCGCCTCGAGTTCCGGCCGCCCGACCCGGCGTGCAATCCGTACCTCGCGTTTTCGGCCATGCTGATGGCGGGCCTGGATGGCGTTCTCAACAAGATCAATCCCGGGGAGCCGCTCGACAAGGACATTTACGACCTTTCTCCCGAAGAGATGCGCAACGTGCCCTCCATGCCGGGTTCGCTCGAAGAGGCGTTGAGCTGCCTCGAAGACGATCACAACTTCCTGCTCAAGGGCGACGTCTTCACCGAAGAGCTGATCGAAGCCTTCATCGACTACAAGCGCAAGAACGAGGCGGATGCCATCCGTCTCCGTCCTCACCCCTACGAATTCGCGCTGTACTACGACATCTAGGGAGCTGTCTGCCGGGGCGACTTGGGTTGCCCCGGCAGAGCCTTCAGCCGTCATGCGCGGCTTGGTCCTGCAGATCAATCTCTCCCCCGGCGGCCTTCCCAAGCGGCCCGTGCCGGAGGCGTACCTCACTCCGCTGGGATTCCAAGGCGACGGCGTCGCGCATCCAGCCGTGCATGGCGGCCCGGAAAAGGCTCTTCTCCTTGTCACCGCCGAAACCACCGATGAACTCGTGGCACGAGGCTTTCCCCTGTTCTACGGCGCCCTCGGCGAGAACCTCACCACGCGCGGGCTCGATCGGCGCGACATGCGCGGCGGCATGCGGTTCCGGGCCGGACAGGCGCTCATCGAGCTGACGCGGCCTCGCACCCCGTGCACCAGCCTCGATGTCTACGGACCGGAACTGCGGCGTCTGATCCCCGGCAAAGATGCCCCACCCTCCGACCCGGCCTGGGCTATGGGAGGGTTCTACGCCTCCGTGGCCGAGCCGGGATGGGTTCGCGCAGGGGATATAATCTGGGTGGTGGACGCAGCCGTCTGACCGCCTCATGCGAAGACCTCTGGCAGAGATCGAGTTCCGCGACGCCGGGCGGGCGTCGGACTCGCTGGCGCGGTTCATGGACGGGTTGCCGATCGAGTGGCAGGATCGGATCTGCTCGTTGCTGGGTGCCTCGGCAAATCCGGACGACGCCCTGCACTATCTCGAGCGCCTCCACCTGGAACAACCGGCCGCCTTCCAGCGGATCGCGGAGACCGGCTCGGGGCTGCAACTGCTCATGGCGGTGTTTTCGCACAGCCGCTTCCTTCCCGAAGCCGTCCTGCTCCATCCGGATTGGATCCGGGAGCTGGCCGAAGGCACGGCGCTCCAGCGGCTCTTTCTGACCGAAGACTTCGAGGCAGCGCTCGAGAAGACGCTGGCCGCCGAAAGCCCCGGTCTGCCATCGCCGCACACGCTGGCTCTGTTCCGGCGGCAGCAGCTCCTGCGAATCCTGCTGCGAGACGTCACCGGGTTGGCCGACCTTTCGGAGGTCACCGACGAGCTTTCGAGCCTCGCCGACGCGATTCTGGGGGTTTGTTACGGCCGCATTCGCGACGACCTGACCGCCAGGCACGGGTTGCCCAGCGATCCGCGTTTCTCCATCCTTTCACTCGGCAAGCTGGGCGGGCGCGAGCTGAACTACAGCTCCGATATCGACCTGATTTTTCTCTACGCGGGGAACGGTACAACGGCCGGCCCGAGTCCGATCTCGAACAAGGAGTTCTTCAAGAAGGCGGCCAACCAGTTGACCGACCTGCTGTCCACGTACACCGCCGCCGGCATCTCCTACCGCGTGGATCTGCGGCTGCGGCCGGACGGGCGCTTCGGCGAAGTCGTCACCTCGCTCGAAGGCGCTAAGAGCTACTACCAGAACCGCGCGCGCGATTGGGAGTTGCAGATGTTGGTCAAGGCGCGCGTGTCGGCCGGCGATCCCGGGCCCGGCGCCGACCTGCTGGATGCGGTCGAGCCGCTGATCTACTCGAGCACGCTCGATTTCTCGGTGGTCGAAGCGGCGTCGGAAACCCGCGTGCGCATCCGTGAGAAAATGGCGGAGCGGCGGGGCGCCGCGCAGGGTTTCAACATCAAGCTGGCTCCCGGAGGAATCCGCGACATCGAGTTCCTGGTGCAGTGCCTGCAGCGCCTGCACGGGGGGCGGGAACCGTGGGTGCGCCACGCCGGCACGCTGCTGGCGCTGTCGCGGCTGCGGGACAAGGACCTGCTCTCGCCCCTCGAATACTCGGAACTGGCCGGCGCTTACCAGTTCCTGCGCCACCTCGAGCACCGGCTTCAATTCTACGAAGACCGCCAGACCCACACGGCGCCCAAGGATCCGGACGAGCTGGCGGCGCTGGCGCGCAAAATGCCCGGGGCCCATTTCGGAGGCGTGCCCTCGGCCGATTCGCTGCTGGGCGAGCTGAACAAGCGCCTGGAAACAGTGCAGGAAATCTACGAGCGCGTGATTCACGCCCAGCAACCGATTTACTACACCACCGCGGCCGCTCCGGTTGTGTCGGGAAACGCCGCGACGGCCGAGCCGGAGGAGCCCTTCGAGCAGGGCGCGAGCAACCTGGTGCGCTTTCTCGACCAGCGCGCGCCGCAGCTCGCCGCGGCCGTTGCCCGGAGCGGCCTGCGCCGCGGCCGCGTGCACTTCGAGCACTTCCTCGAGCGCATCCTGCCGCACCCGGACTGGCTGAACTGGCTCAACGGCGACCCGGTCCTCGCTTCTTACGTGCTCGATATCGTCGAGCACAGTCCCTATTTCGCGGAGCAGTTGATCCGCAACCCGGAGATGCTCGCTGAGCTGCGCAATATGCGCCACGAATCCGGCTCCGACCTTCCCTACCTGGTGGAGGCGCTGGCCAGCGACGATCCGGCCGAGCTGCGGCGGTTGTTCCGGCGCGGCATGTTCCGCATCCAGTCGGAAAGCATCTGCCGCCAGAGCGAAGTTTTCGCGGCTCTGGCCCGCACATCCGACCTGGCCGACGCCGCCATCGCCGGGGCTTACCGCATGGCCATCGAGCAGATGACCGCCGCGCGTCCGCCCATCGGCACCGGCTACCGGCCGAAGGACCAGATGCTAGTGATCGCGCTGGGAAGACTCGGTATGCGTGAGTTCGATCTGGCCTCGGACGCCGATCTGATCTTCGTCATCCCGGACCAGGACCTGCCCGAGCTGCTGTTCTGGACGCGCGTTGCCGAGCAGATGATCTCCATCATGACTGCCTACACGGGCGAGGGGATGATGTTCGCCGTGGACACGCGCCTGCGGCCCAACGGGCGTTCCGGGGCCATGGTGCAGTCCGAGACCGCGTACAAGAACTACCTGGCCAACGCCGCCGAAGCCTGGGAGGGCATCACCTACATGAAGTCGCGGGCCGCGGCGGGAGACATCGAGCGGGGCACCGAGTTCCTCAACGAGCTGCAAAAGGTGGATTGGCGGCGCTACGGGCAGAGCGGCCGTTCGCGCAAGCAGCTCCTGCAGATGCGGCTGCGTCTGGAGAAGGAGCTGGGCGGCGACAATCCGCTCAAGGCGGGCCGGGGCGGCTACTACGATATCGATTTCGCGCTGATGTATCTGCGTCTCAAGGGCGCGGGAATCTTCTTCAAGGTGCTGAATACGCCGGCGCGCATCGACGTGGTGGAACAGATGGGACACCTGGAGCGTCCGGACGCCGATTTCCTACGCGACGCGGCGGCCTTCTACCGCGCGCTCGATCACGCCCTGCGGGTATCGAGCGGGCACACCGAGGGCATGCTCCCCACGGGCGGCTGGGCGCTCGACAACCTCACCGACCTGGTGCGCCGCTGGACCCCGGACCACCTGCACGACCAGCCGCTCGACGTCGAGCTGGCGCAGATACAGACCCGCACGCGGGAGTTCTTCGACCGGCTGTTCCATATTTAGCCGTCAGCCATCAGCCATCAGCCGTCAGCCCAGGGCTCAGCCGGGGAACAAGCGACGAGCGACGGGCGCAGTTGCTACAATTCTCCCTGACCGATGATCGCCCGCCTCAAAGCGCTGTATGGGAAGCTGGGCCGGCTCGACAAGGTGTTCTTCCTTGTGCTGGCCGCCGCCGTCGTTGCCAACTACGCTTTTCCGGCCGGCGATTTCGAACTCCTGCTGACGTTGCTGGCTTTCGTGCTGGCGGTGGTCTGGGTCTTCAAGTGGCTGGGGGTGTTGCTCAAGAAAATCATCTGGAGGTTGCGCTACCGGCTGCTGGTCGCTTACCTGTTCATCGCAGTCGTGCCCATCCTTCTGATCCTGGTGCTGGTGTGGCTCGGCGCCTATGTGCTGACCGGGCAGGTGGCGGCCTATCTGGTCACCTCCGAGCTGGAGCGGCAGACCGCGGAGTTGTTGATGCCGGCGCGCGGCCTGGCCTACACGGCGCCCGCGATTCGCGACCAGCAGGCCGGCTGGCTGGCCTCCGCCCTGAGGACCCGCTTCAGCGGCCTCGATATTGTCGTCCGGAGTGGCAGCCAGGTGTGGCGATATCCCGCTGATTCCAACACCCAGCCGCCGGCCGCGGGCTGGGGCGACGCGAGCGGACTGGTGCGGCGGGGCGGCCGGCTTTACCTGTGGGGCCGCGCGGTCCACGAAGCCACCGATGTGACCATGACCGCCCCCGTGACGCCGGGCACCTTGGCCCAGCTTCTGCCCGGCTTGGGCGACCTGTCCTTCCGGAGAATCGAACCGGGCGCGCCGCTCGAAAAGCTGGCCGATGACACAGCGTCCGAGCGGTCCTCGCTACCGCCCGCGGAAAACGGCCTCGACCGCGACATCTACTACCCGGCGGTGGTTCCGGTAGCGGTCTGGGAGTCGCCCGGTAAGTTCGGCCAGGATACCCTGGGCCTGGTGACGCGCTACTCGGCGGTGTTGGGGACCATCTTCCCAAGCAAGGGGGAGTTCAGCACGGGCGAGACCGCCGCGACGCTGGTTTCGGCGGTGTTCTGGCTTGTCGGCGTGTTGTTCTTCGCAGTCGAGCTGGCTGCGGTGGTGATCGGCTTCCGGCTCACGCGCACCATCACGGGCGCCGTCCATGGGCTCTACCTGGGCACCGAACGGATCCGCGTGGGAGATTTCTCCCACCGGATCGGGGTCCGCGGCGACGATCAGCTCGCCCTACTGGGCGCCTCGTTCAACAGCATGACCGAAGATCTGGAGCGGCTGGTCGAAGTGGCCAAGGAGAAGGAGCGGCTGCAATCGGAGATCGAGATCGCGCGCGAGGTCCAGAACCAGCTATTCCCTAAGAACCTGCCGGTTTCGCAAACGCTGCTCTTGGCTGCGGAATGCCGTCCGGCGCGACTGGTGTCGGGCGACTACTACGACTACATGACGGTGGGGCCGCGGATTGCCCTGGCGATCGGCGACGTGGCGGGCAAGGGCATCTCGGCGGCGCTGCTGATGGCGACCCTGCAATCCACCATGCGCGCGCAGTTGCGCGCCGGCCAGGCGCTGGGAGTGGGTGCGGGTAACGGCGCGCCGGCGCCCGCCCTATCGCCGGCCGACCTGGTTTCCCGCCTGAACCAGCAACTGTTCGCGTTCACGCCGCCGGAGAAGTTCGCCACGTTCTTTTTCGCCCTTTACGATGATTCGACCGGCCTGATGACGTATACCAACGCCGGACACCTCCCGCCCATTCTAGTTCGCCGTGGCGCGGCGACGCGCCTGGAGGTGACGGGGACGGTAGTGGGGGCTTTCGCGTTCTCGGAATACACCGAGAGTACGATCCAGCTCGAGCCCGGCGACCTGCTGGCCTGCTTCACGGATGGCGTGACCGAACCCGAGAACGAGTTCGTCGAGATGTTCGGAGAGGACCGGCTCACGGAAGTGATTCTCAAGCATTCGAGCCGCGACTCCGAAGAGATCATTGCCGCGGTCATGAGTTCGGTACGGGATTGGACCGGCTCGCCCGAGTTGCAGGACGATATGACGCTGCTGCTGGCCAGGAGGATATGATGGCCGTGCCACTGGCTGCTTTGATGGGCACGTGGGGCAGACCTCCAGGTCTGCGCGGGGCCTCCAGGCCCCGCCAAGCGGGTCTGGAGACCCGCTGCAGGCGTAGACGCCCGCCCCACGGTGAGAGGTTCCTATGCACCGGCTAAGACGGCGGCTGGTTTGGCTCGGCCTCGCGATTGCGTTCGTGCTGGCGACAGGCACGGTCGGGTTCACGCTCATTGAAGGCTACGATCCGTTCGACGCCTTCTACATGACGCTGACCACGATCACCACGGTGGGCTATAGTGAGATCCAGCACCTGAGCCGCGCGGGCCGCATCTTCAACTCGTTCGTCATCGTCTTCGGCGTGACGACGATGTTCTTTGCCATTGGGGCGATGACCCAGACGGTCATCGAAATGGAGTTGGGCGAGTTTTTCGGAAAGCGGCGGATGAAACGCATGATCGACAAGCTCGAAAAGCACTACATCGTGTGCGGCTACGGCCGCGTGGGGCGGGCGGCTACGCGCGAGTTGCAGCAGGCGGGCGTCCCGCTGGTGGTGGTGGACCGCAACCCCGACAAGGTGGAGCGGGCCGTCCGCGACGGCGCCGCGGCGCTCTGCGGCGACTCGACGCAGGACGCCACGCTCACCGAGGCGGGCGTGCGGCGCGCCAAGGGACTGGTGGCCGCGCTCGCCACGGACGCCGACAACCTTTTCCTCATCCTCTCGGCCAAGACGCTCAACTCAGGCTTGAAGGTGGCGGCGCGGGTGGGCGACGAGCAGGCCGAGGAGAAGCTGCGGCGCGCCGGGGCCGATACCGTGTTCGCGCCCTACACGCACGCCGGACACCAGTTGGCGCTGTCGCTGGTGCGGCCGCACGTGGTTCAGTTCCTCGATGCGGCTACCAAGAACGTGGGGCTGGACGTGGGCCTGGAGCAGTTGCGGGTTTCGGCGGGTTGCGAGATGGCGTCGAAATCGCTCAAGCAACTCCAGCTCCGCCGCGACCTCGGCGTCATCGTGCTGGCCATCCGCAAGGCCGGCGGCGAGATGCTTTTCAACCCGCCCGCCGAAGCGGTGCTCGACGCGGGAGACTTTCTCATCGTCATGGGCGAACATGAAGATGTGCGTCAGCTAGAGACTCTGCTCGCGGGGGCGATCGCATGAAAGTCCTGACCGCCGCGGAAATGCGCGAGGTGGACCGCCGCACCATCGAGATGGGCATTCCGGGCATCGTCCTGATGGAGAATGCCGGTCACCGTGTAGTCGAGTTCCTGGCCGAAACCTTCGCTCCGCTTTCGTCGCAGCGCATTGCGATCCTGTGCGGCAAGGGAAACAACGGCGGCGACGGGATGGTAGTGGCGCGGCAGCTCTGGACGCGGCTGCGGCCGCGGTCGCTCTCCGTGGTGCTGGCCTCGGCGCCGGAAGAGTTGAAGGACGACGCGGTGGCCAACTACCGCATGCTCCAGGCGTGCGGCTGCCCGGTGGCGCGAGAGATCCCCGCGGACATCCGCAACGCCACGATCGTCATCGACGCGCTGCTCGGCACCGGGCTCCGAGGTCCCGTCACGGGCCCGATGCTCGACTGGGTGCGGGAGGTGAACGCCGGGTTCCCGCTGGCGAAAGTCGTCGCCGTGGACATTCCTTCGGGCATCGAAAGCGACAACGCCACGACCGTGGGCGAAACCGCACACGCCGATTTCACCGTCACCTTCACCGCTCCCAAGGTGGGGCTGGTGCTCGGGCCTGGCAGCACGCGCGTGGGCCGGCTGCGCGTGGCGCCGATCGGCAGTCCGCCGGCGCTTTACGAAGAAGACGATGCGATCTTCCTCTCGTTGGTGGAACCGGCCTGGTTCGGCCCGCTGTTCGCTCCGCGCGTGGCCTGGGCCAACAAGGGCAGCTTCGGCCACGTGCTGGTGGTGGCCGGCTCGCGCGGCAAACCGGGCGCGGCGGCGATGAGCGGCATGGCGGCCTTGCGCGCGGGCGCGGGTCTGGTCACCGTGGCGTCGGCGGAATCGGCGCTCCCCGTCATCGCCGGCCATGCGCCCGAGCTGATGACCGAACCGCTGGCCGAAACCGCCGCCGGCGCGGTTCTCGACGACGGCCGCCTGGCGCGGCTGGCCGAGAAGAAAAGCGTCGTGGCGGTGGGTCCTGGATTGGGAACAGCGGCCGAAACCGTCGAGCTGGTGCGGCGCCTGGTGCGCGAGTGCCCGCAGCCGCTAGTGATCGATGCCGACGGCCTCAACGCGCTGGCCGGCAGCGCGTTCGAGGGCGGCGGGCGCCTGCGCGTGCTCACGCCACATCCCGGCGAGATGGCGCGCCTGACCGGAAGAACCATCGAGGAGATCCAAGGCGACCGCGTCGCGGCGGCCCGCGGCTTCGCCATCGAGCATCAGGTGGTCCTGGTGCTCAAGGGCCACCGCACGCTGATCGCGTTCCCCGACGGCCGCGTCTGGATCAACCCCACGGGCACGCCCGCCCTCGCCACCGGCGGCACGGGCGACATTCTGACCGGGACCATCGCCGGGTTCCTGGCCCAGTTCCCTGCCCGCCCGGACCAGGCGGTGGCGGCCGCGGTTTACGTCCACGGTCTGGCTGGGGAGCTCGGCGCCGCGGAGCTCGGCGAGAAGAGCCTGGTCGCGTCCGACCTGCTGCGCTATTATCCGGCGGCGTTCCATGCTTGTGTTCCGAACGCGCTCTGAGGAGGAGACCGTCGCGCTGGGCCGGGAGCTGGCACGCAGCCTGCCCCCGCGCGCGGTGGTGCTGCTAATCGGCAACCTGGGCGCAGGGAAGACGACGCTCGCCAAGGGGATTGTCGCGGGCCTCGGCGCGGCGGCGGCGGAGGAAGTTTCGAGCCCGACCTTCACGCTCATCCACGAGTACGGCGGCGGGAGCGTCTTCCACGTCGACCTCTACCGCATCGACGACGAGCGCGGGCTGCGCACGCTGGGGCTCCCCGACCTGTTGGAGCGCGAGGCGGTGATCCTGGTGGAATGGGGCGAACGGTTCCCGCACTTGTGGCCGCCGGAGCGGATCGAGATTCGGATGCGGGCGCTGGAGGGGGAGGAGCGGGAGATCGTGGTGGGAGAGGGGTAGCCAGAGCCTCACCGAAGAGCGGATCGGGTCGCGAATTCAGTGCGGGCGCATTGCCGAGGCGGCGCATATGCGAGTCATGCAACCTGCCTGTTCTTCGCTTTCGGCCTGCCCGGAGTGACGTCGACATCCACTTTCAGGCCAGCGGCGGCCAGCATGTTAACCAGTGTGTCGATCGTGAAAAGCCCGATCTTGCCGCGTACCAGGTCCGAGATTCGCGGCTGTGATACACCCATGACTATGGCCGCGCGAGATTGCGTGATCTTCCTCTCCTGGATATAGCCAGTCAGAGCCATCATCATCTTGGCGCGGATCCGGAGGTTCTCCGCTTCCGCGGGCGGAAACCCGCAGTCTACGAAAACATTCTCACTGCCCTTTGTCGCTCGCATCACTTCCGCCTCTCCAACAATTCACGGTAGCGCTTCCTCCCCAGCTCAACGTCAAGGGAGGACGCTTTCCGGGTCTTCTTAGCGAAGACATGCAACACATAAACGGCGTCTTCGAACTTCGCCACGTAGAAGACGCGATACTCACCCGCCGCATGGACTCGAATCTCAATGACTCCGGCGCCGACGACTGGAATCGGCTTCCAATCCCCGGCCGACCGTCCGGCCTGAATCAAGCTCAGTTGAAAGCCGACTTCGCGACGCGCCGACTCCGGGAATCGTCGCAAGCGGTCACGACTGTCACCGAGCCATTGAATCGCCTTTGCGCCGGTTCTCACCCATCACGATTATACAGAGTTTTTATAAGCGAACCTCGAATGGCATTCGGGCGCGACAGGGGGGCCCCTGGCTCCGAAAGACGCGAGGGGCGTTCTATCCGCACGTCCATGTGGCAGACGGACTGGGCAGCGCAGGTCCCGATGCGTGTCGGTTGGGCCTGTGTCAGCGCCGCGTCGACCGGTCGCAGGCACTTTTGCGGCGAGTTTACGGGCCGACCGCCATAGCGTTTTAATCCGGGGCCTGTCCGGCAGCGCCCCTCAGACGTGCGCGTGTTTCCGATCAGTCTCTTCGCCGATGGCGGCCCTAGGTTGCACTTATGCGATCCCGATCCCCAACCGCTGCCGCTTGCCGTAAACTGGTCGCCATGTTCATCGGTCACATCGCGGTCGGGCTCGCGGCCAAACGCCTCGCGCCTAAGACGTCACTGGGGCTGCTGGTGGCCGCTCCGGTGGCGCTGGACCTGCTGTGGCCCGTCCTCTTGCTGACGGGCGTCGAGCGGGTGCGCATCGATCCCGGCAACACCGCCTTCACGCCGCTGGCATTCACCTACTATCCCTGGTCGCACAGCCTGGTGATGGCGCTGGCGTGGAGCGCGCTGGCCGGCGCCGCCTACTGGCTGTGGAGACGCTACCGGGCCGGCGCGCTGGTCCTCGCGGCCGGAGTCTTCAGCCACTGGGTGCTGGATGCGGTCTCGCACCGGCCCGACCTGCCACTCTACCCCGGCAGCGCGACCTACATCGGCCTCGGGTTGTGGAACTCGGTTCCCGCGACGCTGGTGGTGGAGTGCGGGATCTTCGCGGCCGGGGTGTGGCTCTACGCCAGCGTGACGAAGTCCACAGACCGCGCGGGCACTTACGGATTCTGGGCGTTCGTGGTATTTCTGGCAGCGTTGTACGCGATGGATGCCTTCGGGCCGCCTCCGCCCTCAGTGCGCGCGATAGGCTTCGCGGGCCTGGCGCTGTGGCTGCTGCCGCTATGGGCGTGGTGGTTCGACGCTCACCGCTCCTGCTCGTGCCCCGCCGGGTAACACTCCGCCACTTTTTCGCGGAAGTTCTCGATGGCGCGCGTCCGCCGCACTTTGAGCGTGGCCGTCAGCTCGCCCAGCTCGATCGAGAAATCCCGGTCGAGCACGTGGAACTTGCGGACCTGCTCGAACGTCGCCAGTTTGGCGTTCACGCGGGCCACCACGCGGCGCACGGCGGCTTCGATAGTGCCGCGGTCGCGCGCGGGTTCCGCTTCCGTCTTCACCGTCAACAGCGCGGAGACGTAGGGCCGGCCATCCCCCACCAGCAGCACCTGGTTGATGAGCGGATCCAGCGTCAGCAGCGACTCGATGCGCGCCGGGTAAACTTTGCGGCCGTTCGAGAGGATGATGACGTCCTTCTTCCGGCCGGTGATGTAGACGTAGCCGTCGGAATCGATCTCGGCCAGATCCCCGGTGTGAAGCCAGCCGTCGCGCAGGATCTCGGCGGTCGCTACCGGATCTTTGTAGTAGCCGGAGAAAATCGTGGGGCCGCGAACCAGCAGCTCGCCATCGTCGGCGATCCGGACCTCGGCGCCGGGTAGCGGCTTGCCCACGCTGCCGGGGCGGGTCTCGCCGGGCGGATTGAGAATGACCACGCCGCCTTCGGTGAGCCCGTAGCCTTCGATCAACGGCAGGCCGGTGGCCAGGAAGAATCCCGCCAGCTCCTTGCCGAGCGGAGCGGAGCCCGAGCCGCAGATGCGCAGGCGTCCGCCGAAGCGGGCGCGCACTTTGCGGAAGAACACCCGGTCGCACAAGGCCAGCAACAGGCGGCTGAGAAGGGCCGGGCGCCGGCCTTGGAGCCGCAGACGCACACCGCTCAGGCCCAGCCGGACCGCGCGATCGAACAGCGCCGAGACCACACGGCCGCGCTTGCGCACTTCCGTGCGGATGCTGGCGTGGACCCGCTCCCACAACCTCGGCGGCGCGACAAAAACGGTGGGCCTCACGCGCAGAAACTCGTCCGGCAGCTTCATCAGGCTCTCGGCGAACCAGACCGGCACGCTGCAGAGGATGGGGAGCATCTGCAAGGCCAGCCGCTGCGTGATGTGCGCGGGCGGCAGAAAGGCCAGCACGGCGTCGGCGGGTCCGATGTCGAGCACCTGGGGGCCCATCTCCACGTTCGAGATCAGCGCCTCGTGCGTGATCATTCCCATCTTCGGCTCGCCGGTTGCGCCCGAGGTGAGATACAGGATGGCGCCGTCTTGAGGAGCGATCTCGGCGACGATTCGCGAGAACAGATCCGGGTCCTTCTCCATGGCCGCGCGGCCCATTTCGCGGAGGTCATCCAGCGTCATGACGCCGGTGGAGGACCCTTTCAGCAGAATCGCCGGGAGGTTGGGCGGGAACTGCGGATCGGCTTTGAGCGCGCGCAGCAGCGTCGGGCTCTCGACGAACAGCGCCTCGGCGTCGCAGGCCCGCAGCTCGCGCGCCAGCTCGGCAACCGGGTAGCTGGTGTAGAGGGCCGCCGCGATGGAGCCGTTCGCCATGATGCCAAGATCGGCCAGGCAGAACTCGGCGCGCGCCTCCGAGGCCAGCCCCACGATCGCGCCCTTGCCGATACCCAGGCCGCGCAGCGCCACGGCGATCTCGCGGGCGGCGGCCGCAAACTCGTCCCACGAATAAACGCGGTTCGGCGCCCCTGGAACCGGCTGGTGAAGCGCGGCCAGAGCGCCGCCACGGGCGGCGGCCTCCTCAAGGACCGAATACATCGTGCGTGAGATCATCCGCAGCCAACTAGCGTACCATTTTCAGTAGCAGGCAAGGATGGGATTCAGTGGGTTATGAGCGGGAAATTGAGGTGGCCCGTACCGCCGCCCTACGGGCGGGACAACTGGCACTCCGGTACCAGAACCAGGGCGTCGAGCCGGAGACCAAGCCGGACCTGTCGCCGGTAACCATAGCCGACCGGGAATCCGAGCGGCTGATTGCGAGCCTCCTCGCCGAGGCGTTCCCCGAGGATGGCTTGCTGGGCGAGGAGGGCGGCAGCAAGCGGCCGGCTTCCGGGAGACGCTGGATCGTCGACCCCATCGACGGCACGCGCGAGTTCCTGCGCGGCCTGCCCAACTGGGCGGTGCTGATCGCGCTCGAGAGCGGTGGCGGCGTGGATGCCGGCGTATGTCATTTCCCGGCCCTGAACGTGACCTACCACGCCGCGCGCGGGGCGGGCGCATGGCGCGACGACAGCCGCATCCGCATTTCGAAAATCGCCGAGCCCGCGCAGGCCGTTCTCTACATTTCGGAGCTGAACGAAATGGCGGGCCTCGCCTTCGCGCCGCGCCTGATCGAGTGGACACGGCAGTTCGGGATGGTGCACAACTACTCCTCGTGCCAGGACGCGATGTACGTGGCCGCCGGCCAGGCCGAGGTGTCGATCCAGGCGGGCGGCAAGGCCTGGGACCTGGCGGCGCCGAGAATCGTCGCGGAGGAGGCCGGGGCGGTGTTCTTCAACTTTGACGGGCGCCAGTCGATCTACGGAGGCAACCGCGTGATCGCGGTTCCGGCGCTGGCGGGGGGAGTGCGGCGGTTGCTGGGCTTGCAAGCGGACGCTACATAAACGAAAGGGGCAGCCCGAAGGCTGCCCCTCTGCAACGAAGAGACTTTGACTCAGTTCAGGCGGAGAGCTTACGCCGGAGCAGACCGAGTGCCAAAAGCGCGGATCCGACCAGCACTGTGGTGACTGGTTCCGGAGTAGACGCAGGCGGCGAGTCCAGGGAGAGAGATTCGGAAATGCTGCCACCACTGTCAACGACGCTGATTCGGAGGCTGGCAAGTGTGGCGCTGAATGAGGAAAGGTCGCCACTTGGGGTGAAGGTGCCGAGCAAATACACGTCCAGGAATCCGGCCGACTGGTCCGCGATGAAGCTGCCGACGGACGTGGTCGTCCAGCTTCCGTAGAGGGCATTGTCGAAGGTAAAAGTACCGAGGTTTGCAAGATTGAGGTCAGTGGCGCCGAAGTTGGTGCTGACGGGGATCGTGCTATAGTCCAACAGACCAGTGGTCGAGACCAGGGTCTCCGTCGCAAGGACGTCGGTGGCGTCCGACAAATCGGCCGAGCCCGGGGTCAAGGTAACGCCGAAGCCAACCAGAGGCAACGAACCGTTCATTTGAGCGCCAAAAGCAGCGCTGGCAAAGGTAAGCACGACCACAGCGAAACAGATTCTCTTCAGCATGAGCATGATGAACGTTCTCCTAGTCTGAGAATCCCCGTATGAGTAAGCCACCACCTTCGTGGTCGGACTCTCGCCTGATAGGCTAGTATAGGTGGGGTCAAGTCCCTGTGTCAACACACATTTCTTACCTAGGCTCGCTTTTTCGCAGGAGCCTGGTTCTACGTAGGACCCCTGGTACCGAGCCTCCGGCGGCGCACGGCCGCTGACCCGGAATCTGGCTTCAGCCTTGCCCACGTGACGAGGCGAGGTGTCGATGCGGGGCCGGGGCCTTGGCGACCTAGCGTCTCCGCGCCACCCCCAAACGTGGGGGCCTCCTGGTACCCAGGTACCAGAGCGAAGGGGAATTCGGTACTGCTACCTAGGTTTTGGGGACGTTAAGCCCTTGACACCTGATACCATTCACTACTACTATTACCCTAATACCGGTTCGAGGTGAAATGTGTGCGTCCGTAACGCGTGGGCTCTAAAGGAGGCCGGTCGATGAAGCGCCTGTTCATTCTGGCGTCGCTAGCGCTTTTCCTGACCAGCTTCACGGCCTCGGCGTCAACAATCAGCTATGACAGTTGGGTCGCCGGCCCTGGGAACTACACGTTCACTGAACTCACAGGCAGCTTCAGCCTGCCGCAGTTCGATCCCAGCCTGGGGACGCTGACGGGCGTCACGCTGACGTATAACATCTACTGGCAGAACGTGTCGGCCACGGTTCAAAACTTCTCCAGCAGCGCCGGAAGTTATGAGGTAGAGGGGCAACTCTACACCAAACTCACGGGAGCAACGATCAGTACTTTCGGCCTCAGGTCGGTCCTTTACGACGACCCACCGACTTGGCCCGGAGACGGGGGCCTCAACGCGATTCCCATCGCCGGCAACACAACCGCCATAATTCCGATCACCCTTGTGGCGACAAGCGCGTCGGGCAGTCCCACGGTGACGGCGGGCCTTGCCGCCTTTATCGGCGTGGGGACCCTCGACTACGGTCTGGATGTCGAAAACTCCAGCAACAACCAATTCACTGGCGGAGACCTCCAGTACAACCAGACGGTCGAGGCGCTGGGTGAACTGACGATCACCTACGACTACACCGCTCCCGAGCCGGCGACGCTGACGTTCGCGGGTTTGGGGCTGCTGGCCCTCGGGTTCCTGGGCCGGCGTTTTGTCCGCCGCTAGCGCGACGCTTTCGCAACGCTCCCGCTCCGTTTCCGCTTCGCTCCGGCTATAATCGGAGTTTCACGTTCCATGAAAGGCGCCGCCTTCCAGATCGCGCAGGAACAACCGAAACCAGGTGTGGCCGTCATCGCGCTCACCGGAAAGGTCATGCTGGGCGCGAACACTGGCGCGATCGAGGAGATCGTCACCACGCTGCTCGCCCAGGGCGTCCGCAAGATCGTGGTCGACCTCGGGGGCGTCACGCACATCGACAGCACCGGCATCGGAGTCTTCATCGCCAGCTTGGGAAAGGTGACGCAGGCCGGAGGGGCGTTAGCGATGGCTGGGGCGAGCGGGGTGGTGCGCGAGGGCTTTCGCATCACGCGCCTGGATCGCGTCTTCCGCTTTTACGCCGACCGCGCGGCCGCGCTCGACGCGGTCTAGCGTCCAAACCGTGTGGCGCACTCTTTCGGCTTGCCGGGTCGAAAGCCATGCAGCTCCGCTCCCTGACGGTCGCGGTTCGGTGCTCCAGGGGGGAACAGCGGGACGGAACGGCGCGCGCATGCGATGGGATGGTAGGCGCGGCAGGACTCGAACCTGCGACCCTCGGCTTAGAAGGCCGATGCTCTATCCACCTGAGCTACGCGCCCGTGGAGGTCTCGTCCGATTGTAGGATAGACGGATTAGCTGTGGCCACCGAGGGCAAGGTATGAGTTCGCAACGCTCCAGATCCCGCTGACGGCCGAGCCATTGTAGAGGAACAGGGCGGCGGTCACCATGGCCACGAAAGCCAGGAGGAGAGTGTACTCCGTGAGGTCCTGAGCGTCTTCCTCGAACAACCATTTGTACGGGATTATGTACATGGACGGGGAGTGGCATCTCACTATAGGACCCTTTGGTCATGGAATCAATGGGCGCGTGGTACTGGCAGTACAGGGATCGCCCGCCCTAAATGAGCACGGGCAGCACCCCCTTCCCGGCGCTACTTCAGACCGGCGCGCTCGAGCAGCGCCCCCGGATCCGGATCGCGCCCCATGAAGTCGCGGTAGAGCAGCGACGGGTCTTCGCTGTCGCCGCGGGCCAGGATCTTCTCCCGAAATTCGCGGCCCGCTTCGCCGCTCAGGATGCCTAGGGCGCGGAAGCGGGTGAAGGCGTCGGCGTCGAGGACCTCGGCCCACTTGTAGGAGTAATAGCCCGCTCCGTAGCCGACCGGGTTGGCGAACAGGTGGGTGAAGCTGGCCACGGTCGCATGTTCCGGCGGCAGAGGCGCCGGCGAGAACTGGCCGAGCACGCGGCGGCCGTACTCGATCGCATCGCCGTCGGATTCGGGCGCATAGGCCGTGTGGAGCAGCAGGTCGAGGAAGCCGAAACCAAGCTGGCGCATCTGGCCATTGGCGCTGCGGAAGGTGCGCGCACGCTTCATCTTCGCGAAGAGGTCCTCGGGAATCGGCGCGCCGGTCTCATAGTGGCGGGCAAACAGGTCCAGGGCTTCGCGCTCCCAGCACCAGTTCTCCATGATCTGCGACGGCAGCTCTACGAAATCCCAAGCCACATTCGTGCCGGCGAGGGTGCGGATCTCGACCCGGCTCAGGCAATGGTGCAGCAGGTGGCCGAACTCGTGGAAGATGGTCTCGACCTCGCGGTGCGTGAGCAGGGCGGGCCTGCCTCCGGAGGGCGGCGTGAGGTTGCCGCAGATGGTCCCCACATGCGGGCGGAAGCCTTCGGGCGACGGGCCCCCGGTCAGGAACGCGTCCATCCAGGCGCCGCCCCGCTTGTTCTCGCGGGGGAACCAATCGGCATAGAAGGAACCGAGAAGCGCACCGTCGCCGTCGCGGATGGTGTAAACGCGCGCCTCCGGATCCCAGACGGGCACGCCGCGCTCCGCGCCGACGCGAATGCCGTAAAGCCGGTGCACGATTTCGAACAGGCCGGCGGTGACGCGCTCCAGGGGGAAATAGGGCCGCAGCTCTTCCTCATCGAAGTCGTAGAGCGCCGCGCGCTGCTTCTCGGCATAGTAGGCGACATCCCAGGGTTCGAGCGGCGGCGAGGCGGCGCCTTCCAGGCTGCGGCGGAAGGCGAGCAGCTCTTCGTTCTCGCGGCGGAAGTGCCCCTCGGTCTTCTCGCGCAGGCCGGCCAGGAAGGCCAGCGCCCGGTCTCCCGTGCCAGCCATGCGGTCCGCGAGGACGAGGTCCGCGAAATTCGCGTAGCCGAGCAAGCGGGCCTTCTCGCGGCGCAGTTCGAGGATTCGGGCTACCAGCGGGCGATTGTCAAAGCCGCCGGAGACGGACCGCGTGACAAACGCCCGGTAGGCGCGCTCGCGCACCGCGGCATCGTCGAGGTACATCATCAGGGGCGTGTAACTGGGGGCTTGCAGAGTGAAGCGCCAGCCGGCGATGCCTTTACGCTCGGCGCTCTCTCGGGCCGCGCGGACCGCGCTTTCCGGCAAACCCGCCAGGCCGGGCTCGCTGGCGATCACCAAGTCGAACGCATTGGTCGAGTCGAGCACGTTCTCGGCGAACTTCGTGGTGAGGCTGCTCAACTCGATGTCGATGGCCGCCAGCCGCGTCTTGCCCGCCGGATCGAGAGCGGCGCCATGACGGCGGAAGTCGTCCAGCGTCTTGGTCAGGAAACGCCGCCGGGGTCCTTCGAGGAGGGTCGCGTCCTTTGTTCCCGCGTAGTTTTGGAGCACCGTCCACAGCCCCTCGTCGAGCGGGATGCTGGAGTGCAGCTTGCTGACCTCGGGCTCGACCGCGTTGACGGCCGCGCGCAGATCGGGATGGGTCGCAACGGACTCGAGATGCTTCACGACGGTCATGGCCCGGTCCAGCGGCTCGGTCAGCTCGTCGAGCGGGCGCATCGTGTTCTCGAAATCCGGCGGCACGAGGGACTGGGAGAGCGCCTGGAGGCGCCGGCGGGCGGCCTCGAGGAGCGAAGCGATGGCCGGCTCGATGTGGGGGGCCTGGATGCGGTCAAACGGAATCGGGAAATCGAGGTCGAGCAGCGGATTCTCCATGTTGCTTCCAGGGTACCGTGGGCGGCAACCGCGGCGAAAACGGCTTGCTTATGCGCGCGGTTCGGCGCCGAGCACGCTAGTGTAGTGCGGCATGCAGATTGACGGATATTCGCGACCGCGTGGCATTGCGCTTCAGCCTGCCGTGTCGGCACTCGGGCCGACAGCTGGGCGTCGAGAAGAGTCTCGACGCGGCACGCAAGAGTGCGTGCGCCACAGGAAGCCCCTCTGGCAGCGTCCTGCATATGGGTCCTTAATTACGCCGCACTAACACTAGCACCGAACCGCGACGCCAAGGAGCGGAAGTCATCGTGCGCCCTGAAGGGCGCGCCACGCGCTCAGGCGGCGGGGCCGGCGCGGCGGAGCCAGGCGTCGGGGAAGTACGTCAGATCGCCATTGTCCGCTTCGGTGGCGAACAACGGCGCGGGGCGCTCGAGAACGAATTCCGGGTGCGCGGCGGCAAATTCGCGCGCGGCGGCGGCGGGGTTGTCCTCCACCCAGGAGGCATCCCCTTTCGGCGTGTCGGCCAGAACGCGCATGACGCCGTCGGCCGCGACGATGTAAGATCCCGGAGTCACCAGCCGCGAGTACAGCGCGAGCTCCCCGGCGACGTGCGCCTTGCGATGATCGCTGTCCAGGAATACCAGCACCGTCTCCGCGCCGGACGTCTCTCGGGCGACGCGCTCGAAAACCTGCGGAGAGCACGAGTCGCCCTCGACCAGCGCGATGCGGCGGCCGAGCGGGTGAGCGGCAAAGGACTCCCGGAGCCCGGGCCGCACCTGCAGTTCCACCGAGACGACGCGGCCCTTGCCATTGAGCTCACAGAGGCTGGCGAAGAGGATGCTGCTGCCGCCTTCAAAGACGCCGGTTTCCACGATGACGTCGGGCTTCAGGCGGCACACGACTTCCTGAAGGCGCAGCACGTCTTCGGGCAATTGGTGCAGTTGGAATCCCAGCCAGGAGAAACCGCGCCAGTGATCGAGGTTCCAGCCCACTTTGAGCCACTCGCGCGAAAGAATCGCGAAACCCGCCGGGCTATAAAGGGGGCACACCGATTCGCCGCCAGGCGCGCTCACGCGAATCGACTGCTCCGCCGTATCGATGACGATCTTCACTTGGGGGGCACCCTGATCGAGTATAGCGGCCTGGGGGATGACCCGCTCCGATCCGGCCGCCGCGCCTAGGCACGGGCGGGCCGGACCGGCGGGGAAGGTTATTCGATAATCCTGGCTTGCTTCTTCCGATTCCGTTTGCGGGCTAGCGCCGCTTTGACGCGCCTCTTCTCGCCCGGCTTCAGATAGTAGGAGTGACGCTTGATCTCCTTGATGATGTCCTCTTGCTGGACCTTGCGCTTGAAGCGGCGTAGCGCGCTCTCAACGGTCTCGCCGTCTTGAACGGTTACTTCAGCCAATCTCGAATCACCTCCTCACTAGTGGGGGTTGCCGTCCGGACTTCCGGGGCAGGCCAGCTTCCATGATACAACGAACCCCGCCTCCGACTGCGCGGGGGCGATCATTGATACACTCCAAAGGAAGAGCCTTCGCTTCGAATGGAAAACATCCTAGCCATCCTGCTTGCCGGCGGCGCGGGGGAGCGCTTGTCCCCGCTGACGCTCAATACCGCCAAACCGGCGGTTCCGTTCGGCGGCATCTATCGGCTTATCGATTTCACCCTTTCCAACTGCATTAGTTCCGGCATCCGGCGCATTCTGGTGCTCACGCAGTACAAGGCTCTGGAACTGACCCGCCACCTTCGCGACGGCTGGATGATCCTCTCGCCCGAGCTGGGCGAATACATCGAAATCATCCCGCCCATGAAGCGCGTTCACGAGGACTGGTACCTGGGCACCGCGGATGCGGTTTTCCAGAACATCCAGACCCTGATGGCGGAAGGCCCCGAGCATTGCCTGATCCTCGCGGCCGACCACATCTACAAGATGAACTACCACGAGATGATCGCCTGGCACGAGCACCAGAAGGCGGACATCACGCTGGGCACCATTCAGGTCCCGCCCGAAGAGGTCACCCGCCTCGGCGTCGTGGACATCGGGGACAATTACGAAATCCGGGGGTTTGAAGAGAAGCCGCAGCACGGGAATCCGGTCCGGTCTTTCTTCAACCCGGCCATGGTGAGCGCTTCGATGGGGGTGTACCTGTTCAACACGGAAGTGATGATGCGCGCGCTCATGGAAGACGCCGAGGACCCGAATTCCTCGCACGATTTCGGGCGGGACGTCATTCCGCGCTGCATCCCAAAGAAACGGGTGGTGGCCTACGACTTCATCGATCTCAACGACAAGACGGTGAAGTACTGGCGCGACGTGGGGACGATCGACGCCTACTACGACGCCAACATGGACCTGGTGTCGGTGGTACCGGAGTTCAACCTGTACGACAAGCGGTGGCCGATACGAACCGCCATGCCCCAGATGCCGCCCGCGAAGTTCGTTTTTGCCCAGGAAGGGCGGCGCATGGGAGTGGCGATCGACTCCATCGTCTCGGGCGGGTGCATCGTCTCGGGCGGACGGGTGGTGCGAAGTATCCTGTCTCCCGGCGTGCGGATCAACAGCTATTGCGAGGTGGAGAGCTCGATTCTGATGCACAATGCCGAGGTGGGCCGTTACAGCCGTATCCGGCGCGCCATCATCGGGCCAGACATGAAGATTCCGGAGTCCAGCGTGATCGGATACGACCTGCAGGCAGATCGCGCCAAGGGCTACACGGTCACCGAAACCGGCATCGTAGTGGTCTGCGAACAGCAGCAGATCTATACCGGGCTGGAGCCGTACACGATCAAGCAGGCGGGCTGACGCCCAATGATTCTTTTCCGACTACTTTTCAGGAGCGAACTGTAAATGATGACCGAAATCGTAAAAATATCCGGCAGAGAGATTCTCGATTCGCGCGGCAATCCGACGGTCGAGGCGGACGTATGGCTGGCGTGCGGCGCCATGGGGCGCGCGGCGGTCCCTTCCGGGGCCTCGACGGGCGAGCATGAAGCGGTCGAGCTGCGCGATGGCGACAAGAAGCGCTTCCTCGGCAAGGGGACGCTGAAGGCCGTCGGGCATATCAACGGGGAGATTGCGGCGGCGCTCAAAGGCAAAGAGGCCTCCGATCAGGCCGAGCTCGACCAGGCGATGATCGACCTGGACGGAACGCCAAACAAGGGGCGGCTGGGCGCGAACGCGATTCTGGCGGTGTCGATGGCCGCGGCCCGGGCCTCGGCGGCCTGCCGCAACATGCCCCTGTACCGCTATCTGGGCGGCGTCGGCGCGCACGTGCTGCCGGTGCCGGAGATGAACATCCTCAACGGCGGCGCGCATGCCGATAATTCCGTGGACGTGCAGGAATTCATGATCGCACCCTACGGCGTGGCGCGTTACTCCGATGCGTTCCGCGCGGGCTCGGAGATCTTCCACACCCTTAAGGGCGTGCTGAAGAAGGCCGGCTACTCGACCGCGGTCGGCGACGAGGGCGGCTTCGCACCCAACCTGAAGTCGAACGAAGAGGCGCTGAACCTGATTCTCGAGGCCATCACCAAGGCCGGCTACAAGCCCGGCGAGGAGGTCGGCATCTTCCTCGACCCGGCGGCGAGCGAATTCTACGACGCGGACAAGAGCCGCTACGTGTTTAAGAAGTCCGACAAGAGCGAGCGGACCAGCGAACAGATGGTGGAGTTCTGGGCCGACTGGGTGCGCCAGTATCCGATCCGCTCCATCGAGGACGGCATGGCGGAGAACGACTGGCCGGGCTGGAAGCTGATGACCCAGAAGCTGGGGAAGAAGATCCAGCTTGTGGGCGACGATATCTACGTCACCAACACGGCGATCTTCGCGCGCGGGATCGAGGAGGGCATCGCCAACTCGATCCTCATCAAGCTCAACCAGATCGGCACCGTCACCGAGACGCTGGCCGCCATGCGCATGGCCTCCGAGAACAATTACACCACGGTGGTTTCGCACCGCTCGGGCGAGACCGAGGACGCTTTCATCGCGGACCTGGTGGTGGCTACCAACGGCGGCCAGATCAAGACCGGGTCGGCCAGCCGCATCGACCGCATCGCGAAGTACAACCAGTTGCTGCGCATCGAGGAAGAGCTCGGCGCGGCAGCGGAGTTCGCGGGCAGGAAAGTGCTGCGCCAGCGGGCCTGATCGGGGCTGGGGCGGACCGCCGGTCCGCAAGAAAGGCGGGTCCAGGGGGACCCGCGCGGACCAGGGGGTCCGCCCCACAATCTGCCCCATCAATTTCTGGAGGTTCAAGATGTACAAACTTGTTTTGATTCGGCACGGCGAAAGCGACTGGAACAGGGAGAACCGGTTCACTGGCTGGACCGACGTCGATTTGTCGGAGAAGGGCCGCGCGGAGGCCCTGGAAGGCGCGCGCGCCTTGAAGGAGGCCGGCTACACCTTCGACGTGGCCTACACTTCGGTGCTGAAGCGCGCCGTCCGCACGCTGTGGACCGTCCTGGACGAGCTGGATCTGATGTGGATTCCGGTGTTCCGCTCCTGGCGGCTCAACGAGCGGCATTACGGCGCTTTGCAGGGGCTCAACAAATCCGAAACCGCGGCCAAATTCGGCGAGGACCAGGTGAAGATCTGGCGCCGGAGTTACGACATCCGGCCGCCCGCTCTGGAGAAATCCGACCCGCGGTGGCCGGGCCACGACCGCCGCTACAAGAGCCTGCCGGAGGCCGAGCTTCCGCTCACGGAGTGCCTGAAGGACACCGTCGCGCGCTTCCTTCCGTACTGGCACCAGACCATCGCGCCGGCGGCCTCATCGGGGCAGCGCATCGTCATTGCGGCACACGGCAACAGCCTGCGGGCGCTGGTGAAGTATCTGGACAACGTCTCGGACCAGGATATTGTCGGCCTGAACATTCCCACCGGCATCCCGCTGGTCTACGAGCTCGACACCTCGCTGCGGCCGCTCAAGCACTACTATCTCGGCGACGCGGAGAAGATCAAGGCGGCTATGGACGCCGTCGCGGCGCAGGGGAAGAAGAAATAGGTCGCAGAGGGTGTCGCAGGCCAAAGCGCGCGGCCGGTTGGAAGACGGCGCGCCCTGGTGGTGGCCAGGTCTCTGGGGGCCCGAGCTTGTTAACTTACCTATGCCCGGCAGCGCGTTCCGGGCGCGGCGAGCGCCATAGCCGATGAAGATCCTACGCGCGTCGCGAGGAGGAGGATATGGGTCTCTTTGATTTTCTGTTTAAACGAGCACGCGTAAAGGCAATGGATGCGCAAGCGGCCAGTGTTTTTGTAGATGAAGCTATGAAGCGCTCCCTCGGCCAGGACATTTCCATGAAAACGCGGCTGGCCAGGACAGCACTAACCGCCGGGCGTGACGTTGAGCACGGTTTCGCAAAACCCGATCGAAGCACCGATAAGTTTATGGCCGTTCTCTACTACATCTTGTCTCTGCAACTACTCGTGCCTCGAAAAGGCAGGACGATTTATGCAATAGTGACCGAGTCCGTGGACGAGGTTCCGTGTTACAGGATGTTCTTTCGCGAGCAAAACGGTTTTATCGAATTGATGCATAGTTTTGACATCGATGTAAGATGGGGCATCCCCGATTGGAAGAGAATCGAGGCAAGCGCAAAACAACAACCCGTAAAGCTGCGCAACTATCACTTGGTGGTGCTGGCCAAGAACGAATTCAGACAGATGCGGCGCTACGATCGCGCGTATATTGACCGGGTCGTCCTGGATACAAACGATTCCTACAAGCTTGTTGACATTGACTCGCCGCTTCTCAGCGAGTAACGCCGCCGGCCCGCGAACCCGGCAGCTAGGTGCGGCCAATCGAGCGCTACGGGCGCTCAGCCTGTTTTCCAGTAAACCGTGTAGCGTTGGTCCGAGACCTGGTTGAAGGGGACGAGTCCCACCCGGGCGGTCCGGAAGGCCAGGGGCCGGCCCTCGGGCCGGATTTCGGCTGCGGCCAGCGGAGGTAACGTCAGGGGCGGAGCCTTCTTCAGTTGCGGGCCCATCGGACCGACCACCAACTCGGGCATCAGCCCTTCGCGTCCGAACCTGCCGGCCAGAAGGAGCGGGCCATAGAACACCGCCTGCGCTCCTGGATCGTCGGGCATCGGTTCCAGGCGAAGCTGCATTGGCAGGGCGATCTCCACCTGATCGCCCTGGTCCCACGTGCGGGCGATCCGCACGTAGCTCGCGGGACTCGCAGAGACCTCCACGGGCCGACCGTTGACCTTCACCGCCGGTGCCCCGGATACCCAGGCGGGGATGCGAATGTAGAGCGGCATGGCGGTGGGCACGCTGCAAGTAACTCGCAGGGTCGTGCTCGCGACCTCCGGAAAGCCCGTCTCCTGGCGCACGCGGACCCCTCTCTCGGCCCAGCGCACCTCGGAGGGGATGAAGAGGTTCACGTACAGTCCCTCGTCGTCGTGGAAGTAGATGCTGTCGTTCAGTTTCGAGAATTCCTCCGCGCCCGTGCCGGTACAGCACCAGAAAGAGTCGTACTCGGTGCAAAACGTCCGCCACGAGCCTGGCACGAGGCCGAGATAGTATTGGGTCGCTCCGGTGCCGAGATCGATGGTACCCAGGCGGTGGTTGTAGAGCACGCGCTCGTAATAGTCGAAGTACCGAGGGTCCGCGCTCCAGCTATAGAGCTTGCGGGTGAGCTTGAGCATGTTGTAGGCGCAACAGCATTCGTTGGTGGCTTCGCCGCGGCCCAGCTCCGCCGCCAGCCGGTGGGGCCCGGTCAACCACCCCTCGTTGTTGCTGGTCCCGCCGGTGGCATAGCATCGCGCTCCGGTCACCTGGTCCCAGAAGAAGGTGGCAACGTCGCGGAAGCGCCGGTCGCCGCTTAGCTCGTAGCGGCGGGCGGCCCCGGTAACCTGCGGGATGTGGGTATTGGTGTGCAGACCGCGTAGCCGGTCGCAACCGAGCGCGAGCAGGTTGAAGAAGCGCTTCTTGGTGAAACGATCGCCCGCCTCGGCGAACTTGTCGTCGCCGGTGATGGCGGCCAGGTTGTAGAGCACTTCGTTCATGCCGCCGTATTCGGTGTCGAGAACGGCCTGCATGTGCTCCTCCGGCACGGCGGCTGTCCAGGCATCGGCCCAGCGGGCCAGGCCCCCGACGGTTTCCAGAGCCTGTTTGTTGCCGCAGATCCGGTACATCTCGAGCAGTCCCGCCATGATCTTGTGAATCGTGTAGAACGGCGCCCAGACCTCGCGGCGCGCATTCAAGCGATCGAAGAGCTCGATCGGGAAGGCGCTGAGGTAACCGCCACGAAGGCGGGCCTGGCACTCAGCCAAGCCGGCCACGACGGAGTCGGCCTTCGCTTTGATGTTTTCGTCCCCAGTGGAGGCGTACATATGCGCGCTGGCGGTGAGGAAGTGTCCGGCGAAACAGCCTCGGATCTCGCAATCCGGCTTCTCCCAGCCGCCCAGCGGCTGCGCGGAGGAAGAGATGCCGGCGTTGAGCCGGAAGGCGTGGATCAGCCGTTCGGCCGGTATGCGCCGCAGAACGGCCTGGTTGGCCTGCTGGGCGTCGAGAAACCGGCTCGGCAGGAGACGGACTTCGGTGCCCGCAAACGGCTGGACTCTCGCGTTGACGTCCTTGCGCGTGAAGCGGAGGGGGCCCTGGAACGGCTCCTCTTCCGGAAGCGTTCCTTCCTGAGGACCGGGCGCGGCTGGATCGCCGGGCACCGATGCCGCCGTGATTTCCCGTGTGGCCTGTTGGGCGAATGCCCCTGCGCCAGCGCCGCCAGCCAGCGTAAGCGCGGCAAAGCCGCGTCGCGTGAAACCGGACCGCTGCTCAGATCTGCTCATGCAACCACCTCGCCGAAACGTAAAGTTAAGTAAAATTCTACAACCTCGCGCTCGGTGGTGGTAGACTGGCAGCAAGCTCGCCAAGGCCCGGATTGGTACGTGTGACCTCCGCACCGCCGGGCGGCGTTAGATTATAGAGCCGGGTGTCAGTCTGGGGCGCACCGGTCGTGTACTTTTTCCGCAAGGGGGATGGATGAATCTGGGATCACTCAACCCAAAGAGCGTTCTGGCAGGAGTGCTGCCGCTGCCGGCAACCCTGCAAATCATCAAGCGCCGTCCGTGGATGGCGCGAAGAGTCAGCCGCGAAATCACCACGGCTTTTCATTTGCTTTACCACTCCAACTATCGCACCACCTGGAGGAACACCTACTGGCTGGGCGTGCCGGTGCAGCGGGTTCCCCTGGACTTGTGGATCTATCAGGAGATCCTGTTCGAAGTCCAGCCGGACGTGATCGTCGAGACGGGCACGCGCGACGGCGGGAGCGCCTATTTCTTCGCATCGATGTGCGACCTCTTGAAACGCGGAAGAGTGATCACCATCGACGTGGAGGAGGTGCCTGGAAGGCCCCGGCATGACCGGATCACTTATCTGCACGGCTCCTCGACCGCGGAGGAGATCGTCAAGACGGTGAAGGGCTCTATCAAGCCCTCCGACAAGGTGCTGGTGACGCTCGATTCCGACCACGCCAAGCATCATGTGCTCGAGGAACTCAGAATCTACAGCAAGATGGCAAGCGTGGGTAGCTACGTCGTGGTGGACGACACGAACCTGAACGGGCACCCGGTGAACCGGCCGTTCGGGCCGGGTCCGGCGGAGGCGGTTGAGGAGTTTCTGGCGCAGGAATCCGGCTTGGTGCGGGACACCAGCCGCGAAAAGTTCGGCCTGACCTTCAGCCCGGGGGGCTTCCTAAAAAGGGTTCATTGAAACCAAACGCGGGGACCGTCGTCTGCACCTGTGATACGATCGGAGTCAGGTGCTGACCAGGTTCTCCAGCGTGTTTGTGGCGGTTTTGCTCGTAGGGTCCCTGCTGTGGGGACCGTGCGCCGCTTGTGCGGTCGCGCCGTTGCAGGCTTCGGGTCATGGCTGCTGCCATCCGAGCAAGTGCAGGATGCCCGCGCCGAAGCAGCCCGCCGCGAAGGTCTGCCCTAACCTGGCCCTCGCCCCGGTGAGCTATCACAAGGTGAGCGTCCCTCAGTCCGCTGCACCGGCGCTCGCGGTGACGACGGCCGAGGCGCCCGCGGTTGCGGTTGTGCCGCTGGCGCGCCCGTCTGCGGTGAAGTCGGGTCCATCGCCACCCGCTCTGTACCTGCTGAACTCCGTCCTGCTGGTCTGATCCACCCTCCTCGCGGCTTTGTCCCAGGTGTATCCGTGTGTGTCGTGCGAGGAGGGTGGTGTGAATCTGCGAAGTCTTTCGTTATTCCTTGCTGTCGCGGCGCTTGCTCCGTGCCAGGAGAGCCGGCTGCGGCTTGAAGATCTGGTTTCGGAAGCGCTAGGGCGCAATCCCGAGATCCTGGCGGCGCAGAAGCGGTATGAAGCGATGCGGCAGCGGCCGTCCCAGGAAAGCAGCCTGCCCAATCCCATGCTGTCTTTCAGCTACAACTCCAGCGGCAATCCGCTGCCGTTCCAGGGACTGGGGAAGGAGCCGGTGGCGAATGCCGGCGTCATGGCGTCGCAGGAGTTCCCGTTCCCGGGCAAGCGCAAGCTCCGCGGCGAGATGGCGGCCAGCGAGGCCGGCGCCGAGTTCGACCAATACCTGATGACCCGGCTCAGCGTCGTTTCCCGGCTCAAGCAGGCCTACTACCGGCTCGCGTACCTCTACGGCGCCGTGGGGACCCTGACGCGGGAGCACCACCTGATGCAGCAGTTTCTGCGCATCGGCGAGGCGCGCTACTCGGCGGGCAAGGCCGCGCAACAGGACATCTTCAAGGCGCAGACGCAGCTCTCGGTGATGGAGACGCGCATCGAGCGCCTGCGGCAGGAGATTCCCAGCCGCCAGGCCGAGATCAACAGCCTGCTCAGCCGCTCCGTCGATGCGCCGCTCGCGCGCCCGGTGGATCTGACGCCCGCGCCCATCGGCGTGACGCTCGACGATCTGATGGCGCAGGTTCGCGAGAACGCGCCCATGTTGCGGCGCGAGCAGAAGCTGGTGGAGCGCACCGAACTGGCTGTCAACCTGGCCCGCAAGGACTATTATCCGGACTACACCGTCTCCGGCGGCTACTACTACATGGGCAGCATGCCGCCCATGTATATGGCGCGCGTCGATTTCAAGCTGCCGGCCTACTTCTGGCGCAAGCAGCGGGCCGGCGTGGCCGAGCAGGCCGCCAGCGCCACGGGCGCGCGGCACGAATACGAAGCGGCCAACCAAGCGCTCAGCTTTCGCGTCAAGGATGACTACCTCATGGCCGAGACCTCCTATCGCCTGATGAATATGTACTCGACTACGGTGGTGCCGCAGGCCAGCATGGCGCTGCAATCGTCACTGGCTTCCTACGAGACCGGTGCGGTGGATTTCCTTTCCGTGCTGATGAACTTCACGAACATGCTCGACTACGAGCTCAACTACCAGGACGAATCGCTGAGTTACTTTCTGGCGCTGGCGCGATTGGAAGAGATGACGGGAGTGGACCTGCTCAAGTGAGGGACCTATGAGAATCGTGCGAATCATGCTGATTGTGGTAGCGGTCGCCGGGGCGTTCTTCGCGGGCCGCTGGTACGCGGCCAAGGCGCCGAGAACGCCCGAGCGCAAGGTCCTCTACTGGGTGGATCCCATGCACCCGGCGTATAAGTCGGACAAGCCCGGCATCGCGCCGGATTGCGGGATGAAGCTGGTTCCGGTCTACGCCGACGAGACGCTGGCCTCCGCATTGAAGACGGTGCCGGGAACGGTCGCGATCAGCGCGGAAAGACAGCAGCTCATCGGAGTGCGCGTTGGGACGGCCGAAATCACCGCCGGCGCCGAGACGGTGCGCGCGACCGGCAAAGTCGCGATCGACGAGACGCGCGTCAGCCACGTTCACTCGCGCACCGAGGGCTGGATCGACAAGGTGTACGCCGACTTTACCGGCGACGTGGTCCGCAAGGGCCAGCCGCTGGTGACGCTTTACAGCCCGGACTTGCTGGCCACCGAGCAGGAATACCTGCTCGCGATCAAGGCTCGGGACGCCATGCGCGACAGCCCGATTCAGGGGGCCGCGGCCGACGCGGCTTCGCTGGCCGAGGCGTCGCGCCGCCGCTTGCAGCTTTGGGATTTGAGCGAGCGGCAGATCGAAGATGTCGAGCGCTCCGGCAAGCCGGTGACGAACACCACGCTCTACGCGCCGGCTTCGGGCTACGTCATGGCGCGGAACGCATTTCCAAACGAGAAGATCACGCCGGATACCGAGCTCTACACGGTGGTGGATCTGGGCCGCGTGTGGGTGCTGGCGAGCGTCTTCGAGTACCAGGGGCCGCTGATCCACGTGGGCCAGCCCGCCGTCGTCTCGCTGCCCTATGGCGGAGGCCGGAGCTGGAACGCGCGCGTCAGCTTCATACAGCCGCAGGTGGATGCGCAGACACGCACGCTCCAGGTGCGGATCGAGTTGCCCAATCCGGGGCTCGCTCTCAAGCCGGATATGTTCGTCAACGTCGAGCTGCGGTCGCCGGAGCCTGCGCGGCTGACCGTGCCAGTCGAGGCGGTGCTCGATACGGGGCTGAAGAAGACGGTCTTCGTGGACCTCGGCAACGGGCACTTCGAGCCGCGCGAAGTGGAGACCGGAGAGCGGATCGGCGACCGCGTGGCGGTGCGCAAGGGCCTCGCGGCGGGCGAGCGCCTGGTCATCTCCGGCAACTTCCTCCTCAACTCGGAGAGCCAGTTGAAAGCCGCGGCCGGGGCTACGCATGATTAACGCCATCATCGAGTTGTCGGGCCGCAACAAGTTCGCGGTCTTCCTGCTGGTGATCGCGGCGGCGGCCGCGGGCTGGTGGTCGATGCGCAACATGCCGCTCGACGCCATCCCGGATCTGAGCGACACGCAAGTCATCGTCTACTCGCGCTGGGACCGCAGCCCGGACATCGTAGAGGACCAGGTGACGTATCCCCTCGTCAGCGCGCTGCTGGGCGCGCCCCGCGTCAAGGCTGTGCGCGGCTTTTCCGATTTCGGCTACTCCTACGTCTACGTGATTTTCGACGAGGGGACCGACATCTATTGGGCGCGGTCGCGGACGCTGGAGTATCTTTCGGGCGTGCTGCCGCGCCTGCCGCAGGGTGTGAGCACCGAACTGGGGCCGGACGCCACCGGTGTCGGCTGGGTCTTCCAGTACGTTTTGGTCGATACGACCGGCAAGCACGACCTGGCGGAGCTGCGCTCGCTTCAGGACTGGTACCTGCGCTACCACCTGAAATCGGTACCGGGAGTGGCCGAAGTCGCGCCGCTGGGCGGTTTCGTTAGGCAATACCAGGTGAACGTGGATCCCAACCGACTACAGACCTATAACATCCCTATCGGCAAAGTGGTCGAGGCAGTGCGCAGCGGCAACGGCGAGGCCGGCGGACGGCTCATCGAGTTCAGCGGCGCCGAGTACATGGTGCGGGGGCGCGGCTACGTGCGGTCGGCGAGCGACATCGGCGATATCGTGCTCGCCAGCAGTATGAACGGCGTTCCGATCCACGTGCGCGACGTGGGTGAGGTGATTCTCGGCCCCGACATCCGCCGCGGCGTGGCCGATTGGAACGGCACGGGCGACGCGGTCTCCGGCATCGTGGTGATGCGGCAGGGAGAGAACGCGCTGGCGGTGATCGAGCGCGTCAAGGAGAAGCTCAAAGAGATCGAGCCGGGGCTGCCGGCGGGCGTGCACATCGCGACCGCCTACGACCGCTCGGACCTCATCCTGCGCTCGATCGACAATCTCGAGTACACGCTCATCGAGGAGTTGGCGATCGTTGCCATCGTGATCCTGATCTTCTTGTGGCACGTGCCCAGCGCGGTGATCCCGATTCTCACCATTCCGATAGCGGTCCTCATCGCGTTCATTCCGATGCGCCAGATGGGCCTGAGCTCGAACATCATGTCGCTGGGCGGTATTGCCATCGCCATCGGCGCGCTGGTGGACGCGGCCATCGTGGTGGTGGAGCAGACGCACAAGAAGCTCGAAGAGTGGGAGCGCACGGGACGGCACGAGGACTACCACCGCGTGGTGATCGACGCGGTGAAGGAAGTCGGCGGGCCGAGTTTCTTCGCGCTGCTGGTGATCGCGGTGTCATTCCTGCCGGTGCTGACGCTCGAAGCGCAGGAGGGGCGGCTGTTCAAACCGCTGGCCTACACCAAAAACCTGGCCATGATCGTGGCGGCGGTGCTCGCGATCACGCTCGATCCGGCCATGCGGCTGATGTTCACGCACATGACGAACTTCAGCTTCCGGCCGCGCTGGCTGGCGCGCGTGACGAACGCGGTGCTGGTAGGCAAGATTCACTCCGAGGAGAACCACCCCATCAGCCGGGTTTTGATTCGGCTCTACGAGCCGGTCTGCGCGTGGGCGCTGCGGTGGAGATGGCTGGTGATCGGCGGGGCCGTGGCCGTAGTGGTGGCGACCGTTCCGGTGTTCAACCGGCTCGGCTCGGAGTTCATGCCGCCGCTCGATGAGGGCGTCCTGCTCTACATGCCCTCCACGCTGCCGGGGATTTCGGAGACGGAGGCCCAGCGCCTGTTGCAGGTGACCGACCGCATCATCAAACGATTCCCGGAGGTCGAAACCGTGCTTGGAAAGGCCGGCCGCGCGGAGACCTCGACCGATCCCGCGCCGCTCTCGATGTTCGAGACCGTCATCGTGCTCAAGCCGCACCCGGGCATCTCGACCGACGCGCTCGTCGACAAGATGAACGAGGCCCTCAACGTGCCGGGCGTTTCGAACGCCTGGACCATGCCCATCAAAGCGCGCATCGACATGCTGACCACCGGTGTGCGCACGCCCGTCGGCATCAAGGTCTACGGCCCGGACATACGGACCATCGAGACAATCGGAACGCGCCTGGAATCCCTGCTTCCCGCGGTTCGAGGGACGCGGAGCGTATTCGCGGAGCGGACCGGCGGCGGCTACTTCGTCGACGTGGACTGGAAGCGCGACGAGCTGGCGCGCTACGGCCTCTCGATGGACGAGGCGCAGTCGGCCGTCATGAACGCCATCGGCGGCGACAACGTGACCACGACCGTGGAGGGGCGCGAGCGCTATCCGGTCAACGTGCGCTACATGCGCGATTTCCGCGGCTCCGTGCCGGCTCTCGAGCGGGTGCTGGTGTCGGGAACGAACGGCCAGCAGATCCCGATCGCCCAAGTCGCCACGGTCAAGCTGGTTTCAGGGCCTTCGATGCTGCGCGAAGAGAACGGCATGTTGAACGGCTACGTCTACGTGGACGTGGCGGGCCGCGACGTGGGCTCTTACGTGGAGGAGGCCAAAGCACTGGTGCGAAGCAGGCTCAGCCTCCCCGCGGGATACACCCTGCAGTGGAGCGGCCAGTACGAAGCCATGGCGCGTGTGCGGGAACGGCTCAAAGTGGTCCTGCCGCTGACGCTCTTCCTGATTCTGACGCTGCTGTACCTGAACACGCGCTCGGCGGCCAAGACGCTCATCATCGTGCTCGCCGTGCCGTTCTCGGCCGTGGGCGCGGTGTGGCTGCTCTACCTGCTGGGGTACAACATGAGTATCGGCGTCTGGGTGGGACTGATCGCGCTGATGGGCGTGGACGCGGAAACTGGGGTCTTCATGCTGCTGTATCTCGATCTGGCGTACGAGCAGGCGCGCTCGGCGGGCCGGCTGGGCAGCCTGGCGGAGCTGCGGGAGGCCATCCAGCACGGGGCCGTCAAACGCATACGGCCGAAGTTCATGACGGTGGCGTGCATGTTCGCGGGGCTGGTCCCGATCATGTGGTCGACCGGCGCCGGCGCGGACGTGATGAAGCGCATCGCCGCGCCAATGATCGGCGGGATTTTCACGTCGTTCGCTCTCGAGCTGCTGGTTTACCCTGCGATTTACGAGGTGTGGAGATGGAACTTTCGAAAGCGCTGATGGCGCTGGCGGCGGTCCCGCTGCTAGCGGCCCAGTACCAGGTGAAGCACGGAACGCTCACCATAGACGAGCGCGGCGTCTCGTACCAGGAGACGGGGAAGAAACTCCCGCGCCACTTTAGCTGGGCTTACCAGGACATCCAGCAGCTCGAGTTGGCGCCGGCGCGGGTCCGCGTGCTGACGTACAAAGACAACACGCGGAGGCTGGGCGCCGACTTCGCGTATACCTTCGACGCCCTGGCCGGCGAGGACTTCACGGGTTCTTACCCGCTGCTCAAGGACCGGCTCGATCAGCGATTCATTGCGGAACTGGCCGACGCGGCCGTCCAACCGCTGTGGTCCGTCCCCGTGAAGCTTCTCGGCACGATCACGGGCTCGGAAGGCATTCTGACCGTGGGCCGCGACCGGATCGTATACAGCACTGCGCGCAAGGGCGCCTCGCGTACCTGGCGCTACGGCGACATCGACAACATCGGCACCTCCGGCCCGTTCGCGCTGACGCTGACCACTTTCGAGCGCGCACTCGAACACTACGGCAACCGGAAGGATTTCAATTTTCAGCTTAAAGAACCGCTCGACGCGCGGAAATACGACGAACTTTGGAGAACACTGCACCATGAATAAACTGACCATCCTTATGCTTGGCGGCGCCCTTCTTCTGGGCGCGGCAAACCAGAAACAGACCTTCACCGGCGTCATCACCGATACGATGTGCGGCGCCGATCACTCGGCCATGGGCGTGAAACCCGACGCCAAGTGCGTGCGCGAGTGCGTCAAGAACGGCTCGAAGTACGCCCTCGCCGTTGGCGAAAAGGTCTACACGCTCAGCGACCAACAAACGCCGGAGAAGTTCGCGGCGCAGAAGGTCAAGGTGACGGGCACGCTCGATCCGGGCTCGGACGTCATCGCGGTCGACAAGATCGAGGCGGCGAAGTAAGTGAGCCAGGCGCGCTCGCCCGTGCGGGACGAGGTCCGGGACGGTTCTGCCGGACCGTTCCTCGCTGAGGTCAAACAACGGGCCGGGGCGTTGCCCTGGAGTCGGCTTTTGGCCTCCACACCTCCGCCACAAGAGCGATGGCAGCAACAGCGGCGGTCGCGGCAATGTAGGCGCACGCCGCCGCTCCAACGGCGGCTGGTCCGATGAAAGCGGGCTTGTTGGTGGCGACGCGTCGCAGCACCTCGCCGAGGCCAGTCTCGGCGAGGCGCGCGAAGTGGAATGCCTCCAGCGAACCGTTCGGCTTGTGGCCGATCAGGCCGGTGTAGTAGGGCAGGGCGACGAATAGCATCCCGTAGAGGTCGAGCAGCGCGAGGGCACAAGCGACGACGCCGACAGTGTATGCTTGCACCCTTGCAGGCGCAAGGGCGCGGAGCCCCACAGCTGCCAGGACCGCCTCCGGCACGACCACGGCGCAGAGGTACCAGCCCGCAGTGCTCGACATTCCATTCGCCAGGTACGTCGTGAGTGCGTGATACGCCAGGCCGGCGCAGAAGAACAGGTAGATGCTCGCCAGGGCGAACAAGTGCCGTCGCGCTGGAGCAAGGCGAATCCACGCCACGCCCAGTCCGACTGCGGCGAGCACGGCCAGGACCGCGAAGAAGTGGTAAATCCAAGCTCGTAGCTGCAGGAAACTCCACCCTCCAAACCAGATGTGCGAGAGGAACGTCGAGTCGAGGGCGGTTCGCCAGTCCACCTCCGTCAGGCGGCACAGACGCTCGAATACCGGCACGTGGCGTAGCGCCGCATCCTGAGGCGAGCCGGATAACGACCCCGTGATTCTCAGGCTGCGCGCGTACCACCACGCAGAGATTGCAACGGCGAGCCCGAGCGAGGCAACCGCGGACCGCAGGCGCAAGCGCCCCTTCCACATTGCCCACGCCAGCACCGCTGCAGCGGCTGGGACGGCGCACAGAAACAGCCCTTTTGCGAGGAGCCCGAGGCCGAAAGCCGCGCCCATCCACAAGGCCGCCCCGCGCCTCCCGTCCACGACCTCCAGGCTGAGCACGGCCAGCGCCGAGAAGAGTGCTATGGTCAGGCCGGAATTGGCTACGCGGGCCGCGTCGAACATCACTTCCGGCATGAGCACGACGAGGGCGGCGGTGGCCACGGCGACGCGGTTCGCGAAAACGCGCCGAGCCGCGAACCAAACGGCAGGCACTGCAACCGAGGCGAGCAACAAATTGAGGACCCTGAGTGCGAGCACGCGCACCGACAGCGGGAAACCGGCCAGCGCCGCGCAGACGGGCGCCATAAGCCAATAGCTCAGCGGCGGTTGCTGCCACTCGAAGCGCATGAGGCCAGCGGCGTCCTGCGCGCTGAGCGAGCGTGGCAACGCGGCCAGTTCGCGTTCGCGGCTGCGCCGCTGCTCCAGCGGGATCCGCCAATAAGAATCGTGGGTTTCGTGCGGAGGCGCCTCCGTCCGCAGAACCCACGGCATGGGGACGAGGGCCACCGAGCGCTCGACCTCGCGACTGGCGCGGGTTTCGGGAAGCACCAGCCAGCTTCCGGCGGCGACGCGCTGTACGTACGCGAAGTGCGCGTGCTCGTCGAAGCCCTCCCAGAGCGGAAGGCTGATGCAGTAGAACAGGCCGCGAACGAGGAAACACGCCCAAAGGAGGAGGACCATGCGGCGCAGTTCCATCAGGTCCCATACTATACTGGGGTCATCGCGCGCTGTCTGGACGGCGCCGGCTCACCGCACGTCGCGCAGCCGCGAATCCCAGCGGTAAATCAGATCTGGCGGGAGCGGATCGCGAGCGGCGGCCGGGACCAGCGATACCGGCCGGCCTCCCGCTTCCTTGTTCACGAGCGCCAGCATGTGATCTGCAAAGAACAGCACCCCGTATCCGCTACCGGGGATGCCGGCGAGGTACACGGCTCGGGCGTTCGGCCGCCGCCGTATGTCACGGCCAACCCTCGCGGCCACTCGCTCGGCCGATGTCATTGCACCGCGATAGGCCAGCAGGTTGGACGTCGTGGCCAATACGTTCGCCAGCAGCAGTATGGCCAGCACCAGGCGCGGCGCGCGGCACGTCTCGACGATGTGAACCAGCAGGAGCGCAGTCCAGACGGCGGGCCAATAGAGGTAGCGGCTGTGCAGCATGGACGGTCCCAGCCATCCAGCCACATTCACCACCGGCAGCGCACTGGCGAGCGCGAGTCCGGCGATCGCGTACGCCTTCCTGTCCAGCGGCCGGGAACTCAGCAGCGCGATCAGCACGCAGCCCGCGGCGAAGAGAACCAGAGCCGCGATCCCCGGGAAACCGAGCGGGATGCTCGAATTCAGCCCAAGAGGAGGAACCGGAAGAACCCTGATTACGAGCGATACGACGCTCTTGAACGAGGGCAGCCACATCGGACGGCTCTGGCCCGGGTAGCCGCCTAGACCACCGTATAGAGCAAGCCGAACCGCCACGCCGAGCAGGCACGGAACCGACACGGCCGCCACCAGCCGAACCATGCGGCGCAGACCCGGCCGCCCGAGTTCCCAAACCGGAGCCGTCGCGATCAGGAAAATCACGATGATCGGAACCGAGTAGGCGATCTCTTTGCTCAGAATGCCCACCGAGGTGAAAACGACCGCCGCGGCCAGACGCGCTCTACCGCCCTGCGAATCGCGCAGGTAGTCCAGCGAGCTTCCCAGCGCGGCCAGGATGAAGGCCGTCGCCAGAAGATCGAATCGCGCGGCCGGCCAAACCACCGGCTCCACGGTAACCGACGCTATCGCGAAGAGGCCGACCGCCCAAGCAGAGGTTCTGCGGCCAAAGCTGAGACGCTGGAAGACCCTGAAGGCAAGCACCGCATTAAGTAAGTGCAGTGCGATGCTCTGCAGGTGGTACCCCCAGGATCGAGTCCCGAAGATCACATTGTCGATCCAGAGCGAAACGAACCCTATAAGGACGATAGAATCCGTCAGGCTGAGGATGCGTGAAGAGCGCCAGCAGCGGCCTGACGCTACGTATTGCGGAAGAGACGTGAACGTAGTTCCAGTCGTGGTGCTCGAAATGGATGCCAACGCTTGGCAGGTAGAGGATCGCGGGAACCGCAAGAAGGAAAGCCAGGCCGCGCGCCGAATACGCGCCTCCCAGCGAGCAGGCAGCCGCGGCTGACCCCACCGGGCCGCTGGCGAGCGGAGGCCTGAGAACCAGCGCAATGACCAGCGCGGCGACCAAGAGTTGTTCCGGCTTAAAAGCATCGTGCGCGACCAGGTGGACGAACCAGAACCGGTGATCATACCCGCCCAGCACCGCCACCGCGGCCAAATTAAGAGCAGCGCAACCGACCATGGCCCGGCCCAACGATATCCTGAACATCGCTACGAAGTGTAGCACTGAGCCTCACCTGCCCCGGCCCGAGATGGCATGAGAAGGCCGCTGCAGCATATTCTCATTGAAGGATGAGCCTGAACGGAGGTAGGTCGGCCGGCAGGCTGGGTCCTTTCGTTTTGAGTTCAGAGAGAGAAAGAGGAACCGTCGTCGGCGCTGTGGGAATGTGGGAAACGCGAAGCGTTTTCCAAG
>DASWZN010000050.1:0-10560 GCA_036404435.1 Bryobacteraceae bacterium
GAGGGGTGTCGCGGCGAAGACCGTCCCCTGCTGCGTTTGAATCACCTGGTTCAGCGGTTGGTTCACGTCATGGGAGATGGAAGCGAACGACCCGGTGAGGCGCGCCAAGGCGTCATGCGGATTCAGCGGATTCGAATTGTACGTATCGCGGACGCCGAAGGTCCAGGTCAGTGTGCGCGTAACCTTCCATGTGTCCTGGGCATAGAAGTCCAGATTCAGGAAGTTGTAGGGCTGCGAATTGGCCAGCGGGTAGGTTTCCGAAGCCGTCGATGCGACCCCGTGGATGAGCTGCGAGAGCGTCGTGTAGGTGACCAGCGGGACCGTCCCTTCGCCGAAGTCGTAATCGTTGAGGCGGAGGATTCGGCTGTTCGTTCCGAACCGGAGTTCGTGCGAGCCCACCGCCCAGGCCAGATTGTCATTGATGAAAAAACGCGAGGCGCGCCGACCCTGCACCCACGTATTATCGAGCCCTCCGAGCGTGGTGAACGGTGCATTGGCGCCGCTGCCCTGGAGAACGATGGAAAATGCCGCCAGGGTCTGCTGAAGGTCGGCTGGTCCGAACAGGCTCGCGTACCACGAGAACGCAGGGTTGAAGTAGTTCACCAAGTGTCCGGAGAACACATGCGTGTAGCCGGCCGCGAAGGAGTATAGAGGTTGTGGAGACACGGCGTTGAATAGCGGATTGATCGGATCGGTATAGGCGGCCTGAACGCCGGTGTCGGACTGAAACCTGAACCACGTGGTATTCATGGCGTCGATGTTGTAGTCGAGTCGAGCCGTTTGCACTTGCTCGTGATCGTCGCTCGAGTGGGAAACGCTCTGGCGGTTCGCGCAACCGTTTCCATTGGGCGGATTGCCGCCGGCAGCGGTCCCATCGCTATTGAATGGACAGCCGAGAACCGTGAGCGGAGTCCCCGCCCTATTGCCGTACAGGGAGAACATCTTCTGGTAGAACGGCACGAGCTGGGGCGCCGGCTGGTAAGTCGATCCGGTGATCGAGTCCACGCCACCCCGCGGCAACTGCCCGAGCACATAGTCCTGAAACGCCGTCGTGGGCACGGTTGTGGCAGTGACGATGGGAAGCGCAATCCGAACCCATTCGGAATCGAAGAAGAAAAACAGCTTGTTGTGGACGATCGGCCCCCCCAGGCTCCCCCCGAAGTGATTGACCGTGGAGCGCGGCTTGGTGTTTTCAGGCGTTGCGTTGGTAAAGAAATCGGCCGCGCTGAATCTCGATCCGTCCCAAAGCTCGTACAGGTTTCCGTGAAAGCGGTTGGTGCCGGATTTCGTGACATAGTTGACCTGGGAGGCGCCGTATCGGCCCTGATCGGCCGAGTAGGAAACGGTGTTGACGGTCACCTCCGCGATCGAATTCAATCCCAGCACGAGATTGGTCGAGAGGCCGCTGTTCAGGTTGGTGAGCGGATCGTTGGTTTCTAGGCCATCCACGATATAGCCGTTCGAAAGAGACGGCAGGCCATTGAACTGCACGTTGCCGTAGCCATTGGTCCCGCCGACGAAGTCGTTCCCGCTGCCCGCGGTGTTGATGAGAGCGCCGGCCGCGAACTGCAGCGGATACGTCATGTCGCCACCCGGATTTGGAAGGTCTTCGAGCAACTTGGCATTCAGGGTCGTCGAGGTGTTGGGGTTGTCCGGGTTGATTAGCGGCGCATCGACCTGGACCACGACGCTTTCGCTTGCCGATGCGACGTTGAGCTTGAAATCGACGGTCTGCTTTTGCCCCAGTCCGGCTGAGACCGCGCCGTTCTCCTGTGCCTGAAATCCGTCCGCCACGGCTTTCACCGAGTACGTGCCGGGCTTAAGCTGCGCAAAGCCGAACCGCCCGGAGTCGTCCGTTTTTACGGATCGTTTCAGGCCATTCTCGGCGTCGGCGACCGTCACCGTGGCGCCGGAGATTGCCGCGCCGGTCTGATCGGTGACCGACCCCACGATGGCGCTCGTCGTCTCGCCTTGGCCGAACGCGGGGACCCGCATCGCCAGAGTGAAAACCAGGAACGCCAGAGCCCCTAATTTAGTCATGCCTAAATCCTAGCTGTAATGTGAGCCTCCCGTCAAGCGCCCTAGCGGCCTGGCCTATTGCGGTCGCGCGGCGGTGGGGGTAGGCTAGGATTTAGTGCCAGCTAGAGCGAAGCCACCGTATACCACCGAATCCGTAGACGACTACTTGAAGGCCGTACTGGAGCTGGGCGGCTCCGAGCAGGAACGGGTGACCAGCAATGCCCTCGCGCATCATCTCGGTATCCGCGCCGCTTCCGTGACCGGAATGCTGCAGAAGCTCGCCGCGCAAAAGCCCCCCTTCGTAAAGTACGAAAAGCATCACGGCGTGCGTTTGACGGCGACCGGCAGGATGCGCGCTTTGGAGGTTCTTCGCCATCACCGCTTGATCGAGCGGTTCCTCCATGATTTCCTCGACTATTCGTGGGACGAGGTTCACGAAGAGGCGGAACGCCTCGAGCACTTCATCTCGGAGCGGCTCGAAGATCGGATCGCCGCGAAATTGGGGGACCCGGAAACGGATCCGCACGGGCAGCCGATTCCCGAGCGAAGCGGCGCGCTGGCCGCTCGCGCAGAGGTGCCGTTGGCAAAATGGGCGCGAGGCGTCCCCGCCGTGATTAGCAGCGTGTCGGACGGGGACTCCGCCGCTTTGCGTGAGATGGCACGACTCGGATTGAAGCCCGGTGTGGCAATCACGGTGGAACCGGCAACGCGGGGTGCCTCTCTGCGGGTCCGAATTGGCGACCGTCCGGATTCGGTGCGCTTGAGCCAGACTCTTCCCTCCAGAATCGCGGTAATCGCTGGCCCGGATGTTTGCAGTGAGCGTCCGCCGGCATGTGGAGGTTTCCAGACTTAGCCGACGATCCATCGAGACTTCGAGCACGAGCGAGTCCGTCACTCCTCCCTCCGGGCCAACGAATCGGATCACAATGTCGATCTGCCGGTCTACCAGCGCAACGCGCGCCTCGAGTTGTTCCAACCGCCGCGTGAGGTTCCTCCCAGTCATCTTCGTGGTCCTCCCTTTCAGCGGATATCGTCGAGAACGTGTGGGCTGGGGGTGCGGCGTTATGACCTGATATCGGAAGCTGCTCCTGGCGGCGTGCGCCTGTTTCCGGGTTGCGCGTGACTCAGGAGCTATCCGCTGCAGGATAGGTTAGACTTATCTGATTCATCCACATGCCGCTCTCTCCAGGCACAAGACTCGGCCCCTACGAAATCGTCGCGCCCATCGGCGCCGGCGGCATGGGCGAGGTCTATCGCGCGCACGATTCACGGCTCCAGCGCGATGTGGCCATCAAAGTTTCCGCGCAGCAGTTTAGTGATCGCTTCGAGCGCGAAGCCCGCGCGATTGCCGCGCTGAACCATTCCAACATCTGCCAGGTATACGATATCGGCCCGAACTACCTGGTCATGGAGCTTGTTGATGGCGCGCCGCTCGCCGGCCCCTTACCGCTCGACGTCGCATTACGGTATGCCGTGCAGATCGCCGATGCGCTCTCCGCAGCGCACGCCAAGGGCATCACGCATCGAGATCTGAAACCTGCCAACATCCTGGTGACGTCGTCCGGTATCAAGCTGCTCGACTTCGGGCTGGCGCTGTTGACCCGCGACGGCGGTGACTGCGAGCGGGCGGCGAGCCTGACGGCAGCCATCGGCATGACCGAGGCTGGCACCATCCTGGGCACCGCCGCCTACATGTCTCCCGAGCAGGCCGAAGCCAAACCCGCCGATGCGCGCTCGGATATTTTCTCGTTTGGGGTGGTTTTTTATGAAATGCTGAGCGGCCGGCGGGCCTTCTCGGGCGACACGGCCATTGCGACGATGGCCGCCATCGTACGAGACGAGCCGAAGCCGCTTGATGTTCCAGCCGAGGTCGCTCGCGTGGTCGCCCGCTGCCTCCGCAAATCGCCGGCTGAGCGCTTCCAGACCGCAGCCGAACTGCGCGTTGCGCTCGCAGCCAGCACGCTATCGAAGCCCGAGGAAACAAGCTCGTCCATTGCGGTCCTCCCCTTCGCCAACTTGAGCGCGGACAGAGAGAACGAATACTTCAGCGACGGACTGGCCGAGGAGATCTTGAACGCTCTGAGCCAGGTCGCGGGCTTGAACGTAGCGGCCCGCACCTCATCGTTCTCGTTCAAGGGCAAAGCCGTCGAGATCAGTGAGATTGCGGCCCGTCTGAACGTAAGCAACGTGCTCCAGGGAAGTGTGCGGCGCGCCGCCAAACGGGTTCGTGTCACCGTGCAACTCGTGGACGCCAGAAACGGTTTCCAGATCTGGTCCGAGCGCTACGACCGGCAAATGGAAGACATCTTCGAGGTGCAGGACGAGATTGCCTCGGCGATCGCCGAGCGGCTCAAGGTGACCCTCAGTAGTGTGGTGAAACCCTCGACCAGAAACCTTGAGGCCTACGAGCGGTACCTCAAGGGGCGCTACTACTGGCATCAGCGAACGCCAGCCGCCGTGCGCCTGGCCATCCAGTGTTTCGAGCAGACCATCCAGCTCGATCCCCAGTACGCGCTCGCGTATGCGGGGCTCGCGGATTGCTACGCGATCCTCCGGGTCTACGGCTGGGTGTCGGCGGAGAATGGCCGGCCGCCAGCTCAAGCCGCCATGACGCGCGCGATGGCCTTGGCGCCCGAGCTATCGGAAGTGAACTTCTCGCGCGCCTTTTTCGCGTTCTACTTCGAGCGGGAATGGCGGGAGGCGGAGCCACACTTCCGGAACGCCATCGCCATCAATCCGCGCTCTTCGATTGCAGAGGCTTACTACGGGCTGTTTCTGGCGACAGACGGGCGCGAGGAGGAGGCCTTGGCGCACTCGATGCGGGCCTGCCAGATGGATCCTCTGTCGGCGCCGATCCACGGCTTTTCCACGGTGACCTTTTTCTCCCTGGGCCGATTCGATCTTTCAGAGCGTGCGGCGCGGCAGGCGCTGGAACTGCAACCCGACTACACGCTCGGTCTGTGGATCCGGGGGCTGGCGCTCAGCGGCCTGGGACGCCACGAAGAGGCGATCGAGTCGCTGGAACGGACCGTCACCTTGTCGCGTGCCCCGGTATTTCTAGGCGCCCTGGGGCTCGTCTACGCCCGTGGCGGGCGTCTCGAGGACGCGATCCGGCTGCTACGCGAGCTGGAGGATCGGGGTGGCCGCGGCGAATACATCCCGGCGTTCGCACCTTTGGCCATCTGCGTTGGTCAGGGCGACGTTCCCGCGATACGCCGGATGCTCTCGCAAGCGTTAGCGGAAACCACTCCCCCTTTTTCGCTACGAGCCAGCGCTGGCCCGTTTCTGGATGCGTTCCGGAGCGATCCCGAAATCGATCGGCTGCTGTTCGGGTTCTACGGCCGGTGACCCGGTGGTTGCTTGGCACCGTGGAATGCCTCTCGTGATGATGGGTCGCCGGGATAGCGTCCGGATCGTCGGGTATCCGGAACTTGAGCCGCAGGTCCGGGCGTTGCTCCCGAGCACTCCGGCAACGTTGATCTACAGGGGTGCGGGGCGGGTACCTGCAAGATCGGGGCTGTGAAACCGGCGTGTCGGTAGCTTCCCCGTCGGGGCAGTCGCACTCTACCCGCCGCGCCGGCAACATCCCCGAAATAGAAGTCCCTGAAATTGTCCCGTTTGTCTTCGTATCAGACGGGCGGACACCTCACATCGGCGGCTTGACGTCGCCATATTCGTAACGCGTAGAGATGTGACTCTTGCCCCCTTCCAAGTCGATGTCCGAACGCAGCGGCAGCCCCTTCGCCTTCGAAATCCAGGTCTTAGAATCGGACGTAGACCTGGGTGACACCTCGTGCACACTGTATACCGCCGCCATTTCGCCGTTAACCGGCTCATCTCTCAGATACTGGCACGTCGTCTTGTTATTCTGCCGGTTCTTTTCCGCAAGCTCCTTTATCTCTTTGGTCGTCCCGCCAGCACTCCATTTGCCGTCGTACTTCACGTATACTAAGCCGCCGGCGTAGATCGACTCTACGGTTTGTGGTTTGCCGGCTATGCCCATAGTGACGTAGGCGTGAGTGGGCGTGTCGGAGAGCTTGATCATGGCGTCCAAAACCAATTTGCAGTCGTTTTGGGCCGCCAGAGGCACCGCGCCAGTCAGTAGATGTCCGAATGCGCAGCCAGCCATGATGTAGAGCAATCTCTTCCGGGTCGTTTCCATGAACCTGAGTCCTCGCATCCATGGTACGCGCTATTCTCCCTCTTCAGTCGGAGGTAGTGAGAATGGGGTTGCGGGAAACTGGCCCGAGATGGTTTTGCTGGAAGCTTCTGATGGGCTCCGGTCGGGTGGTCGGCAACTCGGAAAACGGCTTCCCGCACGGGGCGGCGAGCGGTTTTGTGAGCGGCGATATGACGGATTTGGCCGCCCCTGCGGGCCGGGGAGACGCGCTGGCGACGTCAAGGCGTGGAATGAGCCCCGTCCAAGCATAAGCGTCGCCCTCTCCGCGCGAGCGTTATCCGCCAATATCGGAAGCCAACTCCGCGGGCAGGCCGGCCGCCCGATGCTGCAACCACGTGCGCAGCTCCCGCAGAGTACCCACGAGCTATTTCTCAGAACGCCGTTTCTCGGGAGGCTGAAGGGCTTCGGTCCCGGCGCCGCGGTTGTGTCTGAGGGATCGCGATGGAGCTTGGCCACCACTGCGGCCATACCCTTCCACAGTCTGCCTTGCCGGTGCAGATCTCAGCACTAATCCGAGCACGCCGCCCCCGGAGTCGAACGGCACGACGAGCCGCAGGACCCGCACGGTGAACGCGCGCTATTCGTCCTCCGGCACGATGCCTAAGACACCGGCTGGTTCGCCGGTGAACTCCGCGGAACCCGCGGCGTCTGGCGCGCGTAGCTATTCAGAGTAGAGAATTCGTTACAGCGTCTGTCCATCGGAGACCAGCCGCGGCGAGAGCCCGCGTGGCACGAGAAGGCCAGAAAGGCCGCAGCCTATGTCAAGTGAAGCCAGGGCAACCGAACCGAAGAAGATCCTCATCATCGGCGGAGGCATCGCGGGCCTCCGCGCGGGCGTGTACGCTCGCGAATGCGGCTACCAGGCCGAAGTGCTGGAGATGAATACCTTGCCCGGCGGCCTGGCGATGAGCTGGCGACGGGGCGAGTACACCTTCGAGACCTGCCTGCACTGGCTGGTCGGCTCCAAGCCGGGCGCCGATTTGCGCGACTACTGGGAGGAGCTATTTGACATCTCCGCGCTGCGCTTTGTCGATCCCGAGGAGGTAGCGCGCATCGAGACCGAGAGCGGCGAAAGCCTCGCTATCCCCACAGATCCCGACCGGCTAGAGGCTACGCTGCTCGCGCGCTCGCCAGCCGATGCCAAGGCGATCCGCGCCTTTGTCGGCGACGTGCGCCGGCTGGGGCGATTCCGAATGCCCTATCCCGACCAGGGCTGGGCCGCCCAGGCCGGCATCCTGCTCCGCGACCTGCCGATCTTCCCGACATTGAGTCGCGTCTCCAAGATGACGTGCGAGGAGTACGGCGCGCGATTTCAGGACCCGCTGATCCGCGCCTACTTCGGCCGAGGCGAACTGGCGCAGCTCTCGGCCGTCGCCGTGGTCTTTTCGCTGGCGTGGATGAGCGTGCGGAACGCCGGCTATGCCATCGGCGGCGCACAGGCGATCATCCGCCCGATCGAGAAGCGCCTTAAGGAACTCGGCGGCAGCATCCGCTATTGTGCGCGAGTCGAGCGCATTTTGGTGGAGAACGGCGCCGCCGTGGGCGTCCAACTGGCCGGTGGGGAGACGCTGCGGGGAGATTGGGTCATCTCCGCCGCGGACGGGCATACGACGCTGAACGAAATGCTGGGAGGCGCGTACACCAGTCCGCAACTCAAGACCGCGTACGAGAAGAACGCTCTGTTTCCCTCCTACCTCCAGGTCTCGCTCGGTGTGGGCATGGATCTCGGCCACATGCCGCACTTCCTGACTTACCTGTTGGACGCGCCGCTCCAAATCGACCCCAAGACGACCGTCGATCTGATCACCCTGCGTTTTTTCCACTTCGATCCGACCTTCGCACCGGCGGGCAAGACCGCTGTCATCTGCTTCCTGCCCACCTACAACGACTCGTATTGGGACGATCTGCGTAAGAACGATATGCTGGCGTACCGCACCGAGAAACAGCGCGTGGCGGAGGCGGTGATCGAGCGGCTGGAGCGGCGCGTTCCCGGCCTGCGGTCGGCCGTCGAAACCGTCGACGTCTCCAGCCCGGCGACGGTCCTTCGCTTTACCGGCAACTGGAAAGGGAGCACGGAGGGCTGGCTGCTGACGCCCGCCATCGGATTCCGTCCGCTGCCCAACAAGCTTCCCGGCCTGCGGCGCTTCCGGATGGTCGGCCAGTGGGTGATGCCCGGAGGTGGATTGCCGTGCGGCCCCTTGAGCGCACGCCCCACCATCAAGGAGATCTGCCGCGAGGACGGCGTCCCCTTTACGCCGGGGAAGAGGAGTTGAGCGACGGCGCAACTGGGGAATTCGCATTCGTCGGCGCCAAGTTGCGGTATCACGCCCCACTCGCTGATCTATCGCGCGACCCGAGCCCCAAGTCCGGTTCTAGGAAGTTCACCCGCGTTGCTCGCCGCCCGACGCCGCAACGTTTGCCGAGATCGGTCACTCGGCTTCGGCAACCGTGGCCGGGCCCTAGCCTCGCACAAACGGTGCCCGTTGCAGACGAGCGTTATCACCTGATATCGGTAGCCAACTCGGAGGGCCGGCCAGCCGCCCGCTGCTGCAACCGCGCGCGAAGCTCCCTCACAGTGATCCCGAGGCAACGCGCGAACGTCTCCGCCAGGCTTTCGTTCTCGCCCCGAGCGAACCCGATCCGTGCGAGCCCGTCCGCAATCTGCTCGCCCACCGACGGGCCCGAGGGGGCGGGCGGCGGAGGTGGGAGCCTCCGCTCCAGCTCTTGAATCCTCCTGATAATCGGCTTCATGGGCGCACGGTTGGCCGCCCCCCGGCGCACTGAACGGTGAAGCGGCGGCCGCCAACGCGGCTTCCGTCCGCGGAGACGAAGTGGATGTTGATGACCACCGTTTTGCCACTCGGCAGGAGGTGAGTCTCCAGCCGTTCCAAACGCCGAGCGAGTCTCCTGCCAATCATCTTGCTTCTCCTCGGTTCGCTTCGGCCGTGCTGGCTGCGACCAGCGCATCGACCGCCTCCAGCGGGATGCGGCCTGTTTCGCCGTGCGCCTCTCCGCCGAGGAGCCGCTCTATCCTATGCCCCCAGTAAGCGAGCCAGTGCTCGGAACGGGGCACCAAGCCGCTGGCGTCCGTCAACCGGGCTTCGAGCTTTCCCACTCGCCTCAGAAGATTCGACATGCCAGGTTCCCTGCGAGTCATTGCCCCGCGTGTTCGCTCGCCGCTGCTGCTTCCAGCGCCGTGACGCGTGCCTCGATATCCTCGATCTCGATCGCCTTGGCCGAGTGATTGAAGATGGCCTCCGCCGCCCGCACCCGGACGGACGCGGGGGTGTTCGGGTCGATCATCGTCTTCAGCAGAGTGGTGGCTGCCGCCGAGGTTCCCTGCTGGAGCCGTGCGACGGCTTGCCCGAACGCGGCGCGGCGCGCCTCCCGGTACGCGGTCTGGAACTCGGGTAGCGTCAGCCAGCGAAGGAGTGTTCTCGTACCGATGCCAGCAGCACGGGCAGCTTCCTCAATGTTCCGCTGAGACAACAGCGCGGCAATCGCGTCTTCCTTCTTCCGCCCGAACTTCTCTCCATGCCCTGCCATCAGGTGCCACCTGATGCCATTGGTCGGCTCCACGTCGCCATTCCATCGCCTTTCCCGATTTCTACACAATTGCCTTGCCTTTCAATCGCTTCGGAGTGATCCATGTCATGACCGCGCAGAGCGTGGCACCAAGGAGACAGTTCAAAATGACGTTTACGATTGACAGCGACAACAACATCACGGCGTTTGGCCCCGCAGAAGAAGCCGCCGCCGCAACCACCACCCCCTTCGATTCCTTCGCCAGCCAGAAGGAGCTGGCGGCGCTGATCGCCGGCTGGCCCGCCGAGCGCCTGGTGGCCCTCTGTAACAGCCTGCCTGGCGTCGAGCCGGTCGAGCGCTTCAAGAGCGCCAAGGCCGCCGCGAAGCGCATCTGGTCGCGCCTCCAGGCCTTTGGCGAAGCTGCGAAGGCTGCCGCGGAACCGTTGAAGCCCAAGGCGCCCAAGAAGGCCAAGGGCCGCGCACAGGCGGCCAAGGGAGCGCCCGCCAAGGGGAAGGCGAGCAAGAAGACCACCCCCGCGAAGAGCGCGCCCAAGGGCAAGAAAGCCGCCAAGGCGAAGGACAGCGCCGGGCCGCGCGAAGGGAGCAAGACCGCTCAGGTGGTCGCCATGCTCCAGCGCAAGAACGGCGCTACGCTGGCCGAGATCATGGCCAAGATGGGTTGGCAGAAGCACACCGTCCGCGGGTTCATGGCCGGGGCGATGAAGAAGGCTGGCTACAAGGTCGAGTCCTTCAAGCCCGAGGGCGGCGAGCGCACCTACCGGATCAACCAGTAGCATCGCGCGCCCCCTTCCTGGCCCGCCCGGCTTCGGCCGTGG